>NZ_AWGC01000010.1 GCF_000495835.1 Asticcacaulis sp. AC402
GTGGCGACGGGGTTCAAGGGATAGGCGAGGTTACGACATTCTCTCATTGTCGCTTGGCAGGATCGGCGCTAGGGTGGCGCCCTCATGGGAGATTGCGTTGTGAAAAAGCTGATTTTCGCCATTGTCGCGGTTGTGGTGATCCTGTTCGTGGGTTGGGCGACGACGCCTTACTGGACACATGGGTCCTCGGAAGTCACGGTCACCCATGTCGAAAACAAGTTGATGACGAAAAATGGTAAACGCCAGGACGTCTATCTCGTCTTCACCAGCGAAGGCACCTACCGTAACACCGACAGTCTCCACTACTTCAAGTTCAACTCGTCCGACATCCAAGGCAAGCTGGCCGAAAAGGGCAGATTCAAAATCAGCCATTACGGCTTCCGCATTCCGATTCTGTCGATGTACAAGAACATCACCAAGGCCGAGAAGATCCAATAGCATGGCCGCTTCGTTCGGCCTCACTCCGGCCTGGATATATCTGATCATAGCCGGCCTGCTGGAGATCTGCTGGGCCATCGGATTGAAATACAGCCACGGTTTCACCAAGCCGGTCGCTTCGGTATTTACGATCATCACTCTGGCGCTGAGCATGTTCCTGCTGGCCAAGGCCGCGCAGACCCTGCCAATAGGCACGGCCTATGCCGTGTGGGTCGGTATCGGAGCGCTGGGGGCAGCGATCCTGGGCATGGTGCTGTTCCACGAAGCGGTGACGCCCTTGCGCGTCGTTTTTCTGGCCATGCTGGTGACGGCGATTATCGGGCTGAAGGCAACGGCCGCCTAGGCAATTCGGTCGTGGCACCCGGGAACGTTTTCCATACCAACAGAGCTGTCAAACCGGCAAGCGGCGCAAGGAGATAAAAAAACCAACTGTAGAGCGGCAGGAGAAACCAGGGCGCGGCAAGGGCAAGCAACAAGTCGTAATGACCATAGAGAGCTACAAAATAGAGCTCGATTACAACAAGTCCTGTCATAAATGACGTCCACATAACAGGCCACCAAGTCAGGCGTCCCCGCCGGTGCAACCAGGCAAACAGGGGCATACCGATCAAAACGGCAACGGTCAGGGCATTGTAAAAACCAATACTCAAGATGGCTTGGGCAATGGACAATCCGTCAACGGCGGTTTTTCCGGTCATCACCAGGTAACCCATGACACTCAGCGCCAAGGCTGTCACGGCAGCTGCGCCCAGAACGCTCATCAGGATACGCGGAACGATCAACATGTCGTCTTCCCCCTCCATCACCTCGGCACCCTAACACGAATCCTTCAGCGTTACAGAAATGGGATAAGCCGAAACAATAATTTGTTTCCGCGCCCCTTTACCTCCCTCGGCGATTCCCCTATGCACAAGCCGCAAAATGGAGCGTTCCTTATGGATATACGCGAAGGCCTCACCTTCGACGACGTTTTGCTGGAGCCCGGCCCGTCTGAGGTCATGCCCACCCAGGTCGAAACGAAGACCCGATTTACCCGCGAACTCAGCCTGAACATCCCGCTGGTCTCTTCCGCCATGGATACCGTTACTGAAGCCAGGTTGGCCGTCGCCATGGCTCAGTCCGGCGGAATGGGCATCGTTCACCGCAACCTGACCAACGAGCAGCAGGCCGACGAGATCCGCGCCGTCAAGCGCTTTGAATCCGGCATGGTCATCAATCCGATCACCATCCATCCCGACACGAAGCTGGCGGAGGTTCGCGATATCATCGCCCGGCGCAGCATCTCCGGCTTCCCGGTCGTCGAGCGCGAAACCAACAGGCTGGTTGGCATCCTGACCAACCGCGATATCCGTTTTGAAAGCGATGGCTCCAAGACTGCCGCCGAGTTGATGACGACGGAAAACCTGATCACCGTTACCGATGGCGTCGACCAGTCCCGGGCGCGAGACCTTATGGCGCGGCATCGCATCGAGCGGATCATCGTCGTTGACGATGCCTACCGTTCAGTCGGCCTTATCACCGTCAAGGATATGGAGAAGTCCCAGGCCTATCCAAGCGCGGCCAAGGACTCGTCCGGCCGGCTGCTGGTCGGGGGCGCTTCAACCGTCGGTGATGCCGGCTTCGAGCGTTCCATGGTCCTGGTCGAGGCGGGCGCTGACGTCGTTGTCATAGACACCGCCCACGGCCATTCCAGCCTGGTATTGCAGTCCGTCACCCGGCTGCGCAAGGAAACCAACAAGGTCCAGATCGTCGCCGGCAACGTCGCCACCTATGACGGCACGCGTGCCCTCATCGACGCCGGCGCTGACGCCGTCAAGGTCGGTATCGGTCCAGGCAGCATCTGCACGACGCGCATTGTTGCCGGTGTCGGCGTGCCGCAACTGACTGCCATCCTCGACAGCGTTCGCGCTGCGGAAGGTTCAGGCGTACCCATCATCGCCGATGGCGGCATCAAGTTCTCCGGCGACCTGGCGAAGGCCATCGCCGCCGGGGCGGCGACCGCCATGCTGGGGTCGATGTTCGCCGGCACAGAAGAGGCGCCGGGCGAGGAAATCCTGTACCAGGGCCGGTCGTACAAGTCGTATCGCGGCATGGGCTCGCTCGGGGCCATGACCTCGGGCTCGGCCGATCGCTACTTCCAGAAGGAGGTCCGCGATTCCATGAAGCTGGTCCCCGAAGGCATCGAAGGCCAAGTCCCGTACAAGGGGCCGATTGCCCCGGTGCTGCACCAGCTGGTCGGCGGACTGCGCGCGGCCATGGGTTATGTCGGGGCTCCGACCATCGAAGAATTCCAGAAACGGGCGCGCTTTGTTCGCATCACCAATGCGGGCTTGCGCGAAAGCCATGTCCATGACGTGATGATCACGCGCGAAGCCCCAAACTACAGGCAGTAACACATGACGCAGGAACTTTGGGTAGCGGTTTGGGCAGGTCTGGTCGGTTTGATCACCTTGCTGGCAGCTCCGTTTGCTGCCTTCAAGGCAGCAGGATACGCGAAATGGAATTCCGGACCGCGTGATACGCCGTTTGAGGTGCCGCCTTTGGCGGGACGCCTTGAGCGCGCATTTGCAAATTTCATGGAAACCTATGTCTTCTTTTGCATTATCGCGGTTTGCCTGAACTTTACCGCCAAGTCCGACAGTATCTCGATCCTGGGTGCGCATATCTACCTGGTCGGCCGCATTGCCTATGTGCCATTGTACGCATTCGGCGTTCGCTACATCCGCTCGATTGCCTTTGTGTTTTCGCTGGTGGGGCTTCTGATGTGCCTTTACACGCTGGTGTTTGGAAACCCCGCCTTCGGAACCACCATTTGACGCCGGCCGCTCGTCTCCAGGCCGCCGCCGACATCCTTGACCAGGTTTCCGGGACGCGCACCACGGTGGAAGCGGTGCTGAAGCAGTGGGGCCAGGGCAACCGCTACGCTGGATCGAAGGACCGCCGTGCCATTGCCGACCGCGTTTACCGCTGTGTCCGCGGCAGGTCGCGGCTGCTGTGGGCGATGCAGAAGGGGGAAAAGTCACCAGGGCACACGAAGGGCGAAGGCCGGGCCCTCGTGCTCGCGTCCCTGGCCCTGATCGACGGCATGGCCATTGAAGACATCGAAATCCTGTATAGTGGCGCCGGCTACGGCCCGCAGCCACTCACCGAAGACGAGAGGGGCTTGTTGTCGGCGGCCGATGGCGAGGCTCCGGCGTGGGTCAGGAGCGGTTTGCCGGAGTTCGTCGTAAGTCGTTTCCAGCAGCAGTTCGGCGGGGCGTGGGCGGTCGAAGCCACCTGCCTCATGATGCCCCGGGCGCCCATCGACCTGCGGGTCAATGGCGCCAAGACGACTCGCGAGGCCATGCTTAAAGTCTTGGTTGAAGAGGGGCTCTCACCGCAGCCGACACCGTTTTCGCTTTTCGGCATCCGCTTGCCGGCCGAGCCGCCGCCCAGTTTGGTCAAGCTAACGGCCTATCAGCAGGGGCTGATCGAGATCCAGGACGAGGGCTCACAACTGGCGGCTTTTCTGGCCGGGGCCGGTTTATTGCCAGGCGCCGACAAAGGCAAGATGCCGAAGGTCATCGACTTTTGCGCCGGCGGCGGCGGGAAAACCCTGGCGCTGGCCCAGATGATGAACGGCAAGGGCGAGATCTATGCGTGCGATGTCGTCGAAAAGCGCCTGCGGGCCATCGAGCCGCGTTTGCAGCGCGCCGGAGCATCAGCGCATTTCGTCCATTTTTTCGATCCGGAAAATGATACGCAACTGTCACAATTGCACGACGCCGACTTGGTCCTGGTTGATGCGCCCTGTTCAGGTTCGGGTACCTGGCGGCGTCATCCGGAAGAAGCCCATCGCCTCAACGAAGCCGAGGTCGAGCGGCTGCACACCCTGCAAACCCATATCCTGTCGCGCGCGGCACGCTGCGTGAGGCCCGGCGGACGGTTGGTCTATGTCACATGCTCGGTGCTGGATGATGAAAATGCCGCCACGGCCGATGTGTTCGAAGCTGAGAACCCGGCCTTCGTTGCCTTGCCCATTCACAGCCTGGCCGGGATGGCCGGCCTGTTCGTCGACAACACGGCGCAGCTGACTGAACTTTCTGCGGGCCACCGCCTGCGTCTCACCCCCCATACCACTGCCACCGACGGCTTCTTTATTGCCGCCTATACAAGGACGTCCTAAGTGCCCGCTCATCACGAAGCGCTTCTTATCATCGATTTCGGCTCCCAGGTGACGCAGCTGATCGCGCGCCGGGTGCGCGAATGCGGCGTCTATTGCGAAATCCATCCTTTTACCAAGGCGGCCCATGCGATCGACAGCCTGCGCCCCAGGGCGGTCATCCTGTCGGGTTCGCCCCATAGCGTCATCGACGAGGGACCGACCATCGATGCCAAGCTGTTCGAGATGAATTTGCCGGTGTTCGGCATCTGCTATGGCGAGCAACTGATGTGCGACCTGCTGGGCGGTAGGGTCGAGGCCGGTCACGATCGCGAATTCGGCCGCGCCAGCATCGACATCATCAAGCCGTCACCGATCTTCAAGGGGCTGAATGACAACGAAACCGTGTGGATGAGCCACGGCGACCGCGTTACCGCCATTCCGGAAGGTTTTGAGGTCATCGCCGTGTCGGAAGGTGCGCCCTATGCCGCCATCGCCGATGAAAAGCGCAAGTTCTACGCCGTCCAGTTCCATCCCGAAGTGGTCCATACCGCCCGAGGCACGGACATCATCCGCAACTTCCTGTTCGAAATCGCCGGCTTTACCGGTGACTGGTCGATGGCGTCGTTCCGCGATGAACAGGTGGCAAAGATCCGCGCCCAGGTCGGTACCGGCAAGGTGATTTGCGGCCTGTCGGGCGGAGTCGACTCATCCGTCGCGGCAGTACTGATCCACGAGGCCATCGGCGAGCAACTGACCTGCGTATTCGTCGACACCGGCCTGCTGCGCAAGGAAGAGGGCGCGCAGGTCGTGGCGTTGTTCAGGGATCACTACAACATCCCGCTGATCCACGTTGAAGCGCAAGCGCTTTTCCTTGGCGCCCTGGCCGGGATCGACGATCCCGAAACCAAGCGCAAGACCATTGGCAAGCTGTTTATCGACGTCTTCGATGCCGAGGCCGCCAAGATTGACGGCGCCCAGTTCCTGGCCCAGGGGACGCTGTATCCCGACGTGGTCGAAAGCGTGTCGCCGTCGGGCGGGCCGTCGGCCGTGATAAAGTCGCATCACAATGTCGGCGGATTGCCGGACTATATGAAGCTGAAACTGGTCGAGCCGCTACGCGAACTGTTCAAGGACGAGGTGAGGGCCCTGGGGCGCGAACTGGGTCTGTCAGAGGCGTTTGTCGGCCGGCATCCGTTCCCTGGGCCGGGTCTGGCGATTCGAATTCCAGGCGCCGTAACGCCGGAGAAGGTCAAGACCTTGCAGGAGGCCGATGCCATCTATCTCGATGAGATCCGCAAGGCCGGGCTATACGACCAGATTTGGCAGGCGTTCGCGGTGCTGCTGCCGGTCAAAACGGTTGGTGTCATGGGCGATGCACGGACCTATGAGGATGTTCTGGCGTTGCGGGCGGTAACGTCGAGCGACGGCATGACGGCGGACTTCTTCGAGTTCCCGTGGCCTGTGCTGGGCCGCTGTGCCACCCGCATCGTCAACGAAGTCAGGGGCGTCAACCGCGTGGTCTATGACGTGACCTCGAAGCCGCCGGGTACGATTGAATGGGAATAGCGTCCGAGACGGGTTTAACCGTGTTCGCTGTCATTCCCGACTTGCGGCAAGGATCACATCACATCCTTGTCTCTGGTTAAGGTACAATAGATCTTATGGGTGGCATAATTCCTCACCCGCCATGGGCACGGCGGCGCCAATGCTGCGGGATCAACCGCAAAATGCGCGCCGAATGTCCGTCATGATGGAGCACACAGGTTGTCGCTCAGACAGGTTGGGGCGCCCCCGAGACCCGCCGACGCCACCGTCTCAGGAGAGTCTGGTTTTTACAAAACCGGCCCGCAAGACGAATAGCACCTGCTGACACGCTTGAGCGGTATGCGTTTTGATGGAATCAAAACCCCGCTCTAAGTTTGTATTCTGTCGCGCAGTTTTTCCGAAAACGGCAGCGCCCGTGCGGTGGTGTCCACTTTATCGGATTGCGCTCTAATGCTGCGGGACATGCGCTTTACGTCTCATCCGTGGGAGGGTAATGTGTTTACCTTCAGATTGCCTGACGGAGGCTAACTCGCATGCGCTCTCAACTCGACATACTGCTGGTCGAAGATAATGAGGGCGACGTCGAGATGACGCGACGGGCTCTGACGACGGCTGTGCCTCCAGTGCGGATGACGGTGGCCAATAACGGCAACCAGGCGCTGGAATGCCTGCACAAGGAAGGCGCGTTCGAAGGTGCCCGGACGCCGGACCTGATCCTGCTCGACATCAATATGCCGCGCATGGACGGCAAGCAGTTCCTCAATGTCGTCAAGGAATCGAGCGAGTTTAAATCGATTCCCGTGGTGATGTTCACCAGTTCCGAATCGCCGACCGATATCCGCGAATGCTTCGAACGCCATGCCAACGGCTACGTTGTAAAACCGTTTGACGGCGCGCAGTATGCCAACACGCTGCGCCAGGTGGTCACATTCTGGGGCAGTACGAGCGAGTTGCCGAGTTAGTTTGACCGTCGGGAAAGTCGTGCTAACGGTGCCGCAGATCTGAGGAGCACTTATGCTGACCGTCTATGGCATCCCCAACTGCGACACGATGAAGAAGGCTTTCGACTGGTTGAAGGCGCGAGGTGTTGCCTATCAGTTTCATGACTACAAGCAGTCGGGAATCGGTGTGGCTAAGCTTAAAGCCTGGAGTGCCAAAGCTGGCTGGGAAAAGGTGTTAAACAAGGCCAGCACCACATTCAAGGACTTGCCTCCGGAAGCCAAGGTTGATTTGACCGAAGCCAAGGCAATCAAGCTGATGATTGCGCAGCCATCGATGATCAAACGCCCGTTGATTGAAATCGGCGATCAGGTATTGACGGGCTTTCGGCCGGATACGGTAAAGGTGTTGGAGGAAACGCTTTGAGTTCAGGACCGTGTCGAAGTGTTTGAAGGTTTACCGCGAACAACACGACCCCGCTGCTTTGCGGCGGCACGAACATCAAAACGGGAAAAACACGAGCTTGAGGCCATTCGCCAGAGCGCAATCCGATAAAGTGTGCAGTACTTTTGCGACTGCGCCCCGAAGCGGGCTTTTGATGGACTCAAAACCCCGCTCTAAGTTTTTGTTTTGTCGCGCAGTTTATCCAGAAACGGGCGTCCACTTAATCGGAGTGTGCTCTAGAAATCTTCGCGGACATATTCGACACAACCGACGCGCTTTGACGCCGCCATGGCTTTCTCAAAGCCCTTAATGTCGAATTTTTCCGGCTTTCCTTCCTCGGTCGGCCGGATGGCGATTTCGTGTGCACCAGCCATTTCCTCGGCCGGAATCAGGATGACGCTCTCGTCACGGTAGTCACTGGCATAGGGTTTCACCGTCAGGCCAAGCATGTGCAGATCGCGGAAAACGGCACGCCAGGCCTTGGATGGCCGGTCGTCGACTCGAAAAAACACCTTGTTGGGGTCGACATAATGCTTGAATCGGAAGCCCAGCACCCCATCGGCATAGGTTATGCGGCTCTTGCCAACCATTTCCCTTGTGCGCAGGTAACACTGCGTACCGTCGGCGAAGCCATCGCGGCGTACCTCGATGATCCACTGACCCGATGACCACTTCTGGGTCTTGATCTTGTCGCCGTGGTAGTCGGTCAAAACCTTCTGTTTCTTGTCCGGGAACATGTTCTTCCAGCGGCGCAAGCCCTTGACCTCGACTTCGGTCGGCGGTGTCTCTGTTTGCGCCCGTTCGGCTTGTTCGTTGCGCTTGCCGGGAAGCCAACGCGTAAAGATGTTGCCGCGCTTTTCGGTTCCGGCGGTCTCATCGGAGGGCTCTGGGGCCTGCTCGGCTGATTCGTTGCGCTTGCCGGGAAGCCAACGCGTGAAGATGGTACTGCGCTTTTCGGTTCCGGCGGTCTCATCGGAGGGCTCCGGGGCCTGCTCGGCTGATTCGTTGCGTTTGCCCGGGAGCCAACGCGTAAAGATGTTGCCGCGCTGCTCAGTGGCTGCTGGCTGAGCCGGCGAGGGGATGTCGGCGGTTTCGGCAGCCTGAAGCAAGGACAGCGCCATAAGGGCCGAAGCAAGAAACGCCATAAAAATCTCCTGTTGGCCTCAGGTCGGACAGGTGATCTTCACCCGCGGACTCATGGAAGCGTTCATAATCGTGAACCGGTGCACATTGACCCGGCGCGTTAACGCTGTCCATAGCGCAAAATGGCGAAAATGGAATTACAAAAACTTAATCCGAATCCGTGCATCCAAAGGAGGCTTTGGGGGCCTCCTAATGTCAAAGGCCGTCAATTGGCTTGCCTTTACTCCAACCAAAAGGAGCTTTTATGGAAGCTGGAATTCTTATCCCCATTGTGGCGATTATTTTTACGTTCGGTATGCCGATCGCGATTGTCGCCATCATACAGTTCACCAAGGCGCGCAATAATGCCGAACTTCAAAAAACGGTGCGCACAGCCATCGAAAAAGGTGAAACCCTTCCTGCCGAGTTCATGGACAGTTTGCAAAAATCCGTCCCCAAGGCGAAGACTCCGATGAACGATATTCGCGCCGGACTTATCCTGATGGCAGTGGCCGCAGGCCTGATGCTGTGGCCGGTCATCGAGCATGGCTCTTTCTTCGGTAACGAGTTGTCAGGTCTTGCAGCCATACCCGGCATGATCGGTCTGGCCCTGCTGATACTGGGCGTTATCGGCCTCAACACGCGTTCGAAATAGTCATAGCTGCGGCAACCCGGAAACGACGAAAGCTATGGCCAACTCGGGCGACAGACTGGACTTTTCCCGGCAATCCGACGTCGATCTGGTGCGGCTGTGCACCGCCGGCGACCGGAACGTTTTTGCCGGACTGGTTCAGCGTCATGCCGGTACCATCCGGACCCATCTTCGCCGTATGGGGGCGCAATCTTCCGACGCCGACGATATGGCCCAGGAAGCCTTCATGATCGCCTATGAGCGCCTCGGAGACTATCGATTTGATGGTCCCTTCATCGGCTGGTTGAAGAAGATTGCCGCCCGCCGCTATCTGAAGAAGGTCAAGTCGTCGAAGAAATACCTACTGGCCGACGACATGACTGCCTTTGAACCCGAACCCTCCGCCATCGACGAAAATTTTCGTAGTCCCGGCCTTGATGCTGCCATAAACCGGCTCAAACCTATGGAAAGACTATGTCTGGGTCTGAATTTCAGCGGCGACCTGAGTCATCAGGAGATTGCCGACGAACTGAAGATGCCGCTGGGCACCGTCAAGAGTCATATTCGTCGTGCCCTGGATCAGCTGAAGCTGTCCCTGGCGCCGAGTTCGCCCATCAAGCCTGCCGTTCTGGAAACAGGATCATGAGAGACAGTGATATCGAAGATCTGTATGCGGCCCCGGTCGCCCATGACGACGCTCCGGCCTTCGAGCGCCGCGTCATGCAGGGGCTGAAGGTCAAATTGTGGCTGCGGCAATGGCTGGTCGTCCTGGCCGGCTTTATCGGCGGGGTCTACGCGCTGGCGCAACTGGTGCGGATGCCGGACTGGCAGGTCGGCGGCAAGTCGGCCTATGGCCGTTCGCTCGAACAGGCTGCGGCCGAAACCGATGAAACCTGGCGCGCCGGCGTTGAACTGGTCGATGTCGTACGACAGTCCTCTATGGATTTGATGGACGCGTCGGCGCAATATCTGACTTATATGCAGACCCCGGCCTTTTTTTGGGTCAGCTTCTCCCTATGTTTGGCGATAGTGGGCGTGTATTACGCCTATTCGCAAGAAGAGACTATTTAGCGCTGCAGGCTGGAATCAGATCATAGGCGCTAGATTGTTGACTAAACAGGATTTGTGCGTAGTGAGCAGCCACACCCAAGCCCCCGTCAAACGCATTACCGCGCCGGAAATCACCGCTCGCAAGGGCAAGGAACCGCTGGTCGTCCTGACCGCCTATTCGGCGCCGATGGCCGAAATCCTCGACGATCATTGCGACGTTTTGCTGGTCGGCGACAGCGTCGGCATGGTCGTTCACGGTCTGCCCAATACCATCGGGGTGACCCTTGACATGATGGTGCTGCATGGCAAGGCCGTCATGCGCGGCTCCAAGCGCGCCTTTGTTGTCGTCGACATGCCGTTCGGTTCGTACGAAGCCGGCCCGGAACAGGCGTTCCAGAACGCTGTGACGTTGTTGAAAGAGACCGGCGCGCAGGCCGTCAAGGTCGAAAGCGGCCCAACGGTAGCTGCAACGATCGCATACCTGGTATGCCGCGGCATCGCCGTCATGGGCCATGTCGGACTGCGGCCACAGGCGGTCAATGTTGACGGCGGTTTCAGGGCCAAGGGGCGTAATCAGTCCGAACGCGACAAGGTTATGCAGGAAGCGCTGGCAAGCGACGCCGCCGGCGCCTTTGCCATCGTGGTTGAAGGCGTTGCCGCTGACCTGGCTGGAGAAATCACCGACATGGTCAAGGTGCCGACCATCGGCATCGGGGCGTCCAACGCCTGCGACGGCCAGGTGTTGGTTGTGGACGATATGCTGGGGTTGTTTGACTGGTCGCCGAAGTTCGTGCGCCGCTATGCCGACCTGCGCGGCGAAATCGCCACTGCCGCCGCGCAATACGCCAAGGATGTCAGGGCGCGCAGCTTTCCCGCCCCAGAAGAGACATATTTTGCTAAGTAATAGGGTCTGACATGAGTTATGGGGGCGGGCGGGCGCTGTATTCCGGTTGCGTAAGCCCTTGGCTTTGGCTAGGTTCGCGCCGACAAAGGGCGCGCTGCCAACCAAGGCCACACCTATAACGAATAGATTTAGAGCGAAAAGACTGGGGATGCTCCTTTGAGCGATATTTTTGAAGAAACCGAAGAAGACCTGCGCGCCCAGGAATGGACCCGCATCCTAAAAAAGGCAGCGCCGTGGGCCGCCGGGATCGCCACCGTAGCGCTTCTTAGCGCCCTGGGGTACTGGGGTTTTGACGAGTGGCGCAAAAAAGAAGCCGCCACGGCGTCGGAAGCTTTCCAGGCCGGAATCGAGGCCGCCGACACAGGCGACTCCGCCGCCGCCAAGGCTAAATTTGAAGAGACTGCCAAGACCGGAAGCGGCGCCTACAAGGCCATGTCGCTGATGCAATTGGCGGGTCTGGCCCAGCGTGAGGGCAAGACCGACGACGCAATCAAGCTGTTTGACGACGCCGCCAAGGCCGCCGCAGATACCCGAATGGCTGACCTCGCCGCGTTAAAGGCAGCCTATCTGGTCATGGATAAGGGCGTTTATGCGGACAGCCAAAAACGCCTTTCGCCGCTCGCCGGGGACAAGCGTCCCTATAGTTTCCTCGCCCGCGAAGCTCTGGCCATGGCTAAGTTGCAAAACGGTGACGTCAAAGGCGCCCGCACCGATCTCAACTCCCTGACGTTCGCGCTCGACGCTCCCGACGCGTTGAAAAAACGCGCTGAACTGTATGTCCAAGCCATTGACTCGGGGGCCGCACCGGCGGTCAAATCGGTACTGGCTATGCCGGCAGCCGAAGTCCCCACAATACCCGCCGGTATGCCGGCAGGCGCAAATATCCCGACGCAATAAGTCATTTTCGCTCATCTGATCAGTCCCCTGCATGGAAACCGCATCTATGATGTCCTCTTCAAATCGCTTGGCGAAACGCCCGGCAAAAGGCGCTGCAGTCCTCGCTTTGGCCGTCGCTGCCGGCCTCTCTCTGCAGGGCTGTGAAACCATCAGCAAAATAGCAAAGCGCGAAGACCCTGAGAACCAGGCTGTCGCTTCCCAGGGCCAACGAATTTCAATCGTCGCGTTCGACCAAAAGCTGACACCGTCCAAGAGCCTTAAGGATGTCGGCTACTACCTGCCGCCTGCCGCAACCGTCGCTTCGTGGCCGGTTGCTGGCGGTCCGGTCCAGTCCGTCCAGCACAGCAATGCCGCCGCCAGCTTTCAGGTCGCCTGGACCAGGTCGATCGGCGCGGCCAGCAAGACCCACACCGAGGTCGTCGCCCAGCCGGTCTCAGACGGTCAGCGCGTCTACACCCTTGATGGCCAAGCCCGCGTCACGGCTTTCGATGTCGCCAGCGGCGCGCAAGTGTGGTCACTGGACCTGAATCCGAAGCTGAAGCGTGACAAGCACGGCTTCGGCGGGGGCCTGGCCCTGACGGGCGACGGCAAACTGTTTGTGACCTCGGGTTACCGGTCGATCAACGCTATCGATGCCGCCAGCGGTGCCATTCTTTGGCAAAAGCCGGTAGATACCCAGTTTCACGCTGCCCCGACGGTTGACGCGACTCATGTCTTCGCCACTGACGTCGACAACCAGATTTTCGCCTTCGATCAGGTGACTGGCGAGATGAAATGGACCTATCAAGCCATCGCAGAGCCGGCCCGGATCCTGAAATCGGCCTCTCCCGTGGTATCCGGCGATTTGATCATCGCGCCATTCTCCTCCGGGGAACTCGTCGCACTGAGCACGGCGACCGGCGACCCCTTGTGGGAACAGACCCTGGCCCAGTCAGCGCGGACCAACGCCCTGTCGCAAATACGTGACATCGCCGGTCGTCCGGCTCTCTATGACAATGTAGTCTATGCCGCTTCCCATTCCGGCGTTTTTGCCGCCATGGACGTGCGGACCGGCACGCAAAAATGGCAGGTGCCGGCCGACAGTGTTAACTCTCCCTGGGTTTCCGGCGACGTGGTCTTCCTGACGTCGCTGCAAGGGGAACTCATGGCCGTTAGCCGCGATAGCGGTCAGATCCACTGGATACAGGACCTGAACGAAGGCCGCCAGCAAATGAAAAAGGGCTTTTTCGGCATGGGCCGTGAAAAGCTGGTCGGCAAGGTTCCGCAATGGACTGGGCCTATCCTGGCCTCGGACAGGCTGATTATGGTCAATTCAGACGGTCAGGCTGTGGCCTACGATTCCAAAACCGGCGAGCCCAAGGGTAAGCTGAAGCTGGGTGGCGCCGCCTATATCGCGCCAATCGTGGTTGGTGATACTGTGTTCGTCGTTACAGACGACGGCAAGCTGGTGGCGATCCGCTAGAGCGCAATCCGATAAAGTGTGATGCACTTTTCGGACAAATTGCGCGACAAAACAAAAGCTTAGAGCGGGAGTTTTGATTCCATCAAAACTCATCCCGCTCTAGCCGATCGAGAGCCATGATCTATGTCGGATGCTGTTGTCTTACGGAGGCATTGCGGCATTGATTGATGCTTCATGGTAGCGCTACCTTGACAGAAGGTGAAATTGTCGCCACCGTCTCTCCCATAATGAAAAAAGTCGTTTGGGAGAAGATATCATGACCTCAAAGGTCCGCCTGGATCGCCGCGCGCTGGTTTTGACCGCCGCGGCGTCCGCCTTGTTGTCGGCTTGCGGTGGGGGAGGCGGTGGCGGTTCTTCCAGCGGCGGCGGTACGTCTTCGTCCAGCAGTGCTACTTCAAGTTCCTCAAGCAGTAGTTCGAGCTTGCCGGACCCTGCGACAGCTCCGGCGCTGAAAACGCACTTTGCTGCCAGGTTCAAGATTGGCATGGCGGTCGATCCCGGTCAGGCCGTCAATGCCACAACAAATGCCGTGCTGCTGAAGCATGCTGGCAGCATTACGGCTGAAAGCGTGATGAAAGCCGATCCGATCGGTGTATCGGCGGGAGTCTACAACTACGGTCCGGCCGATCAGTTGGTGGCCTTTGCCCAGACCAACGCCATCGAGGTGCGCGGTCACGCCCTGCTGTGGCACCAGACCTCGCCGGCCTGGTTTTTCGAAGGCGATTCGACAGCACCCGGCTATAAGGACATGGTCAAGGCGCGGCTGGAGACCTACATTACCGATGTCGTGACCCGCTTCAAGGGCAAGGTCTACGCCTGGGATGTGGTCAACGAAGCAACCCGCGACGACGCGTCCGGCAACTACCGCAATTCGCAATGGTATCAGATATTCGGGCCCGACTATATTGAGATCGCTTTCCGTGCCGCTCGCGCGGCGGACCCAACGGTGCAGCTGTTCATCAACGATTACGGCACCGAAGATACGGCCAAGCTGGGTCGGTTCATGGCCATTGTGGATACCATGCTGGCGCGCGGCGTACCGATCGACGGCATCGGCCATCAGTTCCATATCAATACCGGCTTTCCGACGGTAGCCAATGCCGAGGCGGCTCTGGTAGCGGCCGAGACGCGCGGCCTGGTCAACCACGTCACCGAGTTGGATGTGTCTTTGTACACGACAGATTCGGGGAGTTGCTACAGCTCGCCGCCGACCGGCTGTCAGACAGCCTTTGTGGTCGGCACCGCCGCCTATACCAACGCCCTGCGCGCCCAGGCGCTCCAGTATCGCGCTATGTTCAACCTGTATCAGGCGCACGCCAGCGTTAAATCGGTGACCCTGTGGGGTGTGGCCGACAACAGCACATGGCTGTCGACCTTTCCGACGGCGCGGCTGAACCACCCGCTGCTGTTCGATACGACAGGAGCGCCCAAATCCGCCTTCTGGGCCGTGGTCGATCCGTTGTTCGTGCCGTAAGGCGCCCGTTTTGCACGGCTTATGTGAAAAATCGCATTCAACCTGTTGCCAGTTGCCGCAAGCGCTGATACATCGCACGGCTCAATGCGAGAGCGCCCTGCGCTTGAGCAATAGGGGTATAGCTCAGCTGGTAGAGCGTCGGTCTCCAAAACCGAAGGTCGTGGGTTCGAACCCCTCTGCCCCTGCCACTATTATCGGAGCGCTTTCCGAAAAGTGTTATGCGAAATCATAGTGCACTTTTCGGTAAAAATGCGCCACCACCAAACTGAGGCTTGAAATACAGGTTTCGAGCCTCATTTCTGTTGCTCGGAGCAACAGGCAACTTACAGGCTGAACACGGTGAAGAAACCAGAGGTCAAGAGCAAGACGGTCCAGGGCGGCAAGACTGTCACGGGCGGCAAGACTGGCGGCGGCACAGCCATCGGCAAGGTCGAACCGGCCAAGGCGGCCGCGGCTGACACAGCCGACAAGGCGCCCAAAAAGCCGTTCAATCCTATCAAGTTCCTCAGTGAAGTCCGTCAGGAAGCACGCAAGATTACCTGGACCACCCGCAAGGAAACCTGGGTCACGACGGTCTTCGTTTTGATCATGGTCGTTCTCGCCGGTGTCTTTTTCCTGGTTGTTGACCTCGCACTCGGCTGGGGGTCCAAAATGTTGGCCCAAATCGGCACTTAAGGAATTTTCGATGGCTAATCCCGTCCCAAGTACGACGCCAGACGTCACAGCTGTAGTGTCGAACCCAAACCACAAGTGGTACATTGTTCACGCCTATTCGAACTTCGAGAAGAAGGTTGCAGAGTCGCTGCGTGAACAGGCCAAGTCGCAAGGTCTGGAGGACAAGTTCTCCGAGATCCTGGTTCCGACCGAAGAGGTCGTCGAGATTCGCCGCGGCCGCAAGTTCAACTCCGAACGCAAGTTCTTTCCGGGCTACGTCCTGGTGAAGATGGAGCTGTCGGATGAGGCCTATCACCTGGTCAAGAACACGCCGAAAGTTACGGGTTTCCTCGGTTCTGGCTCCAAGCCTATGCCGGTGTCCGAGAAGGAAGTTCAGCGCATCGTCGGCAGTGTCGACGCGGCGGTGGAGCGGCCCAAGCCCGTTCTGGCTTTCGACATCGGCGAAAAGGTCAAAATCACTTCGGGTCACTTTTCCTCATTCGACGGAGTCGTCGAGAGCTCGGATCCGGAACATGCCCGTCTTCGCGTGTCGGTTTCGATCTTCGGCCGTGCCACGCCCGTCGATCTCGAATACAGTCAGGTCGAAAAGACGGTCTGAGTTCAAGACTCCAGTGTTTTTTTGCAGAACGCTCCGGTTGCCCGGAGCGTTTCGCGTTTCCGGTGAAGCGCTTCATTCTGCGTTCAGACTGCGACGTTCAAGATAGGCGCGCGGTTACGGCCGGGTGAGGACGATGACATATCTGGTGACACGCAGTGCGGGACATCTGGGCGAGGCTCCAGAGCGCAATCCGATAAAGTGGAAGCCACTTTTCGGAAAAATTGCGCGACAAAACAAAAACTTAGATCGGGGTTTTGATTCCATTAAAACTCATCGCGCTCTAATTCGGACTCTCGGGGACTGCTTCGTGGGCCGTGATATCGTGCTGTCGCCGCCCACCCGCTTTGGCTGGCATCTGACGGACGGTAGCGACCTTGTTTATGTTGATGCCCAGGCCCGCGCCATGGGTATCAAGGGCTGTCGGGGCGAATGCAGACGCGACAGTTTGTATCGGGTGAACCTTGCCTGATCTGCGCACCGGTTTGATTTTGGCAGGCCTTGTCTTGGCGGGCGCCGCCCGGGCCCAACAACCATCCGCCCAACAGCCATCCAATGACGATACGACTGAGGTTATTGTCACGGGACGGCTTCTCGTCGTCGAGAAGGCCGACCGGTTGAGTTACGCGGTCGAGCGCGAGACAAAGGGCGTCGTCGTCGATATTCTGCGCACCGTGCCGTCGGTGACGGTTGCCCCCGATGGTATTGTGGCGCTGCGCGGCGTGGCGGCGACCATACTGATCGACGGCAAGGTGCCGCCAGAAGGCAATGCCGCCGTTCGCGCCCTAGCCGCCGCCGATGTGTTGCGCATCGAAGTCCTGACGGCGCCATCGGCCCAGTACGGTAGTCAAGGTGGCGTGATTAACATTATCACGCGCAAGCGGCGCAAGGTTGGTGGCGACCTGAACCTGGAGGGCAATGCCCGAAACCAGGGCAGTATCGGCCTGTCGGGAGTGATGACCCAAGGCGGGTGGACCTATCAGGGCCGGGCTTTTCTCGACCACTATCAAAACCGGTCGACCCTGCTGCAGCATCAGGAATTGCCCGATGGCGCCGGCGGTTATTGGGTTAGCGACCGCGTGGATCGCACGCGGTACAGCTCGGACAACGCCACGGCGTCGCTCAGTGCCGAATACGCCCTGTCGGAACAGGCTGAGATCGCGGTCAAGGGCGAGTACGGCAATTTCGCTTCGGCTTCGGACGCTCTGGCGCAATCGCGTGGTGCTGATGTCTTCAATGAGGTCTCTTCGATCAAGACTGGCAATCGCGACAGCCGGCTCGAGGCGGTCTATGCCCTCAGTGGCGAGGGGCGTCAGTTGCGTTTAGCCTATGATCATACACGTGAAGTGCGCAATTTCACCGCCAGCTACGAACGCGATATCGGCGGCGGTTACACCACCACAACCGGACGCGATACGGCCGGCGACCGGTTCGAGGGCGACTATGAGCGCCGCTTCGGCAACCAATTGTTGACCGCCGGCTTTTCTTGGGAACGCAGCGACAGCCGGATCCGCAACAGCTATGTCAACCGAGGCGCCCAGATGGGTGTCGACGATTTCGACAGCGTTTTCGAAGGCGCTGAAACCCTGACCTCGTCCTATCTGACGTGGCAGAACCCGGCGGGCAAATGGACGTTTCTGCCTGGCGTGCGCATCGAACACCAGCAATTGGACCTGCCGGTCGGACGCCAATTGGACTTTGCCGATGTTCTGCCATCGCTGCATGCCGATCGTACCTTGGGCGGCAATGGCCGGCTTCGTCTGAGCGTCCTGCGCCGCGTCGACCGACCGCTATTGCGCGACTATGATGAAACGCCGCGTTACATCGGCGCCAAGCAGATCGTGGCCGGGAATCCCGGCCTGGAACCGCAGGTCACCGATGCGTTCGAAGCGCGCTATAGTTTCGACGCTAAGTCCTTCAGCGCCTCAGCGACGGTCTATTATCGCGAGACCCGCGGTGATTTCTCGCCCTATACAGAGGTGCTGAGCAATGGCCTGCTGATGACCACCACCATCAATTCGGGATTTAGCCGTTCGGGCGGGGCGGAGGTGACACTGCGTGGGACGATCGGTGAGAGGATCACCTATTCTATCAATAGCAACCTGTTCTATGCCGAGGTACCTTTTGAAGGAGAAGGTGGGGGCGGGGCTGTGTTGCGCGGCCGTACCAATGGTTCGGGAAATGCCCTCGCCGAGTATCGCGCGGGCAATGGCGACCGCTACCAGTTGAACGTGACCGGCTATAGCCGGACCCCGACCTTTCAGGGGTACAGCGAGGCCTCATACCGGGCGGATATTACGTATTCGCGGCCAGTCAACGACCGGCTGTCGCTGGTGGTCAGTTTGAACGATGTGTTCGACACTTCGGGCTATGCTTCGGTCATCGACACGTCGGCCCTGCGGCTTACGACGCAGACGCGGCCGAATAGCCGCGCGCTGAAAATCTCCCTGGCGTGGAAACTGGGCCGTGGGTTGTAGGACAGGAGACTGGTTTTTCTTCGCGTCTTCGCGTGAGACAAAACTATCTCGCCCGAAGACCCATAGGTTCAAAATACACTGGCTTTCCAGGCTTGTCTTTTCGACTGTAAACCGCTATAGGCCGCGATCTCGCTTTTGGGCGGGATAAATCCGTGGGAGCAGAGATGCGCACCACGGCTCACAATGTCCCTCGTTTGGGGACTACCGGAGATATCCAATGGCTAAGAAAGTCCTGGGCTATATCAAGCTCCAGGTGAAGGCCGGCTCTGCCACGCCTTCGCCCCCCATCGGTCCTGCACTGGGCCAGCGCGGCGTTAACATCATGGGTTTCTGTAAGGAATTCAACGCACGCACCGAAAATGTCGAAAAGGGCACGCCGCTCCCGACGATTATCACTGTCTATCAGGACAAGTCGTTCACCTTCATGACGAAGACGCCGCCGGCGACCTTCTTTATCAAGCAAGCCTTGGGACTGAAGTCGGGCTCCAAGCTGCCTGGTCGCGACTCCGCCGGCAAGATCACGCGCCAGCAACTGCGCGACATCGCCGAAAAGAAAATGAAGGATCTGAGCGCCCACGATCTCGATCAGGCGACCAAGATTATCGAGGGTTCCGCCCTTTCCATGGGCCTGCAGGTGGTGGACTGATATGAGCAAGCTCGCAAAACGCATTCAAGCCTGGAACACCGACAGCGCCAAGCTGTATCCGCTGACCGAGGCGCTTGAAACCGTCAAAGCCAACGCCAAGGCCAAGTTCGACGAATCCGTCGAAATCGCGATCAACCTGGGCGTTGACCCGCGTCACGCCGACCAGCAGGTCCGTGGCGTCGTCAACCTACCGTCGGGTACAGGCAAGCACGTCCGTGTCGCCGTGTTCGCCAAGGACAAGAAGGCCGAGGAAGCTCTGGCTGCTGGCGCCGAAGTCGTTGGTGCAGAAGATCTGGTCGAAAAGATCCAGGGCGGCTTCATGGACTTCGATCGCGTCATCGCGTCCCCGGACATGATGGCCTTGGTCGGCCGTCTGGGTAAGGTGCTGGGGCCGCGCGGCCTGATGCCGAACCCGAAGGTCGGGACCGTCACGCCGAACGTCGCCCAAGCCGTCAAGGATGCAAAGGGCGGCGCGGTCGAGTTCCGGGTCGAAAAGGCCGGTATCGTTCATGTCGGCATTGGCAAGATCAGTTTCACCACCGAAGCCCTTGAAGTCAACGTCAAGGCTCTGGTCGACGCTCTGGTCAAGGCCCGTCCGTCGGGTGCCAAGGGGCTCTATGTTCGCAAGATCTCGGTGTCTTCAACCATGGGCCCGGGCGTGAAGGTCGATACCTCCACCACCAGCCTGTAATTTCTGATTTATTGGAAATAAAAAGCCGCTCCGGCAACGGGGCGGCTTTTTTGTTTGAGACGCGCTGAATGGATCGTTCACGCCGGCGGGCCGGAGTGGAAGCGGAACTCTGTATCCGGATCTTGGATGAGGGCCTGTTCGTGGCTGCGGACGGTTTCGATGCGTTGGGCGATATCTGCGGCGTTGCCATACAGATGGGCCAGTTTGAGGTAGCCAGTAAAGTGGCGCGCCTCGGTGCGCAGCAGGCTGGCATAAAAGCCACCGAGTTCGGCGTCGAGATGCGGTGCGATGGCGGCGAAGCGCTCGCATGACCGGGCCTCGATAAAGGCGCTGATCACCAGTATGTCAGTGAGCATGCCAGGCTCGTTGCGCCGGACCAGGGTGCGCAAGGACGCGGCGTAACGTGCGGCGGAAAGCGGCCGCAGGACCACGCCACGCGTCTTGATGAACTTCATCACCTGTTCGTGGTGGGCCAGTTCCTCACGCGCCAGCCGCGCCATGGCGGTCACCAGTTCCACGCGCTCCTGGTACTTGGCCATAAGATTGATGGCATTGCTGGCCGCCTTGTACTCGCAGTTCTTGTGGTCGAGGAGCAGCAGGTCCTGGTTGGCCACGGCGGCGTCGATCCAGGCCAGCGGTGTCGCGCTGCCGAGGAATTTGAGGATGGGTTGGATATCTGTCACAGCCATGTCGCAAGTCCGTGCCAAAGCCGCGTCAGAAAATCAAGTCCGGTGAAAGTCTACCACCGCGAAAGTATCGCATGAAAGCAAAATTGGCAACTTTGCAGGGTAATGCAAATATTTTAATCCAACATTACTGATAATTCATTCGACATTGATCATGACCTCAAGCATCCTTAACCTACGAAATTCGTCGTAGATGTTTGTTGCTTTTGAAATCGAGCCAATCGACTCTCTGTCAACTTGCTTGGCTTACTATAGTTTGAGACGGTATCGGGCTTTACGTGTTTATCTGAGTGAACTTCCTTCTCCGGGTTGCCGCAGCTCAGGTAATAAAGGGGGAAGATGTAGGCGCGTCTTCCCCCGCCCGAATTTTGGCCCAGTTATAATTTGCCCTCAGCTCTTTTCAAACCCGTAGGCGCGTTCGACGCGGGCGACGCGGGTGATATATCGCTCATACCACTTATTGCGCCCCAGCTTTTGCGCCGCCAGGTGGTTGGCGACTCGTTTCCAGGCAATAATGCTGGCCTCGTCCGCCCAGTATGAATTGGTGATGCCGAAACCCTCGGCATCACGCGCGCTTTCGATGCCGAGGTAGCCCGGTTGTTGTGCGGCGAGCGCGACCATCTGGTCGGCCATGTCGCCATAGCCATCATCGCCATCATCGCCATCGGTCCGTTGCGACGAAAAGCTGACAACGTAGTAGGGCGGGGGCGGCGTATCAGCGAAACGGCTCATTGGGCGGCGCGGGAAAAGGTTTGGCGATAGGCCGTGGGCGTGGTGTTCAGGTGCTCGCGGAAGTGATGGCGCAGATTGGTCGTGGTGCCGAAGCCGGTCCGTTCGGCGATCTGCTCGATGCTGATGTCGCTGGCTTCGAGGTGGTCGCGGGCCTCGTTCAGGCGGACGCCCAACAGCCATTTGGCCGGTGTCGTGCCGGTGGCTTCTGAAAAGCGGCGCAGGAAGGTCCGTTCGCTCATGCCGGCACGGCGGGCAAGTTCGGGGATGCGGTGCTCCTTGTCGAGGCTTTGGCGCATGTGGTCAAGCAGGGGGCCAAGACGCTTGCTCTCGTAGTCGGTCGGCACGGCGCGTTCGATGTATTGCGCCTGGCCGCCGTCGCGGTGCGGGGGTACGACCAGGCGGCGGGCGACCTTGTTGGCGGCTTCAGGTCCATAGTCGCGGCGAATCAGATGCAGACACAGGTCGATGCCGGCGGCGCTGCCAGCCGAGGTCATGATCTGTCCCTCGTCAATATAGAGCACGTCCGGGACAAGTTGGACCTCGGGATAGTGCTGCTTGACGAAGTCGACATATTTCCAGTGGGTGGTGGCGCGGCGGCCCTTGAGAAGGCCGGCGGCCGCGAGGACGAAGGCGCCGGAGCAAATTGTGACGATGCGTGCGCCGCGGTCATAGGCGCGGTGCAGGATGTCGATCAGGTCCTGAGGAATCGCCTTTGTAGGACTCCAGCCAGGGATGATGATGGTACCCGCTTCTTCCAGCAGGGATAGCGGCGCCGACGCCGTGAGATAGAGCCCGGCCGTGGTGCGGCAAGGGCCTGCTTCGAGCTGGACGACCTGAAATCTGTACCAGTTGGGCCCCATTTCCGGCCGGTCGAGGCCGAACAGCTCCACGGCGATGGAAAATTCAAACAGCGGCATACCGTCAAAGGCCAGCGCGCAGACAAGTCGGTTGGGGCGAGGCAGGTTTGGCATAATTCTTACCATAGCTGGCAATCGTGCCATCTTCAAGAGGCGTTTCCGCTACGGCATATTCGCTTCGTCAACTTCACAGGAGATTGTGTCATGCATGCCACCCGTTCTTTCGTCACCGCCTATCCCGCCGCAGCACCCGAAGATGTCATCAGGGTTTATGAGGCGAAACTCGCGATCGAGACCGACTGCGCCGACGTCCAGGATGCTTTGACGTCTGGGGATCCGGATTTTGTCTTGCTGCATGCCGTCGGGTCGCCGGAGGCCTTTGCGAAACGGCACATTCCAGGGGCGCATCACTTGCCGCACCGCACGATCAGCGAAGAGGCTTTGGCGACATGGCCTTCGGATGTGCTGTTTGTGGTTTACTGCGCTGGTCCGCACTGCAATGGCGCCGACCAGGCCGCGCTGAAACTGGCAAGGCTGGGGCGCAAGGTGAAGGTGATGATCGGCGGCCTGACCGGTTGGGCAGATGAGGGCTTCGCCTTTGCTTGACGACTATCCGGATATTCCGTCCGGCGGGGCTGCAAAGTGCCGTTTTCTTCGCTTCCGAGGTTTACGTACCTGAGTACGCTCCGTTCCGGGTTGCCGCACGCCGGATGAAAGCGGCGAGGGTTGTAGGCGCTCCCTCCCCAACGTCTCAAAACACATATAGATTTCTGGCCAATGGTGGATAATGTCAGCCGGCCAAATCCCCCACCGTCTCATTTGCTAATCGCAAGTGATCTGCCTCCCGGTGCAACGGGGACATACAGCAATCGGTCTTTTCTTGCCTAAAGGATGTTGGATGCTTGAACTTCGACCCAATTGCGAATGCTGCGACGGCGATCTTCCGCCGGCGGCAGACGCATTTATCTGCACCTTCGAATGCACCTATTGCCCCGATTGCGCGGCAAAGCTGGAGCATGCCTGTCCCAACTGTGGCGGCAATCTGGTGACGCGGCCAATCAGACCCGCCGGCAAGCTCATCACCTATCCGGCCGCGACCAAGCGGACGTTGCGCGCTGAGCCTTGCTTTACTTGAGCACCGCAGCTGCTCCGGCACGCGCGATCTGACCGTCCTGCGCCGCCGTTGCGCCCGAGACCCCGATGGCGCCGACGACCTGACCGTCGATGATCAAAAGTTCGCCGCCTTCCAGCGCCATAGCGCCCGTGAAGATCGAGTTGAGATTGCCGTCCCTGACCGCCTGTTGGAAGGCCAGCGTCGGGCGACGGAAGCGGGCTGCCGTCTCCGCCTTGCCGGTCGCCACATCGATCGAACCATATTGGGTGCCGTCCATCTTTTCGGCTGCGACCAGAGCGCCGGTCGGCTCGACCACGATGACCACCACGTTCCAGCCGTTCTTGCGCGCCTCGGCCTCAGCCGCCGCAACGGCTATCTTGGCCTCGGCAAGAGTGATGATGCGGCCATAGGGCGGATAGGTGACGGGGGCTGCCGGCGTTTGAGTCTGGGCCGCCGCCGGGACCGCCAGGACCAGGGCGGTGACGGCAAAGAGCATGGCAAAACGGTTCATGATGTTCCTTGTGTCTGGCTATGACACCGGTGTACCACGGGTCTTACGGTGCGTCACGACACTGTTGGTTTGAAATGGGCGGAGCGGATGACCGTAAGAGGCCCCTTCCGCTTCGACGCGTTTCGCCGAATATAGGGCTCACTTGCTCAGTACCTCTCCAGCAAAAAAGGGAGGAGAGGGAAAACGTAAACTTACAACGCCTTGCTACACAACTGGTGTCGGGCGGGGTTGTTGACTCAGTTGCGGATCGCACTGATCGCGAAGTCATGCGTTTTTGTGTCCAAGCTGTCCAGGATCTGGCCCTGAAACCGGATGGTGGCCGGGTCCGTCAACTTGATCAGGTCGCCCGAACTACGGGCGCTGGAGGCGTTATTGACCGAGGCCTACCGGATCCCCTGCATGAAGTCGTCTTCGTTGCACGGCGGATCGAAGAT
The DNA here is from genome assembly GCF_000495835.1 of Asticcacaulis sp. AC402. GTDB lineage: Bacteria > Pseudomonadota > Alphaproteobacteria > Caulobacterales > Caulobacteraceae > Asticcacaulis. The sequence continues at coordinate 24,469 of NZ_AWGC01000010.1, forward strand.
GCCTGGCCAGCGGACTTTCCAGGACGACTTTGGGCTTGCAGTGTATGGGCTTTGTCTGTATACCGCCCGCTCCGGCGTGGATGTCGCTTGCGGCGCCCACTCCGTTCTGTCCGAGAACCTTCGGGGATCAGGGGCCGCCTGATCCATAATCTGCGGTAGCCGCCGCCGGCCGAAACCAGACGGGACGCGATAAGCCAACCAAGACTTACTTGCATTTCCTTAAAAGCGGAAATGAGCGTAATCCTTGTGGTGAAAGCTTCTCCTCTCGACAGTCGATTTTGACGTTTCCAATTTATTGGAAGCGATAAAGTCATTTGTTACGTTTTGGCCGGGTCTCCGGCTAAAGCTTCACCCCCCGTGGCGTCTCTACGCTCGCCACAGGATTACCATGGAGGCCACTTATGGACCGCGCACAAAAAGCCGAGACGATCGAAGAGCTCAAGGGCGTCTTCGCGAACTCTGGCGCCGTGGTTGTTACCCAGTATACGGGTATGACCTTTGTGGAAATGTCTGAACTTCGCAACCGTCTCCGTAAGGAAAACGCTGTTGTGAAGGTGTTCAAGAACCGCCTGGCCCAAAAGGCCCTGGACGGCTCGGCCGGTGAAAAGGGCGATGCCCTGTTCAAAGGCCCGGTCGCCCTGGTCTATTCGGCCGACCCGGTCACCGCTGCCAAGATTTCCGTCCAGTACGCCAAAGAGAATGACAAGCTCAAGATCATTGGCGGCATCATGGAAACGGATGTCCTGACCGAAGCCGGTGTCCGCTCGCTGGCCACGCTGCCGTCCCTGGACGAGCTGCGCGGCAAGCTGATCGGCCTGCTGCAAGCGCCCGCGACCAAGATCGCCGGCGTCCTCGTGGCACCTGCCGGCGCTGTGGCGCGCGTCATCGGGGCCTATGCCCGCGAAAACGCAGAAGCTTAAGAACACCACCTACATTCCCTCATCAATCTCTATCTCTTAAGGAACTACAATGTCCAAACTGGAAAAGCTGGTCGAAGACCTGTCCGCCCTGTCGGTTCTCGAAGCCGCTGAACTGTCGAAGCTGCTGGAAGACAAGTGGGGCGTTTCCGCTGCCGCTCCGGTCGCCGTCGCCGCTGTCGGCGGTGGCGCTGCCGCCCCGGTCGAAGCTGTCGAAGAGCAAACCGAGTTCACCGTTGTCCTGACCGACGGCGGCGACAAGAAAATCAACGTGATCAAGGAAATCCGCACGATCCGTACCGACCTGGGTCTGAAGGAAGCCAAGGACCTCGTCGAAGGCGCTCCGCAGAACGTCAAGGAAAACATCTCCAAGCAGGAAGCTGCCGACATCAAGAAGAAGCTGGAAGAAGCCGGCGCCAAGGTCGAAGTTAAGTAATTTCGGCACCCGGTATTTTCGCGAAAACGAAAATGCCAAGGCATCAAAGCCAATCTTCTGACGGGCCGGAGGGAAACCTTCGGCCCGTTTTGCATGTGGGTCTTCCGTTGGGCGATGGCGATCCCATATCGAGAGGATGAGCGATACAGCCGTTCCTGTAACCGACCGGCCTGAAAGTCCGGAGCCACAGCGCCTCAGCGCCGTAAGCCTGATGTTGGATCCACGAAACTGGCCGGTGTGGCTGGTGGTCGTGGCGTGCGGCATCGTAATGGCTGGCCAGGTGGCGGGCGTCGTGACGATGGAGGACTGGGCATTCTCCGGCACTGCAATGAAAGAAGGCCGCTGGTGGACCTTGCTTACCTCTACGTTTTTGCACGGCTATACGCCGGAAGCGCCATGGCTAGGTTACGTGCATTTTGCAAGTAATGTGTGGGCCTATCTCAACCTGGCGCCTTTGGTTGCCGCGCGTTTTGGCAAGGGCTGGCGCGGCGTCGTGCCGTTTCACCTGCTGTATCTGCTGTGTGGCCTGGCGGGCAACCTGTTGTTCTGGCAGTTGCATCCGGACGGCGACATCCCCGTCGTCGGGGCGTCGGGCGCGGTTTACGGCGTCTATGCCGCCGTCATGCGGCTGGATGTCTTTGGTGAAAAGATAAGGCCGTTGGTCAGCAACGCTACGGTCAACGCGATTTGGTTCTTCATCTGGTCGAACGCCCTGGTGGTCCTGCTTTTTGGCGGGCCCTACCTGTTGCTGCAAGTTCTGCAAGGGCAGGGTGGTCCGCTGAATATCCCGATTGCCTGGGAAGCGCATTTGGGCGGGTTTGTTGCGGGATTCCTGCTGATCGGGCTGATGGGCGGGCGGGCCTGGCCCAACAGTTGGCGAGCCGGGATCCGCATCGTCCGGATACCCGATCCGTGGCAGGGCATCCGACGGCCGTGATGCCGCAATTTCGCCTTGATTCCCGCGGGTTTAGGCCGTCAAGAAAAATATTGATAAAGGCTCTTTACGAATGGGGGTAAGTGCGGTATGGCACGCTCCCCCGAAAGGCGTGTTGCGCCTGCAGTGGGACCCGCAGGCCGGTCTTATGCTCTTTCCGCCGGCGAAGGGTTTGGTTCACTAGCCTGAACCATAAACAACAGCGTCTTTGATCGCGAGATCAAAAAAGAGCAGGCGCAAGGCAAGCTTTTGGCTCCCGGACGGAGCCTTCAACAAACCTCGCGCGCAGTCTGACTGCCTAACAATTTAATCCAAGCGTTCACGCAAGGAATTGCAATGCCCTTAACCTTCACGCAGAAGAAGCGGATCCGGAAATCATTCGGCCGCATCCCCGAAGCCATTCAAATGCCGAACCTTATCGAGGTTCAGCGTTCTTCCTATGAGCAGTTCCTGCAGCGCGACGTCCGTCCGGTCAACCGGATCGACGACGGCCTTGAAGCGGTGTTCAAGTCGGTCTTCCCGGTGAAGGATTTCAATGAGCGTGCCACCCTCGAGTACGTTTCGTATGAGTTCGAAGAGCCCAAGTACGATGTCGAGGAATGCATCCAGCGTGACATCACCTATGCCGCGCCGCTCAAGGTCAAGCTGCGCCTGATCGTGTTCGAAACTGATGAGGATACCGGCGCCCGCTCCGTCAAGGACATCAAGGAGCAGGATGTCTATATGGGCGACATCCCATTGATGACCGACAAGGGGACCTTCGTCGTCAACGGCACCGAGCGCGTCATCGTCTCGCAGATGCACCGTTCGCCGGGTGTTTTCTTCGACCACGACAAGGGCAAGACCCACTCGTCGGGCAAGCTGCTTTTCGGCGCGCGCATCATCCCGTACCGCGGTTCGTGGCTCGACTTTGAGTTCGACGCGAAGGACATTCTGTATGTCCGGATCGACCGCCGCCGCAAGCTGCCAGCGACCTCTTTCCTGTTTGCCCTGGGCATGGATGGGGAAGAAATCCTGACGACCTTCTATGAAGTCGTGCCTTACGAAAAGCGCGAAGCCGGCTGGGTTACGCCGTACAAGTTCGAGCGCTGGCGCGGTGTGAAGCCGGAATTCGACCTGATCGACGCCGATTCCGGCGAGGTCGTGGCCACTGCCGGCACCAAGATATCCGCCCGCAACGCCAAGAAACTGGGCGACACCGTCAAGTCGCTGCTGCTGTCGCAGGACGCCCTGATCGGCCGTTATCTGGCGCGCGATGCCGTCAACTTCGCGACCGGCGAAATCTACGCGGAAGCCGGTGACGAACTCGACGCCGCCTCGGTCAAGGCTCTGGAAGACAATGGCTTCACCACGGTCGACGTGCTGGACATCGACCACGTTACCGTCGGGCCTTACATGCGTTCGACCTTGCGCGTCGACAAGAACAGCTCGCGCGAAGACTCTTTGTTTGACATCTACCGTGTCATGCGTCCGGGCGAGCCGCCGACGATCGAAGCCGCTGAAGCCATGTTCAACTCCCTGTTCTTCGAACTGGAGCGCTATGACCTGTCGAGTGTCGGCCGAGTGAAGATGAATATGCGTCTGGAGCAGGACGTCGCCGACAGCGAGCGGGTGCTGCGCAAGGACGACATCCTGAAGATCCTCAAGATCCTGGTCGGACTGCGCGACGGCCGCGGGGAAATCGACGATATCGACAACCTGGGCAACCGCCGGGTCCGCTCGGTCGGCGAACTGCTGGAAAACCAATACCGCGTCGGCCTGCTGCGTATGGAGCGTGCCATCAAGGAACGCATGTCCAGCGTTGATATCGACACGGTCATGCCGCACGACCTGATCAACGCCAAGCCAGCTGCCGCCGCGGTGCGCGAATTCTTCGGTTCATCGCAGCTGTCGCAGTTTATGGACCAAACCAACCCGCTGTCGGAAATCACCCACAAGCGCCGCCTGTCGGCCTTGGGCCCTGGCGGTCTGACCCGTGAACGGGCAGGCTTCGAAGTCCGTGACGTGCACCCGACGCACTATGGCCGGATCTGCCCGATCGAAACGCCGGAAGGCCCGAACATCGGCCTGATCAACTCCCTGGCCACCCACGCTCGCGTCAACAAGTACGGCTTTATCGAAAGCCCTTACCGCAAGGTTGTCGACGGCGTCGCCCAGGAAGGCGTTGTCTACATGTCAGCCATGGAAGAGTCCAAGCACGTCATCGCCCAGGCCAATATCGTCCTGGACAGCGGCAAGAGGATCGTCGAGGATCTGGTTCAGGGTCGTGTCAACGGTGAGCCGGGTCTGCAGCAGGCTTCGACCGTCGACTTTATGGACGTGTCGCCGAAGCAGGTTGTTTCGGTCGCCGCCGCCCTGATCCCGTTCCTCGAAAACGACGACGCCAACCGCGCCCTCATGGGCTCGAACATGCAGCGTCAGGCCGTGCCCCTGGTCAAGTCAGATGCGCCGTTCGTCGGCACCGGTATGGAAGAGGTCGTGGCGCGTGACTCCGGCGCCACTGTGGGCGCCCGCCGCCCGGGCGTGGTGGAGCAGATCGACGGTACCCGTATCGTTGTCCGCGCCACCGAGGAAAACGATCCGACCAAGCCGGGTGTCGACATCTACCGCCTGTCGAAGTTCCAGCGTTCCAACCAGAACACCTGTATCAATCAGCGTCCGATCGTCAAGGTCGGCGACAAGGTGGCAGCAGGCGACATCATCGCTGACGGTCCGTCCACCGACCTCGGTGATCTGGCCCTTGGCCGCAACGTCCTCGTCGCTTTCATGCCGTGGAACGGCTACAACTTCGAAGATTCGATCCTTATCTCGGAACGCATTGTGCGCGACGATATTTTCACTTCGATCCACCTCGAGGAATTCGAAGTGATGGCCCGCGACACCAAGCTGGGCCCCGAAGAAATCACCCGCGACATCCCCAACGTCGGCGAGGAAGCCCTGCGCAACCTCGACGAGGCCGGTATCGTCGCCATCGGCGCCGAAGTCCAGCCAGGTGATATCCTGGTCGGCAAGGTGACACCGAAGGGTGAAAGCCCGATGACGCCGGAAGAAAAGCTGCTGCGCGCCATCTTCGGCGAAAAGGCTTCAGACGTCCGCGACACCTCCCTGCGCCTGCCGCCGGGCGTTGCCGGCACAGTGGTCGAAGTCCGCGTCTTCAACCGTCACGGCGTCGAAAAAGATGAGCGCGCTCAGGCCATCGAGCGCGCTGAAATCGAGCGCCTGGGCAAGGACCGTGACGACGAGTTGTCGATTCTGGAACGCAACATCTATGGCCGTCTGAAGGAAATTCTTCTGGGCAGAGACGCTATCTCAGGTCCGAAGGGCCTGGGCCGTGGCGAGGTTACCGAAGACAAGCTGGGCGAAATCTCGCGCGGTCTTTGGTGGCAGATCGCCCTGGACGATGAAAAGCTCATGGCCGAGATCGAGGCGATGAACCGTCAGTTCCAGGACGCCCGCAAGCGCCTGGACCGTCGCTTCGAAGACAAGGTCGAGAAGCTGCAGCGCGGTGACGAACTGCCACCGGGCGTTATGAAGATGGTCAAGGTGTTCGTGGCGGTGAAGCGCAAGCTGCAGCCGGGCGACAAGATGGCCGGCCGTCACGGCAACAAGGGGGTTATCTCCAAGATCCTGCCGGTCGAAGACATGCCCTTCCTGGCCGACGGCGAGCATGTTGACATCGTTCTGAACCCGCTGGGCGTGCCTTCGCGCATGAACGTCGGTCAGATCTTCGAAACCCACCTCGGCTGGGCCTGTGCCAACATCGGCAAGCAGATCGGCAAGATGCTCGAAGACTGGCAGAACGGCGGCCAGAAGCAGGCTCTGATCGATCACCTGCATGCGGTTTACGGCAAGGATCAGGAGCTTCCCGAAAGTGAAGACGATCTGAGGGAACTGGCCCGCAACCTGACCCGTGGCGTGCCGATTGCGACCCCGGTTTTCGATGGTGCCCACATCAACGATATCGAAGACATGCTTGAAATGGCCGGTCTCAACCGCTCGGGCCAATCGATCCTGTTCGACGGCCAGACCGGCGAGCAGTTCAAGCGTCCGGTCACGGTCGGCATCATCTACATGCTGAAGCTACACCACCTGGTCGACGACAAGATTCACGCCCGCTCCATCGGGCCTTACTCGCTCGTCACCCAGCAGCCTTTGGGCGGCAAGGCCCAGTTCGGCGGTCAGCGCTTCGGAGAAATGGAAGTCTGGGCGCTGGAAGCTTACGGCGCCGCCTACACCCTCCAGGAAATGCTCACCGTCAAGTCCGACGACGTGGCGGGCCGCACCAAGGTCTACGAGGCCATCGTCCGTGGCGACGACAGCTTCGAAGCCGGTATCCCGGAATCGTTCAACGTCCTTATCAAGGAAATGCGTTCCTTGGGCCTGAACGTCGAGCTGGAGAACGGGCAGGGATAAAAGGCGAGGGGACCAATCTTCTAAACAAGATTGGCCCCTCACGCACTTCGTTACCGCCCAAGAACGTCTAATTTTCGTGCCCAGGCACATCGGAGTACTGGAATGAACCAGGAAGTCCTCAATATTTTCAATCCGGTCCAGGTCGCCCCGACCTTCGACCAGATCCGTATCACGCTCGCCAGCCCGGAGAAGATCCTCTCCTGGTCGTTCGGTGAAATCAAGAAGCCGGAGACGATCAACTACCGCACCTTCAAGCCGGAACGTGACGGCCTGTTCTGCGCCCGTATCTTTGGCCCAACCAAGGACTACGAATGCCTGTGCGGCAAGTACAAGCGCATGAAGTACAAGGGCATCATCTGCGAAAAGTGCGGCGTGGAAGTCACTCTGTCGCGCGTTCGCCGTGAGCGCATGGGTCACATCGAGCTGGCTTCGCCGGTCGCCCACATCTGGTTCCTGAAATCGCTGCCGTCGCGGATTTCGATGATCCTCGACATGGCGCTGAAGGACGTCGAACGCGTTCTGTACTTCGAAAACTACATAGTTACTGAGCCGGGTCTGACGTCGCTGAAGCTTAACCAGCTGCTGACAGAAGATGAGTATTTCCGCTGCCAGGAAGAGTTTGGCGACGACAGCTTCACCGCTGAAATCGGCGCCGAAGCCGTTCGCAACATGCTGATGGCGATGGAACTGCCGGCGATCGCCGAAAAGCTCCGTGCCGACCTGGTCGACAATACGTCCGAAATGAAGGGCAAGAAGCTGTCCAAGCGCCTGAAGCTGATCGAAAGCTTCATGGAGTCCGGCAACCGTCCCGAATGGATGATCCTGACCGTCGTGCCGGTTATCCCGCCGGAACTGCGTCCGCTGGTGCCGCTGGATGGCGGCCGCTTCGCCACCTCCGACCTGAACGACCTGTACCGCCGCGTCATCAACCGTAACAACCGCCTGAAGCGGCTGATGGAACTGCGCGCGCCTGACATCATCATCCGCAACGAAAAGCGGATGCTGCAGGAATCGGTCGACGCCCTGTTCGACAACGGCCGCCGCGGACGTGTCATCACCGGCGCCAATAAGCGTCCGCTGAAGTCGCTGGCCGACATGCTGAAAGGCAAGCAGGGTCGCTTCCGTCAGAACCTTCTCGGTAAGCGCGTCGACTATTCCGGCCGTTCGGTTATCACCGTTGGTCCGGAGCTGAAACTGCACGAGTGCGGCATTCCGAAGAAGATGGCGCTCGAACTGTTCAAGCCCTTCATCTATGCGCGTCTTGACGCCAAGGGTCTGTCCGGGACCGTCAAGCAGTCCAAGCGCATGGTCGAGCGTGAACAGCCCCAGGTGTGGGATATCCTCGAAGAGGTCATCCGTGAACATCCGGTCATGCTGAACCGCGCGCCCACGCTTCACCGTCTGGGCATCCAGGCGTTCGAGCCAAAGCTGATTGAAGGCAAAGCCATCCAACTGCACCCGTTGGTTTGTTCGGCCTTCAACGCTGACTTCGACGGCGACCAGATGGCCGTTCACGTCCCGCTGTCTCTGGAAGCCCAGTTGGAAGCGCGCGTCCTGATGATGTCGACCAACAACATCCTGTCGCCCGCCAACGGCCGCCCGATCATCGTGCCGTCGCAGGATATCGTTTTGGGTCTGTACTATCTGTCCCTGACCAAGGAACGCGAACAGGGTGAGGGCATGATCTTCTGCGACCTCAATGAGGTCCAGGCCGCGCTCGACGCCGGCGCCGTGTCCATGCACGCGAAGGTCAAGTGCCGCTTTACGCAAAAGGATCCGGACGGAGTCGTTCGCACCAAGGTGGTTGACACCACCCCGGGGCGCATGAAGATCGGCGCCCTGTTGCCGCGTAACGAAAACATCGGCCTCAAGGTTCTGGACCGCACACTGACCAAGAAGGAAATCGGCAACCTGATCGACATCGTCTACCGCCACTGCGGTCAGAAGGCGACGGTGATCTTTGCCGACCAGATGATGGCCCTGGGCTTCAAGGAAGCGGCCCGCGCCGGCATCTCGTTTGGCAAGGACGATATCGTCATTCCCGACACCAAGAAGGGGATCGTCGAAGAAACTCGTAACCTGGTTGAGGAATACGAGCAGCAATATGCCGACGGCCTGATCACCAAGGGTGAAAAGTACAACAAGGTGGTCGACGCATGGTCAAAGGCCACCGACCGCGTCTCCGACGAAATGATGAAGGAGATCTCGCGCAAGCATATCGGTCCAGACGGCCGTGAACTGGAGATCAACTCGATCTACATGATGGCCAACTCCGGCGCCCGCGGCTCTCAGGCTCAGATGAAGCAACTCGGCGGGATGCGCGGCCTGATGGCCAAGCCCGACGGTTCGATCATTGAGACTCCGATCATCTCGAACTTCAAGGAAGGTCTGTCGGTTCTCGAATACTTCAACTCGACCCACGGCGCCCGTAAGGGTCTGGCCGACACCGCGCTGAAGACTGCCAACTCCGGTTACCTGACTCGTCGCCTCGTCGACGTGGCCCAGGACTGCATCATCATGGAAGATGACTGCGGCACCACCCGTGGTATCACGCTGAAGGCCGTTGTCGAAGGCGGTGACGTTCTCGTCTCGCTGGGCCAGCGCGTCCTGGGCCGTACCACGGCCGAGGACATCAAGGACACCGCGTCCGGGGAAGTTGCGGTCGAGGCCGACACCTATATCGATGAAAACGTCGTCGAGGCCATCGAGGCTTCGGGCGTACAGTCGGTCAAGGTCCGTTCGGTCCTGACCTGCGAAGCGGATCTCGGCACCTGCGCCTTCTGTTACGGCCGTGATCTGGCCCGCGGCACCCGTGTCAACATGGGTGAAGCGGTCGGCGTCATCGCGGCTCAGTCGATCGGCGAGCCTGGTACGCAGCTGACCATGCGGACCTTCCACATCGGTGGCGCTGTGCAGGTGGCCGAGCAGTCCTTCTACGAAACGACTTCCGACGGTGTTGTAAAGATCTCGGCGGGCAACATCGTTCGCGGTACCCACGGCGACCTGATCTCGATGTCGCGGAACCTGATGATCACCATCCACCATGACGGCAAGGACCGCGAGACCTACAAGGTCGGCTACGGTTCGCGCCTGCGCGTGGAAGAAGGTACCCAGGTCAAAAAGGGCCAACGCCTGGCCGAATGGGACCCGTACACCACCCCGATCATCACCGAGGTCGGCGGTAAGGTGCGTTACGAGGATCTGACCGACGGTCAGTCCGTCCGCGAAGAAACCGACGAAACCACCGGCATCACCAATCGCGTGGTTGTCGACTGGCGCGGTTCGGCAAAGTCGGCGGACGTTCGTCCCGCCTTCGGCATCATCGACGACGCTTCGGCGTACAAGAAGATGGCGTCGGGCGCCGATGCCCGTTACATGCTTCCGGTCGGGGCCATTCTGTCGGTGGGCAATGGCGACGAGGTCAAACCGGGCGACATCTTGGCCCGTATCCCTACCGAAGGCGCCAAGACCCGCGACATCACCGGCGGTCTGCCGCGCGTCGCCGAACTGTTCGAAGCCCGCCGTCCGAAGGATTGCGCCGTCATCGCCGAAATGGATGGCCGTGTTGAGTTCGGCCGCGACTACAAGAACAAGCGCCGCATCAAGATCACCCCCGAGGATGGTTCGGAACCGGTCGAATTCCTGATTCCGAAGGGCAAGCATATCTCTGTGCACGACGGCGATGTCATCCAGAAGGGCGACTACATCATCGACGGAAACCCGGACCCGCACGATATCCTGCGTATCCAGGGCGTCGAAGCTCTGGCCGAATACCTGGTCAACGAAATCCAGGAAGTTTACCGCCTGCAGGGCGTGCCGATCAACGACAAGCATATCGAAGTGATCGTTCGCCAGATGCTGCAGAAGGTAGAAATCCTCGATGCCGGCGATACGGGCCTGATCAAGGGCGACCACCTCGACAAGACTGAGGTCGATGCCGAAAACATCAAGACGGAAAAGCGTGGAGGCCGTCCGGCCATCACTCAGGCCGTTCTGCTGGGCATCACCAAGGCTTCGCTGCAAACGCGCAGCTTCATCTCGGCGGCGTCGTTCCAGGAAACCACCCGCGTCCTGACCGAGGCCTCAGTCCAGGGCAAGATCGATACCCTCGATGGCCTGAAGGAAAACGTCATCGTCGGCCGCCTTATCCCGGCCGGTACCGGCGCCTACCTCCGCTCGCTGCAACGCATCGCCACCAAGCGAGACGAGCAGTTGTCGCATCAGCGTGAGGAGGCCATGGAGCCCCTGCCGGCGGAAGTCCTGCTGGAAGCTCCGGTCGCGGGCGAGTAAGCTCTGTTCACTTTGGCTTGACAACAAGAACCCCCGGTTTCGGCCGGGGGTTTTTGTTGTACCAACGGTGGTTGAATTTACTGCTTAAGAAAGCTCCTCGCCAGGCGCAGGAAGCTTGAGCACCGGGCATCAGGAATCGATTTGCATCGGCGTTGTATTTTCCTGGTGAATGATAGCTGTTTCGCCCGGTCGTGCCTAAACGACCTGCCCGGCGGCCCAGCCTGATGACCAGGCCCACTGGAAATTGTAGCCGCCCAGCCATCCGGTTACGTCGACACATTCACCAATAAAGTAAAGGCCAGGGACGAGCTTGCTTTCCATCGTCTGGGATGACAGGCCGTCGGTATCGATCCCGCCCAGAGTGACCTCGGCGGTGCGATAGCCTTCGGTGCCCATGGGGGTGAAGGTCCAGCGATTGATGGCGTCGGCCAGGGTCTGCATCTCCGACTTGTTCAGGTCTGCCATGCGCTTTTCGGCCGGCAGGGCAAAGATTTCCAGCCACTTTTCCGCAAGTCGTTTTGGTAGTATCTCACTGGCAATGGTCGTCAGCATCGCCTTGGGGCGGTCGCGCTTCTTCTCCATAAGGACGGCCATGGCGTCCTGGCCGGGCAACAGATCGACCGTCACCGGTTGGCCCAGGTCCCAGTAGCTCGAGATTTGCAACACCGACGGACCCGACAGGCCGCGATGGGTGAAGAGGAATCCGTCGCCAAACTTGGTCTTTCCGGCGGTCACCGCCGCTTCCAGTGACACGCCTGACAGTCCGCCGAGTACGGCCAGTTTTTCGTCGCCGAGCGTAAAGGGTACCAGGCCGGCGCGGGTGTCGATGATGCTGTGGCCGAACTGGCGCGCGATCTCGTAGGCCAGGCCGGTAGCGCCCATCTTGGGTATGGACAGGCCGCCCGTGGCGACGACGACCTTCGAGCAGGCGAGGGTGGTTCGCGACGTCTTGATCTCGAAGCCGTCCTCCGTCTGATGGACGCCGCTGATCTCGGTGTTCAGCCAAAGTTGGCCACCGGCCGATTCCAGGTCGTCCAGCAGCATGTTGATGATGTCCTGGGCGCCGTTTTCGCAGAACAACTGGCCTTCGGTCTTTTCATAGTAGGCAATACCGCGTTTGATGACGCGATCAAGGAAGTGCCAGGCGGTGAAGCGCTTCAGGGCCGAGATGCAGAAGCTGGGGTTTCGCGACAGGAAGTTTTTCGGTGTCGTTTTCAAGTGGGTGAAGTTGCACTTGCCGCCACCGGAGATGCGAATCTTCTCGGCGGGCTTTGCGGCGTGGTCCAGCACGACGACCTTGCGGCCGCGCCGGGCGGCCTCGATACCACACATCAGGCCGGCGGCGCCTGCGCCCAGGATGACAACATCGAACTGTTTCACTTGATCCTCCGGAATCACGGCCTGTTGACCTTGCGTCTATCTTGCCGTGAACGGAAATTTCGCTAAGGTCGCGCATCTGTAGACACTCAACAGGAGAAACGCTATGTCCGATCTCGAAACCATCACGCAAAAAATAACCGCCGCAGTCGGCGAGAACTCCGGCCTGGGCAAGGTCGTCAAGTTCGACTTCGGCGATATCGGCAAGATCCTGATTAATGCCGCCAACGTCCCGAACGTCGTCAGCAATGAAGACGGCCCGGCCGACACCACCATTCAGATCAGCATTGACGATCTCAAAGCCATGGCGGCCGGCTCCCTGGACCCCATGATGGCCTTTATGATGGGCAAGATGAAGATCCAGGGCGATATGTCTGTGGCGCAGAAACTGGCGCCGCTGCTCAAGGGCTGAGAGAAACGCGGAGGGGCCAGGAAAACGTGCTTTGGCCCCTCGCCTTATCTTACCCAGGCCCTTGCGTATTCGGCCCGGCCTTGCCGACAACTCGATCAGCGACGAAAGGATTACCCTGGCGTTCCTGGTGGAAACTCGACATCGGCCCGTGTCCCGGCACGAACCGAACATCGCCCAGCGGCCAAAGCTTGTGCGTGATCGAGTGGATCAGGTCGGCATGGTTTCCGCGCGGAAAGTCCGTCCGTCCGATCGAGCCGGCGAACAAAACGTCGCCGACCTGGGCAAACTGTGACGGCGCGTGATGGAAGACAACATGGCCCGGCGTGTGACCCGGACAATGGATAACGTCCCAGGTCGTCTCGCCCAAGGCCACGGTATCGCCGTCCTTTAACCAGCGGTCGGTCGTAAAGCTGCGCATATTGGCAATGCCGTAGCGCTGTCCCATGCTGGGGATGTTGTCGATCCAGAACTGATCGTCCTCATGTGGTCCTTCAATCGGAACCCCGGTCCGTTCCTTGAGTTCAGCCGCACCCCCTGCGTGGTCGGCGTGACCGTGCGTGATCCATATCTTCTCAACCGTCAGGCCGCGCGCGGTGATTTCCTCCAGGATCGGATCGAGGTCACCGCCCGGGTCGATGACAGCGGCCTTGTTCGTCTTCGTGCACCAGACAACGGTGCAATTCTGCTGCAAGGGCGTCACGGGGGCGATGAACAGGCGGATCGGCGGATTGGACATGGATATCTCGAAAACAAAAAAGGCTCGGGTCCGATATGAACCCGAGCCTTGCGCAGCACAAGTGCGATAGCGCTACTTAATGTCGTCGACGCCTTTGCCCATGGCTTCAGCCGGCGACGGCATGTCGGTATCTTCGGTAATATCGATGCCCTTGGCCAGCTTAGAATGCCAGAAGCCATAGCCGATATAGATAACCGCCCCAACGATGGCATAGCAGACCAGAATGGTCAGCGGCAGGGTATTGCCGCGCATGGCATGGTCGACCATCGGAGCAAAGTTCTGCCAGGCCAGGAACAGACAGGCGGCTATGCCCGCGACGGCGGTTGCGATACCGCCCGGCACCTTGAACGGACGCTCCATCTCCGGATGCTTGATCCGCAGATAGATGACCGACAGGCAGACGATCGAGAAGGCCACGGCGGTTCCCAGAGAGACCAGGTCACCCAGGAGGGAGATTGGCAGGAAAGAGGCTGCAATGGCGATCATGATGCCCAGGAGGATTGTACCGAGCCAGGGCGTGCGGAACTTGGTGTGTATCTTGGCGAACACGGCGGGCAGAAGACCGTCGCGCGCCATGGTATAAAAGATCCGGGTCTGGCCGAAACACAGAACCAGCATGACCGATGACAGGCCGGCGACCGCGCCGACCTTGATCAGCAGGCTGATGGCGTTCATCTGGCCGCTTTCGACGTAGGGCCACGGGAAGTTGGCCCAGGTTAGCGCCATGCGGTCGATGGCAACTGCTATCGGGGCCGGGCTGGCCAGTTCCAGGTAGGGAACGACGCCGGTCATGACCGCGGCCACGGCCATATAGATGGCCGTACAAATGAACAGCGCGCCCAGGATGCCGACCGGAACGTCTTTCGAAGGATTCTTGGCTTCGGCCGCTGCTGTGGAAACCGCCTCAAACCCAACATAGGCGAAGAAGATGATGGCTGCGCCGCGGAAAATACCACTGACGCCAAATTCGCCCGGATTACCCGTCGGTTCCGGAATGAACGGCACCCAATTGGCCGGATTGATATAGCCGACTCCAACGGCAATGAAGGTCAAAAGGACGATGATCTTGAGGACGACGATGGCGTTGTTGACGTTGGCCGACTCGCTGACACCAAGGACGAGCAGACAGGTCACCAGGCCGATGCCAATGGCGGCGATCAGGTTGAATGTGCCGCTCAAGGACATGGTTGTATGCCCGGCCTTGTCGGCGACGGCCTGAACCAGCGGAGTCGCCCATTGGGTTGCCTGATGATCGCCTCCGGCGCCAAGGGTTGGGAGATGCACCCCGAAATCACCCAGCAGGCTGACGACATAGCCTGACCAGCCGACAGCGACGGTCGAAGCGGCGATGCCATATTCCAGCACCAGCAGCCAGCCCATAATCCAGGCGGCGACCTCACCGAGCGTTCCGTAGGCATAGGTATAGGCCGAGCCCGACACCGGCATGGTCGACGCCAGTTCGGCGTAGCAAAGGCCGGCGAGCGCACAGGCGATACCAGCCGCGATGAAGGAGAGCATGATGGCCGGACCGGCATTAGCAGAGGCCACCTGGCCCGTCAGGACGAAAATCCCTGCCCCGATTATGGCGCCGACGCCTAGTGACATCAGATTGATCGGACCCAGGGACCGCTTCAGCGGACTTTTTGCCGCCTCGGCCTGGATTTTTGCAATCGACTTCTTAAGTACAAGCCGATCAAGGAAATTGGCCATAGGCCCCTCGCAAATGTTTATGTGTGCCCCGCGTCGGCTGTTACCGCCGCGTTTGCGGTCGCTTAACCGCATCAAACCGTAACGCTATCGTCATAAAGTCCCTTTGGCAACGGCATATCGCAAAGGGAAGAATTTGCGTCTCTGCCGTCTTCTGCTAGGTGAGCGGAATGCTGCCCGTCGAAGAAATATTTCCGCCGCTCAAGGCCTTCCTTCGCGACAGCGTTACGGCGGTGATCATTGCACCACCAGGTGCCGGCAAGACCACAGGCGTACCCCTGGCGCTGCTGGACGAGCCTTGGCTGGCAGGGCAATCCATTGTTCTGCTTGAACCGCGCAGGCTGGCGGCCCGGGCGGCGGCGGCACGCATGGCGGAGACCCTGGGCGAACCGGTCGGCCAAACCGTCGGCTTCAGGGTCCGGGGCGAATCAAAGATGAGCGCCAGGACCCGCATCGAAGTGGTTACCGAGGGCATTTTCTCGCGCCGGATCCTCGACGACCCCGGTCTCGACGGTGTGGGTTGTGTGATCTTCGACGAGTTCCACGAACGCAGCCTGGATGCCGATCTCGGCCTGGCTTTTGCCCGTGACAGCCAGGCCGTATTGCGCGACGATCTGCGCTTGCTGATCATGTCGGCGACCCTGGACGGCGAGCGTATCCTGAACCTGTTGCCGGATGCGCGCAGTTTCCAGTCTTTGGGGCGCAGCTTTCCGGTCACCACCCACTATCTCGGCCGCGACCAGACCAAGCCGTTGGAAGCCGATATCGCCCGGCACGTGGCACGCCTCAGCCAAAAGTTGAAACCTGACACCGCAGAAACCCTGCTGGTCTTCTTGCCGGGCCAGGGGGAAATCCACCGCGTCGCCCGCTTTATCGAGGAAACCGGGGTAGCGCCTGAGATCGAAATTCACAAGCTGTTCGGGGCTATGGACTTCCGCGATCAGGCGCACGTGTTGGGGCGTAATGTGGCCGGCCATCCCAAGATCGTCCTGGCAACCGCCATTGCCGAAACCTCGCTGACTCTGGATCGGGTGAGTATGGTTGTCGACTGCGGCTTGTCGCGGCTGGGAAGATTCGATCCGGCGCGGGGCGTGACGCGATTTGTCACCGAACGGGTGTCGAAGGCCTCGGCCGATCAGCGCCGCGGCCGGGCCGGCCGGACCCAGGCTGGGGACGCCTACCGGCTTTGGGACCAAGAGCAGGACCGGTCGCTAATCCCTTTCGCTAACCCGGAAATCCTCGAAACCGATCTGTCGCAGCTGGCTCTGTCGCTGCGGCTGTGGGGGGCCAAATCGACCGAGCGACTGACCCTAATGGATCATCCGCCAAAGCCCGCAATGACTGAGGCGGTCAGGTTGTTGCAGGCTCTCGGCGCATTAGACGGGCAGGGCGAAATCACTGCCCACGGCCGCAGGATGGCGCAATTGCCTATGGCGCCACGCCTGGCCAATATGCTGCTGAAAGCCGCCGAGAACGGTGCTGCCGAGACGGGTGCTCATCTGGCCGCGTTACTCTCGGAGAGCGGTCTGGGGGGCAAGGCGACCGATCTCGATTTGCGATTGGAGGGGCTGTCGCGCGACAAGACCCCTAAGGTGGTCCAGGCACGGCAACTGGCTCAGGGATGGGCGCGTCAGGCTCAGGCCCTGATCACGGCAAAACAATCGTTTATGCAGCATATCTCACACAAGCTCTTAGCTGAGGCGTTTCCGGAACGTATCGCCAAAGCGCGTGGAAAGCCGGGGGAGTTCGTCATGGCCAATGGCCGCGGCGTCTATGTCGATGAAACGGACGTTCTGGCGCGCCAGACCTATCTGGCCGTCGGCGACCTGGGCGGCGGCAAAGACCGCGACCGCATCCTCCTGGGGGCCGGCCTCACCGAAGCGGATATACTGAGCCTGTTCGGCGATCGGCTGGAACGCGCCACGGTGCTCGACAAGAGCAACGGCCGATTCCGTGCCTTCGATCAGACCCGCTTGGGCGCGGTGGTGCTGTCGTCGAAACCTCTCGATAAGGTACCGGTACACCTATTGCTTCATGCGGAATCTGAGGAAATCCAGGCCAAGGGTTTGAAAGCGCTTAACCTGTCTGAAACGTCGCAGGCTTTTCGGGCACGTGTGGCCTTCATGCGCGGACAGGACGAGACGTGGCCAGACCTGTCTGACGAGGCGCTTCTGACAGGACTGGAAACGTGGCTGGGGCCCTATACCGCCGGCAAGTCTATGCTTTCGCTTTCGAACCAGCAGACCTATGAGGCGCTGAGGGCGATGTTGACCCATGACCAACAGCGTGGTTTGGAAAAACTTGCGCCGGAAACGCTCCGCATGCCTACGGGTTCGAACATGCGTATCGATTACAACGCCGAGAGCGGCCCCCGGGTGGAAGTTCGGGTTCAGGAGCTGTATGGCACTACCGTCCATCCGACCGTTGGTCCTAACCGGACGCCGCTCACCCTGGCCCTGCTCTCGCCAGCGCACCGCCCGATTCAGATCACCAAGGACCTGCCGGCCTTCTGGAATGGCTCTTGGAGCGAGGTCCGCAGTGATATGAAAGGGCGGTATCCACGCCACGTTTGGCCGGAGAATCCGCGTGAAGCCGACCCGACAACCCGGGCTAAACCGCGCGGCACCTGAACCGTTTCAGGGGAATCGCGTATACAGAGAGAAACAGGAGCCGCCATGATCACCGTTCACCACCTCGATAATTCGCGTTCACAACGAGTCCTGTGGCTGCTGGAAGAATTGAGCCTGCCGTATGAGATCAAGTTCTACAAGCGCAACGCGCAGATGATGGCGCCGCCGGAACTGAAGGCCATACATCCTTTGGGCAAGTCGCCGGTGATCAGCGACCGGGTCGGCACGATTGCAGAGAGTGGGGCGATTATTGAATATCTGGTCGCTACCTATGGCGCCCGGCTGGCGCCGAGGATCGGTACGCCCGAGCACATGCGCTATACCTACTGGATGTACGCTGCCGAAGGTAGCTTCATGACGCCGCTATTGCTAAAGCTGGTGACCATGCAGATGCGCAAGCGGACGCCATTTTTCCTCCGCCCGATCGCGTCGGGCATCGCCAAGGCCATCGAGCGACAATTGGTGACGCCGAACCTCGCAGCCCATGTTGAGTTGTGGGAAGGCACTCTGGCATCGTCGCCATGGTTTGCCGGCGATAGCTTTAGCGCTGCCGACATAATGATGAGCTTCCCCCTGGAGGCAGCGACCAGTCGGGGTGGCGTCGACCGGCCACACATCAAGGCCTGGTTGAAGACCATCCATGCGCGGCCGGCCTATCAACGAGCACTGGAACGCGGCGGTGCCTACGACTATGCATAAAGTCAGCGCCTCTGGACGAAGTCATCGCTGCCCCTGTCGTCGATAATGATGCAGCCGGACAGACTTGCCGCCAGGAGGGCGGCGGCGAACAGGCGAATGGCAATGGTTTTCATGATGAAAGTCCTTTTTGGTTAGAAGCTGCCGGTTTCGGCCGGCTTTTCGTCTTTCGTCGGAGCGTCGTGGTGGAAGTCGTCATCCCTGCCGTCGACAACGATCAGGCAGCCCGACAGGCAGGCGGCCAGCGCGACGACGCAGCTGAGTTTGACGAAGAGTGCTGCGGACTTGATGTGCATGAGGAGCCCCTTTGGTGATAAGTCTCATATGTCGTGACGCTAAGGTTTCATCGATGAACCGGGAATGAACCGATTTCACCTTAATTCTTTTTAATATTCCGAGGTTTACAGGGCTGCCGCGGCGTAGATCATGATTCCGGTGGCCACAGACAGGTTCAGGCTGTCGGCGCGGCCCTTCATTGGGATCTTGACGTGGGTGTCGCAGGTGGCCGCAATGTCGGGGGTTAGGCCCGACTGCTCTGTGCCCATCAGGATCAGGGTCGGGCGGCGGTAGTCAGCCGTGCGGTGATTGTGGGTAGCGCTAAGCAGGGTGCCGACGACCGAACCGGTCCAGCGGACGCGATCGGCCAGGAATTCCTCGCGCGTGCACTTAATGACGGGCAGGGCGAAGACCGATCCCATAGTAGCGCGAACGGTTTCGACGCTGAATGGATCGACGCAGTCGCCGATCAGGATGACGCCGCCGATCCCAGCCGCGTCAGCTGTGCGGATGATGGTGCCCAGATTGCCCGGGTCGCGGACCTGTTCCAGGGCAACCCAGACATCATTGCCGGCGGGATCGATATCAGCCAGGGTTTTGGCCTGTTGCGTGAAGACCGCGACCACCATCTGGGGATTGTCCCTACGCGAAATTTTTTCGAGAATTTCGTGGGTTACTTCCAGAACCTCACCCTGGGCCGCAAGGGTTTCGCGAATAGCGCGGTCCAGCATCGGATGGCGGTCGTCGGACTTGCCGAACACCAGGATGAGCGGCGCAAATCCCTGATCGAGAGCGTCGATGATGATCTTGAGGCCTTCAGCCAGGAATCGGCCGGTGGCATCGCGTTCCTTGCGCATATGCAGGGCGCGGATGTCCTTGACCGTCTGGTTGGTCAGCGAGGTGATCTGCTTGATCATGCTGTCAGCCCTGCCAGCGCGCAAAGAAGCTGAGGCCGATTTCGCGAGGCGCCACCGGCGATGGTTTCACGCCCTTAGGCGGCTTCGTGTCTTCGCACAGAGTCAGTTCGCCGAAGTCGACTTGACCGCCGCGCGTGCCGACGGCCTGCGCAACGAGGTGCGCCAGAGCCGGGCCGGATACGCGGGCGGCATAGGCGTTGAGCAACAGGAAGGCGGCATCGTCGCTAAGGAGTTGGGCGCACAGATCGACCATTTCCGGCAGGTCTTCGAACAGGCGCCAGACTTCGCCAGTCGGACCGCGGCCATATTTCGGCGGATCGAGGATTATGCCTTCGTATTTGGAACCGCGCTTGACTTCACGCTGGACGTATTTGCGTGCATCTTCGCAGATCCAGCGTATCGGCGCCTCGGTCAGGCCCGACAAGGCGGCGTTATCGCGAGCCCAGGCGATGGCTTTTTTCGAAGCGTCGACATGCGTGACCTTGGCGCCGGCAGACGCCGCAACCAGGCTGGCCACACCGGTGTATCCGAACAGGTTCAATACCCGCATGCCCGGGCGAGCAGCGATGGCCCGCTTTTGCCACGCCCAGTTGGCGGCCTGTTCCGGGAAGAAGGCGAGGTGGCGGAAATTGGTGAAGCGGCCATTGAACCTGACATCGCCCCAGCCCAACGCCCAGTGCTCAGCCGGTTTGCGTGAAAAGGTCCAGCGGCCCTCGTCTTCGTCCACCGCCGGATCGAAGGCGGCATCGGCGCGCTCCCACAGATCCGGATGTTTCGGCACCCACCAACATTGCGGTTCCGGGCGAACGACCAGATAGTCGCCATATCGTTCCAGCTTGCGGCCATGGCCGGAATCGACCAGGGCATAGTCGCTCCAGGCTTCGGTCCGCAAAAGGCTTGGCGTATCGGAAATGATCATGGCTTCGCCATACGGCCAAGGCCGCGCCGTCGCAAGCGGTTAAGCACAGAAAAAGCCTTGTTCGGAGTGTTCGCCTTCGCGAAGAATCCTTGTACACGCGTTGCGGGGACTTTCAGGAGCGGCAAAACCAGTCATGCGGGTTCGGTGGGCACAGTATTTCCTGACCTGGGTGGCTATCGTCATGGGGATCAGCGCCGGCGCTGCCCACGCCAGTTTGAGCCAGGCAAGCTCAAGGCCGCCGAAAATCGTATCCCTGGACGGTTGCGCCGACCAGTATGTCCTCGGGCTGGTACCGCAGGCGGATATCGCCGCCGTGTCCGATCGCGCAACCCTTCCGGAATCTTTTTTTCGCGATCGCGTCGGCACCATACGTCGGGTAAAGCCCTATCTGGAAACAATTCTGTCCCTGCAACCGGATATCGTGGTTCGCACGTGGGGCGGCGATCTGCGCCTGTTGCAACGGCTCCAACATCACGGCATAAAGATTGTAACAATCAATGATGTATCGAGTTACGATCAGGCGCGCGATGAGCTTTATCGCGTCGGCGACGCCGTCGGCCAGCCGGCCAGTGCCCGCATCGAGGCCCGTCGTTTTGAGGAAACGCTTGACAATATCCAGAACATTGGTCGCGGCCGGACGGTACTGTACTATACGCCAGGCGGCTACAGCGCCGGCCCAGACACCATGATCGGCGACATGCTGACGCGTCTGGGCTTCCGCATGGAAACCCAAACCAAGGGATTTTACTTTCTCTCCCCTGAGATTATGCTGACCAAAAAGCCGGATGTTTTTGCGCTGGCCTTTTTTGATGATTCCGTCGCCATGCGCCGCGTTCCAGGCCGCAGCCCGATCGTTCGGCGGATCATCTCTGCCAGGCCTAATCTGATCCTGCCGTCCCGGGCCGTAGCCTGCGGCGGCTGGTTCACCGCGTATGACATCGAAAGCCTGTCGCTGCAGGGGTTCCGTTGATGCTTGTTTCGACCTCCGCGCTCAATATCGGACTTGCCATCACCACAGCCGTTCTCGTCATCGCATTGATGTTGCTGGGCGATGTTCCCTTAAGCCTGCATGCGTGGGGCGATGCCCTGGTGCGTCCAGGATCGGTCGGCGCCGAGGTGGTGTGGGGGATCCGCCTGCCGCGCAACCTGACCGCCGTCGGAGTCGGCGCCATGCTGGGCATGAGTGGTGCCCTGATGCAGGGTCTGCTCCGCAATCCGCTGGCCGAGCCTGGTTTGTTGGGGGTTTCAGCCGGGGCAGGTCTGGCGGCCTCAATCGCCATCGTGCTCGGGCTGGGTTTGATACCCTTCGTCGTCGAGGGCTTCGCCATGATCGGCGCTACCGCAATCGCCGTTTTGCTGTTGCTGTTCGTGCAGCGTTTCCCGCAACGCCAGGCGCTGATCTTGCTGGGGGTTGGCCTGTCGGCCCTGTGCGGCGCGCTTATGGCGCTGGTGTTCAATCTGTCACCATCGCCGGTGACTACAGCCGAAATCCTCAGTTGGTCGATGGGCAGCGTCCAGAACCGCAGTTGGTTCGATGTTCTCCTGACCGTGTTCGGCTTGGTGGTGGTCGGGGCACTCAGCCTTCACTTGGGCCGCGGCCTGCGTTTCCTGACCCTGGGTGAAGAAACGGCGCGCTCCATGGGTATCGATATGACACGGCTGACTCAGGCAATTGTATTCGGAAGTTCGCTGCTGGCCGGCCTGGCCGTCGCCGTCGCCGGGGTAATCGGTTTTGTCGGCCTGGCGTCGCCACATCTGGTCCGAGCCCTGGGGATAAAGGATCCGTACCGACTGATCTGGCCGTCGACCCTGGCCGGGGGGTTGATGGTGCTGATTGCTGACGGCTGCGTTCGGCTTATCCCGGCCTCGGGGGAATTGCGACTGGGGGTGCTGACCTCGCTGATCGGTGCACCTCTGTTTGCCATTCTGGCCTATCGGTCGGCCCGTTCATGGATGCAGGACTGATGGCCACGCTCGATCTTAGCGATGTCAGCGTGATCCTGGGCGGCGACACGGTCGTCCAGTCGGTCACCGCCCGTCTGGAACCGGGCAAGCTCTATGTCCTTGTCGGCCCCAACGGCGCCGGCAAGACGACCCTTTTGAAGGCGATGGCGTCGCTTCTGCGGCTGAATGCGGGGCGGGTCAGACTGAACGATGAGGATGTCGTGACGATGCCGCCGATGCGCCGCGCGGCTCATATGGCCTATCTGCCGCAGGAACGCACCATTGCCTGGGATTTGCCCAGCGTCGATGTGGCAGCCCTGGGCTGCCCCCACCTGACGCCCGAACTGGCGCGCCAGAAGGCGTTTGCCGAGCTTCAGGCGCTGGGCTTGCAGGAGGTTAGCGATCGCGGTGTCTTCGGTCTGTCAGGCGGTCAGAGAGCGCGCGTGCTTCTGGCGCGTGTTCTGGTGTCGTCGGCGGACATCTATCTGCTCGACGAACCTTTGATCGCGCTGGACCCGGCGTGGCAGCGCCATGTACTGATCCGTCTGCGCGAGCGGGCAGCCGAGGGCAGGACGGTCGTCCTCAGCCTCCATGACCTGCATTTGGCGGCACAGTTTGCTGACGAAGTGATGCTGATGCATCGAGGTCAGCTGGTGAAGATGGCGGGTCCAGAAATTATATTCTCAGCCAAGCACTTGTCCGAAGCATTCAATCTAAAAGGTGAGCTTAGTATTGTCGATGGGCAGCGGATGTTGCGGTTGGAAAGCCTGCCACTGCTGTAGAAAAACTTGGTCCACGGATTACATAGAATGGACAGATTTCTTCTGCCGTGCGCTGCAGAGCAAAGCCTCCAAATCTGGGTAACCTGTGCAATCTGCGGATACCCTTTCTAGTTTTGCTTCTTCTTTTTCGTCGTGGCCTTCTTTTTGGTGCCGGTCTTGGTCGAAGCGCTCTTCTTTTTGGAGGGCTTAGCGGCGACAGGCTTGGGGTCGGCTATCGGCTTCATGGCAGCGACACCGCCTGCCGCAATGGCCGCCGCCGTGGCCACGCCCTGGCCATTTTGAAGCTCACCATAGGCGATGGGCCCAGTTGGCATATCACTGAACTCTTCCGGATCGAACGCCCCTATCGGGGCTGGCGTGCCGCGCGTCAGGTCGGCTTGAGCCGTAAGAGGCGCGCGGCCGCCGTTGAGCCTGGCGCGATAAACGCGAGTGTTTTCCGTGACTCGCATCATATAGTTGCGGGTTTCACTGAACGGGTGGCATTCAATAAAGCTGAGCGCATCGGCTGACTCCCCACGCGGATCGCCGCAATTGCCGATCCAGGTGCCCATGCGACTGGGGCCGGCATTGTAACCGACGGCCGCCAGGATGTAGGAGCCATTGAACATGTCGACCAGTTCACCGAGGTGATAGGACCCAAGCGTCATATTGTATTCTGGCTCATACAACTTGGATTCGGTGTAGCCCAGCGACAGGCGGCGCGACACGGCGCGTGCCGTCGACGGGATCAGTTGCATCATGCCGCGGGCATTGGCGTGCGAACGCACGGACGGATCGAAGCCGCTTTCCTGGCGCGCGATGGCCAAAACAAAGGCTTTCTCCGCCGAGGATGGATTGCCCGGGATGGTGCGTAAGGGATAGGCGCGCTCGGGCAGGTAGAAGCCGCGCTGCATAGACTGGCGCGCGACCTTCATAGTGTTGATCGGCGTGTCGTACATGGATGACATGTCGACCAGCAGGGCCTGTTCCTCGGCATTGGGCAGGGTGGTGCCGATGTGCAAGGAGAGCATCCGGAAAAGATCGATTTCCCCCATGCCGCCCAGGATGCGTGCCGCCTGGACCTGTTCACGTCCGTTAAAGCGGTCGCGATCGGCCTGGCTGGGTATCGGATCCTTACCCAGGACGATCTCCTTGATTCCGGCTTTTTCCGCTGCCATCTGACCGTAGAAGGCATAGATGTACTGACCGCCCTTGGCGTAATAGGTTTGGGCGGTGGAGGTGTCGTTCTTCGACGCGTCGTTGCGCGCTTCATAGGCGCGGCCGAGCCAGTAGTTGGCGCGGCCCATGGTTATCGGCGATGTGCCGGCGGTGGCAAGGGCATGGAAGTGGCGCAGGGCCGCCTCCTTGTCATTGAGCTTGACCAGAGCCATCCAGCCGGCGAAGAACTCGGCCTCGGCCATGCTTTCGCCTGGTGCAAACCCACCACCGTTCATGGCGTCGTAGGCGGCGCGGTAGTTGCGCTCCTTCAGAGCCGTTTTGAAATAGGTCAGGCGCAGATCGTACATCTGCTTGGCGGCTTCTGGGCTTATCGAGGCCGGCGGCAGGTTGGGCAGGATGCCGTAACCGAGCGATTCCAGGTCGCGGCCGGCCAGGTATTTGGCGCGAGCGAAGGCCAGCACCTGGTTGGCGGGGTCGCCGGCCAGGGCAGTCTGGTAAAGGGTGTCGCTGCCGGCGGCGCCGGTACGCATGGCAATGACGGCCTGACCGATGTTGCGTTGATGCTGGTCGAGATGGGGATACAGGTCGCGAATAGACTGTGACGAGGCGCTCTGGCTGTTCAGCGCCAGGCAGGCCAGGCGTGCGATGTGATCTGCCAGATCCAGATAGCGTCCGAAGGCCTGGTAGAAGTTGGCCTGGGCTCCGGAGTCGAAGACCTTGGTCGTCCACCAGGTCTTGGCCAGCGTCTGGGCCTCAACCGTGCGTCCCAGCAGGCCATAGGCTGTGATCAGGGCAGAAGCGCCTTCGACGGTTTGCGGCGGCGAGCCGTTGAACCAGTCGACAGTCTGCTGGGGCGTCATGCCCGAAAGGCCGATCATCCTTTCGGCTGCAGTCTGGCGCTTGCCTTCACGCGGCCAGCCCCACAGGTCGCGGCGGGCTGCGTCCAGGGCGGCAAAGCTAAAGATGCCCTGCCCGTCGTTGTTAAGAATGTGCCAGGTGACCAGTTTGCGCGCCGCCGGATGGCTAATGGTACGGCCAAGGCTGTCGGCCTGGGCGTAGTTGCGGGTGCGGACGTACTGCAGCGCTGAGGCCAGGGCCTGGCGGTCCGAATCGGACAGATTGCCGCCAGCATAGGCTTGAGGTGGCTGAGTCGCAGTGGCTGGCGCGGTCAACGGCATACCCTGGGTGCTCATTGGCGCAGCAGCCTCCGGGTCGTCCTGGGCGGCCACCGGTTGTAGCAAGGCCAGGCTAACCGCACAGACGCCACAAATCAGCATGGTTTTTCGCGTAAAACCAGCGTACGGGCGCAAAAAGCGGGACATGGGGCGGCGTTGGAGCGTCGTCATCAAATCATCCAAAAGCGAGCGATAGAGCGAGACTATAGGCCATAGTTTCTTTTTATAAAGACCATTGCAGCGCAAGCCCGGCTTATCTATGGCTATTTTCCCGATAAACTTTCGTGTGCTGGGCCAAAAGCCACACTTCGCCCGCGTACAGGTGCCTTTCTATGACCGATTCTGCTCTTCGTCCTGCCTTTTCGGGCGTGATCACCGCCCTGGTGACGCCGTTCAAAAACGGAGACGTCGATTATCCCGCTTTCGCAGCGCACATTGAGCGCCAGATGTCCGCTGGTGTACATGGCCTCGTGCCGGTCGGAACGACAGGCGAGACCTCGACCCTGACGGTCGAGGAGCATAAGCAGGTGGTCAGGTTCTGCGTCGAAAAGGCCGCCGGCCGGGTCAAGGTGATCGCCGGCGCCGGATCGAACAACACCTCCGAAGCCATCGAACTGGCGCAGCATGCCAAGGCCGTCGGTGCCGATGCCGTGCTGGTGGTCGCGCCTTACTACAACAAGCCGTCGCAGGAAGGTTTGTTCCAGCATTTCAAGGCAATAAACGATTCGGTTCAGATTCCGGTTTTGTTGTACAACGTGCCCGGCCGCACCGTCGTCGACATGAGCAATGACACGGTCATCCGGTTGGCGAAGCTGCCCAATATCGTGGGCATCAAGGACGCCACCGGCGACCTGGAACGAATCAGCCAGATGCGGATCGAGATCGACAGCAACTTCTCCTATATATCGGGGGATGATCCGACCCTGTTGGGCTATATGGCGCACGGCGGGCATGGCGTGATTTCGGTGACGTCGAACGTGGCGCCGGAAGCCATGGTCGCGCTGTACACCGCGGCTCAGCAAGGGGCTTTTGACGCAGCGCGGCAGTGGCAGGACAAACTGATCAAGTTACACAAGGTGCTGTTCGCCGATTCGTCGCCATCGCCGACCAAGTACGCCTTGAGCCGCCTGGGCGTATGCAGCGACGAGGTGCGTTTACCGATCACGTCGTGCAGCGCGGCGGTACGCCCGATGGTCGATGAGGCGATGACGCGGGCGGGGCTGGAACTGGCCTGACCTTGACCTTTCCCGGGTCGGTCGCCACATGGAACCGTAATGGCAGAAGAACAGAACAACTATAAGGTCATCGCCGATAACCGTCGGGCGCGCTTCGATTATTTCCTCGAAAGCCCGATTGAGGCCGGCCTGATGCTGACCGGTACCGAGGTCAAGTCGCTGCGCCTTGGGCGAGCGAATATCGCCGAATCCTATGTCAGCGTCGAAAAGAACGATGAACTGTTCCTGATCAATGCCGACTTCCCGATCTATACCCAGGCCAATCGCTTCAACCACGAGCCGCGCCGGCATCGCAAACTGCTGCTGCACCGCAAGGAAATCGTGCGGTTGATCAACGCGATTCAGCGAGAGGGCATGACGTTGATCGCCACCAAGCTGTATTTCAACGACAAGGGCCGGGTGAAGCTCGAAGTTTGCACGGCCAAGGGCAAGAAGAACCACGACAAGCGCGAGGCTTCAGCCGAGCGCGACTGGAACCGCGACAAGGCCAGGCTGTTGCGGGATAAGGGGTAGCCCTATAGCGCAATCCGATAAAGTGTGCAGCACGTTTCGGATAAATTGCGCCGCAAAACAAAAACTTAGAGCGATATGGCGATTCTACCAAAAGCCATCCCGCCCTAGAAGGGCCTTAGTGGGCCCGTGACAGGAAACGATTTTGAAGATCGTGGAGGAGCAGCCTGGACTCCTGTCATTCCGATGCGCGGGAGTGGGAAACGAGGTGACAATCTGCCTCTGCTATCCCTGCCTCCACGCCGAGAGATTGATAGAGAAGGCGAGCTTCCAACCACAAGGCTGTGGCCGCGATGTCATCCCGCATGAGAGCCAGGCAACGTAAGGTGTTCGCCAGGCCAAGAGGATCGTCAAGTTGACGATAAAGGCGCTCAGCTTCGCGCAACCTGATTTCGCCTTCGGTCGTCTGCCCGAGCTCGCGCAGGATATCGCCTCGATGTCGCAGGCAATAGGCTCGACCGCCCTTGTCGCCTTCTAAAGTGTAGGCCGCCTCAGCACGAGTATAGTCTGTCACGGCCCCAGGGTTGTCGCCGCTACGGCGCTTAGACCTGGCTGATTCCGCAAGTTTTTTCCCTGACGACACCATGCTTTGATAATCGGTCGGGCTGCCTCGGTCGTCAAGATGTCGGATTGTCCATCGGGATAGCGGTGCCGGCGCCGGATAGTGAATCAATTCGATGGCGGTCACGCATAGGTCCGAGCTTGCGCAAATATTGTAGCGAACATGGTCGGTGTCAGACGGCCGGTGTTCAGGTTCAGCCGGGAACAGTGAAAGCTGCTGATGACGGTGACGTCGCCGAAAACGGCAGTCGAACCGTGGCCTCCGGTCATGGCCGAGGCGGGTTTTCCCAGGGCTTTCAGCAGGTTGCGACGGGCGACGTCCCCCAGGGTGACAATGACTTTCAGGCGCGGCATGTTTTTTATGATCGCTGTCAAGTACGGGCGGCAGGTCGTTTCTTCGCTTGGTAGAGGTCGGTTGCCCGGAGGGGCGCAGAGGACCGCGTTAGTGATCAGGCAGTCGTGTAATTTGATGTCGTCGCGGCCGTCCTCCCGGTAGGTGCCGCTGGCCAATCCGGTCGCAATCAGGGTTTGAAACAGCATGCGGCCGGCCGCATCGCCGGTGAAGACCCGGCCGGTCCGATTAGCACCCGTGCGGCCGGGAGCCAGGCCGACGATCAACAGGCGGCCGTTGCGATCGCCGAATGGCGGCGCTGGCGCATTATGCCAGCTGGGTTCGGTTAAACGGTTGCTGTCCCGGTAGTCGACAAGCCGCGGGCACAGACGGCAGTCGCAATCAGGGTTCGACATGCTGGCTGAGCGAAAGCAGGTTGCCAAACGGGTCCTTGAACCAGGCGACCTTGTCGCCATGCGCCGTGAGCCATCGGCCCGCTTCGTCCTGGTCATCGCCGAGGCGGCCATAGCGTTCGAAAACCACGCCGCGTCCGGTCAGGTCGGCGACCTGGGTCTCAATCTCCATTACCTCCCAGCCGAAGACAGTATAGCTCACCGGTGTAACTTCAGGAGGAACGCTCAGCCGCAGCATGATCTGGCCTGAGCGCATCACAATGGCAAAGCCGTCTTTGCGCACGAATTCCAGCCCCAGGACGCCTTCGCAGAACGCACGGGCTTGC
The DNA here is from genome assembly GCF_000495835.1 of Asticcacaulis sp. AC402. Taxonomy (GTDB): domain Bacteria; phylum Pseudomonadota; class Alphaproteobacteria; order Caulobacterales; family Caulobacteraceae; genus Asticcacaulis. The sequence continues at coordinate 53,564 of NZ_AWGC01000010.1, forward strand.
CCGAAGTCCGCGACGGCGATGTGTCCGATAGGGCCGGCGTAACGGAGCATGGCTTAGTCTCCTGAAGATCAGGCCTCGTCAAAATCCTCGGCCGCGACGAACTTGGGCGAGTTTTGATGAACCTGACGCGGCCGACCGACAACCGAGGCCAGATCGGCCAGGTCGACGAAGGTGTCAGCCTGACGGCGCAGTTCGTCCGAGGTCATCGGCGGTTGCGACTTGACGGTCGAGACGACGGTGACACGGCAACCCTTGCGCTGAACGGCTTCGATCAGGCGGCGGAAGTCGCCGTCACCTGAGAACAGCACCAGATGGTCGGCATTGCCGGCCATTTCCATCATGTCGCAGGCGATTTCGATGTCCATGTCGCCGCGCCAGCGCTTGCGGCCTTGGCTGTCGACATATTCCTTGGCCGTCTTGGTGACCAGGGCAAAGCCATTGTAATCGAGCCAGTCCACCAATGGCCGAATGGGCGAATAGTCGTCGCCTTCGACGAGGGCGGTATAATAGTAAGCGCGGATCAAGACGCCGCGCTTGCGAAACTCGTCGAGAAGCTTGCGGTAATCGATATCAAAGTTCAGCGCCTTGGCGGCCGAATAAAGGTTGGCGCCGTCGATAAAAAGCGCGATCTTGTCGGTAGGATAAAAGCTCATTTTAAATACTCTCTCAAAATAAGCGGTGAAAATGATGGGTGAAGAGGTGAGCGACAACACTCAGGCAGTTTTAATTGCCTACGGGTCCAACCTGTCGTCGGGCACGGAGACTGCATCGCAAGCTTTCGGCCATGTTGTCAAGACTTTGCAGGGGGGCGGACTTTTCATTAACAAAATTTCACGTTTGTGGCAGTCGCAGGCCTGGCCAAATCCTCAGGACCCGGAGTATGTGAATGCCGTACTATCTGTGAAGACACTTCTGGAACCGACGGAATTATTGCAGTTTTTGCATGATGTAGAAGCTGACCTTGGCCGCGTGAGAGGTGTTCATAAAAACGCACCCAGGGTGATTGATTTGGACCTGATCGCCTACCAAAGGGTGATTCTCGATGGTAAGGACGGCATCATCGTGCCGCATCCACGTGCGGCGGATCGCGGCTTCGTGATGGGACCGTTGACGGACATCCTGCCGGAATGGATTCATCCGCTGTCCGGACGCACGGCGACGGAGCTTTTTGCCGCCGTCACCGTCGCGCGTGATGCTCATCCGATTGATTGAGCCGCCTGTTTGGCCGCGCGTTGATCCAGCCAAGTGTAGAGGCCGACTCCCAGGAGAACAAGAAGCGTGCCGATAATGTCGGCGAAGGTGGCCGGCAGGCGCAGGATCAGAACGCTCATGGCCAGCGTGAAGACTGGGTTGATGAAGCTGATCACCGCATTGGCCTGCGAAGAAATCCGGCTCAGCGCGAAGTTGGTCAGGTAGCTGGGGGCCACGGTGGCACCGATGGCCAGGCCCAAGGTCAGCCAGAACAGGCCGGGGCTCCAGTGGATGTCGCTCAGGCGGTGGACCATGAGGAAGTGGATGAAGGTGGCGATCGCCGCACCGGACATGGCCCAGGATGTGAACAGGGACGGCCCCATGCGGGCGATCAGCGGCTTGGCCAGCAGAAGATAGAGGGCGAACGACACCGATGACGCCATGCACCAGAGCGCGCCGGTTACGATGGCCGAGCCCTGGATGCGCAAGTCGGTGATGAAGATGAAGGCGATACCGGCATAGGCGACGGCAAAGGTCCACAGGGCCGAGACGCGCATCTTCTGATGAAAAAACATGGCGCCGAAGACAATGACGAACAAGGGATAGGTGAAGATGATCAGCCGCTCAAACTGCGGCGTCAGGGTGACCAGGCTTTCGAAGTCGGTATAGCTGGCGAACCAGTAGCCCAGGGCGCCGACGGCCAGCGTTTTCAGGTAGAGGTCCGGCCGTTTGGCAATGGGGGGCGGGCCTTCGATGCCGCGGGATTTCATCCGCCAATAGGTCGCAAGGCCACCGATAACAAAGAAGGGTGTGGCCAGAAGCAGGCGAACCGCCAGAAGGGACGAAGCGTCGATGTCATACTGGTAGGCGAGCTTGATCCAAATGCCTTTGCTGGCGAACAGGAAGGCGCCCAGGGCCGCAAAAATGTAACCGCCCCAGGTGGCGAGCCAACCGTGAGAGGGTTTGGGATTTTTTGCGGAGGCGGACATCGGCGGAGACTTTCATCTGGCGCCTTGTAGGATTTACGGCGCCGGGGCGTGGCGCTGCAAAACGGGAGGGGACCGAACTTACAGAGCCTTGGGTTTGAAGAGTTGGCGCGCGGCCCAAATCAGCTTGGACAGAATTTCCAACTGGATGGTGGCGCACGCGGTTACAAGGCTATTGATCATGGCTGCCGCCTTAGCCAATGTGTGCTTCAAAGGCAACGCCCGGGGATTTAGAATGCTGTCACGTCTTGTTTCGCTCTGTCCATTGCTGGTGGTGATGGCCGGCCCAGCCGAGGCCGCACCGCGTGTCCTGTCGGGCAAGGCGTGGGCGATCGACGGCGACACCCTCGTCATCAAGGGCCGGCATATCCGGTTGTTCGGCATCGACGCCTTCGAGGAAGGCCAGACCTGCGGGCGAATGGCTTGCGGCGGGAAAGCCACCGTGGCGCTGGAAGGCCTTATCGGCAAAGGCGTTATTACTTGCGAACAGCAAGATATCGACAGCTATGGCCGCGTAGTTGCGATTTGCAAGTCATCTTCCGGCGTCGATCTGGGTCGTGAAATGGTTCGCCGGGGATTGGGTGTGGCCTATCGCAGTTATTCGACGAAGTATCTGGCAGATGAACAGTGGGCAAAGGCCAACAAGCAGGGGGCCTGGGCACATGGCTTTGACAGCCCATTACACTGGCGCCGTACGCATTCGCCAACCTGAACTTCGCGTCTTCGCGCCTTCGCGTGAGCCTACTTCAGTGACGGAGAGCGGGCTCTGACGAATAGCGGGACTGCACTGACAGTTGCATGTTTCACGCGAAGACGCGAAGACGCGAAGAAGAAGGTCTGTTAACGGATGAGGGGCAGGGTTGCCGGGCCGGAGTCCAAGTCGTGGAGGCCGCTCAGTCGCGGATCGTCGGCGATCTCGATGCCGCGGGCGTAGGGGACAAAACCCATGCTCTGATAGAAGGGCACCGCCCTTGGGTCATCGGCGCTACAGGTATGGACCCAGACGCGCCGGGTCGAGGCATCGGCCCAGGCAAGGCGCTGGGCCTGATCCATCAGCCAGCGGCCCAAGCCCTGGCCGGTCTCGCCGGGCACAAAGCCAAAATAGGACACCTCCACATTGCCGTCGGGTTGATAGTCAAGTTCCAGCAGCCCGATGCGGCGGTCGTCGCGGATCACGGTCCAAGTAAAGTGGTTGGTGTCGGCAAACAGGGCTTGCAGATCGGCGCGTGATTTCAGCAGACGGCCGAACCACAGCCAAGGCGCGCCTATGGCCTTGAAGAGGTCGAGGTAGGATTCGATATCGACCTTTGGCCATGCTTCCAGCGCGACGCCTTCGGGCGCGAGTACGCTATCGCGATCTGGCGGCGCCAGTTGCTCGAGATAGGTAACCACCATAGCGATCTTACCTTGGGGAATCAGATAGTCGCCGTTGTCGAGGTTGAGATAGGGCGCGGACATTACGTCTCGCTGTGGACGCTGCGGAAGGCCTTGCGCCATATAGGTTCTGGTACGGACGGCGTAATATCGCTCAGCCTTGTCAGCTCTTCAAGGATGTGGGTCAATTCTTCCACCGAACCGGGCAGGTTCAGTTCCATCATTTCAAGCCGCCGGCGGGCGTTGGTGTAATGGCTCGCGGCGATACGGTGCGACTGCGCCCTTTCGGTCCAGCGAAAAATCGCCTGGAAGGTCGAGATGATCGAGGTAAGGCCGCCTAGGAAAAAGATGCTGAGATTGATCATCAGGTTGTAACCGGCATAGACTTCTTCAAAGGCGATCGGTATGGCGACGACCAAAGACACCAGCCCGCCACCGGTAATCACCAGGAAGGTCGTGACTCGGGCATAACTCTCCAGGATATTGGTCGTGTTCCAGTGCGCCCGGGCGCTGGTCTTGATGCGCAGGTCCGTATCGCGCAGGATGCGATAAAAGTCGTCGCTCAATTCCGAAGTTCCAGTGTCCACATTCGCCCCCGGGCTTAGCTCCGTTAACCTTTTACGGGTCGAAGGCCAGCTGCGCAACCTTTGCCACGCGACAGGCGATTACAATCCGTTGGCGGCCGACAGGACAGCCTTGACCGAGGCGGTGGCGATATCGTCGTCGATACCGATACCGAAGACGCGACCGTCGTCGGGGGTCTTACATTCGATATAGGCGATGGCCTGGCTGAGCGACCCCTTCGTCAGGGCATGTTGACCATAGTCCATCACTTCCAGTTCCAAGCCGTAATGGTCGTTCAGCGCTTCGATCGCGCTGGAAATCAGGCCGTTGCCGTGGCCAATAACCGAGGCTTCGACGCCTTCCTTGACGATTCGGCCGACAAAGGTGCGCTGCGTGCCGGAATGGACGGCGGCGGCCTGTTCGTAAGCGATCAGGCCGTAACGGCCGCCGTTGAGGTGGTAGGCTTCCTGGAAAGCCTTCCATATCTCAGCCGAGGACAATTCGCGCGCTGTGGCGTCGGTGATGTCCTGGATTTTGCGGGAAAAGTCGATCTGCAGTCGGCGCGGCAATTTCAGGCCGTGCGCCTGTTCCAGAATCCATGCGATTCCGCCCTTGCCCGACTGCGAATTGACGCGGATGACGGCTTCGTAGCTCTCGCCGAGGTCGGCCGGATCAATCGGCAGGTAGGGCATGTCCCAGATGCCATCATTTCGCTGTTCGTGGGCGGCAAACCCCTTGCGGATGGCATCCTGGTGCGAGCCGGAAAAGGCGGTGAAGACCAGTTCGCCAGCATAGGGGTGGCGCGGGTGGACAGGTATATTGTTGCAGTGTTCAACCGTGCGCACGATCTCGCGCATGTTTGAGAAATCGAGTTCAGGTGCGATGCCCTGGGTGTACAGGTTCAGACCCAGCGTGATCAGGTCGACATTGCCCGTGCGTTCGCCGTTCCCGAAAAGACATCCTTCTATGCGATCACCACCGGCCAGCAGGCCCAGTTCTGCGGCTGCCGTCCCTGTGCCGCGGTCGTTGTGCGGGTGCAGGCTGATGACGACGCTGTCGCGGCACGAGACATGGCGGCAGAACCACTCGATCTGGTCGGCATAGGTGTGCGGGCCGGCGACTTCGACGGTGGCCGGCAGATTCAGGATCAACGGCTTTTGCGGCGTCGGCTGCAGGACCTTGATAACGGCCTCGCAGACCTCGAGCGCGAAATCCGGCTCGGTGGCGGTGAAGGTCTCAGGGCTGTATTCGAACGACCAGTCGGTATAGGGTTGTTTAGCGGCTTCGTCGCGCAGCAGCGTAGCGCCCTTGACGGCCAAAGCCAGGACGTCGCCTCGTTCCATATCGAAAACGACGCGCCGAAACAGCGGCGAGGTCGCGTTATAGAGATGGACAATGGCCCGTTTAGCGCCCCGCAAGGATTCGAATGAGCGTCTGATAAGGTCTTCGCGCGATTGAGTCAGGACCTGGATGGCGACGTCATCGGGGATAAGATTTTCCTCGATCAGCTTGCGCACAAAGTCGAATTCGGTCTGCGAGGCTGAGGGAAAACCGACCTCAATTTCTTTGAGACCAATCGTCAGCAACATGTTGAAGAAGATCATCTTCTTCTCCACGTCCATGGGGTCGGCCAGTGCCTGGTTGCCGTCACGTAAATCCGTCGACAGCCAGCGCGGCGCCTTGGCCACAGTCTTCGACGGCCAGGTCCGGTCGGACATGTCCACGCCCAGAGAAAACGGGCGATATTTGATTTCGGGATCTGGCAACATGGGCATGGGGCGCCATTAGGACGTGCGGCTTGCCAAGTCAATGCGCTTGCAGGTCACGTTGGAGGATCAGGAATATGTTGTTTTCGCGTATCGGACGCTATATAGAGGCCGCAACCTGTTCCGAGCGCCGGACGCGGACGATGAGTCGCGGCTGATGGCGCTCTTTTCCCATTGCTGAGGTCCGCCCATGGCTCGCGTTACCGTCGAAGACTGTGTCGAACAGATCGACAACCGTTTCAACCTTGTCCTGCTGGCCGCTCACCGCGCCCGTGCCATCTCTTCGGGCTCCGCGATCCTCGTTGATCGTGACAATGACAAGAACCCGGTGGTGTCGCTGCGCGAAATCGCCGACAAGGTAATCGAGCCGCATATCCTCACCGAAAGCCTGATCGCTTCGCTGCAACGCGTTGACGAGCGCACGGAGGCCGAGGAAGAGGCTGAAACCCTGGCCCTGCTGGCCGATCCCCAGCATCAGCAGATGTCGGAAAGCGAACTGATCCGTGCTCTGCAGTCCGACCGCGACGGTGGCCAGGAAGAGCGCTACTAATAGAGCGCTACTGGATTTTGCTTGCAAAAAAGTCATATGAAAAAGGTCCGGATCGTCTCCGGGCCTTTTTCGTGCTTGCCTTAATTCAAGGGCATGCGACACTTTTTGTTTACAGTCTTAAGGTTCAATCTACCCGATGTCTGCAGAAGGTGAACAGGCCAATATTCTTGAGACGTCACCGGCCGGTGAAGGCGCCGTGGCGCCCGCCGCCGAAGTGCTCAAGTCAGCGCCCCGGCCCAAATTCCTGCGACAGGTCGAATTGATTGAGCGAGTCGCGGCCTACGACCCGACGGTCGACGAGTCCATGCTCAATCGTGCCTATGTCTACGCCATGCGCATGCACGGGGCGCAGCTTCGGGCATCGGGCGATCCCTACTTTGCCCATCCTATCGAGGTTGCCGGGATCCTGACCGACTATAAGCTGGACGCTGCGACGATCGCCACCGCCCTGCTGCACGATACCATAGAGGATACGCCGGCGACCCGCGAGGAAATCGCCGCCAAGTTTGGCGATGAAGTCGCCAATATGGTCGAGGGCGTCACCAAGCTGACAAAGCTGGAACTGCAATCGGAATACACCAAGCAGTCGGAAAACCTGCGAAAGTTCATCCTGGCCATCAGCCGCGACATTCGCGTCCTGCTGGTCAAGCTGGCGGACAGGCTGCACAACATGCGTACCCTGCAGTTCGTCAAGCCGGAGAAGCGTGAACGTATTTCTCGTGAGACGCTGGAAGTTTATGCACCGCTGGCGCGGTCGATCGGCTGCAACCGATTCGCCACTGAATTGGAAGATCTGGCCTTTTCCTACATCAACCCGAAGGCTAATGCCGCTATCGTGCGCCGACTGGAGGAGATGAGGACAGAAAAGGGCGATTCGATTCGCGCCATTGCGCGCGATGTGGCGGCCAAACTGGAAAAGCAAGGCATGTTCGCCCGCGTCTCTGGCCGAGAAAAATCGCCCTATTCAATCTGGAAAAAGCTGCAGCGCAAGTCGATGGGCTTCTCGCAACTGTCCGACATCTTTGCCTTCCGCGTGGTGGTCAACAGCGCCGACGATTGCTACCGCGCCTTGGGGATTATCCATCGCGCCTGGCCGATCGTGCAGGATCGTTTCAAGGACTTCATCTCGACGCCGAAGAGCAACAATTACAAATCCCTGCATACGACAGTTGTCGGTCACAAGGGCTTGCGAATAGAGCTGCAGATTCGCACGGAAGAGATGGACCGTGTCGCAGAAGAGGGCGTTGCCGCCCATTGGGGTTACAAGAACCAGGCCTATGGTTTCGACGAAGAGGCGGCGACAGCTAATGGAGGGCGTAACCCGATTGCGGCGCTGCGCGACATTGTCAGCATCGTCGAAAGCGGTGGTGATTCCGAAGATTGGGTAGAGCATGCCAAGATGGAGATGTTCACCGATCAGGTGTTTGTCTTTTCGCCCAAAGGCAAGCTGGTGTCGTTGCCGCGGGGCGCCATGCCGTTGGATTTTGCTTTCGCTGTCCACACGGAAATTGGTGAAAAGGCTATCGGCGCCATTATCAATGGCGAACACAGGCCGTTGCGCACCGTATTGCAGAACGGTGATCAGGTCGAGATTCTAGCCGGTTTGGAGTCTCGGGTGACTCAGGACTGGTTCTCGCTGACCGTAACCGGCAAGGCGCGGTCAGCGATCCGCCGTCACATCCGTCAGCGTGAACGCGATGATTTTATTACCGTCGGACGCACCGCCGTGGAACGCGCAGCGGCTCAGGTGGACAAGCGGCTCACCGATATCAGCTGGCGACCGGCTTTCGAGCGGTTCCATGTGACGAATGAGGACGAGTTGTTCGAACTGTGCGGGCGCGGCAAGATTTTTCCGGCCAAGATACTGGAGGCGATTTTTCCAGGACTGAAACTGCCATTGCTGCTCTCGCCGGATACACTGACGCGGGTGAAGGATGGTGGCGGCGGTGTGGCTTTTGTTCGCGGGTCGGCGCTTCGCAGTTCGCAGACGGTGATTTTCTCGGCCTGCTGCCATCCGGTGCCGGGTGATCGCATCATCGGCATAGTCGAAGGCGGTGACGTCCATGTTCACTCGATCGATTGCGAACGCCTGGAAGCGCTGGACGAAGACAAGGACGCATGGATCGACTTGCATTGGACGTTAAATGCCGAAAAGAACACCTTAAGTGTGGCGCGTATCCGCGTGAATATGCAGAACAAACCGGGAGTCTTGGGTCAGGCCTGTACCCTGATCGGTGAGGCCAAGGGCAATATCGTCAAGATCGACATCAAGCCCAATGCTGTGGATTTCCTGGATATCGATTTCGATATCGAGGTGCTTGATGCGCGCCATATTACCAATATTTCGGCGGCGTTGAGGACGTCGCCAATGATCGAGAGTGTGGATAGAGTTCGGGGTTAGCTCTGTTGACGAACGGGGTGTGGGCCCCTGATCCCATGCGTTTACAGGGCTGGCCGAAAGCGCTACACGCTCCCGATAGCCTTGCGAGACTCACATGACTTCCGAAGACGTAATCAACGAATTCCGCGCCGCCAATGCCCTGCGCGAGGGGCATTTTGTCCTGTCCAGCGGCCTGCATTCGCCGATGTTCCTGCAAAAGAATCTTGTCTTCATGAATGCCGAGCGCTGCGAGCGCCTGTGCAAGGCGCTGGCTGAAAAGATCACAGCCCGGATAGGCAAGCTCGATGTTGTTATCTCACCGGCTGTCGGTGGCATCATCCCCGGTTACGAAACCGCGCGTCACCTCAAGGTGCCGTCCATCTATGTCGAACGTGAAGGCGGCGAATTCAAGCTACGCCGCGGCTTCTCTATCGAACCGGGCGATCGCGTCGTCATGGTCGAAGACATCGTAACGACCGGCCTGTCGTCGCGCGAATGCATCGCCGCCATCCGCAAGGCTGGCGGTGAGGTCGTTGCCGCCGCGTGTATCGTCGACCGCTCCGGCGGCGATGCCGATGTCGGAGTGCCCCTGATCGCTCTGGCATCTCTGAAAGTGCCGGCTTATCCGGCCGATGGCCTGCCGCCGGAACTGGCCGCGATCCCGGTCGAGGACCCCGGATCCCGTCGCCTGGCCAAGGTCTAGGCCCATGCGCGAACGGATACGGCTTGGCCTGAATGTCGATCACGTCGCAACGGTCCGCAACGCCCGTGGCGGCCATGCACCTGACCCCATCCGGGCATCGCGCCTGGCGCTTCAGGCCGGTGTCGACGGCATCACCGCCCACTTGCGCGAAGATCGCCGCCATATCATCGACAAGGATGTCTGGGCGATCAAGGAGGTGTGCGACACGCATCGCGCACCGCTGAACTTCGAGATGGCGGTCACCGATGAGATGGTCGCCATGGCGCTGAAGCTAAAGCCTCACGCCGCCTGCCTCGTGCCGGAACGCCGCCAGGAGCGCACTACCGAAGGTGGCCTCGACGTCACGGGCCAGATCAACCATGTCGGCGAAGCGGTCCGGCTGTTCAATAAGGCCGGTATCCGCGCCTCGCTGTTTATTGCCGCCGATCCCCTCCAGGTCGCTGCGGCCGCCCAGATCGAGGCCCCGGTTGTTGAATTCCATACCGGCGCACTCTGTGACGCGTATCGTGAGCAGGAGCGCGCAGTTTTCGATCGTGAATTGAAGCGTTTGGCTGCAGCGGTTACACAGGCACATGAACTTGGTATCGAGGTTCATGCCGGCCATGGTATTGACTACGATACTGTCCCTTTCATTGCCAATATTCCCCACGTCCGCGAACTCAACATCGGCCACTTCCTGATCGGCGAGGCCATCTTTATCGGACTGGAAGCGGCCGTGACACGAATGCGACTTCTGATTGATAACGCCGAGCGGAGTGTAGCGTGATCGTCGGGATCGGAGTCGATCTGGTCGACGCCCGGCGTATCGAAGACTCGGTAACCCGGTTCGAACGCCGATTTCTTGATCGCATTTTCACCGCAGACGAACAGCGCCACGCCTTTGCGGCGGCACGTCCCCATCTCAGCCTTGCCAAACGCTTCGCCGCCAAGGAAGCTGTCGCCAAGGCGTTGGGGACCGGGGTGCGCGGCTTCCTGTTTGTCGATATCGAAGTGACCTCGGATGCCCTGGGCAAGCCCCATGTGCTGCTTCATGCCGGTGCCGCGGCACGGCTGCGCGCCATTGTGCCAGAAGGATGTACAGCCCACGTTCATCTGTCGCTCAGCGACGAGGATCCTTACGCAAGCGCCTATGCGATTATCGAATCGATCTGAACGTGACGGTCTTGTCACACCTGTAACCAACAAAATACAGCCTTGCGCTTGCCATATTCTGTGGTTAGGTCACTATTGACGACGACGGGGCGACCTCTTCGGGCTCGGACTCGAAAGACCAATGTACGGCAGGCACTACCTGCTGCAACTCATCAAGGACCGCGGGGCAAATCCTTATGAACAAAGACGAAAACATCACGCCGGAGCCGGCGGATCAGACGATCGCGGCCGCAGCGGCGCCTGCTGTGGATGACGCGCAGCCTCAAAGCGAGCTGACTGCTGCTGTCGAAGCGGAAAGTGAGGCCGTTGAAGCGGATACCCGTACGGCTCAGGAAATCGCCATCGCTGAAATCAAGGAGATCGCTTCGGTGGTCGGGGTCGCCATCCTGCTGGTAGTTTTCCTGCGTACACTCCTGTTCCAGCCGTTCACCATCCCGTCTGCCTCGATGGAGCCGAACCTTTACAAGGGCGACTACATCATCGTATCGAAGTGGGATTACGGCTACTCCAAACATTCGCTGCCGATATCGCTTCCGCTGTTCGACGGGCGGTTATTCAATACCGTGCCCAAGCGCGGAGATATCGTCGTGTTCAAGCTGCCGGTCGACAACAAGACTGACTATATCAAACGCGTCGTCGGCCTGCCCGGCGATACGGTGCAAATGACCAACGACCAACTGTACATCAATGGCCAGGCGGTCAAGACGACGACTCTGGGCGCTATCGCGGGCACCGCACCCGGTTCGAGCATCTACCGCGATGGCACCGGCACCTTGCAGCGCGAGGAACTGCCCGACGGCCGTACCCATTTGATGCAGGACTTCGTTCAGGACGGCTCTGTCGACAACACCGACCTCTATACCGTACCCGAGGGCCACTATTTCATGATGGGCGACAACCGCGACAACTCGCAGGACAGCCGTTACCCCATGTCGGTCGGCGGCGTTGACTTCGTACCAGCGGAAAACCTGGAGGGCCGCGCCGTCCTGGTGCTGATGTCCTGGAAGGACGGTTCGTCGCTGTGGAAGCCGTGGACCTGGCTCAACTTCCATTGGGACCGTTTCTTCAAGTCCCTGCACTGATAGGACAGGGAGCCTTCGGGCTCCTTGTCTTTTGTCCAAAGCTTGCCTCAAAAGCCTGGCTGAGTAGCGTTTGAACCCAAGTCCTCCAAATCCCGGATTCGGCAAGCGCAAGGGCGCGCC
>NZ_AWGC01000011.1 GCF_000495835.1 Asticcacaulis sp. AC402
GATTATAGACTTTGCAGCACGCAAAGGCTAAAGCGTGCCGATGACCGCGCGCCCGCACAATACCCGTCATTCTGCGATCGAGACCGTCCAGGACCGCCTGGGCTACCGGTTTCGTGACAAACGCCTTCTGGAACTGGCATTGACACACGCCAGCGTTGCTGAAGGTGCGCGTCGAATCGCCGACAATGAACGGCTGGAATTCCTGGGCGACCGGGTGCTCGGATTGATGATCGCCGAAGCCTTGATGGACACGTTTCCGGAAGCCGAGGAGGGCGAGTTGTCGCGTCGCTTCCATGCTCTGGTATCGCGCGAGGCCTGCGCCGATGTCGCCCGCCAGCTGGGACTTGGCGAGGCGGTGCGGCTAGCGGCTGGCGAAACCAAGAGCGGAGGGCGCAGCAATCCTACAATTCTGGGCGACGCGTGCGAAGCCCTGATGGCAGCTGTCTATGTCGACGGTGGCTATGATGCTGTGGTGAAAAGCTTCGCGCCATTATGGAGTCAGGCCCTGCAAGACAGCGGAAATATCTCGCGCAGCAATCCCAAATCCTTCCTGCAGGAATGGGCGGTGGCCGTCGGCAAGAGGCCACCGGCCTATAATCTGATCGAACGGAGCGGGCCCGACCACGCGCCCGTCTTCACCATGGAGGTCGTCATTGACGGCCTGGAACCGCAATCCGCCACCGGCAAGTCACGGCAGGAAGCCGAAAAAACCGCGGCTTTGGCACTCATAGAACGAGAACAACTGAATTGACCGAACCAACCCTCCGCTGCGGCTTTGTCGCTATCATCGGCGCGCCCAATGCCGGCAAGTCGACCCTGGTCAACCAATTGGTCGGCACCAAGGTATCGATCGTCACCCAGAAGGTGCAGACGACGCGCTTTCCGGTGCGCGGCATCGCCCTGGAAGACGAAGCCCAGATGGTGCTGGTCGACACGCCCGGCATTTTCAAGCCGCGCCGCCGGCTGGACCGCGCCATGGTGGCATCGGCCTGGGGTGGTGCGCACGACGCCGACTGTGTGGTTCTGCTCATTGACGCTGCAGCCCAGCTTGCGGTTTCCCAGTCCTTGACCGGGCGACGCGCTCCTGGTGACCCTATGCCCTCAGGCAGCGAGGCGTCAGGGCAACCAAGAGCGACGGGCGCCGACCATAAGGCGGTAGAGGACGTCGAGATGATCATCGAAGGTCTGAAGGCAAATGGGCGTAAGGCCATTCTGGCGCTTAACAAGATCGATCTGATGAAGAGCGAGAACCTGCTGGCCATCGCCGACGATCTGTATAAGACCGGCATCGTCGAGGACGTCCTGATGATCTCGGCAGAGAAGGGCCACGGGGTCAAGGATATGAAGAAACTGCTGGCCGGGCGCATGCCTGAAGGGCCATGGTTGTACCCCGAGGATCAGGCAGCCGACGCCCCGGTACGCATACTGGCCGCTGAAATCACGCGCGAAAAGCTGTTTCTGCGGGTGCATGAGGAATTACCCTATGCAGCTGCCGTGGTGACCACTGAGTTTACCGATAAACCTGACGGTTCGGTGCGGATTGAACAGACCATCTATGTCGAACGCGACGGCCAACGCGCCATCGTGCTTGGTAAAGGCGGCCAAACGCTGAAATGGATCGGTCAGAAATCGCGCGAGGAATTGGGCAAGCTCCTGGACCGTCCGGTGCACCTGTTCCTGACGGTCAAGGTCGAGGAAAAGTGGAGCGACGACCGCGCACTGTATGCCCAGTTCGGCCTGGACTATAACTCCTGACTTTGAGCGCGATGTGTTTTAATGGAAGCAAAACCCCGCTCAATTTTTTCGTTTTCGCGCGACCAGAAAAGTGCCGGACGCTTTTCTGGTCGCGCTCTAAGTTTTGGCCGTAAATGACGGAATTCGAAGACGAAGCGATTGTACTGGGAGCGAAGCCGTACGGCGAAAGTGGGGCCATCGTTCATGTCCTTACCGAAAACCACGGCGTCTATGCCGCCCACATCGCCGGCGGCGCATCAAGGCGGATGAAGGCAGCGCTTCAGCCCGGCGCCGGCGTTCTGTTTCGGTTTCGCGCCCGTCATGCCGAACAATTGGGGGCGGCTTCCCTCGAGGCGTCGGGCGCAGGTCCGGATGTACTCGACGATGCATTCGCCCTTTTGGGGCTGCAATGTGCCTGCCTGATGACGCTCCAGGTCCTGCCCGAACGCGAGCGTCATTGCGGTGCCTATTACGCCTTGTCCGCCCTTTTGGGCGCGTTCGCGATTTCCGATATCTGGCCGGCCATCTATGTCCGTTATGAAGCTGGTCTGCTGGAAGAGCTGGGATACGGTCTTGACCTGAGCGCCTGCGCCGTCACCGGGTCACGCGACGATCTGGTCTATGTCAGCCCCAAATCCGCTCGCGCCGTCAGCCGTGAAGCCGGGGAGCCCTATCGTGAAAAACTGCTGGCCCTGCCGCCGTTTCTACTGTCGAGCCAGAGCGGCTTGAGCGGTGGCGACATAGCCAACGGTCTGAAACTGACAGCATTTTTTCTGGAACGGCATGTTTTCCATCCTCACAACAAACCCTTGCCCGATGTGCGCCTTCGATTAGCGCAAGCGCTTGCCGACTCAAGCGAACGAAATTAGTTTACGCAAACGATTGAACAGCTTAAGGCATTTGGTAACGCCTATGTGTCATAACGGAGTTACAGAGCACGTGGGTACATGACCGTTTACAGCGAAGAGGAATTGTTAGCCGCCAACGTCAATCCGGCCACCGGACTGGCGACGGACTATCTCAACCTGTTCAACGAAGCCATTATGTTGTTTGAAATGGGCCTCGACATGCCGGACATGGCCGAGGAACTGGCAGACTGGCAGCGACGCGACTACATTCATCATTTCGAGCACTCCGGGTTTGAGATGAAAGACGTGGTGATCTGGGCTTATCGCCATGCGCCGACAGACAGTCGTTGCGCCTTCGACGAATGCTGTGAGAACGCCCTTTCGACTTTCGACTCATCGATCAACATCCTGCTCAGCTCCAATCTTGATGACAGATTGGCGAGGGCGGACCTTTCCGAGCGACTGCGCGATATGAAGGCCCTGGTGGTCGAGATGGATTCGCATATTCACGGCCGCGCCGAACGCGTCGAGACCAACCTGCAGAACGAAGTCGACGCCTTGTTTTGATGGCTGGCAAGTCTGGTCGCCAGAGCGAAATCCGACAACGTGGGCGCCACCGCAAGGGCGTCCAAGTTCTTAAAAAAATTGCGCGACAAAACAAAAACTTAGCGCGGAAGTTTGATTCCATCAATACGCATCCCGCTCTGGAATCTGTTTCTAATCCGCATCCTAAGCGATACTCGGATCTTCCTGCGCTTACTTCATCGCAGGATGCGTGTTGCGAAACACCTCTGACTCTTGTTTTCCTTCCGTTCCGGTTCTAGACACGAATCATGAGTGACGTTTTGATTCCTGATTCCGGCGGCCGGATTGTCGACGAGCCGATGAGCAATGCGCTGTCCAAGCGCTACCTGGCCTACGCCCTGTCAACCATCATGCACCGCGCACTTCCTGATGTCCGTGACGGCCTGAAACCGGTTCATCGTCGTGTGCTCTATGCTATGGGCAATTTGCGCCTGACCCCCGACGCCGCGGCACGGAAATGCGCCGCGGTTGTTGGTGAGGTTATGGGTAATTTCCACCCGCACGGCGACCAGGCCATCTATGATGCTCTGGTGCGCATGGCGCAAGACTTTGCCCAGCGCTACCAACTGGTCGAGGGCCAGGGCAATTTTGGCAATATCGACGGCGATAATGCGGCCGCCATGCGGTACACCGAATGCCGGCTGACGATTGCCGCCATGATGCTGCTGGACGGCATCAACGAAGATGCCGTCGATTTCCGCGCCACCTATGACGACCAGCGAGAAGAGCCTGTCGTCCTGCCCGGCGGTTTCCCCAACCTGCTGGCCAATGGCGCTATTGGTATCGCCGTCGGAATGGCGACCTCGGTCCCGCCCCACAATGTTGTCGAATTGGTCGATGCCTGCCGCAAGCTGTTGCAGAACCACGCCACGACGACCGAAGACCTGATGCATTTCATCCCCGGTCCGGACTTTCCAACCGGCGGGGTTTGCGTCGAAAGCCGTAAGGCCATCCAGGATGCCTACGAAACCGGCCGAGGCTCGGTGCGGGTGCGTTCCCGTTACGAAGTCGAGGACGCAGGCCGCGGCCAGTGGCGCATCATCGTGCGCGAAATCCCGTATCAGGTTCAAAAATCACGCCTGATCGAACAACTGGCCGACCTGATCGAAGCCAAGAAGGCGCCGCTGCTGGGCGATGTCCGCGATGAGTCGGATGAGAACATCCGTCTGGTGCTGGAACCGAAGTCGCGCAACATTGAGCCCGAAGTGCTGATGGAGAGTCTGTTCAAGATTTCCGATCTTGAGACACGCTTCCCCATCAACATGAACGTACTGGACGCCACCGGCACGCCACGGGTCATGGGTTTGCGCGCCTGCCTGATCGCCTGGCTGGATCACCGCCGCGTCGTGCTGTTGCGTATGTCGAACTGGCGGCTGGAAAAGATCGAGAAACGCCTCCACCTGCTCGACGGCCTCATGATCGCCTTCCTCAATCTGGACGAGGTGATCCGTATTGTCCGCGAGGAAGATAAGCCGAGGGACATGCTTATGTCCCGATTCAGCCTGTCCGAATTGCAGGCCGACTACATCCTGGATACCCGCCTGCGGCAGCTGGCGCGGCTGGAAGAAATGGTCATTCAGGATGAACACAAAAAGCTGGCCGAGGAGCGCGAAGGCATACTTGCTTTGCTCGGCAACGAAAAATTGCAATGGAAGCGCATCGACCAACTACTGGTCGAGGTACGCAAGAAGCTGAACTCGCCGCGCCGCACCACCTATGCCGACGCCCCGATAGGCATTGAGGTCGCTGCGATTGAATCCTATCTTCCCAAGGAACCGATCACGGTCATTCTGTCGAAGCGCGGCTGGATTCGTGCTGCCAAGGGCAAGGTCGAGGACCCGTCTGAGCTGAAGTTCAAAGAAGGCGATGAACTCAGCTTCCTGGTGCCGGGCTATACGACCGACAAGTTCCTGATCCTGACGACCGACGGCCGTTTCCTGACGCTGGCCGGCGACAAGTTGCCGTCAGCGCGCGGGCACGGCGAGCCGCTACGGTTGATGCTGGATATCGAAGAGTCGGCCAAAATTGTGACCGTGTTTGCCTACACGCCTGGCGCCAAGCGCGTGATGGTCGCCAAGAACGGTTATGGCTTCGTGATGAACGAAGAGGATGCGGTCGCCAACAAGCGCGCCGGCAAGCAGACCATGACGGTCGATGGCACCGAGGCCATGGCGGCGCTTCAGGTTACGGGCGACCTGATCTGCGTGCTGGGTGAGAACAACAAGGTCCTGGTCTATCCGGTGTCTGAACTGCCCGAGATGGCACGCGGCAAGGGCGTCAAGCTGCAGGCTTACAAGGACGGCGGAGTCAAGGACATCACCGTTTATGACTCGAATGGCTCGCCGCAATGGTTCGATGGTTCGGGCAAGGCGCGCGACTTCAAGGACATCAAGGACTACATCGGCCGCCGGGCGACCGCCGGCAAGATGGCGCCGCGCGGCTTGCGGAAACTTCGGACGTAACAAGTCCCAGCCCCCCTGCACGAGGGTCGAAGTGGCTGGTGTCGCGAATTCGAAACGTGCAAGATCCCTGATACCAAGCCTCACAAAGCATGACTCTTGGTATTCGCATTTTTTCAGCTCAAGCGCCGCACTGGGAGCCCCCAATGGCTCTTCGCAAAAGCTCGGGCGGCCAGTCAGCCTTGCCAACCCGCAGTGTATCAAAAAGTGCGCGGATTGGTATCACATCGCCAAGAGCGCAATCCGATAAAGTGGACGCCACCGCATGGGCGCTCCCGTTTTCGGAAAAATTGCGCGACAAAACAAAAACTTAGAGCGGGTTTTTGATTCCATCAAACCGCATCCCGCTCTAGTCCTGCTTCGCGTTCGGAGTGATGGTCTGCCAGCCGAGGTCGGTAAGGCCTTCCAGCGGCTGATAGCGCGCCTTATAGTCCATCTTGGGTGAACCCTTGACCCAGTAGCCGAGATAGACATAGTCGTAGCCGGCGCGCGCCGCCTGGTCGACATGGTCCAGGATAATATAGCGGCCAAGAGAGCGCGTCATCAGATCGGGGTCATAGAAGCTGTAGACCAGGGACAGCCCGTCATTCAGGGCATCGACCAGGACGCAAGCGACCAGCCGGCCATCCAGCCGATATTCGATCAGATGGGTTCTGACCAGGGTATCCTCGACCATGGCGACCAGATCCGGCCAGGTCATGTCCATCATTCCGCCATCGGGGTGGCGGGTCTTCAGGTACTTTTGCAGCAAGTCGAACTGCTCGCGGCTGGCTTCGGCCTCGACAAAGATCTTGACGAGGTCGGCATTGACCTTGAGCACGCGTTTGTCGGACTTGGAAAAGGCGTAGCGGCGGACCGGGATGCGCACGCTCTGGCAGGCCCGGCAGGTCTGGCAGGCCGGACGGTAGGCGATGTTCTGAGAACGGCGAAAACCGATGGCCGACAGTTGGTCATTGACGCTGATGGCCTCCAGCGGCGGTAAATGAACGAAGACCTTGCGCTCTTCCTGCCCGGGCAAGTAGGGACAGGGACCGGGTATGGTCAGATAATATCTGAGTTTTCGCCCTGGGAAATGCTCACTCATAACCTTGCGTACTCTACTGCCCTGCGCCGGGACTCGTGATCCCACACTTGAACTCAAAACCTAGCACGGAGCAAGACCCTTTCGAAGCCCCTTCTACAGGGAAGGGTTTTCTTTTAGAGAGAGGGATTTCGGGGCAAAACCGGTGCCTCGCGCAGGAGGACAATGGCAATGCGGCGATTGCCGGCCAGGGACGGATCGTCGGGGTAAAGCGGCTCCTTGGCAGCCTTGCCCTGGATCTGGGCGATGCGGTCCTGATCAACCCCGGCCGATTGCAACAGGCCGCGCGCCGCGTCAGCGCGCTGGGTCGAAAGGGCCCAGTCCTTGGGGTTTTGCCCGCCGACACCCGCTACGCCTGAAGTGTGGCCGGTGATCGACACCCGGTTGGGCAGGGTGGTAATGACCTTGGCAACGGCGCGCATAAGCAACTTGGCGCGTTCGTTGGGCACGGCTGAGTTTTCGCCGA
This sequence comes from Asticcacaulis sp. AC402, assembly GCF_000495835.1. Classification (GTDB taxonomy): domain Bacteria; phylum Pseudomonadota; class Alphaproteobacteria; order Caulobacterales; family Caulobacteraceae; genus Asticcacaulis. The sequence goes on from NZ_AWGC01000011.1 coordinate 7,174, forward strand.
ACATCGACCGGCCTTCCTGATCAATCAGTTGGATGCGCAGGCCTTCAGGTGTCTGGTCCACCAGTATGTTTTTCGACAGTTCGGCCAGTTCCGGCAGGTCCTGCAGTGCCTGACGCAGCGATTCCGCTGCTGACTGGAAAGCGTCATTTTCTTGTTGTTGCTGGTCGTCCTGCGACTCAGCCGGCGCGCCGGTTGTCGACTGCTTGCCTGCATCCGTTGACTGGCCGTCGCGGTCCTGGGTGTCGGGTGGCTTGGGCGCCATCTGCTCGATAAAGGACATGGTGCCTTCATTCTTGTCGCCTTCGACCCCGAGCGCGGCCCCCTCGAGGATGCTGCCCGAGCCGGAGGTCGAGGGCGATACATTGGCTGGAGCAAAATAATCGGCGACGCCGCGCTTTTGCTCGGGGGAAGTCGTGTTAATCAGCCACATCAACAGGAAGAAGGCCATCATGGCCGTGACGAAGTCGGCGTAGGCCACCTTCCACGCGCCGCCATGGTGACCGCCACCGCCGCCCTTCTTGATCTTCTTGATGATAATCGGAGCGTCGCGGCTGGCCATTTTCGGTCTCGACAAATACAGATTCTGCGAACTTAGCCGGGTTAAGGTTAAGAGCACGTTGAAGCGATGAGGTTCGTAGGGTTTTTCATTGTCTTGCCAGGCGAGCTACGCTACCCGTGACGCTGGGCCGTGACGCCGGGCCGTAACGCCGGGCCGTAACGCCGGGCCGCAAAGCCGAGAAGGTGCAGTTGACTATGGATAGCAAGAGCTTACGGCAGACACTTGGGACCTTTGCAACAGGGGTCTGCGTCATGACAACGCCTGATCCCGATAGGGCGAGTGGCCGCATACTGGGGATCACGGCCAATTCGTTCAGTTCCGTGTCTCTGGCCCCACCGCTGATCCAGTGGTGCATCGATGTCAAGGGCAACCGCTTTCAGATCTATGCCGACGCCACCGTTTTCGGGGTCAATATTCTCAGTTCCGGTCAGGAAGACCTTTCGCGGCGGTTTGCCAAACAGGATAGCCATATTGTTCCGGACGACATGCTGACACGCAATGAGCATTCGCTTCGCCTGCACAACGTTATCGGCTTCCTGGCCTGCGAGGTGTTTGATACCCGCATCGTCGGTGACCACCTGGTCATCGTCGGGAAGGTAACCGCGTTCGATATGGATGAGCGCCATCAGGGACTGACCTATTTTCGCGGTAAGTACGGCCTGACAGGAACTGTCCAGTGAAATTGTGTTTTGCCGGTCTGGGTATTATGGGCGGCCCGATGGCCGGGCATCTCGTCAAGGCGGGCCACGACGTGGTCGGCTTTAACCGCACCCACGCCAAGGCGCAGGAATGGGCTTGTGACTATGGCACCACTGCAGAGTCACGGCTCGAAGACGCGATAGCTGACGCCGATGCGCTCATTATGTGTGTCGGCCGCGACGAGGATGTCCGCGATACGGTGACCGCCGCCCTGCCGGCTTTGAAAAGGGGCGCACTGATCATCGATCATACGACGATTTCAGCGAAACTGACACGTGAGCTGGCGTCTATATGTCACGAAAAAGATTTTTCTTTTTATGATGCGCCTGTGTCGGGAGGTCAGGCCGGCGCAGTCAATGGCCAGCTATCGATTATGGTCGGCGGTGAGGCGGGGCGATTCGGCGAAGTGGTCGATCTGGTCAAACCCTACACCAAGTCGATCACCCATTTGGGGGCGGCTGGAGCAGGGCAGATGACCAAGATGGCCAACCAGATCGCCATTGCCGGGGTGGTCCAGGGCGTGGCCGAGGCGCTGCATTTCAGCAAATGCGCCGGACTGGACCCCGATCTGGTGCTGCAGGCCATTTCGGCCGGAGCGGCAGGGTCATGGCAGATGTCCAACCGCTGGCCGACCATGAATGATGGCAAGTACGATTTCGGGTTTGCCGTCGACTGGATGCGCAAGGATCTGGGCATCGCGCTGGATGAGGCGCGGTCGAACGGCGCCCACCTGGCCCTGGCCGCCCTGGTCGACCAGTTCTACAGTGAAGTCCAGGCGATGGGCGGGGCGCGCTGGGATACGTCCAGCCTGCACGCTCGCCTGGAAGCGCGGCGGGAAAAATAACGGCGTCTGGACAAGTGCCGGGATTCGTTTTTAGGTGATGTTGCTGGTCCGGGGATGTCATGACGCAATTCTATGAACTGACGGCCGAAAAACCGGCTTTGGGGCCGCGCGGCCAGATTATTGGCGATGACCGTCTGTTGATTCGTGCCGGGTTGATCCTGCTGGCCGTCATGACCGTGTGGAAACTCTACGTCGCCCTGATCACCAACGTGCTTTGGGACGAAGCCCACTTCGTCATATCAGGCGCCCATCTGGACCTGGCCTATCCCGATATTCCGGCGGGGTATCCGTGGCTGGCGAGATTGGTCACCACTATCGGCGGCTGGAACGTTTTGCCGTTGCGCCTTGTGGCGCTGGCGATTGCGACGGCAATTCCCTTCGCTGTCTGGTTTATGGCCCGGCCGGTGACCAGCGAGCGCAATGCGATCTGGGCCGCCATCATCGCCCTGCTTTGTCCGGCGGTAACGATGAATGGGCCGATCTTCTACCCAGAAGGTGGGTTGCAACTTCTGTTGGCGCTGATGGCGGGATGCCTGTTGCGCGCCATGACCGATAATGGGCTGAAGTGGTGGGTCGGGGCCGGGTTGTGTGCCGGGCTGGGGCTGCTGGCGCACTACCGCTTTGTCGTTCCGGGGCTGGCGGTGTTCGCATTTCTGCTGGCCCATCCGCTGGGGCGCCGTCAATGGAGTCAGCCGGGGCTTTATGTAACCGCCGGGCTTGCAGCGCTGGGGTTGCTTCCGGCGGTGATCTACAACATCGCTAACGACTGGCCGGCGTTGCAGTTCCATGTCGTGCAGCGGCCCCGACTGGGGCTTGACCTGCAGTTTGTTGTCACCCTGGTCGTGACTCAGATAGTCTTTGCCAATCCGGTCTTCTTCATTGCCATGGCCGCGGGCGCCAAAAAGGCGTTGTGGGATGAACATGACAAGCCGGCCGCGCTTCTCGGCTATATCGGCGTCGGTGTTTTCGGCTTTTACGTTGTGCAGGCTCTGTTCAACAAGACCGTCATGCCGCACTGGCCGCTGATGGCTTTCGTGCCGCTGTTGGTCTTTGCTCCGGGCGTGCTGATCGGATATGTCGACCGGGCGGCGTCCGACCGGGGGCGCGTCTTTCGTACCGTCCTGGTCGCGCTGGGGCCGGCGATTACCATCGTGGCGGGCGTTGTGTTCAGCGTGATGGCCTATGTCAGCGCCAACCAGATGCCGATTCCTTACAGCCTGCGCGAGCTGGATTCGTCTGAGACCGAAAACTGGACCTTGGCCGAGCCCGACCTGACCGCCGCGTTGGCGCGGGCGAAGACGCGGTTCGGCCCGGACATTGCTATTGCTGCCAACGGGCATAACAGCGCCGTGCGGCTGGAATTCCCGGCAGTTAAGGGGCGGCAGGTTTATACGCTAAACGATCCCGACGACCTGAAGACACGTTTTGTCCAAGCGCGAGCGAAATGGCGGTTGGACCGCGATTCTCTCGTTCGCGACCATGCCGGCAAGGGCGTTGTGCTGGTTCTGAACGCGCCGGACTATGTCTACCACGAGGGCAAGGCGGAAGTCGATTTTTACAAGGATATCTGCGGTTTATTCGATGATGTTGAACCCTTCGGCGTGACCGAGTTGCCGCCCGGCCGCGTGGCTTTGCAACTGTATACGGCGCGGGTGAGGGCGACAACCAAGCCGTTCGCCGGGCCGTGTCCCCTGCTGCCGTCGCTCTATGTTGGCCAGCCGACGCGCGGCGCCTACCTGACGACGGACGACAAGACGAACTATTTCGGTGTCGCCGTCGACCCGATCGGCATAACCAAGGTCGACGTACTGATCGACGGCCAGGTGACGACACCTACGCGCTATGGCCTGGACCCGGAGGGCGCGCGCATGCCGGATGTTCTGACCTTTGATCCCAACTATCCCCGGGTTCAGTTCGATTTCAAATTCCCCGATGGCGCGCTCACGCCCGGCGAACACAAACTGTCTATCCGTGCCACGCGCAAGGATGGGACGACCGTCGATAGCCAACCGCGGACATTGTATGTGAAGTGATCAGACTTGGTTGAAGCCGAGCTCTTCCATGAGCCGGCCGTAGTAGTCCTGCGCCTGTTGGTTTTGTTCCTTGGTCAGGTCGGGAGACACCAGTATGGCGCCGACAACGGTGCTTCCGTCCGGGCCGGCCGGCGCCTCGAGATACTTTCCCATGATGCGCCAGGCCTGACCGACCACAAGGTCTTTTTCGGTGCCGTGGCCGGCCTTGATCATGTCGCCCAAAGCATAGGCGGCCTTGGCATGACCCTGTGCAGCGGCGGCACGCAACCATTTCATGGCCTCGACGTAGTCCTGGGGCGCACCTTTGCCGTCACGCAGCGTCATACCCAGCCAGAACTGGCATTCACGATCGCCCAATTCGGCACCTTGGCGGAACCAGCGCACCGCCTCGACCGGGTCGGGTTCGACGCCTTCGCCCATCAGGTACATCACGCCGATGTCGAGATAGGCTTTGACGACGCCATGGTCGACCGACTTGCGGAACCAGATCATGGCCTGGGCATAGTCCACCGGCGTGCCTTCACCCAGGGCATACATGGTGGCAACTTCGTATTCGGCGCCCGGCAGGCCCTGGGCGGCGGCCTTTTTGAACCAGGCCAAGGCGACAGCATCGTCCTTGATATCGCGTTTATGGTAGTAGCGCAGCCCCATTTCGAGTTGGGCCTGCGCGTCGCCGGCCTCGGCAGCCACGCGGACGTCTTCTATCGGCCGGCCCAACCAGCCGGTTTCGTGAGTCAGGGCCAGCGACGGGCTTGTAAGCAAGGACAGGAAGATCGCCAGAACGACAGCGCGGATCATGAAAATACCCCCCGGATGAATTCCGCCGCAAAAGTAGCCGCAAAGCAACCGTTTGACAAACGCACTCAGGACCCAGGCGGATTGAGGATGGCCTCGGCCGTTGCCCGCTCTTCCGGCGACAGTTTTTCCTCGATCTTGGCTGCGGCTGCGGTGGCTTTTTCCAACCCGGACATCTCCGCCAACTTCAACCACACATAGGCCAGTGCCAGGTTCTTGTCACCGCCTTCGCCGCCAAGCAACATGGCCGCAAGGTTAAACATGGCCTCAGGCTCGCCGTTGTTGGCGGCGACCTCGAACCATTTGCGCGCGATCACCAGATCCTTGTCCAGGATTTCGCCTGTGTAAAAATAGGTGCCAAGCGCGTTCTGGGCGGCTGGCTGGTCCTTCAACGCGGCTTCTTTGTAATACACCAGGGCCCTCGCCGAATCCTGGGGCAGGGTGTCGCCCAGGTCGTACATTCGGCCAACCTCGTACAGAGCGTCAGGATGGCCGCCGCTGGCCGCCGCCATCAGCCACTGGGCCGCCAGCTTGCGGTCCTCCTCCACTCCGGCGCCCGCGTAATAAATCAGGCCCAACTCATACTGAGACGGCGTAAAGCCGAATTCGCCGGCCTTGGTGAAGTATTTGATCGCCTTGTCGGCGTTGACCGGGACTTCCAGGCCGTTCTGGTGAATCTGGCCCAGGATATGGGCGGCGGGGATGAAGCCGATGGAGTTGGCCTTGTCATACCATTTGCGCGCTTCCTTTGGGTCGCGCGGCACGCCGGCGCCGGTCAGGTAGATGTTCGCCAGGGTCATGGTCGCATCGGCGCGCGTGGTCATGGCGTAGGGATCGGCCGGGTCAAATTTTTCTTCGTCCTTGGGGTCGAAGGGGGCTTCTGCTACTTTCTTCAGCCAGAAAATGCCTTTCTTCGGATCTGCCTTCGTGCCAAGACCGGCCAGGTACATCTTGGCCAACATGAAAGCGGCGTCATCATAGCCGATCTTCTGGTAAGATTTTTCGAACAGATCCAGCGCCTTGGGGTAATCACCTGAGTCGAAAGCTTCAAAGGCCTTGGTCAGAGATTTGTCGTGGCGAAGAATGGAATTGCGGCCGGATGCGGCGGCTACGTCGGCCTGAGTGCATCCGCCTGGCGTGGTCGAGGTAAACCGGTCGCCGGGTGAACTCCCCTGACCACTATTGTCCTGAGAGGCATTGCCGAAGGGTGCTATGTCGCGAACCCGGGCGCCCGGCCGCAGTGGATCGGTTTCATCGCCGCCTGGATCGTTGATAGCGGAATCGCGGTTGCCGCCGAAATGGTCCAGGTAGTCCTGCATGACGTCTTCGTCATAGGGACTGAAGTCACGCATGAAGGCGCACGAACTGCCGGTACGGGCATCAATGCGGACGCTTTTGCGGTCGCGGCGAACCTTCTTGCCCTGAATGACGATCGTCTGCGCGTTGGGCTCTGGTGAGTATTCGGGCGCCGGTGGCATATCCTGGGCCAAGAGCGGTCCGGCTGTGACGAAAAGCACCGAAATCAGCGGGAGTGCGCTGATAAGGTAAGGTTTGGGGATGATGTTTCCCCCTGTTTTCAAAGGAAATAAGGGCCGCTACGGTTCGGTCGTCAAGCGAAAATGTTTATCGGTGATTGAAATTGATCACGCCTTGAGCAATTGCGCCACGTGTTTGGCGAAATAGGTCAAAATGCCTGACGCACCGGCGCGCTTGAAAGCGAGTAGTGTCTCCATGACCGCGCGGTCGTGATCCATGAAGCCCTTGTCGACGGCGGCCTTGATCATGGCATACTCGCCGCTAACCTGGTACACGAAGGTCGGCACTTTGAACGTCTCTGTCACACGCTGGACAATGTCGAGATAGGGCAGGCCGGGCTTGACCATGACCATGTCGGCACCTTCGGAAATGTCGATGGCGACTTCGCGCAAGGCCTCGTCGCTGTTGGCCGAATCCATCTGGTAGGTCGTCTTGTCGCCTTTCAATGCCTTGACGCCGATGGCGTCGCGATAGGGGCCGTAGAAGGCCGAGGCGTATTTGGCGGCATAGGACATGATAAGCGTGTCGTGGTGACCGGCGGCCTCCAGCGCCTTACGGATGGCACCGATACGACCATCCATCATGTCGGATGGTGCCACGATATCGGCTCCGGCGGCGACCTGAATGAGGGTCTGCTCGATCAGCATCGCGACCGTGGCGTCGTTGACGATCCGGCCATCGACCAGGAGACCATCATGGCCATGGTCGGTGTAGGGATCGAGCGCAACATCGACCAGCAGACCGATATCGGGTATCTCGGCCTTGATGGCGCGACACACCGTCGGGATCAGGCCGTTGGGGTCGAGAGCCGCCTTCGCGTCACCTGTGCGCAGGCGCTCGTCTAAATGCGGAAACAGGGCCAGGACCTTGATGCCCAGAGCCTGTGCTTCCTTCGCTTCCTTGACCGATTCGGCAACGCTTAGACGGTCGACGCCCTTCAGCGATGCGACCGGTTCGCGCGCCACATCGCGATCATGGACGAAGATCGGCCAGATCAGGTCGCAGACATGCAGCCGGTTTTCCGCCACCAGGTCGCGGATCCAGGCGGACTGGCGCAGACGGCGCGGGCGGGCCAGAGGGAAGGGGGCAGGGGCGGGCATGAAGGTCATGGCCCCGCTTTAAGCCGATTGTAGCGTGTTGCCAAGCCGTCAGGTTCGTCCGTCATTCTGCCGCCAACCTACAGACATAATGGCAAGGTCCTGGTGGCATTAAGCTGCCGACTTGCACAAATCGGCGGAACACACCACATGGGACTGGAAGCGATAAACCGTGACACTTTTATCTCCCGTCGCCGGTGATGCGCATCTAGTGTTAAGACTCTGTTGAGCACGCGAGCCTAGGCTCTTAAGCTAAGGTCAGGTGGCGGCTGAGTCTTGTGAAGGAGTTACCATGTTAGATACCCTGACCATTCCTGTCCTGCCGCTGCGCGACATAGTCGTCTTCCCGCACATGGTGGTGCCGCTGTTTGTCGGCCGCGAGAAGTCGGTGCATGCGCTGGACGAGGTCATGCGCGGCAAAAAGCAGATCCTGCTGGCCACACAAAAGAATTCGGCCGACGATGATCCCGACACCGACGCGATCTACGAAATTGGCGTTCTGGCCAATGTCCTGCAGCTGCTGAAACTGCCCGACGGCACGGTCAAAGTCTTGGTCGAAGGCAAGGCACGGGCCCGTATCAAGCGCTTTGTGGGTACCGAGCGTTTTTTTGAGGCCGAAGCCTATGTGCTGGAAGCCAATCTGTCCGAAGGTCCCGACCTGGAAGCCCTGGTCCGCGCCGTGTCGGAGCAATTCGAAAACTACATCAAGCTGAATAAGAAGATTCCACCGGAAGCCCTTCAGGCTATTGGCGAAATCTCCGACCCTGGTACCCTGGCCGACTCAATCTCGGCGCATCTGGTTGTCAAGATCGGGGAAAAGCAAGGCCTGCTGGAACAGTTATCGGTCACCAAGCGCCTGGAGAAGATCTACGCCCTGATGGAGGGCGAGATTTCGGTGCTGCAGGTGGAGAAGAAGATCCGCTCGCGCGTCAAGCGCCAGATGGAGAAGACTCAACGCGAATACTACCTCAACGAACAGATGAAAGCCATCCAGCGCGAACTCGGTGAACAGGACGAGGGCAAGGATGAGCTGGCCGAGCTGGAAAAAAAGATCAAGGGTACCAAGCTTTCCAAGGAGGCCCGGACCAAGGCCCTGGCCGAACTGAACAAGCTGCGCCACATGTCGCCGATGTCGGCCGAAAGTACGGTCGTGCGCAACTATCTCGACTGGCTTCTGGCGATCCCATGGGGCGCCGCCAAACCGAAGACGATCGATCTTCAAAAGGCCGAGGACATCCTCGAAGCCGATCACTATGGCCTGGACAAAGTCAAGGAACGAATTCTCGAGCACCTGGCCGTCCAGGCGCGGATGGGCACACTCAAGGGGCCGATCCTGTGTCTGGTTGGGCCTCCGGGCGTTGGCAAGACATCCCTGGGCAAGTCCATTGCGAAAGCTACGGGTCGCGAGTTTATCCGTATCTCATTGGGCGGCGTGCGCGACGAGTCGGAAATCCGCGGTCACCGCCGGACCTATATCGGTTCTATGCCGGGCAAGATCATCCAGTCGATGAAAAAGGTGAAAACCACGAACGCCTTCTTCCTGCTGGATGAGATCGACAAGATGGGTGCAGACTGGCGCGGCGATCCGGCTTCAGCCCTCCTTGAAGTGCTGGACCCGTCGCAGAACTCGACCTTCAACGACCATTACCTCGAGGTCGACTACGACCTGTCGAAGATCATGTTCGTCACCACGGCCAACTCGCTGAACATGCCTCAGCCGCTACTCGACCGGATGGAGATCATCCGCATCCCTGGCTATACCGAGGACGAGAAGGTTGAGATTGCCAAGCGTCACGTCCTGCCGACTCTGATGAAGGACCATGGCCTGTCGGCTGAGGAATTCGTCGTGCCGGAAGCTGCAATCCGCGATATCATCCGCTACTACACCCGCGAGGCCGGCGTGCGGTCGCTGGAGCGTGAACTGAGCAATCTGGCGCGTAAGGTTATCCGTGATTTGGCGCGTGAAAAGGTCAAGTCGATCACCATCGACGACGAGCGTCTGGCCAAATATTCCGGCGTCAAGAAGTTCCACTACGGCGCCACCGACGAAACCGACCAGATCGGCATCGTCACTGGCCTGGCCTGGACCGAGTTCGGCGGCGACATTCTGACCATTGAAGCCATCAAGATGGCCGGCAAGGGCGGTATGAAGGTGACCGGTAATCTCAAGGAAGTGATGAAGGAATCGGTCTCGGCGGCCAACTCGTACGTCCGCGCCCTGGGGCCCCGTTTCGGCATTATTCCGCCAATCTTCGACAAGACCGATGTCCACGTCCACGTTCCCGAAGGCGCCACGCCCAAGGACGGTCCGTCGGCCGGTGTTGCCATGGTTACGGCCATGGTTTCGGTGCTGACAGGCATTCCGGTGCGCAAGGATCTGGCGATGACCGGCGAGATCACCCTGCGCGGTCGCGTCCTGCCAATCGGGGGCTTGAAGGAAAAGCTGCTGGCAGCACTGCGTTCGGGCATCAAGACCGTTCTCATCCCCAAGGAGAACGAGAAGGACCTGATCGAACTGCCGGCCAACGTCAAGTCGGGCCTGGAGATCATTTGCGTGGGCCAGGTTGAGGATGTACTCAAGCACGCCCTGACCAAGCCGCTGACCCCGGTGGAATGGATCGAGCCGGTTATTGCCGCTTCGGCCACCGCCGCCGTGGTCGACGAAGTTGACAGCACCACGGCGCACTGACACCGACGCGCAACGTTTAAAGTACAGAAAAGCCGCCCAATCCCTTGGGCGGCTCTTCTTGCTTAGGGCTGAAGCGTGGCGAGACGACCGGTGGCGCCGGAGCAGAAGAAAAAGAATCACTAGGCCTTTAACTACAAGGCTTTGGCCGAAAGAGGCGGTGTTAAAGGTCTGGACCCGTCCAATTCGCGTCTCATTCTTTGAACGGAGCAGTCAAAACGGCGTGAAAACGCGCAAACCCTTTAAAAAACACGGTTTGCAGTGCAATAAACGGCGATTATTGCTTTGACGCTTGTTAAATTTTGTAGTCTCTATCGGCTTCACCCGCTGGCGACTCAAAGCCTTGCCTTACAAGCGCCGAACGGGGAGCCTGAAGCTAACCGCCCGATCGTGGGTAAGGGAGAGAACAAAATGACGAAAGCTGAACTCGTGGCCGCCATCGCCGATCAGGCCGGTCTGACTAAAGATCAAGCCAAGAAGGCGCTCGACGCTTTCACCGACTCCGTCGTCGGCGCCCTTAAGAAGGGTGACGATGTGCGTCTCGTGGGCTTTGGCACCTTCCTGGCCGTCAAGCGCGAAGCTGGCACCGCCCGCAACCCGCGTACCGGGGAAACCGTGCAGCGTCCGGCCTCCGTCACGGCGCGTTTCCGCGTCGGCGAAGGCCTTAAGGGCGCTCTGAACTAAGGGTTTTCACCTGAAGTCAGGTTTTTGGGAGCCGTTTCCGCTTACGCGGAAACGGCTCTTGACTTTTCAGAGGGTACACGGCAAACCGGGCATCCCTTCGATCCGCCATCGCCAAACGGCTACGGCGCGACAGGCAAGGGCGATTAGCTCAGCTGGTAGAGCGGCTCGTTTACACCGAGTAGGTCGGCGGTTCGAACCCGTCATCGCCCACCAGGGCCTGAGGCCTGGACCCGGAATCGCTTTGGCCTTTCCTGCGTTAGACTCAAAACTGCAAATCAGCGCGCACCGGCCGATGGTCGGAGCCGATGGGTTCCAGAACCTTGAACCGGCCGGCCTTCATGTGATGCGTCAGAATGTGGTCGATCTGGATGCCCAACACCGGGTTTCCCACAGGCCACGTATAGGCCGCGCCGGCGCCAGACGACCATTGCCAGCGATCCTTGAGCAGAGGCTTGATGTTCGCCGACCAAAGGGTCGTGTTGAAATCACCAGCCAGAACAACGGGCTTGGTTTCCGAGCGCGCTATCTCCGCTAATTGATGCAGATAGACGGCGTTTTCCACTGCCATAGCAGCCGAACCCGGCGGCATGGGGTGCACGGCATAAACGACATAGGCGTCGAACTCCGCACGGATCAGTGGCAGGCGTTCGGAGCCCAGTTCGAAGATCTCCACCGTCATGGGTGCCTTGGCGTGTACGCTCAGGCCAAAGGCACCGCGGCCGGGAATCGTCTGACTGTAGGGATAGATGTCTTTCAGCCCCTGAAGGTGCAGTATCCACTGCGGATCCGTCTCGGAAGCAATAACGACGTCTGTATTCTCTCGCCTTATCAGGGCTTCAGCCCGATCGTAGTCCGTATTGTGATACAGCACATTCAACGCCAGCACAGTGAGATTGGCCGTGCCGGTTGCGGGCAGAACAGGCCGGTCGAACCAGCGCACCGCCATGGGTACGCCGTTTAGTGCTACGACCGCCAGGATGGGCAGGGTGAGTTTCCACGACCACAGGAGAAGGCTGGTCGCCGCAAAGCCCAGGGTCACTACCAGCATCTGCGGGCGGAAAGGCGCAAGCATCTCGCCGGGCCAAGGCAACAGGCTGAGCAGGATAACGAAGCCCGCCAGTCCGCTAACCAGCGCCAATCCAATGAAGCAGAACCTGCGCATCATTCCCCCATAAAGAAAAGCCCTCTCCGCCGAAAACGGAAAGGGCTTCAGATAGATAGCAACTCTTGCTGACCTAGAACTGGAACCGGGTCCGCAGAGCGATACTATAGTTGGTATAGGTATCCTGCTGTTCGAAGTCGCCTTCCAGACCGAAATAGCTCCATTCATTGTCGGCCGAGATACGGAAGCCGGCAATCGGGCCGCCGCCCTCCAGGTCGCCACCGCTCAGGGTGAAAGCCGTTCCGTTCTTGAAATTGGCAATCGTGTTAGCGATCTCCGCCGAGATGTTCTGCTTGTAGCCGAACCACAGTTCCGGCTTCAGGAAAAAGCGGCCATAGCTGAAGTTGATCATGGCGGTGGAGGACAGCAGATGGCTGTCGCGCTCGCCGATGCTGAGGTCGAAGTAATCGCCGCCGCCGGATTCGCTGTGCTCTTCTTCGCTCAGGGCGTAGTAGTCGGCCAGCACCATCGGTGTGACGCTCAACTTGCCCAGCTTGTAGTCGACCGAAGCACCGACGCCGCCGCTGTAGGAGAAGCCCCCCCATTCTGCCTTGGAGGTATAGGCCAGCGTCGAGTTTTGACGGATCGATTCGAAGTTGGTAAAGCCGACGCCGGCGTGGGCCCAGCCCTTGAATGCGCCCGTCTTTAGACGCCAGTAGCCGCCGACCGTGACGTCGGAGTTGATCATCTCTTCTTCGCTGATAGCGAACGTGTCGGCCGGTGTCGCCGAGGTGTAGGAGAGATAGAAACCGATCGTCTGGTTACCGTAAACCTCCGATTCGCGGCCGCCGGCAAAGCTAAAGCCTGTCGATTCGAAGCCTGCGGTATCGGCGTAATCGCGCTTTGTCTGATAACCGTATTCCTGCAGCCAGTACTGGCCGGCGCCATTGGTCGGAATCAGGCTCAACGAACCGAGTGAACGGTTCAGCGAAGTAGACCCCAAAGACAGGCCCAGGATGTTTTCGCCGGAATAGTCCGGAAGGTACTGATTGTAAACGCGATCGAAGCCTTCGCGTGTGTATTCCGTTAAAACAGCCCTCGAGCCCAAGACGTCCTGGCCCATAACCGTCAGGACAGGAACAAGTGCCGCATACTGGTTGTTGGAGTATTCCGCTTCTGCCTGGGTCTTCAATCGGACATTAGCCGTCAGCGCCTCGCCACCTGTCGTAAGCGCGCCCTTGGCGACGTCGACATGATATACGTAGGGAATCCGCGTAGTAACCGTTCCAAGGCTAACGGTCGAGGTCGTTGTTAGAACAGTAAAGGTCTTGGGCGCTGTGAACACTTTGCTGGGAGCCACGTCAATTGTTGCGCCATTGGCAATGGTCACCGCGCCGGAGCCAGTGAAAAGCGCCGCAGTTGGACTGTCGACATCCAAAACCACACCCAGGGTACTGGTCGCGCCGACATTCACCGTCGTCGTGTTCAGGTTCGTGCCCGCCTGGAAAAAGACGAGACCGTCGCTGATATCCAGGGCAACGGTTCCCGTTCCCGTCGCCTTGCCAAGATAGCTTGCCTTGCCGGAGAGCGCAAAGCTGTTGCTGCCAGCGCCGAAGTCGATATTGCCCAGATGACTTGCTTTGGCGGCAAGGGTGAGACTGTCATTACCCGCACCGAAATCGATACTGCCAGCGATCAGACCACCTGAAGACGATACGGCGTCGTTGCCGGAGCCGAGCAGGATGTCACCGTTAATAAAAGGCGCCGGAATGTCTGTTTCAGCCTTGGTGTCTCCTGGCGCTACATCTACCTGATTCAGGGTTAGTCCGACGGTGTTGGTGCGCGTATCAATCGCGACAGCGCGCGTAAGGATTGTATCTGCAACCTTGTCACCGTCGTCATCCGTTGCCTGCACAGTGGCAGATATCCCGGCGTTGTTGGTAATCTGCGTGAGGGTATTGGACTGATCACGTATGGCGATCGTGGTATTCTTGGAGCCAAGCGATGTCGCCGCGACCGAGCCGCCTTTTTTAACATTGATCGTCGGGAGGTTAGCTCCGGCGGCGATGTCGATGCCGCGGGCGTGTGCTGCGACCGCATCGTAAGTTGTCGTCGTCCCGGTCGTTGTACTGAGGATATCGCGTTCCGCTACGCTCTGGATGGTGCCTTCAATATCCAGGAGCGGAGTTGTCGCCCCAGCGCCGAAAAGCAGTGCGGTACTCGTTCCGCCGTAAGCGCGGCCGATGACATTACCTTTGACCTGGACACCGTTGGCCAGAGAGACAGAGCGCCCCCCGGCCACGCCGCCCAATTGTACGCCGGTGGCGTCGACATTACGATACAAACCGTTCCCGAGTACGTTGCCGCGGATCGCCAGGGCATAGTTGATTGTCGGCATGTTGATCGCACTGCTGTCGTAGACAAGCCCGCCGATCGTCAGATCCTGGGTCGCCGAAGCAATGCGCAGGGCAGGAGCCGCGCCATAGCTCGTCAAAGCAGCAATCGTTTGACTGCTGTCGATGATGCCGTTCCCGTCTTCGTCGTCGTTGATGGCATCGTCGACCGTGCTGGTGAGCGCTGCGCCGATCAGGATGCCCTTGTCGACATTGCCGGCGATATCGACAAGCACGCCGGATTGTCCCATGTCCTCCGGTGTCGCCAGGATCTTCTTCATGGCGTCATTCCCGGCGCGTTCGGTCGCAGCGTAACCTGTCCCGGAATAGGTGCCGTCGATCACGACCGAACCATCAAATTCACCGGCCAGTTTCACAGCGGAGCTGTTCGTGCCCCGAGTCTGGATGGTTCCACTAAGGTAGGTCGAACCCGTAACGCCATTTTCGAGCGCGACTGCGGTATTGTTGTCACCTTCCATTTTGATGGTGCCGTCCATGGTAAGGTTGCCCTGGACGTTGTTTTCAAAGCGTACACCGTAAGAATTGGATCCCTCAACGGCGATCGTGCTGGCCGAAGAGATCACGACATTCCCGACAAACGGCGTCGCGCCGGTCGAGCGGATGCCATAGCGCGTGGCGCTGTCGGCGAACGGTCCATCGACAAGTGTGTCGGCGTTCTTGCTGTCAGTGGCGACAAAATCGTCGGTGACGGTGATATTGGCCTTGATGGTCAGGTCGGCCGTGCGCCCACCGTCCACCCATATGCCGGTCGAGCCCGCGGCCGACTTGGCCATATCAATCTTGCCATCGAGGGTGACATCATTGTCGGAATTGACCGTGATGGCCGTACCCGTCGTCAGCGTAATGCTGCCTGAGCTGTTGACCGTCAGATCGCCGGTCGTCGTCGTATTGACCGGCACCGTCGTGGCCGTGGAAATCGTCGTGGCCGCAAGCGCAGGGCCAGCCAGACTCACGGTGAGGCTCAAGGCCGCAAGCGTCAAGCTAAGGGCGGTTGCGGTCATAAGTCGGTTTTTGCGCATATGCATCAGCTTCCCTGAGGTGCTCTTCAGTCACGATTCGTGTGTCAGAACGGTCATATACCGCCCCTTTGCCAGTTGCCACCTATTAACCTTAAAAGCTGTGTTGGGAAAGGTGTCCGACACAGTTTCAGGCGTCCCACGACCTTTCGGCCACAGGCGGGGCGAATTTGGCTGCCAAACTTGAAAAGAATGAGGGCTTAATTAAGGCCACGAGCGCCATCAGTTCCCCGGCGGATCACGTTTCGTGACCCGCAAGGAAAAACTGATTTTTTAAGAAAAAAAGGGAATGCGGTGCCACCTGTTAAAGGTGGCGCGAGTGACGGGACTCGAACCCGCGACCCTCGGCGTGACAGGCCGATACTCTAACCAACTGAGCTACACCCGCATCCCTTGCCCTGTCGGGCGTCGCCGCCGTCGAGGAGGTGCGCTTGATATGCGGGGCAGGCGGCAGTGTCAAGCGTCATGTAGCGAATAATTCGACAATCTTTATGAAACTACAAACCTTATGCGAATGCGTTTCACTTTCCTGACTTGGCGCGCGCAAATTGCCGCACCCCTCGCCGAAAAAACAAAGAAAATGGCCAAAAGCTGGCTTTTTTGCACCGCAATGGTTTGAAGCGCAGCGCGGACTGGTCTAATAGGCAGATGTTCTGAGTCCGCCGCAGCGTTAATGCGGCTCTGTCCGGCTGTGTAGAGGTATTGTCCATGACGGAAGAAATGGTCGTTTTTCTGAAGAACTACCTGCCGATCATTATCTTTTTCGCGATCGCCACCGCCCTGGGGTTGGGTTTCCTTATCGCCGCCCTGGTCGTGGCGCCCAAGGCGCCAGATACAGAAAAGCTGTCGGCATATGAGTGCGGCTTCCCGGCCTTCGATTCGGCGCGGCAGAAGTTCGACGTCCGGTTCTATCTGGTCTCGATCCTTTTCATCGTCTTCGACATCGAAGCGGCTTTCCTTTTTCCGTGGGCTGTGTCGCTGTTCGACATGACGCCATCGGGCATGCAGTACGCCTTCTGGACCATGATGATCTTCCTGGCTGAACTTGCGCTCGGCTATATATATGTGTGGAAAAAAGGAGCCCTGGAATGGGAGTGATTATACCTGCGGGCTCGGCGGGACGGTCTTCGGTTGAAGGTTACGACCCAGCTGTTCACGACAAATTCTTCGAGAGCGTCTCAGCCGAACTGGATCAGAAGGGTTTCCTGGTCGCTTCGGCCGACGACGTCATTACCTGGGCGCGCACCGGCTCGCTGATGTGGATGACGTTTGGTCTCGCCTGCTGCGCCGTGGAAATGATGCAGGCCTCGATGCCGCGCTACGACATGGAGCGTTTCGGCATGGCGCCGCGCGCTTCCCCGCGCCAGTCAGATCTGATGATCGTGGCCGGCACGCTTACCAACAAGATGGCGCCGGCCCTTCGCAAGGTCTACGACCAGATGCCGGATCCGCGCTATGTACTGTCGATGGGCAGTTGCGCCAATGGCGGCGGCTACTATCACTATTCCTATAGTGTCGTCCGCGGCTGCGATCGCATCGTGCCGGTCGATGTCTATGTTCCGGGCTGTCCGCCGTCGGCAGAAGCTCTACTGTACGGCCTTCTGCAACTGCAGAAGAAGATTCGCCGTACCGGCAATATCCGTCGCTGAGGGGGGAGGGGCACCAATGTTGACACAAGTTTCGATCGAAAAGTTGCAAACCCTCGCCGAAAGGGCGCAGGCCGCATTCAAGGAAGCCGTACTCGAGACCAAGTTCGCCTTCGGCGAACTGACCCTGACTGTGGCACGCGAGCGCATCGTCGAAATACTAACCAGGCTCAAGCAGGAGCCCTTCCGCTTCCATCAGCTTATCGACCTATGTGGTGCTGATTACCCGAAGCGCGCTGAGCGATTCGACATTGTTTATCACCTGCTCTCGCTGACTTACAACGTCCGCCTGCGCGTCAAGGTAACGACCGATGAGGTCGTTCCTGTGCCCAGCGTTCGTTCGGTCTATCCCAACGCTGACTGGTACGAGCGTGAAGCCTTCGACATGTACGGCATGATGTTCTCGGGCCATCCCGACCTGCGCCGGTTGCTGACCGACTACGGGTTTTCGGGTTATCCGCTGCGCAAGGATTTTCCGATGACCGGCCACGTTGAGGTTCGCTACGACGAAGAGCAAAAGCGGGTCGTCTACGAACCCGTCAAGTTGGTTCAGGAATATCGCAAGTTTGATTTCCTGTCCCCATGGGAAGGCGCGCAGTACGTGTTGCCAGGCGACGAGAAGGCCAGGACCTGACGCGATGGTCGCGGGGCATGTTGGGTAACTAAGAGTTTGAGGGCTAAGGATTATTCCTATGGCAGATGATGTAACATCTCAGGTCGGACACAAGGGCGAGGACGATCGCAAGTTCACGATCAATTTCGGCCCGCAGCACCCGGCGGCCCACGGAGTCCTGCGCCTGGTTCTTGACCTCGACGGTGAAATCGTCGAGCGCGTCGATCCGCACATTGGTCTCTTGCATCGCGGTACCGAAAAGCTGATGGAATCGCGGACCTACTTGCAGAATATTCCGTATTTCGATCGCCTCGATTATGTCGCACCGATGAACCAGGAGCACGCTTTTTGTCTTGCCATCGAAAAGCTGATCGGTATCGATGTCCCCAAGCGCGCTCAGTACATCCGCGTTATCTTTTCCGAAATCGGCCGCATCCTGTCGCACCTGCTGAACGTAACCACGCAGGCCATGGACGTCGGCGCCCTGACTCCGCCGCTTTGGGGCTTCGAAGAGCGCGAAAAACTGATGGTCTTCTATGAGCGCGCCTGTGGGGCGCGGCTGCATGCCAACTATTTCCGCCCGGGCGGCGTCCACCAGGATCTGCCACCGGAGCTGATCGAAGATATCATTGCCTGGTGTAAGTACTTCCCTAAGCCCCTGGCCGACATAGAAAGCCTGGTCACTGAAAACCGCATCTTCAAGCAGCGCAACGTCGATATCGGCGTGGTCAGTAAGGAACAGGCCCTGGACTGGGGCTTTACCGGTGTGCTGATCCGCGGTTCAAACGTCGCCTGGGACCTGCGCAAATCGCAGCCCTATGAATGCTATGACGAACTCGAGTTCGATATTGTGCTGGGCAAGAACGGCGACTGTTGGGACCGCTATTTATGCCGCATCGAAGAGATGAAGCAATCTGTCAGAATTATGCTGCAATGCCTTGGCAAACTTAAGGTAACCCCGGGCGAGGTCTTGTCGTCAGATCACAAGGTGACGCCGCCGCGCCGTGCCGAGATGAAGAATTCGATGGAAGCGCTGATCCATCACTTTAAGTTATATACCGAGGGCTTCAAAACCCCCGAGGGCGAGGTCTATGCCTGCGTCGAAGCGCCCAAGGGCGAGTTCGGCGTTTACCTCGTCTCTGACGGCACCAACAGGCCCTATCGCTGCAAGATTCGCGCGCCTGGCTTCCCGCATCTCCAGGCGATGGACTGGATGAACCGCGGCCATCTGCTGGCGGATGTCTCCGCCATCCTGGGCTCGCTCGACATCGTGTTCGGGGAAATCGACCGATGAGAACAGCGCAATCTGAACTGTATTTGACTGGCTGCGGGTTTAAGCCTGGCGCCGACTTTTTGTGTAGAGAGGCCTGATGTCCGTACGTCGTCTCGCAGCGGTACAGCCGGCCGGTTTCGCCTTTTCCCCGGCAACGATGGAAAAAGCCAACTGGTGGATTGCCAAATATCCGGAGAATCGCCGCCAGAGTGCGGTGATCCCGATCCTGTGGCTGGTGCAGAAGCAAGAAGGCTGGGTCAGCGAACCCGCCATTTCGGCCATTGCCCGCCTGCTGACCATGCCGCAGATTCGCGTCTACGAAGTCGCCACCTTTTACACCATGTTCCAGTTGGAGCCCGTCGGTTCGGCGGCCCTGATCCAGGTGTGCGGCACCACACCGTGCATGCTGCGCGGCTCGGAAGCCCTTATGGCAGTGTGCAAGGCCAAGATCGGACCGAAGGACAAGCTGTCTTCCGACGGCCTGTTTACCTGGCAGGAGGTCGAATGCCTGGGCGCGTGCTGCAATGCGCCGATGGCACAGATCAACGACTATTTCTACGAAGACCTGACACCGGAAACCATGGCGCAGATTATCGACGATTTCGCCGCCGGCAAGGCGCCACAAGCCGGTCCCTATAATGGCCGCAAGACCTCGGAACCGATGGGTGGTGCAACAACCCTTTCCGATCCGAAGCTTTATGACGGCTCCGCCGCCAGGGCGATCAGGATCCCTAACGCTCCGGAGAAGGCATGATGGTCGGCATTCTGGAAGACAAGGATCGGATATTCACCAACCTCTACGGCTTCCATGACTGGGGCCTGGAGGGGGCAAGGCAGCGCGGCTGCTGGAACGCGACCCGCGATATCCTGTCCTATGGCGCACCGTGGATCATCGACAACGTCAAGAATTCCGGCCTGCGCGGCCGCGGCGGTGCCGGCTTCTCGACGGGACTGAAGTGGTCCTTTATGCCCAAAGAGGTCAAGGACCGGCCGCACTATCTGGTTGTCAATGCCGATGAGTCCGAACCCGGGACCTGCAAGGACCGCGAAATCATGCGTCACGATCCGCATCTGCTGATCGAAGGCTGCCTGATCGCCTCGTTCGCCATGCAGGCCCATGCCTGCTACATCTACATCCGGGGCGAATACGTGCTCGAGCGCGAGCGCCTGGAAGCTGCCGTTAAGCAGGCTTATGAGGCCAGACTGATCGGCAAAAACAACCTCCATGGCTGGGACTTTGATCTCTTTGTCCACCATGGCGCCGGCGCCTATATCTGTGGTGAGGAAACCGCCCTGCTGGAATCGCTGGAAGGCAAGAAGGGCCAGCCGCGCCTTAAGCCGCCGTTCCCGGCCGGTTCGGGGCTCTATGGTTGCCCGACGACGGTCAACAACGTCGAATCGATCGCCGTCGTCGGTACTATTTTGCGTCGTGGTGCAGCCTGGTTTGCTTCATTTGGCGCACCCAACAACACGGGCACCAAGCTGTTCTGCATTTCTGGCCACGTCGAGCGGCCGTGCAATGTCGAAGAGGCCATGTCGATCCCGTTCCGCCAGTTGGTCGAAGACCACTGCGGCGGAATCCGCGGCGGCTGGGGCAATCTGAAGGCGGTCATTCCGGGCGGTTCGTCTGTTCCAATGATCCCGGCGGAACAGTGCGAAAACCTGGCCATGGATTTCGACACCCTGCGTAACCTGAAGTCGGGCCTGGGCACCGCGGCGGTCATCGTCATGGACAAGTCGACCGACCTGATCCGCGCTATTGCCCGTCTCAGCTACTTTTACAAGCACGAGTCGTGCGGGCAGTGTACGCCGTGCCGCGAAGGCACCGGCTGGATGTGGCGCGTGATGGAGCGGATGGTCAAGGGCGACGCCGAACCTTCGGAAATCGATACCTTGCTGGAAGTCACCACCCAGGTCGAAGGCCATACCATCTGCGCCTTGGGCGACGCGGCGGCCTGGCCGATCCAGGGCCTGATCCGTCACTTCCGGCCTGAGATCGAAGCCCGGATCGCGGCCTATCGCTCGCGACGAGCCATCCATACCGGCCATGTCATAGCGGCGGAATAGGAACAGACAATGCGCGGCAAAGTTCTGACATTTAACGGCACTTCGGGTTTGATCAGCGGCGAAGATGGCCGTCGATATACCTTCTCGGCAACCGATCTGGGCGATGGAACCACCTATGTTCCGGCGGGCGCCACGGTCGATTTCGAACCGGACGGCAATGTCGCCACCAGCGTCTACGTCATTAACTCGGTTTTTGTTGGCGAACGGAATCGCTATATCGCCGCCCTTCTGGCCTGCCCGTTCCTGATAGGGATGCTGGGGGTTCACAAATTCTACCTCGGACGCATCGGTGCCGGCGTTGTCATGCTGGTTTTGACGTGTCTCGTCGTTACTTCCCCCATTTCTTTCATCATCTCGTTCGTCGAGATGCTGATCTATTTGGTAAAAACTGACCAGAGCTTCCATGAGGACTACGTCGTCGAAAAGAAGTCATGGTTCTGACCATGGATAAGTTACGGTGCGGAATTTTTAATAATATCCGCAATTTGTTTGAATGTTTTGAGGTTGAGGCAGATGCCCAAGGCTAAAGTCAACGGTGTGGAGGTCGAGTTCGATCCCGGCATGACCGTGCTGCAGGTGGCGGAACTTGCGGGCGAGGAGATTCCGCGCTTCTGTTACCATGAGCGCCTCTCGATCGCGGGCAACTGCCGCATGTGCCTGGTCGAGGTAAAGCCTGGACCGCCGAAGCCGCAGGCATCGTGCGCCCTGCCGGCCGCCGAAAACCAGGAGATCTTCACGAACACGCCGATGGTCAAGAAGGCTCGCGAAGGCGTGATGGAATTCCTGCTGATCAACCACCCGCTGGATTGCCCGATCTGCGACCAGGGCGGCGAATGCGATCTGCAGGACCAGTCTATGGCCTACGGCAAGGGCGGTTCGCGTTACACGGAGAACAAGCGTGCCGTCGAGGAAAAGTACCTCGGGCCAACGATCAAGACCTTTATGACCCGCTGCATTCAGTGCACACGTTGCGTCCGGTTCACGACCGAAGTTGCCGGCGTCAGCGAAATGGGCATGATTTCGCGTGGAGAGGGCGCCGAGATCACCGCCTACTTGGAGCAGGCCGTAACGTCTGAACTGTCGGGCAATGTCAATGACCTGTGCCCGGTCGGCGCCCTGACG
Source organism: Asticcacaulis sp. AC402 (assembly GCF_000495835.1). Classification (GTDB taxonomy): domain Bacteria; phylum Pseudomonadota; class Alphaproteobacteria; order Caulobacterales; family Caulobacteraceae; genus Asticcacaulis. The sequence goes on from NZ_AWGC01000011.1 coordinate 29,360, forward strand.
CACAGGCCGTGGTCGTTCAACTACCGGCCGTGGGAACTGACCAAGACCGAAACGATCGATATTCATGACGCCCTGGGCGCCCATATCCGCATCGACAACCGCGGTGCCGCCGTGCTGCGCGCACTTCCGCGTTTGAAGGAAGACATCAACGAGGAATGGCTGACCGACAAGTCGCGCTATGCCGTCGACGGGCTGTCGCGCAAGCGCCTGGACAGGCCCTATGTTCGCAAGGGCGGCAAGCTGGAACCGGTCTCTTGGGACGAAGCCCTTACGGCCTTTGCCGGCAAACTCACCAGCACCCCGAAGAACAAGATCGGCGTGGTTGCCGGTGATCTGGCCGATGCTGAGACCATGAAGGCCGCCAAGGACCTGTTCTACGGCATGGGCGTGACCAATCTCGACTGCCGTCAGGATGGCGCCAAGATCGGGCCGGTGGCGCAATCGACCCCGCGGGAATCCTGGCTGTTCAATTCCGGCATCGCAGGCATCGAGAACGCCGACGCCGTGTTGATTGTCGGCAGCGACCTGCGCCATGAGGCCAGCCTGATCAATACCCGGATCCGCAAGACCTGGCTGCGCAATGCCGTCCAGGTCGGGCTGATCGGTCAGGCGGTCGACCTGACCTATGACTACACGCACTTAGGTGTTGGTCCGAAAGCCTTGAAAGACTTCAAGAAAAATAGCTTCCGAGACGTATTCAAAAGCGCCCGGCGCCCGGCCATTCTGGTCGGCAGCGGCGCCTTGTCAGGTGACGACGGCGCGGCGGTGTTGCGCGAAGTTGCTGACATTGCTGATAGTTGCGGTGTGGTTAAAGACGGCTGGAACGGTTTCAATATCGTCCATACGGCGGCTTCGCGCGTCGCAGGTCTCGACCTCGGTTTCGTGCCGGTGGGCGAGGCGATTGACGCAACCGCGATGTTTAAGGGCGCCGTTGATGTCCTTGTCCTGCTGGGCGCCGACGAGTTCGACTTCACCGGTCTGGACAAGACCTTCGTCGTCTATATAGGTTCGCACGGCGACAAGGGCGCGGCGATGGCAGATGTCATCCTGCCTGGAGCGGCCTATACCGAAAAGTCGGGTATCTACACCAATCTCGAAGGCCGCGTTCAGATTGCCGAACGCTGCGTCTTCCCGAAGGGTGAAGCGAAAGAAGACTGGGCCATCTTGCGCGCCCTCTCGGACAAGGTTGGCCACACTCTCCCATACGACAGCCTGGCGCAACTGCGCGAAAAGCTGATCACCGATCATCCGGTGTTCGGCCGCGTCGACGCCAAGCCGGCGACAAAGATCTTTGACCTCAAGGCGGTCGGCAATCGCGGCGACATCAAGGACAGGGTGTTCGTGTCGCCGATCGTCGACTTCTACATGACCAACCCCATCGCCCGGGCGTCCGTCGCCATGGCGGAGTGCTCGGCGGCACGCGGCGCTCATTTCAAGGCCGCGGCCGAGTAAGGAACCTGGACTATGGAAGCTAATTTTTGGGCAGGACCGGTCGGCTGGACGATCATTACGGTGCTTCAGGCTCTGGCCGTCATCATGGGTGTCATGGTGTCGCTGGCCTTCCTGCTGTGGGGCGACCGCAAGGTTTGGGCTGGGGTACAGATGCGCAAGGGCCCCAATGTGGTTGGTCCGTTCGGTCTGTTTCAGTCGTTTGCCGACTTCTTCAAATTCGTTTTCAAGGAAGTGATCATCCCTGCCGGTGCCGACAAGGCAGTCTTCCTTCTGGCGCCGCTGTTGACCTTCGTTCTGGCCTTTGCCGCCTGGGCAGTCATTCCCTTTGCCCCCGGGTGGGTTGTATCGAACATCAATGTCGGCGTTCTCTATCTGCTGGGCATCTCGTCGCTGGGCGTCTACGGTATCATCATGGGCGGATGGGCGTCGAACTCGAAGTATCCCTTCCTGGGCGGTTTGCGCTCAGCGGCCCAGATGGTGTCTTACGAAGTTTCGATCGGCTTTATCCTGGTAACGGTTATTCTGCTGACCGGCTCGATGAACCTGAGTGACATCGTTAACAACCAGAAAGCCGGTATCTGGAACTGGAACTTTCTGGGCGGGAGCCTGACCTCGGTCAACGGGTTGATTCCGCTGGTGGTCATGTTCCCGATGATGGTGATGTTCTTTATCTCGGCGCTCGCGGAAACCAACCGCCCGCCGTTCGATCTGCCGGAAGCCGAATCGGAACTCGTCGCCGGCTATCAGGTGGAGTATTCCTCGACGCCGTACCTTCTGTTCATGATCGGTGAATACGCCAACATCGTCCTGATGTGCGCCATGATCACCATCCTGTTCTTCGGTGGCTGGTATCTGCCGTTCCCGATCGACGGACTGGGCATGCCGGACTGGTTGTTGTCGTTGGTCTATCTGCTGACCTTCATCGGCAAGGTCGTGCTGTGGTTCATTATGTTCGCCCTCGTCAAGGCGATCGTGCCTCGCTACCGCTACGACCAACTGATGCGTCTGGGCTGGAAGGTCTTTCTTCCGGTTTCTCTGCTGGCCGTCGTCATTATCGCCGCTTACCGCGTCTATGGAGGCGTCCTGTGATTTCTCGCATTCTCAATGGTTTCAGAGCCGCGCTGCTTCTCGACTTTGTCGGCGCCACTGGCCTGGCTATCAAGTACATGTTCCGCCACAAGGCGACCATCAACTACCCTTTCGAAAAGGGGCCGATTTCGCCGCGTTTCCGCGGAGAGCACGCGCTGCGCCGCTACGCTAACGGCGAGGAACGCTGTATCGCCTGCAAGCTGTGCGAAGCCATCTGCCCGGCCCAGGCCATCACTATCGAAGCGGAACCCCGCGATGACGGTTCTCGCCGCACGACGCGCTACGATATCGATATGGTGAAATGTATCTATTGTGGCCTGTGCCAGGAAGCCTGTCCGGTCGACGCCATTGTCGAAGGGCCAAACTTCGAGTTCTCGACCGACACGCGCGAAGAACTGCTATACGACAAGGACCGCCTGCTGGCCAATGGCGATCGGTGGGAGCGCGAAATTGCTCGCGCCCTCGAACTCGACGCGCCTTACAGGTAAGATGAGGAACTGAACCCATGACCTTGATGGCAATTGCTTTTTATCTGATGTCAGCCGTGACGTGCATCTCTGGCCTGCTGGTCGTCACGGCGCGCAATCCCGTGCACAGCGTGCTCTATCTGATCCTCGCCTTCTTTTCGGCTGCAGGCCTGTTCGTCCTTATCGGGGCAGAGTTCCTGGCCATGCTGCTGATCGTGGTCTATGTCGGCGCCGTCGCCGTACTGTTTCTGTTCGTCGTGATGATGCTCGATGTCGACTTCTCAAAGCTGCGCCAGGGCTTCGCCAATTACCTGGCGCCCGGTGCGGTAATTGCCCTGGTACTGATGGGCGAGTTGATTTTGATCGCCCTGGCCATTTCGCAGCGTGGCGCGGCGTCTGGCAAGATGCCGATGGCGTCACGTCCGGATGCAACCAATATTCAGACGATCGGTTTCGAGCTCTACACGACCTACGCCTTTGTTTTCGAAGCGGCCGGCTTTGTCCTGCTGGTCGCCATGATCGGCGCCATCGTCCTGACCCTGCGCCACCGCACCTATGTCAAACGTCAGGACATATTCAAGCAGGTTACGCGTCGCCGCAAGGATGCGGTCGCCGTCGTGCCGGCCAAGTCCGGAGAAGGAATCCAGGAATGACCCCCGCTGAACCTCTGTCGATCGGACTGGAACACTATCTCACCGTCTCGGCCATCCTGTTTACCATCGGGGTATTCGGGATCTTCGTGAACCGCCGCAATGTCATCATTATTCTGATGTCGATCGAACTGATCCTGCTGGCAGTAAACATCAATTTCGTTTCGTTTTCGAGCTACCTGCACAATGTGGAGGGCCAGATCATGGCCATGTTTGTCCTGACCGTCGCCGCGGCTGAAGCCGCCGTCGGGCTGGCCATTCTTGTGACCTTCTTCCGTAATCGTGGTGACATCGCCGTCGATGACGCCAGCATGATGAAAGGATAGGTCGTCGTGCTTTTCGAGACCGCCGCTCACGCCGAGCCCGCCGCGCACGGGGCCGTACATGCCGCCGAAGCGACCCATGCGGTCGCCGGCGCTGTTGCCGCCCTGCCGCCCGAAGGCATGGCGACCATCGTTACCCTGTGTGTTTTCGCGCCCATCGTCGGCGCCGCCATTGCCGGCTTTTTCGGCCGGCGCATCGGCAATATTGCGTCGCAGACCGTCACCACAGGGCTGCTCTTTTTGTCCTGTGTTCTAGGCTGGTACATATTTATCGAGCACACTTGGGGCGGCATGCCCGACTTCACGGTCAAGCTGCTCGACTTCATCAATATCGGCACGTTCCAGTCAGCTTGGTCGATACGCGTCGACGCCCTGTCGGCGACTATGCTGGTCGTGGTCACCTCGGTCTCCTCCTTGGTCCATCTGTATTCCTGGGGCTATATGGCCGAGGATGACTCCCGGCCGCGTTTCTTCAGCTACCTGTCGCTGTTCACCTTCGCCATGCTGATGCTGGTGACCGCCGCCGATTTCATGCAACTGTTCTTCGGCTGGGAAGGGGTGGGGCTTGCGTCCTACCTGCTGATCGGCTTCTGGTACCAAAAGGACAGCGCCAGTTCCGCTGCCATCAAGGCCTTCGTCGTCAACCGCATCGGCGACTTCGGCTTCGCCCTTGGCATCCTCACGGTCTATTGGCAGTTCGGCACGATAAATTTCCATGAGTTTTTCGCTGTGATCCAGAACCAGGAAGGCAAAGCCTGGGAATTCGCTGGCTTCTACTTCTCGGCGCTGGACCTGGCTGCGTTCCTGCTGTTCATCGGCGCCATGGGCAAGTCGGCGCAGTTCTTCCTGCACACTTGGCTGCCAGACGCCATGGAAGGCCCGACGCCGGTTTCGGCCCTAATCCACGCCGCCACCATGGTTACAGCCGGCGTTTACATGGTCTGCCTGTTGTCGCCTCTGTTCGAGCACGCGCCCCAAGCCAAGATGATCGTCGCCTATATCGGCGCGATTACTGCCATCTTCGCAGCCTCGATCGGCTTTACCCAGAACGACATCAAGCGCGTTATCGCCTATTCGACCTGTTCGCAACTGGGCTATATGTTCTTCGCGGCCGGGGTAGGGGCCTATCAGGCGGCGATGTTCCACCTGTTCACGCACGCCTTCTTCAAGGCTCTTCTTTTCCTGGGCGCGGGTTCGGTCATCCACGGCATGCACCACGAACAGGACATGCGCAAGATGGGCGGCCTCTACAGGTACCTGCCGGTCACCTATGCTGTCATGACCATCGGCACCATCGCTATCACCGGTCTGGGCATTCCCTATACCGAGTTCGGTTTCGCCGGCTTCTTCTCCAAGGATGCCATCATCGAATCCGCCTGGGCCATGCACGACACGCCACAGGGCATGTTCGCTTTCTGGATGGGCATCTTTGCCGCGCTGCTGACCTCCTTCTACAGCTTCCGACTGATCTTCATGACCTTCCACGGCAAGAAGCAGTGGGACGGGGGCCACCATGGCCATCCGCACGACGATCACGGCCATGAGGACCATCATGCCCACGACGCTCATGCCCACGACGCTCATGCCCACGACGCTCAGGGCCACGCCCACACGCCGCACGAAAGCCCGTGGATCATGCTCACGCCGCTGATCCTGCTGGCCGTTGGGGCGGTCGCAGCCGGTTTTGTCTTCGCGCCTTACTTCATCGGAGAACACGCGCACGACTTCTGGGGACACGCCATCTACACGGCGCCGACCAATCATGTCATGCACGATGCACACGAGATCAAGGAGGTCTGGGTCAAGCTGGCGCCGTTGATCGTGACGCTGCTGGGTCTGGCCCTGGCCTGGTACTATTACCTGCACCGTCCGTCGCTGCCCAAGAAGATGGCCGCCAACGAAGGCCCGGTCTGGACCTTCCTGTACAACAAATGGTTCTTCGATGAGATCTATCAGGCGACCTTCGTCAAGCTGACTAAGTGGCTGGGAGATGTGTTCTGGAAGATCGGTGACATCAAGATCATCGACGGCCTTGGTCCCAACGGGGCGGCATGGGCGGCATTGAAGTCGGCGAAGAATCTGGTCAAGACCCAGACCGGCTACGTCTATCACTATGCCTTCTTTATGTTCCTCGGCGTTGTCGGCCTGCTTACCTGGGCTGTCATCGGTATTACGCATTAAGGGGAGACGGAACACACAATGCTACCTGCCATCCCCAACCTCCTCAGCATCGTCACCTTTGCACCCCTGTTCGGTGCAGCGGTGATCATGATCCTGCGCGCTCTCTCGCGACGGGACGATGAGGCTGTCATTTCCCGCAACGCCAAATGGATCAGCCTGTGGACCACGCTGGTCACCCTTGCGCTGTCGGTCGTGCTGCTGCTGCAATTCGATGGACACAATCCCGGCTATCAATTTGTCGAACACTATCAATGGTTTGGACCTATTTCCTACCATATGGGAGTCGACGGGATTTCTATCCTCTTCGTCGCACTGACGGTCTTCCTGATGCCGCTGTGTATCGCCGCCTCGTGGACTTCGATCAGCCATCGCGTGACCGAATACATGGTCGCCTTCCTTCTGCTCGAGACCCTGGTCATTGGCGTCTTCACGTCACTCGACATCTTCCTCTTCTACATCTTCTTCGAAGGTGGCCTGGTGCCAATGTTCCTGATCATTGGCATATGGGGTGGCAAGGATCGGGTCTATGCGGCTTACAAGTTCTTTCTCTATACCCTGCTGGGGTCAGTACTGATGCTGGCGGCAATGCTGTATCTGGTCACCACCCTTGGCACGGCCAGCATCCCAGAAATGACCCGCCTGCTGACCGAAAGGCCATTCGGCCTCGATGTTCAGGGCTTCCTGTGGTTCGCCTTTTTTGCCTCGTTCGCCGTCAAGATGCCAATGTGGCCGGTCCACACCTGGTTGCCCGACGCTCACGTTCAGGCGCCGACGGCCGGTTCGGTCATGTTGGCCGGTATACTGCTGAAGCTGGGCGGCTATGGTTTCATCCGCTTCAACCTGCCGATGTTCCCGGACGCGTCGGAAATGTTTGCGCCTCTGGTCATGGCCCTGTCGGTCATCGCGGTCGTCTATACCTCGCTTGTGGCCTTTCGCCAGACAGACATCAAAAAGCTGATCGCCTATTCGTCGGTCGCCCACATGGGCTTCGTCACCATGGGGATCTTTGCCGGCAACGCCCTGGGCGTTCAGGGTGCCATTTACCAGATGATCAGCCACGGCCTGATTTCCGGCGCGCTCTTTCTCTGCGTCGGCGTAATCTACGACCGCTGGCATACGCGTGAAATTGCCTTTTACGGCGGCCTGACCAAGCTGATGCCACACTTCGCTTTCGTCTTCCTGCTTTTCACCATGGCCAATGTCGGCCTGCCTGGAACGTCGGGTTTCGTCGGTGAGATCACCACTATGGCCGGTGCCTATGACTGGGGCACATGGGTCGCCCTGGTCGCCGCATCAGGCGTCATCTTCTCGGCCGTCTACGCCCTGACCCTGTATAAGCGCGTGATGTTCGGCGTCGTTACCAATGACGAACTGAAGAAATACCCCGATATCAACTTGCGTGAGATCGCGATCTTCACGCCGCTGATCATTGGAACGATCCTGCTTGGTGTTTACCCGGCATTTGTTTTTGACTTCACCACGGCCAGCGTTGATGGGCTTGTAAATGCCTATCAGGCCGCAATCGGCGGATGAGGATGGATTTCGCTATGGACTTTCCTGCTTTGAACGAGGCGCTTCCCGAAACCATCCTCGGGCTGAGTGCGCTCTTTATCCTTGTCTTCGGTAGTTTCCGAGGTGACAAGGGCATGACCTCGATCAGCGCGCTCTGCGGCGCAGCCCTGATCGGCGCGGCCTTCGCAGCCGCCTGGTCGCCGCTGGGCATCGTTTTTTCGGGCTCTTTCGTCTCGGACGGTGTTTCTGTCTTTGCCAAGGTGGCCATGTATATCGCCGCCGCCTTCGTCATCGTTCTGGGGCAGGGCTATTTCGACCGGCTGAACAGCCGCCGCTTCGAATTCCCGATCCTGGTCCTGCTGGCGACTTTGGGCATGAGCGTCATGGTCTCTGCCGGCGACCTGATTTCGCTCTATGTCGGCCTGGAACTGCAATCCTTGGCGCTCTACGTTCTGGCGGCTTTCCGCCGCGACGACGCCAAATCGTCGGAAGCCGGCCTGAAGTATTTCGTCCTCGGCGCTCTGGCATCCGGCCTGCTGCTGTATGGCGCCTCGCTGGTCTATGGCTTCGCCGGGTCGATGAACTTCGTTGAGATCGCCAAGTCGGCGGAAACCAACATGAATGTCGGCCTGATCTTTGGTCTGGTCTTCGTTATCTCCGGCTTGGCCTTCAAGGTTTCGGCGGCTCCATTCCACATGTGGACGCCTGATGTGTATGAAGGCGCACCAACCCCGGTGGTCGCCTTTGCCGCCGGCGCGCCCAAGTTCGCCGCTATGGTGCTGCTCGCGCGCGTTCTGGAAACCGCCTTCATCCATAACATCGACCAATGGCGCCAGGTCTTGCTTGTCCTCAGCGTCCTCAGCTTTGTCGTCGGCGGCCTGGGTGGCCTGATGCAAAAGGACTTCAAACGCCTGCTGGCCTATTCGTCCATTTCCAACATGGGCTATGCCCTTCTGGCCGTTGCCGCTGGCACCGTCGTCGGTATCCAGGCGCTGCTCATGTTCTTCGTCCTGTATATGGTCGACACCCTGGGCCTGTTTGCCGCCCAGATGTCGCTCAACCGCAAGGACGGAGAATCGATTACTCGTATCGATCAGTTCGCTGGCCTGGCCAAGGTCAACATGCCCATGGCCATCGCCATTACCATGCTGGCATTGTCGGTCTTGGGCATGCCGCCATTCGGCGGGTTCTGGAGCAAATACTTCGTCTTCGGCGCCGCCATCGCGGGCGGCTTGTGGTGGTTCGCCGCCGCCGGCCTCGTCGCCTCCGTGATCGCCGCATTCTATTATCTGCGCCTTATCAAGTTAATGTGGTTTGATGCCCCGGTTGTGGATTTCGGCAAGGCGCCAGCCGAAGCCAAATGGATAGCCTTCACCTCGGCGGCCTTCTCCTTCCCGGGTGTGATCGTCTTCCTGATTTTCGGATTCGGCCTGGCCGCAAATGCGGTCATCGGCTTCGGCGGCCAATAGGGCCCGATGGCAGTGGCCGATTTCGAGATCTTCGACACACTGCCATCGACCCAGGAACTGAGTCTTTCGCGTCTGCGCGCCGGCCGCAAGGGTCCGGGCTGGGTACTGGCCCGCGAACAGACCAAAGGCATCGGCCGGCACGGCCGGACCTGGATCGGCCAGAAGGGCAACTTTATGGCCTCGCGTTGGGAGGTCATGCCGCTGGATGTTCGCCGGGCACCGCAGCTCAGCTTTGTTTCTGCCCTGGCCGTCTATGAGATGCTGCGACCGCTGATCCCTGACACGGATGCCTCCATGCGCATCAAGTGGCCGAACGATATCCTGCACCGCGGGCGTAAACTATGCGGCATCCTTGTCCAGACCGAAGCCTCCCATGAGCCCCAACATCTCGGCATCGTCATCGGCTTGGGGATGAATCTGCGCGTTGCGCCGATCATCGAAGGCTATCTGACAGTAGCCCTGAAAGAGATCAATCCGGACGCCGTGCGTACACTGGACGCCGTCGGCATGCTGCACAAGTTAAACGGCCATCTCGATGGCGTTCTGGACCTGTGGCGCAACAAGGACTTCAGCGACATCGCCAAGGCGTGGATGAAGCGCGCCTACGGTCGCGACCGCACGGTCAGCGTCACGGTCGACAGCGTCAAGGTCAGTGGCGAAATTGCCGGGCTCGACGAGTTCGGCGGGCTCCAGGTGAGGGCGGCTGACGGCCAGATCTATACCGTCACCGGCGGCGACGTTGAATACGGCGCGCTAAAAACATGACACAACTGGAAAATCGCAATGCTTCTGGCCATTGAGCAGGGCAATACCAATACCTTATTCGCCATCCACGATGGCACCGACTGGGTGGCGCAATGGCGTGTGGCGACCGAGACCCGGCGCACAGCGGATGAATATGCGCCATGGCTGTACCAACTGATGCAGATGCATGGTCTCGCCCTGGAACAGATCGACGACTGCATCATATCCTCAGTCGTGCCGCAGTCTTTGTTCAATCTGCGCAAGCTGGTGCAGCGTTACTTCAATACGACGCCCTATGTTGTTGGCGATAATACATTTTTGGATTTGGAAGTTCGTATCGACAAACCGCGTGAAGCCGGGGCCGATCGCCTGGTCAATGCCATAGGCGGCTACATTACGTATGGTGGCCCCTTGCTGATCATCGACTCCGGGACGGCTACCACTTTCGACGTTGTGGCGGCCGACGGCGGCTATGAAGGCGGTGCTATCGCCCCTGGAATCAACCTTTCGCTCCAGGCTTTGCACGCCGCAGCGGCCAAGTTGCCGCGTGTCGCCATAGAGAAACCGGCGCGCAAAATCGGCAAGGATACGGTCAGTGCCATGCAGTCGGGAATTTTTTGGGGATATGTCGGCTTGATTGAATACCTCATCATCGCTATTGAGGCCGAATACGGCCAGAAGATGAGCGTCATTGCCACCGGCGGGGTAGCGTCCTTGTTTGAAGGTGCAACGGAGAAGATTAATCATTTCGATCACGATCTGACCCTGCGCGGCCTCCTCGAAATCTATAAGCGTACCTTGTCACACAGCTGAATAATGCAAAAAAATCAAAACGAACTCGTGTTCCTGCCGCTCGGTGGGTCCAATGAAATTGGCATGAACCTGAACCTGTACGGTTTTGGGCCGGCCGACGACCGGCAATGGATCATTGTCGATGTCGGCGTCACCTTCGGCGACTTGACCACGCCGGGGATAGAGGTTATCGCGCCCGACCCCGCGTTCCTGGTCGGTGAAAATGTTCTCGGCATCGTTCTGACCCATGCCCACGAAGACCATATCGGCGCCTTGGGCTGGCTTTGGGACAAGATCAAGGCGCCAGTTTTCGCCACGCCCTTCACGGCCTTTCTGATCCGCGAGAAGCTGCGTGAAGCCGGGGTCGACGACGCCGACATCACTGAGGTTCCATTGAACGGAAACGTGAAGTTGGGGCCATTCGATATTGATTATATTACGATAACCCACTCCATTCCTGAACCCAATGGCCTGGCCATCAAGACGCCCCTGGGTACGATCCTGCACACCGGCGACTGGAAAATCGACGACGAGCCGATCACGGGTGAGCCAACGGACATCACAACCCTGACTCGTTTCGGCGACCAGGGCGTCCTGGCCATGGTGTGTGATTCGACCAATGTCTTCGTTGAGGGCCGGGCCGGTTCCGAAGCCTCGGTACGCGAAGAACTGGAAAAGCTGGTTCGCACCTTCAAGAAGCGCGTCGCCGTCGCCTGTTTCGCCTCGAATGTGGCACGGATGGATTCAGTGATGCGCGCAGCCATGGCCTGCAAGCGTCAGGTTTGCCTGGTCGGACGATCGATGCACCGCATGCTGGCAGCATCGCGCCATGTTGGCCTGATGAAGGGCATTCCGGATCCGATCTCCGAGGGTGAGGCGGCCAATCTGAAGCCGCATCAGGTTTTGTACCTGTGCACGGGCTCTCAGGGCGAACCGCGCGCCGCACTGTCGCGCATTGCCGACGGCAACCACCCCCAGGTCAAGCTGAAAGAAGGCGATGTCTGCGTCTTTTCTTCGCGCGTCATTCCGGGCAATGAAATCGCCATTCGTTCGCTACAGAACCGCTTGTCGGACCTGGGCGTCGAGATTCACACCGAGCGCGACCATCCCGGCATCCACGTCTCCGGCCACCCGTGCCGGGACGAACTCAAGGACATGTACGGCTGGGTTCGGCCGATGATTGCCGTCCCGACCCATGGCGAGCGCCGTCATCTGCTGAAACATGCCGCCCTGGCAGCGGAACTGGGTATCAAGCACCAGGTAACGCCGCGCAACGGGGACATGGTTCGCCTGGCGCCGGGCCGTCCCGAGATCATCGATGAGGTTCCTGCCGGCCGGTTGTTTGTCGACGGCGGCATGCTGGTTCCTGAAGCCTCGGAAGCCCTGCGTGAACGACGCCATGCCGCCCACAATGGCATGATCTTTGTGGCCTTCGCTCTCGATGCCAAGAACCGCCTGGCCTCGATGGTCGACGTCCGCGGCCTGGGATTGGCGTTCGAGAATGAGGAGACGATTTCCGACCAACTCGAATCGCTGTGCCAAACGGTCGAGAAGGCGCTGAAAGGCTTGCCGGCAGAGGCGCGGGACGACGATCAGACTGTGGAAACCGTCGTCGCCCGAGTCGTCAAGAAGGCCGCACAGGCTATCTGGGACCGCCGTCCCATCGTCGAGACCATCATCCTGCGCACCTGACACTTGTCGCGCCAGGCGTGAAAACGCCGCGCAGGGGAACGACGTGAAATCGATCACCTGTACGGCGAATTCGTTTAAACCAGTCAATGTTGATTGTCGATTCCTGCGCGCCTTTGGTTAAGCTAATATGTTAACGCATATTTACCATATAGAGTGTTGAACGTTATATATTTTCTATGCGTAATCCACAAAATTTCAACATTGATTACATGGGGATCAAGCACCTGCGAGCCTGAAGGCAAAAACACAGAGTCTCAATTCAAAGATCTGGAATCGTTGAATTCTTTGGCTGCGCGAGTTTCCAGCTGTCCGGTCAGGACTTAACCAGGACGTAGGTGCCGGGCGCATCGCCCAGTACCGTCAACTGCCCTTCGGACGGATCGCGGGCGGCGATCTTCTTGCCAGACAACTTGCCCAACCAGCCCGCCCAGTGCGGCCACCACGACCCGGGATGCTCGGTTGCACCGGCCAGCCAGTCTTCCAAAGTGTCGGGATGGGCGTCATTCAGCCAGTGCATGTATTTTTGCGCTGCCGGCGGATTGACGACACCGGCAATATGGCCCGAGCCGGCCAGCATATAGGTGACCGGGCCGCCAAACAGTTTCGAACCTTTGTAGACCGAAGCTGGCGGCGCAATGTGGTCCTCGCGGCCAGATTGTTCATAGATCGGGATCTTGACCTTCTTAAGGTCGAGTTTGACCCCGCCGAGGGTGAGTTCGCCCTTGGCCAAGGCATTGTTGCCGTAGAAAGTCCGCAGATAGAAGATGTGGAGCGCCTTGGGCATGCGCGTCTGATCGCCGTTCCAGCACAACAGGTCGAACGGTGTCAGGTCCTTGCCCAGAAGGTAGTTGCTCACGAAGAAAGACCACACCAGATCGTTGGCGCGCAGGGAGTTAAAGGTGTCGGCCATGGCCGAACCCGGCAGAACCCCGCCGGCGGCATCCATCTGACGCTCCAATTCCTTGAGCCAGTGCTCCGAAGTGAACAGCAGCAGATCGCCGGCCTCGGTGAAGTCGTGCTGAGCCGTAAAGAAGGTGGCCGACCCGATCGACGTATCACCTTTTTCGGCCATGTGGGCGAGGGCGCAGCCCAGCAGGGTACCGCCGATGCAATAGCCGACCGTATTGACCGTCTTGGCACCGGTCTGCTCGCGCACCTTGTTCGTCGCTTCAAAGATACCGCCGAACATGTAGTCTTCGAAACTTGTGTCCTTCATCTCGACGTCAGGATTCACCCACGACACAACGAAGACCGTGAAACCCTGATCGACCAGCCATTTGATCAGCGAGTTTTTGGCCTGTAGGTCGAGGATATAGAACTTGTTGATCCACGGCGGGAAGATCAGCAGCGGAATCTCATACACCTGCTCGGTTGTCGGGGTGTACTGCAAAAGCTCGAAATAGTCGCCGCGATAGACGACCTTGCCCGGGGTAGTGGCGACGTTTTCGCCAACCTTGAAACGGCTATAGTCGGCCTGGCTGATTTTCAGCTTGCCGTCACCGCGTGCGAGATCGTCGGCGAACATCTGCATACCCTTGACCAGGGTTTCACCCTTGGAGTCGAGCAGGGCATCGATGGCCACCGGGTTGGTCAGCAGGAAATTGGCCGGGGACATGGCGTCGGTAAGCAGTTTGGTGAAGAATTCGGCGCGGCGCTTGACCAACGGATCGACGTCATCAACGCTGCTTATCAGAGTGTTTAGCCAGGTAGACGACAGCAGATAGGACTGGCGCATCATGTCGAAAACCAGATTTCGATCCCAGAGAGGGTCAGAAAAGCGCTTGTCCTTTATGGGCTTTTTCTCAACCGAAACATCGCCGCCCAGCGATCGGCGCGCCATCTGTCCCCACAGTTCGAGATAGCCGTTAAGCAAGTCGCTCTGGGCCTCAACAACCTTTTCCGGCTTGGCTGCAAGCGAATTCATCACCTGCGTCAGGGCGGGGCCAACCTGAAAAGGATCCGATGGCGCGCCGACGGCTTCGAGGTCGGGCTGTTTCATGACTGTGCGGGCTAAAACAGTCTGCGCAGTCATCGTCGCCTTGGCAATATTAACCGACAACGCCTCCAGGCGGCGGACAGTATCGCCGTCAAACAGCGTCGCTTCTGCAGAAGGCGTCACCTTGGCGGAAGGCGCTGGTTTAGGAACTGCCGTGTGCCGGACTGGCTTTGCTGTTTCCGGTTTCACCACGTCGGGCTTGGATTGAACCTTTGCCTTGGGCGCGGGACTGGCAACAATCGGTTTGGCACTGGCCCTGGCTTTTGTGGTTGACGCCGCCTTTTTCGCGTTAGCCTTGGCTGCCACTGGGGCTTTCGGTGTCTTGCTCATCTGCTTCCTCGCCTGACTAAAGCACTTCCCGACAAAGTGGATGCCACGTTTCGGACAAGAAGTGCGACAAAACAAAGGCCCAAGCAAATCGACCGATCGGTGTGATCGAGGAAATGCTCCCTTGTCCTGATTTTGAATTTCGCGGGCCCTTGTTTCGACCTGCGGAGAATCTCAAGATCGAACGGACACTCGCAACTTCGTCTATTCTGGTTTCTTTTGAATGCGAATTTCGCCTCAAGACCTGTAACCGAATCGCACAAACTTCGAAATCGCAACACCAAAGGGCCGTCCAAGATCTTGCAGTGCGATACAACGCGCCGTAAAATCAACTCAAATTTTATTTTTGTTGTCGTAAGCCTGTTCACGAGCTTAGAAATTTGCTCAAATGTGACCCTTGACGCTGCCGACAGCAGCCTTTGGCCAATGCGGAGACGGTTGCCATGATACTGCCGGTTTGGATGCGTCCTTTGCGTGCGACAGCTGTCTTGTCCGGATTTTGTCTCGTGCTGGCTGGCGGTGCATCGGCGCAGGAAACTGCCGAGTCGGCTTCTCAACGTCCTGTGGCGCCTATTCCTGCCGTCGCTCCGTCTTTAACATCTGTAGCGGCGGGCCTTCCAAAATGGTCCGAATTCCCGGTTCCACCGAGCGATGTTCCGACCGTCGCGGATATTGCCGCGCGGGTGAAGACCCAGGCGATCGCGTCGACTCAACTGGCAGCGGAGGTTCGCGCGCTTGTATGGGACAATGACGAGCCAGAATCCTTTGCAGCCGCGGCAATCGCACGCATCAACCCGATCTATCTCAAGCCAGTCGATGCCGTCCTGTCGGTCGAGCAGATAGAACGCCTGGCAGACGACCTGCGCCGCCGCGCTGTAGCGCCGCCGATGGCAGATTGACGCTGCACCCGACTGTGCAAGCCCAGACTGGTCACGGCCAGACTGGTCAAGCTTGATGGGGTCTGATACACGAAATGACGTGCCGATCGCCACGTCGGCGCCAGCACACGACGCAAAATAATCAGATAGTCGTGCTTTTGAAACTTAAAGCCAGAAGACGTGAAAATGCCAGAAACCCTTGAAATTTTGAAAAATATGTCCAGCAATGCCTCCGGATTTGATCTCAGTCTCGACATTGTCCGCGTTGCCGAAGAAGCCGCCATCGCTGCCTATGCCTGTGTTGGTGGTGGTGATGAAAAAGCTGCCGATCAGGCCGCCGTCGACGCCATGCGCAAGGCGCTCAATGCCATAGAGATGGATGGCCGCATCGTAATCGGCGAGGGCGAGCGCGACGAAGCCCCAATGTTGTACATCGGGGAGAAGGTAGGCACTGGCAACGGCCCGGCCATCGATATCGCGCTGGACCCGCTGGAAGGGACCACCTTGGCCGCCAAGGCCATGGCTAATTCGCTGGCTGTCATCGCTTTTGCTCCGCGTGGCGGCATGCTTCATGCCCCCGACACCTACATGGACAAACTGGCCATCGGACCGGGCTATGCCAAGGGTGTCGTCGATATCGATGCCACGCCGGAAGACAATGTCCGCGCCCTCGCCAAAGCGAAGGGTGTCGATGTTTCGGAGATCGTCGCTTGCGTGCTGGATCGGCCGCGCCACGACGGCATCATCACCTCGCTGCGCAAGGCCGGCGCGCGGGTGCACCTGATCACCGATGGCGATGTTGCCGGCGTGATCCATACCGCCCAGCCGGAAACCGGGATCGACATCTATATGGGTCAGGGCGGAGCGCCCGAAGGTGTTCTGGCTTGTGCCGCACTAAAATGCGTCGGCGGCCAGTTCCAAGGGCGACTCGTTTTTCGCAATGGGGATGAACGGGCCCGTGCCGAACGCCTCGGGCTGACCGATTTTGACCGCAAATACGATCTTGACGATCTCGTGAGCTCTGACGCCGTCTTTATCGCGACCGGCGTAACTAAGGGCGCATTGCTGGAAGGCGTACGTAAGGAGGTGACGGCGCGCGGCGAGGTTTTCGTCACCACGGAAAGCCTGGTAATGATCTCCAAAACCGGGACAGTGCGCAAACTCTCCATGCGGAGACCCTTGCGTGTTCTTTAAAGGATAGCGGCTTCAAAACTTTGGCTGCCGTGCCCAAATCTCGCGCAGATTGGTGCGCGACGATTCAGTTGTTTTTCAACGGGCCCATAAAGCTTGCTACCGACTGGCCGGCGTGACAGATTTCCCCAATGAGTCTGTCCGCCGCACTACGCCCCGCCTCCGCCCCTGAGCCTTATCTTGGAGTTTCCGCTTCTTTGAGCGGCCGCGCCTGGCGTGAACGACTGGCGGCGCGCAAGGTCGCGCCCGAGGTCCTGCGCGACATTATCCATCGTTTGGGTCTTATGAATGTCGCCGAAGCCGCCTTTGTCGACCCCTTGGCGCGGTTCATCGCTGGGCGCGGCATTACGCCGGACACGCTGG
Organism: Asticcacaulis sp. AC402; assembly: GCF_000495835.1. Lineage (GTDB taxonomy): Bacteria > Pseudomonadota > Alphaproteobacteria > Caulobacterales > Caulobacteraceae > Asticcacaulis. The sequence goes on from NZ_AWGC01000011.1 coordinate 46,486, forward strand.
AAGGCTTCATTCACCCGACCTTGAAGGCGCTGTTTCCCGACCCGTCTTGCTTTATGGATATGGACCGGGCGGTGACCGCCATGCTCGATGCGCTGCAGGCCGACGCAAACATATGTGTCTTTGCCGATTATGACGTCGACGGCGCTACGAGCGCGGCGCAACTTGTCCGATGGTTTCGGCACATGGGCCACGATCTGACCGTCTATGTCCCCGACCGGGTGACCGAGGGTTACGGCCCGTCCAATGCAGCTTTCGACAGCCTGAAGCGCCAGGGCGCCGACCTGGTGATCACGGTCGACTGCGGGGCCATGGCCCACCGCGCGCTCGATCATGCCGCCGAGATCGGCCTCGATGTCGTTGTCATCGACCACCACCTGATGCGCGAAGATCCGCCCAGAGCCCTGGCCGTCGTTAATCCCAATCGTCCCGGCTGCACCTCGGACCAGGGCAACCTGGCCGCGGCCGGTGTCGTCTTCGTCGTCCTGGTGGCGCTCAACCGCGAGGCAGAAAAGCGCGGTCTGTTCGTGGGACGCCAACGGCCGGACCTGATGCAATGGCTGGACCTGACGGCACTGGGCGCCATCTGCGACGTTACGGCCTTGACCGGCTTCAACCGGGCTCTGACGGCTCAAGGCCTGAAAATCATGTCGCAGCAAAAGAACCCCGGCATTAAGGCGCTGATGGAGATCTCCGGCTCGGCCAACGAGGCCGGCAAGCTGATGAGCACGTTTCACTCTGGCTTCGTCATCGGTCCACGCATCAATGCCGGCGGGCGGGTAGGGCGCTCTGATCTCGGCGTCCGCCTGCTGTCCACCGATGATCCCGGTGAAGCCGCGGCCTTGGCTCAGGAACTGGACGAACTCAACAGGCTGCGGCGCGACGTTGAGACCCAGGTGCTGGAGCAGGCAGCCCTCGTCGCGGAAGCCCAGGGCCTGTGGCCCAGCGACGATCCGGTCATCGTCGTTGCGCACGAAGACTGGCATCCCGGGGTTATCGGCATCGTCGCTGGCCGCCTGCGAGAACGTTGGCATCGCCCCGTCATTATCATTGGCATAGATCCGGTCAGCGGTATGGGCAAGGGGTCTGGGCGATCTCAGGCCGGGGTCAATCTGGGCGAAGCCGTAGGGTCCGCCTTTGAAATCGGCCTGATCCTATCGGGGGGAGGCCATGCCATGGCCGCCGGGTTGAGTGTCGAACGTGACCGCGTCGGAGACCTGCGCCGATTTCTTAATGACTATGTCCGCACCCACGTTGCCGAAGAGGACCAGGTCGAGACCGTCGACATTGACGCCGTCCTGACCCTGAAGGCGGCAACGCGCGAGTTGCTCGAGCGGTTCGACCTGCTGTCGCCGTTCGGTCAGGGCAATCCCGAGCCGCTGCTCGCTTTTACCGATGTCCGCGTCGGTTTTGCCCAGGTCATGAAAGGTGGCCATGTCCGCTGTGAGCTTTGCGACGACATCGGCGGAAAAGTCAAAGCCATCATGTGGCGCGCCGAAGGCACCGCTCTGGGCGACGCTCTGTTGCGGCCGGCCGGCAAGATCCACCTTCTGGGCCGCCTGAAAGCAGATGATTACATGGGGCGCCGCGGAATACAACTTGAAATTGAAGACATCGCGCTGGCATAAACGGTCCTGTCACGCGCCTGTGAAAAACTTTAAAATAGGGCTTGCACCGCCAAACACGAACAGGTAACAAGCGCACCTCTTGATCGCGGTCCCTTCGTCTATCGGTTAGGACGTCAGGTTTTCAACCTGAAGAGAGGGGTTCGACTCCCCTAGGGACTGCCACAAGATTTCAGCACTTTCCGTCAAAATATGTGCCCGCTCCGCCCGGACGACCCGCCGGAGGAAAGTTATCCACAAATTTTCTTCGCTTGGTAGCGGTCCCAATCTGTGACCAGGAGAAAATATCACTCGCTATAAGTGAGTTTTTGGCTTAAAATTCGCAAATTCTGCGAAATATCTCTCTTTTTAGTGCCAATACGAGATATCCGTGTTATGGTTGCGTATGTCACTTGAGTTGCATGCGACATGGTGAGGATAGATGAGTTTGTTTGATTACAATAACAAGAACGATGCCGACGAGTTAGTAACGATTTCAGGTCATGTAAAGTGGTTTGATGCCGCCAAGGGCTACGGCTTTATCGTTCCACAGGATGCCACGCTGACAAGCACGCGTGACGTTTTGCTCCACATCTCGAGCCTGCGCGACCTCGGCCGCGATAGTGCACATGAAGGCGCCAGAATCACCTGCAAGATTGCCAAGCGTGCCAAGGGCTGGCAGGTCATTGACATCGACCATCTCGACCAGGTGGCGGAACAGCCGAACGTGCGACAGGACGCTGTTCAAACGCGTTCGAGCCGCGCTTTGCCAGAAGGTATGCGTGTCGGCGATCTGGAGATTGCTACTATCAAGTGGTTTAATCGCACCAAGGGCTATGGATTTGTGGTCCGTGGTAATGATCCCACGGACATCTTCATTCACATCGAGACCCTGCGCCGTTACGGCCTCGAAGATGTGCAGCAAGGCGACACCATCATGGTGCGCTTTGGTGAGGGGCCCAAGGGCCTGGTTGTGACGGAAGTTCACCCCAGGGCTCTGGTTTGATTCCAACCCTCGATGACCTCTACACATCTCGCCTTGGCAAGGGCAGCTGCTCGCCAGAGCTCATGCGAGGAGCCATCGGGGGCAGCGGAGCTTAAGCTGACGCGTGCGAATACCAAGCGTCTTTCTTTATGAGGCTTGTGTACGTCAGTATTCGTGTCGGTTCCCGACGAAAAATGCGCTAGAGCGCAATCCGATAAAGTGGAAGCCACTTTTCGGATATATTGCGCGACAAAACAAAAACTTAGAGCGAGATGGCGATTCCATCTAAAGCCATCCCGCTCTCCGTCACTGTTGCGCTTTTTGCCTTGAAAAGGCCACGCAGCGACGGCAGTTTCCATTTTACTTTTTATGGCGATTTCACGGGGTGGATCATGTCCAGACATCTGCTGGCTGTTTTAGGATGGGGTGCGATTGTGCTCGGCGCGTGCGGTGTTCAGGCCTCGACGCCAGCCCCTGTGCCGCTAAGTGCGGCCCCGGCAGAATGCCGCAGCATGAATGTCACGCCTTATTCGCCGCGCGAGTCACTGGAAGTCGATTCGGGTAAGGGGAGACGGTTGTTTTCAGTCGAGATCGCATCGAATTTCGCAACGCGCGCCCAGGGCATGATGTGCCGTACACAAATCGCTGACAATGAGGGCATGCTGTTCGAATTTCAGGACGTGCAAGAGCGGGCCTTCTGGATGAACAACACCCTGATCTCACTGGACATTATATACATCGCTCCTGACGGACGGATCGTGTCGATTCAAAAAAACGCCCGGCCGTTGGATCGCACGCCTTTGCCCTCGAAAGGGCCGGCCAGTGGTGTGCTGGAGGTTCGCGGCGGTCTGAGTGATCAATTGGGCTTGAAGGCCGGTGACCGGGTTATCCACCCGTTTTTCCGGTAAGAGGAAAAATCGCACGCTTTCGAGGTACATGGGGCTTGCGGAGCCTGATCTAAAATGTCATGTAGCGCGCCTCTCAAGTCTCGGCTGAGAGCGTCGGGGTGTAGCGCAGCCTGGTAGCGCAGCTGTTTTGGGTGCAGCAGGTCGGAGGTTCAAATCCTCTCGCCCCGACCAATCGCCGGTACAGATAAAGTGAGTGTCGGGGCGTAGCGCAGCCTGGTAGCGCGTCTGCTTCGGGAGCAGAAGGCCGGAGGTTCGAATCCTCTCGCCCCGACCATTAAAGTGGCCACCCTTCTGGGTGGCTTTTTTAATGGTCGGGATAAGACGTTAGAGTACAATCACAAGAGGTTCGAAAAGAGCGAGTTGCGTGGCGACTTGCCACTTTGGCTAATCGGGGCACCCCAAACGAACTCATACCAAGCCTCATAAAGAATGACGCTTGGTATTCGCTTTTTTTTCAGCTCAAGCGCCGGACCAGGCGCCCCCCATAGCTCCTCGCAAATGCTCGGGCGCCCGAAGTACGTTCTCTGGCGCGCTTGCCAACCCACGATGAGTCAAGATTTTCGCAGGTTGGTGTAAGCCGCGAGCGAAGTGAGTGGCAAGCGCAGAGACGCCAACGTTTTCGCCCCGCAGTAAAAGGACCGCTTAATGCCATAAGCTTCCGGATATAAGCATGTGAGGCCCACCACCTTGTTGCAACTGCGCTGGATTTTGTAGTAACAGACGGACAAGCGGATTCCTTGCCGCTCATGGAGCCATTCATGTTCGCGCGTATTTTCAAGCCTGCCAAAACCGCCATGCAATCCGGCCGCGCCAAGACGCACGAATGGGTTCTGGAGTTCGAACCGAAATCGGCGCGCACGCCTGATCCGTTGATGGGCTGGACGTCGTCGGCGGACACAGAAGCCCAGGTGCAACTGACCTTCGAGACCAAGGACCAGGCCATGGCCTATGCCGAACACCATGGCATTCCGTTCCGTCTCATTGAACCTGAATTGCCACCGAAAATTATCAAGACTTATGCCGACAACTTCGCCTACACGCGTCGGCAGAGTTGGACGCACTAAAGCGCAGTGCGATAAAGTGTGCAGCACTTTTCGGAAAAATTGCGCGACAAACCAAAAACTTAGAGCGGACTTTTGATTCCATCAAAACGCATCGCGCTCTAGAGCCCAGGTTTTTATGGCTCCGTAGCTCAACTGGATAGAGCATCCGCCTTCTAAGCGGACGGTTACAGGTTCGAGCCCTGTCGGAGTCGCCATTTGTTAAGACTCCCGCAACCAAATTATACCATCCTGTGTCAGGCTGCTCCCGTTGCCACGGGCGTGCCCAAGCCTTCTTGTCCCCACTCTGCCCATGATCCGTCATAGAGTAGGGCCGAGGTATGGCCGGTTTCTGCCAAGGCCATACTGAGGATGGCTGCGGTCACACCGGACCCGCACGACGTTACGACGGTCGCATTTCCACCGACACCGGCTCCTGCAAAAATCTCGCGCAACTCTGCCACAGACTTCAGAGCGCCGTCACGAATCAGCTCGCCAAACGGCAGGCTGCGGCTGCCCGGCATATGTCCTGAGCGTAAACCGGCTCGCGGTTCGGGCACCGTTCCTTCGAACCGAGCCCGCGAACGGGCATCCAGCACAAGAAATCTCTCAGAACATCCAAGCAGGCTCTTCAACCCGATGATCTTTTCCGCCAGCGGGCGAGGGGTATAGGCGACCTCCGCGACAACCGGAACCCCGCCTTCGATCCGCAAGCCGGCTGCTTTCCAGGCCGGCAATCCGCCGCGCAACACTTGAACCGACTTATGCCCCATAATGTGAAAGGTCCACCACACCCGGGCGGCCGAAAACAGACCCTGGCGATCATAGATTACGACGTGATCTTGCTCGGAAATGCCCAGGCGGCCGACGGCCTGGGCGAATTGCTTGGGCGATGGCGCCATATGCGGCAGTTCGGTTGAATGATCGCTGACCACTTCGATGTCGAAAAACTGTGCGCCAGGAATATGACACTGTTCGTGCAGCGCCCGCATGTCGGTGCCATCCAGCGCCCAACTACCGTCGAGCACCTTGACGGTCCCGTTCGCGATCAATCGGTGAAGGTCTTCGGCATCAATCTGAGTCGTCATTACTGTCTCTCCGGCGATAGGCGTCGAGTGCGCGGTCGCGGGCGTGGGCGTGGTCGACGATCGGTTGCGGATAGGTGACATCTTTGGTCGAATTGTCAAACAGATCGACTACGCGGTCATAGCCCGACACGTGGCGGTGACGGTAGATGCCCTTCGGATCGAACTTGTCGGCCTGGGTCGTCGGATTGAAGATGCGAAAATAGGGCGCGGCATCGGCGCCGCATCCGGCGACCCATTGCCAGTTGCCGGGGTTATTGGCCGGATCGGCGTCGACCAGACAATCCCAGAACCACTGCTCACCGCGCCGCCAGTCTATCAGCAGGTGTTTGACGAGAAAGGAGGCGCAGACCATTCGGACACGATTGTGCATGAAGCCGGTCCGCCACAATTCCTTCATGCCGGCGTCGACAAGCGGGTAGCCGGTCTCGCCGCGGGTCCAGGCGGTGAAATCGCCGTCACTATCACGCCACGGAAAGCCATCGAAATCGTCGCGAAAATTACGTTCATGCAGCTGCGGCTGCTGGTGCAGAATGTTGTAGTTGAACTCGCGCCAGACCAGTTCCTTGCGCAACTTTTCCGCCGGCGCAGCCAGTCGCGGCGCCTCACAGACGGCATCATCGACGTCGGCGAGAATACGCCGCGGACTGATCTCCCCGAAACGCAAGTGCGGTGACAGCCGCGACGTGATATCCATATCCGGGCGATCGCGGCCGTCTTCATAGTCGGGGAGACCGTGACTGACAAAACGGCGCAAGGCTTTTCGCGCGCCACTTTCGCCAGGTGAAAAAGCGGCAAAGCCTTCGGTCCAGTCGCTACCCGAAGACGTTTTTTCCGGCTTCAGCCCCAGATCTTCGATCGCCAAAGACTTTGGCCATTGCGCAAGCACAGGCCATGGATGGGTTGACAGTGTACGGAAGGAATCAACATTCAGAACGCCAGCCGCGTCGACAGCGCGAAAAAACGGCGTATAGACGCGATAAGGCTTGCCTTCCTTGGTTTTGATAGTGCCTGGTTCGGTAAAGAAGGCGGTGTTGTGACGCTCTAAAGCGACAGATATGTCCGCCAGGGCATTTTCAAGTTCACAGTCGCGCTCTTCGGTTTTAGGCTCAAAAGTTCGCGAACAAATAACAGTTTTTGCTGATGTTTTTTGGCAAATATCAGCCAGAACCATGTGGCTCGGCCCGCGGTCAACAATCAATCTTGACCCCAGACCGCGTAATTCCTCATCCAAAGAATGAAGAGATTGGTGTAACCACCAGCGCGAGGTTGCGCCGAGCGGACGGGCATACTGGCCGTCATCCCAGATATAGACCGGACAAACCGGTCGTTTTGTGGCAAGAGCTGCGACAACGCCAGCATGGTCGTTCAGACGCAGGTCAAAGCGGAACCACAGGATAACGGGATGTTCTGAAAGTGCCATAGGTCACAATAATGTTGTTGAAAGAACTTGCCTGCCAAAGAGGTCTTGGGCACAAGGACGAACATGGAGCCGCCTCGTTTGACACCCTTAAGCTGTTGTATTATCGCCAGGAATGAAGGCGACAGGATCGGTGATGTCATTCGCGCTGTTTCTGGCCTGGTCGACGAGGTGGTCGTGGTCGACAGCGGATCTACCGACAACACTGTGGCGGTGGCGGAAGGTCTGGGCGCGCGGGTGATTCATCATGACTGGCCGGGTTATGGACCACAAAAGAGGTTCAGTGAAGACTGTGCGGCATACGACTGGATCCTTAACCTGGATGCCGACGAAATCATGACGCCCGAACTCTGTGCCGAGATCAGGGCGCTGATCGCCTCACGGCCCAGACTCAACGCCTACCGCTTTCGCATCATGAATGTCTATCCCGGCCGATCGGCGCCGCGCCTGTGGGCCGACTTTCACAACTATGTCCGTCTGTACGATCGTCGCGTCGTGCGTTTTCGAGAAAGCCCTGTCCACGATACAGTCGATACCCGTAACGAACCGGTCGGGCAACTCAAAGGCACCGTGACGCATTTCTCGTCGCGCTCCTTCGACCACATCCGGCAAAAGTTCGAAGCCTACAACACACTCCAGTCCAAGGTCCTGAAAAAGCCCTCGTGGCAGCTTTGGGCGCGCCTGCCACTGGAGTATCCGCTCGGCTTCCTGCGCTACTACATCTTCCGCCGCCATTTCACCGGCGGCATCGACGGCGTGCGTGTAAGCCACATCGCCGCCGAGGCGCGCTTCAAACGCATCCTCAAATTCCTTGACGCAAAACGCAACCGCCAAGCAACGAACGGACCGCCAGCATGAACGAAAAGGTCGGTTTCTGGCAAGATCTGTTGTGGCGCCTCGAAGCGTTGGCCTTCGACGCCACCGTTGGCTTGCTGCGACTGTTCCCGGTCGATACAGCATCGGACCTGGGCGCCAGCCTTTTGAAGACCCTGGGCCCGATCTCACCGGTCCAAAAGGTGGTCCTTCGCAATCTTGACCTGGCCTTTCCCGACAAGGACGTCGGCTGGAAGGCGCGCATTTGCAGGGCCCAGTGGGACAATCTGGGCCGGACCTTTGCCGAGATCGCCATGATGGACCGTATCACGATCGCCAACGGCCGCATCGTGGTCCAGAATGCAGAGCGTCTGGAAGAGATCAAGCTTTCAGGTCGACCTGTCGTCTTCATCTCTGGCCATTTCGCCAATTGGGAAATCATGCCGTCGGTGATCAACGAAGCTGGCGTCATCTGCCAGATGACCTATCGCGCCGCCAACAACCCCTATGTTGACGCGCGCTGGCGCAAGGCACGTGAACGCTACGGCACGCAGCTATTCGCGCCAAAGGGGGGCGACGGTGCCAAGGAACTCCTGGCCGGTATGGCGCGGGGCGAATCTGTGGCGCTGATGAACGACCAGAAGTTCAACCGCGGTGTCTCGACGCCGTTCTTCAGCAGGCCGGTCGATACGGCGCCCGGCCCGGCCCGGCTGGCTTTGCGTTTCGGCACGGTGCTGCAACCGATGACGGTCGAACGCACCGACCGGGCACGGTTTCGGGTTACTGTATGCGATCCGATCAACGTGGTCGACACGGGTCGCAAGTCCGAGGACATCGATGCAACGGTCTGCAAGGTCAGCAACTTCATCGAAGACGCCGTTCGCGCGCGACCGGAAGCGTGGTTCTGGGTCCACAAGCGCTGGCCAAACGACGCCTACAAATCCGCAGCGGAAACGCCGGGTCACAAAAATTGAATCCTGTCATCTGGTCAATTCGCTACGCGAGCCTTAGGTTATCTGCTGCATGAGCATGTGGTCGCAGATCGTAAAGAAGCGCAAGCTGAGCCTGGTAGTCGGCGCCCTGATCGGCGCCTTCGTGGCTCTGGCATGGATATACCTGCAGAACGACATTCATCGCAACGCGCTGGACCCCAAGCTTCCGTTCCAGGTCTATCGGCCGCCGGCCGCACCGAACTACAGCAAGGCCCAGGGCTGGCATCTCCACCCGGCGATGGCGGGCTACTATGCGGACCCGCGCAAGGTCGACGTCTTCTTCGTGCATGGCACGACTTTCAATGGCGGGCGCGACTGGCTCGGGCGTGTCGACAGCCGGACGATCGATCAGGAAGTTCATCGGGTCCAACTCCCCAACTACGCCGCGCCCTACGCTATCATGGGCAATGTCTACGCGCCGAAGTACCGCCAGGCCAGCCTCTATACCCAACTGACGCTGCGCGAAGACGCCCGCGAAGCACGCCAGTTCGCCTACCGCGATGTTGAGTCTGCCTTCCGCGCTTTCATGGCCCAACGCAAAGGTGGCCGGGGCTTCGTTATTGTCGGGGTCGAGCAGGGCGGTTTGCTGAGCGAACGTGTTTTGCGGGACGTCGTTGCCCCGGACCCGGAATTGAAGACCCAGATGGTGTCAGCCTATCTCATCGAAACTCTGGCGCCGGAACAGCAGTTCGGAAGCGAAGGCCGTCTCATGCCCGCGTGCCTGTCGCGGATCCAGACCGGGTGCGTCCTGAGCTATCTCAGCGTCGAAGCCAACCGTCCCGACAAGACCCTGCAACGCCTGCAGAAGGCGGTCTTCTGGGATGGAGACCGTCTCGAGCCGCTCGATTCCCAGAAGGCAATTTGCGTCAATCCGGTTCTTGGCGTTGTCGGCGATCACGTCGCCGAAGCCAAGGATTCGCTGGGCGCCACCAATGCCACTGGGCTGGAATGGGGGGTTGAGCCCGCGCTGATTCCGCGCAAGGTGTCGGCGCGCTGTGTCCGTGGCATGTTGATGGTTGATAAGCCCGGTTCACCGTCTTTCAAAGACGCCAACACTTGGGAGGATCGCAAAAAAGTCAACGCTTACAATCTTTTCTATGGAGATCTTCAAGAAGATTTTCACACCCGGTGGCAGACCTTCCGGGCCATCCAGGTCCAATAACTTGGGACCTGGAGCGAAATCCGATTAAGCGGACGCTTCGCATCGGAAAATTTTCTTGACAAAACAAAAACTTAGAGCGGTGTTTTGATTCCATCAAAACTCATCCCGCTCTATAGCGAGATGGCTTTTGTAGAATCGCCATCTCGCTCTAAGTTTTTGTTTTGTCGCGCAATTTGTCCGAAAAGTGCGTCACACTTTATCGGATTGCGCTCTAGTCCTGTTTGTCGGCGACATCGGCGCGCCAGTAGAACAGTTGTTTTAATACCTCGATCGCCTTGCGCCGCGGCGCCGGCAAGGCCTCGCCTTGCTGCAGGATATAGACCGCCTCGCGCGCCGCCAAACCAATTAGGGCTGTGTGGCGCACCGGGTCGACGAAGCGATAGTCTGGGAAGCCCGATTGCTTGGCGCCAAGGATGTCGCCTTCACCGCGCAACTGCCAATCCATCTCAGCGATCTTGAAGCCATCCTCAGTATCGCGCAACAGTTCCAACCGCGCCTTGGCAACCTGCGACAAGGGGGCATCGTACAGCAGGATGCAGGCGCTCTTGGCGGTGCCGCGGCCAACCCGGCCTCGCAACTGATGCAGTTGCGCCAGACCAAAGCGCTCAGCCTGTTCAATAATGATGATCGAGGCGGTGGGCACATCGATGCCGACCTCGACTACAGTCGTCGCACACAGCACGCGCAGTTCGCCGGCGGCGAACCGGGTCACGACGGCGTCTTTCATCTCCGATGCCATACGGCCGTGAACAAGGCCGATTTCGATAGCGAGCGCTTCTTGAAGCGCGTCATGGCGCTTTTCGGCGGCGATCAGGTCGGACTCGGCAGAGTCTTCAACCAAGGGGCAGATCCAATAGGCCTGCTGGCCCTCATTCAGCGCTGCCTTCAATCGTATCATGACGTCTGCCAAACGGGCGCGCGGCACGACGGCGGTGTGGATCGGCTGGCGGCCCGCCGGCTTTTCGTCGAGGATGCTGAGATCGGCCTCGCCATACTGCGTCAGGGCCAGGGTACGCGGTATCGGTGTCGCAGACATTGACAGGTAGTGCACAGCCTCACCCTTGGAAAACAATCTCTGGCGCTGGCTGACGCCGAAGCGGTGCTGCTCGTCGATGACGGCCAGTTGCAGGGTCTTGAAATCGACACCTTCCTGGAAGACGGCATGGGTGCCGAAGACCACCTGAACCTGGCCGGCCGCAACGGCGGCACGCTTGCGTTCGCGTTCACGGCCCTTGTCACGACCGGTCATGATGGTCGAAGTAATGCCTAGAGCCTGCAGAATTGGAAGGCTTTTTTCGAAATGCTGGCGGGCCAGTATCTCGGTCGGCGCCATTAGGACGCTCTGCAGCCCCGCCTCGGCGACATCGATCATGGCCATGAGCGCCACCAGGGTCTTGCCGGCACCGACATCGCCCTGGACAAGGCGGTTCATGCGGTGGCCCGATCGCAGATCGCGGCGAATATCGCCCAGAGCGCGAACCTGGGCGCCGGTCATGGCAAAGGGCAGGGTGCTGAGAGCTTTGTCGGCCAAGTCATGGTAGTCGATCGCGCGCGACGGCGTGTTCTGGCGGAACTGTTTACGCGCCTTGAGCGCCAACTGATGCGCCAGAGCTTCGTCGTAGGCCAGGCGCTGACGCGGCTTGGCATCGGGATCGAGGTCGTGTTCGCTTAGCGGCGCGTGGGCAGCGAACAAAGCACTGTGAAAAGATGGCCATAAGTATTTGTCAACCATGGCTTTATCAAGCCACTCGGGGAGATCCGGCGTCGCTGCCAATGCACCTTGCGCCAGTTTGCGGATTGCCCGCGAACCGAGGTCAAGCGTCGCCGGATAGACGGGCTCACAGGAAGGGATTTCGCCGGCACGGTCTTCGTCGACGATGTAGTCCGGGTGCGGCATCTGAAGATGGCCATTGAAACTCTCCAGCTTGCCGCTGATCAGCCGCTTGGCACCTATCGGATGCTGACTTTCGAAACCGCGGATGCGGTGAAAATAGACCAAAGTCAAGCGCGTCGGGCCATCGAACGTCTCGACGCGCTGGGGCCCCTTGAGCGGCGATGGCGGGTAGCCAGCAATCGTTACCGCCACCGTCTGGACTTCACCGATTCGCGCCGCGGTGAGTGGCACCAGGGGCCGCTTGATGACGCTCGATGGCAAGAAAAAGACGAGGTCGCGGACATGGGTTCCCACATGCTGGGCCAGGAGCGGCGCCAGTTTGGGGCCGACGCCCTTTACTGTGGTCACATCAGCGTAGTAGGGGAACAAAATTTCTGGACGCATGGGCTTATCAAGCACCAAAAATGCTTTATGAGAAGGCCTCCGATAAACAGGAGCTCCGACCGTGAGCGATGCCGACCTCCGCGAAGCCCGTCTGAAAAAGCTGTCCTTTCGTGCCTGGCGCCGAGGTTTCAAGGAAGCCGACATTATTCTGGGTCATTTCGCAGACGAACGCCTCGGCCAGATGAGCGATGCCGAACTGGAGATTTTCGAAGTTTTGTTGGAAGTGCCGGACCAGGATCTCTATGGCTGGATGATCGAACGTGAGCCGGCCCCGCCTGAATTCGATACGGAAATCATGAAGCAACTCAATCAGTTTTATAAGACAGCTTACAAACACATCCAGTCATGACGCGTCTTACCGACATTACCGGAAACGCTGAATCGCTGACTCTGAGCGGTTGTCCGGAAGGCTACGAAAGCCTCATTGCCGCCGATCTGGCCAAGGCCGAGCACCTTAGCTTGTTTATCGCCCGCGATTTTGGCCGCATGAATGCGGTTGTAGAAGCCTTGCGCTTTTTCGCCCCGGACCTTGAGCTACTAAGCTTTCCGGCGTGGGATTGCCTGCCTTACGACCGGCTGAGCCCGACGCCCGGCGTTGTCGCCCAGCGCATGTACGCCCTGTCGCGGTTATCAGCTTATCGCGATAAGGCGCCTGAAAAGCCTGTACTTTTTCTGACGACGGCCTCGGCCATGGCCCAGCGCGTTCCGCCGCGCACAGTGATTAATCAAGGGCGACTCACTTTGAAACCCGGCCTGTCGATCGACATGACCGAACTGGACGCCTACTTCGTCAACAACGGCTATACCCGGGTGTCAACGGTGTCTGAACGCGGCGAATTCGCCGTGCGCGGCGGCCTGGTCGACGTTTTTCCGCCCTCAGCGCCGGAACCTGTGCGACTCGACTTCTTCGGCGACAGTCTCGAATCTATTCGCAGTTTCGATCCGGAAACCCAGCGGTCACTGAAGCAGATTACCCAACTCGACTTCACGGCCGTATCGGAAATCCGGATGGATGCCGACAGCATCAGCCGCTTTCGTCAGGGTTATCTAACCGCCTTTGGCACTTCCGGCGACGATCCCGTCTATGCTGCCCTTTCGTCCGGCATTCGCCGCCAGGGCGTCGAACACATGCTGCCGCTGTTCTACGATCACCTTGACAGCGTTTTCGATTATCTGCCGCCACGCACCCTTGTTATGCTGGATGCACTGGCCGCCAATGCCTATGCTGAGCGCTCCGACACCGTGCGCGACGCCTACGAGTTGCGCGCCGCAGCCATGAAAGACAAGGGGGGGGCGGCCTATCGCGCGCTCGCGCCCCAACAGCTCTATCTTGACGATAAGCAATGGAAGACCGCCTTGTCCGCCCATCGGCTGCGCCGCTTCGAGCCGTTCGAACGCGAGGGTGACGACGTCATTGACCTGGGCGGTCGTCCGGGCCGCAACTTCGCCGAAGCCCGCAAGCTCGACAGCGTCAATCTGTTCACCACGGTCACCGAACATGCCCAGGCCTTGGCCAAGCAGGGTAAACGCGTGATCTTCGCCTCGTGGACCGATGGCTCATCGGATCGCCTGGGCGTCATGCTGGCCGACCACGGCCTGACGCGCCCACGTCTGGCCACATCCTGGGTCGACGCCCAGACCTTTGGCGTCGCAGGCACCAAGGTCAAGCCGATCCAGCGCGCCATCCTGCCATTGGATCAAGGTTTCGAAACCGAATCCCTGGCGGTGATTTCAGAAACCGATATCCTGGGCGACCGGTTAGCTCGTCCGCGTAAACGCCGGCGAGCCCAGAATTTTCTCGCCGAGGCATCGGCGCTGGCGCCAGGCGACCTGGTGGTCCATATCGAGCATGGCATCGGCCGCTATGAAGGCTTGAGGACGCTCAGCGTCAACGACGCACCGCATGATTGTCTGGAACTGCATTACGCCGCAGACTCGAAACTCTATCTGCCGGTCGAAAACATCGACCTGCTGACGCGTTACGGCGCCGACAGCGACAGCGCCCAACTCGATAAGCTTGGATCGGCCAACTGGCAGGCGCGCAAGGCCAAGGCCAAGCAGAAGCTGCGCGAGATGGCCGACGGCCTGATACAACTGGCCGCCGCCCGGGCCCTGCGCGAAGGCACGCAAATCGATCCTCCGCCGGGGCTCTACGACGAATTCTGCGCTCAGTTTCCGTACGAAGAGACCGAAGACCAACTCAACGCTATCCAGGACGTGCTCGAGGATCTGGCCAAGGGTCAGCCGATGGACCGGCTCATCTGCGGCGATGTCGGTTTTGGCAAGACCGAAGTGGCATTGCGCGCTGCTTTCGTCGTCGCCATGTCGGGCCAGCAGGTCGCCGTTGTCTGCCCAACCACGCTTCTGGCGCGCCAGCATTTCAAGACCTTCACGCAGCGATTCCAGGGTTGGCCGATCAGGGTACGCCAGCTGTCGCGGCTGGTCGGCCGCAAAGACTCTGACGAAACGCGTGAGGGCCTGAAAAAGGGCGAGATCGAGATCGTCATCGGTACCCATGCCCTGTTGTCCGAGCAGGTCAGCTTCAAGGAACTCGGAATCGTCATCGTAGACGAGGAGCAGCATTTCGGCGTCAAGCACAAGGAGAAGCTGAAGACCTTTCGTGCCGATGTCCACATGATGGCCCTGTCGGCGACACCGATCCCGCGCACGCTGCAAATGGCGCTGTCGGGTATCCGCGACATGTCGATTATCGCCACGCCGCCGGTCGACCGCATCGCCGTTCGAACCTATGTGCTGCCATACGATCCGGTAGCGCTGCGTGAGGCGCTGCTGCGCGAAAAATATCGCGGCGGTCAGGCCTACTACGTTGTACCACGTCTCAGCGATTTGCCGGATGTAGCTGATTTTCTTCGTGTCCAGGTGCCTGAGATAAAGTTCGTTATCGGCCACGGCCAGTTGTCGCCGACCGCTTTGGAAGACGTCATGACCGCCTTCTACGAAGGCCAGTACGATGTCCTGCTGTCGACCACCATCGTCGAATCCGGCCTGGATGTGCCCACCGCCAACACGCTGATCGTCCATCGCGCAGATATGTTCGGCCTGGCCCAGTTGTACCAGATCCGCGGCCGAGTAGGACGTTCCAAGACGCGTGCCTTTGCCTACCTGACGACGCCACAGCACCGGACCTTGAGTGTAGCCTCAGAAAAACGGCTTAAGGTACTGCAATCACTTGATAATCTCGGCGCCGGATTCCAGCTGGCCAGCCATGATCTGGACATTCGCGGCGGCGGAAACCTGTTGGGCCACGAGCAGTCGGGCCACATCCGCGAGATTGGGGTCGAGCTGTACCAACAGATGTTGGAAGACGCCGTTGCAGAGTTGCGCCAGAAGTCGGATGATAACCTGTCGGATCACCGCAGTTGGTCGCCGCAGATCAATGCCGGCGCTGCCATCATGATCCCGGAAGCCTATATTCCCGACCTGAACATCCGCCTGGCCCTGTATCGCCGCGTTTCGGAGGCCGAAAAGCTTGCCGACCGCGAAGCTCTGGCTTCGGAACTGATTGACCGTTTCGGTCCGATTCCGGAAGAAGCAGAGCAGTTGTTGAAGGTTGTAGGAATCAAAGGCTTATGCCGAGAAGCTAATGTTTCCAAGCTGGATGTCGGGCCCAAGGGCACTGTTGTAACCTTCCGCAACGACACCTTCAGTAACCCCATGGGCCTGGTCAAACATATCCAGAGCCGGCCCAACGATTGGAAGTTGCGGCCTGACCAGAAGCTGCTTGTGCGTGGAGAGTGGCCTGAAGCCGCGCAGCGACTGGCGGCGGCGGAACTCATCATGAAAGAGCTTGCGAGGATAGCCGCAGCATA
>NZ_AWGC01000012.1 GCF_000495835.1 Asticcacaulis sp. AC402
GCCTCATTAAGAATGACGCTTGGTATTCGCTTTTTTTCAGCTCAAGCGCCGCATGGCTCCTCGCAAAAGCTCGGGCGCGCGGTCGCGCTTGCCAACCCACGATGAGCCAAGATTTTCGCGGGTTGGTATTAAACCCCGATCCGTGGACACAGGTGGCTGACGATGCACAGCTCGCACTTGGGTTTTCGGGCGATACAGACATAGCGCCCATGCAGGATCAGCCAGTGATGGGCACGGGTCAACCACTTTTTTGGAATGACCTGCATCAGTTGTTGCTCAACCTTGTCTGGCGTCTTGTCGGCGGCATCCACCAGGCCCAGTCGATGCGAGACGCGAAAAACATGGGTGTCGACGGCGATGGCGGGCTGAATGTCCAGTTCGTTGAGCACCACACTGGCCGTCTTGTTGCCGACACCCGGCAGCGCCACCAGTTCGTCGCGGGTCAAAGGGATTTCGCCGCCATATTGCTCGATCAGGATCTGGCTGAGCCGAATGACATTGCGTGCCTTGCCACGAAAGAAGTTCAGCGAGGCCAGCATCGGGGTCAACCCGTCTTCACCCAGGGCAACCATGGCGGCCGGATTGTCGGCGACCTTGAACAGGGGCTCGGTGGCTTTGTTGACCGCCTTGTCGGTGGTCTGGGCGGACAGCGCCACCGCAACGACCAGGGTGTAGGGATTGACGAAATCGAGTTCCGTGCGCGGGTCGGGTTTGTCGGCTTCGAAACGCTCGAACAGGGCGGAAATCAGGGCTGGATCGGGTGCGGCCATCTGGGGTGATTAGCGGAGTTCGCCGACGTGCGGAACCGATGTTTTTTAAGATTTTTGACCACGAACAACACGAACAGACACGAACGAGAAACACCGTCACACACCAGGACTGAAAACCTCGGAGCGCCGTTTGCGTTCGTCAATACGCTTGTTCGTGTCTGTTCGTGTGGTTCGTGGTCAATTCTTAAGCCCTACGTTCTCAACCGCTCCAGCAATTGAATTTTCTCGCCGCGCAGATCCCCCTCCACCCACGGCGTAAACCCGACCTTGGTCGCCAACCGGAACGACGCCGCATTGTCTGGCGCGATCATGCAGGTCGTCCGCGCCAGCTTCAGATCCTCATCGGCATGGCGCAGGGCTTCCGTCACGGCTTCAAAAGCGTAACCCTGACCCTGAAAAGCCGGGTCCAGTCCCCAACCGACCTCCAGATCGCCCAAGACAGGCACCAAATCGCGGCGATAGTCGAAAATCCCGACCGATCCGATGAAGGCTGAATCGTCCCGGCGGCGGATGGACCAGTTGCCGACGCCCAGGGCCTGCCAATGGCCGATATCCCGCAACAGCCGCAGCCACACTGTCTCCGGAGTCATGGCCGGCAGTCCTATCTGGCCGGTAAAGGCCGGATCGCGCCATAGCCGGCACAGATGGTCGAAATCCGCCACCGTCATCGGCGTCAGGCGCAGCCGCGCCGTTGTCAGCTCCGTCATGCCTGGATCAGTTCCGGGGCGCTTTCGTCGGCCATGACCTGCTCCCATTTCAGCCACTTCTGCGTGATGGCGGCATTGAGGTCGATGCCTTCGGACCGCGCCATCAGCAGCACCATGCAGACGACATCGGCCAACTCCATCGCCACATCATGGCGGGCACCGTCGACGCTGCGGCGCGACCGGCCGGTCATAGCCAGGTAGGCCTGGGTCAGCTCGCCCATCTCTTCCTGGACCTTGATCAGGTGCCAGTCGCCGCTACGGTCGACATCATAGACTCTCTGATAACGGTCGGAAATGGCCTTCAGCCGGTCGACAAAGGCTTCGAGTTCGGGCAGGGGCAAGGACATGGGAATACCGTTCACGGGATGTTCTCACCTCATTTACGCACGATTCCCCGATGCGGCAAGCCTAGTTCGAATGTAGCCGAACGCCGAACTGTGCGGCTTCGCTGCGCGCCGCCGCATCGGCATCGGGCACATAGGCCGTGGTCTGCAGAAAAGCGTGGATCAGGGTGCCGTACCGGATATGGGTGGCGTCAAGTTTGCACTCGGCCCCGGCCGAAAAACTCGCCGCAAAGGCGGCTTGGGAGTCCTTCAGCGGATCGAACCCTGCCGATACGACACGGACGCTAGGCAGACCGCACAGATCGGCCTGCATGGGAGACGTATCGGCGGCCGTGGTAGCGACACTGGCGGGATAGGCTTGGTCAGCCAGGTACTTCAGATTGTCGGCATCCAGGCCGTAGCCGGCGCCCAGGTCCTTCATAGACGGATAGTCGTTCACCCGATCTACCCCGGGATAGAAGAGCAGCAGGCCATCTGGCATCGGCTTTTTCGCTTCGCGAGCCCGCAAAGCCGTGGCGATGGCCAGGGTACCGCCGGCGCTGTCACCGGCCAGGCCGATCCGACCGCCGCTCAGCCCCCCCCGGTTGGCCAGCACCCAGTCATAGGCGTCTTCGGCATCGTTCCAGGCCGCGGGATAGGGGTGTTCAGGCGCCAGGCGATAGCCGACCGAAACGACCACGGCCTTTGATTCAAACGCCATCATCCGCAGCGACGGATCGAAGGCATCCAGGCCGCCGAACATGAAGCCGCCGCCGTGGTAATAGACGATAACCGGTGCATCCGTGGGCAGGCCGTCAGGGCGATAGATGCGAATGGGAATAGCCGTTCCGTCGCGACCAGGTACTGTGCGGTCCTCGGTCGCCATCTGCGGTCCTGGGGCAGTGCGCAGCGCCCAGTAACGGTCCAGCGCCGTCCGCGTTGCGGCGCGGCCCTGCGGCGTGGCATAGCTGTTGCGAAGATAGGCCTGAACTGCCGGCGTCGAGGCCGGGCGCGTAACGTTTTCCAGCACCCACTGCAGGCGGGCGTCCAACGCAACGCCATCGGAGACCTCGCGCGGCCCCTTGAGATTGGCGAGAAACCAGGCTTCCGGCTGTTTCAATGCCTCTATTTGCGCCTGTTCCGCCGGTGTGGCGACGATCGGTTCGGCCCATACAGGCGTAACCAGGGCGGGGGTCGCGAGGATCAGTGCGGCGATGGCGATAGTGCGGATCATGGTTACCTGCCCTGTTGTGATTTTTACCGACCCTAACCCGGTCAGCCGGAAATTTCAACGCTTGTTGTAAACACAGGCGCACCTTATGACGAACCCATGACCGCCATCCTGTTCGTCTGCCTTGGCAATATCTGTCGATCGCCCCTGGCCGAAGGCGTGCTGCGCCACAAGGTCCGCCAAAAGCAACTCGACCACTGTTTCGAGATCGACTCGGCCGGCTGTGGTGGCTGGCACGCCGGCGAGGCGCCCGACCACCGCTCCATAGCCGTTGCCGCCCGCTTCGGGATGGACATTTCCGGCCAGTGCGCCCGCCAGGTGAAGCCGCACGATTTCGACCACTACGACGTGATCCTGGGCCTGGACCGCGACAATGTCCGCCACCTGACGAAGGTGCAGCCGCGCGGCTCGAAAGCCCGCGTGGCCCTCTATCTCGAGGAGGCCCTGGGCCTGAACAAGGACGTCCCCGATCCCTACTACGGCGGCGCGCGCGACTTCGAGGCCGTTTACCGGTTGTGTGACGAGGCCAGCGACGCTTTGCTGGCGAAACTGACGTAATTTGGTGGCATCCGAAACGGTTTTGTTGCAGGGTGCTACCCCACAAAGTTGCTTATGAGACCTGATATGCTGGAACGCCTCGCCCCCACCATCGAAGACATGGTCGGCCAACACATCCAACTGGCCAATGCCCTGTCCAAGGACCACCCGCCCAAGCATGTCAGCCTTGCCCTGTCGGCGGCGGCGGCCAATTACGCCGTTTACCTTTCAGCCAAGGTCAGCGAGGATCAGGCCCAGTTCGAAGCCATGCGCCAACAGCATATCGACTAATTCAGCACCGAATTCCGCGGGCTGATGGAAAAATTCTTCGACGACTACGTCACCCATTTCGACGCCGTCCGCGCTCGCCGACAGGTTTGATGTGACAGACTGGAACAATTATGTAGTCTGATGCTATGGGTGCGATTGATACCAAAGAAAGCATCGCATGTCCCAGCATATCGACCCCGGCTTCGAGGCCCGTTTCAAGAGCTTTATCAACACGGCCAATGGCTACCTGGCCACGACGCCGCCGATCAATATCAGCGTATCGCTGAACGAAGCGGCAGCGCGTTATCATGCATGGGTATGGGCCAAGATGGCGCCATCCGAGGCCGGGTACGCCGCCAAGAAGGCCGAGGCCACCGACTATTTTGTCGACCAATGCCGCAAGATGTTCGAGGCGCACTTCGACGACTATGTTCGCAATTACGACAAGAACTTCCCGAAGGATGAGACTAAAGCCTGATTACAGGATATACCGGCTAAGATCGGCGTCCGTGGCGATGTCACCCAGGCGGCGCTTGACGTAATCCGCGTCGATCAGCACGGTCTGGCCCGCCATGTCGGACGCGGTGTAGGACAGCTCCTCCATCACCTTTTCGATGACCGTGTGCAGCCGCCGAGCGCCGATGTTTTCGACCTTGGCATTGACCGTCGCTGCAGCCGCGGCCATTTCGGCAATGGCGCCGTCATCGAATTCCAAAGTCACGCCCTCGGTCTTCATCAGCGCTTGGTTTTGCTTGATCAGATTGGCTTCCGGCTCGCTTAAGATTCGGCGGAAATCGTCCTGGGTCAGGGCCTTCAGCTCCACCCGGATCGGCAAGCGGCCCTGCAGTTCCGGCAACAGGTCCGACGGCTTGGCGACGTGGAAAGCGCCCGAGGCGATGAACAGGATATGGTCGGTCTTGACCGGCCCATACTTGGTCGACACCGTCGTGCCTTCGATCAGCGGCAGCAGGTCGCGCTGGACACCTTCACGCGACACATCGGCGCCACCGCGTTCCGACCGCGACGCCACCTTGTCGATTTCATCCAGGAAGACGATGCCTTCGTTCTCAGCCAGGCTCAACGCCTCCGAAGCCACCGCCTCCTGGTCCAGCAGCTTGTCGGATTCTTCCGAGATCAGGGTCGGCCAGGCCGATTTAACCGTCGTCTTGACCGTCTTCTTGCGCCCGCCCATGGCCTTGGACAACATGTCGCCGAGATTGAAATTGTTGCCCGCCTGGCCGGGGATCTCGATCATGCCGATCGGCGACCCGGTTTCAGTCAGTTGCAACTCGACCTCCTTGTCGTCCAGTTCGTTGTTGCGCAGCTTCTTACGGAAGCTGTCGCGCGTCGCCTGGCCGGATGTGTTGCCGACCAGGGCGTCGATCAGCCGCTCTTCGGCGGCGGCCTCGGCCCTGGCGCGGACGCCGGCGCGGTTCTTATCCTTGATCATCAGCATGGCGGCCTCGACCAGATCGCGGACAATCTGGTCGACATCGCGGCCGACATAGCCGACCTCGGTGAACTTGGTTGCCTCGACCTTGATGAAGGGCGCCTGGGCCAGCTTGGCCAGGCGGCGGGCAATCTCGGTCTTTCCGACGCCGGTGGGCCCGATCATCAGGATGTTCTTGGGCGTGATCTCGTCGCGGATCGAGGCATCAGTAGCCTTGCGGCGCCAGCGGTTGCGCAGCGCGACGGCAACGGCCTTCTTGGCGTCGTTGTGGCCGATGATGTGGCGGTCGAGTTCGGAGACGATTTCACGAGGAGAAAATGTGGTCATGATGTCAGTCGGTCTGTGGGCGTTCTGGGCGAAGCGCGTTTGGGTCTTCGGGTTTAAAAAGGGGTTGTCCACAGATAAGCCAGATAAGCCAGATGGATAGCGTATCCCGCGTCAAATCCGGGCCGAGTCTCGGGCCTGGTTTATCGACGCGCGTTGCGCTTCAGGCGAACCGCTGAATAGAGCGCAGGCTGTGCGGAAAGGCTCCGCCCATCCGGCTTATCTGGCTTATCTGTGGACAACCCTTTCCTCGGTTTCAGTCGTATCAGCGGGTGCAGGCCATCAGCAGGCTGCAGCCCCATTGCGGATGATGGCCCTCTCCATATGGGATGAAACCTGCCTTTTCATAGGCCCGGATCGCCCTTCCATTCGAGGGATGCGGATCGGTGACGACGACGACCGCGCCTTCGTCGAACAACTCGGCCACCCGTTGCCGGATAAAGGCCGAGCCGTGTCCCTTGCCCACCATGTCGGGAACACCGATAAACTGGTCGATGCCGCGGGCCGGCGCGGGGCGGTCTTCGAAATGGTGCCCTGGATAGAGGTGCGGGTCGTAGTCCTGCATATAGGCGAAGGGTTCGCCTTCGTGCAGGACCAGCCACATGCGAAAATCCGGCTCGTCGAAATCCTCCGGGCCAATCGGCTCGGACGGGCCATCGGCCTCCACCCACCACTGCGCCACGTGCGGCGCCGCGATCCAGCCATTGACCAGGTCGAGGTCGTCCGGAGTCAGGCGGCGGAAAACATAGTGCTCTAGGAGCGAAGCGTTAGCACGACCTAGACTCACGCCCGTCCTTCCAACCTCAAGATTTGCGCCCGCATGTCTTTCGAACAGATTTCCGACTTTTCAGCAAATCCATTGTCGGGGCCGATCACCTTGGCGACGATGGCAGCCGCCTTCATCTGCTGGACATTGCCGGCACCGCTATAGGCCCATAGTTTCCATCGCGGCGTCATGTAGGCCCTGTACATCCAGGCCAGCGGCCAGCCGGACACGGCGACCGCCATCGACATAAAGGTGAACAGCGGCGGCAGCAAGCCCGATGGCACCAGGATCAGCGCCTGCCCCCAGGCGGCGAACATGATGCAGGTCGCCGGCAGGTGAACCGTCATCTTGGCCTTCGCTATGGCCTGGTCGATGGTCACGCGCCCGGTCACGACAGGGTCTCGATGGTCAGGTGGTCGTTGGTGTAGACGCAGATGCTCGCGGCGACCTTCATCGCCTTGCGCGCAATGACCTCGGCGTCCGGTTCGTATTCGATCAGGGCGCGCGCCGCCGACAGGGCATAGACCCCGCCCGAGCCGATGGCGGCAACGCCGTCCTCGGGCTCCAGGACATCACCGACCCCGGTCAGGGTCAGGATATGGTCGCGGTCGGCGACCAGCAGCATGGCTTCAAGTCGGCGCAGATAGCGATCGGTACGCCAGTCCTTGGCCAGGTCGACGCAGGCGCGTGCCAACTGGTCCGGGAACAGCTCCAGCTTGGCTTCCAGCCGCTCCAGCAGGGCGAAGGCATCGGCCGTGGCGCCGGCAAAGCCGGTCAGCACCTTGCCGCCAGCGAGGGTACGGACCTTGCGCGCACCGCCCTTGACGATGGTAGCCCCCATGGACACCTGGCCGTCGCCGGCGATAACGGTCTTGCCGTTTTGGCGCACGGCGACGATGGTCGTGCCGTGCCAGTTGGGGAAGTTGGAGTCGGAAAGGTTAGAGTTTGGCATGCCCGCTTACTTGGCGGTTTTGCCGTCCGGTTGCAAGGTGTGACGGTCAGAGACTGTTTTGAAAATTCGTCAGGCTGAGCCGAAAAGGCTTGGTTTCGAGAACCGGAGCGCCGCTTACACCAAGCCTCATAAAGAATGACGCTTGGTATTCGCATTTTTTCAGCTCAAGCGCCGGACTAGGCGCCCCCCATGGCTCCTCGCATAAGCTCGGGCGCCCCAGAAACGTACACTGGCGCGCTTGCCAGTCCGCGATGAGTCAAGGTCATCGCGGGCTGGTATTACTCAAGTACGTGAGCACCGGAAGCGCAGAAAACGGCCCTTTGCAGGCCAACCTGACGGATTTGCAAACAGTCTCAGCGTTGGGGTGAAAAAACCCGCTTTAGATCGTCGGCAATCGGCAATAGCGCCATCACGGCCAAAAGCACCGCCAACGGCAGAACGGCGACGAAGCCGATCCAGTTGAAGGCCGCCGCGCCCGCCAGCCCGCCAATGACGAAACCGGCCAGCAACAGCAACAGACGACGCAATTTGACCGCACTGAATCGCGTGTCGGTATGGCTGGCCTTGCCAAACAGTAACCGGCCGGTTTCGATACCAAGGTCTGTGATGACGCCGGTCATATGGGTGGTGCGGATCTCGGAGTGGGAAATCTTGGTGATCAGACCGTTCTGCATCCCCATAATCAGGCACAGCAATGCGATCAGGGCGTAAAGCCCGCCCAGACCGGCACCGAGACCGGCGGCGGCCAGGACACCGAAGACCACCAGTAACAAAGCTTCTGTCATCAGCGGCAGGGCGAACTCGCTGGCCAATTTCTTAAGCCGTGCCCAGTTGATCAGTACCGCCGACAGAACAGACCCGGCGAAAAAGGCAATAACGTGCGGAATGATGGCAACGGCCGTCCGCCATTGGTTGACGACGATCAGGTCGGTGATCGAGGCCACCATGCCGGTCATATGAGACGTATAGGCGCCGACGGCGAGGAACCCGCCAGCATTGATCGCGCCGGCGACAAAAGCCAGGACCACGCCCAGGCGGGTGTCGGCCTGTTCGGTGCGGTGCAGGGCGATCAGCTGGCGAAGGGCGGTCTTCATAATCATCGTCCCTGGAAGCCGCCAGTGTCCGCCGCTATGGTAAACAAATTGAAAACGGCGTTACTCTATGCACTCACCGGAGCTTTCCAGGACAGGTGGCGCGCAGTTGCGCCGGCAGTTCGTCCAGGGTGACGGTCTGGTCGCGAGCGAACAGGGCGTCCCACAGGGCCGGATATTGCGTCTTCTGGCCCCACCAGAACCACGCGCCGTTCATCTCGTGCAACGGCCGCCACAGGATGACGAGTCCTTGCGCCTCCCAGCGTTTGAAGACGACGGCTATGGCGTCGATATCGGCATTCATCAGATCGTTTTCGCGCGTTCCCGGCCTCAGCATTCGGCATGAGCCACCGGCGCGAGGGAGAGAAGCAACGCGATGATAGCTGCCAGAATGAATTTCATGTGACCTCTCCGAATACTTATTTCGTTTTTTCTGATTAGCCGCCAACATTCGGCTGTCGTCAAGCGGTCGCGAGACGACTATAGGAAGGCGATGCTCTCTGACGACGAAATCGACCGCTATGCCCGCCACCTGGTGCTGAAGGAAATCGGCGGCCAGGGCCAGATGAAACTCAAGGCCGCCAAGGTGGCGCTGGTCGGCATGGGCGGGATTGGCTCGCCGGCAGCGCTATATCTGGCGGCCGCCGGAATCGGGACCTTGGGCCTGATCGATGACGATACGGTCAGCCTGAACAATCTGCAGCGCCAGGTTTTGTATAGCACCGGCGAGATCGGCGCGTCCAAGGCCGGTACAGCCCAGGCGCGGCTTGCGCAGATCAATCCGCATTGCGATTGCCGTGTCCACGCGGTGCGCCTGGACGAGGCCAATGCCGCCGCGGTCTTGCGCGGGTACGACATCGTGCTCGACGGCTGCGATAACTTCCCGACACGGTTGCTGGTCAACCAGGTGTGTCACGACCTAAACAAGCCGTTGGTTTCGGCGGCGATCGGGCGTTGGAGCGGCCAATTGGCCGTGTTCAAAGGTCGTCCCTGCTATCGGTGCCTGGTGCCGGATCTGCCGCCTGACGCCGAGACATGTGAGCGGGTCGGTGTCGTCGGCGCTTTGGCGGGCGTCCTGGGAACCCTGGCGGCGTTGGAGACGGTCAAGCTGATCACAGGCGCGGGCGAGAATCTGGCCGGGCGGCTGATGATCTTCGACGGGCTGACCCTGCAAAGCCGGATTGTCGGTCTCGCGGCCGATCCGCAATGTCGCGTCTGCAGCCGGTGACTTGATTCTGATCAAGGACGGGCTCGCCAATGAGATCCATGATGCGACGTTCACATGGAGCGTCGGATGAAAGCCTTTTTATTCCTTGGCACGGTTCTGCTGTTTGCCCCTGCTGTTCAGGCGAAGACACCGCCTCCTCCCGGGCCAGACATCCAGGCGGGAAGCGCCCTCTATTTCAAGGCCTGCAGCCTGTGCCACGACGACAGCGCTCACATGCTGCTCGACACCGGGCCACCCCTGTTCGGCGTGGTCGGCCGGCGTGTCGGCTCGGTCGAAGGCTTCACCTATTCACCGGCCCTGCAGAAAGGCTATCGGAAAGGACATCGCTGGTCGGAAAAACGGCTCGACAAATTCCTGGCGGGTCCCCAGCACGTCTATGGTGGTACGGACATGCCAATGATGTTCAATGATCCGAAGGTCCGGCAGAACCTGATTGGTTACCTGAAAGGTCTCAAGGCCGAATAGACGACAGCCACAATCTGTGGCATGGGTGGTTTCAAGCGCAAGCATCTGCGCATCGACAGGCGATGAGACGTTCAGGCCAAACCTGACGAGTTCCGCATGCCCACATCTGCCACCCCAGCCAAAACGACGCTCGATAAAACCCAGTTGGACCAGGCCAAACTGGACAAGGCCAAACTGGAAAAGGCCAAACTGGACAAGGCCAAACTGGACAAAGATGGCGCCGATGCTCTCTATCCCGCCGTCAAACATACGGTGATCGAGGACATCTACGCCTTTGCCATTGGATGTTCGTTCGTGGTGCTGGGCGTAGTTTTCCTGAAATCAGTCGGGCTGGTAACGGGTGGCGTCGCCGGTATCGCCCTCCTCGTCTCCTATCTCGTGCCCCTGCCGGTCGGCGTGCTGTTTATGCTGATCAACATCCCGTTCGTCCTGTTTGCCTGGCCGGCCATGGGGAAGCGCTTCATGATCAAGACCGTCATCGTCAACCTGGCCATCATGGGCCTGGCGACCTTGGCACCGTTCATGTTCACCCTGTCGGGTGTCAATCCCGTCTTCGCGGCCCTGTTCGGCGGCACCATCATCGGCATGGGCATACTGGCCTTGGCGCGGCACAGCGCCGGCGCCGGCGGCACCGGCGTGCTGGCGCTTTACCTTCAGAAGACTCGCGGCATCAATGCCGGCAAGACGCAGATGCTGTGCGACGCCCTGATCCTGTCAGCCTCGATCCTGGTACTGAACTGGCAGCAGGCCGGACTGTCCCTGTTATCGGCCGCCGCCATGAGCGGGGTCATGCTCGGTTTCCACCGGCCGGAACGCTACATCGGCCGTTAGAGCGCAATCCGATAAAGTGGCCGCCGCCGCACGGGCGTTCCTGTTTTCGGAAAAAGTGCGCGAAAAAATTTAGAGCGGGTTGTGTTCAGATGGAAACGTTTGGCAGAACACAATCCGCTTATTTCTTCTTATCGGCGCCGCCGTTCGAGATAATGGCCTGGGCGAACGCGTTCAGGTCGATATATTTGACCAGGTCGCTGGACCCGGACTGGACAGCAGGATCGCCCATCAGTTCCGTCATGGCCAGTTCGCCCAGTGACTTGAACGCCTGGCCGAAACCATCCGAGCTTTCAGCCCTGAGCGCTTCTGCCGATTCCGCCGCGCAATCCACGGCCATCAGCCGGGTAAAGACGTCGCCGGCGGCCCGATTGACTTTTTCGTACTTCGCGTCGGTCATCGCCGACAGGTCGGAGACACTGGGGTGACGGGCGATGACGCCGAATATCCAGCGGGCCAGGTTGGCGCGGTCGGTCTTGGTGCTCTTCTGGATCAGGCACCGCGACAGGGCCTCGCTGGCCGGGCCAGCGTGCGAGGGTGCAGCCAGCGGCAAGGTAAGAGCGACGGCCATGGCCACGGTCAAGGCGGTGGTCGAAATTTTCATGATGATCCCCAATTCCCTTATTGCTCTCATGGTACATTGCGGAAATGCCTTGTCAATTGGACTTTGCGGCGGGTTTGAGGTATAGGCTCGCCTCTTCCTCATAAGTCTGTTTTTCGAAAGCCGCATCTCTTGGCCCATACGCTCGACCTGTCGCCCAAGCCCGCGACCCAGCCTGCCCTGGTCAATATCACAGGCCTGACCCGTGATGGCCTGCTGCACGTCCTGCTCGACAGCGGCGTGGTCGAGGAACGTAAAGCCAAAATGCGGATGCAACAGATCTGGCGTTGGATTCACCATTACGGCGTCACCGATTTCGACCTGATGACCGACATCGCCAAGGAACAGCGCGCTCTGTTCACAGATCGCTTTACGCTGGCCCGGCCTGAGATCGTCGAGCGTCAGATTTCGCGCGATGGTACGCGCAAGTATCTTATCCGCATGGGACCGGGCATCGAGGTCGAAAGTGTCTACATTCCGGGCGTCGGCCGCGCCGGAGCGCTCTGCGTCTCCAGCCAGGTCGGATGTACGCTGAACTGCACCTTTTGCCACACTGGCACGCAAAAGCTGGTGCGCAACCTGACGGCGGCGGAAATCGTCGCCCAGGTCCAGGTGGCCCGCGACGACCTCGGTGAATGGCCGTCGCCCAAGGAAGACCGCCAGCTGTCGAACATCGTCTTCATGGGGATGGGCGAGCCGCTGTACAATCTCGACCATGTCTGCGATGCCATCGACGTCATCTCCGACAACGAAGGCATAGCCCTGTCGCGTCGCCGCATCACCGTCTCGACCTCCGGCGTGGTGCCGGAGCTGGAAGCACTGGGCAGCCGGACGGCTGCCATGCTGGCCATTTCGCTGCACGCCACCCATGACGCGCTGCGCGACGAGATCGTGCCGCTGAACAAGAAGTACAATATCGAGGCCCTGATGGCCGGAGTCCGCGCCTACCCTGGCTTGTCGAACGCGCGCCGCGTCACCTTCGAGTATGTCATGCTGAAAGGCGTCAATGACAGCCCGGCCGAGGCCCGCGCCCTGGTCAAGCTGCTGAAGGGGATTCCGGCCAAGATCAACCTGATCCCCTTCAATCCGTGGCCGGGCACCGACTACCAGTGCTCGGACTGGACGACGATCGAGACCTTCGCCGCCATCCTCAACAAGGCAGGTTATGCCTCGCCGATCCGCACCCCGCGCGGCCGCGATATCCTGGCGGCCTGCGGTCAGCTCAAGTCAGAGAGCGAAAAGAAACGCGCCTCGACGATCCGCCGCGAAGCGCGTGATGCGTCAAACGAGGACAACGGCCACGGCGAAAGCCTGCCGTTTGCCCATCTCGCGGCGGGCATGGTCGACTAGGCTGGGCCGGTTTGGGCCTTGCGTCTTATGGCCTTTTTGGTTGCAACAGAAATATTGTCCACAGCGGTTTATTGTTGGACTTGATCTTGCAGGGACAATCCCTCATGAATGAGCCGCCCAAGGCTGCGGGCATGTATGTAGTATTTTAGTAGGCACAGTGCTTACGGAAAAGTGAAAACGCTTTTCCTGGATTGCTTAGGGGACCGCATGACATCCGACTCCTTTAATCTCGACTTTCTATCGCCGGAGATCCTGCGGCCCGAAATCCAGGCCTTTAGCGAAGGTTTCCCAACGACCCTGGCACATGCCGGCATTACCTTGTTGCTGCTTTTTCTTGGCGCCTTCATCTATTCCATCCTGACGCCCTATAAGGAGATTCAGCAGATCCGCGAGGGCAATTCGGCCGCAGCGGTGGCTTATGGCGGGGTCGTTATCGGCCTGGCCATTCCGCTGGCCGCCTCTCTGGCGGCTGCGACCTCCTGGCGTGAAATCCTGCTGTGGGGCGGTGCCACGATCGTCCTGCAGCTCTTTGTCTTCCGCCTGGTCGACTTTCTGCTGGCAGGGCTTCCCAATCGCATCAACGATGGCGAGAGTTCTGCCGCGGTGCTGCTGGTGGCTGCCAAGTTGGCTGCCGCCCTGATCCTCGCCGCCGCCATTTCCAGCTAATCGCCATGAAGGCCGACTGGCTCCTCTATGCAGCGGCGATTGCGATCCTGGTGATCGTTCCTGGCGCCTGGCACGAAAATTCCGCCCTGCCGGAAGCGCCGCCGCCGCCAGGTGTCGGTGAGATGTCGTTGTTCGCCACCTTTACCCCCTTCTCTGCCGGTTCGATCATTAACCTGCCGACGGATGATCAAAGGGTAATGACCGGGACGGCCTTCGCCATTGCCGCGTCGGGCGAGTGGATCATGGCCCGCGAAAGCATCGCCGGCTGCCCCCACCCCTTCCTGAATATTGGCGGCAATCTTGGTGTTCCCTTCACCGTGCGCGACGTCAAGAGCGTCGATGGCTACGTTATCGGCGTCACCCAAGGCGCTGGACGCGCCCTCTCGCTCGCCGATCCGTCCACAATCGAGGCTGGTGTCCGTGGTTTTATGCCAGGCTATCCCTCCGATCTGCCTGGCGAGGCGACCGCGCGCTACATCGGCACCGTGACCCTGAAACGCGCCAAACGCGGCGACCAACCGGAAACCGTCATGGCCTGGGCCCGAGCCGGAAAGACCAATGGTATTCGCGGCGATCTTAACAAGCTGGCCGGCGGACCGGTGCTTGACGACAATAGCCGGGTGATCGGCATTACCATTAAAGAAAAGCCGCGCCGCGGCCGCATCTATAGCTCGACGCCGCAGACCCTGGCGAAAGTGGCGAGCACCGCGGCGATCAAGCCCGACTTCGACAACGAGGCCGTCATCACCAAGGCCAATTACGGTATCGTCTCGGATACTTTACGGCGTGAATATCGCGTTGCGCAGGTGGGCTGTATCAAGTCGTAGAATTTTTGGAACCACGGGTGGACACGGATAAACACAGATAATCCGTGTTTATCCGTGCCAATCCGTGGTTCCCTCCCTCTTATACCAATCCACGATGACCTTGACTCATCGTGGATTGGCAAGGGCGACTGCCCGCCCGAGCTTACGCGAGGAGCCATGCGGCGCTTGAGCTGAAAAAATGCGAATACCAAGCGTCATTCTTTATGAGGCTTGGTATTACTGTCAGAAACCGGCGAATCCGGTGATATTCAGCGGCCATGACGCCGCTCGATCCCCTGCACCTGACCGCACTGGCCACCGCCGACCCGAAACTAAAACCGCTCACCGAGCGCTTCGGCCATATCCAGTATCGCCTGCGCGAAAGGGGCTTTGCGGCCCTGCTCGGGCTCATCGTCGAGCAGCAACTGTCGGTCAAGGCCGCCGACACCATACTGGCGCGTCTGCACGCCGGTCTCGGTCAGGTCAGCCCGCAAGCCGTGCTCAGCCACGATGACGACCTGATGCGCAGCTACGGCCTCTCGCGCCCCAAGATCAAATATGCCCGCGCTCTGGCCGAAGCCATCCACACCGGCACTTTCGATACAGGCAGCCTGAAAGACCTCGATGTTGATGCCGCGGCCGACAAGCTGCTGGCCCTGAAAGGCATCGGCCGCTGGACCGCCGAGGTCTATCTGATGTTCTCGGAAGGCCGGCTGGACCTGTTCCCGGTCGGAGATGTCGCCCTGCGCGAAGCCGTCGCCTGGCTCGACAAACTCGAAGCCCGACCGGACGAAACATACTGCTCTGAACGGGCCAGGGCCTGGTCGCCCTACCGGTCAATCGCCGCCCACCTGTTGTGGGCGTGGTATGGCGCCGTCAAGCGCGGAGACATGGGCCGTGATCTATAGCTTCACCGGCAAGCTGTGGCGCTGGAAAGGCGGGGCACCGGCGTCGTGGGTCTTCGTCACCCTGCCCGGCGATGTTGCTTTCGAGATCAAGTGCCAGATCCAGGACCGCCGTGCCTGGGGATCAGTCGGCGTCGAAGCGCGTATCGGGGCCACCGCCTGGCAAACCTCCCTGTTTCCCGAAAAGGCGTCCGGCAGCTATCTCCTGCCGGTCAAGGCAGCGGTACGCAAGGCGGAGGGGCTGAACGATGAAGACGAAGCCACAATCGAACTCAAGGTGAAATCATGATCAGAATTCTGGGCCGGCAATCGTCGTTGAATGTGCGCAAGGTGTTGTGGGCCTGCGATGAACTGAACCTCGATTTTGAACGCGAAGACTATGGCGTCGGTTTCCGGTCGGTCGATACGCCGGACTTCCTGGCGCTGAATCCGAACGGCCAGATCCCGGTGGTGTTCGACGGCGACCTGGTGCTGTGGGAATCCAACGCCATTATCCGCTACCTGGCCAACTGTCACGGTCACCACCTTTATCCGGCAGAGCCGGTTGCGCGGGCGCGGGTCGATCAGTGGCTTGACTGGCAGGCGACCGATCTCAACGCCGCCTGGGTCTACGGCTTTCTGGCGTTGGCGCGGCGCACGCCCGGCTATGACGACCCCGCCCGCATTACCGCCTCGGTGGCGGCGTGGAACCGGGTGATGACCATCCTCGACGGCCAGTTGGCGAAGGCGGGTGGTTATGTTTCAGGGCCGGAGTTCCGCCTGGCCGATATCGCCATTGGCCTCTCGGTCCATCGCTGGGTGGCGACACCGTTGGACCATGCCGACCTGCCGCGGGTGCGTGACTATTACGAACGCCTGCGTGAACGCCCGGCCTTTGTGCCCTATGCCTCGTCCGAGACACCCTGAACCACGGTCAAGGCATCGCCGAGTTGCACCTCGCCGTCCTCCAGAACCCGCGCCGTGATACCGCCATGGCCGCGCACCGCATTGTAACCGCCTGGGCCGAAAATGGTCTCCATGCGTGAGCACGGATGGCAATCCCCCGTCATCTCAAGACGTGCGGAACCCAGGAAAAATTGCCGGCCTTTCAAGGCCAGCAGATTAATCCCTGACACGACGACATTGCGGCGAAGCAGGTCCGGTGTCACCTCATTCCGGCCCAGGAAGGCGGCGATGGCGGTCAGGTGCTCGGCCTGGATCAGGGTGATATCGCGGGCGCCGCTGCGGCCCATGTAATGGTCGCCCTCCAGGCCCTTGCCGCGTATCATCCGGGCATGGTCGACCGACGTCATCGCCAAGAGGTGATCGGGGCGGAGGCCAATCCAGGTGACCGTGCCCGGCCGGGCCGGCGCTGTCATCAGCTTGGCAAGGGGGGATTTGGGATTGAGCATAGGCAAAGCCGGTAAGTTGATCTCCCGGCCTTAGCCTGTTTCGCCTTGGGGGGCCAGAGCGTGTTCCGATCAGATTGCTTCAGACAGGCACTCTGGTTTTTTGTTTTTACGCGCTTTCTGATCCAAAAAATGCGTCACACTTTTTGGAAGGCGCTTAGCCGACCTTGCCGATGGTATTGTCTGGTTTGACCTCGACGTCCGGAGTCAGGGCGTGGTCATTGGCGTCCTTGGGGGCGTCGAACCTGTGGTCCTTGTCCGGAGGGAAGTATTCCTTGTCCTCGCCGGCCTGGTTCAGTTCGTGGGCCGAGAACACCGTCTTGCCCTCGTAGGTGACAAAGTCGACGGCGTTGGCTTCCGAAGGATCGGCATTCAGGTTATCGCCGTCGTACGGTGCCTGGGTAACGCCGCCGGCGTCGTCGGCGATGACCTCAGCGGCATTTTCCTGGACCTCAGTCGCATAGGTCGGATCGCCGGCGGCGGAGGCGTCACGTGCCGTGCCGCCCTGGACGGACAGATTGCCCGTCAAGCCGGCCGTGGCGGCAAAAGCGCTGCCACTCTGGAACGGGTTCATGCCGCCCAGGTTCTGGTCCTGCTCGGCGGCCGACTGGCTCTGGCCGGCGTTCTCGCCGAACAAATCCGGGGCATTACCGGTGGAAGTCTGGAAGTTGCGATCGTCGCTCGGCTTGTCCATGACGGTCCTCCTGAGGGGTGTTTAGCCCGTCAGTATAGGCGCATGGACATAAGGGCGGAGGCGGCATTGCGCCCTTACTCCATAAGGGAAAAATAAGCTTAGTTCAGCCCCTTGGCGCCCTCGATCAGGTCCGCCACCACCGACGGATCGGCCAGGGTCGAGATATCGCCCAGGTTCGACACATCCCCCTCGGCGATCTTGCGCAGAATGCGGCGCATGATCTTCCCCGACCGCGTCTTGGGCAAGCCCGGCGCGAACTGGATGACGTCCGGCGAGGCGATCGGTCCAATCTCGCGGCGCACCCAGTTGCGCAGCTCGACCTTCAACGCGTCCGTGCCTTCAATTCCCTGTTTCAGGGTGACGTAGCACCAGATTCCCTGGCCCTTGATATCGTGCGGGTAGCCGACGACCGCGGCCTCGGTAACATCGCTGTGGGCAACCAGGGCACTTTCGACCTCGGCCGTGCCGAGCCTGTGGCCCGAGACGTTCAGAACGTCATCGACCCGGCCGGTGATCCAGTAATAGCCGTCCTCGTCGCGGCGGCAACCGTCACCGGTGAAATACATGCCGGGATAGGTCGAGAAGTAGGTTTCCAGGAAACGGGCATGGTCACCGAAAACGGTGCGCATCTGCCCCGGCCATGAGTCGGTCAGGCACAGGTTGCCCTCGGTGGCACCGTCCAGCACCTTGCCCTCGGCATCGACCAGGCAGGGCTGGACACCCGGCAGGGGCTGGGTCGCGGAGCCTGGTTTCAGCGGCGTGGCACCCGGTACCGGAGAAATCAGAATGCCGCCGGTTTCGGTCTGCCACCAGGTGTCGACGATGGGGCAGCGGCTGTCGCCGACCACCCTGTGGTACCACAGCCAGGCTTCGGGATTGATCGGCTCGCCGACCGAACCCAGCAAACGCAAGCTTGCGCGCGACGATGCTTTCACCGGCACCTCGCCGTCGCGCATCAGGGCGCGAATGGCCGTCGGGGCGGTGTAGAAGATGTTGACCTGGTGCTTGTCGATCACCTGCCAGAAACGGCTGACGGTCGGATAGTTGGGCACGCCCTCGAACATCAGGGTGGTGCCGCCATTGGCCAGAGGCCCGTACAGCACATACGAATGGCCGGTCACCCAGCCGATATCGGCCGTGCACCAGTAGACGTCGCCATCCTGGTAGTCGAACACGGTCTTGTGGGTATAGGCCGCCCAGGCGAGGTAGCCGGCCGTGGTGTGCAGCACCCCCTTGGGTTTGCCGGTGGAGCCCGAGGTATAGAGGATGAACAAGGGATCTTCGGCACTCATCGGCTCGGGCGGGCAGTCAGCCGACATGGCTTCCAGCGCCTTGGGAACGCTGATGTCACGGCCGCTATGGGTCAGATAGTGGGCAGCCGTATGTTCGACCACCAGGACATGCCGGACCTTGGGGCATTGCAGCAGGGCGAGATCGACATTGGCCTTTAGCGGGATGGTCTTGCCGCCGCGCAAACCCTCATTGGCGGTGACAACGATGTCCGACTGGCAATCGAGAATCCGGCCGGCGATGCTGTCGGGCGAAAAACCGCCGAAGACGACCGAGTGAACCGCGCCGATACGGCTGCAGGCCAGCATGAAGTAGGCAGCTTCCGGCACCATCGGCATGTAGATGGTGACGCGGTCGCCCTTCTTGACACCGTGGGCCTTGAGCAGGTTGGCGCGTTTATTAACCGCTTCGGACAGCTGGGCATAGGTGATGTGTTCGGAAACGCCGGGATCGTCGCCTTCGAAGATGATGGCGGTCTGGTCGGCGCGGGTACGCAGGTGACGGTCGATGCAGTTGGCCGAAACGTTGAGGACACCGTCGTGGAACCAGCGGATGCGGAAGTCCGAGCGGTTGAACGACACGTCCTTGACCTGACTGTACGCCTTAATCCAGTCGAGGGCATCGCCTAAGGATCGCCAGTAATGTTCGGGGTCGGCGGCGAAGCCATCATGCTGAGCTTTCAGGCCGCTGGCGGTCAGGGTGCCAGGACGGATGAAGTCGCCGGGAACGCGGAAAAAATGATCTGGCATGGCGGCAGTTTCCTCTGCATTTTCTCGTTCTGGCCCCTTTGCGACCCAAAAGAACCAACGGGATTTTTCGTTGCCCGGACCTTAGGGAAACGCGAATCCGAAGTCCATAAGACCAATGCGAAAAAGATGGCGCCCCCGCAATAAACGTCTTAAGACGTCGCAGTTTGCGACAGGAGTTCAAGACATGCTGCTGGCTTTTTCCACCTGGCCCGAGATCGATGCGCGCCTGAAGTCGTCGCGCACCGTCATCATCCCGATCGGCTCCAATGAGCAGCATGGCCCGATGGGGTTGCTGGGTACAGACTGGCTGTGTCCGGAAATCATCGCCCATGCCGCCGAAAAGGAGGGCGACCTTCTGATCGCGCCGACTTTCAATATCGGTATGGCCCAGCATCACCTCGGCTTTTCCGGTACGATTTCCCTGCGGCCATCGACCTTCATGGCGGCGATTTCCGACTGGGTGAACTCGCTGGCGCGACATGGCTTCGACCGCATCTATTTCCTCAATGGCCACGGCGGCAATGTCGCCACCATAGAGGCGGCCTTTTCCGAGATCTATTCGGACTATTCTTACTCTGCAGAAGCCTGCCCCTTCATCCTGAAGCTGCGCAACTGGTGGGACCTTCCCGGCATTGCACGCCTTTGCGCCAGGATTTACCCGACCGGCCACGGCACCCATGCCACCCCATCAGAGATCGCCGTGACCTTTGCCGCCTATCCCGACCGGGTGAAATCGCACCTGATGGAGCCGCAAATCGCGCCCAGCGGCCCGATCCGCGACGCGCTGGATTACCGGGCGCGGTTCCCCGACGGCCGCATCGGCTCGGACTCATCCCTGGCTACCGTCGAAGACGGCCGCGCGATCATCGCCGCCTCGGTCACCGGGCTGATTGAAGATATCGCCAAGTTCGACGCGGACTAGAGCGGGATGAGTTTTGATGGAATCAAAACCCCGCTCTAACTTTTTGTTTTGTCGCGCAATTTTTCCGAAAAGTGGCGTCCACTTTATCGGATTGCGCTCTAGCAGCCTGTCGGATTGGGCGTCACGCTTCTACATAAGCTATTGATTTTATAGACATTTAAATTCAAGGCCGAAACTACGATCTTGAATTAAATCAACGACTTAAGTTTTCAATCCGACAGACTGCTAACGTTCCACTGCCAGAGCGGTGGCAAAGAGCCTCGACAGGCGCTCGGCGAAAGCACGCGGATTCGCCGGCTTGTCGCCGTCGAGAATTCTGGCTTCGTCGAGCAACAACCACGCGGCATCCTCCCTCGCCGCTCCCTCTGACCGACCGGAGATCTGTTTTACCAACTCGCTCTGGGCGTTGATCTCCAGCACGGGCTTGGAAGCCGTTTGCAACCGGCCGGCACTTTTCAGGATCTTCTCAAGTTGCCGGTCTGGTCCGTTTTCGGGGGCCACCAGACAAACAGCGCTCTGAGTCAGGCGTGAGGAGATGCGTACATCTGCAACCTCATCCTTCAGGGCTTCGCGGGCAAACGCGACAAATTCGGCAACAGCTTCCGACGTTTCAGGCTTTTCATCCGTGGAGGCATCTTCGCCCGCGACGGCATCCAGATCCGCCAATCCCTGGGTTACGGAGTCCAAAGCCTTTCCCTCGAAGGTCTGTCCGGTCGGCGCCCAGAAGCTGTCCACGACGTCGGTCAGCAACAGGACCTCAATGCCCTTGGCGCGAAAGCCTTCCAGTTGCGGCGAGGCCTGCAACTGGTCGAGGTTTGTGCCCGTAATGTAGTAGATAGCCGTCTGGCCCGGCTTCATGTCCTTGACGTAATCGGCCAGGCTGCGCATGCCATCGCCCGACGCCGTCGTGCGGAAACGCGCCAGCTTCAACAGCTGCTCGCGCCGTTCGTGGTCGTCGTAAATCCCTTCCTTAAGAACGGCGCCGAAGAGGCCCCACACCTTGTCAAAGGCTTCAGGATCGGAGTCCGCCAAGGTCTCAATTGCCGTCAAAATTCGGCCCGTCACGCCTTTTCGAATGGCGGTGAGGACAGGGCTCTGCTGGATCATTTCACGTGAAATGTTGAGCGGCAAGTCAGAGGTGTCGACGACGCCACGCACGAAACGCAGGTAACGCGGCAACAGCTCGGCGTCGTCGGTGATGAACACCCGCTTCACATAGAGCTTCATTCGGCCGGCACGGTCGGCATCGAAGAGGTCAAACGGTTGAGACCCCGGCACAAAGGCCAGCGTCGTATACTCATGCCTGCCTTCGGCGCGGAAATGCACGTTCATCAGCGGATCGTCGTACTGTCCTGAGATGCCGCGGTAGAAATCGGCATAGTCCTCTTTGGATATTTCGCTCTTGGGCCGGGTCCACAGCGCCACGCCATCGGCAACGCTGACAGGGTCAGCGCCGTCTTTCTCGATCAGCTTGATCGGCACGGGAACGTGACCGGACTGGTCGCGGATAATCTTTTCGACGGTCCACTTGCTGGTATAGGTCCTTGCATCCTCGTTGAGGTGCAAAACAACGCGCGTACCGCGTGTCAGACCTTCGGTTTCGGGGGCCTGGGCAATCGTATAACTGCCCTGTCCGTCCGAAGACCACAGCCAGGCTTCGGCCTGTCCAGCGCGGCGCGATACGACGTCGACCCGGTCCGCCACCATAAAGGACGAATAAAAGCCGACGCCAAACTGGCCGATCAACTCCGCCTTATCGCCCGCCTTGGCGGCTTCGATACGCTCCAGGAACAGCCGGGTTCCCGACCTTGCAATCGTCCCAAGCGCATCGATCATGTCCTCGCGACTCATGCCGATGCCGTTATCGTCGACGATCAGAGTCCGCGCCTCTTCGTTCAGCGAAATCAGGATACGCGCGGGCTCACCGTCGCTGACGAGTCCGCCATTCGATATCGACTCGTAGCGAAGTTTCTCACAGGCATCCGCCGCATTTGAAATCAGTTCACGCAGGAAGACATTTTTGTCGGAATACACCGAATGCACCATCATATGCAGAAGGCGACTGACGTCAGCTTCAAATGCATGCTGTTCGGATTTGGAAGCGTCTACGGTCGTTGTCATGGCATGCCTCGCTAGAGCGGGATGCGTTTTGATCGAATCAAAACCCCACCCTAAGTTTTTGTTTTGTCACGCAATTTTTCCGCAAAGTGCTGCACACCTTATCGGATTGCGCTCTGAATTTAGACCCGACGCATCAGATATTTTCGACACGCGAGAATTTCAAGGGCACAAACATGTTTTGGTGAGTGTTGTACAAAAGCATTTGAACACGCTTCGCAATGAACACTGAGCGCATTTGGCGAAGCAACCCCCTCTACCCGCATCCCTGTCAGCCAAGCGCATCGCGAGCCAGGCTGACGGTCACTACAGGAAAGACTGCCAGTTTTCAATCACTTGCTTCACCACAGTAGTGGCCCAGGCAAGGTCCCTGTCGGGCTCGACCGGAACCTGGCCAAAACGCGGAGGCCCTGCCTCTCCTGCCGGCAAAAAGGTGAAAAAACTCACAGCAGCCTAATGTCGTTCAATCTTCCCGCTATAAACACCTATTAAGCATAACACCTTAAGTCTGCGTCATCTGGTTGACACGAGGGAACCCCATGTCCAGCTCCGCGACGGCGCCTGCCGTGCCCGTCCTGTCGCGCCCACCGGCGCTGTTTGTCGTTACCGTTTTCACCTCCGCCTTCCTCGTCTTCTTCGTCCAGCCCATGGTCGGCAAGCTGCTGCTACCGATGCTGGGGGGCGCGCCGGCCGTGTGGAACACCTCCATGGCCTTCTTCCAGGCCGCCCTGCTGGCCGGCTACGGCTACGCCCACCTGCTGCAAAAGCTCAAGGGCTTCAAGACCCAGGTCCTGGTCCACGGTATCATGCTGGCCCTGGCCGGGCTGACCCTGCCGCTGCATGTGTCCGGCGTGCTGGGGGCACCCAATCCGGAGCAGCCTATCCTGTGGCTTTTGGGCGTGCTGACCCTGTCGATCGGCGCGCCTTTCGCCGTCCTGTCGGCCACCGCCCCTCTGGTCCAGGCCTGGTTCGCCCGCACCGCTGCGCTCGATCCGACCACCGGAAAAGCACCGGAGCCCTACAACCTCTATGCCGCTTCCAACCTGGGGAGCCTGCTGTCGCTGCTGGCCTATCCGATCCTCGTCGAGCCCCTGACCCTGTTGACGCATCAACGCCTGGGCTGGAGCCTCGGCTACGGCGTCCTGGCCGCCATGATCATCCTGCTGGGCCTCACCCAGAAGGCCCGCACTGCAGCGGCCGAACACGATGCCGCCACGCCGCGCCCGGACCTGCTGACCATGGCCAAGTGGGTGGCGCTGGCCGCCATTCCGTCCAGCCTGATGATTGGCGTCACCACCTATCTTTCGACCGACGTCGCCACCGCCCCCTTCCTTTGGGTAATCCCGCTGGCCCTCTACCTTGTGACGTTCATCCTTGCCTTTTCCAGCCGCCAGATCATCAGCCGCAAATATCTCCTGCTGGCCCAGGCCCTCGGGCTTGGCGTATGCCTGTACCTGCTGCCGCTGCAGACCAGCAGCATCCTGCTCCACCTGTTCGTCCACCTTTTGTGTTTCTTCCTGACGGCATGGGTGTGCCACACCGCCCTGGCCCAGGCCCGGCCGGCGCCGGGTCACCTCACCCTCTACTATCTCTGCCTGTCCCTGGGTGGTGTGATCGGCGGCGGCTTCAACGCCTTCGTCGCCCCGGTGCTGTTTGACACCATTTTCGAGTACATTCTGATCCTGGCGGTAGCGTGCGCCGCCCGGCCGTGGGGGGATGGCTGGGTCCGTCGCGACGTCATCTGGCTGACGACAGGGATCGTCGCCGCGCTGGCCATGGCAGGTCTCGGTTTTGTAACGGTTTCCGAGGAGCTGGGCAGCGCTCTCGCCAAAACCTTTTTCGCCATCGCCATCGTCTCAATCATCGCCTTGCACCATCGCGGACTGCTGATGGCGCTCATCGCCGTCCTGGTGTCCATGGCATTGCAGGTATTCAACCATCCGGGCAACCTGATCGAAACCGATCGCAATTTTTTCGGCGTCATCCGCGTGTCGGATGTTGAAGACCCGACGCTGGGGCCCATCCGCGAAATGATTCATGGCACAACCCTGCACGGCGCCCAACGCCGGCTGGCCGGGACGCAATGCCAGGCCCTCACCTATTACGGACCGAAAGCGGCGATCGGCCAGACCTTTACCCTGCAGCAGGCTCGCAGTCCGTCGCTGGAGCTGGCGACCGTGGGCCTGGGCGTCGGTACGGTTGCCACCTATGTCCGGCCAGGCGATCGCCTGACCTTCTATGAGATCGACCCCGAAGTGATGCGCCTCGCGCGCAATCCGGAACGCTTTACCTTTATCTCGCATTGCGCCCAGGGCCCGGTCGACTTCCGCACCGGCGATGCCCGGTTGACCCTGGCGCCTTTGCCGCAAGGTGAGTTGGACCTGCTGCTGGTCGATGCCTTTACATCCGACGCCGTGCCGGCGCATCTGCTGACCGCCGAGGCAATCGCCATGTACCTGTCCAAGCTGAGCGACGACGGGGTGGTGGTTTTCCATCTCAGCAACCGGCACCTGGAACTGCGCAGCCCCGTCATTGCGGCGGTGCTTCAGGCAGGTGGCGTATCCCTCACTCAGGTCAGTCCGGCGGCGGCCAAAGACAGCCGGATCCGCACGGCCTCGATCGTCGTCGTGGCGGGCAAGAGCGACCGGGCCCTGGCCCCCTTCCTTGCCGATCCGCGCTGGGAAGGCCGCAGCCCGGGTAAGGTCAAGGCCTGGACCGACGACTACATGAACGTCATAGGGGCGATGTTCCGGCCGCAGTATTGAAGTTGCCGCCACACCTGAAGACGTGGCATGTCACGCCAATGTGAGTCTCCTGTCACGGAACTGGCACAAGAGTGTCATGGACCGCGCCTAAGCGGGATTCGCCCACACGTGACGGGCGAATCCCCGCAGCCGAGACTCTCCCATCACTTGAAGCCCGGCTGCCCGAAAACAACAGAGGTCACACCATGAATCGCTACCTGTTCCTGTATTTTGGCGGCTCCGAGCCGACGGCGCCTGAAGAGATCGAAGCTACCATGGACGCCTGGACGGCCTATTTCGACAAGCTGGGCGACAAGATCATCGACGGCGGTGCGCCCCTGGCGGACCGGACTTCGGTCGGCGGCAGCGTCATGAGCCAGGCCACCGGCTATTCGATCATCATCGCCGCCGACCTCGATGAGGCCCGGACTTTGAGCGACGGCCACCCCCATCTCATCACCGGCGGGACGATCGAAATCCTCGAATGCGTCGACATGGACATGGGCGGCGAAGAGGACGAGGAAGACGACGAGGACGAAGACGAGATGGTCCGCGAAGCGGTAATCTAGAGCGGGTTGCGTTTTGATGGAATCAAAACTCCGCTCTCAGTTTATGTTTTGTCGCGCAGTTTGTCCGAGAGGTGCTTCACACTTTGTCGGACTACGAACTCGCTAAGCTGAAGTTGAATTAACCAGAATTTTGGGCGGCGATTTTCTCTCGCCGCCCTTTCCCTGATTGTTCGGCGCGCTACGAAATGCCGCGCCGCAAAATTTTGGGAAACCATTTGGGTAAACCTTACCGTAGTGTCGGGCACGACCAGAGCGGGACGTGTGTTGATAGACCCAAAACCACGCTCTGCTTTTTTGTTTTGTCGCGCAGTTTATCCGAAAACGGGAGCGCCCGTGCGGGTGCGTCACACTTTATCGGATTGCGCTCAAATACCAATCCACGATGACCTTGACTCATCGTGGATTGGCAAGGGCGACTGCCCGCCCGAGCTTACGCGAGGAGCCATGCGGCGCTTGAGCTGAAAAATGCGAATACCGAGCGTCATTCTTTATGAGGCTTGGTATAAGAACCGACTGCGCTCGCCGCACAAGGGGAGGGTGAGAAAGAAACATTTCCGCCAAAAACATCGCGCTTGACTCTATTTCGATATTTAGCTAAATACAAATTTATGAGCCTGATTTTCAAAGCCCTTTCCGATCCGACCCGCCGACGCGTTCTCGAAATGCTGCGCCAAAGGCCGATGTCGGCCGGAGACCTGGCGGCGGCCTTTCAGGTCTCCAAACCCACAATGTCGGCGCATTTTGCCGTCCTGCGTGAGGCGGGTCTGATCGCCTCGGAAAAACAGGCCCAGAGCGTCATCTATCACCTGCAGATGTCGGTTCTCGAAGAGGCCATGCTGGGTTTTGCCCAGGCCTTCGGCTGGCAGTTGCACACCGTAAGCAAGCCGGATTCATCACCAGACTGAACGGAGATTCTCCCATGACAGATCCCACGACCCCCGCAAAGCCCGCCCTGTTTTCCGTCGTCGCCCTCATCGTCCTGGTGGCGCTGATCCTGGCGATCGCCGTCGCCAAGATGACAGGCCTGATGGAAACCGCGACCGCTGCGCAATACATCGGCAGTATATTCAGTATACTGATGATTGGTGCCGGCAATGTCCTGCCGAGGAGCGAACCGCAGACGGCTTCGCGGGTCGCCGGCTGGATATTGGTCCTGGGCGGCCTGGCCAGCTTGGCCGTGTGGCTGTTGGCGACGCAGGATATCCGCATACCCCTGGCTTCGGCGACCGCGCTGGGCGCCTTCGCCGTCGCGCTGCTGGCGGCCATCATGCACCTGAAACGCGGCAGCCCGACCGGCGCGCGAAGCCATCATTCCGTGCTGCACATCCTGCATGGCTTGATGTGGGCCTTCGCCATCCTGCTGGCCGCTGTCGTCGTGGGCGGGCAATCCGTCTTGTGGATGACCGCGGGCTTCACCGTCTCGATGAGCCTTCTGACGATCGTCCTGCGCCGCCCTGCCGGGACATCCGCCTAGAGCGGAATGGCTTTAGTTAGAAACGCCATCTCGCTCTGGAGCGCAATCCGATAAAGTGGCGTCCACTTTATCGGATTGCGTAGGTTTTAGGTTTTTGCTTTGTCGCGCAATTTTTCCGAAAACGGGAGCGCCCGTGCGGTGGCGTCCACTTTATCGGATTGCGCTGTAGTCTGCGCCCACAAACCGGACGAGCAGCCTCAGATAGGCGACTTGGTAGGCGTTGGAGTTCTCGGTCACTTCCCACGAATTGATCGGCCAAGACGTGTTGAAATCGGCGTAGGCCTTCTGGTCCGGCTGGCCGTAGGGCGGTGACAACGGCGCCTTACCGCATTGCGGGCTGACCCCAGGACAGCGCGAGTCCCAGCCGTAGGACGGGTTGGCGCCACCGACAACAAAGCCTGGCGCCGGGCCGTACTTCGACTCCTTGACGCTGTCCCACGACGTGCCCGGCGCAAACCACGAATGGTAGAAGCGGTCGACGGAGTTTTCAGCGCCCAAAGCTCCCATGTTCGACAGGTAGACCTTACCGAGCGGGTTGACGCCGTGCAGGTAGTGCAGATAGCCGGCGGCGGCATCGCGCGACTGTTGCACCGGATGGTCCGACAACCCATAGCGCGCCAGATCACCGAACAGGCTGCCGTGATTGCCCTTGGTGGCACTGCTGCCCCAGGTATAGGCGGTAACATAGGCATTGTACGGATCGACGCCCTGCGATGCCCAGCCTACACCACCCTCGAAACCACTTACCCACGCGTCCCTGATATCCCTGGCCACTTTCGGTGTCGCTCCCGGCGCCATGGCGTAGTCAAGCAACGGGGCATGCTCGGTGTAGCGAAAGTCGAGATTAATCGCATGCGCGAACAATTGGGCGTCGCGATAATGGGCGTCGACATAGTCGCGATAGACCGCTTCCCCCGTCAGGTCGAACAGGTAGATGGCCGCCGCCAGCGCCTTCATGGCGCGGCTATGGTCGTCGGTCTCCTGCTGGCCGGCGCCGACGCCTTCGGAGTTGTCGCGGGCGTCGTTATTGTAGAAGGTCGCCTTGGGGTTGGCACGGGCCCACGCCCACGCCTTGACCGCCCGCTGCTTCAGGTCGGCCGCATAAGACGCAAAGCGCGGGTCTCCGCCATAGACCTTGGCAGCGCGGGCAAAGGCCGCCGCCGTCCCGTAGGACGCCGAGGTCGTGGCCGGGCCATACAGGCTGGGTCCTGTGGCAGCCGAGGGCGGCGAGGCATGCGACAGGGCGACGATCGACAGCACGCCGCCATCGGGGTTCTGCATGCGCGTCAGCCAGTCGGTGCCGTACTTCACCTCGTCCAGCAGGTCGGGGACACCGTTGCCGGATTCCGGGATGTTGAAGTCGTCGGTCCACACAGCCGGATTCTCGGCATAGGCCGCCAGCAGACCGACAACATAGTCCGCCGTCCAACTGGTATATTTGTTGTAGTCACCGGCATCGTACCAGCCGCCCGACAGGTCGCGCTCCGTGGTCGCGTCATTTTTGGCGCTATACAGTCTCGCCCTGGCGTCCTGGGTGTGCGACGCGCCGTCGGCCCAG
Organism: Asticcacaulis sp. AC402; assembly: GCF_000495835.1. GTDB lineage: Bacteria > Pseudomonadota > Alphaproteobacteria > Caulobacterales > Caulobacteraceae > Asticcacaulis. Next base: position 28,777 of record NZ_AWGC01000012.1, read on the forward strand.
CCGTCACCGGCAAAGCGGGCCACCTTGGCAAGGCCGGCGCGCTGGTAGTAAAAGACCCGCGTGGCGGCGACCAGGACCGGCCGGTAGACCGAGGACGAAATTTCAAAGCTGTGGGAATCGTAGGCCGCCTGTTTGTCGCGAATGAGATACTTGCCGGGCGCGGTTACCGGTGAAAAGTCGAAATGCCACGCCCGGTCACCCGATGACGGATCGACGGCGCCAGAGTTCCAGGGCGCGGGCTTGCCTTCGTGGACGACAGCGCCCGAGGCCGTATCGATGACCTGATAGACGGCGCCAGGGGTAAAATCCCACTCGGCGTCGAAGCCAGTTTCCGGGTCGCGAATGACAGCAATCTTGCGGGCATCCGGCAGGTAGCCAAATTGGTCGACAGTGATGAACGGGGTCGGCGGGCCGTCGTCCTGAGCCATGACCGGCCCCGCCAACAACGACAAACCCACGACCAGCGCCGCGGCCCTCATGCCCGTTCGACCTTGAGCGGCCGCGATAGCAGGGCATCGATGGCGGTGCGCACATCCATCTCGCCCTGAAGTACCGAATTAACGGCCTGGCACAGGGGCAGTTCGACATCGAACTTGCGGCCGAGATCGACCGCCGCCGGCGCCGACTGGACGCCCTCGGCGACAGATACCTTACCGGCCAGGGCTTCCTCAAGCGTCATGCCCTGACCCAGGGCCATACCGACGCTCATGTTGCGTGACTGGCTGGACGAGCAGGTCAGCACCAGGTCACCCAGACCGCATAGCCCGACCATGGTCTCGAACTGCCCGCCCATGGCGACGGCGAGACGTGACATTTCGGCGAAACCGCGGGTAATCAGCGCGGCATGGGCATTGCGCCCCAGCCCCTTGCCTTCGGAAATACCGCAGGCAATCGCCAGGACGTTCTTCAGCGCCCCGCCGGCCTCTGCACCGATCATATCGTTCGATTTATAGGGCCGAAACGTCGGTCCGGCGAGGCTGGCGGCAATGCGGGCGCACAGCGGGGCGTCATCGCAGGCCACGGTAACGGCCGCCGGCAGGCCGCGCGCCACTTCGGCGGCAAAGCTGGGTCCGGCCAGGACGGCGCCGCGCGCGTGGGGCAGGACGTCGCGCAGGATCTCATTCATCAGAGCGTCGGTGCCGCGCTCGATACCCTTGGAGCACAACACGATGGCGACGTCATCGCGGGCAAAGGGGGCGAAAGCGGTCAGGGCCGCGCGCATGTGCTGAGCCGGCGGAACCGCCAGGATCAGGTCGCAGTCGGCCAGTTCTGCCAGATCACCTGTGGCGCGGATGTCGGGCGAAAGCTCCACATCCTTGAGGTAGATGGCGTTTTGCTGGTCGGCGCGGATGCTTTGCACCACCTCTGGCTCACGCGCCTGCAGGGTCACCTTGTGACCGGCAAAGGTCGCCACCTGGGCCAGGGCTGTGCCCCACGCCCCGGCGCCGATGACGCCCACACGTTTGAACCGCTCACTCAAGACTTGGCTCCCTTGCGCCCCTGTTTCTTATGGATCGGGTCGGCCAGCGCCCGAACCTCGTCGAGCGGCCAGCGCGGACGCGCCAACGCCGCCAGTCCCTCGGCGATCAGCGACTCCCGTTCCTTCAGGCCCATCTTGCAAAGCTTGGCGTAATGTTCAAGGCCTGCCAGGGCGATCATCGCTGCATTGTCGGTGCAGTATTTCAGTGGCGGCGCCAAGAAGCGAAAGCCGTTGCGCCCGGCCAGGGCCTGCAATTCGCGCCTAATCGTAGCATTGGCGGCCACGCCGCCGGCGACTACGAACGCGGGCACATTTTCGTTACCTGCCACGCAGGTGTGTGCTTTGAACAGCGTCATCGCCCGGCCGGAGCGTTCAACCAACTGGCGCGCAATGGCCGCCTGGACGCAGGCGCACAGGTCGGCGCGGTCCTGTTCAGTCTTGACGTGTTCATAGGCCAGGGTCGCCGCCGCCGTCTTCAAACCCGAGAAAGAGAAGTCGCAGTCCTTGCGACCCAGCAGGGCGCGTGGCAGGGTAAACCGGTCCGGATTTCCGCTGAGGGCAGCTTTTTCCAGCGCTGGACCGCCAGGATAACCCAGGCCCAGCACCTTGGCGATCTTGTCGAAGGCTTCGCCGGCGGCATCGTCGATCGTGGTGCCCAGTCGCTCGTAGTCGCCAACGCCGCGCACGCTCAGCAGTTGGCAATGGCCACCGGAGACCAGCAGCAGAAGAAACGGAAAAGGCACATCTTCGGTCAGCCGCGCCGACAGGGCGTGGCCTTCGAGGTGATTGACCGCCATCAGCGGCAGGCCACGGGCGAAGGCAAAGCCCTTGGCGAATGACAGCCCGACCATGACCCCCCCGATCAAACCAGGCCCTGCGGTCGCGGCGACGACATCAATCGCCGGATAGCCAGCTTCGGCCAGGGCGCGTTGCGCCAGGTCGTCGATGGTTTCGACGTGCGACCGCGCAGCGATCTCCGGCACGACACCGCCATATTCAGCATGCTTGACCACCTGGGAATGGATGACGCTCGACAGGACCTCGACGCCCGCGGCAGACCGGCGCACGACGGCCACGGCGGTTTCGTCGCAGCTCGATTCGATGCCCAGCACGGTAAGGGTTTCGCTCATAGGCCCCTAGATGCTGCCCTCAACCCGGGCGTCAAGTCTTTTGCATTGAACCAGCATAAGAAAATGCTAGATCAGAGTCATGACGACTCTGAAGATCGGTACCCGCGGTTCGAAACTGGCCCTCACCCAATGTGGATGGGTTCAGCGCCGAATCGTCACAGCTCTGGGCGAAGACGCCGGCCGGGCCGACGAGGTGGCGCCGCTCACCGTCATCACCACTCAGGGCGACCGTATTCAGGACCGGCGACTGATCGAGGCCGGCGGCAAGGCGCTGTTCACCAAGGAGATCGAGGACGCCTTGCTGCGTGGCGACATCGATGTAGCGGTCCATTCGCTGAAAGACATGCCGGCTGCGGAGGTGCCGGGTCTCAGCCTGTGCGCTATTCCGGTGCGCGAAGACCCGCGCGACGCTTTCCTGGCGCCACGGTACGAGTCCATCGCCGACCTGCCCCAGGGCGCGCGTTTGGGGACGGCCAGCATGCGCCGCCAGGCCCAGGCCCTGGCGCAACGGCCGGACCTTGAGATCGTCATGGTGCGTGGCAATGTTGATACCCGCCTGGCCAAGCTTGCGGCCGGCGAAACAGATGCTTTGCTGCTCGCGGCGGCCGGGCTGAACCGGCTCGGGTTTTCCCACCATATCCGGTCCTTCATCGATGCCTCTCAGTTTGCGTCTGCTCCGGGTCAGGGGGCTCTGGCAATCCAGTGCCGGAGCGAGGATCTGGGCGCGGCGTGGATGGCCAGGGTGCATGATGTCACGACCTTTCTGCGGGTCCAGGCCGAGCGCGGCGCGCTGGAGGCGCTGGAAGCGTCGTGCCGCACGGCGGTCGGCGCCTATGCGACCTTGCAGAACGGCCAACTGGATCTTTTTGTCGAAGCGCTAAGTCGTGACGGTTCCAAACGCTGGCAAAGGCGAGAGAGTCTGTCCAACCCGACGAAGCAGACGGCGCGCGACCTCGGCATGAAGCTGGGCCATGACATCAAGGCCGAGGCCGGCTCAGAACTGATCGTGAGCTAGCGCATGATCCACGAGAGCGCCAGTTTTCTGTCTCTTACACCACCCCGCGCCCTCTGCGTGGGGAGGGGACCATCAGCGTAGCGAACGCAGTTAAGCGGAGCGAAATGGTCCCCTCCCCACGCAAAGGGCGCGGGAAGGTATCAGACTCTGGGGTGCCACCGCATGACCCGACCGGTCGTCTGGATCACCCGCACCCCCGATGGCGCCAAGAGCACGGCCAGGGCCGTCCAGGCGCGGGGCGGTGAAGCGATCCTGGCGCCGGTGCTCAGGGTCGTTCCCCTCAAACCCATCATCGATCCGCACAGCTTCGACGCCGTCATCCTGACGTCTCGCAATGGTCTGGCCGCCTTCAGCGCCATTGTCGGCCGCCGCTCGATCACCGCCTGGTGTGTCGGCGAAGCCACCGCCGAAGCCGCCCGTACCGCCAGGTACCAGAACGTCGTTGCCGCCGACGGCGATACCGACGCCCTGGCCAAACTGATCATCGCCACCGCGGATCGACACAGCCGACTGTTTTACGCGGCGCCCAGGGAACCGGCCGGCGACCTGGCCGGCGAACTTCGCAAGGCCGGTTTCCCGGTGAGTGAAGCCGCCGTCTACGAAACGCGCCCGGTCATGCCCGTGCTCCTGCCCACCGACATGGCGCGCATGACCCATGTCCTGGTGCATTCCGCGAAGGCGGGACGCGTTATCGGAGCCATGCTGAAAGCCCATCGCGACCGCTTCGACCTCGATCGACTGTGCTTCGTCTGCATCTCGGACAGCGCCTGGCATGGGCTCGAACACGCGCTAAACGAAGGCGAAAAAAATATTGATCCCTCACGGCTTATCCGGCGCATTTCGCCGTTCCCTGATGAGGCTTCCATGCTAAAACAGCTCGACTAATCCGGAACGAACATCATGAACGATACCACCGATCCGCTGACGGTCGATCACGACGCCGAAGATGCCGCGCTGCGCGATCACCGTCGCGAAGCCGCCAAGGTGACGCGAATCGCTCTTCTGTTCGCCGTGCCATTTGTGCTGATGCTGATAGCCGTCATCGTTGCATTCATTTGGAGCTCGCAGCGCGATGCCTCCAGCGCCGCGCGCCTGGCCGCCACCTCGGCTTCATCCGCCACTGCGCCGGTGCCCGCCGACAACAAGGATGCCGAGATCGCTCGTCTGCGCAGCCAGATCGCCGCCCTGCAACAGGGCCAGAGCGTATCCGCCATTCCGGTCACGCCGGGCACGTCCGCCTATACCGATCCCAATGCCCTGGCACAGATTTCGGCGCGCCTCGATCGCGTCGAAGCCAATCAGCGCGCCCTGGCCCGCGCCGCCGCCGCGGCCAATGCTGCCGCCGCGCTGCAGCAGGCTGCGCGTAACGACGGCCCCTTCCTCGCGCAACTGGGCGTGGTCGAGAGAAGCATTGACGACCCGGCCCTCATTGCCCTGCTGCGGCCCCACGCCGAAAAGGGTGTCCCGAGCGAGGTTTCGCTGGCTATCGAATTTCCCCAATATGCCGCCAAGGCCCATATCGCCGCCGCTTCGGCCGCCAACAAGAATGGCGTGCTGGAACGTATCGGTCAGATGCTCAACATTTCCGTCCGGCGTACCGATGGCGAAGACCAGGGGCCGGATGGTCTGCTGCACAGCGCCGAGTCACGGCTGAATGCCGGCGATTTGCGCGGCGCCGTCGCCTTCGTGAACCGCTTGCCGGCGCCGGCGCAGCCGTCGCTGAAACCCTGGCTGGACAAGGCCCAGGCGCGGCTCAGCGTCGACGACGCCATTCACCGCCTGACCGAGACCACCCTGGCCCGGCTGAGCCAAGGCGGCGAAGCGGCGGCGTCGGCGGAGACCGGAGCTGTGCTGTGATCCGTTCGCTTCTGATCCTGCTGACCATTACCACCCTGATCGTCCTGGCCATCGGGCTGATCGGCGATCCAGGACTGGCTTCGCTGAGCTGGATGAACTACCGGATCGACATTCCGGCGACGGCGGCGGTGATCCTCATCGGCATTATGGCCTTCTGCGCTGTTGCGTTCTGGAACCTCGCCCTGTGGCTGGCGCGCTCGCCCCAGCGCGCCGAACGGGCACGTGCCGAGCAACGCCGTCGCCAGGGCGAAGACGCCATCACCCGTGGCTTTATGGCTGTCGCCACCGGCGACGGCTCCGAGGCCCGTCGTCACGCCATCAAGGCACTGGACCTCAGCGACAACACAATCCTGGTCCGCATCCTCACCGCCATGGCGGCTGAAGAGTCCGGCGATGCCGCGGCAACCAAATCCGCCTATTCCGCCATGGTCAGCGTGCCGGAGCTGAAACTGGCTGGCCTGCGCGGCCTGATGCAGTTGGCTGCCCGCCAGGGCGACAAGGCCGAAGCCGTCAAGCTGGCGGCCGAGGCCTACAACCAGCCGCGCCCCGGCATGTGGTCTTTTGAGACCCTGTTCGAAGCCCGGCTCGAGGCCGGCGAATGGGCCGAGGCCCTGGACCTGATCGAAGGCGCCCTGACTCGCAAGCTGATTTCGCCCATCTTCTCCGAGCGCGCCAAGGCGTCGCTGATGGCGGCCTCGGCCGCCCGGCTGGAGACCTCGGACGACGCCCAAATGCGCGACCAGGCCCTCGACTACGCCCAGCGCGCCGCCAAACTGCAGCCGCAGTTCACGCCCGCCGCCATAATCGCTGCGCGCCTGCTGAAGAAGGCCAACAAGGCTGGCCGCGCCGAGGATGTGCTCGAGGCCGCCTGGGCCGCCCGTCCGCACCCGGCATTGTGGCTGGCCTATCGCGATCTCGTCTCGGACGAGACGCCGAAGGAACGCGCCCGCCGGCTTCAGGGCCTGGCCGATCGCAATGCCAAGCATCGCGAAAGCCGCCTGTTACAGGTCGAACGCGCCCTGCTGACCAACACCAAGGCGGAGATTTCCACCGCACTGGCGGCGCTTGAAGATGACAGCGCGGAGGCCAACCTGACCAAGCGGCTGTGCGGGGTCATCGCTCGGGGCGCCCAGGGCCTGGGCGACTACGACACAGCGCGGGTGTGGATCGCCAAGGCGTCCGGCGTCCGGGGCGAGGCCGACTGGTCCGATATCGACGCCGAGGGCAATGCCTTTACCTATTCGGCTTCGGACTGGAGCGACGTTATCCTGACCTTTGCCGAGACCGCGGCGCTGTCGCATCCACGCTATGAACGTGGCGATAAGGGCCTTCCCGAGATCCCGGACATGCCGACGCGATATGTGCCGTCCATGCCCTTCATCAAGGGTTCGTCGCGATCTTCGTCGGTTCGTACCGAACCGGGCCACATACCGGACGATGTCGGTCAGTATGATGCGGCGATCACGGGCCAGGACCTGGATGACGAACCGCTTGAAGAGGCAAAGCCCAAACCCGCCCGCGGCCGCGCCAGGGCGCCGAAGAGCAAGTAAATTATCCCTGGCAGGGCGTTACAAAGCGCTTGGCAAGGCAAGCGGTTATGTGTAATGACACCGGCCTGCCTGCGGGGCCTTCGTCTGCCCTGCCCAAGGTTCCGGGCCGCTTTAGCTCAGCCGGTAGAGCATCGCATTCGTAATGCGAGGGTCAGGTGTTCGAGTCACCTAAGCGGCACCACTTTTTACCAATATATTCAAAATCTTGCGCAGCGCCGGCCATGGCGTGCGCGTCTCGGCAGGACGCCAGACACCAAATAGACACCACGGCGAAAAAATCCTACGTCCCCAGCAAGGGCATATTCCATGAGCCGACACGAAGGACGTTGATGGAAACTTCGATCAGCAAATGCACTTCATGTTTGCCCTCCAAGGCATGGGAAAGACCGCCCTTGTCAGGGAGCGGCTGTGTGGCGTATTTACACTTACAATCGGTTGAGTTTGCCGCGCGCTATAAATCAGGTTGATTCAGCGCCGGGTTGAGGACTAGACTCCGGGTATGGAAAAGAAGAGCCCCCGAGACATGACCGATGGGGAGGCAAAAGCCGCCCTCTCCGATCCGCACTACACCGATAACCACGACCGGTTCATGGAACTTCGTAACCGGCTCGTGCTTATCAGCGGCGCGTATCACGCCACAAAGGGCATTGAAGACGGTTAAGCCGCCACCCCGATGATGTCGGTGACGAAACGCCCGTTTAGCACGGGGATTTCGTAGCCACCGGCACCAATTACGATGCCGTTCGCCGTCTGGTCTGCCGTGCCGTCGCCGAACTTGTAGGTCAGGTTATAGGTCGCAGCAGCGGGCTTGATCGTGAACGCGACAGCCGCGCGTTCGACCGGCGCAGTCGTTGTGTCGATAGGAGAGCCCCAGCGCGTGGCCTGATGCCGTAGTCATTGATCGAACCACGGATCAAACAGCCCATCACTGCTCTTCAAACGTCAAACCTTTGAGGGGAAGGTTGACTGCATTATGACTCATTGAACTCCCGAACAATCTCCCGGATCCGTCGCAAATCGTCCTGACACGCCTTGGTATAAATCCCGTGCCGATAGCGCCCGTTCGCGCGCCCGACAGGTGCACCAGGACTCTTCCCGCCGTGCATCCGGCATCTAGCCTTCCCGGACACCGCTGGCGACTGGCACGGCTTCCCGGACCGCGTCTTCGCCCCGCATCGCCTCGACAGGTGCGCCCGGCTGATATTCCAGGCCTTGTGCATGGGGTTGACCAGGGTTTTGAGGTCGCTCCCCTCCCCCGGTCTTGACGGTATCGGCGATGACATTCTGACTGTTCCTTGCATCAATATGGGTGTGCTTGACCTCGACCAACTGCCGACCGCCGCCACGCATTTTCTGTAGCGCCTCGACCTGCGCCGTGAAGGTGCGCCCCAGCCGGTTGACCTGATCCAGCCACAGCTTGGCTACGTCCATCCGCTCCGTCGATTCCACCCGTCGCGCCGAACTCATCATCAGGCAGTGAACGGCGAACATCTGCGTCGCCAGCGCACCTTCGATTTCGTTCTGAGGTGCCACGCCCTGCATGAACCCGAGCCCTTCCGGCAGGCCCGCCGCCTTGTTGCTGTCATTCTTGATTTCCGACCCTACGTCTCGCAATTGCGTGAGTAAGCGTTCAGCGTAGGCTTCAGACCGGGTGCCCAATGCGTCGCACAGCACCAGCCCGTCAAAGACCGAGTTGGCCATGTCCGATGCCACTGCGACACCGCCACCAGGCTTGGCCGTCGCGGAAAACTTCACCCGTGGCCCCTTCGACAGAACCTTGTCCGACAGATTCGTCACAAGCTTCTGGTGCGGCTTGGACAATGCCGCGTGCGCCGCCTCCACATCCACCGCTTTTGGTTTGGCGACAGTCGCCACCTTCTTCGACTTCGTCACGGTCAATTTCCTTTCAGTACGCCTTCAAAATTCAAAACACGGTCGCAATCGGTGGTGTGAACGGTCGCAATTGACGCCACCGTTCCCTCTAAATCGCCCTATTTTAGAGCCCCACGGCCTCAATCCACACCACCGTCGACCAGGTGCAGGGACTGGCCACGGTCGCAATCCATGGGGTACATATAGAATCTAGCCATAGGCCCTCACTTCCAAAGGGGACACGGATGGTTCAACCGCATCGCCGCCGGTGACCGTGTCTGTGTTCGCCGCTCTACCCGAACGCCACAGCTTGAAACCGTTTGAAGGTGCCTTGCCGGTCTTGTCGCATTTGATCCAGGTGAGGCGATATTCCGCCGCCAACCGCATCTTGCATCCAAAGCTTGCCTCACGCGTCCGCTCAATGAAGCCGACCTCGATCAGCCGCCGCAGCGCCGCCGATACCGTGTTCGGCGCCAATCGGCATTCATCCGCCAGCGCGTCGACCGATGCCCCCAGGGTGCCATTATTCTGGCCTCTGTAGCGGCTCATAAGCTGGATCAGGACAACCCTTGCCGATGCCCCAAGTTCCCGCCAAGCCTCTGACTGCAGAATGTCGTGTCTCAGCATGACGAAGGACGGGACGCCTTTAGAGCGCCCCTTTTTGTTGTGCTTGGCCATGCGTGTCCTAACCCGTGCTACCGGTCAGCAGGCCCAGGTCGTGCGCCTTGGCCTCGGCTTCCTGTAACAACCGGATCAGGTCGGGGATTTTGCCGACCGTGACCGTAACCCCTTTCCCGGTGGCCATGTAGGTCTTGGCCGCGCCGAAGGTGCCATAGTGGCGAAGGTCGACGACATCGCCGGCTTTCACAGTCTGGAAGGCAAGGCGAACTTCTTCGCCCTCCCCCACGACGACAGCGCCGATTCTATGCGTGACGGTCATGTGCGCGCCTCCGTCTCTTTGATGGCGCGTTCCAGATGGCGCTTGGCTGTGACAAGGTCCGCCCGTCTCTCACGCGCGTTCCTCGACTGCATGGCACTGGCGAGCCACCGCATCGCACGACTGACATGACGGCTCATGACGCGCCTCCCGAGCTCTGTATTCCGCCGGTTTCGAGAACGTCGAAGTCGACCGCCAGGACATACCGCGCCACACGCGTGTCGACCTCGACCTGTTCCATATGCGTCTGGATATCGAAGCCCAGCTTACGAAGGTCGAAGACATAGCCGCTTGTGCGCCGCGCCCATTTGGCGTTCGAGAACCCCAGAGAGGTATCGCCCGCCGGTCCGGCCTCGATCAAGTGCGCCAGGGTTTGCGCTTCCCGTCCGCGTGCCGTGGTGACGCTGCCGTCGCGCCGTTTCACCTTGATAAACGGCTTTGATTTTGCTTTATGGGGTTCATGTATCGAGTTGGGGGCTTGTTGGCGCAAGCCCCTTTCATTTTGCCCGAACGGCCCCTTTGCGATGTGCTGATCCATCACGCGCCAACCCCTTGAGAGGTGTTGTCACGTACTCGGCTGGCCAGGAAGTCGGCGACGCACGCCGGGTCATATCTGACACTCTTTCGTCCAAGTTTTATGTAGGCAGGTCCGCCGCCAGTCAGCCGCCAGCGCCGCAAGGTGATTTCAGCTAATCCAAGGTGTTGCGCTGTTTTGCGCGTGTCCCAAAGGTCTGTCATGGGAAGTCTCCGTAAATGACACGGCACAGGCAAACGCCATCAGCCGAGAACGGATACCTATTGAGCACATAAAACCGTGTTGCTCACGAATAAACGTCTGCAAAATTAATCTGTCCGCAAAAAAGCGACACTCATTATGTGTACAGTGGGGACAATCACCTACTATGTGGACGGTTTCGTTCTTTTTTCGCTTTCAGCAATAATTTCCATATTTCTTTTCCAAGTTCCATCGCGAATAGATCGAGTAGCCATCCAAGTTTTTAATTCAGTCTCAAATTCGTTATCTGGGAACCACCTCATAACGGTGCTTGGCTGAACGCCCATAATCTTGGAAATCTCCCGAAAAGTCGGCTTTTTCCCGTAATCGATCAGCTGTTCGGCAATCACTATGGCAGTATGCTTTTTGTGCTTCTTTTCAGCCGCTTGCCTGTAAGGGCTGTCTTTTCCAGAAAGGCGCTCCCTAATAAGAATGTTAAATGATGTATTAACAATTCCAATATTATGCCATTCGGTGGCCCTGAGTATAAGTTCAATTATATAATCTATCAGCGCGAATGGTATGACCTTATTTCTAGAAATGATATGAGTTTCGCCCCCTTTCTGAAGGCGCTTGTACTCAGATATTGATTTCAAAAGCGCGATACACAAGCGATCAATACAATTTTCGTCAAGATCAAAACAGCCAACTAAATCTTTTATATCTAATCCATGCAATTTAAATTCATCTTGCAACGGCATATAGGCAAACACGTCCATTCTGTATCGCAAGAAATCTTCTTCCGGATAAGCTTCTTTTAATGCCAGATAGAAATCTAAGTCCTGATTTTCAGCAAAGCTCGAAACATCGAAGAGCCTATCACCCGTGATTTTCCATTCACTCATTGCCCGCTCCCCAGAGGAAATTCTAGCCCACGATAGCTTTCAAACGGTCCCGCCCATTAGTGACTGAAAGCCGTTTGCCAATTTTGTCGACGGCCTCCTGCAACGGATCAGAAGACAGGTGCGCGTAACGTTCCGTCGTGCGCGTGTTGGCATGACCCAAAAGCTTCGACACCAGGAAAAGACTTGCCCCGTCCGCAACGGCGAAAGATGCGAAGCTGTGGCGCATGTCGTGTAGACGAACGCCCTTGATGTCCGCCGCCAGACACGCCTTGGCGAAAATGCGCCGCAGCCCAACAATCGGCCCGCCTGTGGTGTTCAAGGTGCGCGGACTGGGGAACACAAGCGGCAGCTCCAAAGGCTTGCCGTCGACTCCGACATAATCAGCCCTTGCATCATGGCGACGGCTCAGGATTTCGAGCGCGGCAGGCATCAGCATAATCCGCCGTTCACCCGTCTTTCCACCTGCCTTGGTGCGCTCTGGCGGCAGAACGAGGCACCGCCGGTCAAAGTCGACCTCCGACCATGTCAGGTTCGCTATCTCCGACTTCCGAGCCCCGGTCAGCAGCAGCAGACGCAATGCATCGCCATACACACGGTCAACACTGCCCTCGGCTTCAAGGCGCGCCAGAGCGTCCAGAAACGCCCCCGCCTCGGCTTGGCTCAGAAACCGCTCTTTGACAGGTGCGGCAGGCAGGTCGATTCCGGTGAAGGGGTTTTGCTTGACCAGACCGTGCTTGATACCCCACGCGAACATCGCCGCCGCAACAGCGCGTGTCCGTCTGGCGACACCGTCGCCGCCGGTCACGACAGCCTTGCCCCTTGGCTTGTCGGATTTCTCGACCACCGCCGTCTTGCCGTGGCGAATGTCATAAATCGCCCTTGCTGCATCTTCATGGGAAAGCCGGTCCGCCGCCTTGGTGCCGACCAGGGGCAGGATATGACGGTGAAGGCATGACGCATCCGAAGACCACGATATCGCCCGCTTGTTGGCCTTGGTTTGCGGTCCGCGTTCGATATATTCCTTGATCAGGTCCGCCACGGTCATGGCGTGGCGCTCCGCCAGCTTTTCCGCCGCCGGATCGAGCCCAGCCGTCACATTGTCCAGAACCTCTTGCGCCTTTTTCCGCGCCTTGGCCGGTGTCCAGGGCGAACCGTGCGCACCAATGGTGTAAATCTGGTTCTCTTTGCCTATCCGATATCGCACTGCGTACACCTTGCGGCCCGATGGTCGCACGCGCACCAGGAAGCCGGTCAAGTCCGTATCCCACAGCCGCGTCTCTCCGGTTTCGGGTATCGGTAAATCGTCGACAGTGTCTTTGCCGATGCGGCCTTTGATATTCAGCATTTGCGCCTCCGCTTGGTGTCTGGCGTGGTGTCTGGCGGAAATTCCAGACACCAAATAGACACCAGAGCGCCCGAAACAGTCGGACACCACCGGAAACGACATTATCATTATTCCCTTGTTTTGAAAGGATTTTCAGCATCCTTGCGATACAAGAATAAACCTAGGAAAATCAACGGACACGCCTTAACCCTGACATTCGTAATGCGAGGGTCAGGTGTTCGAGTCACCTAAGCGGCACCACTTTTTTCGCCCACGGCCAGTTCGCTTCGCTCATGCTTCCGCCGGGACGGAGCAGAGACGTGTCCAGTACCTCTGCGGCGCCGCGTCCATCGGCGCGCTTATCGTGGACCTTCATGATATGGGAATGCCATTTCGTGAGGTGTTTAACAAGGCGCACCCCGGGGTTTACATCTCCAATTTGTCAGACTATTAAGAAGCCAGTTTTCAAGAGGAGTATCCCATGGCCTTGCGTCTCATCCAGATCGTCAGCTCTTCGGGCGAACGCCAGCTCATCGCAGCGACGGAGGATGGCGCGCATAGTATCAATGGCGTGGCGACGACTTACGAACTGGCCAGGGCCGCCATTGCAGCGGGCATTTCGCTGGCGGCGCAGGTCGAAAAGCAAGGCATCGGTGATGCGGTCGACGTCGCGGTCGCGTTGTCGCAAGGCCGGGTCCTGTGCCCGATCGATCACCCCGACGCGTCGCACCTGCACGTCACCGGCACCGGCCTGACCCACCTTGGTTCGGCGGAAGGCCGCGACAAGATGCACAAGGCGGCTGCGGCGGCCGAGACTCCGACCGATTCGATGCGCATGTTCCTGATGGGGGTGAAGAACGGCAAACCGGCCGCCGGCGAAACGGGTGTTCAGCCGGAATGGTTTTACAAGGGCAACGGTACCACCCTTGTCGGACCAAATGCACCTTTGACTTCGCCCAGTTTTGCGGAAGACGGCGGCGAAGAGCCGGAAATGGCCGGCATCTACATCATCGGTGACGACGGCACGCCGTATCGCATCGGCTGGGCATTAGCGAACGAGTTCTCCGACCACGTGGTCGAAAAGCAGAACTATCTATGGCTGGCCCACTCCAAGCTGCGTCCGGCCTCGCTGGGTGTCGAGATCCTGACGGGCGAGCTGCCGAAGCACGTCCAGGGCACGTCACGCATCTGGCGTGGCAATGAGGTCATCTGGGAAAAGCCCTTTATTTCGGGCGAGGACAACATGTCCCACAGCTTTAGCAACCTGGAGTACCACCACTTCAAGTACGACCTGTTCCGCACGCCGGGCGATCTGCACGTGCACTGTTTTGGTACCGCGACGGCGTCGTTCGCTGACGGCGTCAAGACCCAGGACGGCGATGTCTTCGAAATTACCGCCGATGCGTTCCAGTACGGGCTGAAGAACCCGCTGCGGACGGAGGTTGAACGGTCGGCAACGGTCGTGGCGTTGTAAGGACAGAACGCAGGGGTGAGAAGCGCAGGTTTGCCGCATGGCCGGCAAACCTGATGAAATCGACCTAGCGGGTCGATTTCCGCGCCGAACGCCCAGAGCCATGCGGTGGGCGACCCCTACAATCTTTGCTACACAGCAGGCGGGCGGCCGCCGGCAAAGCCCGAAGTTGCCGCTCAGATTGCCGCGCAGAGACATGATGTATCCTTTTTGCAAAAGACCCCGGCCCAACCGCTTCTTGATAAAAATCGCTTTAAGTTTTTGGTAGGAATCTGGCTGTGGCATCGTGATCACACCATGCTCCCCTGCGAAATAAGGGCTTTGCGGGCGGGTCATAAAAGCTTTGCGAGTTCGACACCCAACTGTCCAAAAACCTTACTCAAAACGTCATCGTCCGTCGCTACGGCGCCTTCCCTATGGCGCCACCCTCCCCCTCACCGGCGCCCAAGGGGATACTTATGAAATCGTTCCTGTTCACATCCGTCGCCGCCCTGGCCCTCGTCGCCAGCGCGACACTTTCAACCGCCGCCTATGCCGACGAAGCTGCCGCGCCGGTCGCTTCCGAAGAGATCACCGAAGTGATCGTCCTGGGTCAAGGCCAGAGCCGCCAGACCCAGTCGCTGCGCACCTCGGACCTGACCGAAGTCGCACCGGGCACCTCGCCTTTGAAGGTGCTCGACAAGCTGCCAGGCGTCACCTTCCAGTCGGCCGACCCGTTCGGTGCCTATGAATGGTCGACCCGCATCTCGATCCGCGGCTTCAACCAGAACCAGACCGGCTTTACCCTGGACGGCGTCACCCTGGGTGACATGTCCTACGGCAACCACAACGGCCTGCACATTTCGCGCGCCATCATCAACGAAGACATCGCCCGCATTGACCTGGTGCAAGGCGCCGGTTCGGTCGATTCCGCCACCTCGTCCAACCTGGGCGGCACCTTGAAGTTTGTCTCGCGCGACCCGTCGAAAGATCTGGGCGGCGAACTGGCGGCCTCGATCGGCAGCGACTCGATGCACCGCCTCTACGGTCGCTTTGAGACCGGCAGCATCGACGTCCTGGGCGGTCTGCGTGGCTACGTTTCCGCTGCCGACCAGAAGGCTGAAAAGTGGAAGGGTGCCGGCGATCAGAAGGCGCAACAGATCAACACCAAGTGGGTCCTGCCCCTGGGTGAAGACGGTTCAATTTCGGCTTTTGCCAACCGTTCGGAACGCCGTGAACAGGACTATCAAGACATGTCGTTCGAAATGATCGAACGTCTGGGCTATAACTGGGACAACTTCCAGCCGAACTGGGCCCTGGCCAATCAGGTGGCAAACCTGTATCAGACCCAGGCTTCGCCGGTTTATCCGGGCAAGATCACGACCGTTGACGACGCCTACTACTACGGCGCCGGCGTCCGTAATGACACCATCGGCGGCGTGAAAGCCGATTTCGCCCTGACCGACATGATCCGGGTCAATGCCCAGATCTATAACCACGCCAACGAAGGCCAGGGCCTGTGGGTCACGCCCTACCTGCCGTCGCCCGGCGTCGTCTACTCGCCCTTCTACAACCCGGCCAGCCCTTCGACCGACAACGCCTTTGTCTCGATCCGCACGACTGAGTACGACATCAACCGTACGGGTTTGATCGCGGGCCTCACCTTCGATCTGGGCGCGCACCAGGTATCGGCAGGCTTCTGGACCGAAGACAACGACTTCACCCAGGCGCGCCGTTTCTACGGTGAAACCCTGGCTGCCCCGCGCCGTGACTCGCTGGGCTTCCAGAAGAACCCGTTCTTCACGCAGTGGGAATACGACTTTAACACCAAGACGACCCAGGCCTATGTCCAGGACGTATGGCAGGCCACTGAGGCCCTGAAGGTCAACTTTGGCTTCAAGTCGCTGACGGTCGAAAACACCGTCAACCAGAAGGTCGGCGGCACCATCAAGGCCGAACTGGAGTCCAAGGACAGCTTCCTGCCGCAAATCGGCGCTGTCTACCAACTGGATAACGGCTATGAAGTCTTCGCTTCCTACAGCGAAAACATGAACGCCTACGTCTCGGCGGCGACAGCAGGCCCCTTCAGCTCGCAGAATCAAGCCAATATCAACTATGTCCGCGATACGCTGAAGCCTGAAACCTCGACAACCCTCGAAGGTGGCGTGCGCCTGCGCACCGATCGCTTCCAGGGCGTGGCCGCGGTTTACAGCGTCGAATTCGACAACCGCATCCTGGCCGTGGCCCAGGGTTCGGGCATCCAGGGCAATGCCCCGGTGCTGTCGAACGTTGGTTCGGTCGAAACCAAGGGCCTCGAGCTGGCCGGTACCTACCGCCTGAGCGATACCTGGAAGGTCTACGGCACGTACGCCTTCAACGACTCGACCTATGCCAACGATGTTGTCGCGGCTGATGGCACGATCAAGGCCCGCACCAAGGGCAAGACGGTTGTCAACACACCGAAGAACCTGGCCAAGGCTGAACTGGCCTATGACAATGGCGCCCTGTTCGCCACCCTGGGTGTCAACCACACCGGCGAGCGTTACTACACCTACGAAAACATCGGCGGCCTGGTTGAAGGTTCGACCATTGCCGATCTGAGCGTCGGTTACCGCTTCGACACGATCGGCACGACGGTGCAGTTCAACATCACCAACCTGACCGACGAGCAATACATCTCGACGATTGGCTCCAACGGCTTCGCCAACAGTGACGCCTCCGGGACCAACCAGACCATCCTGACCGGCGCCCCGCGTCAGGCGTTTGTGAGCGTACGTAAAAAGTTCTAAGTTGCGTCGTTAAACTTTCCCGAAACTGAGCCGGCTGTGCACCACCACAGCCGGCTTTTTTATTTCTGTTGCATGTCTGGGTTATTCAGGGGCCATGAACCGTCGTCAACTTGTCATCACCGCCTCCGCCGCCATGGCCCTTCCCGCCTACGCCAAGGCCGAATCCCCCAGTCTCAAGTCGCCCGGGCCCCAAATCATCGCCCATCGCGGGGCTTCCGGCTACTTGCCCGAACACACCCTGGCCGCCTATGAGGCCGCCGTGCGGATGGGGGCTGATCATATCGAGCCTGACGTAGTGGCAACGAAGGACGGCCACCTGGTCGTGCGCCACGATCCGGTTCTGACGGATTCAACCGATATCCTCAGCCATCCGGAATTTGCCGACCGCAAACGGACGGTCTCTTTTGGCACGTTCGAAATTACCGACTTTTTCGTCAGCGACTTTACCCTGGCTGAAATCAAGACCCTGCGCGCCCGCCAGGTTTTTGCCGACCGCAGCCACGCCGACGACGACCGCTACGAAATTCCGACCCTTCAGGAGGTACTGGGCCTGCGCGAGCGTCTGTCGCGGGAGTCTGGACGAACAGTCGGCATTGTGCCGGAGATCAAGTTCCCCACCCTGCATCGTCAGGTCGGGCTGGCGATAGAGGAAAAGCTGGTCGACATGCTAGACCGTGCCGGTTTGAACTCGGCCACGGCGCCGGTGTGGATCCAGTCGTTCGAACAGGCCAATCTCAAGGCGCTGAAAAAGATGACGCCGATCAAACTGCTGCAACTGGTCAGCGGTTCGGACGTCGATCCGACCGGCGCGGTGACCCTGCTGCCGCCCGACGACAAGCCCTATGACTGGGTGGTCTCAGGCCGCGCCGGCACCTATGCCGACATGCTGACACAGGAGGGACTGGACGAGGTGGCGACCTATGCCGCGGTTGTTTCGCCGTGGAAGCGCTGGCTCGTGTCCTTCAGCAACGGACAGCCGGTCGTGCGTAAGGACATTGTTGACAACGCCCATGCCCGTGGCTTGCAGGTCTTCACCTGGACCCTGCGCAATGACAGGCTCGATCCGTTCTACGCGGGTGATCCGGCGGCGGAATATACGCAATTGTTCCACATGGGCGTTGACGGCGTGTTCAGCGACTTCCCCGACACAGCGGTCGCTGCACGCGATAAGTTCGCGCAATAACTTCCTCTCCCCGCCCGCGGGGAGAGGACGAGAGCGGAACGAAGTGAAGGCGATCGGGTGAGGGGCTATTCTGACAATTCAGGTGCAGCGGCGTTTACAGAAGCCCCTCACCCTAACCTCTCCCCGTGAAGAACGGGGAGAGGGGTTTTTCAGCCCTAGGTCCGCAACCGGTAACCCGTCTTGAATATCCACGCCACGATGGCCAGGCATACCGCCAGGAAGGCCAGGGTCATCCCCAGACTGATCCAGACATTAACATCGGCCTGGCCGTAGAAGGCCCAGCGGAAGCCGTTGACCAGATAGACCACCGGGTTGAACAGGGTCACGGTCTGCCAGGTTTCGGGCAGCATCTTGATCGAGTAGAAGGTCCCGCCCAGAAAGGCGAGAGGGGACAAGATCAGCATCGGTACCGCCTGAAGCTTCTCAAAACCGTCAGCCCAAACGCCCAGCACAAAGCCGAACAGCGAAAACGTCAGCGAAATCAAAATCAAAAAGCCTGCCGTCGCCCACGGATGGACGATCTCATAGGGCACAAACAGGCGCGCCGTACCCAGGATCACACACCCCAACACGACCGACTTGGTCGCGGCCGCGCCGACATACCCGGCCACGACCTCGAACACTGAAACCGGCGCCGACAGGACTTCGTAAATTGTCCCGGTAAAGCGTGGCAGATATATCCCGAACGCGGCGTTGGAGGTGCTTTCGGTCAGCAGGGTCAGCATGACCAGGCCCGGAATGATGAAGGCGCCATAGGGCACGCCGCCAATGTCCCCCATCTGCGACCCGATGGCCGAACCAAAGACGATGAAATAGAGCGAGGTCGATATAACCGGCGTGGCCAGGCTCTGGAACAGGGTGCGGATACTGCGCCCCAGTTCGGCCTGATAGATGACCCATATGGCATGCCAGTTCATTGTTTAGCTCCCACCAGACCCACAAATATGTCTTCCAGCGACGACCGGCTCATATCAACCGATTTGAAATCGATGTTCAGCGCCGCCAGGGTCTTGATCAGACCCGTCGCATCGGCTTCGGTATCCTCTCCCTCACCCTTCAGGGTCAGATACAGGGTCGTGCCGTCCTCGGACAGGGTCAGGGGCCATTTGACCAACGCGTGCGGCATGGCGCTCATCGGTTCCTTCAGCACAATGGTCACCCGAGTCTGGCCCAGCTTGCGCATCAGGGCGTGCTTTTCTTCGACCAGAATGATTTCGCCATTGTTGATCACCCCGATCCGGTCGGCCATTTCCTCGGCTTCCTCGATATAGTGGGTGGTCAGGATGATGGTGACACCACTCTCACGTAAGCGCCGAACCATGTCCCACATGTCGCGGCGCAGTTCGACATCGACCCCGGCCGTCGGTTCGTCGAGAAACAGAATCCTGGGCTCGTGGGCCAGGGCCTTGGCGATCAACACCCGACGCTTCATGCCGCCGGACAGGGTGGCAATCTTGTTGTCCTTCTTGTCCCACAACGACAGGTCGCGAAGCACTTTTTCCAGGTGTTTCTTGTTTGGCGGCTTGCCGAACAGGCCGCGCGAGAACTCCATCGTGGCCCACACCGTTATGAACATGTCGGTAGCCAGTTCCTGCGGCACCAGGCCGATTGCCGAGCGTGCCTTTCGGAAATCCAGGGCAATGTCGTGGCCGTCGGCAATGACGCAACCCGAGGTCGGCCGCACCAGGCCGCAGATAATTCCGATCAGGGTGGTCTTGCCGGCGCCATTAGGTCCCAGCAGGGCAAAGATTTCGCCGCGCCTGATCTCCAGATCCACGCCTTTGAGCGCGTTATGCCCGCCCTTGTAGGTCTTGGCGAGCTTTTCGATCTTGATGATGGAATCGGCCATGCGGGCGTCCTTGTTCGGGTGGGCCTTATATGGCGCAAGGGTCCAGCCGGATCAAGGACGCCGCCACAGACTGCTGACAGACGGTGGCAGTGTGCAGAACCTTAACCTTTCCGCCGAAAAACCGTCACGCAGCTGTTAAATCCCTGTCGTCAAATCACCTTAAAGCCTCGTCAACTGACACAACTCGCAGGGGTCGAGATGGCTTTCAACCGACGTCGCGCCCTTCTGGGCTTGGGTATTGTTGCGGCATCGCCGGCGCTTGGCGCTTCGGCCGTCGCTCCGCCACCGCAGATCCAGCGCTTCGGACACGGCGTCGCCTCCGGCGATCCCCTGACTGACCGGGTTATACTGTGGACGCGGATCAGTGGTGTCCAGGCCGCCGTTACGGTAGCCTGGCAGGTCGCCCGCGACGACAGTTTCACCGCGCTGGTTGCCCAGGGCAGTTTCACCACCGGGCCAGAACGCGACTACACCGTCAAGGTCGATGCCACCGGCCTGGAAGCCGGAACGGACTATGTCTACCGGTTTATCGCCGGGGATGTGACGTCACCGATTGGCCGCACCCGCACCCTGCCTCGCACCACGGACAAGGTCGTACTGGCCGTGGCCTCATGCTCGCTGCATCCCAACGGCTTTTTTAACGCCTATCGCGCCATCGCCGATCTGGAAAGAGTCGATGCCGTCGTCCATCTGGGCGACTATATCTATGAATATGGCGCCGGCCTGACCGACTACGGCATGGGCAATGGCCGGATGCTGAACCGCACGCCGCAGCCGCCGCACGAAATCGTCTCGCTCGCCGATTACCGTACCCGCCATGCCCAGTACAAGGCCGATCCGGACCTGCAGGCCGCCCACGCCCGGGCGCCATGGATCTGCGTCTATGACGACCACGAAATCATGAACGACTGCTGGACCAGCGGCGCGGAAAACCACGACCCGGATGAAGGCGAAGGTGATTTCCTGGTGCGCAAGGCCGTCGCCCTGAAGGCCTATGGCGAATGGATGCCCATCCGCGAAGCCTCCCCCGGCCGCCTGGCCGAGTCGATCTATCGCAGCTTCCGCTTCGGTGACATGGCCGAGTTGATCATGACCGAGACCCGGCTGGTCGGGCGGACAAAGCAACTCGACTACGAAGCCGACCTTTTCATAGATGGTGTGCCGGCCTTCGACGCCATGCGTGCCAAGATCAACGCTCCGGCGCGCGAGATACTCGGCGCAGATCAGCGCGCCTGGCTGGGCGATACCCTGAAGGCTTCGGTTCAGGCCGGCGTGCGCTGGCAGGTGTTGGGCAGCCAGGTGGTGATGACCCGCACGGCCGGCCCCGACGTGGTCACCGCCCTGGGTGCCGAAAACATCGCGCGTTTGATGGGCGTACTGCCCGACGGGCCCAAGCGCATTCTGGGCGCCATGGCCGGCCTGTTCAGCCGTCCCGATCCGTTTCCGTTCAATCTCGACGCCTGGGACGGCTATCCGGCCGAGCGCGAACGCCTTTACGACCTGATCAAGACCGCCGGTGCCCGCACGGTGGTTGTCTCCGGCGACAGCCATGCCGCCTGGGCCAATCAATTGCACGATGCTGCGGGCCAGCAGGTGGCGGTGGAAATGGGCGTGACCTCGATCACCTCGCCGACGCGGTGGCTGGATAGCTGGCTGCCGGACCTGCATCTGGCCGAGGCCCTGGCGGCGCGCAACGAGGAGATCATCGCCAGCGACGACGGTCACAACGGCTTTGTCCGCCTGACCCTGACAGGTGAGAAGATGACCGGCGAATGGATGGCGGTCGACACCATCACCTCGCACGATTTCAAGCTGTCGGTGCGCAAGACCTTCGAAGCCCGCGCCGTTGAAACGGGCGTCGGGCCTCTCAGCGAAACCTGACTACCAGATGATGGCGCCCAGGAAACCGGCATCGGTGGCATCCGTATCGCGCACCCACACCAGATTCCCGCTGCCGAGATCGATCAAGGCGTGGCTGCCGGCCTGGCTGATCGTGCCGGTGCCGAAGGCGCTCACATCGATGACGTCGCCTTCATTCGCGTCGAAATCGTAGATACTGTCGGCCCGGCACCCGACCTGGAACAGGAAGGTATCCGCGCCCAGGCCGCCCCATAACAGGTCACCCGCGCCGCCGCCGTCGATGACATTGTTGCCGTCATTGCCGAACAGCGCGTTCACCTGATTGTTGCCGGTCGCATCGATGTTCGCAGTGCCGGTCAGGACCAGTCCCTCTACATAGGTGCCCCACAACGAGAAGCTGACCGACGAATAAACCTCGTCATTGCCCCCGCCGGCGGCTTCGACCACCACATCATTGCCGACCTGGACGTAATAGCTGTCGTCGCCCAGGCCGCCCGTCAGTACATTGTGGCCTTCATTGCCGACCAGGGCGTTGTTCAGCGAATTTCCCGTGCCATTGATATCGCCAACGCCGGTCAGGGACAGGTTTTCAACGAAGTCGCCCAGGGTGTAGCTGCGCGACGATTCGACCGTGTCCGTGCCTTCGCCGTCCAGTTCGGTCACCACGTCACCCGACGCATTGACGCCATAGGTATCGTCACCCAGCCCGCCCGACAGGCTGTCATTACCGGCCCGGCCATCCAGCAGGTTGCCGCCATCATTGCCGTGCAGTGTGTTGGCCAGGCTGTTGCCGTAGAGCGCGATATCGTCCGAGCCGGTCAGATAGGCGACCTCGATATGGCGGCCGGTCAGGTCGTAGGCCACCGAGCTGTGCAGCACGTCCGTGCCGTGGCCGGCGGATTCGAACACCTTGTCCCCGGCATTGTCGACGAAGAAGGTGTCATTCCCCAGCCCACCGTACATCTTGTCGTAGTTTTCGCCGCCGTCGATGATGTTGTTGCCGTCATTGCCGGTCAGCGTATTGGCCAGGGTGTTGCCGGTGGCATTGAGGTTATCACTGCCCGTCAGGGTCAGGTGCTCGACCACCCGTCCCGCCAGCGTGTAGGTCACCGACGAGATGACGGTGTCACGCCCCATACCGGCATCTTCGTGGATCTTGTCGCCCAGGTCGTCGACATAATAGGTGTCGTCGCCATCACCGCCATACAGGCTGTCGGCGCCCCGCCCACCGTCCAGGACATTATTGCCGGCGCTGCCGGCGATCAGATTGCTGCCATCGTTACCGTTGCCGTCAACATCATCGAAACCGTCGAGATACAGGTCTTCGATAAAGGTACCGACCAGCGACCAGGTGATGGTCGAGACGACCGTGTCCTTGCCTTCGCCGTCGAGCTCGACCACGACGTCGAAATCGCCGTCGACATACAGCACATCGTCGCCCAGCCCACCGATCACCGTGTCGTCGCCGCCATAGCCGATCAGCGTGTCATTGCCGGCCTCACCTTTGAGTTCGTCGTCGCCTGCGCTGGACCCCAGGTCGTTGGCGGCGCCATTGCCACGCAGATAGATCGCGACGCCGCTGTCGAAGAAATCGTCTTGGCTGTCGAAATAGCCATCGCGGATGATGACGTCGACATGTTCGATATCCGCGATCACGTTGGCCGCGCCGCTGCCCAGGTCGATCACCCCATCCGTCAGGTCGATGCTCACGCTGCCGAGCGGGGTGATACCTACCCCTGTATCGGCCTCGTCATAGATGAAATTGTCGATCTCCAGCTGGAAGGTGTCGATACCGGCGCTGCCCTCGATCGTGTTGTTGCCAAAAATCAGGCTGGTTGTCCCATCTGCGCCCTTGACACCCGCGGTCGTATCCGTCGGATCCGGAAGGAACACCCCGCCCTGGCCGGCATTGAGGAACAGAGCCAGCGAAATCACCACATCATCGATCGTGGCGCGCAGATGATTGCCGCTGAAGTCGATGACGGCGTCACCGCCACTGCCGCTGACGCCGTCCTGGCTCGGATCGTCTTGCGAGGCATAGCCAAATCCACCCTGGCCGCCCACAACGGCAATGACGATCCCGTCTTCACAGCCGCAATCTGAGGAAAAGTCGAAGATGTTGCCGGTGACCGCAACCGACGCGTCACCACCCTCCCCGCCATTGCCGTTGTTGCCGTAACTCTCGTCGCCGGCACCGCCGATGCCGGCATAGCCCTGCAACCCGCCGTCACCGCCCTTGCCGCCCGTCGCGGCAATCGCCCGCCCGTCAGAGGTCACGAACAGATTGTCAATCACCGACAAGGCGGCTCCGCCACCGGCACCACCATGGCCACCCAACCCGCCATTGCCGCCGTTACCGCCAACGGGGGCACCCTCGCCGCCGTCGCCACCGTCGCCGCCCGCCCCACCGTCACCGGCAGATATCTGGATAAAGGTCGCGCCGACCTCGGAATCCGCCAGCGTCAGACTGGTGCTGCCTCCCACACCCCCATGTCCCGCGTCGCCACCGTTTCCGCCATTGTAACCGTCCTCAGCCGCCGCGCCGCCATTGCCGAACAGGTCGGTGCTGTTCCAGCCACCGCCCTTGCCGCCGTAACCGGCCACCACCAGGATCGACACCGTCTCGGCAATGATGCTGTCGATCCCGATATCGATGTCGCCCCCGGCGCTACCCTGGCCGCTGTTACCTCCGTTGGCGCCATTGAACGCGACACCGGCCGGGGCGCTGCCGCCCAGCCCGCCATTTCCGCCGTTACCGCCCCAGCCGCCTTCAGCCTGGACCTCAAGGTCACCGGACAGGACATCACTTTGATCGAGCAGGTGCCCGATAAGTCCTTCACCGTCATTACCGGCGCTGCCGTCTGTGCCGTCGCCCGGCGCTATACCGGGTGCGCCGACATCACCGTCGAGACCGTCGATACCCTCATCGCCATCATCACCAAGGAACACGAACATATTGAGCCTCCCAGGCGTCACAGCCCACAGGCGCACGCCAACGATCATTCCGGTTGAACGCTTTACTCGGTTGCGAAAGATGCGCGGTCAAGACCTGATGAATGTCAAGTTAACACGCCGATTTCTGGCTGAATCAGTAGACCGGACACGCCATCCACTGATATTCGCGCGCCCGGGTTACACCCAAGCTGCGCACCAGGACAAACCCGCGGCTTTCCGACGGGCCGTCAGTCATCGGGCTGCAGTTGGACATATAGACGCCGGGCGCATAGCTATACGCCACATCGATGTCCAGCCCCCCCTCCTTGCCGATGCGGACCTGGGCGACATCATAGCTGACATAGCCGCCCGTGTGCAGGTAGTCCCCCACCCGGCCGTGTTCATTGAGCACAACGATCGTCGCGTCCCGCACTTTCATGCGCTGCAAAACTTCCAGCAGGCGGTCCGGACAGCCGCTTTCGTTCTTGCGCCAGTCGCCACGGCGTTCGGCGCAATCGACGACCTCCAACTCGCGGCCATACGCCTCAAAGATGGTTACCGGCACCGGCGCCAGGGGAGCGCCACAAATATGGTGGGCCCGTTCCGTAATGTACTGCCCGTCGCCAGGCTGTCCGGTCTTTTGCTCGCTGACGTACCAGCCGATGGACTGCGTTGCCCAGCAGCCGGATGGGCCGCTCAGGAAAGACTTGTCGATCCAGCGGCTGTCGGCCTTGAAACCATCACGCCCCTTGCGTTTCAATACCCATTGATCGACCTGTTTTTCACTCAAAACATCGCCCGTCTTCACCGGCATACGGGCGGCGATCAGATCGACCTCTTTCTCGCCGGGGGCATTTTGCAGATAGGTGATAGCCGGTTGAGCGCACCACGTCTTGCGCAGCTGATAGGCCTTGTCGCAGGTCGTACCAGTGACGGCGAGATAGCGCACACTGCCCGACACCTGCAGCTCTTCGGTGCGGTGATGAACGCCGGCAGATCCCGGCAGGATGGGCTCACCTTCGGGATAATAAGGCCCCTGCGCCGTTTCTGGCCCGCCGTCGCACGACGCGATCTGGCTCTCATAGGCCACATTTACCCCGTTCTCGGCGGCTATGACATAGCCGACGCCCTCGCCGTTGAGGCGGTAGCAGTTGCGCGGGACGGTGACGTCCGAGGTCGGCAGGTCAAGGCGCTGCGCCACCAGGGCACCGTTCTCGATCCTGGCGGTAAACAGGCTGAAATCGCTGCCATAGCGGCCGGCGATGCGTTGACGCGGTTCCGGCGCCGTGTACAGCCCCAGCACACGTATCGGATTGGCGGTCAGCTTGGATTTCAGCGTTTCAAAGCATGGTCCGCCGCCGGCCGGCTGCCACGCGGCGGGACAGCCGTCGCGCGCCACCGCGATCATCAGCTTTTCGCCTTCGACCTCACGGACGGTGCCGTATTCAGCTTCCCGGATCAGTTTCGGCGACATGGACTGCGCCATCGCCGCAACCGGCGCAAAACTGACCGCGGCGGCCAGCGACCCAAACACCCAAGAACCTACCCAGCCAGTTTTCCACATAGTCACCCTCGCCTCCGAGCCCCTGAACGATTGGCGCCATTAAGCGCGGCGGCGCGTACAAATCAAGTCGCGCTTGTCGGAAATGATTGCACGCCCTTAACTCAAATGAACCCATAACCGCTTGCAGGCTTTGCTGTGCAAGCCTAATGCTGCGCAACCGCTTTTCCAGGGTTTTCCGTGTCCGACTCGTCTCCAAAATCCTCTGGCGTCAAATCTTCCGGTCTCGTCCGTAATTCGCTGATCAACTCAGCCTTCACCCTGATCAGCCGGTTTCTCGGCATGGCGCGCGATATCGTCATCACTGCGGTCATGGGCGCCTCGGGTAATATCGCCGCCGACGCCTACAACACGGCGCTCAGCTTTCCCAACCTGTTCCGGCGCATCTTTGCCGAGGGCGCCTTCACCGCCGCCTTCGTGCCCAGCTATTCCGCTGTCCTGGCCGAGGAAGGCCAGGCGGCCGCCGACAAACTGGCGCGCGACGCCATGGCAACGCTCTGCGCTGCCACCGTGGTGCTCACCATTGCCGCGCAACTGGCCATGCCGTGGCTGATGCACTTCATCAATCCAGGCTTCGCCGACACGCCGGACAAGTTCAAGCTGGCCGTCGTGCTGACCCAGATCGCCATGCCCTACCTGCCGTGCATGACCATCGTCGCCCTGCTGTCGGGCGTATTGAACGCGCGTGGCCGGTTTATCGTTTCCGCCGCTGCACCCACCCTGCTCAACCTGGTCATGCTGGCCATGGTCCTGCCGCAAAAGGACCCGATCCAGGGCGCCTGGTGGGCTTCGGCCGGCATCGTTGTCGCTGGTGTCGCCCAGGCGGGACTGTTGCTGTGGGCGGTGCGCAGGGTCGGCGCAAAGGTTGGCCTGGCCTTCCTGCCACGCTTCACACCCCAGATCCGCCAGTTGCTGTGGCTGGCCGTGCCGGGCGCTTTGGCGGCCTCCGCGACCCAGATCAATGTCTGGGTATCGGGCATATTCGCGTCTCAGGTCGACGGTGCCCGCACCTGGCTCACCGTGGCCGACCGCCTGTATCAGCTGCCATTGGGCCTCGTCGGCGTCGCCATCGGCGTGGCGCTGCTGCCAGCCCTGTCGCGCTCGGTCCAGTCGGGTGACCACGCCAAGGCCCAGCAGACCCTGGACGACGCCCTGATCTATTCCATGCTGTTCACCCTGCCCGCGACCGCCGCCCTGATCGCCATTCCCTTCTATCTGATCGACGGTCTCTACACCCGCGGCGAGTTCCTGATCCACGACGCCGAACAGACCGCCGCCGCCCTGCTGCACTACGGCTGGGGCGTGCCGGCTTTTGTGCTGACGCGCATCCTGAGCCCGGCCTTCTACGCCCGCAAGGATACTTTCGGACCGATGAAGTTCGCCCTGGTCAATGTGGCGGTCAATTTGGGTGTCGGGGTTGCTCTGTTCAACGGCGTCGTTATCGACGGCGTTCAGGTCGTACCCGAGGTCGGCGTACCCGGCCTGGCCATAGGCACCTCCGCAGGCGCCTGGGCCAATGTCGCCCTGATGTTGCTAACCCTTCTCAAACGCAAGGTCTGGCATTTGAGCCAACGATCCGGCTTGGCCCTGATCAAGATTGTCCTGTGCGGCGCCGTCATGGGTGTCGCCCTGGCCTTCTTTCAGGCCAACCGTGGCCTGATCGAGGCCCATATGGCGAAGGAATTCGCCATTGTGGGGGTTTGTTTTGCCGGCCTCTTCCTCTATATGGCCCTTCTCTTTGTCACCGGCGCGACCTCGGTTTCCGAACTGAAGGCCGTCATGCGCCGCCAGGGCTAGATCAGGGAATTAAGACGATATGCGTATTCTCTCCGGCATCCAGGCATCGGGATCGCTGCATCTGGGCAACTATCTCGGCGCGCTGAAAAAGTTCGCCGACATGCAGTCGCTTGACGCCACACGTTTCTACATGATTGCCGACCTGCACGCGATTACCGTCTGGCAGGACCCGGCCCTGTTGCTGTCGCAGACGCGAGAGATTGCCGCCTGTTATCTGGCTGCCGGGGTGGATCCAGCGTTGTCGACTATCTTTCCGCAATCGGCCGTTCCCCAGCATTCGGAACTCGCCTGGCTGTTCAACTGCGTGGCGCGTCTCGGCTGGCTCGACCGCATGACCCAGTTCAAGGACAAGGCCGGCAAGGACAAGGAACGCGCCTCGATCGGGCTCTACACCTATCCGGTCCTGCAGGCCGCCGACATCCTGCTATACCGCGCGACCCACGTCCCAGTCGGCGAAGACCAGCGCCAGCACCTGGAACTGACCCGCGACGTGGTCAAAAAGTTCAACCACGACTTCAAGACCGACTACTTCCCGGTGCCGGAAACCCTCTACCAGGGCCCGGGCGCGCGCATCATGAGCTTGCGCGACGGCACGGCCAAGATGTCGAAGTCAGACCCGTCCGACAATTCGCGCATCAACCTGACCGACGACGCCGACACCATTGCCGGCAAGATCAAGAAGGCCAAGTCCGACATGGACGCCCTGCCCTCCGAAGAAGCCGGCCTGGCCGAACGCCCGGAAGCGAAGAACCTGGTCGGCATCTATGCGGCGCTTTCCGGCATCACCAACCAGGCCGTTCTGGACGACTATGGCGGCAAGGGCTTTGGTGCGTTTAAACCCGCTCTGGCCGATGTGGTGGTCGACAAGATGGCGCCGATTTCGGAGAAGCTGCGCGCCCTGCTCAACGACCCGGCGCAAATTGACGCAGTCCTCGCCAGGGGCGCCGAAACCGCGCGCGAAGCCGCTGCCCCCGTGGTAAAGGACGTGAAGAAGATTTTCGGATTGTGGGGTTAAGTCATGAAAGCTGTCGCCGTACTCGCCCTATCCCTTATGGCCCTGGCCGCCTGCGGCAAGGTTGAGGAACAGACAAGCGTCGCAGCCTCGTCATCGAACGTCAACGGCATCATCACCAATACCAAGGTGCTGATGACGGACTACGCCATGCGAGCGGCCCTGGGTACCAATCCGAATACGGCAGCCTATGTCACCATCAAGAACGGCGGCGACAAGCCGGAGACGCTGCTGTCGGCGTCATGCGCCTGTGCGGCGAAGGCAAGCCTGCATGAGATGACCATGACGGACGGGGTCATGTCGATGGGCGAAAAGACCGGCGGTTTCGAGATCAAGCCAGGCGAGACTCTGGTGCTGGCGCCGGGCGGTAACCACATTATGCTCGAAGGCCTGACCGAACGCCCGGCGGAAGGCCAGACGGTGAACGTGACCCTGACCTTCGACGGCGCCGGCCCGATTACCTTAGGGATGCCGGTGTCGAACGCGCCGCTGGCCAAGACGGGAACGTCGGAAGAGCACGTGCATTAAAGCGCAATCCGATAAAGTGGACGCCACTCGCACGGGCGCTCCCGTTTTCGGGAAAATTGCGCGACAAAACAAAAAGTTAGAGCGGGATTTTGATTCCATCAAAACTCATCCCGCTCTAGGCGATTTACGCATCGGTGGAAGTCGGTGACAACGTTCAGCCCGACTTGAAGGAAATTGCCACAGCTGGCACGCGACTTGCGACCTGAGTCCGTACACAGGGGCGTCCCCGCCCGCGGAATCGTTCAACCCTATGAAACCCCTAGGTTTTTCAAAGTCAGCCCGCCCGAGCACCCGGCAAATTCCGCCGGGTAATGTGAATCCCTTGCCTAGACACGGCGGGTTTGCATGTCTCTGACCTCGATCATGAATATCGGCGTGTCCGGCCTGATGACGGCCCAGGACCAGCTGCGTGTCACGTCCGACAATATCTCCAACGTCAATACGCCGGGCTATATCCGTAAAGTGGCCCACCAGACCGCCGTCAATATCGGCGGCAAGGGCATGGGCGTCACGTCCGGCCAGGTCACCCTGGCCGCCGACCGCTACCTTCAGGCCGCTGCCATGAAGGCGTCCTCGACCGCCGCCGCCGCCGATGTCACCTATGAACTGCTCGACCAGATTCAGGCGCAGTTCGGTGACATCACCGACAGCAGCAACCTGTTCAACCAGGCGGCAACCGCCCTGTCTTCGATGGCCGAGGCGGCGGAAGATCCGACTTCCAACGCCAGCCGCCAGCAAACCCTCAGCAATCTGTCGAGCTTCCTCGCCGAGGGCGGGCGCATCTCGGCGCGCATCCAGACCATCCGCAGCGACGCCGACGCCCGCATTTCGTCATCGGTCAAGTCGGTCAACGACCTGCTCAAGAACATCAGCGACCTGAATGCCACCATTTCGGCCGCGACCGTGGCCGGTGACGACGCCACCGGCGCCCAGACCACCCAGACCCGGTACATCAACGAGCTATCCAAACTGGTGGATGTCAATGTCAGCCAGAACGAAAACGGCGGCGTCACCGTGCGCACCAATTCAGGCATGTACCTGGCCGGCGACAAGTACGCCACGCTGAGCTACCAGCCGACTTCGGGGGTCGATGCCACGACCAGCTTCGGCGCCATCGTCGTTACCGGGATCAACGGCGAAAAGCGCGACCTGGCCGACAACCTACAGTCCGGCGAGATCAAGGGCCTGATGGACCTGCGCGACAAATCGTCCGTGGCCGTCAACGGTCAGCTCAACGAGTATATGACCCAGTTCGCCGAACAGCTGAACGCCGCCCACAACCAGGGAACCTCCGTCCCGGCATCGGCCGTCCTGACCGGCAAAAAGCTGAGCCTCACGCAGGAAGAGGCCATGTCCGGCTTTGCCGGCCAGACCAACCTGGTGACTCTGGATGCGTCGGGCAACATCACGCACCGAATGGCGATCGATTTCACAGCCGGCACCTGGTCGATGGATAACGGCGCCACGACCGGCAGTTTCACGCCGGGCAGCTTCGCCAGCGATATGACTTCAGCCTTTGGCGGACACGCTACCATAGGCTTTGCCAATGGCCGCATGACCCTGAACGCCAGCGGCCTCAACGGCAATGCCGGCATTGCCATCGTCGATCCGGCCGCCGCCGGCACGACGTCGCCCTCCAACAAGCAGGGCCAGGGCTTTTCGCACTATTTCGGGCTCAATGACCTGGTCACGACACAGGTGCCGACCACCTACCGCACCGGCCTGGCCGCCACGTCCGACAGCGGCTTTTCCACCGGCACAGTCAGCTTTCAGCTGAAGTCCCCCAAAGGCGCTTCCCTGGCCAGTATTGATTTTTCGCCCGCCGCCGGCCAGACCATGGCCGACATGGTCAATGCGCTGAACAACAGCACGACCGGTGTCGGCCGCTATGGCACCTTCTCGCTGGACACCAACGGCCAGTTGAGTTTTCAGGGCTTCGGCACGCCCGCCAATACCCTGGCGATTAAATCGGACTCGACCTCGCGGCTGGGCACCGGCGCGACGTTTGGCCAGTTCTTCGGCGTCGGCGGCACATCGGCGACGGTTGCGTCCGGACTGGAGATACGCGCCGCTGTCTACAATGAGCCAAGGAACCTGGCCCTGGCTCAGGTCAACCTCAACACCACGGGGGGGCTGGGCGCCCTGGTTACGGGTGATGGCTCCAACGGTCTGAACATTTCCGACATCGCGTCGAAATCCACCCTCTTTGCCAGGAACGGACTGAACAGCGGCGGTGCCTCGACCCTGGAGCGCTACGGTTCGGACCTGGCCGGCCAGGTTGGCAATCTCGCTGCCAACGCCAAAAGCCAGAAGGAAAGCAACGAATCGCTGTTGGCCGAAGCTCAGTCGCGCCGCGACGCCTATGAAGGTGTCAATCTCGACGAAGAACTGGTCAACCTCACCATTTATCAGCAGGGCTACAGTGCCGCAGGCCGACTCATCCAGACGGCCAAGGACTTGTACGATGTCCTGCTTAACATGATTTAGGGCGCTTCCAAATGCGTGTCTCTACTTCTGCCACCTGGTCCAACGCCCTGAACAACCTGATGAAGGCTCAGGAGCGCCAGAACGCCGCCAATGACCGGGTGTCGACTCAAAAGGTCGCCACCGACCTGATGGGCTATGGACGGTCATCCGAAATCATCGCCGCCTACCAGGCGACGCTGGCCAAGACGAGCAGTTACATCGCCGTCAACAAGTCGGTGGCCGAGCGGTTGAACAGCCAGGACCTGGCGCTGAACACCACCAGCGAGGGCGCCAGCAACGCCAAGGAAGCCATCTTGAACGCCCTGGCATCGAACAGCGGCGCCTCGCTGATGGAAACCATACAGGGCGCTTTTTCGATCGCCCTGCAGGGTCTGAACTTCGAACACCACGGCCAGTACCTGTTCGCCGGCGGCAATGACAGCCAGGATCCGATCACGGTTGGCAGCCTGTCGGAACTGGCGCAGACCGATATCGACGACGTTTTCGCCAACGGCAATGTCAGGAAGACATCGCGCATCGACGCCAGCACAACCTTGCGCACCGGCATGTTAGCCTCGGAGCTGGGCGGCGACATGATGCAGTTGTTCAAGGATATCCAGGAATTCAACAGCGGTCCCGACGGTCCGTTCGGTACCCAGTTGACCGAAGCCCAGAAAGTCTTTCTCACTCAGAAATCTGGCCAGTTTTCCGCCGTCTACGACGAACTGGTTGAGCAGACCTCACTGAACGGCACACTGCAGAAACGCGTCGAAACCAGCCAGGGGGCGCTGGAAAGCCAGGCAAGTTCGCTGAACGAGCTGATCGGCTCGCGGACGGAAGCCGACATGGCCTCGGCCTACACCGCCCTGCAGCAGGCCCAGGTATCGGTCCAGGCGTCAGCCCAGGTCCTGTCCGACCTGCAGTCGTCGAGCCTGCTTAACCTGTTGCGGTAGTTTTTCTCCCTCCAACGGGAGGCGGAAGCGAAGGATCTATAGCGCAATCCGATAAGGTGGACACCACTCGCACGGGCGCTCCCGTTTTCGGAAAAATTGCGCGACAAAACAAAAGCTTATATCAAGCCTCATAAAGAATGACGCTTGATATTCGCATTTTTTCAGCTCAAGCGCCGCATGGCTCCTCGCAAAAGCTCGGGCGCCCCAGAAAGGTACGCTGGCGCGCTTGCCAACCCACGATGAGTCAAGGTCATCGTGGATTGGTATTGGAGCGAGATGGCGATTCCACCTGAAGTCATCCCGCTCTAAACAACCTTACCTAACAGGTTCAGAGCCTCGTCCCACAGCCATACCACGGCTGCGAGAGCATATTTGCCGCCGAAATAGACCCAGGTGCCGGCGCCGACGGCGACCGGAATCGACAACAGCATGAACAGTCCGTCGCGTTGCAAAACTGCCAGTCCGGTCAACACGACCGCGACGCCGGGAATGACATTGGCACCCGGCATCGGCAGGATCAGGATCAAGGCCATCACGAGGGTCTGGACGCCGGCATAGACCATGGCCGGTCGACGCGTCATCATGCGCATCCGAGGCTTGGCCAGGACTTCGATCTTGCGCAGCACCGCTCCGCAGGCGTTCAGGGCACCCCGCAGATGCTCGCCCTTGAAGCTCCATCTTTTGACGAAAGCCGGCATCCAGAGCGACCTCGCGCCGAAAATCATCTGCAGCGCCGGGCCGATCAGCAACAGGCCGAAAATGGTCGATATGCCTGGAATATTGGGAATGCAGATGGGCAGCGACAGGATCAGCAGGAGCAGGCCGACCGCCCGCCCTTCGAGCTGGCCCAGAAGCTCGCCCACGGATATGCGATCGCCGTCCAGCCGCGCCGCCAGATCGCAAATGATCCTGGACGCCGGAACATCGTCCGAACGCATCATGTGTTCCGTGAATCCCATGCCGCCGCATCTCCCGTGAGATTCCCCTCATAGGGTAAATGGTGCAACGGTTCGACTGATTTTTTGATTGTGTTCCGTCCCGAGGCTCCAGCACTGGCAATTTGCCGCCACTTCCCTTATTTACACGGCCATGAAGGCCTGCCCCATACCTCTGATCGAGTCCGCTGACCTGGATGCCGCCATCGCCGCGACGCGCGCAAGCGTCGGCCTTCCGGCCGGTGCGCGCGTGGTCGCTGCCATGTCCGGCGGGGTCGATTCGACCGTGGTTGCCGCCCTGCTCCATGTCGCTGGCTACGAAGTCATCGGCGTGACTCTGCAGCTCTACGACCATGGCGCGGCGCTGAAGAAGGCCGGTGCCTGCTGCGCCGGCCAGGACATCCACGACGCCCGCATGGCGGCCGAAAAGATCGGTATCGCCCATTATGTGCTGGACTACGAAAGCCGATTCCGCGAACAGGTTATAGAGGAATTCGCCGATTCCTACCTGCGCGGTGAAACCCCGGTGCCCTGCATCCGCTGCAACCAGAGTGTCAAGTTCAACGACCTCCTGCAAGTCGCCCGCGACCTGGGCGCCGAGGCCATGGCGACCGGCCACTATGTCGAGCGCAGCGACAAGGACGGCGTTGTGTCCCTGCGCCGCGCCAGCGACCAGAGCCGCGACCAGAGCTATTTCCTGTTCGCCACCACGCGCGACCAACTCGACTATCTTCGCTTTCCGCTAGCCGGCATCCCCAAGCCCCAGGTCCGCGACATCGCCGTCCAGCTGGGGTTGAAGGTGGCGCAAAAGCCCGACAGTCAGGACATCTGTTTCGTGCCGGAAGGCAAGTACACCAACCTGATCGACCGCCTGCGGCCACAGGGACGCGAAAAAGGCGCCATCCGTCATATCGACGGCCGGGTGCTGGGCAGCCATGACGGCATTACCGGCTATACGATCGGCCAGCGCCGCGGGCTGAATGTCGCGGTGGGTGAGCCGCTGTTCGTGGTCAGGATCGATCCCGACGCCAAGGAAATCCTGGTTGGCCCGCGTGAGGCCCTGCTGACGCGCGCTCTGACCTTGAAGGAAACCAACTGGCTGGGCAGCGAGGCCGACTTTGCCGCCGCCGCCGGATTGCGCAAGCCGGTGCTGGCGCGGGTGCGTTCGACCCGCCCCCCGGTCGCGGCGCGCCTGGTCCAGAGCTTAGCCGGTATAGAGGTCGAGTTCGACGACGCTGAAGAAGGCGTCGCGCCGGGCCAGGCCTGCGTGCTGTACGACGCCGACGACTCGGGGCGGGTGCTGGGCGGCGGCTTTATCGCCACCACGCGGGCAGCGACGATTTAGAGCGGGATGAGTTTTGATTGCATCAAAACACATTCCGCGCTGGCGCCTATTCCGCCACAGGCTCTCA
The DNA here is from genome assembly GCF_000495835.1 of Asticcacaulis sp. AC402. Taxonomy (GTDB): domain Bacteria; phylum Pseudomonadota; class Alphaproteobacteria; order Caulobacterales; family Caulobacteraceae; genus Asticcacaulis. The sequence goes on from NZ_AWGC01000012.1 coordinate 64,291, forward strand.
TGTGCGGTGGGACAACTGACCGATCGACAGCGCGCCGGAATTGACCTCGAGCGTGACATCACCGCGCTGCAGCACCGCCTGGCAGTGGGCGCAATGTACCACGGGCTGCAATTCATGACCGCAGGTGTGGATCAGGTCGGTCGACGGCACCGCATCCCCGTAGACGTTGCGCTTGCCCCAATCCATCATGTGCACAATAATCGGCCACAACTCATGGCCCTTGTCGGTGAGCAGATATTCATGCCGGCGCGGGCGGTCGCAATAGACTTGCATCTCGAAGACGCCATGCGCCACCAGGTGCTTTAGCCGGGCGGCCAGCACATTGCGCGCCATGCCCAGCGAGTCTTGCCACTGCTCGAATCGGGCGACGCCCCTGAATGCATCGCGAATAATCAACAGCGTCCACGGCTCGCCGACAATGTCGAGCGTGGCCGCAAGAGCGCAGTTTTGCTTGCTGTAGTCGGCGGAACGCCCCATGGTCAGTCGGTACTCATTTACTTTTGTGTTTATCTTGATCGAAGCTGTGCTCTGACGGCAGGCCTTGAACGCACGAGGGACTTCACTCCGTCGCTATGCCATAATAAGGTTATTGCGCGTTTCGGCTAGAAAAATCTTCCGTCTTCGGAACAAAAATCAGGACGTGAAAGCCAGCAGTCCGGCCAGGGCGCGTGCGGCCATGGCTTCGTCCGCGCGCACGAAATCCTGCTCGAAGGCGCCTTCGCGCCAATGGACCAGAACGCTGGCACCGCCTTGCAAACCCAAGATAAGGCTGTCGTGACGGGTAAGGATAGCGCCGGCGCAGTCGCTGGCATAGTCTCCGCAGTCTCTGTCGAACGTGCCGGGGGCGACGACCTGGAGATTCGGGGCGGTATTGGCCTGGGAGTCCAGGCTGGTGACGCGGATATCAAGCGCACCGTTGAGACGGACGTGGACGGCGACGCGGCCTGAGTCCTCCGCGACCAGATACAGGTCGTCGACCTGACCGTTGCCATCGAAATCTGCGGCACGCAGTTGGGCTTCGTGGGCGGCATTTCGCGGGCTGAGGTCGGGCGTAAAGGTCGCCGCCTGAGCCGAACCTGCGGCCAATGCCAAAACACACACCGCTGCGATGCTACGCACCATTCCGACACCTCACCTGTTGTACTTCCGGCGCCGAAATGTTCGTAAACGAGACATTAACGGCGTTCTCACCTGGTTCCCACGCAGGTTTGATGCCAGCCTTGCCACAGGTGAGGACGTGCGGCAATGAGAATCTGTTAACCATCTATACAGTTGATCGGATTGGAATTTCCATATTCGCCCCGGCCGGCGTCAGTCGACGGCGACCCCAAAAACAATCGGGACAGGTCGCCCCACTACTGCGCCCTACGGGACCAGCTTCACCGCGCCAATCAGGGCCGGCTCGGGTTCCGGCGTGATCGGATTGCCCTGGCTGTCGAGATTGTCCCACTGGCTGCGGGCGACAAATAGGAAGTAATCTCCGGTCACCAGGCCCTGCGTGGGTTGAGACAGCTGCTTCGACCGCAAGATCGTTTCGACCGCCAAAATTTGCGACCAGTCCTCACTCATGCGCAGCCGGACGATGCGGTTGGGCTGGAAGCCGTTCTGAATGGCAATGATGTCGCTGCCGTAGCGTGTGATGGCCGAAAAGCCCAGGGTCGAACCGCCTTCGGGCGGCAACAGGCGCACCAGGCTGCCCAGGGTCAGGTCAACTCGATACAGACCCGAGATAAAGTCGGCGACGATCAGCACAGTGGCGTCTTGGTTTTCCGTTAGCCCCGTGGGCGAGTCCATGTAGCCTTCGGGGATCAGCACCTCAAGCTCGCCCTGATAGGCGTTGAGCCGCAGGATTTCACCATGGCTGGTATCGGCGACATAGAGATCGTCGCGCCCCATCAAAAGGTGGCCGAACCGGCGGTCGGTCCCGTGGGTAAAGCTCTGCAGGATCTGGCCGTTGGCGGGATCGACGAGGACCACCTTCGACGAAATATTTAGCTTGGGGTCATAGCCCTTGGTCTGGCGCGTCGCGGCGGTCGTCGCCCAAAGCCGGTTGTCGCGCAGGCCCAGCCCGTAGGCGGCTACGCCAGGACGAAACGTTACCACATCGCGACTGCCGGCAGCGGTGAGGGCCGTCACCTTGCCGGTGTGGACGTGGCTGAGGAACATCTGTTCGCTGGCCGGCGCATAGGCCATGCTATCGGTCAGGCCAAATCCCGGAAGAGTCGCGGTGACACGCATCTCACCGACAGGACTTTGGTTGCTGACCAACTGGTCTTCCATGTCAGCATCCCAGAGGGCGTTGAATTCCGGGTGGCGGGCCAAGTCCAGGACGTAGCCGCGCCCGAGGTAATCGACCATCGTCGCCCTCGCCTCGGCTTTGCGCTTCTGTTGCAGCGACACCTGGGTCTGCAGCAGCAGAATCGAGGGCGAGTCGGGCAGGATGGCGGCGGCACCGCCAAAGCGTCGGGCGGCACCGGCCAGGTCACCGGCCTCCAGCGCCCTCATGCCGGCGATACGATGGTCGCGGAACTGGCCCAGTTCGGAATTGGGATCGACATTCTGCGCTGCCGCGCCGTTAACCATGGCAGCCAGCCACAGGCCGGCCCCCAATCCAAAAACCCTCCCCCAACGAACCTTCATAATCTGCCCTCTCATCTTACGCACCCAGTCTTCTTACGCACCCAGTCTTCTTACGCACCCTGTCTTCCGCCGTCTCTGGCGATCAGCTTGGGCGTCTCCTTGCTCTCGCCGTGCATGGTCAGCCGGATGGGAACCGCTGTTGTCGAACGCACGGTGCGCATCACAATGCGCGACTCGACGCCCGACACAAGGTCCGAGGCCAGCAACTTGTCGCGAAGAAAATCGTCATAGGCATGCATGTCGCTGGTCATAACGCGCAGCACATAGTCTTCGTGGCCGGTGACAGTGGCACAGGCTACGACCTCTGGCCAGTTTGTAAGGCAGGCTTCGAAAGCTTCGAGATTGGTCCGCGACGGCAGGCTAAGCTTGACCGAAACATAGACTTCGAACCCCAGGCCCAACTTGTCGGCGTCGAGCAGGGTGACGCGCTTCCTGATGACGCCCAGATCCTCCAGCCGCTTGATGCGGCGCCAGCATGGCGACGGCGACAGACCAACACGTTCGGCCAGGTCGGCTACGGAAAGAGAGGCGTCCTCCTGGATCAGGTCGAGAATACGCGCATCCAGTTCATCAATCAGGTCAGACAAAATTTACCCCAGCTACGCGATACACCAGCACCGATGACCACTATAGACCGCTTTTTTTGGAAATTTCTACCCCGTTAAGAAAATTTGGCGCGACGTGATCTATCCGTTGCAACCGCGGTGCAAATTCGTGAGCATGAGGGCTTGAACCGTTGGGGCTTATTGGTTATACGCGGTCCCCTTCGCGCAGGCGTTACTGACGCAGCGACAGACGGTTGGGTAGCTCAGATGGTTAGAGCGGTGGATTCATAACCCACAGGTCGGCGGTTCGATCCCGCCTCCAACCACCAAACTTCTTATAATGTAATCAATTTCTTAACCCCGTAGGGCACGAGATTAGGCACTGTCCAGAGCGGTTTGAGCGGGCCTTTGGTTAGAAGACTGACTTTCTCGGCTCTCCGCAATCTCCAGAGTGGGTATGGCAAACGCGACGTGCTGGGCCCGGAATTGGGCACTTGCTTTGCTCCCGGACTGTCAGGAATTCACCATTGCCCAGAGCTTGGTTACACCAAGCGAAGGAACGCGCTCATTCTGGACGCAGACTTCGCGTCAACGCGTGAAAAAAGGCAGCCTTTGTGGCATCCGCTGCCTGCTTACGGTTGAGTTAACCCTACCAGACTCACTTGGCCTTGGCAACGCGCGCCGGGACTTCAGCGGCCGGATGAGACTTGAAAAAGTCGCGCAGGGACTGGGCCGCTTCGGGCTGGTTCTCGGTGCAATCTTCCAGCAAAAAACCCATCAATTCGGAAAAGTGTGAAAAATTAGCGCGGTAGATAATCGAGCGGCCGTCGCGGTAGGCAGAGAGCAGCCCCGCCCCCGTCAGAATGCTGAGGTGGGTCGATGCTGTATTGGCCGGAATCCCATTGCTCCCGGCGATTTTCCCCGCCGCCATGCCATCAGGACCAGCACGGACAATTGTGCGGAAAACGTTCAACCGCCCAGGGTGCGCCAGGGCAAAAAGGTTAACCACCGCGTCATCGCTCGTCATAATTCTACCTAACAGGAACCGACCTCAAATCTTAATTTTTTACTATTACAAAACTGTGGAAACATAAAGGCGCCAGAAGAAATAACGTTGGTTCATCCCCATGTTAATCGATTGTTAAACCCAAAAAGAGCGTGACCCGCGGACCCGCGGAACACGCTCAGGTTTTGCCCTCACTTTATTGGGGTACGCAACACTTATACCAAGCCTCATAAAGAATGACGCTTGGCATTCGCATTTTTTCAGCTCAAGCGCCGGACTAGAGCAGGATGGCTTTAGGTAGAATCGCCATCTCTCTCTAGGTTTTTGTTTTGTCGCGCAATTTTCCCGAAAAGTGGCGTCCACTTTATCGGATTGCGCTATAGGCGTCCCCCATGGCTCCTCGCAGAAGCTCGGGCGCCCGAAGTACGTTCTCTGGCGCGCTTGCCAGTCCGCGATGAGTCAAGGTCATCGCGGGCTGGTATAAATGAAGCTACGACGCCAGACGCAGATGGTTCTCACCCATCCGTTCGAGGCGCAGGCCGATGCCTTCGCTTTCCAGAGCGGCGACTGAAAGATTGGCCAGGACATCAATGCGACCGGCCAGAACGTCGAAGACATCGGCATAGGCGGCGGCGATCGTCGCCGAAGACCCCATGACGTCGCACGGATCGGGCAGATGCCAGTCGACAATAACCGGGTTGTCCTTGAACTGAGGCGTACGCGAGCTGCCCCGGCGGTCCGGGCTCAGGCGGATAACAAAATCGAAAGCCGGATCGTGCTTGCCCATAATGGCCGTGATCGGCTTCGTCGCCAGGCGTGAAGCGTTGTAATTGATCTTGTGCAGCAGGGCCAGCGCATAGGGACTGATGGCCGCCACGGGATTGTAACCCGCGGACCACGCCTCAAATCGCCCGGCACCCAACCGGTTCAGGAGCGCTTCGGCCAGGATCGATCGCGCGGAATTATGTGTACACAGAAACAGGACATTAAACGTCCGCAAGCCACTTGTCGTCATATGCAACCACCCCTTGCCAGAAAAACTCTACAAGAACGAAGTTACCGATAAACTGTGAGGATCGCGTTGCGAAAGGCGGTTAATTTGACCTGAACGTCAAAATTTGTCCTGCGCCGCCTACCTGCCCGCGGGGGCAAAAAAGCCTGCCGCGAGAGGACGGCAGGCTTTGTTTCGATGCAGGTAGCCAGCGTGCCTTACGCGGCGACGGTGCCCGACTGATCGTGCGGGTCGCGCAGCACGTAGCCGCGGCCCCAGACGGTTTCGATGTAGTGATTGCCGTCGGCAGCGACGGCCAGTTTCTTGCGCAGCTTGCAGATAAAGACGTCGATGATCTTCAGTTCCGGCTCGTCCATGCCGCCGTACAGATGGTTCAGGAACATTTCCTTGGTCAGGGTCGTGCCCTTGCGCAGGGACAACAGTTCCAGCATCTCGTATTCCTTGCCGGTCAGGTGCACGCGGTTGCCCGAGACTTCGACCGTCTTGGCGTCAAGGTTGACGACGATGTCGCCGGTGCGGATGATCGACTGAGCGTGCCCCTTGGAACGGCGAACAACCGCGTGAATGCGGGCGATCAGTTCATCCTTGTGGAAAGGCTTGGTCATATAGTCATCGGCGCCGCCGCCGAGCGTTTTGACCTTGGTTTCGATCTCAGACGTGCCCGACAGGATCATGACCGGGGTATTGACCTTGCCCACGCGCAGTTGCCGCAGAACTTCGAGGCCCGACATGTCAGGCAGCGAAAGATCAAGCAAAATGAGATCGTAGTCGTAGATCTTGCCCAGATCGACGCCTTCTTCACCCAGGTCCGTCGTATAGACGTTAAAGCCTTCGGACTTAAGCATCAATTCGATGCTTTGCGCTGTGGCGCTATCGTCTTCAATCAGTAGTACGCGCATTTAAGCCCCTCCCGGCTTCGGTGGCAAAACAGGATTGCGGAGGCACATGCGTCCGCCCATAACGCATGCTAGACAGCAAATCCCTTAAGATTGGTTAAGCTTAACAATTCAAATTACGGCGTAGGGTGATTTGCGAATCGGCGGCAAGAGTCGCGAGTCAAGGTTTCTCTTTATTCACAGGATTGTTTGCGGCCGTTTTGGCCCCAGATCGGGTACTGAGTCTTTTGAATCACACACTGTGTTCGCAAAGACTCAATTACCGACGATGCGAGCGAAGCCTTCGCCAGTTGGCCGCGATGACTTTTGACTGCCAGGAAAAAGATCTGGGCACCAGACTCAGCTAAGTGCTGGCAAGCCGCAACTCAGCAAAAAATTATAGGTGCCGTCGTAAAAGGCACTCGGCCGGGTCTGGTCGGCATTGTCACCACGCGGCACGAAAATAACCATGCCCTGGCGAGCCCGGGTCAGGATAACACGGTAGGCATTTTTCAGGTAAAAGCGGCGGAAGCGGTCGTTGATTGACTGCCAGCGCGTGCCCTTGAAGGTCTGGCCGTGCCAGTTACCGAGGTAACGCAGGTCGGCGTCCCAACACACGGCCGTCCAATCCAGTTCCAGACCCTGGACATCGAACTCGGTGGCGACCTCTTCGAGGTAGAAGGACGAGCGAACGTCACTGCGGTCGTTGAGGAACCACACCGGCGGGTCGATGCCGGCCTTGATGTGGAGGCCTTCCGGCCGCAGGCGGTGGGCGCCAGACGAGGCGACGAGGCCGTAGCGCTCCGAACCGCGGGCCTGATCGCGCAGCCATTGTTTTGCCCGGTCGAGATCGCGGGTAAGTACCAGGGGGTATTTGTCGAGCCGGGCATGGGCAATGCGGGCGGCTTCGGCATCGCCATTAAGGAGATGAGAGATGAAGTCCGACAGGGTCTCGGCGCGAAAGGAGCGCATGGAGACGCCCAGGTGCAGGTCGTCGTGCAGGGTGACCTGACCTGAGGCGATAAAGGCGCGGGCATCGTTGTTGAGATCGTAGTCGGGCTGGACGATCTGGGCTGAGGCATGGACCTGCCAGTCGGGGAAGCGGTCGCGGATGGCGGCCATCCATTCCGACAGGCCGGCCTCACCGACATTGATCTCCTGACCGCCGCCGACCAGACAGATGACGGTGCACCAGTCGACGTGGCGGTCCATTACCTCCAGCAGGAATTCCGGCTCGGACATGTCGAAATCGGCAACGGCGCGTTTGGCCTGCATGAACTTGGAGGCCTGGGCGCGGGTCCAGGCGCGCTGGGCTTCGTCGAAAATGACGACGTGGTCCGACGGAACGTCTTCGTTGTGAACGTAGGCGTCGCGGAAATGGTGGATGTTCTGGATAAAGGCGTGGACGTTGCGGTGGGCGTCGGTCTTTCTGGCATGGGTGCGCGCTGCGTAGTCGCGGGCCAGGGCCTCACGCAGCACATCGACCAGGGGACCGTTGCCCGACAGAAAGGTGGCGTGCTGGTCGTCGAGACTTGCGCTGCGTTGGGTCGCAATGTTCAGGCCGGCCAGGGTTTTGCCAGCGCCCGGCACGCCGGTGACAAAACAGACGGCCTTTTTGCCTTGGGCCCGGCAGGTGTCGATGACATGGTTGAGCACCGTCTGGGTGCGACCCAGATTGATGGCGTCGGCGTCGCTGCGGGTAATGTCGGTGACGGCGTGGCTGGCATAGAGGCGGGTGGCGGCCTGGATGATGGTTGGGGTCGGCCGGTAGCCGCTGCTGAGCCATTGGGCGCTATCTATGTCGCTTTGGCGGCCGCGGCTGATCAGGCGGATGACGTCGGCAAGGTCGCTCACGGCGATCAGCAGAGGTTTGGCGACCTGGTCCAGCGCCAGTTCCAGTTGGTAGGGTTTCGACTCGGTCACCCAGGTGGGGATGAGGATGGGCACGATCGACAGGTGGTGGCTGCCTTCGTGGAAGTTCTTCAGGTCCAGGGCGTAGTCTTCGACCTGTTCGATGGCGTAGCGGTCGAATTGGTCGGAGCCGACCTTGAATTCGATGACGAAGACGCAGCCGCGCACGATCAGGACGACATCGGCGCGTTTGCCCATGCGTGGAATGGCAAACTCGAAATGGACGGTGAAGTCGGCCTCGTCGAGCAGGGCGGTGCGCAGGACGGTGACTTGTTGCAGCCAGGCGCGTTTCTGTTCCAGGTCGAGCGCGAAGTTATGGCCACGCGCCAGCTCACCCAGAATATGGTCGGCGGTGTCGGCGTAGAATTTGTCACGATCGGCGGAGTAGTAAGCGCGCATCCAACCCCCTGGGTTGCCGCCGGTTAAACCAGGTCAGGCGGGCCTTGCCAAGCTGTATCGGCGCCCCAATGTAGGAACCGGAGTCTGGCATGCCCGTCGAAACCACTCTGAACGGCTTTAATCCGCCGCGACCTGAAACTGGACGGACCCGTGCAGATCTGCATCAAGCCGCCGTTCGATTCCATGCCGTAGGCGCAGACGCCGCCGAACCACGGCAGCGCTGTGAGCATCGGGTGGGCGTGTTTGTGATGGGATAACCTTTCTTCTTCGCGTCTTCGCGTCTTCGCGTGAAACCTCTGCCCTGTCGGCAAAAGACCGAGCGGCTGAACCTTATCGAAGAAGTTTTCACGCGAAGACGCGAAGACGCGAAAAAGAAAAAGAAGGGATGACTTGCCCTTCGAATTTTATCTGACTAAAGTCAGAGAATGTTTAGCCAGATCGATCAGGTCCGCCGCTTCAACCGCGTCGTCTCGCAGCGGGCGGGGACGCTCGACCAGAGTTATCTCGGGCAGGGACGACCTCTGGGCGAGGCGCGGCTGTTGTTCGAGATCGGCCATGACGGCGGCAATGCGCGTGAGCTACGCGACCGGCTGGGGTTGGATTCGGGGTATCTCAGCCGGTTGCTGCGGGCTCTGGAAAGCCAGGGGATGATTGTGGTGACGCCGTCGGAGACCGATCGGCGCGTGCGCGATATCCAGCTGACCGATGCAGGGCGGGCACAAGTCGAGACCTATGACCGGCTGTCAGACGATCTGGCGTCGTCGATCCTGGCGCCGTTGGATGAGCGCCAGAAGGCGAAGCTGGTCGAGGCGATGGCACAGGTCGAGCGGCTGTATCGGGCGGCGGCCGTGACGGTGTCAGCGGAGTCGCCGGCCACGGTCGATGCAAGGGCGTGTGTCGATCAGTATATCCGCGAACTGAACCAGAGGTTCGATACGGGTTATGATCCGGATACGGCCGGACCCTTGGATGACAGCGAGTTTTTGCCGCCGGACGGGGTGTTCGTGGTAGCGCGGCTGGACGGCAAGGCCATCGGGTGTGGTGGACTGAAGCGGCTGGATGCAGAGACCGGCGAGATCAAGCGACTCTGGGTGTCGCCGGATACGCGCGGGTTGGGTTTGGGCCGGCGGTTGTTGGTTGAGTTGGAGGCGTTGGCGCAGCAGAGGGGGATGGCCAGGGTTTGTCTTGATACCAACGGAACGCTAGTAGAAGCGCAGGCCCTGTATCATGCGCAAGGTTATGTTGAGGTGGCGCCGTATAACGATAATCCGTACGCACAGCACTGGTTTGAAAAGCGGTTGTAGCTGGCCGCTGAGAGGACCCCTCCGTCTCGACGCGCTTGCCAATGGCCTTCGGCCTGGCTTCGCTTGCTCGCCACCTCCCCATTGAAGAAATGGGGAGGAGAAGGAAGTAAGAATTTCACTTAAATTCTCGACTGCCAATCAGCCTTGGAAGCGGTAGGGATTCTTATTCGCGCTTATTCGCGTTCATTCGCGGTTCCAAAATCTTAACGCCGTTAACCAATCTTAAGGCGTCGTTCACTATAATTGCCGGCATGTTGGATCTCGTTCAGATCGCCAGGACCGTCGAACCGATGCGCGTCTATGGCCGCGTTGCCGTCGTCAATGGTCTCCTCATCGAAGCCAAGGGCGGCCTGTCCTACATGCAGGTCGGGGCACGCTGCGAAATCATTCGCCGTAATGAAGACCCCCTCCCCGTCGAGGTCGTCGGCTTCCGCGAAGACCGCGCCCTCATGATGCCCTTCGGTCCCGTCGAAGGCGTCACCCCCGGCGCCGAAATCCGTATCTCCGCCGAAGGCTCCAAGGTGTTTCCGACCACCGCCTGGCTGGGGCGGATCGTCGACAGCTTCGGCACCGCCATCGACAGCCATGGCCCCCTCCCCCAAGGCCCGGACGGCTATCTGCTCAAGGCCGCGCCGCCCGCCGCCCATACCCGCGCCCGGGTCGGTGAGCGTTTGAATCTCGGTGTGCGCGCCATGGACGTCTTCACTACCTGCTGCCGTGGCCAGCGTCTGGGCGTGTTCGCCGGCTCCGGCGTCGGCAAGTCGGTGCTTTTGTCGATGCTGGCGCGCGAAGCCACCTGTGACGCCGTCGTCGTCGGTCTGATCGGCGAACGTGGCCGCGAAGTGCGCGAATTTATCGAAGAGACATTGGGGCCTGAGGGCCTGAAGCGTGCCATCGTCGTCGTCGCTACCTCGGACGAACCGGCGCTGAAACGGCGCCAGGCCGCCTACATGACCCTGGCCCTGGCTGAGTTCCTGCGCGATCAGGGGCTTGAAGTTCTATGCCTGATGGACTCGGTGACGCGCTTTGCCATGGCCCAGCGCGAGATCGGCCTGGCCACCGGCGAGCCACCGACGACCAAGGGCTATACCCCCACCTGTTTCGCCGAACTGCCCAAACTGCTCGAGCGCGCCGGACCGGGGCCGGTGCTGGCGGACGGCACCCAGACCGGGCCGATCACCGCCTTGTTCACTGTCCTGGTCGACGGTGACGACCACAATGAACCGATCGCCGATGCGGTGCGCGGTATTCTGGATGGTCACATCGTGATGAGCCGCAATATCGCAGAACGCGGACGTTTCCCGGCCATAGACGTGCTGAAGTCGATTTCTCGGACCATGCCCGACTGCCAGACTATTCCCGAACGCGAGGTTGTCCGCCAGGCACGCAAGGTGTTGTCGTCCTACACCAATATGGAAGAGCTGATCCGCATCGGCGCCTATCGCACCGGCGCCGACCCCGATGTCGACCGGGCCATCCTGCTGAATCCGGCCGTTGAGGACTTTCTGCGTCAGGGCAAGGATGAATATACACCTCTTGACGAGTCCTTTACCCTTTTGGCGGAAATTTTAAGCCAGGCTTGATTATAGGCGCGAACCGCCTCAAGTCGGGCAGCGAACCGATTTTCGCAGGAGCGTAGACCATGACGAAGTGGGCCAAATCCCTTATCCGTATTTCCACCTTCGAAGTCGAAACGCTCCAGAAACGCCTGGCCGAGGTGGTCACGCGCCGCACCCATGTCGAGATGAAGGTCGCGACGCTGGACGCCGAGTTCGAGCTGGAATGCGTCAAGGCCGGCAACGATGTCGGCATGGCCTACAGTCTGAACGCCTACAAGCGCGGCTTCAAGTTGCGCCGCGACGCCGCCATCGCCGATCTGGAACTGCTGGCCCGTGAAGAAGATGGCGTCCGCGACCAACTGGGTATGGCGTTCGAAGACCTGAAGAAGTTCGAACATGTCGCCGAGGTCACCAAGCTCCGCCGTGAGGCCGCCTTCAAGAAGGCCGAAAACGCCGCCCTCGACGAAGCCGCCCTGCGTATCAAGAGAGCTTAACATGGACCGGCGCGCGCTGATCGCAGGCGCCGCCGCCCTGACTCTGTCGACTCCGGCCTGCGCGGCTTATCCGCCCGGCCTGCCGCCCCTCAAATCGGTGTCAACCTACCCGCTCGGCGTCGCCGTGCGCCATCTTCATCTGTCCGATCCGGATTGGGCCAGGCTGGCTGTTACCAATTTCTCCCAGCTCACGGCCGAGTGGGAAATGAAGATGGAATACATGCTGCGCGATGATGGGTCACTGCAGTTCGATCGCGCCGACGCCCTGGCCGCTTTTGCGCGCACTTACGGGATGAAGGTCCATGGCCATACCCTGGTATGGTACGCTCAGGACGGGCTGCACTTCCAGAAGCTGAAGGGCACTCCGGACGCCTTCCTCAACGCCTATGTGGCCTATATCCAGAAGGTCACGGGTCGCTATGGTGGAATCGTCCGCGGCTGGGATGTGGTCAACGAGCCCATTTGGAACGACGGCCGTGGCCTGCGGCCATGCCTGTGGCGCGAGGTCCTTGGTGACGACTACATTGGGTTGGCTTTCGAAGCGGCGCATCAGGCCGACCCAGCCGCCGTGCTGTTTCTCAACGACTACAATCTCGAACTGACGCCCGCCAAGCGCACGACTTTCCTGAAGCTGTGCGAACGCCTGCTTAAGGAAGGCGCGCCATTACACGGCATCGGCACCCAGGCCCACATCAGCGCCGATCTGAACCCGGCCGCGATGATCGTCGCCATCCGCGACATCGCTTCACTGGGTCTGCAGGTGCATATATCAGAGCTCGATATTTCCCTGCGTGGGGACCGGCTGACCAATGTCGTCAAACCGCGCCTGGACCAGCTCAAGGTCTTCGAAGCGGTGATCAGGGCTTATAACGACGTACCGGCGCGCCAGCGCTACGGCCTGACGGTATGGAGCCTGCGCGACAAGGATTCGTGGTTGAATTCGAAGCGCGAACGCAAGGGGCCAATTGCCGACGCGCCGGTCCTGTTCGATGATCGCGGCCGCCCCAAGGCCATGGCCGAGCGGTTTGTAGAGATGGTGCGGTAATCAGATATCCCGGCGTTCGAAGCGCGGACGGAAGAATGGATCTTCCAGAATATTGGGCTCGCCACTTTCGACGGTCGAAGCCCGCGTCGGCGACGCGGCAGCTTCGGTTTCCGGCAGGGGCACGTCGTACTCGGCCTGGGCACGCGGTTGCGACGCCGGCGCCGTAACAGCCTGTGGCGTTTCCAGCTTTTCCTGGAACTGGCGCAGGAAGCTGAGATCTTCCGCGATGCTCATGATCGCCAGGAAAAACTCGCACGCCGCACGCCACAACATGACGCAAACCAGGATCGAAAGCCAGCCGACGATCAGCATCGGCAGGGCCAGGACCCAGCCCATGACGGAGCCGTCCTTCATCGCTTGACCGATCGCCACGCCCAGGACGGCGCAGGCGGAAATCAGCAGAATCCCCAGGCCACACCAGTAGATTATATGAACGATCGGCTTGGACAGCAGGCGGTTGAAGGTGAACAGGTCCAGCCAGATGTCGCGCGGCCGGGTCGAGCCGAAAACCTGACGGATAACCTGTTTCATATGCCTGGCCTTTTACGCGAATTGGGCGAACTATATTCGTCTAGAAGGCGCTTTTGCCCTGAATTGTCAAGGGGTTTGCAGGCGTCGAACTGAATGTTGGCATTTGTCCTTTCTTCGCGTCTTCGCGTCTTCGCGTGAAAAACTTCTCAGGTTCACGCGAAGGCGCGAAGGCGCGAAGACGCGAAGACGGCATGACGCCGCAGCCGTCTCATAGCCGCGAAATCAGTGCCCCTTGCGTCGCCCACGCTTCCGAGTGGAGGGCAATTTTTCACTATCATCAAGGGTCAGAATGGAGGCTGGGGTGAGCGATTCAGCAAAGCGTTGAAAGTCATCCAATCGTCCTAAAACCAGGGCCAATCGTAGCAGGCTTTCAAAACTGATCTGCCCGGTCCTTTCAAAGCGTTTCAACGAACCCAGGCTGACGCCTGAACGGAGACCAAGTTCGTCCTGCGTCAACGCTTTCGATAAGCGCAGTGCGCGAAGGCGAAGCCGCATTTCATCAAGAACATCGCTCGGGACAGATAACGAAAGCGCCAATAAACTATCTCTTAAAGCCAAATTTGGCGCTTAATAGATAATATAGTATCTGTTAAATGAAAAGCGTCAGACCTGTCCGACGGTTTTCAGGCGCACCTTGGGGTGGATTTCGTTCTGGCTCATCACCACCGTGTTGGCGCGGAAGCGTTCGATGATCGAGCGCACGAACGGGCGGATCTGGGGCGAGGTCAACAACACCGCCACCTCGCCGTTCATCGATACGCGCTCAAACACATCACGCACCGAGCGGATGAATTCCTGCAGGTGCGACGGCGCCATGGTCAGCTGGCGGTCCTCGCCCTGGCCGACCAGCGACGCTGAAAAGGCGTTCTCCCAATCGTGTGACAAGGTGACGATCGGCAGTGCGCCATCGTCGCCGCGGTTTTGCCAGCACAGCTGCCGCGACAGGCGCGAGCGGACGTGTTCGACAATCTGGCCGATCGACTTGGTGTGCGAGGCGATCTCGCCCATGGCCTCCAGGATAGCCGGCAGATCGCGGATCGACACCCGCTCCTTCAGCAAGGCTTGCAGCACCCGCTGGACCGTCGCGGTCGACACGACGGTCGGGATCAGATCGTCGACCAGCTTCTTGTCGTCGCCCGGGATGTCGCGCAGCAGCTTGGTCAGTTCCGAGTAGGAGAGAAGTTCGGACATATTGTCCTTGAGGATTTCGGTCAGGTGGGTGGTAATGACGGTCGCCGGGTCGACGATGGTGTAACCCAGGAAGGTCGCCTCTTCGCGCAGGGCATTGTCGATCCAGGTCGCTGGCAGGCCGAACGCCGGCTCCTTCATGTGCTCCCCTGGCAGTTCGACCTGGCGGCCGGAGGGATCCATGGCCATCAGCGCGCCGATGCGAACTTCGCCGGCGCCGGCCTCCATCTCCTTGATGCGGACGCAATAGCCCTGGTAGTTCAGGCGCATATTGTCGAGGATGCGCACCGATGGCATGATGAAGCCGTACTCCTGGGCCAGGGTACGGCGCAAAGCCTTGATCTGATCGGTCAGCTTTCGCCCGTCCAGGTCGTTGATCAGGCCCAGAAGACCCAGACCCAACTCGATCTTGACGTCATCGATAGCCAAGGCGGCCGAAATCGGTTCCTCTTCCGGCGGCAGGTGGCTTTGCTCGGTTGCGGCGATTTCCTGGGGCGTTGGCGGTTTCGGCGCCCGGCCAACCTTCCAGGCCAGCAAACCGGTCGCGATGGCGATCGCCGCAAAGAAGAAAATCGGCATGCCCGGGATCAAACCCATGACGCCCGACGCCGCCGATACCATGCCCAGCGCCACCGGGTTCATAGCCAGCTGGGTGACCAGGGCCTTGTCGGCCGAACCGTCGACCCCGGCCTTCGACACGAGAAAACCGGCGGCGATGGAGATGATCAGGGCAGGAATCTGGGTGACCAGACCGTCACCGATGGTCAACAGCAAATAGGTCTGGGCGGCTTCCCCGGCGTCCAAACCATGCTGCAGTATGCCGATCAACATACCGCCGATGATGTTGACCAGGGTGATGACGATGCCGGCGACGGCATCACCGCGGACGAACTTGGAGGCACCGTCCATGGCGCCGAAAAAGCCCGATTCCTGTTCGACCTCCTTGCGCCGCCGCTTGGCTTCGTCGCTGTCGATAAGACCCGAAGACAGGTCGGCATCGATGGCCATCTGCTTGCCGGGCATGGAGTCGAGGGTAAAGCGAGCGGCGACTTCGGCGATACGGCCCGAGCCCTTGGTGATGACGACGAAATTGACCAGCACCAGGATGGCGAACAGAATGCCCCCGATGATGTAATTGCCCTGGGTCATCATACTGCCGAAGGCATGGATGACGGCGCCGGCGGCTTCTTCACCTTCGTGGCCGTGCGAAAGAATGATCCGCATGGAGGTGATGTTCAGCGCCAGGCGAAACAGGGTCGTGACCAGCAGCACGGTCGGGAAGGAACTGAAATCGAGCGGCTTCTTGATGAACAGGCCGGTCATCAGGATCAGGATGGACGACGTGATCGAAAGCGCCAGCAGGATATCAAGGATCAGCGGCGGCATCGGCAGGATCAGGATCACAATGATCGAGATCACGCCAACGGCCATGATGATGTCGCCGCGTTTTATCCACCCGAGGATTTCGGAGAACTTGAACGGCACGGCCGCAGCGTTTGCCACTTAAGAACTCCAGACGCTTTACGAAGGGTTGGCTGATCGCGCGCCCGCAGGCGGGCGCTAGGCAAAACTTACCCGGTCGATGGTGAACAACGGGTTAAAGACCGGCGGTAAGGGCCTGTTGGAACAGCGGAATTGCAGGAGGCCAGGGAATTCTAAAACGCCATCCGGGCGCCGGCGACGACCGAGAAACCGGTCAGATCCTCGCCGATACGGGCCTCGCCGCGGAGATAGGCCTCAGCGCCATTGCCGAAGCGGGCTTCGACGCCCGAGGCGATGCGGGTATAGCTGCCCGACGCCTGGGTGGTCAGGGTGACCGGATCGGCGCCACCTGCCGGCATGAAGGCGGTAACCGCTGGATCGCCCTGGTCTTCGGCCAGGCCCAGCAGCACAAACGGCCGCAGCCGGACGACGCCGCGCATGTCCTCGGTGCTGAGGCGCACGCCGAGCCCAGCCGTTGTCACCGTCAGCGGCCGGCTGTCGAGCGACCCCAGACCGGAATCCAGGCCCACCACGTCGGTCTTGACCCGCGACGAGCTATAGGCGGCATAGGGTTCGACCGTGTACTCGCCCACGGGGAAGAGCGCCGCCAGCGATGCCGCCAGCGTGTCGACGGTGCCGTCGACGGGCCGGGCCGACAGAAAATCATCCGGCGTCATTTCCAGCTCGCCGCTGTAGGCCTGGAGGCTGGCCAGGATATGTTCGCCCGACGCCACGGCATAGACGCCGTAAAACGGCATGTCGTAACGGCTGCGGTAGAGTTCGTCCTTGGCGCGGCCATGGACCTGGCCGCCGGTCACGCCCAGTTGCAGGCTGCCCCAGCCGCCGGAGCGCTGGACGTCGCCACCGCCCTGGAAGCCGTCAAAGGCGAGGCGCACGGTCTGTTCCGCCGCCGGGGAATAGGCATCCGACGCTGTCGTGGTCATGTCGAAACGATTGCCGCCCCTCACCGCCCGGCCCCAGATCCGGCCTGACCAGCCGTCGCCCTCGGCTTCCGCCGCCAGATCGTGGGCGTCGGGGTAGAAATCCGTCAGGGAGACGGCAAAGGCACGGGTGTGGGCCGGAACGGTTGCCACCGCGCCGGTGTTCAGCGCAGCCACCACACCCCAGTCATTGCCGCCGACGATCTGACGGAAGCTGTAGTCGACGACATTGTTGGAGCTCAGCGCCGCCTGGGTTTGCGCATCGGCAGCGGCCGTGAAGGTCCCGCCGCCGCTGCCACCGGAAATGAGTACGATCGGAGCCGAGAAATAGATCCGGCTGGCGGCGGTGTTGCGGATGCTGACACGGGTCTGGCCCGAGGTCGAGCCTGCAGACAGGCGGTCGGACAGGTTGCCGTTGGAACCGAGATTGGCGTCGAAGCTGAGGCTGGAGCCGGCCGTGCCGGTATAGGCGCCGCTGAGGACAACCCGGTCGCCGGTCAGGCCATTGGCCATGGCGACGGAGCCGCTGTTGCTGAAGCTGGCTGCCCCAAGGGTGCCGGTGGCCGAGCCGGTGCCGATAGAAATGGCGGCGCGATTGTCGGCCGCGCCCAGACCGGTATAGCTGTTGCCGCCCACGGTGAGGGTGCTGCGGTTGAGGAAGCCCGCGCCGTTGCCGGTCAGGGCACCGGTCACGACGAACTGGCCGCTGTTGTCGACGGCGCCATTGACCTGGCCCCGGGCCCAGACCTGGCCGGTATTGAACAGAGGCCCGTTCAGGGTGCCGGTCGAGGTCAGGCCGCCGGCATTGTCGAAAAGGCTGGTCACCGTCACCGTGCCGGCATTGGTGACCTGCGATGCGGCGCCGTTGGCGATCTGGCCGGCCGAGAGGGTGGCGCCGCCGGCGATGGTGACACTCTGGGTCTGGGTCGAGATGTTGGTCAGGCCGGCAAGACCGGTGAAATTGCCTTTGACCGTCAGGACGCCGCGGTTCACGAAGCCGTCGCCGTTGTTGGTCAGAGCACCGGTGACCTCGAACACGCCGCTGTTGTCGACGGGTCCGAATACCTGGCCCTGGGCCCAGACCTGCCCGCCGGCAGCATTGAACAGCGGCCCGTTCAGCACTCCGGTCGTGACGACACTGCCGGCATTGTCAAAGCGGGTCGCCGCCGTCAGGGTGCCGGCATTGTCGATCCGCGACCCGGCCGCATTGGTGATCAGGTCGGCCGACAAGGTGGTGCCGGCGGCTGTGGTCACGCCCTGGGTATGGGTCGAGCTGTTGTTCAGGCTGGCCAGGCCGGTAAGGCTGCCGCCGGTGACCCGAAGTTGCGCCGTATTGCGGTTGGTGAAACTGCCGGCTCCCGTCACCGCACCGGCAATGGTCACCGTGCCGGCGTCATGGTTGTCGACCCCGCCGGTCACCGCACCGCCGGTCGCCATAACGGTCCCGATATTGTCGAACCAGCCGGAGACGGTGCCCGCCGAGTTCAGACTGGCGCTGTTGCTCACCGGACCACTCAAGGTTCCGGCCGCCAGATTGCTCACCAGGCCGGTATTTACCAGACTGCCGGACCACAGGCCGGCATTGGTGATGTTGCCGGCATTGCTGCCGGCAGCGGCGACACTGCCATTATTGCTGACCGTGGCGGACGCCTGGTTGACCAGGCTGCCGGCGTTCAAGGCCGCGCCGGACTGGACGAGCACCTCGTCGCCGTTGGTCAGTGCGCCGGTCAATCCGTAGCTGCCGCTGGTGACGGTCAGATCGCCGGCATTGGCGAAGGTCGAATCCGAGGTCACCGTGCCCGCGATGTCGAAGTCGCCACCCGCCAGGTTGGAAATGGCGCCATTGACCTGGCCGCCATTGGCGGTAAAGGCTGCCGAATTGATCACCCCACCACCTACCGTGCCGGTCGAGGTGAAGTCGCCGTCATTGACCACGCCGCCGGCCAGGGTGCCGGCATTGCTGACCGTTCCGGCGTTGCTCAGCGCCGCCAAGACCGTGCCGCCGTTCGCTACGCTCAGGGTGCCGTTATTGACCACCTGCTGGGCATGGATCTGGCCCGTCGCGCCGACCGTCAGGGAGGTATGGTTGGTCACTGTGCCCAGAGCATCCCCGACCGAGCCCCAGGCGGCCTCAACCACGACCTGGCCACCGCCGACGCTGTCGCTCAGCGTTATGGAACCCGGCACACCCGTTGTGGCGTTGCTGAAATTACCGGTGAAGGTGGCAGTGTGACCGAACGCGTCGATAGTGTTGCCTGCTGAGGCACTCACCGTGAAATTCTGGCCGTAGACTCCGCCCACCTGATCCATGCGCAAGGTGCCGCCTTCGAAGTCGGGCGTGACCCATTGCCCCAGTTCGCTGGCCAGGTAATAGGGCTCGGCGGTGTCGATCGGGCTTATGTTCAGAGCATACCAGAAGCCGTCGACACTGACCGAGTCGTCGCTGGGCGGGGCATAGAGGGTAATGGAGGTGAAGGGCGTGGCAGCGATCAGGCCGAGGTAGGACTGTTCGTTGGCGTCGGGCGTGGTGCGGATGCCGAACTGCTGCACCGGACCGCCGTCCAGCGAATAGTTCATGACGCTGGGCAGGCAGCAGGTCGCCCAATTGTTCACCAGGAACTGGAAGGCGCGGGTCTTGCGGGTGAAATTGACGGTGAAATAGGGGCTGCCCGGCGGCGTGGTGTGCAGGTGAAGATCACCGGACGTGCTGGCGATATATTGGTAGCCCGGCTGTACCGTCAGTCCGGCGGCGCCGACCTGGCCGGCCCAGACATTGGGATCGTCACTGTCGCTGAGCTGCTGGGCGTGGACTGGTGTCGCGGCCAGAAGCCCGGCTGCCAGGGCGGCCATCGACACCGATACCAGGCTGTACGTTTTCATCCGAAGGCTCCCCGTGCCGTGGTTTGTTAACCTTGGGTTAACCCTATCACGACATTGGAAAACGGACAATCATCAACTGTTGATGGTAAGGACTGACCGCCGAGTAACCTACAGGTCGTTCCGCAGTTTCGGACGCGGCCCGGTCAGACCGTCAATCTTCAGGTAGAATTTTCCGCGTTCAAACCGCGCCGGGGCGCGGGGTTGCGCGTCGATGATAACACTGACCGGCGGGATAAGTTGCGGATCTTCATCCCGGGTGATCTGTGTCGTGACGTCCAACTTGCTGGCGCGCGCGGACAGACCTTTGGCGAGCAAGACCGAAGCCGGACTGGTGGACCGTTGCCTCATGGAGTGGCCTTTCGCCTGTACGCGAGGCTGCGTGACAGTCACGTAGCTCACGACATCGCCGTTTATGGGGACGAACGGGCCCGATTGATAGGGCCACGGCCTCCGATAGTTTTACCGCTAGGCCCGCGCCGGCAGAAAGCGGCTGTTGCGCAGCAGGGCCGCGGTGATCAGCGACACCAGGACGCCGACCGAAAAGATTTCCACGAAGGTCAGTGGCAGGCGGATCAGGGGGTTGGCGTAGCTGGCCTTGAACGCCTCCATTTCGGCGGCATAGGCCGACAGCTTGTCGGCGGCGGCGCCGTCGGCCCGCATGCGTTCCAGCTCCATACGCGCCATGTCACCGATATAGTCGACGTCGGCGACCATTTGCGCCACTTCCCAGGCGAACACATAGAACAGGCCGGCGACCACAGAGATGCCGAGGCCAAGGCCCAGAGCCGGCCAGAATTTGATCACCCCGCCCAGTTCGACATCGCGGTGCCGTTTGACGGCGATGAAGACCGCCGACAGGGCGATCAGCATGGTCAGATAGCCGATAACCATGCCCCAGGGGTGGGGCAAGGGGGCCTTTAGGGTGACCGTCATCAGGAACAGCGGCGTACCGACGATGACACCGGCGATGGCGCCGTAGGTCAGGATTTTCTTGAGCATTTTGGATCTCCCTTGAGCAGCAGGTTGCGCGCGCAGGAGACAATGTGCAAGGGGCGCCGGCAATCGCCCGAAAGGGGGAATGGGATGAACGGCGGTGTTTGCGCGCCTGTAAATGGCAGGCCGGTGGAATCAAACGACGGAACACACGGACAGAAGCGGAAAGAAGCGGAATTCCGGGCGAACGATCTTCCGCGCGAAGCGCCTCCATGTCTGAATCGCGGCGCTGTCAGGAAGGTGTGAACGTGCCCGTTCGGAAAGCGCGAAAATCTTGAAGGCGCTTCGCGCGGGAGGTGCCGTTACCAAAATTCAGTTTCTTTCCGCTTCTGTCCGTGTGTTCCGTCGTTTGATTCCACGAACATCTGGAAAGTTTGTATCTATGGCAGGATACCGAGTTCCCGAGCTTTGTTGATGGCGTCCGTCCGACGCTTGGCTTCCAGCTTTTCGAAGAGCCGCGCGACGTGAGTTTTGACCGTATCGGGCGCAATATGCAGCCGTTCGGCAATCTCCTTGTTCGAGCGCCCGGCCGCCAGTTCCTGCAACACGGTCAGCTCGCGCGGACTGATGCCAAGGGTTTCAATCGCCTTCGGATTGCCATCGAACGTCACAGGTTTGGGCCGCGACAGGAGGCGTATGCCGACAAAGACGCCAAGCGCCAGAAAACCAAGTGCGATCAGGCCGATATAGATATCGCCGGCGTGCGACCGCACCAGGCGCTGATAATCGAGCCATTGCAGCGCCAGCGTTCCCGCCGCCAGCAAGAGGCCGTAGATGACCACGCGTTTCCACATGGCATGAGGAATAGGATGTGAAGGGCAGAGGTGCAAGCCGTCATCGGAAGGCCCCTCACCCGATCGCCCACGCTTTGCTCGGCTCTCGTCCTCTCCCCGCAAGCGGGGAGAGGTAAGTTTATCAAGCGCTACGCCGCACTGGCGCCCGATTGCGGCGCCGGAACAGAGATTCCCGCCGCGGAATATTCGTTTAGCTTGTTGCGCAGGGTCCGGATCGAGATCCCCAGGATGTTGGCGGCATGCGTCCGGTTCCCCAGGCAATGGGTCAGGGTCTCGATGATCAGCTTCTGCTCGACCTCGGCGACAGTCGAGCCGACAAAGGTCCGTGCCGCGCTCTCCGCGGCCAGGCTGACCCGGCCGACATAGTCAGAACCGACCGGCGCCACAGGGTTCAGCGGCTGACCGTCCGGCAGACGGATGGCCTCGGCGTCGATCTCCGAACCCGACGACAGCAGTACCGCGCGGTGCATGGCGTTTTCCAGCTCGCGGACATTGCCCGGCCAAGGATGGGCCTGCAGGCGGCGCCGGGCTTCCAGCCCGATTGGCTTCAACCCGATGGCATTGGCCTCGGAATATTTCTTGGCGAAATAGTCCGACAGGGCGACGATATCGGCCGGCCGCTCCCGCAAGGGCGGAATCGCCAGGTTGATAACGTTCAGTCGGTACAGCAGATCTTCGCGGAAGCTGCCGTCCTTCACCGCCGCCGTCAGATTGCGGTTTGAGGTAGCCAGGACGCGGATATTGACCGGCACCGGCTTGGCGCCGCCGACGCGATCGATGACCCGCTCCTGCAAGGCGCGCAGCAGCTTGGCCTGGAGCCGGGCGTCCATTTCGGAGATTTCGTCGAGCAGCAGCGTGCCACCGTCGGCCTCTTCGAACTTGCCGATGCGGCGCGCCATCGCGCCGGTGAAGGCGCCCTTTTCGTGGCCGAACAGTTCGGATTCGAGCAGGTTGTCGGGGATAGCAGCGCAGTTGACCGAGATGAACGGCCGGGTGGCGCGGCGCGACTTTTCGTGGACGTAGCGCGCCATGACCTCCTTACCGACCCCGCTTTCGCCGGTGATCAGGATCGAGGCGTCGGACGCCGCCACCTGGTCGGCCAGCTTAAGGACCGCCTGCATGGACGGATCATTGGTGACCAGCGGACGGCTGTCGTCTGACACAGCGGCCAGCACCGCTGCGATCAGCGCGGCGTCCGGCGGCAGGGGAATAAACTCCTTGGCGCCCGAGGTGATGGCGAAAGCCGCCTTGCGCGGGTCGGGATTGACGCCACAGGCGATCACGGTGATGAAGATGTGCTCGCGCTCATTGGCCTCGATCAGGCCCTTGATGTCGAGCTCATAATCGACCATCAGCAGGTCGGCGCCCTGGCCGCGACGCAGGGCGTCGGTTGCCTGGGCCGGGGTGTCGACATGGGCCACCTTGGCGCCGGTGTCCATGGCCATCTTGACCGCGACCGACAGCTGGCCGCTCAGCTTTCCAACGACTAACAGTCTCATGAGTTGGAGTCCTCGCTCTTGATGATTTCCGTCATGGTGACGCCCAGGCGGTCGTCGACAACGACCACTTCACCGCGCGCCACCAGGCGGTTGTTGACATAGATATCGATCGCCTCACCGACCTTGCGGTCCAGTTCCAGCACGCTACCGGCGCCCAGTTTCAACAGCTGTGACACCGACATGTAGGACTTGCCCAACACGGCGGAGATATTGACCGGGACATCGAAGACGGGCGCGAGATCGGCGGCTGCCTTATCGCCTTCGTCGTCGTGACCGCCGGATGGACCGGTATCCTCGAAATCTTCCAGACCCAGATCGGCCATGGGTTCTACACCTTGATGATGCGCGCCATGAGCACGCGATGAATGATTTTAGTGCCCGTCATGGCGGCCACGAGATTGATGGTATGCATCGGCTTCGAGCGCTTCGTGCAGCGCTTTTTCGAGCGCCTCGACGACCTGATGCGGATTGAATTCGGCGCGGCCGTCCGACCACACGATTTCGAAAGCGCCCTTCGGGAAGGACGGCTTGTCGCGGAATTGTATCTGGCCGGCGAAACCGGCATAGGCGCCGGCCTCCATGGCGGCAGCCTTCAGCTCCTCCGAAGGGGCATTGGCGTGGACGACCAGACGGGCGGTGGTTTCGATTTCCTGGCCCAGGGCTTCCAGGGTGGCGACGACCGGTGCTTCCGGAAAACGGTCGAGAGCCTCGGCGGCGATCTTTTGGGCGCAGATAAGAGCCAGGTCGACGCAGGCACGCTTGTAGTGGTTTACCATCTCATTGACGGTACCGAGCCCCTGATGGGCGGCATCAGCCAGGGCCTGTATGGCAGCGGCCTGGGCCATCTGGGCGCGGGCCATAGCCGAGGCCTCGCCGTCGGCATAGGCCTGAGCGCGAACGACTTCGACCTCGTCGGGGGTGAAGGCCTTTTTTTCGACGGCCTGACGCGCCAGCACCTTGCCGCCGTCACCAAAGACTGTGCCGAACTCGAACCTCTTATGGACGATCGGGGGGCTAGGGGACATGGTGGGTTCCGGCAGACATTCTTGTACCTCTCCGCGCTCTTCGCGTGGGGAGGGGGACCACGAGCCCGCGAAACGCAGTGAAACGCAGCGAGAGACGAGACTTGGTGGTGGGCCGACGTGCTATCGGACCTTGAGCCGATGGAGCTTCCGAAAGAAAGTCGCCCCACCACCAAGTCTCGTCTCTCGCTGCACTCTCTCCTCGTACGCTCCCCGCATGGCGGGGAGGCATAAGAGCAGAAGCGCCAGCGATCTCAATAAATAAGTTCATCATCGCCTCCCTGACCGGCCAGCATGATTTCGCCCTTGGCGGCAAGGTCCTTGGCGACCTGAACCATAGCCATCTGCGAGGCGTCGACGTCTTTCAAACGCACAGGCCCCATCGAATCCATATCGTCGCGCATGATCTTGGCAGCGCGTTCCGACATGTTGGACATGAACATGTCGCGCAAACTGTCCGAAGCGCCTTTCAACGCCAAAGCAAGCTGATCCTTCTCGACGGCCCGCAGCAAGGTCTGGACCCCACCCGGATCCAGCTTCGACAGGTCCTCGAAAACGAACATCAGGGCGCGGATACGTTCGGCCGACTCGCGGTTGCGTTCTTCCAGCGCGGCAACGAAGCGGCTTTCCGTCTGGCGGTCAAAATTGTTGAAGATTTCGGCCATCAATTCGTGGCTGTCGCGCTTCGACGTCCGCGCCAGGTTCGACATAAACTCAACTCTCAGGGTCTGTTCAATCTTGTCGAGGATTTCGCGCTGGACCGGCTCCATGCGCAGCATGCGCTGGACGCATTCGAGCGCGAAGTCTTCCGGCAGGGACGACAGAACGCGGGCGGCGTGGTCGGCCTTGATCTTGGACAGGACCACGGCGACAGTCTGGGGGTATTCGTTCTTGAGATAGTTGGCCAGGACGGCTTCGTTGACGTTACCCAGCTTGTCCCACATGGTGCGACCGGCCGGACCCCGGATTTCCTCCATCAGGGATTCGACTTTTTCCGGCGGCAGGAAGCTGCCCAGCAATCGCTGGGTCTGTTCGAAACTGCCCATGATGGTGCCGGACGACGACAGGCCGGCGACGAACTCGACCAGCAGTTCCTCAACCACGTTGGCGGCGACCGTGCCCAGCGACGACATAGCCTGGGAGATCTCCTTGATCTCCTCTTCGTCGAGTGCTTGCCACAGGGCAACGTGGTCTTCGCCAAGCGCAAGCAGTACTACGGCGGCCTTTTCGACCCCGCTTAAACGCTTGCTGTCATCAATGATATTCTTACGCATGCTGTTCAACTATCGTGCAGCCAGGCGCGCAGAATCGAGACCGACTGCTCGGGGTGACGGTCGACGAATTCCGAAACCTTCTTGACCGACGATGCCTTCACCTGACCTTCGATACGGGCGATGTCGATGCGTTGTTCCTGCTCCACGGTCGGAACCAGGCCGGTTGCGGCGATGTTATCGGCCGCCTGATAGCTGATCGACGGCCCCGTGACGGCCGCCCCAGCCAGAGCCGGCTGACCGGCGCCACTGGTGCCGGCCAACACGCCCGTGCCGCCGCCGTTGATGAACTTCAGCAGCGGGCGAGCGACCAGGAAGATAACCAGGATGGCGACCAGGAACAGCACGGCGACCTCTATCGCCCGCATGATGTCGTTCTTGTCGAAGTCGAACAAAGGTGCTTTTGCATCAGTGCCGGCGGCAAAGTCACCGCGGTTGAAGCGGATATTGCTGACGCGAACCTGATCGCCGCGAGTCTGGTCGTAACCGACGGCCGCCTGGACCAGTTCCTGGATGCGCTGCATGTCTTCGGCCGAGCGTGGCGCATAGGCGGGCGGCGTCTTTCCGTCGGCCGATGGTGTCTCGATACCATCGACGACGACCGCGACCGACAGTTTCCGGATCTCGCCCGGCCCCTTGACCTCGGTTGTCTTGGTGGTTGAGATTTCGAAGTTGGTGACTTCCGATTCCTGATTGCTGTTGTTGCCGCCAGTCGCAATCGTGGGCGCCTGCTGGCCTCCCGGCATATTGGCGGACACCGTCGTCTGGCCGGCAGAATTGGGATCGGAGGTGGTTTCGGTACCTGAATTGGTGCTCGTCGAGCGGACGACCTGGCCATCGGGGTTGTATTCGACCTGTTCGCGGGTGGTCGCGGTCTGGTCGATTTCGGCGGTGACCATGACGCGGGCAGCGCCTGGTCCAACCACGCCCTCGACAATATCCATGACGCGCTTGCGGACCGAATCCTCGATCTCCGACTTGCGCTGCGCCCCGGCGCCGCCTGTGGCGTTGTCGCCGTCACCGCCGGCGGCCAGCAAGTGGTTGCGGTCGTCCACGATGGTAACGTTGTCGGCCTTCAGGTTCGGAACCGCCGTGGCGACGACGTTGCGGATGGCTGCAACCGATTCACTGTTCAGTGTTCCCGCGGACAGGCCGAGAACGACCGAGGCGGTCGGTTCGTTGGCCGAATCCTCGAACAGTTCTCGCTTGGGCATCACGAGGTGGACACGGGCCGAGCTGATACCGCGCAGGGTGCGGATGGTGCGGGCCAACTCGCCTTCCAGGGCGCGCTGGTTGTTGATATTCTGGACCGCCTCGGTCTGGCCGAGCGCCGGCGCATTGTCAAAGATTTCATAGCCGACGCTGGCCTGGGTCGGCAGGCCCTTCGACGCCAGCATCATGCGGGCATCGGCGACCTGATCTCGGTTGACCATGATGGTCGAACCGTCGCCCCTGGCCTCGTACTTGATACCGGCCTGACCCAGGGCAGACGTAATCTCAGACGCTTCCTTGAGGTCGAGATTCGAATAAAGCAGGGACTGCGGCTGGGCGCTGATGTTCAGCACGATTGCCAGAATCACGGCTGCAATGCCGGCCGCAGCGCCCAGGATTGCCGTCAGCCGGCCAACACCGTACCTTTGCAAGCCGTTAAAAAAGGACTCCACGAGCAACCACCCTGTCACCAAATAAGCAGGGCGTCGTTGTTACGCGCCATGCTGACCTCGTGTCCTGAGTCTGAAATTCGCACGTATTTGATATCGGCCCCGGGACGAATTTCAGACTCAAAAGGGCACTCGGTGTTATTGGAACCGGGTGTCGTTCTTGATTTCGAAGTTCGTCTTGTGGGCCATATCGAAATCGCTGGTACTTCGAAATCACGACACTAGGCAGTAATTTCCCAGTGGCGGGTTAATGGCGGCTTAATAGGGTGCGTTAAGTTTTGGGAATTTTCCAATATCTTTGCGCGGCTTGCGTTATTTCTCTCACTGCAGACCGGTTTAGCTCACGTTAACGCCCGGGGCCTGACATCGTTGAGAGCGGGGCCACAACAGACGGTAGAAATTCGGCGGTATCTTTTAAGCCGCAGCGAAATCCGATCTCAAGCATCCAAACGATGGCCTATACCAAGCCTCATAAAGAATGACGCTTGGTATTCGCACTTTTTTCAGCTCAAGCGCCGCATGGCTCCTCGCAAAAGCTCGGGCGCCCGAAGTACGTTCTCTGGCGCGCTTGCCAACCCACGATGAGTCAAGGTCATCGAGGGTTGGTGTTACAATCCGACGCCCCTACCCGGGGGCGGATGCGGATGGCGGCCTTACGCAACCGAGCCACGTCCCGGTTTCGAGACGTGGCAATGATTTTCTTGCCTGAAACCGATGCCGGAGCCTGGAGCGCACTACGAAAAAGTGTCCAGCACGTTTCGGGATGCGCTCTAACGATATTGCTGAATGCGTGTGGTGCGCAGTCCTGCCATGCCATGGCTCTCGATGGCTTTTTGCCAGCACAGGAATTCTTCGGAAGTTATGTTGTAGCGGTCGCAGGCGTCGTCGAACGACAACAATCCACCCCTGACAGCCGCAACCACCTCGGCCTTGCGGCGGATGACCCAGCGTTCCGTGCCCGGAGGCGGCAGATCGTTGAGGGTCAATTTTGCACCCGTCGGACCAATCACGTACTTTTCGCCCTTTGCGTCGCGGCGTTGCTCTTGCAGCATGGCATTTTGCCTTGTGTTACCCATCACCAATTGAAGTGACTATAGACTGCCTGATTAAATATCCGCTTAATCGCCTTAGTAAATATGATACTAATGAGAAGCGTGGGCCGTCACTTGAATCCATTGATGATGACTAAATGGCAAAACTCCAAGATTAACGCGTGTTAACTGTATATATTTACTTTAGCTTTACCGCTTTAGAGCCAACAATTCCTGAAGCATCTCGTCCGACGTCGTTATAATTTTGGACGCCGCTGAATAGGCGCGCTGGGTGGTGATCAAGCCAGTGAACTCCTGTGCCAGGTCGACGGTCGACGCCTCCAGCGATGCCGGCGACAGGGTGCCGGAACCGCCCTCGCCCGGCTCGCGCAGGGTAAATCCACCTGACGCCGACGATACCGTGAAGGCATTGCCCGACACCGGGGTGAGACCGTTGGCATTTATAAAGGTGGCCAGGGCCACCTGGGCCAGCGGCCGTGTATTGCCGTTGTTGTAGATCGCCGTCACCACACCATCGACGCCGATCTCGACCTTGGTCAGCAAACCGAACTCAGTGCCGTTGGCGCTCATCTGCGAGGTCGTCGAGTCACCGGCCAGTTGGGTGATCTCCGAAACCGGACCCGTGCCGCTGAGGCCCAGGGCCAGGGTCTGGCCGGCGGCACCAAAGTCGGCGTCCCAGCGCGGGCTGGTCGTGCCGTTGGAGGCGGCGACGGTAAAGTCGGTCGAAAAGGCGGCGCCATTGGTCGAAGACAGCGCGGTATTGAGCGTGCCATTAGAGTTGAAAGCCAGTTCGCCCGTCGAAATCTGGTTAAGGCCGCCGGTGTCGGTAACGTCAGGCGACCAGACTTCATAGGCCCAGCGATGGGTGTTGGTGGCGGTGTCGACGCCGATCTTTAACAAAGACATGGTGACTGTATGCTGCTGACCCAGCGAGTCCGACACGGTCATGGAGATGGTCGAGTCGGGCTTGGTGCCGACATCGGCAGTGGCGTCATAGGTCGACATCGCGAAGTCTGCATCGGTTGCGTCATAGGTCGCCGCTGCGGCCGATACGGGTGTCGACGAATCCAGATTGGCATCGAAAGTGACCCGCGTCGTCGCTTCCGGCGTATTGGCAATGTTGGACACGTTGATCGGACCCAACTGGGTGATATCGGTCGAGGACGGATTGATATTGCCGCTGCTGTCGGCCGACCAGCCCTGCAGATAAAGTCCGGCTGCATTGCGCAGGAAGCCATTGGTATCGGTGGTGAATGAGCCGTCACGGGTGAACAGCATGGAACTGCCCTGGTCGATGGCGTCCGAGGTGTCGGAGGTGACGAAGAAGCCCTGGCCATCGATTCCCAGGCTGTAGCCCGACGAAGCCGCGTTCAGTTCGCCACGCGCCGTCATGTTTTGCTGGACTGCCGCCGTCACACCATTCGAGGCATAGGTTGCCGTGCCCGAGGTGCCGCTGACCAGGTTGGTAAAGGCGGTCGTGACGCGCTTGTAGCCGGTGGTGTTGGCATTGGCGATGTTGTTCGAAATGGTCGAGAGGGCCGCGGCGTTGGCGGCCAGGGCGGTAACGCCCGATTGCATGGCGCGAGTGACGGTCATGGCGCAAAAATCCTTCTAGAAATCAAGAAACCTTGGAGATGAGAGATAACGGCACATAGGTTCCGCCGACCTTCAGGACGACGGCGCCGTCCCGGACTTCGGCGGCGTTGGCAATGCCCGTGATTGAGACGGAAGCCGCGACGTCACCGGCGGCATTGGTCGCCTTGACCTTCAGCGTGTAATCGCCGGACGTGACCTTGTTACCGCTAGCCGTCTCGCCGTCCCAGGCGACGGTATGGGAACCCTTGCCGGTCTGGTCGGAAGTACCGGTCCAAACCACCGTGCCGTTCTTGTCGACGACGGTCAGATTGACCGCCGCGGCGTCGCCTTCCAAGCCATAGTCCCAGGCGGCCTGGCCATTGGCAAATGTGGCGGTGGCGGTGGCAGCGCTAACCGTCTTGCCGATATAGTTGACCGCAGCGTCCATCGAATTGCCCGCGGCGCCGGCGGCGGCGGCGATCTTTTCGAGATAGGCGTTGCCCTTAAGCTGTTGTTCAACCGAGGAATATTGTACCAGCTGGTTGGTCCACTCGGTAGTGTCCATCGGCGACAGGGGATCCTGGTTACGGATCTGGGCGGTCAGCAGGCTGAGGAAGGTTTCGTAGTTGGCGGCCAGGCTCTTGGTGTCCTTGGCGGCTGTGGTCTGGGTCTGGGGCTGGGCATTGGCGGTGACGGCGTCAACCATGGCGGGGTCCTAAACGGTAAGATCAAGCGCCAGACGTCCGATGCCCGGGCGATGACGGAGTTGGGCGAGTGCCGCATCGAGGTCGGCTTCGATGGTGGCTTGGTCGGACTGTTTCGCGGCGCGGTTGGTCTGTTGCGCATGTGGGCGGGCATTCTGGCGCGCCTGCTGTCCGGCTTGCTGGTCGCTGAAGGCGGTGTTTTGAGATGCGGGGGATTGCGACGGCGTGCTGTCGGCGGGCCGCGATGAAAAGGTCAGGGCGTCACCGTCCAGCTTCAGACCGGCAGCGGTCAGATGCTGGCGCAATTCGCTTTCGCGCGCGGCAAAGGTGGTAGCGGTGATAGGCGTGTCGAACTGCAGGTGAGCACTGACCCGCCCCTCGGACGTGATGGTCAGGGCGACGTCGACCCGGCCAAGATCGGCGGGCTTCAGTTCGAGCTGGAACTTGGTGGTGCCGTCGCTGAGGCGCTTCTGGATGGCGAGGCTGAGCTGGCTCAGCTGCTCGATCGCGGCGTGGGACAGGGCAGACGCCTGCGCAGCGATGGCAGGCGGCGGGGTATAGGGGGTCGCCGTTGTTTCGACAGCCACCTGCTGCAGTGAAAACGCAGGACGCGGGGTTTCCGCCGCGACCGGCTTGACCGCCTCGGCGATGTCGAGCTTGAGGGCGGCCGGTTCGGGCTTTACAGAGTCGATTTCGGCCGTGGGAACCGGGGCGTCGTCGGACCTGCCCTCGGGTTTGGTGTCAAGCGTTGGCAGCTGCGCTGGCAGATCTGATACCATGCGTTTTTCTGCCGAAAGATCCGCTATCTGCTGGGCCGGAACGGGTTCGGGGTTCGGCAAGGCGGCGCGGGGCTGAATCATGCCGGAAAGTTGTGCTTCGGCTGGCGCAACGTCGTCCTCAAGAGATTCGACGGACAGTTCGGTATCGGCCATTTCAGAAGCCATTTTCGGTACCAGACCAGCCTGGACCATGGCCGCAAGATTCGCGCCCACAGGCGTGAAGTTCGAGGCGTTTGTTGTCTCAAACGGTACCGCAGCGACGTTGGGATCGGCGGAAGTTCGCGTCGTCGCCAATTGCGGCAACATCTCGGCCTGGACCACGCCAGCGACCTGCGGATCGGCCGGCGCGGCGTCCGGAAGTATCGCCGGCTCGGCGGGTGCTTTTGTGGGTTCCTTCGCGGAGTCCTGAGAGGCCGTGGTGTTGGACGCGGTTTCCGCCGTCAGAAACCGCCCCACCAAGCCGGTGAACAGGGCGGCGGCGTTCGCGTCCTGGACTGGCGCAACGCTGGCCAGCGCCGTGGCGGTCGGCGCAAAGACAGTCTGACGAAGGGCAGGCGCTGAGGACATGAAACTCGCAAACGGTGAACGCCGCACCCAGGGGTGCGGGAGAATCTGGGTTCACGCATTTTGCGCAAAGGGGATCGTTCACAGAGTGCAAACCGCAGGCCAAGGTTAACATATTGTATTTGCTAATTTTAATCGATTGTTTAGATATGAAAACTTGCCCCGCAGGGTCAAATTTGCCTAACGCCGCGTGCTTTTTGCCGTGCGACCTGCGCAGATACCTTCGACGGCAAACGCCGCGACCACATCTGTCAAGCCTCCAGACGCGACAATTCCTCGGCCAGGAGATCATACACAAGACGTATCCGGCGGCTGGTCCGCAGTTCGCGATGGGTAACCAGCCACAGCGGCACTTCGATGGGCGGCATGTCCGGCAGGACATTGACCACGTCGGGAGTTCGCGCGGCGATCTCAGCGAGCATGGCGCCAACGCCAAGTCCGCGGCGAACCAACTCCCACACCACCACCGTGCTTTCCGAAATCAGTCGAAGATCGTGGCCCTCTACGGGTATGCCAACGCCGCGCATGTAGGCGGCAAACTGTGCGACATCGTCGAATCCGATCAGGTCGGCCGCGATATCGCCGGGCTTTTGCGGCATGCCATGCCTTTCCACCCAGCCACGGCTGGCGTAAAAACCAGCCTTCGATGTGCGGATCATCCGGCCGATCAGGTCAGGCTCGTCGGGGCGGACGTGGCGCAGGGCGATGTCGGCCTCGCGCCGGCGCAGGTCGCTAAGCTTGTTGGAGGAGATGACCACGATCGTGACCTGGGGCGCGTCACGCCGTACGCGCGCCAGGATGTCAGGCAACATATAGGCGGCATAGGAATCCGTCGCACTGATGCTGACCCGACCGCCTACGGCTTCGGAGTGGCCGGTGGCGGAAACCCGGGTCGCCAGGGCCGCCTCGCCCATGACGCGCGCGTGTTCCAGCAGGCCGTGACCCGTCTCCGTCAGAACCAGCCGCTTACCCACCCGCTCGAACAGAGTTACGCCCAGACTTGATTCAAGGGCCATGATCTGACGCGACAGGGTCGGCTGGGTCAGACCGATCTCGCGCGCCGCCGACGACAACGAGCCATGCACGGCGGTGGCGTAAAAGGCGCGAAGCTGGTTCCAGTCGGGAATACTCATGCACATACGTATAAGCGATGTGCATATTTCGGCAATATCATTCCTATCTGTATATGCTAAGCCTTAGGTCACCACAGGAGACACCATGCAGAACACTACCAAGGACGCCCGCTTCTGGGATCGTATCGCGCGCAAATACGCTGCCGACAAGATCGAGGATCAGGCCGGCTATGAGCGCACCCTTGAGCGGACCCGGCATTATCTCAAAGCAACCGATCGCGTGCTGGAATTCGGCTGCGGCACAGGCTCAACGGCGTTGAAGCTGGCGCCCCATAGCGGGTCTTATCTGGCGACCGATGTCTCCGGCGAGATGGTTACCATCGCCCGCGAGAAGCTGGCCGAAAACCCTGTTGCCGGGCTCGAGTTCGCGGCCACGACCCTGGACGATCTCAATGCCGCGCCCGACTCGTTTGATTCGGTCCTGGGCTTCAATATCCTGCATCTGGTCCCCAGCCTGTCGGATGCCGTGCGGCGCGCGCGCAGCTTCCTGAAGCCCGGCGGGTTGTTCATCACCAAGACTGCGTGCCTGAAAGATATGAACCCGCTGATCCAGCTGGCCATACCGGTGATGCAGGCTTTCGGTCAGGCGCCCAATGTCGTGATCTTCTCGGCGCGTCAGTTGGAAACGGTGATCATGTCGGCAGGGTTTGAGATTGTCGAAGTCGCTCGCCACGCTTCAAAGGGCAAGGACACCCGGCCGTTTATCGTCGCCAGGAAGGTCTGAACCGAACGGCATTTAACTGTGGGTGGCAAAAACCGGTCGAATATACCCTTCGACCCGATCGATGATTTCGCCTTGCTGCTCAGGTCGCCATCGCAAACGCACCCACTGGCATTCTGTTTCCGCGTTAACTCTGACGAAAAGGGTTAATCCGTCCTCATACGGCAGGAAGCCGTGTCCCATATATGTCCAACTCTCACCCGCGGGATGAAGTCTGCCGTCATAGTCAGTAAACTCCATCGCAATTTGATAGCGTTGATTGACCTCGAGATGTCTAATACCAGCCCGCGATGACCTTGACTCATCGCGGGCTGGCAAGCGCGACTGCGCGCCCGAGCTTATGCGAGGAGCCATGCGGCGCTTGAGCTGAAAAAATGCGAATACCAAGCGTCATTCTTTACGAGGCTTGGTATAAGCGGCTTTTCGTAGCCGTTTGTGTTGGCCATCAATCGCGACTAATTACAGCAACACCTGCTTTGTAAACGCGCCGAACGCATCCAGGGTCGATTGCAGCCCCGCTTCGTCGTAGCGCATGATCCTGGTCTTATCGATGCCCTCTTCGTCGAAGGCGTGAGTGGAATCCAGGGTCATGGTTTCGACCGATACACCTTGCGCTCGCAGGGCTTTGATCAGCTGAAGCGACTGCCTGTAGCTGGCCAGGTGATCCTTCAGGGTCAGCACGGTAAAAACCGGTGGCTTGTGGTGCCACGGTCGGGTCACCGACCGCGCCAGAAAGTTGATATAGGGATAGGCCAGGAACAATCCCCTCACCCCATCCAGTGGCTTTGGATCCGGATCGGCGAGGCGAGCCTCCCCTGGCCGCGCCAGTTCCTGAGTCATCAGATCCATGATCGCCCAGGCGCCGTGGCTCCACCCGGCCAGCATCAACCGCTTGGGGTCGACCTCATAGCGCCGGCTCAAGCCCCACAGCATGGCCAGGACATCGCCCGAGCGCTCGAAACCGCGCAGCTTGAAGCCCTTGCAGACGAAGTTTCCGCCAAATTTGCGGCTCCAGCCGCGCGGAGTATAGGAATCGACGATAAAGACACGCACGCCCTGGACCGCGGCGACCTGCGCATACATGGCCATGTTGCCAGCGATGCCGCCGCACCCATGGAAGACCAGCACAGCGGGACGCGGGTGCCCGTCGGGCGGCCCGTAGACCTGAACATGCGGCATAAGCCGCTCGAAGCGCTCCGCCATCGTGTCCATTACATTATTGCCTCTCGCGCCGGCTCCAGGGCGAAGGTGGTACGAATAAAGGCGATCATGGCGTCCATCGACCGGTGCATGGCTTCCTCGGAAAAACTCATCACCATACCCTGGTTTTCCTTTTCGTCGAAGGCGTGGCTGGCCTCAAGCGTCAGGAGATCGACCGACGCGCCGCCGGCCTTGATATTGTCAAACACCTTGCCGGCATGTTTAATCGGCGTCAGGTGATCCTTTTCGGCCAGGACGGCAAAAGTTTTAGGTGCACGAACCCACGGCTTGCGGTTCGAACGCGCCGGGAAGTTGATATAGGGATAGACCAGGAACACACCCGCTACGCCATCGGCCAGGGCGGAATCGGGATCCTTCACCTTGGCAGCACCGGTCTTGTCGAGCTTTTCGGTCATAAGGTCCATGATCGCCCAGCCGCCGTGGCTGAAACCGGCCAGGATGACTTTTGTCATGTCGACCCTGCCCGACTGTTTCAGCCCCCACAGCATGGCCAGGACGTCGCCCGAGCGTTCATAGCCCTGCATTACGGCGCCGGTGCAGATAAGAGAGACGGCGAAGTTGCGATCCCAGCCACGAGGTTTGAACGAGTCAACGACATAGGCGCGGACGCCGAGGTCTGCCGCCGCCTGGGCATAGGTGTGGATGTGCTCACGCATGCCGCCGCAGCCGTGAAACAGTATGACCGCCGGCCGCACGTCATCATCCTTCGGTCCATAGACCGTGACGTCCGGCGTCAGCAGGGCATAGCGCTCTTCAAGTGTATCCATGGATAGTCAGTCCCTCATTGCCTCAGAGCGCAACCCGAAAAGTGCAACACACTTTTCGGATAAAGATGCGCGTCAAAACAAAAGCTCAAAACAAGAGCTCAAAACAAAGCTCGGAGCGCCGATCCGGGTCTTTCGGATCGAAACGCGCTCCAGGCAAAATGAAAAGGGCTTGTCCACGTCCCCGCCCCGCCGCACACGCGGCATATTGTTACAAAACCGGCGTTTGCGCCAGTCCAAACGTCTCGGTCAAAAACGTACCCAGCGCTGCGCCCGTCGCCTGATGCGAAGCCTTATCATAGGTCATGAACGGCCCAAAATGAAGGGGGCTGTCTTCATCAAAACAATGAGTCGCGTTCAAGGTCAGGATATCGACCGGCAGGCCTTCGTCGGCCAGGTGGCGAAAGACGGTTTCCGAATGGCTGTGGGCGGTAAGAAAGTCCTGCCTCGGCAGGACGACCCTGGTCCTGGGCGTATAAAACCAGTGGTGGATGTTCGACCGCGCCGGGAAGTTGGCATAGGGATAAACCAGGAACACCCCCTTGACGCCAGCCAGGGGCGCGGGATCGGGGTCTTGCAGCCGGGCTTCGCCGTCGCGTGTCAGTTTCTGCGTCATCAGGTCCATGATCGCCCATCCGCCGTGGCTCCATCCAGCCAGGACCAGGCGATCGGCATCGACATCGCTGCGGCGGCCGATACCCCAGGCTGCCGCCAGGACGTCGCCCGAGCGCTCGTAGCCGTGCAAGGCCAGGCCGGAACAGACCAGGCTCATCCCCGCCGATTCATCCCAGCCGCGCGGACCAAAGGAATCGATGACAAAAGCGCGGTAGCCGGCCGCCTCTACCAGACGGGCATAGCCGTGAATGTGATCGCGCACCCCGTTGCAGGCATGGAACAACAGGACTGCGGGGCGAGCCAAGTCGTCTTGGGGCCCATAGACGGTGATGTACGGTTCCAGGCGTGCAAATCGACGTTCGACAGTATCCAGCACGCGCACACCTCTTGATTTTGGCCAGAACTGTCACAATAATAGTTACGAATTGACAGCTGATCCCTTGGGGGATCAATCAGAATTCGCCTGCAATTACCAGTTAAATCGGAGCCTCCCCATGGCCGATAGCCAGACAGACACGCGCCAAGCCACCCGCGACATCCTGCCCATGTTCACCCAGCGCTGGTCGCCGAGGGCCTTTACCGACCAGACGGTGACAGAGGATCAGATCCTGACCCTGCTGGAGGCCGCGCGCTGGGCACCGTCGGCGTCCAACCTTCAGCCGTGGCGATTTATCTATGGCCTCAAGGGCGAGCCGGAATTCGACAGCCTGCTAAGCCTTCTGATCCCCTTCAACGAAGACTGGGCCAAGCGCTCGGCGGCGTTGATCTTTGTCGTATCGGTCAAGTCGTTTGACGGAGTACGCCCGGTTGCCACCCACAGTTTCGACGCCGGCGCGGCATGGATGTCGCTGGCTTTACAGGCCAACAGCATGGGTCTGGTGGCGCACGGCATGGGCGGGCTGGAATTCGAAAAGGCGCCGCTGATCCTGGGGCTGAACGAGAACCTGAAGCTGGAGGCCGGGATTGCCATTGGCTACCAGGGTGATCCGGCAACCTTGTCGGAGTCGCTGCAAAGCCGCGAATCGCCATCGACCCGGCAACCTCTGTCCGACATGGCGTTCAAGGGGAAGATAGGCGGGTAGGCGGGCTATCTTTACGTCTCCCCGCCTGTGGAGAAAGGTTGAAAGCCGAGCGAAGCGTGGGCGATCGGAGCGGCGAGGCCGAGGGCTTTATACCAAGCCTCATAAAGAATGACGCTTGGTCTTCGCTTTTTTTTTGCTCAAGCGCCGGACTAGGCGCCCCCCATGGCGCCTCGCAAAAGCTCGGGCGCCCCAGAAACGTACGCTGGCGTGCTTGCCAACCCGCGATGAGTCAAGGTCATCGAGGGTTGGTATTGGAGCGCAATCCGATAAAGTGGAAGGCACTTTTGGGGTAAATTGCGCGATAAAACAAAAACCTAGCGCGGGATTTTGATTCCATCAAAACTCATCGCGCTCCAGCAGGACGATTGTGCACCGGACCGTTCCGATGCCCCTCACCTTAACCTTTCCCCGTGAAGAACGGAGAGAGGGGTTTCTACTGCGCTCCTGCCGAAAATTGACGCAACCACGACGAAAATCTCCTCACCCCAAGGAGGACCTCCATGCGCTTTGTCGATCGCTATCCCATCATCGTCACACCGAAGCTGTTCGCCTGCCGGGATTTCTGGCGAGACACCTTGGATTTCGAAGTTGTGTTCGAGGCGAGTTGGTTCGTACTCCTCCAGGCCGAAGAGGGTTCAGTCACCTTGGCCTTTATGCATCCCGATCACCCCTCGGCCCCTCCAGGTCCGGAACCTTTCAGCGGCAAGGGCATGTGTTTTGAATTACAGGTCGAGGACGCCACGAGCGCTTTGGCCGCCTTCAAGGGCACACCCGAGTACCCGCTGACGCGTGAGCCTTTTGGCCAATTGCGGTTCGGCTTCCACGATCCGTCCGGCCTGTGGGTCGATGTAGTCGAGCAAGTCGCGCCCACCGAAAGCTTTTGGGACCGCTATATCACCTGATGTCGCTCAGGCGAATCCCGAAGCTGTCCAGCGAATAACCGCACTCTCCATTGCCGTGGGTGAAGGCTCCGCTGATCGTCACCTTGTCGCCGATCAACAACCGCTCAACCGCTTCATGCAGGGAATTGTCGGCCTGGACGACCTGTTCCAGCTTGATGCCGTCACCAACATCGAAGGTGATCCCGATCGACCGGTTCAGGGTCGACGTCTGTGAGTCACGCACCGTCGCCACCCAGTCCGCGAACCCCGGCGTCGTCGTGAAAGCCGTACAGAAGCGGTCAACGCCGGCCGGATTTGAGGTCATCGCCAGGGCTGTCAGAAAATCCGTTTGCGTCCGAGGCAAAGCCGACACCTCGACCTTGGCGGCGGCAGCGGGTTCCGGCGCCTTTTCGCACGCCGCCATAGCCAAAAAGCAGATCAGGACGGCCGCGGATCTCACAGGTTCAGCGCCTGCTGGACCACGGCGACATCGTCGAAGGGCAGCACCTTGTCACCGACGATCTGGCCCTGCTCATGCCCCTTGCCAGCCACCACGAGGACATCTCCGGTCTTCAACCCTGAGACCGCTTCGAAGATGGCCTTCTTGCGGTCGCCAATCTCGATGGCACCCTCCTTCAAACCAAAACTCGACATGCCGGCCAGGACCTCGGCGCGGATGGTCGCCGGCGCTTCGCTGCGGGGATTGTCGTCGGTCACGATAGCCCGGTCGGCCAGTTTGTCGGCAATGGCGCCCATCTGCGGCCGCTTGCCCTTGTCGCGGTCGCCACCGCAGCCGAAGACCACGACCAGCTTGCCCTGGGTGTGAGGACGCAGTGCCTTGAGCACCGTCTCCAGCCCATCCGGCGTATGGGCATAGTCGACATAGACCTCGCCGGCATTGCGCTTGGCACCGACCCGCTCGAGCCTGCCACGCGCCCCTTTCAACTTTGACAATGCGTGGATGACAGCGGGCGCATCCTCGCCGGCGGCAATGCACAGGCCGGCGGCCACCAGGGCGTTCGAGGCCTGGAACAGGCCCGCCAGCGGTAGCTTTGTCTCGTACGACTTACCCTGATGCTCAATGAACAGGATCTGGCCGTCGACCGTCAGGTCGCGCCCGACCATGGCCAGTCCGCGGCCACGTTCGCCGACGCTGAGAACGCCGACACCGGACAACACACACATGGCGGCGAAACTGTTGTAGGCGTCGGAATCGGCGTTCAGAACGGCAGTGCGGCCCCGCGGCAGCAGGCTTTCGAATAGCCGCAGCTTGGCCGTCCGGTAGGCGTCCATGGTGGCGTGATAGTCGAGATGGTCCTGGGTGAGATTGGTGAAGCCGGCAGCCGTCAGCGATACACCATCAAGGCGGCGCTGGTCGATACCGTGCGACGAGGCTTCCAGCGCCAGGTGAGAAACGCCGTCGGCGGCCAGTTCGCAGAGGTGACGCGCCATGTCGGCCGCGTCCGGTGTAGTCAGGCCCGGGCCGGTGACCGCTGTTTCGGTGCCGTCGAGATCGGACTTGACGACGCCCAGGGTGCCCATGCTGGCTGACTTATGCCCCAGGGTGGCGAATATCTGACGGCAAAAGGTCGCGACGCTGGTCTTGCCGTTGGTGCCTGTGACAGCAACACAGGTCTTGGGCTGAGAACCGTAAAAAGCCTTGGCGGCCAGAGCGTAGGCCCGGCGGACATCTGCCACCTTGACCAGAGGGGATTCGGCCGAGTCGAAGGCGGCGGTATCGTCGGGCGCCAGAACGGCCGCCGCCCCCTTGGCCAGGGCCTGGGGGATGAAGTCGCGCCCATCGATTGCCGTTCCGGGCAGGGCGCAGAACAGCGTCCCCTTGTCGACCTTGCGGCTGTCCGCCGTCACCCCGGTGACCAGCGGATCGTGATCAAGATCCCGACGCAGGATTTCCGACAAACGCACTGTACTCATTACTCTTCCCCTGTGACGTCTTCTGGCGCGACCGGGGCCATATCCCACTGCGCCATGGTGAACTTATCCTCTTTTCGTTGGACGCCGAGGAAAGGCGCTACGCGGTCGATGACGCGGCCGACAACCGGGGCGGCGACCATTCCGCCCATTTTCGATCCGTTGCTCATAGACCCACCTTGGGGCGAGTCGACGATGACCAGAACCAGATAACGATCGCCGTCGAGCGCGCCGTCCGTCGGAAAAACGCCCGCAAAGGACGAGACGCGGTTATTGAGGTAGCGGCCGTTCTCGGGCTTTTGCGCCGTGCCGGTCTTGCCGCCGACGCGAAGACCCGGCGCATTGGCGCGCCCGCCTGTGCCTTTGACAACATTCGACCGCATGAGGTCCAGCATTGTCCGTGACGTGGCGGCGGAGAAGACGCGCGTACCACCGATTGGCGAAGTGCCGTCGTATTTGCGGA
Source organism: Asticcacaulis sp. AC402 (assembly GCF_000495835.1). Lineage (GTDB taxonomy): Bacteria > Pseudomonadota > Alphaproteobacteria > Caulobacterales > Caulobacteraceae > Asticcacaulis. Next base: position 104,829 of record NZ_AWGC01000012.1, read on the forward strand.
TGGTCAGCGGCCGGCGGTAGCCGCCATTCAGCAAGGGGCCGATAGCCTCGGCAAAACTGAGCGGCGTAATGGCCATACCCTGGCCGAAAGCCGTCTGGACAAGGGACAGGTCGGTCCATTTCTTCGGGTATAGCGGTGCCGCGGGCTCCGTCAGCTCGGTATCGGCCGAACGGAACAAGCCCAAGGCCTCGTAATAGCGGGTGAAGTTGCCAGCGCCCGACGCCAGAGCCAACTGGCCGGTGCCGATATTGGACGACTTGATGAAGACGTCCTCCAACCCGATGATGGCGTTGGCGGCGTGGTCGTCGTGAATCTTGCGACCGCCGACCACCAGGGGCTGGCGGACATCGTAGATCGAATTCATCGAGGCCGTGCCGGTATCCAGGCCGATGCCGACCGAGACCGCCTTGAAGATCGAGCCCAGTTCGTAGCGGTCGACGGCAGCATGGTTGCGCTTGGCCTGCTCGTCATAGGATCCCGGCTTGTTGAGGTCGAATTCCGGCCACGACGCCATAGCCAGAATTTCGCCGGTGCGGACATTGGTCACGATGCCGATGGCGTCTTCGGCTTTTTGATCGACCGCCATGGCACGCAATTCGTTTTCCAACGCGCCCTGGATACGCAGGTCCATGGCGAGGACCACCGGCTGGTTGTTCAGTGCGGCCTGACGAATATCGTGCTGAAGCGCTTTTTCGGCTCCGGACAGGCCGTCGCCCCCGCGCTGGGTCATGCCGATATAGGCCGCGCCGGTTTCGGCAAGGGGATAATCGCGCACCAGCTGGCCTTCGAAGCTGACGCCGGGAAGGCCGTAGTTCAAAATGCGCTCGCGTTCGGAGGCCTTGAGGTTCGTGGTCAGCAGCATGCGCTTGCCGCTGGTGAAAACCCTGGCGATATCCTCTCGCGGCAGGTTGGGGAATATCTGCATCAAGGCCTGGCGGACCAGGACCCGGTCCTCGGCGGTCATGTCTGTCGGGTCGACAAACAGGTTATAGTCTTTGACATCGGTGGCGAGCAGTTGACCGTTGCGGTCGACCAGAGAGGCACGCGCATTGGGGGCACCGGTCAGGGCTGCCATATTACCGGGCGAACCGGACAGGGAGGCACGCGCGGCAAACAGCATCAGAATGACGTAGGCAAACGCCAGACCACACAGCACAGCAAATATCCGCATGCGTGTCGAGGTTGCCTTCTTGTTGGCGGCGTTGGCGCGCTCAAAGGCGTGCTCCACCTTCCATACGCGGTCGGCCACCCATTGAAAACCCGATTGCGTCGATTCGAACAGCGAAACTCGCATCAATGGCCTCCGTTCGGTGACTTGCCAGTGATGACCTTGCCAGTGATGATCTTGCCAGTGGTGATCAGGTCGGGCTCTTGCGGCGTATCCGGGGCAGCAGGGGTTAACGGAGGTGTTTGCGCTGCGGGTGCCGGTCCGGGCTGGGTCACTGGCCGGGAGGTGGCACGCGAAATGTCACCCAGGGAGTCAATATCGGCCTCATGGGCGGCCGTCACGGGCTGCATGCCGAGATACTGCCTGGCCAGGGCTTCCAGGCGAGATGGCTTCTCCAGTTGGGCGACTTTTATCTTCAGGGTCTGGACGGCTCCCTGCTCAGCCGCGATCTGGGCGTCCAGTTCGTTCATGCGGCGGATATCCTCGCCTTCGCGCGCCTTTGACAGACAAACCCAAAAGATCATCGCCAGGGCCAGCAAAATGCCGACCAGCTCGATCAGCCGGATACCGCGAACACGTTGTTCGAAGAGGCGAAGGACGGCGTTCATGTCACAACTCCTGCGGGGGCCGAAATCCTGCGCACAGCACGCAGCTTGGCCGACCGCGAACGCGGATTGACGGCAATTTCGGCGTCGGACGCCTTGACCGCCTTCGGGGTAATGAGGGTATAGGGAGCGCGCGCGGCCATCTTCTGCGGCGCCAAATTCTGCGGCGAAAAGCGCGAACCACCGACCACCTTACCCGAACCTTCGTTAAAGAAGTTCTTAACGATACGATCCTCGAGCGAGTGAAATGTAACCACGGCGAGAACGCCGTCGGGCTTTAACAGAGTCTGCGCGATCTCGAGCACGCGTTCCAGCTCACCCAGTTCGTCATTGACCGCGATACGTAAAGCTTGAAACGTCCGCGTCGCCGGATGGACCGGAGCGCCTCGACGGCCGCCGAGGGCGCGCTCGACCACCTCAGCCAGGTCAAGTGTGCGCGCGAACGGCTGGGCTTCGCGCCGGCGGACGATGGCCGACGCGATGGCGCGCGACTTGTGCTCTTCCCCGTAAAGCCAAATGATGTGAGCGATGTCGTCCTTGTCGTCATCATTGACGATATCAGCGGCTGAACGGCCCTCGACGCTCATCCGCATGTCCAGCGGCCCGTCACGCATGAAGGAAAAGCCCCGCTCGGCCTCATCGAGTTGCATCGACGACACACCGATATCGAGCACGATGGCGTCGCACGAGGCGTGGCCCAACTCGGCAAGGCCCTCGGCCATTTCGGAGAAGCACCGGTTCACCCATTGGAAGCGGCCGGGGAACTCCTGGTTCAGCGCCTCGACGAATGGGCGCACCCGGGCATCGCGGTCGAAGGCCACGACATGGGCGCCGCCTCGCAGGAAGGCGCGTGAATAGCCGCCCGCGCCGAAGGTTCCATCGACGATCAGCTTACCGTCAAGGTTACCGAGTACGGTTAACACTTCGGGCAGCATGACGGAGAGGTGGGCGGGTGCTACGTCGCTCATTGATAAAGCGCCTCCCGCTTGGCGAACGCGTCCTCGACCAGCTTGTCTTGTTCGGCGGCCCAGGCGTCGTAGGCGCGCGGTTCCCATATCTGGAAGGATTCCCCCAGGCCGGCCAGAACGACGTCGCCAGTGAGATTGAACTGCGCGCACAGCTTTTCGGGCAGGGTGATACGGCCGGCAGTATCGAACGCCAGCCTGTTCATCGAGGCGTAAAAGCGGCGCTGCAGGGCGGTGCGCGTCGGCGACAGCTTGGGGTATTCGTCGATAACGTCGCGATAGGTGGCGAAAAAGGCAGCGCCACCGCATTCGAGGCAAGGGGCGTTGATGGCGGCGAAACAGTAGACGCCTTCAAAGGGTTCGACACCGTCGTGGGATTGAAGCGCAGAGCCGCGGTAGTCCGACGGCACCAGGAGCCGCCGCTTAACATCCAACTGCTTCTCGTGACTCGAGAGAAACACGCCCACGCCGGGCCAATCAGCCCGCTCCCTGGAATATAAAACTGACCCCGTAATAACCCAGCCTGGACGGCACCGGGGCGCCACACCACGCCTTCACGGTTAACATGGGATTAAATGGGATGCAATGACTCTGGGCCACACTTAAACCGGATTCTGAAGAGGAAAAGACAGCAATAACAGGAACATACATAGAACATATGAGAGAAAGTGCGCGGAACTTTGCGCCAAAAGGCTGATTCATATAATATTTTTGTAAAAGGTGGCGATCCATCCCGGATTTCACCGTGATGACGGGGGATGAAAAAGGCAGATGGCCCCTATCGTCCGAGATAAGGGCCTGCGCCCCTCAACTCACCGCACTTATACCAATCCACGATGACCTTGACTCATCCTGGATTGGCAAGGGCGCCAAAGAACGCTTCTTGCCCGCCCGAGCTTTTGCGAGGAGCCATGGGGGGCGCCTAGTCCGGCGTTTGAGCTGAAGAAATGCGAATACCAAGCGTCATTCTTTATGAGGCTTGGTATTATACCAACCCGCGAAAATCTTGACTCATCGTGGGTTGGCAAGCGCGACTGCGCGCCCGAGCTTTTGCGAGGAGCCATGCGGCGTTTGAGCTGAAAAAAAAGCGAATACCAAGCGTCATTCTTTATGAGGCTTTGTATTTGAGCGAATCCCAAAAAGTGCGTCACACTTTATCGGATTGCGCTTTAAGCGTCAGATCTTCAGGGCGTCGCGGACCCAGGTCTGGAAGGCGGCCACGGCGATTTCGTGCTTGGGCGACAGGCGGCCAGTGCGGTAAACGCCGGCATTGAGATTTTCCTGGACCCTTTCGGCAATCCACTTGTCCTCGGCCGTGACCTGATCGGACATGGCAAGCGTTTCAGCCGCCACGGTTTCGCCGCCCGGCGTCAGATAGGTGTAGTCCAGCCGCGTCTTATCATGGCCGACCGGCGACATGCGTTCGATCATCAGACCGCGCTGATAGACGTTGATGGCCACGTTCGGCCACAGCCACGCCCAAACGCCGTCATACACCGCATCATGGGAGCGCGGCGGTACCTCATGCAGCGCCACCTTGCCATCGACGGTGACCTTGTACTGGTCCGACAGGATTTCGGCATCGAGGCCCGGATGGACATTGGGGACGTGATAACCTTCGAGATAGTTCTCGACATAGGTCTTCCAGTTGCAGTCCAGCAGGTGCGAGCGGCGCAGACCGACCTTGAAACCTGACCAGTCGAGCACGCCAAGTCGCGCGTCCAGCGGCTTCAGATCTTCGTCAAGGTCAGGCAGAACCTCGTTCAGGCCGGCAAAGACCAGGCCGCGCCACACGGCCAGGCGGATGGGGAACAAACCGTAATCCCGCGGGTCGAAATCGGAGGCCGCACCGAAGTCGCGCGCCATGCGCAGCCGGCCGTCCAGCATGTACTTCCAGCCGTGGTACTCGCAGGTGAGATGGCCGTCGCAGGTGCCCGCCTCGTCCTTCACCAGCGGCCCGGCCCGATGGCGGCAGACATTGTGAAAGCCGCGCAAGATCCCGTCATCACCGCGCACGGCCACGACCGGGTAGCCAGCCAGGACATCGGCACGCCATTGCCGGGGCGCCGCGACATCGCTTTCGTGGCAAAGGAACTGCCAGTTGCCGCCGAAGACGTTGCGGCGCTCGACCTGCCAAAGGGCGGGGTCGACATACCAATCGGCCGGCGCGGTGACCACCGCGCTCATTTTTGGTGCAGTATCGTGGCTCATGACTTTGCTCTCATGGTTTGGGCCTGCGGATCAAGTACCAGCCATAGATCGCCGCGCCCGACAGGACCAGGACTGCCGCGGCGAACATAAGCTTGAAGGTCGTCGCCCAGTCGCCTTCCGACGGCACGAAGCTGCACAGGACACCGCTCAGAGCTACGATAAAGCCGAGAACGGCAATCCAGCGCGACCGTGGCCGCGGGTCAGCCACCCACCAGGCTCCGAACAGGAACAGGAACGGCAGGGTGTATGAAAAGGTGCTCATGGCGACGATGAAGTCGTAAACTCCGGCCAGGGTTTTGACCCCGGCCTGACTGAAGATCATGATGATCACCACCAGAGCGGTTTGCAGCCAAATGGCGACATAGGGCGCGCCGGTCTTCGGGTCCTGGCGGCCGATGGCCGGCGGCAGGACATGGTCGATCCCGGCGGCAAACGGCAGGCGCGCCGACACCCCGAACCAGGCATTCAGCCCGCCCAGCATCACCAGAGCGAGGCCGGCCGTCAACCACGGTCCAGCAGCGGCCAGGCCTATCTTCTCAGCCGCGACGCCCAGGGCGCCCGGCAAACCATCCAGTCGCGATGCCATGTCCTGCGGCAGGATCATCAGCATGGCCGCGGTCCCCAGGGCATAGGCGATGGCCAAACCGACACCGACCATGATCAAGGCGGTGACGATGGTCTTGACGCCGCCCCTGGCTTCGCTGCGCAACAGGGCCACCCCTTCGGCACCGCCATAGGCAAAGACCATGGTTGCCCACAGGATAGCGGCATTGGCGTCCAACTCCGGCAGGTAATCGGCCGCGGCAAAATCGGTCGCCGGACCGGTGGTCGCGGCAAGCCAGAAGCCTGTTCCGATCAGGAACACCAGCAGCAGGATCGACACCACAGCGCCGGCTGACGACAGCCATTTGCCGATACCGATACCGCGGCTGTGCAGCCAGCCGATGACGACGATGGTGACGGTCGAGGCAATGAGGACGCCGGTCGGCTGAGTCAGGGCAGCGCCGGCCTCACCGCCGATGGCGCGGCCGACCAGGTTTACGACGAAGACCAGCAGGGCGGCGAAGAACGGCAGGTTGCAGGCCCAGTAGATCCAGCCGCACAGGAAGCCGGCGAACGGTCCCATGGTATCGCGCGTCCAGGCATAGATGGCGCCTTCGCCGGGGAATTTCTCCGACAGCGCCATGGTGGCCAGGGATAACGGGACCAGAAACAGGATGGCGGCTGCGATCCAGATGGGAATCGCGACGGGGCCAGTCGCAGCGCCCGTGGCCAGCCAGCGGATGCCGAAATTCATCGCGGTGGCGTATAGGACGATGTCCCACAGGCCGACTTTTTTCGCTGAGTCCATACGCGCCTCCCAAACCGCGTAGACTGCGCCCGGCTTACGCCCGCGTCAAGAGTGGTCGTTTCGGCGGCAACAGCATCCGCCACGGGGCCTTCCATCGCGGCACCAACGCGCAGGGTCAAGATAACGAAGCTGATGGGCCAGATGACCTGTAAGCCGGGTTCTGTACGACGTTGCCGTCGTGGCGATCATTCCTCTTGGCCGCCCGTCGCCGGACGGCTCACGCAACCTACCCGAACGGTCCGGGGCGGTAATGCCCTGTCCGATGTTGCCACCGAACGCGCCGTTCCTATTTGGTCTTGCTCCTGACGGGGCTTGCCATGCCGCTTCCGTTACCGGCCGCGCGGTGCGCTCTTACCGCACCCTTTCACCCTTGCCTTATCGGAATAAGGCGGTTTGCTTTCTGTGGCGCTATCCCTAAGGTCACCCTTGGCGGGCGTTACCCGCCGTCATATTACCGTGGAGCCCGGACTTTCCTCGAAACACCCCTGGTGGGGAAGTTCCGCGACCGCCCGGTCATCTGGCCCGACGCCTGTGTGCGCCGGTTTCGCACCGGAATCAAGTCTTCTGCGTTCTGATGGCGCCAATGGCCACGCACAGCCAGCCAAGGATGGTTGCACCGCCACCGATCGGCGCCAGCAGCGGCACCTGCGTCCCCGTCGAGGCGTGTATGGCAATTTCCGCAGCGAACATCGCGGGTCCGACCAGCAACAAGGCCAGGGCCGCGCGTTTATAGATACCGCCGAAAGCGCGCTGGTTTGCCACGGCCATGACGGCGGCGGCGTGAAACAGCAGTAACTGGCCGCCGGTCGCCAGGATACCCTGCGCCGGTGGGTGCGACCCCATGGCCAGCATGATCACGCCAGCCAGGCCCCACAGTCCGGCAAAGAAATAAGGCAGGACCGAATCCCGCTCAGGTGCATTCGCCATGTCAGGCCTCCATCAGGGTTACGTGTCGCAGCACGGCCATCAACCGCACGCGGGTCAGGGCGTCCGCACGGCACTCGTCTGGTGTGCCGATAACAGCTGGCACCCAGTGGCGTTGAAAGGCACGGACTATGGTCGCGGTCTCAACATCAAAGGGACCGCCGGGCAGGAGGTCGTAGCCCAGCTTGCCCAGAGCCCCCTGCAGGGCAAAGACACCCGGGCCCGTGTCACCGATTGTCAGGGGCGGGCCCATTACGCCTTCCGGCGGCAGGGTCGGGTTGACCCATACGCCGTGGCCATGATCGGCCAGAGTCTCCCAGGGAAAGCGCTCGCCGGGGTCTTGTTTACGTCCCGGCGCGACGTCGGAATGACCAAGGATACGCGAATCCGCGATGTCCCAGCGTGATCGGATGTCGTCCAGCAAGCCGATCGCGGCATCGACCTGAGCGCTGGGAAAATCGCGATAGCCGAATTCATGGCCAGGATTGACGATCTCGATACCGATGGACAGGCCGTTGATATCGGTCGCACCCTTCCAAAAAGAGACACCGGCATGCCAGGCGCGACGTTCTTCGGCGACGAGGCGATACACGCTGCCGTCTTCGTCGATACAGTAATGGGAGGAGACCTTGGCCACCGGATCACATAAGCGGTCCAGCGCGTCTTTCGCCGTGCGCATGCCGGTGTAATGCACCACTACCATGTCGGGCGGTGACGTACGTTCGTTGAAATTGGGTGACGGCAGTTCGATCAGGGCCATAGCCCTTCTTACGGTCAGTAAACCGTCCAGGTCGAGCCTTTTTTACGCGCTTCGATGACACCATCGGCGCGAGGTTGCTGGGTACGGACGAACACCTTCGAAGGTTTGCGCGTGAACAGCGCCGCTACGGCCATCAGGGCGAAGGCGACAACGCCAACGACCACAACCATGCCAGCCATAACAAGCAGAACGGCCAGCCCAGCCAGGACAGCGAGGCCGACAAGGGTCATGGCCATCGCGTAGAGGATACGCGAAATCAAGTTCTTGCGCCGCACCTGACCCCAGGGCCGATAGGTCCGCGAAAATACCGCAAAGCTTGTGTCTTGATCGGACATGAAACTGGAAACCTCACACGCTGGGACCTGGAGTTTGACCCGCACAGTACAGATTGGCACGAATTTGCCCGCCGTCAACCTCTGGCCAGTCTGCTACACCAGATTTTAACATTTTTTTAAACATGACTGGCAATTTGCCAACACTCACGATCTCGTTACAGTGTTGAGCTCAATCGCCGCCGCACGCTATTTAAGCGTCGAGTCACATCAAGGCCCGTTCGCGGCTGATCTGATCATAGGCGTCGTTGATCAGGGCTGCCTTGCGCGTGTACAACACCTCGAAATCCGCCGGCAACCCGCGGGCACGCACGGTATCGGGGTGATATTCGATCAGTCGCTTCCGGCGAGCCAGACGGATGTCCTCGTCCGACGCCTGGGGTGTCAGGCCCAGAATGTAATAGGGATCGTGTTCGTCGGGCGCGACATAGCCGGCGCGGACCTTGCGGTAAACCGTCCGCGACAGACCGAACAGGTCGGCGACGGTCTCGAGATAGGTTTCTTCCGGGTCGCTCAGCTGGCCATCCGCCACGGCGATATGGAACAGGCCTTCCAGGACATCTTCGAGAATCTGCGGGCAGTTGACATACCGCCTGGCCAGGCGGCGGGCGTAGGATTCAAAGCCAAGGCTGGTCTGGCGCGCCAGGTCATAAAGACGCAGTACGTCGCGTCGCGCCGCCGCGTCAGGTTGGAAGACGCTGAGGAAGGCTTGCTGTTCGACCTCTTGAGCCAGGCCGTCTGCCATAGCCAGCTTGGCGCCCAGGGCCGTTACCGCCGTTGCAAAGGCGGGATCGGCGCCAGGCGGCCCCTTGGGGCATTCCACACACTCGGCGGCGTCGAAGTGACGGACCGCCCGCTGCGCCAAACTTTTCCAAAACGACATGGAAACTCCCTTAAGGGGGGAGTGTAGCCGAATTTAGGCAAAACATGTCCTAAAGTTTTTGTAACGCATCCTGGTTGGGAAAAGCGGCAAAAAGTGCGCCGATTTTTTGCCTTTGTTGCTGTATAAGACGTGGTGATCGATTGTTCCGGAGTTTGTCCTTGCGCCTGTTGACCGCGACCGTTCTCAGCCTGACCGCCAGCCTGTTTGCCCTGAGTGCCGCCGTGGCGCCCGCCGATGCCAAGCCCAAACGCAAGCGGGCCACCGCTGCCAAGGTGGTAAAAACCGCCCCCGTTGTGGCACCGGTCGCCGTCAGCGCAGAGGTCAACACGGGTTTCAATCTGGACGGATCCATCCATGCCCCGGTCATAGCCGACGCTCCGACTGACGATTATCAGCGCGTCGCCTGGTGCCATGGCGTCCTGTCGGGTAACATGGAGCTGGCGCAACAGGTCGATTCCGTCCTGCCGGTCGACGAAACCCTGCTGACAATTGGCCGCTCCTATCTGCGCGCCTATGAGGCCGCACTGACCCTGTCGGGCAAGGGCGGAACCCCTGCCGGCCACGCGGAGGCGGAAACCGCACGCCAGTTAGGTTATGATGGCTGGAAGGGCGCTCGTGCCTCGGACCTGAAAAAGGCGGCCGGCGCTCATACAACCTGGCAATTGCCAGGTGATTGCGAACACGCCGCCGTGCGCCTGTCGGGCCATCCCAACCTGTTCGCCGAAATGTCGACCGATGCGGAGCTGGACGCCATCGAGAGGGTTCTGACCTCGGGCGGACCGCACGACTATAACGAACTGCCCAAGCCGATCCTGACGGCCCAGACCGCGGATTTATCCGACCCGGACGCGCCAATCGCTACAAACACGATTGGCCGCCGCGTCAACCAGGCCAAGGCACTGCCGAAACTGCCGGAAGCCGATTCTGGAACCAAGGCCGCCACTGAGAGCAAGCCCGAAAGCCGGTAACCCTGCGTTAAGCTCTTTTAACAACTGGTTGTTTAGCCGCGCGCGGTAGTTTTAACGTCTGATTACCCACCGGGAGGCGTAACAAGCGACGCGTAGCGGCCATGAGCGGACCCATCTTTACCCACGGAGCGGCGATCTTTCGCCCGCAGCTTCAGGACTATATCGGCAAGTACCAGCCGAAGGAGGCTGACTACGTCGGCAAATACGCCAGTCCAATGCCCAAGGCGCTGCCTGTTGTGAAGGATGCCCTGAACCGCAAATGGGATGTGGTCTCGCTGTCCGGCGAGGCTCAGGCTCTGTTGCAGGGCAAGGCGGGGCCACAAACGATCGCGCGTGGCTATGCCAAGGGCTGAACATCAGCTGTTAACGAGCTGTGGCCGCTTCTTGGTATAGACAGGTATACGCACTTTTCTCGAGTAATCCATCGCCTCGCACCCTGGGCCGCAATCTGGAGATCAGGGTATTGGCCGAAGGCATCGAGATGCGCAGCCAACTGGACCTTTTGAAGCTGGAAGGCTGCAAGGAGGCTCAGGGCTATGTGTTCGGCCGCCCTGACGCGATAGAAGTGGCGGAAGCACGTTTGCTGGAGCTGGGGTGATCAGCGGTCTTCGCGACCATGCCAGATACGGACGATCAGAAGTGAGTCGCCCTTGATTTCGTAGTGCAAATTGTAATCACCTATCATCAGCGAACGGATATCCCGGTCATCCTGGCCTTCGATTCGTGGCGCAAGTTCGGGAAAGTCGGCCAGCTTTTCGACGGCCGCGATGATATTGTGAACGACTTGCGCTGCTGCGCGCGGATTAACCGGCTTAAGAAAGTCCGCCAAGCGGACAAGATCTCTCTGCGCGGCCAAGGACCATTGAATCGTCATCAGTCACGGAGGGTCTTGGCCCAGGCGACGATCTCCGCGTGGTCGACGACACGGCCTTCGTCGATGTCCCTCAGCCCTTCGAGCATCATCTGATGCCGGCGCTCTTCCAGGAAGACCCAGTTCTGCAAGGCTTGTTTGACGATCCAGCCGCGCGGACGCTCAAGCTTGTTGGCATAGGCATCGACCTGCTCGGCCAATTCGACGGGGATATGGGCGGTGACAGTACGGGTTTGCATGAACCGAGAGTGCGCTTCTAATCAATTTTCGTCAACCTGATTAAATTCGACTAATTCCAATCCACGATGACCTTGACTCATCGTGGATTGGCAAGCGCGCCAAAGAACGCTTCTTGGCCGCCCGAGCTTACGCGAGGAGCCATGGGGGGCGCCTAGTCCGGCGCTTGAGCTGAAAAAAACGAATACCAAGCGTCATTCTTTATGAGGCTTGGTATAATACCAACCCGCGAAAATCTTGACTCATCGTGGGTTGGCAAGCGCGACTGCGCGCCCGAGCTTTTGCGAGGAGCCATGCGGCGCTTGAGCTGAAAAAAACGAATACCAAGCCTCATTCTTTATGAGGCTTGGTATAAAGCGTCCTGAGCCGCTGTGAGCCGGCGAAAACGCTTGGCTTCGGAGCACCGGAGCGCAGCAGGACGCGTATTTGCAGCCGCTCACAGCGGCTCAGGTGGGGATGTAGTTGAGGATCGGAGATAACCACCGCTCCGCCTCGTCGACTGCCCACCCCTTGCGGCGGGCATAGTCCTCGACCTGATCCTTTTCGATCTTACCAACACCGAAATAGTGCGCCTTCGGATGGGCGAAATACATACCCGACACCGAGGCCGGTGGGGTCATGGCCAGGCTCTCGGTCAGTTCCATCCCGGCGCGCGACCGTGCATCCAGCAGATCGAACAGGGTCCACTTCTCGGTGTGATCGGGCTGGGCCGGATAGCCGGGTGCCGGACGGATTCCCTTGTATTTCTCGGCAATCAGGCCGTCGATATCGAGGTCTTCGTCGGCGGCATAGGCCCATAGCTCGCGCCGCACCTTCTTATGAAGGGCTTCGGCAAAGGCCTCGGCCAAGCGGTCGGCCAAGGCGGTCGCCAGGATGGCGTTATAGTCGTCGCCAGCAGCCTTGAACTTGCGGGCGATCTCCATCTCGCCGTGCCCGGCGGTAACGGCAAAGCCACCGATCCAGTCGGACGTGCCTTTCGGGGCGACAAAGTCCGCCAGCGCCAGATTGCTCTGGTCTTCGCGGGTCTTCTTCATTTGCTGACGCAGGGTATGGAAGGTCGCCAGGACCTCCGTCCGGTCCTCGTCAGCATAGAGCTCGACGTCGTCACCGACGGCATTGGCCGGCCAGAAGCCGACGACGCCGCGGGCTTCGAACCACTTTTCGGCGATGATCTGATCGAGCATCTGCAAGGCGTCCTGGTACAGCGGCAGGGCGGCGTGACCGACCACCTCATCATCCAGAATGTAGGGAAACTTGCCGGCCAGTTCCCAGGTGGCAAAGAAGGGCGTCCAGTCGATATGGTCGCGCAGGTCAGCCAGGTCGTAGGGCGAAAAGGTCTTCACCCCGAGGAAGGCCGGCTTGACCGGCGGTTCGGCAGCGAAATCTATCTTGAAGCGATTGGCGCGCGCCTCTTCCAGGGACGAGCGCGGCTGCGACTTGCCGCTGCCATAGGCCAGGCGGACCTTGTCGTAGTCGGCCTTGGTCTGGGCGATGAAGGTGTCGCGTTCATCGCCCAGCAGGTTCGACACCACGCCGACAGCGCGCGATGCGTCCAGGACGTAGATGACCTGGTTGTTATGATAGCCCGGTTCGATCTTCACCGCTGTGTGGGTCTTGGACGTCGTCGCTCCGCCGATCAGCAGCGGAATGTCAAAGCCGGTACGCTGCATTTCGCGCGCAACGAAGACCATCTCATCAAGGCTGGGAGTGATCAGGCCCGACAAGCCGATCATGTCAACCTTGTGCTCGCGTGCTGCGGCCAGGATGCGGTCAGCCGGCACCATGACACCCAGGTCGATCACCTCGTAATTGTTACATTGGAGCACGACGCCGACGATGTTCTTGCCGATGTCGTGGACGTCGCCCTTGACGGTGGCCATCAGAATCTTACCGGCCGCCTGGTAGGTGCCGCCGGCCGCGACGTGCGCTTCTTTTTCCGCCTCCATATAGGGCATCAGGTAGGCGACGGATTGCTTCATGACGCGGGCGGACTTCACCACCTGCGGCAGGAACATCTTGCCCGAGCCGAACAGGTCGCCGACGACATTCATCCCGGCCATCAACGGCCCCTCGATGACGTGCAACGGACGCTCGGCCTGCTGGCGCGCCTCTTCGGTATCGGCATCGATGAACTCGGTGATGCCGTGGACCAGGGCGTGCTTCAGGCGCTCCTCTACGGAACCTTCGCGCCAGGCCAGGTTGGCGACCTGGACCTGGCCCTTTTCGCCTTTGTACTTGGGCGCGATCTCGACCAGGTATTCGGTATTGCTGATGTATTCCGTTGCGCTACCGCTTCGCTGCTTGAGCGCAGTGTGCCGTGGCGGCCGGTTGAGGATGACGTCCTCGACCGCCTGACGCAGTTCGGCATCGATGTTATCATAAACCGGCAGGTCACCGGCATTGACGATACCCATGTCCATGCCGGCCTGGATAGCATAGTACAAAAACACGCTGTGGATCGCCCGGCGTACCGGTTCATTGCCGCGGAACGAGAACGACACGTTCGATACACCGCCCGAGATGCGCGCGTACGGCAGGGTCTGTTTGATTACCCGAGTGGCTTCGATGAAGTCGACGGCGTAGTTGTTGTGCTCATCGATACCGGTGGCGACGGCAAAGATATTCGGGTCGAAGATGATGTCTTCCGGCGGGAAGCCGACCTCGTCGACCAGGATACGGTACGCGCGAGTGCAGATCTCGATCTTGCGCGCGGCGGTATCGGCCTGGCCAACCTCGTCGAAGGCCATGACCACGACGGCCGCGCCGTAGCGCAGGCACTTGGTCGCATCGGCGCGGAACTTCTCCTCGCCCTCCTTCATTGAAATCGAGTTGACGATGGCCTTGCCCTGGACGCATTTCAGGCCAGCCTCGATGACCTCCCACTTCGACGAGTCGATCATCACCGGGACGCGGGCGATATCGGGCTCGGCCGCCAGCAGATTCAAAAACGTTCGCATGGCGGCGACCGAATCGAGCAGGCCTTCGTCCATATTGATGTCGATGAGGGCGGCACCGGCCTCGACCTGCTGGCGCGCGACGTCGAGCGCGGCCGCATAGTCGCCTTCGACGATCAGCTTGCGGAACTTGGCCGAGCCGGTGACATTGGTGCGTTCGCCGATATTGATAAAGGTGGGGGTCATGGATCTTTACGGATTAAGCGCGGCATCGACGGCCGCCACAGTGTCCAGCCAGTTGTTGTAACTGCCGCTGTCGAGGAAAAGTTCGCGGATTTCGGAGTCGCCACGGGTGATCTGGCGCAGGGCGCGTTTTGCTACGGTGACCAGGCCCTCCGGCGGCGGCCCCATGGCGTCGAGGGTCATATAGATGTCCTGAGCCGAGATGTCACTGTTGCCGGTGGCGACGGTCACCAGCGCGGCTGCAGCATAGGCGCGCGCCCCGTCAGGAAGCTCAACATAGTCGCCATGGGACAAGACCGCGTCGAAGATGGCGCGCACCGTCTCCCACGACGGTACGTTTTCCAGTGCCATCAGGAAGTCGACAGCGTCGTCATTGTCGAACGGACCGGAAGACCAGGCGCCCATCAGCGCCCTGCCCGTTTTACCGCCAGCCCGATCTGGCCGTTCAGGAAGTCAACGAACCCAATCCCTTGCGCCTTGAGCGACTTCGGATACAGCGACGCCTTGGTCAGGCCCGGCAAGGTATTGGTTTCAAGGTAGATAGGCCCCTTGTCCGAGATGATAAAGTCAGAACGCGAATAGCCGCGGCACGACATCGCCCGGTGCGCCTTAATGGACAGGTCCTGGAGTTGCGCCATGATCTCGGGTTCGAACCGCGCCGGACAGATTTCCTGGGTGGCGGCAGCGAGATACTTGCTCTTGTAATCAAAGGCGCCGTCGGCCGGCACGATCTCCACCGGTGGCAGGGCGATCAGCGAGCCGTCCGACTGTTCCAGCACGCCGCAGGTGGCTTCGGGCCCGGCGATGAAGGGCTCGATGACATAGGCGGTCGTCTTCGCTTCGCGCCGCACCGCCGCCAGGTCCTGGGACGAGTTGACATAGATCAGACCAAACGACGATCCGTCCTGGGCCGGCTTGGCGATCAGCTTGCCGTAGTGCGAAAACGCTTCATCAAGGTCGTCGAGAGAAACCGAAGATGGGGAATGGACCCCCGCGAGGCCGGCAAAGCGTTTGGCCGCTGTCTTGTCGAAGGCCAGGTGCGACGCCGCCGATCCGGAGCCGGTAAAGGGCACGCCGCGCGCCTCGGCCAGGACCTGGAACTCGCCGTTTTCGGCCGAGCCGCCGTGCAGACCCAGCACCAGGACGCGGTCTTCCCGCACCGCCAGGTCCAGGGCAATGGCGATATCACCGATCAGGATGCCGTCGGCGCGGAAGGGTAGTTCGAACGGACGGTCATGAGCGTCCAGTGCCGCGCGTGACGTGACATTGACCGTGCCGTCATGATCCCAGAACCAAAGGTCGGCGTCGGGCAGAGCATTCGCCAGGGCCTGGGCCGAAGCGACGGAGACAAGACGTTCGCGGCTGGTGCCGCCGAAGAGGATTGTGGTTTTCATGGGTGCGCCGGAAAGCAGGGTTTGAGGCGTCATAAGCCAAGCGCGCGAAGGCTTCAATTGCCGATGTTCTTACCTATCCCCGTTTACGGGGAGAGGACGAGAGCGGAACGAAGTGAACGCGATCGGGTGAGGGGCCTTGCTGATCGATCAGGTGCAGCGAAAGCAACAGAAAGAGCCCCTCACGCCGCCCCTCTCCCCGTAAACGGGGAGAGGGAGTTTTCTACGGCGCTTTCACCGCTGTAACCTCGATCTCAACCAGGAAAGCCGCATTGGCCAGCCCTGCGACTTCGACCGTCGTCCGGGTCGGCTTGTTCGGTTGCTGGGCCGTGCCGAAATACTTTGTGTAGGTCTTCATCATACCGCCAAAGTCCATCTTGCCGCCCATGGCCGGATCACCAACCAGATAGACCTTCATATTGACGATATCCCCAAAACCCAAACCTTCGGCCTGAAGCGCCGCATCTATTCGTTTCAGCACCGATTCGGTCTGGACCTCGGTATTGCCGAACTGGTCGGTCGTGCCGGCCACCGGTCCCGGAACCATGCCCGAGAGATAAACTGTCGAATAACCCGGCGGTACGGTGATCGACTGGGCTATCGGGAAAGACCCGGCGTAGGTGCGCTTGACATCAACGGCCGGCGCTACCCCTAGGTCTTTCAGCTGGGTGACTTTCGTCTCGCCCTCGCCTCCGCTGTAGATCAGGCAGCCCGACAGGAGCGGCGCCAGGGCCAGGGCGGGAATAAATTTCAACAGGGACATCTCAATCTCCTCAAGCGGTGAGTGCGCGCTGGCGCTCAGCGATCATATTAACAACACGGTGGGCGGAACAGAAGGCGCCTTGCTGCCAGGAACTGACAAAGCTCAAATGGTCGCCGGCAAAATAGATCGCGCCATCGGGTTGGGACAGCAGGTCGTAGGCGGCGCGATCCGTATCCGACAAGAAGCCCGCCAGACCCTGGGAATAGGGAATCTCGTGCCAGTTGACGATGGCCGGTGTCTTCATCGCACCGCCCATGCCGGGATGCAACCGGTCGACGGTTTCGCGGGCATAGGCGATCTGCTCCGTGAGACTGCGTTCGCCCATACGGCCGTTAAAGGCATAGCCGGCAATGATAACACCTTCCGGCGAATGGAAGCGGTCGGACGGGTACCAGGTGGCGAAGGTGTCACGGTCGGTAAAGCTGAGACCGCCGTAGATATGGTCGTTACTTTCCCAGAAGCGCGGCGACTGGAAGGCGATCTTGTAGCCGCCGACATTGATGCCCTTGTTTTTGTCGATCGCTGCCTTGACCGGCCTGGCGAAGTCGCTCTCGATCCCAGCCAGGACCGGCAGCGGCATCGTGCAGATGCAGTAGTCCGCCGACAGCACTTCAGCCTGGCCGGTGACCCGGTCAAAATAGAAGATGTCGACGCCCACCTTGCCCTTTTTGCTGGTTTTACGAATGCGCTTAACCTCGCAGCCCTTGCGGATGACATTGCCGAGCCGGGCTTCGAAAGCATCTGGAATCCGGTCCATACCGCCCACCGGCTGCTGCATGGTCGCCTGGAAGTCGGCAGCATCGGCGAAGGTCGAGACGGCCTGGACGAAGGGATCGCCGACCACATTCAGCGGGAGGGGCGGTTTCGGCTTGGGCGACTGCGCCCCGGCGGCCGGTTCGACCTCGTAGCCCGACGGATCGGCACCCTGATAGGTCAGTTGCTCGCTCAGATGGCCCCAGGTCGACAGACCCTCCATGAGCCGGTCCTTGTCGTCGCCGGTGAAGGTCTGATCCAGCGCTCCGGCCTTGCCAACCTTGGCCAGCAGTTCGGCCATGTGACCGCGATAGTCGAAGATGGCCTGGCGCATCTCGATGGGCTTGCCTTCGTTCAGCCGGTCGGCCTGGATGCGGGCACGGCCGGACCAGTTGACCTCTGTCTCCATGGTGACGCCGAACTCGCGGCAATAGCCCAGAGTCGCTTGGTGGTGGGCCGGAATACGGGCCGGTCCGGCATTGAAATACTGGCCTTCGTCGAAGGCGCAGATCTGTTTGGAGCCGTTGAGATATTCGATCTGAGTGCCACGGCGCACCGTCCAATTACGCCCGCCAGCGCGGTCGCGCGCTTCCAGGAGGGTACAGTGATATCCAGCCTTGCCCAGTTCGTAGGCGGCGGCCAGTCCGGCCGGTCCGGCGCCGATAATGGCAACTCTCACGCCAGCTCCGGAACCGGGCTTCAGGTCGGGCATACCGGCCCAGGCTTCGCTACCTGTCAGACCCAGGGCGTGGAGCGCCGCATAGCCGCCGGCAAAACCTGCAACAGCGGTGAAACGCGCCAATATTTGCCGTCGTGTCGTCATGTCGAGCCCCGTCGTTGCAATCGAAACGGCACGCTATCGCAGGTGCACGAGTCTGGCTACTGCAAACCTGTGCCGAATTTCGGCAGGATCATGCCAATTCGAACGGCTCCAGCCCGGCCAGGCGCAGCGCCTTGGGCCGTTCCGGTATCTGGCGCGGGGTGACGCCCTTAACTTCATCGGCGACATGCTGGATGTGGTCCGGCGTGGTGCCGCAGCAACCACCCAGGATGTTGACGATGCCATCCCTGGCCCATTCGTGCAGTTCGTGCGCCGTCTCGTGCGGCTGCTCGTCATACTGGCCCATGGCGTTGGGCAGGCCAGCATTGGGATAGGCCGCGACCAGGCAATCGGCGACCCGCGCCAGTTCAGCGATGTAGGGGCGCATCAGGTCGGCACCCAGGGCGCAGTTGAAGCCAATGGCAAACGGCTTGGCATGCCTGACGCTGTTCCAGAAGGCTTCTGCCGTCTGGCCACTCAGAGTCCGGCCCGACCGGTCGGTGATGGTGCCCGAAATCCAGATCGGCAGGGCCTCCTGGCCTTCGTCTTCCAGATCGAGGATGGCCTTGATCGCCGCCTTGCAGTTCAGCGTGTCGGTGATGGTTTCGATCAGATAGAGATCAACCCCACCTTCGTACAACGCCTGGACCTGTTCGCGATAAGCCTGATAGACTTCATCGAAGGTGACCAGGCGCGCACCGGGGTCGTTAACATCCGAGGACATGCTGAGCATCTTGTTCAGCGGTCCGATCGAGCCGGCGACAAAGCGCGGCTTATCCGGTTCCTTCGCCGTCCATTCATCGGCTACTCGGCGGGCGATGCGCGCCCCTTCCCGGTTGATATCTATGCAATCCCGAAGCGACAGGCGGTAATCGTCCTGGGCGATGGTGGTGGCGGAGAAGGTATTGGTTTCTGAGATATCGGCGCCGGCGGCAAAATACTGGTCATGCAGGTCGGCAATGATGTCCGGCCGCGTGAGGCACAGGATATCGTTATTGCCCTTCAGCTGACCATTGTGCCCAGCGAAGCGGTCGCCGCGAAAGTCAGCCTCGTCCAGGCTGCGACGCTGGATCATCACCCCCCATGATCCATCGAGGATCAGGATGCGCTCTTTTGCCGCCTGTTTCAAGGCGGCGATTCGGTTGGCTCGCGTGGTCATGGTCTTACTTCCTTGCGGACTCCTGACGCGCCAGTTCGGCTTCAAAAGCGGCCCTGGACTGGGCAACGAACCGGGGGAATTCTGTCGGATCGACAAAGGGCTGGGCCTTGTCTTCCGGGTATTTGATCGTCTTTTGTTTCAGATATTTGGCTTCCATATTGGCCACGGATGGATGACTGGTCAGCAAGATATCGACGTCAATGGTTTCCAGGCGATCAAAGGCGATGCGATAATCACGGACGATATGGGGATAGGCCTTGTTGTCGACCAGGACATTGCCCGCCACGGTCATCGAACTGACAAACATCACGCGCCGCGGCTGGCCGTTGTCCAGTACCGTCATGGTCCAGCTCGTGGCGCCCTTGGTATGTCCGGGCGTCAGGCGGGCCATCAGGGTCGAGTCGGCCAGGGTGATTGTGCCACCTTCGCCGACGATGCGATCGACCTTGACCGCCGGGAAGGTAGCCGGACCATTGGTATTGTCGCCGTCATGGGCGCCGGCCTCCAGGGCCGGCCGGTCGGGAATGCTGGCGACCAGTTCGGCGCCGGTACTGGCTTTCAGCCGGGCCAGCCCGCCGACATGGTCATAATGGGCATGGGTTTCGACGATGTATTTGATATCTTTCAGATCGAAACCGAGTGTTTTGATATTGGCCTCGACCACGGCTGCGCCATCTTCCGTGGCACCGTCAATCAGCATATGGCCCTGATTGGTTGTGATCAGATAGACGCCGATGCCTTGCGTGCCGACATACCAGATGTTGTCAACAATACGGTAGGGCTCATGCGGGGCGCTCCACGAGGGGTCTTCGTCAGCCTGGGCGGCGGGCGACAAAAAGCTCAGACCGAAGGCGGCAAGGGCGAAGAATGCGGATTTCATTTTGGCTCGGCCTTTATTGAGTGGCAGCTTTTAATCCAAGGATGCGACATATGGCAAAAACAAGGTCAGCACGGTTAAGCGTGTAAAAATGAAAGTTTTCGACACCCTCGCGTTCCAACTCCAAGCATAGCTCAACCGCTACCGCCGACGCCAGCAGCTTCCGCGTTTCGGCGTCGTCATCGAGGCCGTCGAACAGCGATTCCAGCCATTGCGGGACCTGCGCCTCGCACGCTGCTGCCATGCGGCGCAGGCCCTTGAAGTTGGTCACCGGCATGATTCCCGGAGTCAGAACGATGTCAATACCGGCGTCGAATACCGCATCGCGATAACGCAGATAGGTCTCCGGCTCAAAGAAGAACTGGCTGATGCCGCGCGTTGCGCCGGCATCGACCTTGGCGCGCAGAACGTCGAGATCGAAGTCCCGGCTGGGCGATTGCGGGTGCTTTTCAGGATAGACGCCGATACTGACCTCAAAATCTCCTATGCGGCGAATTGCGGCGGTCAACTCAGTGGCGTTCTGGTAGCCGTCAGCTCGCGGCGCATAGTCGCCCCAACCGGACGGGGGGTCGCCGCGCAGAGCCACGATATGGCGGACCCCGGCGTCCCAGTACGCGTGGATAACTTCATCAACCTCATCGCGTGAAGCCTCGACACAGGTCAGGTGAGCGGCCGGCTTCAGACGCGTTTCGTCGAGTATGCGCTTGACAGTGCGGTGTGTGCGCTCACGTGTCGAACCGCCGGCGCCGTAGGTCACCGAGACGAAGTCAGGGTCGAGCGGTGCCAGGCGCGCGATCGAGGTCCACAGGGTCGATTCCATCTCCTCGTTCTTGGGCGGAAAGAATTCGAACGACACACGCATATGGCCGCTAGTCTGGCTGAGCGAGCGGGCAATGGGAGACAGTTTGGGGTTCAGGGCGGGGCTCATGGCGTTGCTATCTTCAGACAGGTCCAGATGGTGACGGTCAAACCGCCGGGCTTTTCAGGCTTCATATGGGAAATCGAACCGGCGATCAGGGCGGCGCTCTTTAACCAGGCATTCATGTCACTTTCGGCGATCCCGAGACGACGGTGGTTGTATTTTTCGCGCATGATTTCGAGCTCATGGTGGGCGAAGTCGACGATCAGCAACCGACCACCCGGTTTCAACAGCCTTGCCGCCTCGGCTACCGCCTGGCGCGGATCACCAAGGAAGTGCAGCACCTGGTGGACGACGATCAGGTCGGCACAGGCCGCCGGCAGGCGCGTGTCGCCGATATCGCCGTGGCGGAACTCGACCGATTCAAGCCCGGCCTCGTGGGTGCGCGCCCGGGCCAGGTTCAGCATATGCTGCGACAGGTCGACCCCGATGGCGGTCCTGGCCTGTGCGGCCAGCAAGGTCAGCATGCGGCCTGAACCCGTCCCCAGATCGACCAGATGTTGGTAGGGTTGTTGACGCGCCAGCTCGACGACGACGGCCTCGACATCGGACTCGGCGATATAGTGGCTGCGTATCTCGTCCCATTGTGGCGCAATCGTCTCAAAGTAGCTTTCAGCTGACGCCCGACGCGCACCTCGTACGGCTTCCAGTTGGCGCAGGTCGCCGGCATGGGCGTCCCCCATCAGGCGCAGTATGGTCTCGACCAGCGGCTGCACCGCCGGCGCAGACGACAAGCGATAAAACACCCAGGCGCCGTCGGGGAAACGTTCGATAAGTCCGGCTTCTGTCATCAGCTTAAGGTGACGCGAAATGCGCGGCTGGCTCTGGCCCAGGATGGAGACCAACTCCATCACGGACAGCTCTTCGCGCGCCAGCAACCGCAACAGGCGCAGACGAGTCGCCTCACCCGCCGCCTTAAGTGCGTCGAGCAAGCCGTCAAAATCAGCCAGAAGAGGGTATGCGCTGCTCATATAATCATATAAAGATATCTTTATATGATTTTGCAAGCGCTTTTATCAAGAACAGCGATGTTTGGCCAGGCGATGTATCGACGGGCCACCTGCGTCAGCATAACACATGGAAGTCAGGCGTCCTCGCGCGTATGATCATTCGGGGATAAAAAAGAACGGATTGAGGTATGGCAAGGAACGGCATCAAACTGGGCACCGCCCTGTTGCGCGGCCTGAGCCGCAAATGTCCAAGCTGCGGCGAAGCTTGTGCTTTTCGTGGCTATCTCAAGGTGGTTGACACCTGCCCCCGTTGCGATACCCCCTTGAGCCTCTATCCGACCGATGACGGTCCAGCCTATTTGACCATGCTGATGGTCGGTCACCTCGTCATCGCGCCCGCCTTCATGCTCGGGATCATCGACCTGTACTCGCCATCCGAACTGGCCATTGCCGGCGTCATATCCATGGGTGTCCTGACCCTGGCGCTGCTTCCGATCGTCAAAGGCGTCTTCCTGGGCCTGCTCTGGTATCTGGGCCTGAAACACGCGCGGTAATGGCTTGACTTGGTTCGCCAACAGGGCGAAATCAGACATCCGTTTCACGCAGTTCAAGGAATCGTGCCATGGCCCACAAGTTTGAAATCCGTAAAAACAAGGCTGGCGAGTTCGTCGCCTATTTCGTTTACAACAGCGAAACTATCTTCTGGACCGAAGGCTATGCGTCCAAGGCGTCCGCCAAGAACGCCATCGAGTCGATCAAGAAGAACGGCCCCCCGGCCGAGACCGAAGACAAGACGGTTGACTGAGCTATTGAAAAGGCGCTCCTTCGGAGCGCCTTTTCATCTTGTCTGCCTGGACAAGTCTCAGGCCATGTTGATTGCGTCCTGGATAAGCGCGATAGTGCCTTGCGACTCTTCGGTGCAGTCCATCGAAAGCCGATCGATTTCTTCCTGAGCGAAGCTGCGCATGAGCAGCGCCGCCTGGGGCGACAGGGCCATCAGGGTCCGGGTCGAAGCGCGGGCCAGCGCCAGGGCGGCATCGCCGTCAACAAGATTGGCCGTGTCGCGTGCGACCGCCAATGCATACAGACGCGAGGCCACATTCGGGGAGGAATTAGCCATCATTCTCTTTTTGCGCATGGGTTGAAAAACGAACTCGATACTCGAAAACGTCCCGGCACAATCGGCAAAAACACACGCCGGCCAAGAACAGAACGCTACGCTGGGTCTTATGTGTCTGGTATTATAGCTACGATTGTGACGAAACGGGGTCGATACCCGGTTACCGGTTTTTTGCAAAAAATTGTCATCTATTTGTAATTTCAGCATTAAGCGCGTCGGCGCCGCCAAATTCTATTAGAAATTTCGAATTTTCTGAATTTATTCTCATGACACCGCTATCAAAGCGGAAAAAATATCAGCTTTATGGAGAATTTATACAGTCAATCGAACCTTTGTTAGGTCAATAATGGCGAAATTACGGCGAAAACCGTACGCTCGCGTGACGATCGCAAAATGTAAACGCTTACAGCCGACCCGGTTTGCAAAAGCCTGTCATGTTCTGAACAAGCCGCCAATCAGCCCGCCCAATCCGTCCTTGCCACCCAGCACATCGCCCAGATTGTCGGGCAATTGCCCATTCGGCGTTAAACGGTTGATCACTTCCGGCAACAGGGCCGGCAGTTGCGCGGCATCAATGCCGAACCGGCCCGCCAGGTCCTGCACAGCGTCCGACCCCAGTACCGCCTGGAGCTGGTCTGCCGATACCGGGAGGTTCGCACCGGTGCTGATCCACGACTGGACAAGATCTCCGGCACCGCTTTGCTGGAACTTCGCCACCATATCCTGGAGGCCGCCATTGCCGAGGGCACCCGCTGCCTGATTCAGCAGATCGCCGGCATTACCGCCCTGAAGCGCGCCCATTGCGTCGTCGAAAAGTCCCATAGCCCTATCCCATTGCTGTCCACTGTGCGCAGTTAAAGACCAGAACCGGCGCCAAAACAACCAAAAGCCCGGCCGCTCGGGCCGGGCTTGCATCAAGATAAATTGATTGCGTTGTCAGCCGATCTTCTGGGCCAGTCTTTCCTGGCCATCGCGGATCAGCTGCGCCGCGGCATCGGGTTCGACCCAGCCAATGACCTTGGTTGATTTGTTCTTTTCCAGGTCTTTGTAGTGGGCAAAAAAGTGCGTGATGGTTTCAATCAGGATCGTCGGCATCTGGCGATAGCTGGCAACATTAGTATAGTAGGGGTGCAGCTTGTCGACCGGCACCGCCAGGATCTTCTCGTCGCGGCCGGCTTCATCTTCCATGACAAGGGCGCCTATCGGTCGCGAACGGATGACTACGCCCGGATAGACTGGCGTTGGACCGACGACCAGGATATCGCACGGATCGCCGTCATCGGCGAGCGTGTGAGGAATAAAGCCGTAATTGCCGGGATAGTACATCGAGGTATAAAGGAAACGATCGACGAACAGAGCGCCGGAGTCCTTGTCCATTTCGTACTTCACCGGCATACCGCCTTGCGGAATCTCGATAACGGCGTGGACGTCCCAGGGCGCATTCGGGCCCACGGAAATTTTGTCGATATTCATTTTACTCACATGTGAGGAAGCAAAGTAGTGGGGAGGAAAGCGAAAAGTTGCGCTTTCATAAGAGGTTGAAACCTTTCGCACAAGCGAAGAAACCAGCCAAACCGGAACCTTCGTCACATTTTGCGTAACAGTCCGTTACAGGGGGACAGGCGACTCACCCTATGCATGAATTTCCAATGTTAACGAGAGCACCATGTCCGTCCTGACCGCCCTGCTGCACGCCATCAGCGAAAATCCGCTGGACACCTTCGCCCTGATTGTCTTCTTCTTTTTCTGGCTGGGCTATGAACCCTTCCTGCAGAAGATTTCCAAAAAGTCGGGCTTTATCATCAAGGACCTGAGCATCGTTCGCGCCGCCTGGATGCGCGAAGCGACCCTGCGTGAGATCAAGTTGTTCGACTCCAACCTGATGGCCCACGCCGTGAATTCTGCCGCCAACTTCTCGTCGGCCAACCTTCTGCTGATTGCCGCCGTCGGTGGTGTCCTGTTCAGCGGCCAGATTCCGCTGACCACCGTGAAGAACTTCGGCTTTGATGTCTCGACCATGCTGCTGTTCCAGATGAAACTGGGCTTGATCGTCACCTGCCTGGTCCGCGGCCTGCTCGATTTTATCTGGGCAACACGTCAGATGAACTACACCGCGGCCGCCTTCGGCTCCCTGCCCGAAAACATGGACGAAGGTACCGCGCGCGAGTTTGCCGCCGCGCTCAGCAATATCGTCGAACCGGCCATGTCGAGCTTTTCTCAGGGGGTGCGCGGTTACTACTTCGCCCTGGCCTCGGCCGCCTGGCTTTTCGGGCCGATACCCCTGTTGCTGTCGGGCCTGGGCGCAATCATCTTGCTGGGTTGGCGCCAGTCGCGATCACAGTCGGCGCGCGGAATCCGGCGCCTTCGCGAACTGCTGGAGGCGCATCCCTATCCGACCATGCCACGCGAGTTCAATGCTGCGCCTGCGCAAAATTTGGATAAAAATGCCGCGCCGCACAATACGCAAGCGTGAGTGTTCGGAAGCACGTCATAGAAAAGCCCTGATCTTTTCCGCGATTGTAACGATACGTGATCATGCGAATTCTATTTTCGACTTGCTTTATTTTGCACCGCAACCTATTTTGCAGGTGTTCGGTGCTCCGGCATCGATGCCCTTCCTGGGCGTTTCCTCCCTGTAAACTTGGCCGCGCTGTTAAGCGCGGCCTTTTTTTTCGTGATCCCGGCGTCAAAATTGTAATCGATTTCAATTGGTTTCAGAGTTTTTCAGCCAGCACGGGACGCTGTGCCCTATATCAACCCTATGCCGGTGCCCAGGATTGCAATCTTTCCTGCACATCGCGCAGTTGCTTGGGGGTCCAGGTTTCCTCCAACCGCTCCATCTTGCGTTGGGCCGCACCACGTCCCCTTCGGGCGGCGCTGGCGTACCAGAAATAGGCCTGCTCGCGTGACGCCAGTTCACCGGTGGCGCTGAGAAAATTGTCGCCGACCCGCTCCAGGGCCTCGGGATCGCCGGCAGTGGCGGCGGCCCGGAACAGCCGGGCGGCCGTGACCGGATCGGGCTTGCCGCGGATACCCGACAGGTACAGTTCGGCCAGGAACTTGATCGACGGAGCGTGGCCGCGATTGGCGGCGGCTTCGAGATAGTCCATCGCCGTGTGCAGATCGGTGATACAGCCCAGGCCGAACCGCAGCTGATAACCGGCAAAGGCCAGGCCGTTGAGGTCCCCGGCACTGGCTGCGGCGAGATTGTAACGGAAGGCGTTGTGATAGGCGCGATCGGCCGTTTGCGGTATGTTGAGGGGATGGTGGCCGCGGCTGTGGATTTCGGCGATCTTCAGCCAGGCATAACCGTCGCCGCGCGTGGCATCGCGTCGATAGATGTACAGTGCCGCGTCGAGAAACGACAGCGCCACTTCCCGATTGTACGGCGCGCCGCCAGTGCCTTTTTCCAGCATGTCGGCGCAGGCGACACAGGCCCTGGCGTCACCGCGACGGGCCAGACGGCGCTTGTACTGAAACGGAGTCAGAGGGCGCGACCAGTCGAGCTGGTGGCCGATCAGGTCGCGGGCCATGAACCACACGACGGCTGTGGTTATGACCACGAGGCCGACCAACAGGTAGATCGGTTTCATATCGGAAAAGACAGCCGCCGGATCTTGCATGTCCTACCGGTTAGGCTGAGCGATGAAAAGTTTCGCGACGGAACTTCCCCAAACCTGGTAAAAAAGGCCTAAATCGCGCCGCAAAGCGGGTCTAGCGTCAGGATAACGGAGGGGAAATGGGGTTACCGGCAAAACTGGCGATGGTGACGGCGGGGTCGGCGGTGATCGACCAGGCGCTGGCGGCTTTGCCCCAGAGCTTGAAAACCCTGGCCGAGGCCGATATGTCCTTCAGCAAGGGCACGCGACCGGCTACATTCCACACCAATTGTATACGGATGCCCAAGACCAAAGACAGTTCCGGCTATGTGATGCCGGTGACCACCGCCACCTGTAGCGACAGCCCGACCTGGCGGACAGGCTGGCCCGGTGTGTCTGTGGTGGCGAAACCAGTTACCGCCGGCTGAAAGGCCAGTGGCACCGTACCGGTACCTACGAACGAATTGATGGGAGGACTTTATGAACAAGCTTTTGATCCTGGCCGCGGCAGGCCTTTTCTCCGCAACGGGGCTTTTCGCCGCATCTGGCGCCATGGCGCAGACCGCGCAGCCGAATGCAGCCTATACCTACGACAAGTCGCCGTGGTGGATGAAGGAAAGCGTCATCACGCAGACCGGCTTTGTCTTTGCCGAGGTGCCGGCCAACCGCGCCACCTTCTCGGCCAACTTCCTAAGCGTCGATGACACGGTCGAAAAGGCCCAGGCCAGGTCGGTCGATAAAACCCGCGCCCTGCAAGAAGTTCTGGCCCGTCTGGGCAAGGATGACGTGCGGGTTACGACCAGCTTCGCCATGCGAACCCTGTACGAACAGTACCGCGACAAGGATGGCAATCGCATCGAGAACCAGCGCGCCGACAAGATCAACGGCTATGAGGTCTCGGTCCAGATCTCGGTCGAGGTGCGCGACATCGCCCTGCTGGAAAAGGCCTATGCCCTGGTGCTCGCGGCATCGCCGACCTCGACCAATACCATTTATTTCAGCCTCCAGCCGACCAACGAGCTGAACACCTGGATGTATAACGAAGCCGTCAAGGACGCGCGCAAGCGGGCCGGCGACGCCGTTACCGCCGCCGGCGGGACCCTGGGCAAGGTGCGGGTGATCGACCCGACTGGCCGGGCGTGCGAAACCGACATCCTGGCCCGCGGTGGCGACGGCAGCAGCGATGACACCGAAGCGACCGAGGTGATGGCGCGTGGCTACTTAGCCGAAGCGGTGGCGCCGCCACCTCCGCCGCCAGCCCCGGCGATGGCGCCGGCACCGGGAACGGCGGACTACCTTGAGGCCCAGGCCCTTAAAAATCCCTTCATCCAGACTCCGCCGCTGCGCCGGATCGATGCCCGCGCCTGTGTCGTCTACGCGGTGAACTAACCATGAAGCCGCTTCTCAGCCTGATAGCGGCGCTGGCGCTGGCGGCCACATCGGCCGCCGCCCAGACCGCGCCACCGGCCAGCTACGACCGTGCTCCGTGGTGGATGAAGGACCGCGTCATCACCCAGACCGGCTTCGCCTATACCGAGGTTCCGGCCAATCGCGCCGCCTTTTCGGCCACCTTCCTGAGCCATGCCAAGACCGTCGAGGCCGCCCAGGCCCAGGCCATCGAGCGCACGCGCGGCCTGCAGAAATCCCTGCTCGGCCTGGGTAAAGACAAGGTCGTGGTCAGCACCGACTTTACCATGCGCTCCCTGTACGAACAGTACCGCGACAAGGACGGCAACCGCATCGACAATGTCCGCGGCGACAAGATCACCGGCTACGAAGTGTCGGTGACCATCGGCGTCGAGATCCGCGATGTCAGCCAGCTTCAGGCCGCCTACGGCCGGGTCGTGGCGGCGACGCCGACCTCGGCCAGTGAGGTCAGCTTTTCACTTCAGCCCGACAACGCGATGATCGCCTCGCTGGATAGGGAATCGATCAAGGATGCCCGCGTCCGTGCCCAGGGCGCGGCTGCCGCCTCCGGCGCAACGCTGGGCAAGATCCTGACCGTCGATCCCACAGGCCGGGCGTGCCGGGCCAATATCCTCGCGCCGGTACCAACGGAAAATTACGAAGGAGGGTATAGGGACTACGCCATCGCCTCCGAAGACAGTGGGTCGTTTCCGGACGCCAGTTTCGGCGTCGCGATGCAAAGGGCGCCCGGCGTCCAGATCCATCGTTTCTCGGCCGAACAAATCGAAGCCACGGCCCTGAAAAATCCGTTCCTTCAGACGCCGCCGATGATCGCCAAGGTAGCCACGGCCTGCGTCGTCTACGCCCTCAACTGACGGCTTGATCCCGCCATAGTGCGATGCAATATGAAGCCCGGCGCATGTCCTGCGCCGGGCTTTTCTTGTCAGGTGATCCCATGTCGTTGGAGCAGGATGACGTTGCCATGCCGAAACTGACCCTGCCCTACGATCAGACGGTTCTGGTCCTGCAGGGCGGTGGTGCGCTCGGCTCCTATCAGGGCGGGGCCTATGAGGTCCTGCACAGCCATGGCGTTGAGCCGGACTGGATCGCCGGTATATCCATCGGCGCCATCAATGCCGCCATCATCGCCGGCAACGCGCCGCAAGACCGCATCGGCCATCTGCGCGAATTCTGGAACGAGATGAGCACGGACATACCAGGTGGACGTTTGGCGGGCGACCTGTCCAGTCAGTCCTTGCGCCAATTCAGCGGATTTCTGAGCCTTGCCGCCGGGGTCAAGGCCATGTTCCGGCCCTGGTTCATGCTGCCCTGGTTCAACCGGCCCGGCACGCCTGAAGCGACCAGTTTCTACGACACAAGGCCATTGCGTGAGACCCTGCTGCGTCACGTTGATTTCGACCGCATCAATGCAGGCAGGTTGCGGCTCAGCCTGGGGGCGGTGAATGTCCGCACCGGCAATTTCGCTTACTTTGACAACCGCGACCCTGGTCACAAGATCAAACCTGAGCACATCATGGCCTCGGCCGCCCTGCCCCCGGGATTCCCGGCGGTCGAGATCGACGGCGAAGCCTACTGGGACGGTGGTCTGGTATCGAACACGCCCTTGTCCTATGTCCTGGATTCCGGCGTAGCGAAGGCTACCCTGGTGTTTCAGATCGACCTGTTCAGCGCCGTTGGCCCCTTACCGCAAACCATGGATGAGGTCCAGGAGCGGGTGAAGGACATCACCTATTCGTCACGCACACGGATGAATACCGACGCTTTCCTGGAAAAGTACCGCCTGCGCCATGCCATTCGCGCCCTGGCTGAGCATGTGTCGGACGCCGATCGCAAGCGCCTGTGCGAGCATAAATTGCCGGCCGATTTCTTTAGTGACACCAACGTTTCGCTGACTGAGGGCGCCAACGGCCGTGTCAGTCTGGTACACATAATCAACCGCTCCAACCGCCATGAGATCCAATCGAAGGATTTCGACTTCTGGCGCGAGTCGGTGCGCGAGCACTGGCGCGATGGCATGGCCGATGCGCGTGAAGCCATGCAAGCCAAGGCGTGGCGGGGTTTTGCTGATCCCGACTCCGGTCTGGCCGTCTATGACTATATCCGTCCCGATCCGTCACGTCCCTGAGGACAAGAGCTTGGCCTAGGATTTGCCAGAAAGAGGGGGTAAAGTGTTCGGAAGATTATCGGAATCGGCTGCAACGGCGATGTTAGTACGTAACGCCGTCCTTACCGTAAACTGAAGCCGAGAATCGCCCGCATTCAAAGGAACGCCGTCAGGATGAAGCGCCATAGAGTTGCCGCACTGATCGGGGGACTGGCCCTGCTATGTGGCGTGCCGGCGCTGGCCCAAACCTCGGCTCCGGCGCCCGATCTCAGCTTCGCCCAGGCTCAGCAGGCCGCCAAGAGCGGCGACGCGCTGGCTCAGTACCGTCTCGGGGTCATGTACGATTCCGGCGACGGCGTGCCCGCCGATCCGCACAAGGCCTTCGACTGGTTCCAGCGCGCCGCCATGCAGGGACTTGCTGAGGCTCAGTACAATGTCGCCGTCATGTACGACGAGGGCCAGGGGGTGCAGCAGAGCTACGTCCTGGCCGCCAACTGGTACAATGCTGCGGCAGAACAGGGCGTCGTCGAGGCACAGTACAATCTTGGCATGATGTATTCACAGGGGCAGGGGCAGCCTCAGGATGACGCCACGGCGGCCTACTGGCTGTATAAGGCGGCCAACCAGAACTATGCGCCGGCGCAATACAATATCGGCCTGGCCTATCTCAACGGCGCTGGGGTGTCGCCTGATCCGCTGACGGCGTGCCACTGGTTCCTTACGGCGGCCAGACAGGGCGACGGCGACGCCCAGATGGAAGTCGCCAAATGCTATGAGAATGGCCGTGGCGGATCGCGTGACGCGGTCAAGGCCTATGCCTGGGCGCTGGTGGCGGCGCAAGCCGGTCAGGAGGGCGCGGCCGCCTATCTCGATCGTCTTGGCGCGGGCGTGAACGACAGCCAGAAGACTGTCGCGATCAGTATGGCCAGCGGTTTGGTTAACCCGGCGTCCTGAAGGGACGTCGCAGCCTGTATTCGCTACTGTGGCATTCCTGTTGCGATTGCGAAAGAAACTACCCGTACAACCCTACAGCCACTGGCAGAAATTGACCGCCATCGTCATATCCTCGTCTGAGCTTCGGGAGCAGGGTGATGCAGCGGGTGCTGGCGAGTATAGTTTTGGCCGTGAGTTTAGCGGCAGGCGCGACTGCGGCGCAGCCGGTGACCGGCCGTGACGACACCGTGCGTGCCGCCGAAACTTTGGACATCGGCGTTCTGACGGCAAAGGCCCAAGCCGGTGACGCCGAGGCGCAACTTCGCCTGGCCGATGATTACTTTTCAGGCAACGGCGTCGACCAGAACTATGGCATGGCCCTGCTCTGGTACGAAAAAGCCGCCTTGCAAGGCAATGTCGTCGCCCAGACGGAACTGGGCGTGCTCTATTGCAAGGGGTTGGGCGTCGCGCTCGACTACGATAAGGCGCTGTACTGGACGCGTATGGCCGCAGACCAGAACTATGCCGATGCCCTGTATAATCTCGGCGTCGCCTATGACTACGGCCTGGGTGTTCCGCGCGACATCCCCACGGCCTTCGCCTGGTACCTGAAGGCGGCGGATCGTGGTAACGACATTGCCCAGTTCAATGCGGGCAGCATGTACGAGAATGGCGAAGGCGCGGCGCAGGACTACGCACAGGCTTTGGCGTGGTATGCCAGGTCAGCAGATCAAGGCTATGCCCCGGCACAGTACAATCTCGGCATTCTGTATCTGGACGGCAAGGGGGTGACAGTCGACACGGCGCGGGGCCTGACCCTGGTCGAACTGGCGGCGAAGCAGGGCTTTGCCCTGGCCCAGGACCGGATGGCTGGCGCCTACTATGCCGGGTCAGGCGTGCCTGTTGACAAGGTCCGCGCCTATGCCTGGGCGCTGCTGGCAGCCTACGGCGGCGACCGCAACGCCGAGACCTTACTCAACCAGATGGATGTCAGCCAGGACCTGAGCGAAGCGCAATATGTCGAGGCTTCGAAACTGGCCGAAAGCCTGTTGCCGCCGGCAGTGTGATGATTTTCGGTGAAAAAACGTCTGGCGGCGCTTGCCAAGCCGTATAGCCGTGGCTATACACCGCTCCTCCATCGGAAATGGGCGCTTAGCTCAGCGGGAGAGCACTACCTTGACATGGTAGGGGTCACAGGTTCAATCCCTGTAGCGCCCACCATTTCCGAACAAAAAAGCGCCGGACCTTAGGGATCCGGCGCTTTTTGTTTTCGGTTTGCGGGATTAAGCGGCGATCAGGCGCTCGCCCTCGGTCACGATTTCGCGCAGACAGCGCTCAAGCAGCGAAGCGGTAGCGTACCGGAAAAAGCATCTGCGTGCCGTCGTGTTCTGACAGGTTCAAGCCGCGATGAGGCGCTCGACCTCGGTCACGATTTCGCGCAGACAGCGCTCAAGCAGCGAAGCGGTAGCGTACCGGAAAAAGCATCTGCGCGCCGTTGTGTTCTGACAGGTTCAAGCGGCAATAAGGCGCTCGACCTCGGTCACGATTTCGCGCAGATGAACCGGCTTTTCCAACACCTTGGCATTGGGCGATGCCTTTTGAGCGTTCAGCGCCACAGCGGCGAAGCCGGTGATGAACATGATCTTGAGGTCGGGCTGGACGAGAGCCGCCCTCTTGGCGACCTCGATGCCGTCAGCGCCCGGCATGACGATGTCGGTCAGCAGCAGGTCATAGGGTCCATGGTCCAGGGCTTCGATGGCGCTATCGCCATCGGCACAGGCCGTTACATCGTAGCCCGCCCTTTGCAAAGCACGTGACAGAAAGCTGCGGACGGAATCTTCGTCTTCGGCGAGCAGTATCTTTTTCATGTGACCTCTATGCGTCCCCAGTACCTGAACTGAACCTGAAACCTGACCCTTGGCCGAAGGCTACACCGGCACGGAACAGAATTCATCAAGATTGGCGGGGTTAAGTAAATTTGGGATGAAGACGTGACAGGAATGTCCTACTAGACGCTTAATATGGATGAAACCGTCCCCACACCCTGGCACCTTCTGCACACCCCTGACATTGCTATGGATGTGGTGCGCCCGCACACGCCGCGAACCGCCGTCGTCTACAGCCTGCCGCACAGCGGACGCTATTACCCCGACAGTTTCGTGGCCGAGGCGCGCCAGAAGGGAAGCGCCCTGCGCTCCAGCGAGGATGCCTTCGTCGACGATATGGTCGGCTGCACACCGGATCTGGGCGTCTACGGCCTGTCCTGTCGCTACGCCCGCGCCTTCTGCGACGTCAACCGGTCACCGCTGGAGCTGGACGCGCGGCTGATCCGCGGTGAATTGCCCAAGGCTGCTCTGGCACTCAGTGCCCGCGTCAAGGCCGGGTTCGGCGTCATCGCCCGCCGGCTCAGCGCCGACCAGGAAATCTATCGCGCGTCACTCGACATGGCGGAGGTCAACCGGCGGCTCGATATGATCCACCGGCCCTATCATGAAATGTTGCAAGGTTTGTTGACCGAGGCCGGGCAATTGGGGCGCCCGGTTGTGCTGGTCGATTGGCACTCCATGCCCAGTTCTGCGCTAAGCGCGATCGCCGGCCCCAAGCCCGACATTGTGCTGGGCAACCGCCACGGCGACGCCTGCGGCGATTGGCTGGTGCGCAAGGTCCGCGGTGTGCTGGAAGCGGGCGGTTTGCGCGTCGGACTGAACAAGCCGTTCGCCGGCGGTTACATCGTCGAGAGCTACGGCCAGCCTCAGGCAGGGATTGAAGCTTTGCAAATCGAAATCAATCGGACGATTTATATGAACGAGGCGACCCTGGAACCGCATGGCGGGCTGGAGCGGCTGCGTGCGGTGTTTCGCCATTTGACGCGCACCTTGGTGGCGCAAAACCCTTAACTTCCCGCCGGTTTGGGTACCTTGCGCGGATTGGCGGCCTTCCAGGCATCGGCGCGTTTTTTGCCCTCGGCCATTTCCGCCGGCGACAGCCTGGGCTCAAGATAGGCCATGGCACTGCGCGTCTTCTGCGATTTGGACTCGTCGGCAATCAGCAGCCACTTATAGGCTTCCGCCTTGTCGGCCTTGGTCGAACGACCGGTCAGGAACATGAAACTGTAAAGTAGCTGCGCCTCGACCTCGCCACCTTCGGCGCCCCTGGCGAAATAGCCGAAGGCCCGCTCCTGATCCTTTTTGACGTTGCGCGCCTGGTAATACATATCGCCCAGGACGTACCACGCCCGCACCTGGCCCGTTTCGCCGGCCCTGGTCAGCCACGTCACACCCTCATCGACACGTTTCGTCGTCACCAGCATCCGGCCAAGATGAAGCTTCGCCTCGTCGTCGCCTGCCCTGGCCGCGGTTTCGAACAGGGGCAGGGCCTTGTCTGGGGCAGGCTCGTTGCGCCCGCGACCGATGGCATAGGCAATACCCAGCTTGCGCATCGCTTCGATATTGCCGGCCTTGGCCGCCTTGTCGTACCAGGCTACCGCCGCATCGCCGTCAGCCTCGCTGGAGCCGGCATTGCGAATATCGCCGAGCTTCAGCATGGCGGGGACATGGCCGCCTCCGGCCGCCTTTTCCAGCCATTCCGTCGCCTGGCGATCGGCGCCGATGACGCCATGCTGGTTCAGCAGGCTGATGGCTTTGCGATACTGGGCTTCGGGGTCGCCGGTCTGGGCCTTGAGGCCTTCCACGAGGCTGTTTTGGCCTGTCTTCCAGTCCTGGGTGATTGCGACGGTCGCACCGGCCACCACCACGAGCGCGATGATAACGGCAAACCCCAGACCGGCGCTCTGTTTGCTTTTGGCCATGAAGCCCTCCCCTGCTGGTAATATTCATAGCCCAACTGGCCCGCAGCGCAATCCGATAAGTGGCCACGACGTTTCTCAGGCAATGCGCGACCAAACCAAACCCTGCAACGCGATCACGGCTTGCGACGCAGGTCCAGGGTATGAGGATAATCCGGATTGGGCTCGGCCTGAGGGATTTTCACCCTGCCGGGCGTATGAGTCGGCGCCTCGAACCGTGAAAGGCGGCGGCCTTCCGCCTCGTTGTCATTGAGCGGCAGGACATCGTAATTGCGCCCGCCCGGATGCATGACGTGATAGCGGCAGCCGCCCAGCGACCGTTCGAGCCGCGTATCCAGCACGTCGAAAACCAGGGGCGTGTCGACCGGCAGGTTGGGATGCAGGCTGGACCACGGCGCCCACGCCTTGTAGCGTACGCCAGCCACCTGGACATCGCTGTCGCGCGTACGACTCAACGGCAGACGACGGCCGTTACAGGTGACGACATGCTGCGAGCCGATGCCGCCGGTCAGCCGGACCTCCATGCGTTCAACCGAGGAGTCGACGCCGCGCGACGTGCCGCCGGCCGCCTGTTCCTCGCCCATCACCGGCCACGGTTCCAGGGCATTTTTCAGCTCCAGGGTGACACCGCCTATCTGGACGGTTCCGACCGTCGGGAAACGGAAGTCAAAGAAGGGGATGAACCAGTCGCGGCCGAACTTGAAGCCGGCGGCGGCGAGATAGTCGAGCACCTCCATCATATCCTCGTGGACATAGTGGCCCAGCATGTAGCGGTCGTGCAGTTGCGTGCCCCAGCGCACCAGTGGGGCGCGGTACGGCTTTTTCCAGAATGCGGCCACCAGGGCGCGAATCAGCAGCGACTGGATCAGGTTCATCTGCGGGTGCGGCGACATCTCGAAGCCGCGCATTTCGAGCAGGCCCAGGCGCCCACGGTCGGAATCGGGGCTGTACAGCTTGTCGATGCAGAACTCGGCGCGGTGGGTATTGCCGGTCAGGTCGACCAGCAGGTTGCGCAACAGCCGGTCGACCAGCCAGGGCGCGCTTTCCGCTTCGCCGTCGGGCAGGTTGCGCAGGGCGATTTCGAGTTCGTACAGGGCCTCATGGCGGGCTTCGTCGATGCGCGGCGCCTGGGACGTCGGTCCGATATAGAGGCCCGAGAACAGGTAGCTGAGCGCCGGATGGTGCTGCCAGAAGGTGATCATTGAACCCAGCACGTC
Source organism: Asticcacaulis sp. AC402 (assembly GCF_000495835.1). GTDB lineage: Bacteria > Pseudomonadota > Alphaproteobacteria > Caulobacterales > Caulobacteraceae > Asticcacaulis. The sequence goes on from NZ_AWGC01000012.1 coordinate 141,079, forward strand.
CGGCCGGCGCAGGAACGGCGAGTCCTCGGGCTTGGAGGCGCCCATGACGATATGGTTGCCGCCGCCGGTGCCGATGCGCTTGCCGTCGATCATGAATTTGTCGGCGACGAGCCGTGCCTGGCGCGCCTCGCCGTAAACGGTTTCGATGATGAATTTCAGCTCGTCCCAGTTTCGCGCCGGCTGGATATTGACCTCGATGACGCCCGGGTCGGGGGTGACCGACATACTTTCAATGCGGTGATCGCGCGGCGGCCCGTAGCCTTCGATCACGACCGGTAGGTTCTGCTTTGCCGCCACGGCTTCGATAGCGTGGATCAGGTCGAAATAGTGCTCGGCATAGGTCAGGGGCGGCAGGAACAGGAACAACTGGCCATCGCGGATTTCCGCACAGAGGGCGGATCGGACCAGTCCGTTCGGACCACTTTCCTCCCCATGACGATGGGGAGGTGTCGGCGAAGCCGACGAAGCGGTCTGGTTCAGCCTGGCGCTGTAGGTCTTCATGGCTTCGGCTGCGTCGGGAAGCGGATCGACCGCAGCAAAAGGCGAGCGCGGCGGGACGTAGTGCACCTCTGCCAGGTCGGCGTCGACCACCGGCAGAGCGCCCAGGGGCAGGCGCAGGCCCACCGGCGAATCGCCCGGAATCAGCATCATCCGGCCGGCCTTAAACGCCCAGGCATTGGACAGCCAGCCATTGGTCTTCGCCGAGAAGGTCAGCGGCAGGACGTAGCCGGTCGGCTTGCCGACATTCTCGTCCAGCTTGGCCTGCAGGCGTTTGCGTTCCGTGGCTTCGAACAGGTCGGCGGTCAGCAACTCGCCTTCCAGCGGGATGCGCTGTTCCTTCCAAAGCAGGTATGGCAGGTCCTCATAGGCGGGCACGACATGCGCCGCATCCACGCCCAGGACATCGGCCAGGGCCGACAGAAACGTGTTGGCGGCTTCGGGCTTAAGCTTGCCCCAAGAGTCAGAATTATGGCCCTCCGGATCGGCCAGCAGCTTTGCGTCCAGCCACACCGGCTTGCCGTCGGCGCGCCAGTACATGTTCATCGCCCAGCGCGGCAGGATTTCGCCCGGATACCACTTGCCCTGAGCATGCTGGGCCAGAGGAGCATTGGCAAACTTAGCCGCCAGGCGCTGGAACAGGTCATAGCCCAGCTTCTTCTTCTCGGGTGACAGAGCGGTAAAATGCCATTCATCGCCGGTGCGGTCGTCCAGACTTACGAAGGTCGGCTCGCCACCCATGGTCAGGCGGACATCCTGCTTGTCAAGCGCGGCATCGACCTTGTGGCCCAGGGCATCGATCGCCTGCCATTCGCTGTCGGCGAACGGTTTGGTGACGCGGCGGCTTTCATAGACCCGCTCAACTGTCATCTCGTGGCTGAAGATCGATTGCGCCGCCTCATGGGCCCCGCTGATCGGAGCCGCCGAGGTCGGGTTAGGCGCGCAGCACAAGGGAATATGGCCCTCGCCGGTGAACATGCCGGAGGTTGGGTCCAGCCCGATCCAGCCGGCGCCGGGCAGGTAGACTTCATACCAGGCGTGCAGGTCGGTGACGTCCCGGGACACGCCCGACGGCCCGTCGAGGGATTCGATATCTGCCTTGAGCTGAATCGAGTAGCCCGAGACAAACCGCGTCGCTAAACCTTTGTGTCGCAGGATCTGGACCGCCAGCCAGGCCATGTCGCGGCACGACCCTTGCAGCTTGTTAAGCGTCTCAGCCGAGGTCTGGATGCCCGGTTCCATGCGCAGGGTATAGCCCAGATCGACATTGAGTTTCTGATTGAAGGCAACCAGAAAATCGACCGTTTTCCAGGCCTCGCCAGACGGTGCCAGATCGGGAACCGAGCGGACATAGTCCATCAGGACGTCATCGTCTTCCTTGATTTCGAGATAGGGTGCCAGTTCTTCCTGCAGGTCGTCGGCATAGCGCAAGGGAACTGTACTTGCGGAGTCTTCAAGGAAAAAATCGAACGGATTGAAGACCTTTATCTCCAGGACCAGGTCGACCTCGACGCGAAAGTAGTTGGTCTTTTCCGGAAAGATGATGCGCGCCAGCCAGTTGCCGAAGGGGTCTTGCTGCCAGTTTATGAAGTGGTTTTCCGGCGATACCTTAAGGGCATAGGACTGGACATGAGCACGGGTGTGCGGCGCGGGACGCAGGCGTATCACCTGCGGGCCTAAGGAGATCGGACGGTCGTAACGGTAATCGCTGACGTGATGCTGCGCCGCCAATATGCTCATGCCGTGCCGAACCTTCTCGAAAACCGATGCGCCGCAACGAAGCGTTTACGGAATCGCAAAAAAAGTGTCATTTGACGCCAAACCCCACTAGACAACTGCTTTGTAACAAAGTCTAGTTGCATTGCAACAAAGAGGATAAGTTCCTTGAGTGCCATTTCGAGTGATATTTTAGCCTTCAGCTTCGACGGTCTGAGTTCGCCGTCGATCGACCTCAAGTTCCGTAAGGGTCCCCAGAAAGGCGAACATACGCTCGGCTGGGGCCTCACCTGGTACCCTGGTGACAACAAGGGTGCGGTCGTCGCCAAGGACCCGTCAGCGCGCGACACCGGCTCGCTGCGCGGTGCCATGCACGACTGGGACTCCTTCCGGTCAACCGTTTTTTTCTGCAAGGTCCGCGGCGCTGCCACTGGCTATACCCATCTCGAGACCCAGCCGTTCTCACGGGCGTTTGCCGGCCAGGACTGGGTGTTCATGCACAATGGCGACCTCGACAAGACAGCGCTGAACAAGCTGCATTTCAACAAATCCATCTTTCTGGAACCCATGGGGCGCACCGACTCGGAAGCAGCCTTCTGTTTCCTGTTGGGCAAGGTCCAGGATTATGGCGCGCGGACGCTCGCCGAAGTCGACCATCAGGTGCTGTTGAGCTGGTTTCTGCAACTGGATGACCTCGGTTCGGCCGACATGGTCATTTCCGATGGCATCACGGTGGCGGCCTTTTACGGCTCCCAGTCGGAGACCCGGCTGTACTATTCGCGCCTCAAGCCTCCGCATTCTGAGGCCGGTTATCACAGCGATTCCGCCACCTTCACGCTGAACAATCCGCGCGACACCTTCCGTACCGCCCTGATCTTTAGTTCGACGCCCTTCGATCGCGGCGACTGGAAGCCGATGCAGAAGGGCCAACTGATCATCGCCCGCCGCGGCGCCATCTTGTGGACCAACAAGAAGGATGACGTACAGCCCGCCCACCCGCAGCAGGTCGTCCACGACAAGGATGGCCACCTGCAGGGCGTGGTCGTGTCCCCCAAGCCCACCCGCCATCCGCCCAGCCGCGCCTTTACCTCCCAGCAGGCTCAGGCCCAACAGCTTAGCATCGTCCAGTCGCTGCAGCAGATGAAGGCCGTGAGCCACAACATTCTCAATCCGCGCGCCATCACCCATGCGCCCGATGGATCGCCCTTGACCTATCGGCTGTACGATGTCGTTCACTCGACCGAATACGGCTACGAAAACGAAGTTGAGCACTCGACCCACAGCTTCCGGCTGATGCCGGCCGAGGACCTGATCCAGGAGGTAATGAACTGCACCCTGTCGCTGTCATCGGAAGGTGAGGATGTCCGCTTCGAGGACGTCTTCGGCAACCAGACCATCCACTACAGCATCATCAAGCCGTACAAGAAGCTGACCGTCTCTTGCCGGTCGCTGGTCAAGGTCTATGGGCAGGCGCCCGACGACTACTCGCTGGGTCAGCGCCAGGCCTTCATCCCCATGACCATGATGCCGTGGCAGCAGATCATGATGGAGCCCTATCTGCGGCCGCCGGAACTGCCCGAGACCCAGATCCGCGAGCTGATCGTCTATGCCATGAGCTTCGCCGACCGCAACGGCAAGCACCTGATGGACACGTTGAACGACATCAATCAGACCATCTATCGCGATTTTCGTTATGTGCCAGGGGCGACGTCCCTGCGTTCGACGGCGTTCGATGTCTACGCTTCACGCGAAGGCGTGTGCCAGGACTTCGCCAACCTGTTCATCTGTCTCGCGCGCCTGCTGGGCGTGCCGGCGCGTTACCGGGTAGGCTATATCTTCACCGGCGCCAATTACGAAAACAAGATCCAGTCGGATGCCTCCCACGCCTGGGCGGAGATTTACATACCTTATCTCGGCTGGCGCGGTTTCGATCCGACCAATGGCTGCCGCGTCACCCAGGACCATGTCCGTGTCGCCGCAGGCCGCAACTATGTCGACGCTACGCCGACGTCCGGCACCATTTATCGCGGTGGCGGCAAGGAAGCGCTGCGGGTTCAGGTCACCATGAATGAGGTCTTTAACTAACCGCTTCTCCCGAGGATACATCGCTTGACGCTTGAGACCTACCAGACCAACGGCTTCTACGACGAGTTGTTCGAGCGCGACGGCAAACCCCATGCCGCGGCCAAACCCCTGACCGACTGGATCGACACCCTGAGCCGGCCCGAGATTGGCCGGCGCCAGGCTGCCGCCGAAAGCGCGCTTTATCAATCCGGGAACACTTTCAACGTCTATGGCGACAAGAAGGGTGCGGAGAAGATCCTGCCGTTTGACATCATCCCGCGCATCGTCACGGCGCGCGAGTGGGATAAGCTGGAACGGGGCATCGCCCAGCGCATACTGGCGCTGAACCTGTTCATTCAGGACATCTACAACGACCAGAAAATCCTGAAGGACGGCATCATCCCGGCCGAGATGATTTTTTCGTCCAACTGCTATCTGAAACCGTGCGAAGGCCTGAAACCACCCAAGGGCGTGTGGACCCATATTTCCGGCACCGACTTCGTACGCGATGCCGATGGCGAGTTCTATGTGCTGGAGGACAATCTGCGCTGTCCGTCAGGTATTTCCTACGTTTTGGAAAACCGGGCGGTGTTGAAGCAGATCACCCCGCAGGCCTTCCATACCATGAAAGTCCGGCCGGTTTCCAACTATGGCGATCAGTTGTACCGAGCGCTGAAATACATCGCGCCGGACGGTCGCGGCGCGGACGCTATCGTTGTGGTGCTAACGCCCGGGATCTACAATTCCGCCTACTTCGAACATGCCTACCTGGCCCAGCAAATGGGCGTGCCCCTGTGCCAGAACTCCGACCTGGTGGTCGAGGACGACAAGGTGTTCATGCGCACCACCGGCGGCCTGGTCCGGGTCGACGTAATCTACCGCCGCATCGATGACGAGTTTATCGACCCCGAGGTCTTCCGCAAGGATTCGCTGCTCGGGGTGCCGGGGATCATGCGTGCCTATATGAAGGGTAATGTGTCACTGGCCAATGCGCCCGGCACCGGCATTGCCGACGACAAGGCCATCTATGCCTATGTTCCGAAAATTGTGAAGTACTACCTGGGCGAGGAGGCCATAGCCCAGAATGTCCGCACCTATATTTGCGAGGACGATGCCGAGCGCAGCTATGTTCTGGCCAATCTCGACAAGCTGGTGGTCAAGGCGGTCAATCTGTCGGGCGGCTACGGCATGCTGATCGGACCAAAATCGACCAAGGCCGAGCAGAAGGAATTTGCCGAGAAGATCAAGGCCAAACCGCGCGAGTACATCGCCCAGCCAACCCTGGCGCTGTCGCGGGCGCCGACCCTGTGCGGCAGTTCCATCGAAGGCCGCCACGTCGATTTTCGGCCTTATTCGCTGTATTCAGACGGAATTTTTACCTTGCCGGGCGGGTTGACTCGGGTGGCTTTGAAAAAGGGATCTCTCGTGGTCAATTCGTCTCAGGGCGGTGGGTCGAAGGATACCTGGGTGCTGGGTGAAGATGACCATATCCTGGAGGGCGGGGCATGATGCTGAGCCGTGTCGCCAATTCCATCTACTGGATGGCCCGCTATATGGAGCGCGCCGACAATGTCGCCCGCTTCATCGACGTCAATACCCACCTGATGCTCGACATGACGCTCGACCGCCAGGCGACCCAGTGGTACCCGCTGGTCGCCACCTCTGGCGACGACGAAACCTTCGGTAAGCGCTACCAGATCGCCGATGAAAAGAACGTTCTCAAGTTCCTGACCTTCGACCAGAAGAACCCCAACTCGATCCTGCAGTGTATTTTTCGGGCACGCGAAAACGCTCGCACCGTGCGCGAAGTGTTGCCCGTCGATGTTTGGGAAAAGATCAATGAACTTTACCACCTGACCCAGGCCCATTCACGCAAACGGTCCGTCGCCGACCTGATGGACTACTACACCCAGGTCCGCCGCACCGGACACCTGATGACCGGGCTGATGTACAACACCATGTCGCGCAGCCAGGGCTGGCAGTTCGCCCACCTGGGCCAGATGCTGGAACGCGCCGACAAGACCGCGCGGCTCCTGGACGTTAAATACTTCCTGCTGCTACCGGAACGCTCGCTGGTCGATACACCGGCCGACGCGGTCCAGTGGGGGGCAGTGCTGAAGTCGGTTCATGCGGTGGAAATGTACCGGCAGCAGTTCCACACCATCAACTACAAGAACGTCACGCAGTTCCTGCTGTTCGAAAAAGCGTTCCCGCGCTCGGTTGCCTTTTGTCTGGACGAGGCGGCGCACACCATGTCCAACCTGTCACGGGGTTTCGAGCGGCCAAACAAGGCGATCATCGAGATGGCCATCCTGACTCAGACGATCGCCGCATCAGAAGCGACCCAGATTATCGCGACCGGACTGCACGAGTTCATCGACGTATTGCAGTACAACATGAACCTGGTCGATGAGGCGATCTATGAGAGCTTCTTCAAGGATTAGAGCAAATGGGCGGGGAAACCGGGTGCAAGACCATGTTTCAATCCGGCAAGCGTTGCGACACGGCTTCTGGCACGTTAATTTCCCGGTGATGTTGATCATAATGGGAACATTGGGGTTGTTTGCCACGGTGCAATCTTTCGACATTGAAATTCGGGCGTTCGTGTCTGCGGCGATCTATGATCCTGCATATGTGATGCTGGCCTGCCTGGCGGCCCTCGGCATACCCTCAGGCTGGATATGGTGGTCACTTGCCGTACCGAAATGGAAACTTTGGGCGTACAGTCGAGTCGAGAATATTAAGCAACTCAAGCGAGAGGCCGTATCCGAGGGGCTGATCTGGCCGGACGGCCATATCCTGGAAAAGACTGAAATCTGTTCGAAAGCTATGCGCCGGGAAATTCTCCGGCTTGAAGGCCGTTTATGAGATCCTTCGTCGGTTTGCGCAGCACATATTCAACTCGCTGAGTTCCGAGTATAGCCTGCAGCGTTGAGGTGGCCGCAAGCTAGATCGTTATGATTTTAGCTCGAAACATCTTCGCCTCCCCCGTAAATGGGACGGGCGGTTCCACCAAAACTCATCCCGCGCTCGTCCCGCGCTTCTTCGCGGTAAAGCGCGAAGTCACGCACAAACTGTGTTTCTGATCCGTTCGTACCTTACAAGCTTTGTAACTGGCACTGACTTGAAACTTTTGAATAGTTTGGAGGAAACAACGAGGACTCTTCCATGCGCACCCTCCTTTTCGCCCTGTCCGGTCTCCTGCTGCTGCCGACGGTCGCGACAGCCCAGAGCGCCGAATTCACCTACAACAGCTATAAACGGGACATAAAGAAGCAGCTCGACTACGGCTGGGAAGAACTTCAGGCCGCTGACGCCAGTTCGACGCAGGAAGCGCGCTGCCGGCACGCCAGCTCGGCGGTCTATAGCTACAAACAGGCCGCCCAGATCAGCGAGACCATGACCCAGATCCTGTCCCACAGCGGCGGGGAATATCACGACGCCGCCGTGGCGATGCGGGATGCTGCGCGCGATGTCGCGCAGACGGTCGAGAACCTGTATAACCAGAAGTGCGGCTGATGGCTGGCAGGCGTCCGAAAGCGCTCTACTGACTCACCCGATCATCATCGACGCAAAGAGCTAAATTGTCTCGTTCCCTTTGTCCTGCGCGAGTTCTGGAAGAAGCGCCTGTCGCGTCGGGTGTTTAACTTCGCGGCTATGGCTGTGACTTGCTGCCGAAGAGCTGCCGTTTCCGCCATCAGCGTTTCGATGTTAACCTGCTCCAGCGACGTGTTGGGCATGGTGGGCGAGGCATTGACCCGCTGCATGGCATCCAGCATGACGCTGATGAACAGGTTGAGGACTGTAAAGGTTGCTACCACGATAAAGACGACCATGAACGGGATGGCCAGGCTATGGGTTTGCGCCAGTTCACGTGTCATGTCCGCCCATCCCTCGAGCGTCATGATCTGGAACAGGCTGAACAGCGACGCCTCAAGGCTGCCGAACCAATGGGGGTAGGTTGCGCCAAACAGCTTTGTCGCCATAACCGCCGAAACGTAGTAAAATATAAAGAGAATAGCGGCAATTGAGCCGATCCCTGGCAGAGCTGCCACGATACCGCCGATCACTCGGCGCAGGCTTGGGAAAACAGAAATCAGTCGCAGGACACGCAAAACCCTCAGGGCGCGCAGCACGCTAAAGGCAGCCGATGCTGGCAGCAAAGCAACGGCGACGACGATGGTATCGAACAGGTTCCATGGATCACGCAGAAAGCGGGGACCTTGTGCCAGCAAACGCAGCGCCAGTTCAATCACGAACACGCTCAAAAGGGCCTGGTCGAGGGCCATTAACTGCGGTCCGAACAGGCGCATCACTGACGGATAGGTTTCTAGCCCCAGCACCATGGCATTGACAATGATCAGGACGACAATGGCTAGGGTGCAGACCGGATGCTCCAAACCTGCCCGGAGTTTCTCACGCAGAGCCTTAATCTTTGCCATGGTCGTTCTCAGATTTCGGACCGGATGTTTTGATGAGTGAAACAATGATGCCGATGGCGATCAGACCCAATGTCACCGAGAGCGAAATGCTGGCCGGGAATTTTTCCAGGCCCAAGGCATCGGCAATGAAGATTTTCGAGCCGATAAAGATGAGGACAACCGCCAGGGCAGGCTTTAGGTATCTGAAGCGATGAATGATCGCCGCCAGCGCAAAGTACAGGGCCCGCAAGCCCAGAATGGCAAAGATATTGCTGGTGAAAACGATGAACGGGTCCAGCGTAATGGTAAAGATCGCCGGCACGCTGTCGACCGCAAAAACAAGATCGACGAACTCGATCATTAACAGCGCCACCAGCAAGGGTGTTGCGTAGACGCGCCACTTTCCGGTTTTGGGATCGGGCTGGCGTGTCAGGAACTTCTGGCCATCAAGTTGGTCGCTGATGGGGAAAATGCGTCGCATCAGCTTTAACAGCGGATTGCTGGCAATGTCCGGATGCTTGTCACCCATGAACAGCATCTTCACGCCGGTAAAGATCAGGAAGACGGCAAAGACATACAGGATCCAGCCATATTGTGAGACCAGTGTGGCCCCCAGCGCGATCATGATACCGCGCAAAACAATGACGCCCAGAATCCCCCAGAACAACACCCTGTGCTGGTACAAGGGCGGGATAGCAAAGTAGGTAAATATCAAGGAGATGAGAAAGACGTTATCCATCGCCAGCGTTTTTTCAACGATGAAGCCCGTCAGATATTCCTTGCCTGCCTGATCTCCGAGCGACCACCAGACCCAGCCGCCAAACGCGAGGGCAATCGCGATGTAGAAAGCCGACATCCACAAGCTCTCGCGGATGCCGATCTCGTGGGTTTTGCGATGCAGGATACCCAGATCGAAAGACAACAGCGTTACGACAATGGCCAGAAACGTACCCCACATCCATAGGGGCTTGCCCATTACGAGCTCAAACAAGATTTCCATTCGATGGGCTCCCCAAGAGGTGTACTCCTGAAGCAAACGGCGTTTTTCGAGGAGCAAGTTGAAACAGTAAGCGGTGCCATAAGCAGCTGTCACATTCGCGCGCTTCTGAATCCGAATATGCGCGTCGAGCCGCCTCGACCTTAGGGTCTGTCGCCGCTTGAAAGCTGTCTGGTTTTGGCGCGAATTCCGCTGTTTCCGTGCTGATAAATGTTTACGGAATGGCTACAGTTCCCCAGCACAAAGACAGCGCGATCACACACTTATCTGCACAGACTTTTGGCGGTTGGGACGGCTAGTGTTGTCTCGTGTCGAAGCGGCAAGCAGCCTGAACAGCACCCGCTCAACACGTCTGCAGGGAAGGGTCGAGTAAACGACGTTCCGCAGGTTGAAGTGGATTTGGATGAACTCACGTGCCGGACAAGACGCGGCATGTTTTTTGGAAAGGAACACAGTCGTGCGTGCTGAAGACTACCCAGTCATCGAAGGTCGCTATCGTTATCCTGCGCAACGTGGCGCGAGCCGGCGGCCCGGTGACGATGAGCTTGCCGATGAAAGGATGGATTTCAAATCCTTACGCCGTGAGATCCGTAAACGCAGCCTTCGCCAGAAACCCAGTATGATGCGCTGATCCGCTCCGATCCCGCCGACCTCCCCATCACGCCGGGATCGTTTGTTCCCTGTGGTTTCGCCCCCCTCCAGTGGAAACCCAGGGAAGACTGCAGCAACGCCTGCGGTCAGACTGGCTGCCAAGGCACACAGGCCTTGGCAGCTTCTTTCTTTTGTGAGCAGCTTGTCCCCAATGCACCCACCAAGATTTGACGCGCACGCGACTCCTGGTTCAAGATTTTTTGCCTATGCCACGTGGTGGCAGGCGCTCCTGAGTCTTGCCTCCGTGCTGACCGTTGCGGGATTGAGTTACGGCCTTATTGCTGCAGGATTTCCTTCACCGGAATCCCTCGGGATCTTGTTCGTACTTCCGGTCTTGTGCGCGGCCGCTTTTTTTGAATTGAGGCTGGCCCTTTTTACAGTTGTTCTGAGTGTCGCCGCTTACAATCTGGTCCTTATTCCTCCCCTTTGGACGTTTAATCTCAACAATCCGCAAGCCTTGGCCAAGGTTGTCGTCCTGCTCATCGTTACGCTGGTTGTGAGTGCTCTTGCGTCCAGACTCAAGCGCATGACCCGTGAAGGTCAGGCGCGCGAGGACATATTGACGGATTTGTACCTTCTTAATCAGGATCTTGTAGGAAAAACATCCGTCAAGGACGTCTGTGAAGCGGCCGAGCAACGGCTTGGCGTCATCACCAGGATGCCGTGCCGGATCTTTCTTGAAAGTGAGATGAGTGACATTCGCTCCAAGACAGAGTTTACACCGCATTTTCAGGAGCGCCCTGGTCAATGGTCGGCTGGCGTTGATCCCCGTCTGATTCTGCAGTTGGGGGAGGCCGATAGTCGACTGGGGACCTTGGTCTTCACGCCCCAGGAGGGAGAACGGATCGTTGCAGAGAGTTTTCCCTTCCGTTTTCTTCCCACGCTTGCCGGGCAGGTGGCCCTGGCCATCAGCCGCGCCATGATCACAGAAGCGCATGCCGCGCAAACCCGTCAGGCCGATCGTGAACGTTTCATGAGCGCAATGCTGTCGTCACTGTCTCATGATTTCAAGACTCCCCTGGTCGGCATCATCGGCGCCCTTGAAACGCTGCAATCACGCGTGGACGCTGATGCGCGTGATCTTGTAAGCGATGGCCTCACTGAGGCGCAAAGGCTGAACCGGTTTGTCGTCAACCTGGTGGAGGTCAGCCGTCTCGAGGCAGGTGTCAGGCCAAAATGCGAACCCGTACATATCCGTGATGCCGTATCCGGCGTATTACGCACGTTACGCCCCTTGATCGGCATGCAAACCTTCCGGATCATCATTGAGCCAGGTTTTCCCCTCCTCAATGTGAACCCGTCCCTGTTCGATCTCGTGCTGCTCAATCTTATTGAGAATGCCATAAAATATGGTCCGCTTGAGGGTGACATCACGATCGAAGCGCGAGTCACGCCGGACGGAGTCCTTATCGACATTGATGATGATGGCGACGGCATTCCAACACCGCTTCGTGAACAGGTCTTTACGAAATTTTACCGGGCAGCGGAGGGCGACCGTAAGATCGCAGGTACCGGTCTTGGCCTGTATATCTGCCGCGAGATCATGAATGTATACGCAGGTACTGTAGCCGCCATCGATCCTCCGGACGGGACCGGAGCCTGCATGCGCCTGAGTTTGCCGTCAGACATTACACTGCCAGTTCTTGTACCGCAGGAGGAAGCCGAATGAGCGGATTGCAGCCCAAGATACTCGTCATCGAAGACGACCCGCAGATCCGCAAGTTTCTTACCATCACACTGACCTCGCACGACTATACGGTCATTCCGGCGGAGACAGGGCGTGAAGGTGTCAGGCTTGCAACGTCCGTCAAACCTGATGCCGTTTTGCTTGATCTTGGTCTTCCCGATATAGATGGCGCCGAGGTCATTTCTGTGTTGCGCACCTGGTCGAAAATGCCGATTCTCATTGTGTCGGCGCGTGATCATGAAGACGAGAAAATCAAAGCTTTCGATCTGGGCGCCAATGACTTCGTGACCAAACCGTTTGGGACAGGCGAATTATTGGCCCGCCTGCGCGCCGCCCTGCGCGACGCCATCGTTACCATAGCAGAGGACACCGTAGTGAAGGTCGGGGACCTCTGTATCGATCTGTCAGCTCACAAGGTTACGGTTCGAGATAATCCCGTCAAGCTTTCGCCAAAGGAGTTTGCGCTTCTAAAGGTACTTGCGTCCCATGCAGGCAAGCTCCTGACCCACAAATACCTGATGCAGAAGGTTTGGGGTGACGCCCACGTCGAGGACAATCAGTACCTTCGTATCTACATTGCACAACTGAGACAAAAGCTTGAACTTGACCCGGCCAGGGACCAGTTCATCGTCAATGAGCCCGGCATAGGATACCGCCTGGAAGCGGCCGGAGGCAGCGAATAGCGGGTTTGAGGCATCACCGACCATCATGTCGTCCAGGCCATCACCAATGTCCCGCTTCGGTTCAAGATGCGCAAAGAAAGCTTAAAGCGCAATCCGACAAGGTGTGCAGCGATTTCCGGAAAAATTGCTCGACAAATTAAAAATTTAGAGCGGCGTTTTGATTCCATCAAAACTCATCCCGCTCTAGACTCTCAACTTAAATGTGTCTTTCGTTCGGACCGGAGAAAGGCGACGAGCCTGTCGCGCCAGACTCGATACCCCGCTTCATTGGGATGCAGGCCGTCATTGAAATAGCTTTCAATTTGGTTTCCGGTTGAATCCAAGAAGCTTGGATAGAGGTCAAGATGGCGGACGTACGGCGAAAAACTGGGGCTTTCAGAGAGCTCCAGAAGGCGCTGGTTGACCGGAATCACCACTTCGCGATTTTTGATCGGGTCGCTTGTCGGCAGTAATGACTGCAAAACAATTTTAGCGTGTGGCTTTCGCTCGTGTGCCGCGATGACAATTGCCTTGATACCTTCATAGACGCTGTCTGCGACAGGGTCCTCGCCGGCCCAAGTATTGTTAATTCCGGCGAGAAGGATAATGTAATCAGGGTGAAGCTCTGGTCGATCCAGTTGCCCCAATCCTCCGGATGACTTTGGAAGCAGCCGAAAGAGTATGTGTTCTGTGCGGTCTCCGGATATGCCAAGATTCAAAGCCAGGTTTTCAGGCTCCACTCCGGAAAAACTTTCAGCCCAGATATTCCCGCCGCACATTTGACCCTTGACCCAAGGGTTCTCTTTTAGCGTCCAAAAATCGGTAATCGAGTCTCCCAGAAATACGAGCTTTATGGCCGACAGGTTATTGTCTGCGGCGACAAAGGCGTCGATATACGATTGGCGCTTTTGCCAATATTCGACGCGTTCCTGGGCCTTTCCAGACTGGAAATCCTGCGAAGACCCCGTCTGTGGCGCTACGACAATGCCAAGCACAAAAATGGACGTGCATGCCAACCGCATGAGGCCCGCACTACGTTTGAAATCAGCTTCTTTACCGGAGAAGATGTTCTGAAGTTGATTCATTTAAAGTCAATCCTTTCGAGCCCCTCATCACAATTCAATCTTGAGGGGCAAATCGACCCCAAATCTGACCTTGTTGCCAGTGCAGAATATCGGTTGAACGGGGGCTGAGACATGCCTGCCCGATTAAGCCACGTAAACTTCATTTTTGTCAAAACACGGCCCGACCCGCCACCCAGACCCGGACAATGTTGGCCTTGTTCGCCGTGTACAGTACCTTCTGCAAACCTTCGACGACCGTGTCATATCCGTCCATCAGGTTCACACTGCCGCCTACGGCATGCGGATCGATCAGCACCGCGTCGAACTGGCGGCCCACCTCAAAACTGCCAACGGGCAGGTCCAGGGCATCGGCGCCGCCCCGCGTGGCCAGGTAAAATGCTGTCCGCCAGTCAATCTGCGTGTCGCGAACACCGCGGTCGTCGTAAGGCTTTTCGCAGTCAACGCCGTCATTGAGCAATCGCGAGGCGAGCACCGCCGCCCGCAGACTGTCCGGCAGGAAGGACGACGGCCCGCCGGAAATATCGCTGCCCAGACCGACACGCACGCCTTTTTCCAGAGCGCGCTTCAACGGAAAGACCCCGTTGGAGAAATAGGCGTTCGACAACGGACAATGCGCAACCCCGCAACCGCGTGCTGCCAGAGTATCCATATTGCTCGCACTGAGGAAGTTGCCATGGGCCAGGACAGTATGGCGCGTCAAAAGCCCGAAACGATCCAGGCTCTCGGTATCGCTCATGCCGTGACGCTCCAGGACGTAGCGGTGCTGCCAGTCACTTTCCGAACAATGGGTCTGGACGTGGCAGGCAAATGACCTGGCGATGTGACCCAGGCCGTCCAGCGCGGCGTCGGTGCACGATGGGATGAATCGCGGCGTCACAACCGGCTTGATACGATCGCTGTTCAGGCTGCGGACATAGGTTATGAAATCGTCGGTGCCGCGTAGGGCTGCGTCGGTGGATCGGTCGCGATAGATGTCGGGACACTGGTCCGGATTGTCCATGACCACCTTGCCGATCAGGGCGCGCTGGCCTTTCTCCAGGCAGATATCGGCCAGTAACCGCGAGGCATCCTGGTGGATGGTGGCGAAGTAGAGCGCCGTGGTGGTGCCGTTGGACAGCAGGTCAGCGACGAGGCCGCCATAGGCAGTCCGGGCAAAACCCAGATCGCAATAGCGCGCTTCGAGCGGAAAGGTGTAGCGTTGCAGCCAGACCTCGAGCGGCACATCCAGCGCCTTGCCAATCTGTGGCCACTGCGGGGCGTGAACGTGGAGGTCGCAAAACCCCGGCAGGACATAGGCATCCTTGGGCATCGATTCGACCGGACCTTCGCTGAGAAGGCGGTTGTAACCGTCGTCGGAGGGTTGCAGGACGGAAACGATGCATCCGTCTTCGTCGACCGACACCAGGGCGTCTTCCAGACATTCGACCTGCCCCTGAACCGGTGCGTGACAAAAACGACCGAGATAGCTGCGTGGCCTCTGCATGGCGAGTCTCTCACAGTTGAAGTTCCTGCTTCCTTCTCCTCCAAGTTTCTCCAGAACAGGATGAGTTTTGATGGAATCAAAACCCCGCTCTAGACGTGCACGCCGGGCCGGCAGGCTTGGCACAAATCCAGCCCAAAGGCCTTGGCGGTTTCAGTAATGCCGTCGTGTTCCGGTTCCTGGATTGGGCAAGAGTGAAACGCCTTACGTCGGTTTGCAAGTGCGAATACGTTAACGCGCCGCCTTGAGCGCGGCGATGCCCTTGGCGAGGCTTTCCGGCGCCTTGGCGAAGCACAGCCGAAGGACGGGAAGATTGCGGCCGGATTCGCAGAAGGCCTGCAGGGGTATAGTCGCCAGGGCATGATTGTTCAGCAGGTGGAAGGCGAATTCGAGGCCGGGCATGGTGACGCCGGAGGCTTCGAGGTCGATGTTAACGAAGTAGGTGCCCTGCGATGGCAGGACGGTGAAACCGGCATCGCTGAGGCCCCGGCACAGGTCATCGCGCTGCGCCCGAAAGCCCTCGAGCGCCTCGGTGAAGCGTTCGGCCGGCAGGTTGAGGCCATAGGCGACAGCATGTTGCAGGCCCGGCGGGGTCGAGAAGGTGATGTACTGGTGGGCACGGGCGACCTGATCGACCAGTTCGGCCGGGCCACAGACAAATCCAACCTTCCAGCCGGTAAGGGAAAAGATTTTCCCGGCCGAGCCGATTTTCAAAGCACGCCGGGAAAGTCCCGGCAGGTGCAGTACGCTGAGGTGCGGATCGTCGAAGACCAGTTGTTCCCAGACCTCATCGCTGACGACGTAGGCGTTGTGGCGTTCAGCATAGTGCTCGATCAGCCGCAGTTCCGCCTGGCCCAGGGCGTGGGTGGTCGGGTTGTTGGGCGTGGTCAGCAGGACCAGTTTCGTGCGCGCATTGAAGGCAGCGTGCAGGTCGGCCTGGCTGAAGCGCCAATGCGGCGGCGACAACTGCACGATGCGCGCAATACCGCCGGCGCGGCGGATCAGCGGCACATAGGCGTCATACATTGGCTCGAACACCACCACTTCGTCGCCCGGAGAGACCAGGGCAAGGATAGCAGCGCAGATGGCTTCGGTGGCGCCGGAGGTGATCATGACCTGACGGTCGGGATCGAGTTCGATGTCCTGATGTTTTTGATAAAAGTCCGACACCGCCTGGCGCAGAACGGCTAAGCCGCGCATCGGGGCATACTGGTTCGATTGGGTCATCAGGGCTCCGCCGGCCGCCAGACGGACATCGGGGAAGCCGTCGCTTTCGGGGAAACCCTGGCCCAGATTGACCGCACCCAGCCGGCGGGCTTCGCCCGACATGATCTCGAAAATCGAGGTCTTCAGATCGCGGAAAACAGGGTTCATGCGCAGGTCATACGCCAGCGGGTTGGAAAATCAAGGTGCCGGGCGAGGTCACCTGGAGCGCAATCCGATAAAGTGGACGCCGTTTTTCGGACCAATTGCGCTGCAAAACAAAAACTTAGAGTGGCAACGTCAATGGGCCAGGAGCAGCGGCAGGTGAGCGTGCTTGAGGATATGGTTGCTGACACTGCCCAGAGTGAGCTCACCAATGTGACCCCAGCCATAGGCGCCGGCCACCAGAAGGTCAGCCTTCAGGTCACCGGCCTTTTCCAGCAGGATATGTCCGATACTGTGCGCCACGCGTTCGGCACGGATGAACTCGGCAGATATGCCGTGACAGGCAAGATAGGCCAGGACTGTGGCTTCACCGGTCGCGTCATAGGGGTCGCCCATGCCCTCGACGCTGACCAGATAAACGCTGTCGGCGTGCGACAAATGCGGCAAGGCGGACCGCAGGGCGCGCGAAGCCGTAAGGCTTCCGTCCCAGGCCACCACGACCTTACCGGCGTATCCTCTTGCTGACAGCGGCGAGTCGCAGACCCAGGGAACGACCATCACCGGACTTCCGGTATTGAACAAAGCGGTCAGCACCGTTTCCGTGTGGCCGCCACGGCCACCGTCCTGGCCAACGACGATCAGGTCGACGCAGCGGGCGGCGGCGGGCAGACATCGGTCGACGGGCCCCATGAGGGAGCAAAAGGTTGCAAGCGCGTGGTCTGAGGCGGCCGGGTGGTGAATGGCAACCAGGGGGACGCTATGGTAAGCAGACCTCTCCGTCACGTAGGCCAACGCTATATCTGCCGGCTCGCGGGCATCCTCTTCGCATTCGTCGATCACGCCTGGCCCTGCTGCGTGGGACATCGCTCCGCGCGACACTTCGTACAGAACTGATGGCGGGGCCACATGGATGATCTGCAACCGACCCCCACAGGCGCGCGCCAGATTGAAGGCGGTATCGAGGGCATTACGTTCGTAGGTCTTGCCCCCGAACAAGCACATAAGGGATCGAATCGACATGATTTCACTCCGGGCGAGCGCACTCCGATACAGTGGACACCACTTTTCGGATAAATTGCGCGATGAAACAAAAACTTAGGGATGAGTTTTGATTCCATCAAAACTCATCCCTCGCTAGATGTTGCGCATCCCGCCTGCGGCACGTGGCGACGACAGCCATCTGCGCCATAAGGGTTTCAGGCCCTCCAGGCAGAGCAAGGTGATGACTCCGGCACCCAGGCACAGCACCAGGCCGTATCCGTTCAGCGGGCCAAAGCGGAAGAGGTCACGCGCCCACGGCCACAGCAAGATCACGGCCAGCATGACCACGACGCCTGACAGTACATAGCCCATTGCCGTATTTCGCCCCTTCAACGCCGTCAACAACGAGGCGCTGTAAGAGCGGTTGACGAAGATCAGCGCGACGATGCTCAGGATCAGCGACACGAACGCCAGGGCGCGAACTTCGTTCTCGACCACGCCGAGGCGCAGGCTCACGATAAAAATCGCCGCCACCAGCGACAGCGCCAATGCCCCCTGCAAGACGCTCCAGGCAATTAGTTCCTTTGAAAACAAGGGCGCCTGCGGGGCTCGGGGCGGACGGTTCATGACGTCGTCCTCCTCGCTTTCGGCTTCGAAGACCAGCGAACAGACCGGATCGATCACCATCTCCAGGAAGGCGATATGCATCGGGCCGAACAGAATCGGCAGACCAAAGACCAGTGGCAGGAGTGCAAGGCCGGCAATCGGAACGTGGACAGCGAAGATAAAGGCGATGGCCTTGCGCAGATTGTCATAGATGCGCCGGCCCAGCCGCACGGCCTTGACGATAGAGCCAAAATCGTCGTCCAGCAGCACGATGGAGGCGGCCTCGCGGGCCACGTCTGTGCCGCGACCACCCATCGCGATGCCAATATGAGCTGCCTTGATCGACGGCGCGTCATTGACGCCGTCGCCGGTCATGGCGACGATCTCGCCATTCACCTTCAGGGCTTGAACCAGGCGCAGCTTCTGCTCCGGCTGGATGCGGGCGAAGACGCTCACGCGTGTAAGCATCTCCGCCAGAGCGGCGTCGTCCATGGCGGCAAGGGCGTCGCCGCTGACCACCTCGTCGCTGGCAGCTCCGTCAAAAAGCCCAGCCTGGCGCGCGATGGATTGGGCTGTGACGGGATAGTCGCCGGTAATCATGATGACGCGGATACCCGCCCTGCGACATTCCTTTATGGCCTCCGGGACGCTGGCACGCAACGGATCCGCCAGGCCGACCAGGCCCAGATATTCGAACGCGAAATCGCGCTGGCTGGCGGGAAACCCTGCCCCGTCATGGTGCGCCCTGGCAATACCAAGGACACGCAGGCCCTGCCCGGCCATAGCTGCTACCGATAGTTTTACCGCCGCGACTTCGTCAGCGCCAAGCCGGCACAGTTCAGCTATGGCCTCCGGCGCACCCTTGGCCGCCACGATCATCGCCAGGCCGGCGTCGTCTGGCTGCCAGACCTGGGACATGACGAGAAAGTCGGGCCGCAAGCCATAGGATTTGACGAGTTTCCCGGAGACGATTCGTGACGCACCCGGCTTCGGCGCGAAGGCGTGAAACGCCTTTTCCATCGGGTCGTAAGGCTCGGCCTCACTGGCCAACCGGCCAAACTCGGCCAGGTCCAGAAAGTCCGTCACGAGGGGTGCATCGGCGCGCGCCACCTGGCCATTGCTGAGCCGCAACTCGGCCAGAGACATCTTGTTTTCAGTCAGAGTCCCGGTCTTGTCCGTGCACAGGACGGTCGCTGACCCCAGAATTTCTATAGCGGAGGCCTTTCGCGTCAGGACCCGGGCCTGCGAAATCCGCCACGCCCCCATGGCCTTAAAAACCGTCAGGACAACAGGGAACTCTGCCGGCAGCATTGACATGCCCAAGGCAATGCCAGCGAGAACTGCCTGGAGCCAGCCTTCGCGGAAAAGTCCATAGAGGATGACAACAATCGCGCAGACCACGCCGCCGACGCTGGCAAACATCAAGACCAGCTTGCGTGTTTCGGTCTGAAGTCTCGAAACTTCTGGCTTAAGGCTTTTGAGCGAATGACCGATCCGGCCGATCCTGCTGTGGACGCCTGTGGCCACGACTTCTGCCAAGCCGGTGCCGCGAATGATCAAGGCGCCGGAGAAGACCTGTCCCCTGTCATCCTTCGCCTTGGCTTTGTGCACAGGAAGCGACTCGCCGGTCAGAAGAGATTCATCGACCTGGAGGTCATGGGTGGTCAAAAGCAGGGCGTCGGCAGGCACCCGGTCACCTTCGGCCAGCACGATAACGTCATCGCGCACGACCTCACGGCCTGCGATTCGGCCGCGTTGGCCATCGCGAATAACCAGAGCCCGCGGACTGGTCAGGTCACGCAGGGCCTCGAGCACCTTCTCGGTGCGCGCCTCCTGAATTACGGTGATTAGCACCGATATGATGGCAAAGCACAACAGGACCAAGGCATCCTTAAGGTCACCGATCACCAGATAGATGCCGCCGCCGGCCAGAAGCAAAACCAGCATCGGTTCACGCAGCACCTCGAGCACAATCCGCAGAGGCGTGCGCTTTTCGGCAGCGGGCAATTCGTTGAAACCCTCAGAACGCAAGCGCGCCTGCGCTTCAGCCGTCGTCAGCCCACCGGAGATGCTCTCACCCTTCACTTAGTTCCCAATCCGTCATGGCCGCTCGTGGATAATGTCGCTCTCTTGCGCCGGATGCCCGGCGGCTGCCATGCGCTGGATCAATCCGTTGGCGACCCGGCCTGATCCGGGCCTCATGGCGAGGACTCAGGGATGCCGCGGCCGCGCTTAAAGCTAAGCGCCAGATACATCATCGCTACGGGAAAGGTGATCAGCCAAAGGGCGCCGGCCCGGATCAGGCCGGGCCAAACCAGTTGACCAAGCAGAACCGGCGCCAGAGCTCCGTTGGCGGCGAGCCAAAGCCGGACGGGGCGTTGCGGGCCTTTGGCTACAAAAACCAACGCTGCGAAGAGCGTTGATAAGCTCATCAAGGTGTAGCCCAGAAGGTCAAGCCCCGTCATAAACTGGTGCTGGCCGCAACAGGCGAGGTAGGCGACGCTGGGACCGACCCCTTGCAGGTCGCGCGGTATGACCACGCCGAGCTGGGTGATATAGACGATGCTGACAAGCACACCATACATGATGGCCAGGGCCACGGCAGACAGGCTATAAACGCGTTTGTGCGATGGCGTGTTTTCGTGAACCGCGGCCATGGTTAGCACAAAAGCAGGCGCTAGAGCGGGATGAGTTTTGATGGAATCAAAACCCCGCTCTAAGTTTTTGTTTTGTCGCGCAATTTTTCCGAAAAATGGTGCCCACTTTATCGGATTGCGCTTTAGCACCAATGACGGCGCAAATATCAGAATGCGATCCCACGGGTCGGGCAGCACGTGTAACACCTGAAGGATCTGCAGGATACCATAGGCAACACTCGCCGCGAAGGCAGAAAAGGCGGCCCAAAAGCCAAAACGGCTGGTCATCGCAGGTCACCTTAACCAACCACAAAAATCGGGCCGATATCAGGTAGGCGTTATTTTGTAAGGATCCTACACGAGTTGTTGCTGTCTCAATGCGTCTACAGGGCCGGCACTTCGACGATGCCGCTGTATCGTTGGCACATGAGTGGAGCACAAGCCGACAAAGTGGCGTCCACTTTATCGGATTGTGCTCTACCAAACTTTCGGCCGGCCGAGCCAAGGTGATCAGAATCGGTAGTTTACCGATCCAGCCTAAAGGACGCCGTCCTTTAGCAACTGCGCCGCGTGATTAGCGGCGCGTGCCGTCAGCGCCATATAGGTCAGGGATGGGTTCTGCACTGCTGAACTGGCCATGCAACTGCCGTCAGTAATAAACAGATTTGGGACGTCGTGGGACTGACACCATCCGTTGAGTACCGAAGTCCTTGGATCGCGCCCCATCCGCGCCGTGCCCATCTCGTGGATCTTGTTGCCGGGTGAGGTCAGCGACTCCATCGTGACGCCCCTGTCTTCGGTAGAATGGATGTTTACGCAACCGGCAGCGGTCAGCATGTCAAAGGCATCCTTCGATGCCGCCTGCATCAGTTTCAGTTCGTTGTCACCCAGGCGGCAGTCGATAACGGCAACGGGCATGCCCCATTTGTCCGTCTTGGTCTCGTGCAGGCGGATGTGGTTGCGATAATTGGGCAGCATGTCGCCGAAGGCCGAAATCCCGATATTCCAACTCCCGGGCGTGCGGTTAGCCTGCTTGAAATCCGCGCCGAGGCCCGGCCGGTTACCTGTCCAGCCGCGACGCCCGGAGGACCCCTGGAAACCATAACCGCGCAGGAACGGTTTGTCGTGTTCGGTGATGTTGGCGTAGTTGGCGACATAGATGCCGCCGGGACGCCGGCCAGCATAGTAATAGGCGTCGAACTCCGGCATGTCTCCGCTGGCGCCCGCGCCACCGAAATGGTCCATCAGATTACGGCCCAGTTGCCCGGAACTGTTGGCCAGGCCGCCCGGAAAGGCCTGAGACCGCGAATTCAGCATGATCAGGGTCGACGCGACGGTCGAGGCATTCAGGAAGATCAAACGGGCGCTGTAGGTCTTGGTCTCACGCGTATTGGCGTCCATCACCCGCACACCGGACGCGCGCTTCGTTGCCGGATCGTAATCGATCGCCTGCACGATGGCGTAGCTGACCAGGGTCATGTTGCCGGTGCGCCGCGCCGCCGGCAGGGTGGCTGATACCGACGAGAAATAGGCCCCGTAAGAACAACCACGGTGGCAGTGATTGCGCACCTGGCACGGACCGCGCCCCAGGTCCATCTGTTCCTGGGTCGGCGCCGTCAGATGGGCGACGCGCGCAGCGATCACGCGGCGCGACGGGAAGGTCTTGTTGACTCGCTCGGCGAACGCCTTTTCCGGCAGGGTCAGCTCGAAGGCCGGTTGGAAGACGCCGTCGGGCAGGCTTGCGATTCCGTCGCGGTCACCTGAAATGCCAGCGAAGCGCTCGACATGGTCGTACCACGGCGCCAGGTCGTCGTAGCGGATCGGCCAGTCGACGCCGTGCCCGTCCTTCTTGTTGGACTCGAAGTCCTGCGGGCCAAAGCGATAGGACTGCCGCGACCACATCAGGGACTTGCCGCCGCTGTGATAGCCGCGCACCCACTCAAACGGGGCGTCCTGCGGCGTCTCATAGGGCTGCTCGTCCTCCTTGACCCAGAACTGCTTGGTGGTTTCGTGCAGGGCGTAGCCGACGGACTTCGACTGCATGGGATAGTGGGTCTTGAGTTCGTCTTCCGCGATACGGTCGAGATTGGGCAACTCCCACGGCGACAGCATGTCGGAATAGTCTTTCTCAACACTCAGTTCGCGACCGCGTTCCAGGACCAGCACCTTGAGGCCCTTTTCGCACAGTTCCTTGGCAGCCCAGCCGCCGCTCATCCCCGAACCTATGACAATGGCATCGAATTCGTTGTTCATCACGCTCACCTGTAATTGTCTTTGTTATTGCCGCAACGCCCCAGGATCCATAGGGCCCGAACCTTAGGAGGCCCGAACCTTAGGAGGCCCCAACCTTAAAAGGCCCCAACTTTACAACGCCCATGTCCGGCCAATTTCGCCGATTGGCGCCGAAGCGATCCATCGTCCGGGGACCGGTTCGTACTGAAGCTCCTGAGTTGCGCCGGGCTCAGACAGGTAATAGACCGTGGCGATCAGCGATTTGACGGCGCGATACTCCCAATGGGTATTCTGGCTGAAGGCGGCGGCGTCGAGTTCGCTCAGCGCCTCGAGTTTCAGCCCTCCGGAACGGACCAACTGCGCCTTGATCGCCGCCAGTTGGGCGCGATGCCCGGCCTGCGTCTTTGCCGAGGCCCAGGTCTGGTGGAGATGGTCCATGGCTGCGGGAACGCCGGCATCGACAGCGCCCGGCGTGTCGGTACGCGGGACGATGGCATCCGCCAGAAAAGTGACCAGCGCCCGTTCATCCGGGGTGTAAAACCCGGGCCCATGGGGTTCTGCCGCCAGTGCTGGATTTGCCTGAGCCTTGTCGAAGGCTGACAGGGCCGCAGCCCCGCCAAGGCTGAAAATCAGTCCTTGCAGGACCTGCCGACGCGTATCCATGTTTCACTCCCGTCAGGTCGCACCGACCCGCTAACCTTTTTATTGTCCTACCATACTGACATGTTTCGAGTGAAGCTCAAGGCCAAGGATCAAGAACAAGCGCGCGAGTTTCATCATGCCCTCCCCGCCCTAACCTCCTGCGACGCTGCCTTGATCGCCGCCCGGATGCGCATATAGGTGCCGCAGCGACAGATGTTACCGTTCATCGCCAGGTCGATGTCGTTGTCCGAAGGGCGTGGAATTTCCTGAAGAAGGGCAACCGCACTCATGATCTGGCCCGATTGGCAGTAGCCGCACTGCGGCACGTCGCCGGCCACCCAGGCCGCCAGTATGGCTCTGGCCTCAGGGCCGGAAACGGCTTCGATGGTGGTGATTTTGCGGTCGCCGGCATCCGCGACCGCCAGGGTGCACGACCGCAGCGGCTGGCCATCGATATGGACCGTGCAGGCGCCGCACTGACCAACGCCACAGCCGAACTTGGTGCCGGTCAGGTGAAGGCTATCGCGCAACACCCACAACAAAGGCGTGTCGGCGTCAGCCTCGACGGTGTGAACAACGCCATTGACGGTAAGAGTGAAGCTCATGACACCACCTCTGCATCGATAAACGGCAGGCTGCGGGTCGCCCTACCCGTCAGAGCCAGGATGGCATTGGCTACTGCCGGAGCGATCACCGGCGTTCCCGGTTCGCCCATCCCTGAGGGCTTGTTGGTCGATGGCAGGATATGGGTTTCGACGATGGGCATTTCGTTGATCCTGAGGATGGGATAGCTATCGAAATTGGTGTTGGAGACCTGGCCGTCGCGCAGCAGAATCTGGCTGTAAAGTGCGGCACTCAACCCGAACGCCGTACCGCCTTCCATCTGGGCCGCAATCTGGTCGGGCGCCACGGCAAGCCCGCAATCGACGGCGCCGACGACGCGGCGGACCACGGGCCGGCCGTCGACAAGCCTGACCTCGGCAACCTGCGCCACCACCGTCCCAAAGCTTTCGCCGACAGCCAGGCCCCGCGCCCAGCCGGCCTCGAGCGGCTTGCCCCAGCCGGCTTTTTGGCAAGCCAGATCAAGCACGGCCAGTCGCCGGCTGTCGCCCATGCGGCGGTAGATTTCGCGGCGGTAGTCGGCCGGGTCCCTGCCTGCGCGTCGCGCCAGTTGATCGATGACATGCTCGGTCACCATGATGGTCTGGGTGGCGCCGACCGAACGCCAGAAGCTGACCGGCACAGGAAACCTGGGCGAATAAACCTGAATGTCGACGTCCGTCGCCATGGCAACGTATGGCACCTTGCCCAGCCCCTCAACCGCCGCGGTGTTCTTGCCAACAGGCATCAGGGCCTGCGCCACACCGATATGCCGCCATGCCTGTGGATAGCCGTCGGCATCGGTCTTTACCGACACCTGGTAGTGCGACAACGGTCGGTAGCAGCCTGCCGACATGTCATCTTCGCGCGTCCACACCAGCTTGACCGGGCGGTTGCCGCCAATCTTTTTGGCGATGTGGACGCATTCGACCGTGTAGTCGGAAGTAAGGCTGCCGCGCCGCCCAAAGGACCCGCCGGCCGACAGCGTCTCGATCTCGACCATGCCCGGCAGTGTTCCCACGGCAATGGCCGTGTTGACCTGGTCCACGGTCTGGATTTGCGAGGCGAAGGTCAGCTTGACCCTGGTTCCGTCGACCTGTGCGACGCAATTCATCGGTTCCATAGCGGCATGGGCCAGGTAGGGCAGATCAAAGCTGGTTTCAAAAACCTCGCCGGAAAAGGCCTTGTCCGGCTTTCCGCTTTTGTGAATCGTTTCAGGTTTCAGCTTGCCCTTACCGGTCGCGATCTCGCGATACCAGGCCAGCAGTTCGCCTGTCGACCGCTTTTCCGCCTTGTCGGTATTCCAGGTAACTTTGAGAGCGTCGCGACCCTTTTTGGCGGCGTAGGTATGGCTGGCCACCACGGCGATGCCACTGGGAATTTCGAACACATCGACGACGCCGGCCACCAGCCTGGCGGCGGCACCGTCAAAACTTTCGACCCTGGCGCCGAACTGCGGCGGATGGGCGACCATGGCGGTCAGCATATCCGGCAGCAAGACGTCCTGGGTGTAGCGCTCCTGACCGGTCGACTTGGCGAGACTGTCCTTGCGGCGAACGCGATCGGTGCCGATCAGGGTGAACTGGTCGGGCGACTTCAACTGTGGCGATTGCGGCGGCGCGATCTTGGCCGCGGCGTCCAGAAGTTGGGCAAACGGTGCGGTCCGACCGGAGCCCGGATGTGACACCACGCCATTCTTCACCTTGATTTCACTGGCGGCGACCTGCCACGTGCCGGCGGCCGCCGCCACCATCATGGCCCGGGCCGCAGCACCGGCGCGCCGGAACTGATCCCAGGCATTGGCTGTCGCCGTCGATCCGCCCGTCGCCTGCATACCCATGCTAAGGTTCTTGTACACGGCTGTATTGGCCGGCGCCGCCTCGACGCGCACCTTGTCCCAGTCGGCGTCCAGTTCTTCGGCGACCATGGCGGCCAGGGCGACGTGCGCCCCCTGGCCCATCTCCTGGTGCTTGTTGACGACCGTGACCCAGCCGTCGGGCGTGATCCTGACAAAGGGGCCAAAGGCGCTAAGGTCGGGCTTTTCCGCGCCGATGCTGATGATATTGGTCAGGTTGGCAGCGGCGACCCCGACAACCAGCGCCGTGCCGCCCCCTATGCCCCCAGCCACCAGAAGGCCGCGGCGGGTGATCAGGGAGCGGCGGGGTTTCCCTGCGATATCGTCCATATCAGGCTCCGTCCAAGGCTCACAATAAGACTGAAACCAGGAAAGTTCCCAAGTCGCGCTTTAATTCTAACACATCCTGACGCTGGAAATCCATTACTGTCGGTCACGCTTCAATAAACCATGAAGGGTATGCCGACGAGGTCCTTGCGGACCTTTGCAGGCGCACGCACCCACGGATCGTGAGAAATCCCGTCGATTTGATAGGTTTTCGCAAACATAAGGAAGGCGTATTTGGTAGATTTTTGGCAGCCCTGCAGGATGACTTTCCGATCCGCCACTCAGGCAGGGTCATAGACTCCGGATGCATCTCATGAGCCTTGAAACCCTTATCATCTGGCTCGTGGTGGGCGCGGTCGCAGGCTGGACCGCTGGCGCTATTGTCAAGGGGGGCGGATTCGGCCTGATCGGCGATATCGTCGTGGGCATTATTGGCGCCTTCGTCGGTGGCTGGTTGGCCGGCGCCCTGGGAATACATATCGGCAACGGAATACTGGCCGCGATCGTCACCGCGACCGCCGGCGCCGTCGTCCTGCTGTTGGTCGTCCGGCTGGTCCGGAGGGGTTGACCGATCGCCTTATACCAACCCGCGAAAATCTTGACTCGTCGTGGGTTGGTATTACGCCGCAGCGCGGTGCCCGGCAGCGCACGACGAGCGTAAAGACCCATTTCTTACACTCCCAATCATTTTTGAATGATGAGGCGACCCATGATCGGACGACGCGAAGTGCTTTTGGCCGGTGGGGCCGTTGCAATTGCCGGGGCAGGGGCGACCTGGATGGCCACCCGCAGGATGGGGTCGATGGCCGACTACAACGCCGCAGTCGCAGCCAGCCGTGCAGGGCTTACCCAGATGCCGCAAATGCGTGACTTCATCCGCTATGCCACGCTGGCCGCGAACAGCCACAACACGCAGCCCTGGCGTTTCCGAATCTCGGATCGTGGCCTGGCGATCGAGCCTGATGCCGTACGCCAAATCCCCGTCGTGGATCCGGACAACCACCATCTCTATGTCAGCCTGGGCTGCGCCGCCGAGAACCTGGCCATCGCCTGCGCCGAACGCGGAAAGTCAGGCCAGCTCGGCTTCGACCCGGCGCATAAGGGCGCCGTGACCTTTACGTTCGGCGGTGGCGAACCCGCCCGGCCCGATTTGTTCGATGCCATCACCAAACGGCAGTCGACGCGCGGCGACTATGATGGCCGAACCGTCAGCGCAAGGGATGTGACGGCGCTCGAGAAAGCGGCTGCGGTGCCGGGGGTCGACGTGGTCATCCTCACGCAGCGCGCGCAAATGCGCCGGGTGCGCGATCTGATCGTCGCTGGCAACAGCGCGCAGTTGGCGGACCCGGCCTTCCTGGCAGAGCTCAAGGCGTGGCTGCGTTTCAGTCCGAGGCGGGCGATGCAGACAGGCGATGGCCTGTTCAGTGCCTGCAGCGGCAGTCCCGTTCTGCCGGAAGGGTTGGGGCCGAACCTGTTTGACCAGACGTTCAAGGCCAAGGCCGAGAACGAAAAATACGCGCGTCAGATCGCCTCTTCCGCCGGCCTCGTGGTGTTTGTTGCGCACAAGGACGACCGTGAGCATTGGGTTCTGGCGGGCCGGGCCTGTCAACGCTTCGCCCTGCAGGCAACCGCGCTTGGGCTCAAACATGCCTTTGTTAACCAACCGGTCGAGGTGGCGCATCTTCGCCCGGACCTGGCGGCCCTGGTGGGTTTGCCGGAACGACGCCCCGATATTGTGATGCGTTTCGGCTACGGCGACGCTCTGCCCTATTCGGCGCGCCGGCCAGTCGACGCCGTATTGACGTAAACGCCATTCATCTCGGCAGCGAGGGATGTTCCCGACAGCCAGGCGGCCTCGACCCGCGGTCCGATGAGCCAGTCGCCACAGACACCGAGTCCCAGGCCGGCGTCCCAAATGCAGGCCTGGCCAAGGCTACCGGAACGAGCATAGAGCCAGCTATGGGCCTGAACAAACGCCGGCGTGGGCACGGGCACACGGCACGTTTCGGCGAACAGCCGCAACACGTCAGCGCAGACCTCTGCCGGGTCGGCGCCACGGTGAGCGCGTGACCAGACGGGTGAGGCCTGAATGACCCAGGCTTCCGGTCCGCTGCGGCCCGGTTTGGCGCTGTTGCGCGCTGCCCAGATGATGTCGCCGGCACCGCGATAGGTGTCGAGCGAAAACGCCAGCGGCGACTCCCAGACCGCCATGACCGTCCAGCAAGGCTCCGATCGGGTGGCCTGAATCCGTTCGAAAAGGGCCGGATCTACGAGGCATTGATCTGACACTCCGTCAATGTCGGCAAGCAATCCGGCGGCCTGTTCCGCAGGGGCTGCGATAACGACCTGGGCGTAGGGCCCGGAATCGACGCCCTCGCCGTTCAGTCGCCAGCCTGACGGGTCGCGTCTCAGCCCCGACACATGGGCCTGAAACGTCACGTCCAGTGCCGTACAGAGGGTCGCAACCGGGCGGTTCATGGCGGGGGTGCCGACCCAGGCCCCGGCACCGGCTGCCGGCCACGGTGCCACAATGCCGCGCGCGTGCCAGGCCGCGACCTGGGCACGGAATCCACTGTTTCGGGCGGTGAAATACTGCGCACCATGGTCGAACCGCACGATATCCTCCCCGACGGTTACGCTCCGGGCCGACATACGACCGCCGGGCCCGCGTCCTTTGTCGAACAGGCTGACCGATCGGCCAACGGCTTGCAGCGCAGTGGCACACGCCGCACCCGCCATGCCGGCGCCAATGACGGCGATGCGAGCGGTGGCGAATTCCACGTCAGACGCCAGACGTCCGGGTCTTCAGCCACATGCTGATCAGCAAGACGGCAATGGCGACGACCTGGGTTTTCACCCGCCACGCCATCATGCGGTTCAACAGCGCGCCGGCCTCCTTGCCGTTGCGCGCGAAGGCGAACATGCCGATCACAAATGTCGCCACGACCGCGAGCAAGGACACGGCGATCAAAACCGTCAGCAGAATATCCATAAAAGACCCGCCTTCAAACTGCGCAAATTGCTGCGGCCCTGCGGTGGCAAAAGCCGTCTTGTCCGAGATGGACACCCGCATTACGTCCCGTTGCGCCAAGGCGATCACGATAATGTCCGCAAAGTCCCGTGACAGGTTGACGCAGTCGAGCTAGCGCTTTGCCTGGCAGCCAATGGCACCGGTAGCGATCAGTTCCAGCAGCAGCGACATGGCGCTTTCGCCGGAACCGGCCTCGGGGTCAAACTTGGGACGGTTGGAATAGCGCAGCAGCAGGCCAGGGTTGACCGCGTCGACATTGACCTGCCCCATCGACCAGCCGGCAAAACTGCGCTCCTTGATCTCCTCGTAAACCAGGAGCGTAACGTTGCGGTGCCGCGTATCGCGCATCAGCCGCCCCAACAGTTCCGAGACCTCCGCCCGCCCGCCCTCAAGCACCTGGGCGAACACCTCACTGGTATGGCACAACAGACCTGTGATGCCGCGCGGCGGATTGTTGACGCGCGATTGCTCCAATATGCCGGCCAGGAGCGCGGGGCTCATGGGCTCGGCGACGTGACTTGTGTAAAGGCAGCGGACGAGCATGAAAGCCTCAGCGGTTAAGGTTGATAAGCGACAGGAATTCCCGGCGCAGGGCCGGGTCCTTGAGAAACGAGCCCCGCATGACGCTGTTGATCATCTTGGAGGATGTGTCCTTGACCCCACGCCAGTGCATGCAAAAATGGTCGGCCTCCATGACGATCGCCAGGCCGTCGGGCTTGACCTGATCCATGAAGCGTTCTGCCAGAAGGGTAACAGCCTCTTCCTGGATTTGCGGGCGTGACATGATCCATTCGGCGATCCGGGCATATTTCGACAGGCCAATCAGATTAGAGTGGCCGTTGGGCATGACCCCGATCCACAACCGGCCCATGATCGGGCAAAAATGGTGGCTGCAGGCGCTGCGAACAGTGATCGGGCCGATGATCAGCAGCTCATTCAGACTGGAAATATTGGGGAACTCGGTGACATCGGGCGCCGGGCGATAGCGGCCGGCAAAGACTTCCTGGATGTACATCTTGGCCACACGGCGGGCTGTGTCGCGGGTATTGTGGTCGTTGTTGATGTCGATGACCAGGCTTTCCAGTACGGCAGCAAATTTCTCCGCGACTTCGCTTTCCAGAGCTTCAGCGTCGCCAGGCTCCAGAAACGCCGAAATATTGTCGTTGGCCAGAAAGCGCGCCCGCGAATCTTGAAGGCGTTTGCGGATTCGCACAGATACGGGGTCGTCTTCGGTATCCGGAGCCGGCGTCAATGCGTCAGGCATGTTTGAGGTCTTTCGCAAGAGCGCAATCCGACAAAGTGTGCAGCACCCGCACGGGCGCTCCCGTTTTCGGTCAAATTGCGCGACAAAACAAAATTTAGCACAGATTCAGCCTGACGGCAGGACGCAGGTCGTTTTCAGCCTTATACGCTGCTGCTTAGGGTCTGGATGGCCAGGATACGCGACATAAATCTGTTCGAAACCGGCTTCGAACGCTTTGTCACCCCTGGCTTGATACCTTACCCGTTCAAGGTGCGACACCCATCTCCTTTAGCAGACGCTGGGCCCCGTCGACCTTGTCCATGGTCCACAGCATGTAGCGGCTGTCGGCATGGATAGTGCGGTTGACAGAGGCCTCGTACGACCAGTCGGAAATGACGCCATCCAGAGTGCCGTCAAAGGCCAGGCCGACAAATTCGCCCTTGGCGTTCAGCGTCGACGAACCAGAATTGCCATTGGTAATGTCCACCGTCGACAGGTAGTTGATCGGCAAGGTGCCCAGTTCCGGCGCGGCATAGCTGCCCCAGTCGCCGGCCTTGAGCTGGGCGATGAAATTGGCCGGTGCATTGAAGTCACCCTTGCCGGTCTGCTTGGCCAGAAGGCCCGCAGCCGTCGTGAACGGCGTCCAGATCTGCCCGTCCTTCTCGCGGCCCTTGATGTGGCCATAGGTGAAGCGCAGGGAACCGTTGGCGTCGGGATAGAGGGTGCGGCCCTGGCTGGCCTCATACGCAATCTGGCCGGCGACATAGACGGAGCGCGCCGCCTGGGTGCGGCCGGTACGGTCCTTGGCCTTCTGTTCGCGGGCGATGTCGGCCGGGTACATGGCCACGGCCAGTTGAATGAACGGATCGGTCGAGGCTTCGAACTCGGCCGGCGTCTTGTCCAGCCAGGCCAGGCGCGTGGCAGTGTCGGCCAGGCGCGTTTCGGCGTAGAGGCGCTCGATACCGATGGCGTCGAGTTTGGTCAGGAAGGCGGGGTCCTGTCCGGCCGACGAGGCCTGTTTGTATTCCACCAGGGCGGCTTCGAACAGGGCGCGATCGACGCGCGGCACATAGCGGCGTTCAATCGAGGTCAGGCGTTCGGTGAGTTGGCGGCGGTCGCGGTCCTGGTAGCCGCTTTCGCGGGCGGCGTCGGGCTTTTCGCGTTCCTTAGAGAAGCGGTAGGCCAGGCGTGCCGCCGTCAGCAGTTGCCCGCGGCTGATCGTGCCGGTGCGCATGGTATCCAGTTGCGCCGCCTGGTCTTCGGCGACCAGACTGTCGAGGTTGGTGATGGCGGCGCCATAGGCGGCTGTGCGCGCCGCGTCGGCCTTGACCCAAGCACGGTAGGCGGCTTCCTGGCGCTCCTTGCGGCCATTCAGGTCGATGGCGTCGGCGCCGGCGATTTCGCCCAGGGTCTTTTTCTTGTAGTTATCGGCGCCCTTGATGATCGAGGCATATTTGATCGTGGCGTCGGGGTCACCGGCCGTCACCTTGGCGATCAGGTCGGAATAGTCCGACAGCAGTTTCTGTTGCAGCGGCGAGGATTTTTCGAAGCTGAAACGGGCTTCGGCGGCGGTAACCAGACGGGTCGTCACGCCGGGGAAGCCGGCGACCATGACGAAGTCGCCATTCTTTACGCCGTCCCTGGCGATTTTCAGGTGGGCCTTGGGCTTATAGGGCACGTTCTCAGGCGCGAAGGCGGCGGACGAGCCATCCGGCGCAACATAGGCGCGGTAGAAGCCCCAGTCACCGGTATGGCGCGGCCACATCCAGTTGTCGGTCTCGCCGCCGAAATTGCCGACGCCACCCGCCGGGGCATAGACCAGACGGACGTCCTTGATTTCCAGTTGCTGCTGAAGATAGTAGCTGGCGCCGCCGAAATAGGCGCGCACGTCGCAGCGGCGGTTGGCCTGGGCCTCGCACTCGGCGATCAGCGCCTTGCGGTTGGTGTCCAGGGCCAAAAAGCGCGCCTGGCCGGACAGAGCGGGGGTGAGGCCCTGGTTCATCCGGGCGGTGACGTCGCGCAGATCCTCGATGACAAAGATCCGGGTGCCCGGCGCCGCCGGCAGTTCGTCCTTCAAGGTCTTGGCCAGGAAGCCGTTGGTGAGGTAGTCGGCCGCCGGGGTCGAATTGTACTGGATCGAACCGTAGACGCAGTGGTGATTGCTGGCGACCAGGCCTTCCGGCGACAGAAAGGCTGCCGAACAGCCACCCAGCGAGACGATCGCATTCAGCGGCGCGGCCGTGAAATCGCCCAGCTTGGTCGGGTCCATTTTCAGGCCAGCCTCGGTCAGTTGTTTGGCAATGCCAGCGGTTTGGTTCGGCAGCCACATGCCTTCATCGGCTTGAGCCAGGGGGGCGAAACCCGCCATTGCAAAGGTTAGTGCTGTCGTTGCCAAAAGGGAGAAACGCATGAAATGCCTCCTGTCACAAAAACCGTTATTTTGTAACGCATGGCATATCGTTTCTATTATGACAATCTGAAAATGCCTGCCGGCGAGGTCCATGCTCGGGCAAGGCCGGGTGAAGAGCCGCCGGGCGGGCGAGGTGGACGAATGAATAGAAGCTCTTTTTTCCGCGTTCTCGGCCTGGCGCTCGACCGACAATTGAAACATGCGGGACGCGCCTTTTGATTTTGCGTTAACCTTGACGCCCGTGCGGGCTTGCAAACTTTCGGATTGTGCTCGGGCGCCAAACCTCAAAAATAACAGACACGTCGTTCACATACAAACCATCGCAGCGAAAAAACTTCAATAAATTAAGGTGGTTAACGTGTATTTTTGACAATTGTGACAATATTAAATGGTCACTACCGCCACATGTCTATCCGAGCGCAAATCTAAAGTGTCACTTTACATAGAAAAATCTATGGACACTTTTATATTTATCATTTTATTACTTTTTGAATGATCGTGTTTGCGAAAAACCTATGGGCGTGCATCGAACTGTGAAAATCCGTCGCCGGGAGAATGGCTGTGTCCTTTAACTCAGACCATTTTGATCTGACGAAATGGAAGCTGACCGTTCCGGTCGACCGCCAGGGCAGCACGTCCGGCACGGCCGAAACCATCCACGACCTCACCCAGTATGCTGATCCGCTCTATTTTTACGTCAGTACCGACGGAGCCATGATTTTCAGCGCTCCGGTCGACGGCGCCACGACGCCCGGATCCAACTATGCCCGCTGCGAACTGCGTGAACTCATCGATGGCGAGCCGGCGGCCTGGCAACCCCGCGACGGCGGCACCCTGACCGCCACCCTCGCCGTCAACCGCTGCCCAACCCTCGGCGACGAACGCCTGGCCAAGGTTGTGATCGGCCAGGTTCATGGCACAAGCGATGAACTGGTGAGACTCTACTACGATTCCGGGACGGTCTATTTCGTCAATGATCGTGCCGGGGCGAACAACACCGAAACCCGGTTCGAACTGCGCAATGCGGCGAACCAGTCCTGCAGCATCGATATCGGCGAAAAGTTCAGTTACAAGATCGACGTCCAAGGCGAGTGGCTCACGGTAGAGGTCTATGCTGACGATCAAACCTATTCCATCACAACCGCCGTCAACAGCGTCTGGGAGAACGACGACCTTTACTTCAAGGCCGGCATTTATCTCGGCGCCAATGAAACGACGGCAACCGGCACCGGCGAGGTAGCCTTCTACGGACTGGATTTCGGCCATGCGCCAGGCGAGGGCCTGGAGGGACTGGTCAGCATTGCCATACCGCAAGCGAGCGTCGATCTGTCTGGCGGCGTCAACAACGACAATCTGAACGGCGGTATTGCATCGGACCTGCTTAGTGGCGATGGCGGAAACGACATCGTCAACGGCAATGGTGGGACCGACAGTCTGTATGGCGGCGACGGCGACGACTGGCTGAACGGTGGCAATGAGGCCGACTCCCTTTGGGGCGGCAGTGGCAACGATACCTATCTGGTCGATCATACGGACGATCGTATCACCGAAAATTCCGATCCAGACGGTGGCATGGACAAAGTACTGGCAACCGTCACCTACACCCTGGCAGACGATGTCGAAACCCTTGTCTTGATGGGCTCCGGCGACATCCATGCGACCGGAAACAGCCAGGACAATGCTTTGTTCGGCAATGCCGGGGCCAACAGAATGGAGGGCGGCCCGGGCGCCGACACGATGCGTGGCGGGGGCGGTCATGACACCTATGTCGTCGACGCGGCCACAGACAACGTAATCGAGTTGGCCAGTTCCGGCAAGGACCTGGTCATCAGCTATGTCGACTTGCAACTGGGCGACTATGTCGAAACCCTGTCCCTGACCGGCGACGCGGTCTCAGGCGTCGGCAACGGGCTGGATAACGCCCTGACGGGAAACTCCGGCAACAATAGGCTGAGCGGAGGGATGGGCGTTGACTCGCTCGACGGCGGGATCGGCGATGACGAACTGGACGGAGGAACGGGCGACGACCGGCTGGTCGGTGGTCAGGGCGATGACAGTTTCGCGGTCGATAGCCGCGGGGATGTCGTTGTTGAGGCGGCTGGGCAGGGCAGCGACACGGTTTTCAGTGCGGTCAGCTATGAACTGAGGAACCACGTTGAAAATCTGGTTCTGATGGGGGCAGCCGATATCGACGGCACGGGCAATGGGCTCGGCAATCTCATTGAGGGTAACGTCGGCCATAACGCCCTGACCGGCGGCAGCGGTGTGGATCGCCTCAGCGGCGGGGCCGGCGATGATCGCCTGGCCGGGCTGGGCAGTGATGATGTGCTGGACGGTGGAACCGGCAATAATGTGCTCGAAGGTGGGGCGGGCAATGACCGGTTTGTCTTTGAGTTTCATCCGGGTTCGGAAAGTTCGCCCCCTGCGATCGATGTGATTACGGATTTCGAAGGTGCCGGCCTGCCGGGCGGCGACCTGATCCACCTGCCGAGCCTCTACGACAACCGGCCCCTGGTGTTGAACCTGACGGAACATGCTGGTCCGTTTGCGGACGCGCCTGGCATTGCGGCGACGTTGCTGGCACCGGAATTCATCGGCGACCATCTGATTGATGTGTCATGGTATCAAAATGTAGCGCTAAGCCGGGTCGAGGTCTGGGTCGACGGCAATGATGACGGGCAGTTTTCGCCAGGCGATCTGTTAGTCTGTTTGAACGGTGCATCTTCACTGACGACGGGGGATTTTGTTGACAACCTTTTGGGATGGCGTGGCACTGCGCTTGGCGATGCGCAAGCGTTCAATGATCTGCCAAATTTGGGGTTCGGCGGCGGCGGGGATGATAGTCTGTCGGGCGGGCTTGGCCGGGACGCACTCTATGGCGGGGATGACAACGATCAGTTGAACGGAGACGCCGGTAATGATGATCTCCGCGGCGATGCGGGCGATGATACTCTGTCTGGCGGGGACGATGGCGACGATCTCTTCGATAACAGTGGCTTCAACAGCCTGAACGGCGGTGACGGGAATGATAACCTGTTTGGCACGGGTACATTGTCGGGAGATACCGGCGATGATGTTCTGGCGAGCGGTTGGGCCGACGGTACGCAACTGTTTGGCGGCGACGGTGACGATGTTCTGCAGGTAGGGACAGTTTCGTCGTCAGACGGCCCGTTCGATGGATTTCAAAGTGCTACGGGCGGCGCCGGGGCGGACCTTTTCTACGTCACGGGATGGAGCCCGGGATGGAGCCAGGCGCAGCAGATTGAACGGGTGCTGGACTTTAACAGCGCCGAGGGAGATCGGCTGGGTCTGTTCGGCATCAGCCATGGCATGACCATGGGCGGCGAAGACGGGAATCCTGAAACCCCCGGCCCCTGGGGAGTCGCAGGTGCGACGCTGCTGTTTCGCGGCCAGATGGATGCCTTGAATTTCGCCTACGGGGCGTCCTTGCCGGGGGATGATGTGGGATTAGGCTTTGTTCAGGCCTGGTATACGCATTTCGGCGGGGCAATGTATCTGGTGGTCGATGGCAACGGCAACCTGGTGTTCGACGAATCCGATGTGGCGGTTGAATTCGCTGGAAATTCGCAGACGACGCTTTCGCAGGGCGACTTTGTCGCGGACACGTTTGTTGCTGTAGCGCTCAGCCAGGCCTCCGACATGTTTGTCGCAACGGACGGTGATGACCGGGTCTATGGCGTGAGTGGCCATGACACGCTCGATGGCGCGGCGGGCGACGATGAACTTTTGGGCGGATCAGGTCACGATCTTGTCACGGGCAATCCTGGCAATGACGTGCTCCATGGAGCTGACGGCGACGACACACTGGCCGGCGAGGATGACCGTGACACCCTCAATGGCGGCGACGGCGATGATGTGCTGGACGGCGGGTCGAATGACGATCTGCTGAAGGGCGGTAATGGCTCGGATACGGCAAGCTTTGTCAGCGCGCCGTTTGCTGTGCAGGTCGATCTCAGCATCAACGGGGCGCAACCTACCGGCGGCGGGGGCAGCGATGCACTCGAGAGTATCGAGAACCTGACCGGGTCGGATTACAATGACAGCCTGACCGGCGACGGGGGCGATAATCGGCTCGACGGTGGCCTGGGCGACGACACCTTAAGTGGCGGCGACGGTAGGGATATCGCATCCTATGGCGCAGCGGGGGCGGCCGTCACGGTATCGCTGCTGCTGCAAAACCAGGCGCAGAACACCCTTGCCTTGGGCATGGACCATCTTGTCGGCATGGAGGGTCTGAGCGGCTCTGCCTACCACGACACCCTGACCGGTGACAGCGGAGGCAACTGGCTGGACGGCGGCGGCGGTGTTGACCGACTGATCGGCAGCGGCGGCAACGACACCTATTACGTCGACAACCCCGCCGACAATGTCGTCGAAAACCACCTCGCGGGCATGGACCTTATTGTCTCATCGATCAGCTATTCACTGGCCGGACGCGCGGTCGAGAGCCTGACCCTGACCGGCGAGGCCAACCTCAACGCCACGGGTAACGGCCTGGCCAACATCCTGACCGGTAATGCCGGCGCCAATCTGCTCGATGGCGGCCTGGGCGCGGACACCTATGCCGGCGGACTGGGCGACGACACCTTCGCGGTCGACCATGTCCAGGACCTGACCCAGGAAGTCGAAGCCGACGCTGGCATCGACACGGTTATCGCCTCGGTCAGCTACAAGTTGTTCGATACCGGAACGGAAGTGTTGACGCTTACAGGCGCAGGTAATTTGAACGCGACGGGCAATGTCGCTGGCAATACCCTTATCGGGACGATCGGTAACAACCGGCTGGACGGCGGTGCAGGTGTTGACACGCTTTCGGGCGGGCTGGGCAACGATACCTATATCGTCGATGTCACGGGTGATGTGGTTGTGGAAGGTGCTGACAGCGGGATCGATATCGTCCAGTCAAGCGCGACCTGGACCCTGGCGGCCAATGTCGAAAACCTGTTCCTGACCGGTGTGGCTGCGGTCGACGGCTTTGGCAACGATCTGGGCAACCTCCTGTTCGGCAACAGTGCGGTCAATACGCTGACGGGC
Source organism: Asticcacaulis sp. AC402 (assembly GCF_000495835.1). Lineage (GTDB taxonomy): Bacteria > Pseudomonadota > Alphaproteobacteria > Caulobacterales > Caulobacteraceae > Asticcacaulis. Next base: position 179,326 of record NZ_AWGC01000012.1, read on the forward strand.
GGGTTGGGTGATGACACCTATGTGGTCACTGACGGCGACCTGGTCGTTGAAGCGGCCGGCGCGGGTAAGGACACGGTCCAGTCCGGCCGGACCTGGACCCTGGCGGAAAACCTGGAGAACCTGACTCTGACGGGATCGGAGGCGGTTGACGGCTTCGGCAACGCGTTGAACAACTACCTGTCCGGCAACACGGCGGTCAATGTGCTGACCGGCGGGCTGGGCGATGACAGCTACAAGGTCCACACCAGCAGCGATGTCGTGGTCGAAAACAGCGGCGAAGGTACCGACACTGTCTTTGCCATCGCCAACTTTACGCTTTCGGCCAATATCGAGAACCTGACCCTGATCGGCATCAACCATGTCACGGCGACGGGTAATGGGCTGAACAATGTGCTGATCGGCAATACCGGCATCAACACCCTGACCGGCGGGTTAGGCGATGACACCTACTACATTCAGAATGCGACGGACACGATTATCGAGCAGCACCTGCAAGGGACTGACACGGTTTTTTCCAGCGTCAGCTATTCGCTGTTCGCCCGGGCGATCGAGACCCTGATCCTGCAGGGGACGGAAGCGCTGACGGCTACCGGCAACAGCCTGGCCAACAGCCTGACCGGCAATGCCGGCGACAATATCCTGATCGGTGGCGGCGGCAACGACACCTATACCGTCCAGAATTCCGGCGACAGCACGGTCGAGAACGCCAATGAGGGCATGGATACCGTGCTGTCGAGCATTAGCTGGACGCTGGGCAACAATGTCGAAAACCTGACGCTGATCGGCATCAACCATGTCAACGCCACGGGCAATGCGCTAAACAACGTCCTGACGGGCAATGGCGGCATCAACACCCTGACCGGCGGTTTGGGCGATGACACCTACTACGTCCAGAACGCCACCGACACGGTCGTCGAGCAGCACCTGCAGGGGACGGACCTTATCTATGCGACGGTGACCTATTCGCTCTTCGGACGGGCGGTGGAGGCTCTGATCCTGACCGGCGCCGCCGACCTGAACGCCACGGGCAATAGTCTGGCCAACACCTTGACCGGCAATAGCGGGGCCAACACTCTGGACGGCCGGGCTGGCAACGATCTCCTGACCGGCGGCCTTGGCGCAGACGTCTTCCTGTTCGGGACAGCCAGCGGCACGGACATGGTTGGTGATTTCAGCGCGACGCAGAACGACACGATCAATGTCAATGCCCATACGGGTGGGGTTGCCAATGTCGCCCTGGTCACTCAGGTGGGAATGGATGTCGTGATCAACCTGGGCGGGGGCAACATCATCACCGTGTTAAGCGCCACCCAGACCGATGTGATAAGCCAAATGATCTGGTAACGCTGCGCTGCCATGGATCAAATTCAAGGAAACCTATAGTCAGCCAAATGGATTGTTGTTTGCGGCGAGATAGGCCGTTTCTTCCGGCGTGGAGTCGCGGTCGAGGACGGAATTACGATGGGGAAATCGGCCGAACTGCTCCACGATAGCGCAATGGCCCGTCGCAAAAGCTAGCAGTTCATCGGCCCCGGCTTTCAGCGCCGTGAACTGCGCGACGCACAGACGTTGAAGGGTCGCGTCCTCGGCATGCATCAGCGGCATGTAGAAGAAATGGCGCTCGGCGAAGGTGAGGACCTTGTCCATTTCACGCGCGATGCCGTCGAGAGCCAGTTCCTGCGCCTTATCGTCGACGGCGTAGGACTCCGGCGAGCCACGGTGAATGTGCCGGGAGAATTGGTCGAGCACCAGGATCAGCGCCAGCCGGCCCCGTGGGGTTTGCGCCCAGTCATCGTATTGGCCCTGGCGAGCGGCCGCCAAAAGGTCGCCGAAGCGACGGCGCACCTCGTCGTCGAGGTCCGCTCCGCCGCGGAACCAGTCGTCCGGCGTCAGGTGTCTGAACCAGAAGTCAATAACCGAAGTCTGTTCGTTGGTCATGGTGGTACCTCCATTCGTGCCAAAAACTGACATAATTCAGACGGATCATCCATGCCAATCACGGTGTCGGCAGCAGGGGAAAGTAAAAGGACCCCTCCGTCTCGACGCGGTCGCCCCATGGCGGCTCCGTTGCTCGCTATGGCAAAGGGCCGCCCCACTCCCCATTGAAGAAATGGGGACGAGAAGGAAGATTAATGAAGCGTCTTATCATCGCCATAGCGGGCTGTTTGGTCGGGTTGTCAGCCAGCGCTGCGGCGACGCCGGAGGGCGATGTTTCCGAAGCCGCCTACCAGGCTTGGGTGACGGATAACCGAATGGCGGCGCAGGTGCAGGCGTTTGAAGCACATCTCGCCAGCAACGGAGTCGCGGGTGTTTTGCCGACCTATCAGATCTTACGGACCTCTTCGCGTTGGCAGGCATGCAAGGCAACGGCGTTTGAGCTGCCGCCTAGGGAACTGTGGCCCAATGTCTTACCCGTGCTGCGTTATATCCGGACCGAGGTTGAGCCGAGGATCGGCAGGGTTCAGGCCGTGTCCGGTTATCGCAATCCGGAGCTCAATGGGTGTTCCGGTGGCGCGAAGCAAAGTGCGCATCGCAATTACTTCGCGCTGGATCTGGTGCCGGAAGCTGGACTCTCGCGGGGTGAACTGATCAAGGAGATGTGCCAGGTTCATCGCGACAAAGGACAGAAAGGGCGTATCGGGCTGGGGTTTTACAGCGGCGTGCGTTTTCATCTCGACAGCAAGCGGTATCGGACCTGGGGTGCAGATGGAACGGGCGCGACATCGCCGTGCAACGGGGCGTGATGGTTTCCGCGGGTTCGGATTTGGAGGTCAGGCTCGGAGAGGGCAGCGTGCGCTGGTCCTTCAGCGAAGCCCCTCACCCGATCGCCCACGCTTCGCTTGGCTCTCGTCCTCTCCCCTCAAAGCGGTGGGGAGAGGGAAGACCGTAGGATTCCAAAGTTTCGGCTAGGCTTTCGGCTTCAGCAGGCCGTGCATGGCCAGCCAGCGGACATAGGCGTCGAACCAGCCGGTGCTTGTGGTTTCCTTCGCATACATGCCAAAGCCATGGCCGCCTTGTTCGTAAAGGTGGAACTCGACCGGGCGCCGGGCAGCACGCCAACTGTCGATAAGCCCGTAACCGCTGTTGGCGAAAAAGGGATCGTCGGCGGCAAGCGCAACAAACAGAGGCGGCGCGTCGGCCGGCACCGTCACAGGTGCCAGCGGGCCATAGATATCGGCTATAAAGGCGGGCTTCGCCTCCTGGCCGGCCAGGGTTGTCGCGATGGTGAGCATCGCGCCAGCCGAAAAGCCGATCATGCCGATGCGGTCGGGATCGACATGCCATTCCGCGGCACGGGCGCGGACCAGGGCAAAGGCTGCGCGCGCATCGTCGATCTGCGGCGTAAGACCGGCGACGGCCTCTTGTGGCGTCGCACGCGGCGGCCGCGCGGCGCCGGAAAACATCTCGCGCATCGAGGCTTCGAAACCTGGCATATCCTCCGGTGTCGGATTGAGACGGTATTTCAGCACGAAGGCCGCCACGCCTTTCTCAGCCAGGGCCCGGGCGACATCCCAGCCCTCGTTCTCCATAGACAGCGTGCGAAAGCCACCACCGGGTGCAACGATCACCGCGGCGCCCGTCGCCTTGGCCGGATCAGGCAGGAACGGCGTCAGGGTGGCGACCGTAACGTTGCGCGCGAAGACGCTGTTATACTGGCTGTGCCAGGATTCGGCAGCGGTCGCGCCCGGCAAGGGCCCGGTGCCCAGCATAATGGCGTTAGGTTGCTCGGGAATTGCAATCGGCGTCATAGTGTCGTTCAGCGCCAGGGCCGGCGAGGCGAGCGCGCAAGCCACGGCCAGTGCTACAGCGGCCGTCGCGGTGCGAAACAGGCGGGCAATGGGGACAAACCTATCCCCGCAGATTTGCGTTATCATGGTCATCTTCCCTTCACGTTTTTCTCTCACTGCGACGCCGCAGTGGCGCCGGAACCGGCAACGTTTCGTCCGACAATTACACAGTATTCGTGGGATGGCAATTGAAAATGTGAGCGGTACCATAAGGGCGGTTCGATTCCCAGCTACCGACAAATTATAGCAAATTTAAGTGTTTATATGCTCGTTCATGTGCCGGCACGGCACTGCGTGTCGGCCCGCCGCAGGGTTGCAGTTTCAACAGTGCGCGGCGGCCAGTCTATTCGGCTGACCGCCCCCGCTTCCTTTCATTTTGGTCGCATTCGCTCGCGCCCTTTCCTCATGTCGCCAGATCTGTTAACCTTCGTAATCGATTACAATAGCCGCGGCGTAGCATGATCGTGGCACGATGTGGGAGAAGACCTTCATGAAGTTCCATGCCCTGGCGGCAACGGCTGCCTTTGCCCTGTTTGCCACGCAAGCCATCGCCGGAGACACCCTCGGCGTCTTCGAAAAACACGTCGATGTCGGTGCCACCGCCCTTCCCGGCCAGGCCAGTTTCAAAGAAGGTGCCTACAGGCTGACCGCCAGTGGCGCCAACATCTGGGGCGCAGCCGACGCCTTCCTCTTCGCCGCCAATACCGTCTTAGGTGACGTGGTTATCGCCGCCGACATTGCCTTCGAAGGCCAGGGCGTCGATCCCCACCGCAAGGCCGGGATCATGCTGCGCCAGACCCTGGATGCTGGCAGCCCCTATATCGACATCATGGTCCATGGCGACGGGCTGGTGTCGTTGCAATACCGCGAGACCCAGGGTGGCGAGACCCATCAGGTTGTCGCTACCCGGGGTGGCGCCAAGCGGGTGAAACTGGAGTACCAGAACGGTTATGGCTGGATGTCGCTTTCAGACGCCGACGGTGAGATGCGCTATGTCGGCGGCGGGGTGCGCTTGCCGTTAAGTGGGGCATATCTGGCCGGGCTGGCCCTGAGTTCGCACAATAATTCGGTCGCCGAGACGGCCGTGTTTTCGAATGTCGAGTTGAGCGCCCTGCCCGCCCGCGCCACGCCGACACCACAGACGAAAACCGAAAGCACTCTGGAAGTGCTCGATATCAGCAGCCGTAACCGCACCATCGTCTGGCACACCAAGGACCTGATCGAGGCGCCAAACTGGTCGCGCGACGGCACTACCTTGCTGTTCAATGCCAAGGGGCATCTGTTCACGATTCCCGTCTCCGGCGGCATGCCGACACAGGTGAACACCGGCACGCTGAACAGAATGAACAATGACCACGGCTATTCGCCGGACGGCAAGTGGATCGTGGTCAGTGACCAAACCCATCCCGACAACCAGTCGCGCATCCATATCCTGCCGGCCGCGGGCGGTGAGCCAAGACTGATCACGCCGAACGCGCCGTCCTACTGGCACGGCTGGTCGCCGGACGGAAAGACCCTGGCCTACATCGCCAGTCGTGGCGGCGACTACGACGTCTACACGATTCCTGTCGAAGGCGGGGTCGAAACGCAACTTACCACTTCACCGGGGCTGGACGACGGTTCGGACTATTCGCCCGACGGTGAGTGGATCTATTTCAACTCGGTCCGCAGCGGCAATATGAAGTTGTGGCGGATGAAGCCCGATGGCAGCGGCGCGCAACAGCTGACATTTGAGGAGGGCACACGCGACTGGTTCCCGCATCCGTCGCCGGACGGCAAATGGATCGCCTTTATCTCGTTCGGCACCGATGTCGCAGTGGGCGATCACCCGGCCAACAAGGATGTAAGCTTACGGCTTATGCCGGCGACGGGCGGAGCGCCGGTCGTGCTGACGAGGCTGTTTGGCGGCCAGGGCACGATCAATGTGCCATCGTGGTCCCCCGACAGCACCCAGATCGCCTTCGTCAGCTACCGGCCAGCGGGTGATTGACTTCAGCCGACACACGGGGTTTAGCTTACTTTTTTGGGGGGATCTGACTTGTGCGCCGTTTTCTGACTCTTACCGCCTGTTTTGCGGCCTTGGTGGCCGGTCCGGCTATCGCCCAGACAGATGCTTCCGATCCCAACTATCATGAATTGCTGCTCAATATCGGCGAAAGCGGTCGGATGGTCCAGACTGCGAAAATCACACGCAACAGCACCAGAAAGGACCTGACCGAGACACGGATTACCGAGGAAGTAGCCACTCTGGACTACGCCCTCCAGGATGACGGCGGCTATGCCATCACCCGGAAAGTCACGCAGTTCAAAAGCTCCGACGGCGATCGGTTACCCCAGACGATGAGCGAACGGAGCAGTGCCGCGCTCGCCAAAGCGGCGAGCGACATGACTGTAAGCTTTACAACAGACGAAAACTTGCGTCCCGTCCGCATCGAAAATTGGCCGGCGTTCAAGGATTTTGTTTACGAAGTCTTCGCATCCGCCGCCGTCATTCCCGAGGAAAAAGCTAGCATGCGCGCCTTCGCCGATAGCGTTTTCGGACAAATGACAGATGAATCTGCCGCTCCGCTTTTCCTCGCCAATGAGGCCTATCTGGCCGTGCCTCGAAACACGGCCCTGGTGTTGAACGAGCCGATCTCCTGGGACAGTCAGATTTCCATCCCGATCGGCAATGCCACCCTCGATGCCCGGGAAGTCATCGTGTTGACAGAATGGCGAGAGGCGACAAATACAGCCCGCCTGACCTACGATTATGCGCCCACGAGCGACTCCATGAGGGCCTTTCTGGCGGGTTTTTTGCCCCGCTTCATACAATTACTTAACCTGACAGACACGGCCCGCACCGAAATCGAACAACAGCTAGCCGCAGGAATGGAGTCAAGCCTCGTCGATATCAGTACGCACTGCGATTATAGTATGGCGATCGACACTGGCATCGTGAAGGAAGCGACCTGCGTCAAAACGGTTGCCTTCGCCTTCGGCCCGGAGAGCCGGAAGAAAGTCGACCTTTACGAGTTCAGCGAAATCCTTGCACAGTAAAGGCTTTCAACCGGTTGCGAATTTTTCTTACCTTTTATCGCGATACGACCTATAGGTAGTGCTGGCGAAATGCCCGTCGGGACAGGAATGGCCTGACGAATCCGCCAAAGAACCCAGCAGGCGCAGACCTGCAAAACGATAATAACCCCCGCAAGGGGGCGCAAAGACGTCCCCAGGAGGGGGTTTACATGGCTGACGAACGGAACGGCTCACCCCGCAATGAGCCGCGCGTCCATGCCCTTGGCGATTCTCTGTCCGGCACCAATCTCGAGCGCGCCGGCGATCATAACCAGCGTGTGACCCTTCAGGCCGTGCGCGCCGCCGGCGCGCCGATCACCCGCGCTGACATCGCCGACCTGACCGGCCTGACCGCGCCGGCCATAGCCAACATTACCAAGCGTCTGCTCAATGACGGCATGATTCTGAAGGCCGGCCGCCAGCTGGGCGGGCGCGGCCAGCCGGCGACCAAGCTGGTCGTTAACCCCGACGGCGCCTTTTCGATCGGGCTGAATATCGACCGCGACCACATCGCCATTGTCGCGCTCGACTTTGTGGGCCAGGTCCGCGCCCGGGTCTGCCGCGAAGTCCACTTCGCTATGCCCCAGGACGTCATCGCCTTTTTCAAGGCCGAGGTCGACAAGATCGTCTCGAGCCGCGCTATCGATATCGATCGCCTGATCGGCATCGGCATCGGAATTCCCGACGATCTGGGCCGCGTACCGGTTACCAACCGCCCAGACGCCTACGAAATCTGGTCGACCGTCGATGTCGCCTCGCTGGTTGCCGACGCCTTGATGGTTCCGGTGCCGGTCTATGTCGAAAACGACGCCGCCGCCGCCTCGATCGGCGAGATGCAGTTCGGTCACGGCCTGCAGACTCGCAGTTTCATCTACACCATCATTTCGGCCGGTCTGGGCGGCGGGCTCGTTATCGACGGCCATTATTACCGCGGCGCCGACGGCCGTTCCGGCGAGATAGGTTTCTTGCCGGTCAAGGACGAAAACGGCCAGACCCGCCCCCTGGAAGACATGGTGTCCCTGTATGCCCTGTACGAATATCTTGGCCAGGCCGGTTTCCGCGTCTCGACCCCGGATGAGTTGGAGCATCTGCCGCAGTTGGCCATCGACCGCGTTGAAGCGTGGCTGGATCGCGCCGCCGACCTGTTGTTCGAGCCGTTGCTGGTGATGAACTGCGCCATTAATCCGGAGGCCCACTTCATCGGCGGCCGCCTGCCTGCGCGGTTTATCGAACAGCTGTGCACCCGGATAAACGCCCGCATGGCGACCATGGGCGACCGCATCAAGAGCATAGCCCCGGTCAAACGCGCCGAACTGGCCGTCGATGCCGCGGCGCGCGGCGCGGGAATCCTGCCATTCAACGATCGCTTTCTGCCCATTCGCGAAGCCCTGATGAAGACCAACTAGAGCGCAATCCGACAAAGTGTTACGCCACCGCACAGGCGTCCCCGTTTTCGGATTGCGCTCTGGCCCTGGCAAGAACGGCGTGGGCCCTGCAACCGGGCTACGCGATGTGGCTGTGGCTGCAGCGACGGTAGGGTGACTACCAGCGCAGCAAGCGACTGCCGATGATGGCCGCGGCAGCCGTGAGAATGGCCACCGCCAAACCATACACCAGCAAGAGATAGACGGGCGCATCCATGTCGCAGTGGAGTGAATAGGCCGCGGCCATGAGCGAACCGACCGCCAGGCCCGCCATGGCGCCCAGTGTCACCGGATGCGAGGTCGCCGTCCGCCTTAGCCACAGCCGCCACATAGCTATCAACCCGGCGGCGCCGCCGCACAGGATGGTGAGATAGCACAGTCCGACCCCGCCGTCCAAATCGGCGCGCAGGTCAGCCACGCCAGAACGCCCTATATCCAGCCCAAAGGCGCCAACCACCACGACAAGCATGGCCGCGACCGGCAGGACGTGGCGCCACTCCAGCCAGCCTTCCGGACGCGCCAGGCCCGAGACGGCCCACAGCGCACTTGTTCCCGTCACAAGAAAAAGCAGCGGCTTTCCGACTGACATGAAGGTCATCGGGGCGCCGGTAAATTCCGGCCGCATACGGTAGAAATACACCACATAAATCATGGCCAGGATCAGGCCGACGCCGGCCCCCAGCCATAGCGGCCAGGCGCGCAAGGGTTTTACGGGCTTCAGGTTTTGCGTCAGCGCGTCGATCAGGGTGTCAGTCATCGCTGCCTCCGGCGACCTTGGCCTTGATCCCGACCATGGCCTGAAGTTTTTTCAGTCCGCGATGGACGATGACCTTGACGGCGGAAGGCGACTTGCCAGTGGCGGCCGCCGTCTCCTCAACGCTCAGTTCGTTCAGTTTGTGCAGGGTAATGATCCGAGCCTGATCAGCGGGCAGGCGACCCAGCAGCACCTTGACGTCGCGCGCCGCCAGATCCGGTTGCAAGCCGTCATCGACGCCCATGGCCTCGTCCAGCTCGATATGGACATGGCGGCCCGCCTTTCGAACATAGTCGATCAGCTTGTTGCGCGCGACCGCCGCGATCCACGGCATGAAGGGTGCGGAAACGTCGAAGGTGTGGCGCTTTTCGTGTAAACTCAACAGGGTCATTTGTACCAGATCTTCACAGTCGCCGCCATGCAGCCGGCGGCGGTAATAGGACAGGAGCCATGGCCGCACGGCGGCCAGAAGCTTGCGGTAGGATCCTGCGTCGCCGCTAAGCGCCGCTCGCATCCATTCCTGCCATTCATCTGAATTATACGTGTTCATGACCGTAAAGGTTACACCATCAGGCCGCTTTTTAAGGCGACACCCCCGAAACGGCATTTAAGCTGTGCCGCACCGGTCATGCCAGCGAAAAATTATCGCACGCGCTTGTGAACCTTTGCGCACCGGCCGCACCGCAGGGTCGGCCCCGATGGCGCCTCGCATAGAGTCAAGGTCAGCGCGGCCAGAGCGCAAGCCGATAAAGTGGACGCCACCGCACGGGCGTTCCCGCTTTCGGAAAAATTGCGCGACAAAACAAAAACTTAGAGCGGGGCTTTGATTCCATCAAAGCGCATCCCGCTCTGGAGTAACATCCGTGCGGACAAAATCGTCGCCTATCAACAACATGGGCAAGTCGCGTTCTCGCGCCAGGCCGTGAACACGTTCACATTTGATGTTCAAAGGCCTGGCGTTCTTCCATCCTCCCTTGTTGCACAATAGGGCAAAAGTTCTCGATTTAGCTCTCAAACAAATCAGCTGGACCGGCCGGCGTTGCCGGCGGAGTCAAGCCCAGATGGAGATAGGCACGGGCGCACGCCATGCGGCCGCGTTGGGTGCGCTGGATAAAACCCTGTTGCAGGAGATAGGGCTCAATCATGTCCTCGACCGCGTCCTTGGCCTCGGCAATCGCAGCCGACAGGGTTTCAAGCCCCACCGGCCCGCCCCCGTAGTTTTCGATCAGCGCCTTGAGATAGCGCCTGTCGGAATGATCCAGTCCGACCGGATCGACCTCAAGCCGTGCCAGGGCCTTGGCGGCGGATTTCTGGTCGATCAGCACCACCCCATCCGCCGCCGCAAAATCGCGTACCCGGCGTAGTAGCCGCCCGGCCACGCGAGGCGTACCGCGCGACCGGGAGGCGATTTCCAGCGCTCCATCTTCCGACAGGGGGGCGCCCATCTTGCGGCCAGTGCCCATAACGACGCGCACCAGTTCCTCCGGCGTATAGAATTCCAAACGCAAGGGAATCCCGAAGCGATCGCGCAGCGGCGTTGACAGCAGGCCCGCCCGCGTCGTCGCGCCGACCAGTGTGAACGGCGCCAGGTCGATACGCACGGTCCGCGCCGCCGGGCCGTCGCCGATGATCAGATCGAGGACGTAGTCCTCCATGGCCGGGTAGAGGATTTCCTCGACAACCGGGCTCAAGCGGTGGATTTCGTCAATGAACAGGACGTCGTTAGGTTCCAGGTTCGACAAGATCGCCGCCAGGTCACCGGCCTTGGCCAGGACCGGACCGGAGGTCGCGCGGAATCCGACTCCCAGTTCACGGGCGACGATCTGAGCCAGGGTGGTCTTGCCGAGGCCCGGCGGACCATAGAACAGGACATGGTCCAGGGCCTCGCGGCGTTGCGCGGCGGCGGCGACAAAGACCTTGAGATTGGCCTTCAATGGCGCCTGGCCGACAAAGTCGTCGAAGGTCTGCGGCCGCAGGGCGCGATCTTGCGCCCGTTCTTCGAAGTCACCCTCAGATTCGCCAGACACTAACCTTGCCATACTCACTTACTCAAATTCTTTAACGCCGTGCGTATCACAAGCGGCAGGGCGGCATCGGCACCCAGGTCACGCAGGGCGGTTTCGACGGCCAAACGCGCCTGGGTTTCCGAAACTCCTAATCCCATGAGGGCCGCCACGCTTTCGCCGTTGACCGTTGGCTTCAGCGGTTCGTCAGGTCTGAGTGCGACGGGCTCAAAAACCGCCGTTGTCAGCGGCTTGCCTTTCAACTCCACGACAATGCGCAGGGCCAGTTTCGGCCCGACGCCGTTGGCGCGCCCAACCGAAGCCTTGTCGTCCTGAGCCACCGCCTGGGCCAGTTGTACCGGGGTCAGAACATCGAGCACGGACAGGGCCGCCTTGGGGCCAACGCCCTGGACGGTCAGCAGTATCTGGAAGGCCTGACGCTCGTCCTTGTTGAGGAATCCGTACAGCCGCGTACCGTCCTCACGCGTCTGGCTTTCAATGTGCAGGAGGATCTCTGCGTCAGGCTTGGGCATGGCCGCCAGGGTGCGGACCCCGCAACGCACGATGTAGCCGACACCGCCGGCCTCGACGATCGCGTCTTCGTCACCCACTTCCAGCAAAGGTCCGCGCAGTCGTCCAATCATCAGGCGGCGCCTCTGCTGAGCGCGGCTTTCAACCCGTTCATCTTGCGTTTGTGGGCGTGCGTGATGGCGCAGGCCAGGGCGTCGGCGGCGTCGGCGGCAAGTCCGGCTTCGGCCTTGCCGGCCATGGGAAGCAAGCGTTTGACCATGAACAAGACCTGATCCTTTTCGGCCCGGCCGGCGCCGACCACCGACTTCTTGATGTCGAGCGCGGCATATTCCGCCACAGCCAGCCCGGCTTTCGCGGGGGCCAGCATGGCCGCCGCCCGGGCATGGCCCAGTTTCAGCGTCGAGGACGGATTCATATTGACGAAGGTCTCCTCGATGGCCGCCTCGTCGGGCTGCCACTGCGCAATGACCGCATTCACCCCCTCGAACAGATTAAGCAACCGCACGGCCAATGCGTCACCCTGCGGCGGCTCGATCACCCCGTGCGAAACCCAGGACAGACGCGCGCCTTCCGCATCGATCACACCCCAGCCGAGTCGGCGCAGACCGGGATCGAGTCCTAGAATCCTGACACGCATACCTACTCTGTTCATCATATGTTCGATTTAGCCATATTTGGTGAAAGTGTCAGCAAGTTTTACAACAAATCATCAAAACCAGCGAGAAAGCACGCACGCAGTGCCGTAGCGGCGTTGGCCGGAAAGTTGCACAACAGTCGCGGCACGGACCTTATTTCATCATTCCGGCACAGGAATTGGAAGTTAAGATTGCCATAACGCCTAACCTCGGGTTAAGGTTTTATGAAGGTTACAGTTACGGGGGCCTGAATGAGCGGCACGAGTTCGACCCTGGAGGCTTATCCTCCGGTGAAGCGGAAGATAACACCTTTTATCGCCTTGATTATCCTGGCGGTTCTTATCTGCGCCCTGGCCGCGGTCCAGGGCGAGGCACCCATTACGACGGATGTCGCCTCCGACTGGTTCAGTTGGGCGCGTGTCGCCATAATGTGGGCCGGTGTCTTTGCCTGCGGTCTAGTTCTGCTGGCGATAGGCCTGATCGGAGCGGCCCTGAGTCTGTTGCCGCGTTCTGGCCCCAAGCCTGCCAAGACACGTACAGAGAAGACGCTTACAGAGAAGACACTGGCCGAGAAGGCGCCGCGCCAGGAGGCTGCCGCCGAAGTCCCCGCCGGCTTGGCGACCGTCAACGATTTTACGGCCTATCAACCGGAAGACCGCCGCGGCGATGATCACCTGCATGTGCCGACCGCCGAAGGCCTGACGGTCATGCCCCAAAAATCAGATGTGCGCGCCGATACCCGTGGTAGCCTTAAGTTCGACGCCCAACGCCTGAACGCCATCCAGACGCCGCCAGCCGACTCAGGTACGCGCGATGGCGAACCGGTGAATGCGCCGCTGTTTGCTGAGGCGCCGGTGGCCGAGATGCCGTCGCTGGAACCGGCAATCTTTCACGACAATGCGTCGGATTCTTTCATGAGCCGAACGCCTGCCGAGGCCCCGTCGGGCTTTGATCCCAATGCCGCCTTGTCCGAAGCTCATGGCCTGAACGTGGTCCGTGCCGCTACCGAAGGGGCTCAGGAAAGCGCCAAGGTCATCCCGATCCGCCCGGACATCACCGTGCCCGCCGCAACCGCGACGGCAGAAGCTGTGACGCAGGCGGTTCGCGATCCGCTCGAACTCGCCCTGCTGGCCGAGCCGACCGCCACGCTACGTCCGGCGCCCCAGAGCGATATCCATTCCGTCATCTCGTCTGCCATGCGATTTATCGATACCGCCCCGACCGAGGCAGCGCCTTCGATCAACGGCGAAGTGGAAATCCGCCAGGCCATCCAAACCGCCCTTTCGGTATGGCCGGATACCACGCGAACCATCGCAGCCGACGAGCTGAGCGTGCGGGTTGCGCACCTTTACTACGACAAGGACGCCCACAGCCGCAGAATTTTTGATTTGATCGCTTCAGGCGACCTTGGCGCTGCCGCCAGTGCGCTTCAGGTCCATGCCGATGCCCTGGCTTATGACGGCCATGGCGGTCCGGCCGCCGAGCTTTGGCGCGTCTACGGCGCTCTGCATATGGGTCGCGACGACAGCCGCGCCATGCAAGCCTATGCGCGCGTCTCAGAATTGGACCCGGAAGATGCCAATATCCATCTTTATTTGGCGCGGCGCTATCAGATGGCCGGCGAGACGGTCAAACTGCTGCCTGTCATCGGGCGGGCGCTGGGCGTGATCAGCGATCCAGCCATTCGCACAGAACTGCTGACGCCCTTTGCCGACCTTCAAATGAAGGCGGGGAATGTCGCCGGCGGTGCCGACGCTCTGGAAGAACTCAGCCGCCTGCACGAGACTACGGCCTATCTCAAGCCGGATGACATCGCTGCTCGCTCATCGCATGCGATCACCCTGGCCCGCCTGGCGCAGGCGCGGGAAATGCTCGGAGATTTCGCGCAGGCTGGCCCGCTGTACAAGAAAGCCCACAAGGTCTTCGCCGATCTGTCGGCGTTGAAGCCGGAACATCCGGGTCTCAAGGCCATGGCCGACAACGCGCTGAAGGATGCCAGCCGATTCGGCGCCTGAGAACGATGGGATGACGGTTCGGCGCCTGAACTGTGTTATAGCGATCTTAATCGATTGAACGATATGACTGGTACGGAGCATCTTCTTACCGGAGTCCCTCTTTTATGGACGGTGACAATCAGACCTGGTTAGAAGCGGCGCGTTTGTTGGTTGTTGACGATGATCCTATCCTGCGCGAGTTCGCCCATCATGAATTGTCCTCCGACCGGGTAACGGTAGACCTCGCCTGCCATGGCGCCGATGGCCTCGAAAAGTTGAAGGCGGGCGGAACCGATCTGGTTCTTGTCGATCTCGATATGCCGGTCATGGACGGCTTCGAACTGATCCTTCAAATCCGCGCCAACGAAGATCTGAGCGACCTGCCAATTGTGGTGATCACCAGCCACGACGACATGAAGGCCATAGACCGCGCCTTTGCCGCCGGCGCGACGGCTTTCGCGCAAAAGCCTCTGAACTGGCGGGTGCTTTCCTACAAGTTGGCCTATGTCCTGCGCAATGCCCGCGAAGACGCACGCCTCCGCGCTAGAGCGGGATGAGTTTTGAGGGAATCAATACCCCGCTCTAAGTTTTTGTTTTGTCGCGCAATTTATCCGAAAAGTGCTGCACACTTTATCGGATTGCGCTCTCAGGCCAAGGCGTTGCGTCAATTGGTCCGTGCCCAGGATGAGATCATCACTCTGTACGAAGACGGTACGACCCGGCTTGTGCACGCCCTGCTGGAACAGGCGACGCAGCCTGGCGTGGCCAGGCTGGCAACGGAACTGGACCGGTTGAATACGGCGATCCGGCAAAGGGCCGACACACTGCGGGCTTGAACTGGCGATCGGTAGCATAAGCCCGGTAGGGCCAACGCAAGTTCAATCTGGGAAATTCCGCCGCCTATTCGAACACGGGACGCCGAGTGGTGAACTTGGTCGTCGACCAGGCGACGTAGCTGTCGTAGCGGCGGATGGCCGGGTCGGCCAATAGGACGCGCTCGCCCCAGGCCTCGTAAGCCTCCAGGCTGAAAGCGGCGACCACCAGGATAAAATCGGCCTGGCCGGCGACTGAATAGCATTGCAATACATTCGCGTCACCGCGCATGCGGGCGCGGAAATCGTCATAGACGGCTGGGGTTTCGCGTTCGAACGCCACGCTGGTGATCACGGTAATGCCGGTTTGGGCCGCCGAGCCCAACACAGCAACCTCCGCAGCAATGACGCCGGAGGTGCGCAGAGCCGCCAAGCGCCGTCGTACGGCCGAGGCTGACAGCGACACCTGCCGCCCCATCTCGGCATGGGACAGGGTGCAGTCACTTTGCATGATACCAAGAAGTTTGCGGTCAAAATCGTCCATCGGCGCATTTCGCCACAGAACAAGCACTTGGCAATTAAATTCGCAACAAGAATGGCGAAAATCGCTGCGCATGGTCAATGGCTTTCAGGTAGGGTGGCGCCATGCTCTCCATGGCCCTGTTTCTTCTTGCTTCACCCTTTGCGAATGTCGCCCAAGCCCCCCAGATGTCGGGCGTCTGGCAGTCCCAGGGCTATGGCTATGTTCTGGACCTGAAACATGGCCAAACTAACCTGTATCACCAGGCAAACGGTATGTGCGTCAAAGACCCGCGCGGTGGCGATCCCGACGAACAGTTCCTTGTCTACCAGGAGGTCGCGGCGGATCGTGTGGCCTTCAGTGGCGAGGCCGGCGGCACGCGCTACATCTTTGACCGGATTGCCGCCGTGCCCTCCGCCTGCGCCGAGGGCAACCCGCTGACACCACAGCAAAAGCTCGACTTTGTTATCGCAAATTTGCGCGCCTGGTATCCGCTGGAAGCGCGAGGCATCGATCTGGACCAGGCTATAGATGATATTGGGCCGGTCACGAATGACACGGACCTGTGGAAGGCCCTGACTCAGGTCTATGGCGTCCTGGATGACACCCACAGCGAGGTCCATGCCGGCGAGCGCACATTCACGGCTGGCGAAGCTCTTACTCTGGAACGGATCGGCGACGGCGAGGCCCAGAAAGCATGGCTGCGTGGATATCGCGACGGTATCCTCAACGACATTCTGTTGGCCCAGGGGCATCACGTCGGCAATAAGCGCGTCTTCTGGGGCGTCAACGGTGATATAGGCTATATCAACATCATGACAATGGGCGCGTTCGATAGCGAGGCCGAAGACTATGATACTGGCGTGCTGGACACCATCCTCGACGAAGCCATGTCAGCTTTCCAGGGCCAACGCGCGGTCATTGTCGATCTGGGCAACAATCGCGGCGGCTACGACCGCGTCGCGCAAGCGATCGCGCCCCGGTTTGCGAACGAGCAAAGGCTGGCCTATACCCGGGGTCCGGCTGGCAGTCCTCAGACTGAGCCGCAAGCTGTCTATACGGTGCCATCGGAACGCTCGCGCTTTCTTGGTCCAGTCTATGTGCTGACCAGCGACATCACCGTCAGCGCAGGTGAGACAGGCGTATTGCAGTTGAAGGCCCTGCCGAATGTGGTCCAGGTGGGAACGACGACGCGCGGCGCCTTGTCCGACCAGATTGTCAAACCGTTGGGCGAGGGTTGGGAGGTAACCATGTCGGCGGAGATTTACCGGGATCCGTCGGGCTTTGTGCCCGAAGGCAAGGGAATCGCTCCGGATGTGGTTCTGGACCTGTATGGGCCGCAGGGACATGCAGCGGCGGTGTTGGGCTTGATGGAGCGGATCCGGGTGGGCGACCCGTCGTTGAAGACAAGATAAGGAAGCCCCTCAGGCTCGCCGCCCCGCGCCGATCGCGTTGACTTCGTTCCGCTCTCGTCCTCTCCCCGTAAACGGGGAGAGGTAAAAAATAGCCGCTTTATCCGGAAACAATCTGCTGGTGAAGATCAACGATGAAGTCGTCTATTTGGTCGCGGTCAACGGTTTCGGGCAAGGTTGTACGAGCCACCGCCATTTCGACCTCCGTCAGAAGGTTTTCGATCTCCTCGGCAACCGAAGCATAAGGAATCTCGCCGCGCTTGATCGCCAGCAAATGCGCCGCATTGGGGCGCGGAAAGGTAATCTGGCGGGTATCGAGGAACTCGATCGCCTGGTCGGCGATGCGGACCGCATGGGTCATGGCCTTCCAGTCGACGCCTTGATTGTCTTCCGCCGCGCGGGTGCGGGCGCCGAATTCGTCGAACAGGTTTTGCACCATGGTGCGCGCGCCCTTGATAGAGGCCGAAAAGATCGCCTTCTTGCCGGCAACGTCGAAATAGGTCGCCGGATTCCCGTCGGGATGCGGAAGCACGACGATATCCAACAGGTCGTGGGAGGCGGCAAGGTCGCGAATTTCGGCTTCGGCAACCCCCAGCTTTGTATTGGCGCCGTAGCTGTCCTCGATGGCGGTCAGGCCGTCCAGCGCCAGTCGGACGGCCGCCAAGCGCGCACCCTTAACGCCATACTTGCGCGCCTGTTGGCGGCAATAGCTGACGAAGGCCGTAGTCTTGCGGCTGAACAGGCGCGGCGCCAGGGCCTTGATCTCCGACCAGACCGGATCGGGCGTTGACAGCATCATGTCCGCCGGCGCGAACAGCATGTCCAGCGCCACGGTCTGGCCTTCGGCCAGGAGGTCTAGGAACTTGGCCGGACTGTAGGCTTCGAAGTCGATGTCTTCAGCCGTATTCTTCTCACCGCGGGACTTCTCACGAACGATGTTGACCGACGGCTTGACCCTCTGCAGCAGGATATCGCGCGCATCGGGCAGGTAGACAGCCTTGATATCCAGGTCCGACTGCGGCGTCGCCGTGCCGTACAGGTGCGAGCCGAATTTCATTTCAACGAGTGTTTTCATGGGCTTCTCCATGCCCGAACCCGCTGCAAAAGGCCATAGTTCCTTGCGGTACAAGCTACCTGTCAAAGCTTACTATCATTTAATGTACCAGTACCTTGCGTTGGAAGGTAGCTTGTTTTATACACAGTTCAACGCCGGGGATGGTCCCGGCTATAACGGATGGAGGGCCAATGCCTGAAACCATAGACATTCAAATGAAGAAAGGCGTGCTGGGCCTGTGCGTGCTGGCGGTGCTGGCCCGTGGCGAAAGCTACGCTTATGAGATCGCCTCACGTCTGTCCGATGCCATCGGCATGGGCGAAGGCACGATCTACCCGCTGATGCGGCGGATGCAGTCTGACGGCCTGGTCGATACCTACCTGGTCGAAAGCTCGGCGGGTCCATCGCGCAAATATTACCGCCTGACCAGCGCCGGGCACCGCGCGTTGCAGGACCAGAGCTCCGAATGGCGCGGTTTCACCGATGCCGTCGACGCCCTGCTGGACCCCACACTCACCGTCACCCAGGAGGCCTGAGAATGACGAAAGATCAATTCATTGAACGGCTGAAGGCCGGCCTTAAGGGTTTGAAGGCCGAGGCCATTGCCGACATCGTGGCCGACTATGAGGCGCACTTTGCCGAAGCCGCGGCGGCTGGCCGCAGCGAGGCCGAAGTGGCTGCCGCGCTTGGTGATCCGGGCCGCCTTGCCCGTGAGCTGAAGGCCGAGGCCGGCATGAAGAACTGGGAGTCGGCCAAGTCACCGTCATCCGCCGCTGGGGCAATCCTGGGCATTATCGGACTGGGCGCCCTGGATATCCTGGTGCTGCTGCCGATTTTGGGCGGGGTCGTCGGGACGCTGATCGGGGTGTTTACCGCCGCCATTGGCATCTTTATCGCCGGGGGCGTTCTGTTCGCTGCCGGGCCTTTCACTCCGCTGCCGGGTGGGGTTGCCGCCGCCATGTTGGGCGGGGTCGGCGTCATGGCCGGCGCTGCCGCGCTGGGCGCCTTAACCGCCGTCCTCAGCGTCTGGCTGGTCAACGGCCTGATCTGGTACGGCCGCCTGCACTACCGCGTGCTGAAGCCCGCACTCGAAAACTGAACCGAATCCGGAGGAAACATCATGATCCGCACTCTACTCCTCGTCACGGGCTTCGGCACTGCTATCGCCCTGGTCTGTCTCACCGCCGCGGCCAGCATCGCCGGCCATGACATTAGCGACGGCTATAGCCTTTCGTTCAGCGAGAACGATAACCACTTCGGGGTCCGCAAGGACGAGGCTGTCAAGCCGGAACCGGTCGAGACCCGCACCCTGGCCTGGGCCGGAGGCGAGGTCTTGACGATTTCGGCGCCGGTCGAGGTCGTCTACACTCAGGGGCCGACCGTGTCGGTCACTGCGACGGGCCCTAAGTCGCTGGTCGAGCGGCTGACCCTGGAAAACGGCCGGCTGTCGTTGAAGGACGGCCCGGGTGTCGTCAAGACGATCAGCCTCAAACTCAACGGACACGGCCTGGACATCGATGGCGGCGACGACAGTATCCGCGTCACCATCACCGCCCCTTCGGTCAAACAGTTCGAAGTTGCCGGTACGGGTGACCTGACGATCCATGGTTACGACCAGCCGAAGCTTGATCTGCGCGTTTCCGGCGCCGGTGAGGTCGAGGCCTTTGGCCGGACCGATGCGCTGGAGCTCGATATCTCGGGCAATGGCGACGCCAATCTCGAAGCCTTGAAGGCTGTGGATGCCGATATCAGCATCAGCGGCGCGGGTGATGCCGATATCTCGGCGACCGGCAAGGTGGCGGTGGACGTGTCGGGCATGGGCGACGTGACGCTGAAGACGAAGGCGGCCAGCGTGAGCACAGATATTTCCGGTGCCGGCGAGGTCCACCAGGAATAGCGCTGACGCGTTACGGGATTTGGGGTTTGCGGTTTGGGGCCCCAAACCCCGTCGCGCGTCAGCGCCCTTGCGGTTGATCATAACCTTACGTAAGCAGTGCCACTAGGGCAGCGCGATTTTGCACCAGCTTCCCTAAGCTCACTTCGTCACTATCCTGTGAAGGAGTACGCATCATGGCTAACACCGGCTACAACAACTCAACCGAAAACGGCAACGGTACGGCGATCATCGTGCTGGCGCTCGTCGTATTGGCAGCGCTGATCATCGGCGCGGTCTTTTTTATGAACAACCCGGTCACCACAACGTCCGAAACCAATACCAGCACGACCGACCGGACCATCATCGAACAGGTTCCGGTCCTGATTGCACCGGATAACGCCGCCAATCCGCCAGCACAGACGGCTCCGGCAACAGAGCCTGCCCCCACGCCGGTTCAACCCATTACGCCAGCGCAATAAGCAATCCAGCAAGAAACCGCCTAGAAAATCACTGATTTTATTAGATTTTTCCAGTCAGGAAAACAGGCCTGCCTCATCCAAAGGGGAGGGCCAAAGGCCGGTGAGAAACTAGAGCGCAATCCGATAAAGTGGACACCACCGCACGGGCGCTCCCGTTTTCGGAAAAATTGCGCGACAAAACAAAAACTTAGAGCGGGATTTTGATTCCATCAAAACTTGTCCCGCTCTAGCCCGGCGCTTGAGTTGAAAAAACGCAAATACCAAGCGTCATTCTTTATGAGGGTTGGTATAAGTGACTCGCCGGACTTCCAGATGGCTGTAAAGCGCTTCCAGCGGCGCCATTTGACGAAAGCCCACACTGCCCCCCTGTGGCATGGGCTTTTCGCCGTCGTCCCGCCATGCCACAACCGGCAAATCGTTGATTGAGAACCATACACCGGTCTGAGTTTTCAGCAGTTTCATGCGATAGGGCTCGTCCGTCATGTCCTTGACATCCGGCAAAGGATCGGCGCCCTGAGCCAGCAGTTCGAACCCCGGCGCCCGGCGCAGATTGCAGACATGGAAGGCGCGTTCTTCCGGCCACCGGCGGCGAAAATAGGCGATCTGCAGGGCAGCGACATCCGATTGCGTATAGTGTTCATAGATGCCGGTACGCGCTTTCAGAGAAGGATCGAGTATGTGCTGGCCACCAACGCCGGCGGCATGGAAGAACAGGATGGCCAGACCCGGTTCGGCCAGCGGACGAAAGGTCCAGCTAATCTCAACATCACTGTCGAAACGCTCCGGGCACCAGAAGACGAAGTTAGACGCCTGGCCCTGGTCGGGGGTAAGTTTGTTTTTCAGGCGCATCCTGCCCGTGTCGAAATCGACCAAGGCCTCACCTTCCAGCTTCCAGTTGGCGACATCGGAGGGTTTGGCAAGTGGATTGGCGTAGATCACGCTGCCGGTTGCAAACGCGGGTTGGGCGGCGAGGACAGTGCCTGCGATCACAAAACTCCGACGATCCAGCATAACAGCGACCTCTACAAAAGCGGTGGTCAGTGATATCTAAAAAGCTTGTCTGAGGAAAGCGCCGCGGGTCCATAAAAAAGGGAGCAGGACCCGCCTTAATCAAGCGGCGTGCCAAAACCTGCTGGCGCAGGCGTTTTTGTGCCAGCCTTCCCACCCGCCATGCCCTCTCCTCCCAAAGGTCAATTCTATATGATACCAACCCGCGTAAGTCTTGACACACTGCGGGTTGGCAAGGCCGCCAGCGTACGTTTCTGGCCGCCCGAGCTTTTGCGAGGAGCCAGGGGGGGCGCCTAGAGCGCAATCCGATAAAGTGGACACCACTTTTCGGAAAAATTGCGCGATAAAACAAAAACTTAGAGCGGGATTTTGATTCCATCAAAACTCATCCCGCTCTAGAGCGCAATCCGATAAAGTGTGACGCCACCGCACCGGCGCTCCCGTTTTCGGAAAAATTGCGTGACAAAACAAAAACTTGGATCGGAGTTTTGATTCCATCAAAACACATCCCGTTCTAGACGATACCGCCGGCCAGTTCGGTGCGCGCCTTGCGAGTCTCGGCCTTGTGCGCCCGGTAGCCGCTTTCGCGATAAGCCGCGATGGGGTCGATAGCGCCGCCCATTCTCACCCGCGCCATGGCCAGAGCAGCGCGGACGTCGGACTCAAAGGCCTGGCGCAAGCAGTTGTGCGCCATGATGACGTCGTTGTCTTCCTGATAGGCGCGCATGCCGTCACGGTCGACGATCAGCGCCTTGACATAGGCGCCGGCAATGGCGCGCGCGGAGTTTAGCAAGCTTTCGATCGGATCGGTGACATTGTGCGACTGATCCATCATGTAGGACGGCGTAAAGCGCGTGCCGTGCTTTTTAGCACGCTTCTCGGCCGAAACCAGTTCGTTGAAAACCAGGAACAACTGGAACGGGTTGATCGATCCGGAATCGAGATCGTCGTCGCCGTACTTGGAATCGTTGAAATGGAAACCGCCCAGCTTGCCGAACTGAGCCAGGCGGGCCACGATCATCTCGATATTGACGTTGGGCGCATGATGGCCCAGATCGACCAGACACTGCGCCTTGTCCCCCAGAGCCTGGGCGCACAGGATCGAGGTGCCCCAGTCCTGGATCACCGTCGAATAGAAGGCCGGTTCGTACATCTTGTGCTCGATCAGCAACCGCCAGTCGTCCGGCAGAGCACCATAAACCGTGCCCAGGCTTTCAAGGTAGCGCTCCAGCGTGTCGGTGAACTCGACCTGGCCGGGGAAGTTCGAGCCGTCGCCGATCCAGACTGTCAGTGCCTTGGAACCCAGCGTCTTGCCGACCTCGACGCATTCGAAATTGTGTTCGATGGCCTGCTGGCGGGTCGCCATCTGCGAATGCGACAACGAACCGAACTTGTAGGACCGCTTTTGACCGCTCTGGTCCTGGAAGGTGTTGGAATTGATGGCGTCGAAACCAATGCCCAGGGTTTGGCCGTACTGACGCAGGGCGTCGTAATCGTCGCACTTGTCCCACGGCAAATGCAGCGACACACGCGGCGTCAGGCCTGTCAGTTGATTGACCACCGAACAGTCCTCGACCTTTTCGAAGACATTGGTCGGCTCACCCGGCAGTGGAAAGCGGGCGTAACGCGTGCCACCGGAGACCATGCCCCAGGATGGCAATCCGACCGAAAAGGCTATCAGCTTCTCGACGACAAGCTCGATGTCGATGTTCACCCGAGACAGCCGGGCAGCCAAAGCGTCGTAATCAGCCAGGTGGGCATCCATCAGTTTGGCATTGGCGCGTGCAATGGCGTCTTGCGGTATGATTGCGATGTGCTTGTCGACGGCCAGAAAGCCCATGTCAGTCCAATCCCGATTTTTGCCCGTTTTTTTCAGACCATCGCGCGAACTCGGCTTTTCGTCAATTCAACACCTTTAATGTGGTTACGCTACCAAAGGTTCAGACCACCTGTACCGTTACACGGATGCGACATTGCTCAGTTAACGCCCACGTTTGTCGTTAACGGGTAAAGGCCATGGCGTTGCCGGCATCGACATTGAGAATATTGCCCGTCGACTTGGACGCTGCCGACGAGGCGAGAAAAACGACAGCTTCGGCGACATCTTCGGGAAGAACCGAACGCTTAAGGAGGCTGCGATTGCGGTAAAAGTCCTCGATATCGGCGTCTTTGAGATTGTAGGCGGCCGCGCGCTCTGCCCGCCACGCGCCGTTCCAGATGTGCGAACCGCGAATGACCGCATCGGGGTTGACGACATTAACACGGATACCGTGTGGTGCACCCTCCAGAGCGAGGCACCGCGCCAGGTGGAGTTCCGCCGCCTTGGCCGAACAATAGGCCGAGGCATTGACCGACGGCGCCAGGGCGTTCTTGGAGCCGACGAAAACGATCGAACCGCCTAACGGCTTCATGGCCTTGAAGGCTTCACGCACAGCGAGGAAATAGCCGTCACTCAAGACGGCGAAGTTGCGCCGCCACAACTCCAAAGTGGTTTCCTCGATCGATGCCGCGGAAGCTATGCCGGCATTGGCGACGAACAGGTCAACGCCGCCGAACTGCGTCGCTGTGTAGTTAAAGGACTCTAAGATCGCAGCTTCGTCGGTCACATCGGCTTCGAAGGCACGCACCCGGTCGGCCGAATGCGCCGCCGCCAGATCTGAGCGCAGGGCTTCCAGCCGGCCGCCGTCAATATCGGTTACGACCACATGGCCGCCGCGCTGTAACACGGCTTCGGCGATGGCTCGGCCGATACCACCCGCCGCGCCGGTGATGTAGGCGACCTGGCCGGCGAACAGGCCGGGCGTGGGCTGGCGGCGTAGCTTGGCCTCCTCGAGCTGCCAGTATTCGATGTCGAAGGCTTCCTGCTCGGGAAGGGCGACATAGCGGTCCAGGGCTTCGGCGCCGCGCATCACCTGGATGGAATTGACATAGTATTCGGCCGCGATCCGTGCCGTCGCCTTGTCGGCGGCAAACGTCAGCATGCCGTAGCCCGGCACCAGTACCACCACCGGAGTGGCGTCGCGGATAGGTGGGCTGTCGGAGCGTTTGCAGCGCTGATAATAGGCGCGGTAACCGGCGCAATAGGCCTCAAGCGCCTGATCGATGGCAGCGTCGTCGGCGTCAGCATCCAGCACCAAAGGACGGATCTTGGTGCGCAGGAAATGGTCTGGACAGGAGGTCCCCATAGCCGCCAGACGGTCGAGGTCGTGCGAACAGACGAAGTCGAGCACAACGGGGCTGTCGCTTACATGAGCTAGTTTCAGCTGTGAAAAACTGAACTTGGCGCGCAGCACCGGTGTCAGCCGGGTGAACAGGGCGGCGCGCTCGGCGGCCGTATGCGGGCGAATCCGGACGCCGCCGAAGACCGGTCTGGCAACTGCGCGTGCGTCGATATAGTCCTGGGCGCGGCGGATCAGCCTGAGGCTGTTGCGATAGCAGGCTTCCGAGGTGTCTCCCCAGCAGATCAGACCGTGGCCGGCCATGACCATGCCACGCCATTGAGGATTGGCCGCAACTGCGTCGCGAATACGCAGGCCAAGATCGAAGCCCGGACGTTGCCAGCCAATCCAGCCCAAACTGTCGCCATAGACCTGACGCGTCAGGCGTTCGGAGTCTTCGGCAGCGGCGATGGCAATGACGGCATCGGGGTGAAGATGATCGACATGGGTATGGGGCAGGAAGGCATGCAGCGCCGTGTCTATGCTGGCCGCGCGCGGATTGAGGCCGAAACCGCAATGGAGCAGCAGGTCGACCATCTCGTCTTCATGAGCCAGCCCGCGATAGCGCTTTTCCAGGCTGCGTACGCGATCGAGATATAGGGTGGCGAAACCATCGAGCTTCATGGAGCCGAGATCGCCGCCGGAACCCTTGACCCACAGGACTTCGACCGGTTCGCCCGTCAGCGGATCAGGCTGAACGATCTTGGCGGAGGTGTTGCCCCCGCCGAAATTGGTGACGGTGGCGTCGCGGCCGAGCAGGTTGGAGCGGTAAACCAGGCTTTGCGTCGGCGACAGGCCGGCATGATAAGCGCTATTCCATACCGCGACGTCCTTCGGAAAAACGTCTACCTGCGGTGCTACCCGAGACACACCCATGCCTAAAATCCCAACCCGTATCTGTGCCCTTCCTACTTAGATACAGTCTCAATCGCTTACGATCAATCGCAAATGATGACCGAAAGCGGCCTGTTTCTGCATTTTTTGCCACATTGTGGGATGAATTGCGCACATTTGAGAACTTTCGTCAAAGTCGATCAAGCTGATGCGAATCCTACCTACCAGATGCTGCGTCCCACGGCCGCACGGTTTTCGCCGGAGGCCGCGCAGCGAAAAAGTGATACGCGGCAAAGTGATACGCGGCATAGAGAATACGCCGCCGTTACCGAAATGGCGCACTTCGCCTCTGTGGTGTCACCGGTGTCACAAAGGGTTGATTTACGGCACACTTAAGATATAGTCATACAAATAAAAAAGCCAGGCGTGGACGGGGCAACCCGCAATGACCATGGTACAGGGTTGAAACGGGAAGACATGCCAAAGAAGCATCAGGGCAAGTGCGTCGTTTTCGATGTTGGCAAGACCTTCGCCAAGGTCAGCGTGGTCGATGTCGAAGGCGTGGTCTGGACCGAGCGCCGGCGCGCCATCCCCCACTTCGACGCCCTCCTCTATCGCGCCTTCGCTGTTGACACCCTGCATGACTGGCTGATCGAGCAATTGCGTGACCTGGGCAGCCAATACTTCATCGATCGGATCATTCCCGTCACTCACGGTGCCACCTGTGCCTTCCTCGACGATGAACACAAGCTGGTCCAGCCGATTCAGGACTACGAGTCCGCTGTGCCGCCGGAATATGTCCGCGCTTACACGCGCATCCGCCCTGGCTTCGACGAGACCCAGTCGCCGTCACTGCCGTTGGGCTTAAACCTGGGCAGCCAGATCTTCTGGCATTCCCGCCGCGCGCCGGAGATGTTCGGCAGAGTGCGCTGGATCCTTAACTATCCACAATACTGGGCCTGGCGGCTGAGCGGCGCGCTTTGCAACGAAGTCACCTCCATGGGCTGCCACACTGACCTGTGGTGCCCGGAACGCAAGGATTTCTCGTCGCTGGCCGTGAAACAAGGTTGGGCCGACCGCTTTCCGGAAATGCACCCCGCCTGGGAGCCCGTCGCTACCCTGCGAAGCGATATTGCGGCGGCGGCAGGCCTGCCGCCCTCGGTAAAGGTCTGCGTCGGCGCCCACGACACGAATGCCGCCCTCGCCAGCATCATAATCGGCAGCGACACCGATCCGCCGGCCCTGTTGTCAACCGGAACCTGGTTTATCGCCATGGCGCCTGGCGCCTCGGCGGACGACCTGGTGTCGCACCGCGACTGCCTGGCCAATGTTGACGTCTTCGGCCGGCCGGTACCCTGCGCCCGCTTTATGGGCGGCCGCGTTTATGACAGCTTTATGGGCAACGGAGTCGTGGTCGATGAAGCCGCCCTGTGCGCCGTGATGCGCAAAGGTACGTCTGGCCTCCCGGTCTTCCTGGAAGGGCCTGGCGTCTGCCCCGGTCTGAACGCCACCCTTCCTTCGCTTGGCGAAAGCGCGGAGGAACGTGCGGCGCGGGGCCTACTCTATGTCGCCCTGATGACGTCGGCCTGTCTCGATCTGGTCCGGGCCTCCGACCAGCTTCTGATCGAAGGTCCGGCGGCAGGTAATGCCCTGCTTTGCGGACTGATCGCGGCCTTGCGCCCCGGCCCGGTCGTGGTCGAGGACCGCCGCAATGCCGTGTCCCTTGGGGCAGCGCGTCTTGCCTTCTACGACCGCCCGGCGCCCCAGGCCCGCATCCGCCAGTTGGTAACGCCCGTCCTGCGCGACGACATACGTCGTTTCCGTGAGCTATGGCGAGGCCGGGTTTCCGCAGAACTCGCAGCCTGACGCTTTTTCTCATGGCTCAAATTGTTTCCAAAAATTGGCAATCCACTTTTTGGCATCCGGCTTTATCGACAAATCTCTTGGACTTCCCTATAAATCGATCAATATCGATCATCGCGCGGACCGATTCGCGCAAACGGGGTTCAGGGACGCATGCATTTTCAGGATCGCTGGAAGCGGATAATCGACGAACTCAGCCCTGACCGCGTCACCTCGGTCGACGAGTTGACCGAGCGTTTAGGCGTTTCGCCGGCCACCATCCGCCGCGACCTGAACGAGCTGGACGGCCTGGGCTATCTCTTGCGGGTGCGTGGCGGCGCTATGCGCGCAGAAAGCAAGGCCTACAAGCAGGCGGCGGACGAACGGCGCAGCGAGGGCCTGCAAGGCCAGCCGGGCTTCCTCGATACCGTTATCAGCCACGCCCCGGCCAAGCGCGCTATCGCCCGCACTGCCCTGGAATTCCTGACGCCCGGACTGTCAATGATCATCGACGGCGGCACCACCACCTATACCATGGCATCGATGATGCCGAACGAGCCCTACCATGTGCTCACCACCTCGATCGCCATCCTGCAGGGCCTGATCGCCCGGCCGCGGGTGCGGGTGACCTTGCCCGGCGGCGAGTTCTTCCGGGAACAAAGCATTATCCTCAACCCTTACGAGGACGGCATCTTGCAGCATTTCACCGCGGCGCGGATGTTTATCGGCTGTCAAGCGATCACGCGCAACGGCTTGCTGCAAACCGATGGCCTGCTGGTCCAGTCCGAACGGCGGCTGATAGAGCGCGCCAACGAAATCATCGTGCTGGCGGACTCGAGTAAGATCAATGCCTCGGGCTCACTCGCCGTATGTCCGCTGAGCAAGATCGATGTGCTGATTACCGACGACGGCATTGCGCCGGATGCGGTGGAGTGGCTGAAGGCGGCGGGGATCGATGTACGTATCGCCGAGCGCACGGCCGAAGACCGTAATACGCCGGTGCCGTTGCCGCGGTAGCTATTGGTGACGCGGGCGTCACCGTTGGATCAGGAGCTGATAGTATGCGCAGCGTGATCGTGCATTTGATAGAAACCACGGAAGCCGAAGTCAGCGCCTTCCTTGAAACGCAATATCCCACTCAGGCCGGCCCACCCTGGGTCGCGTTGTCTAACAATGACCCGTGTTTATACTTCAATTTCTATACCTATCTTCTCGAAGAGGCCGGACCCGACAAACTTTCAGAGTTGGAGCGTCGGCTGGGCTTGATGCCTTCTATTAGAGCGCAATCCGATAAAGTGTGACGCACTTTTCGGAAAAATTGCGCGACAAAACAAAAACCTAGAGCGGGATTTTGATTCCATCAAAACTCATCGCGCTCTAGCGTTATCGCTGATATTTCCGGACGGCACTCCGGCGACCTTGAGGTTGAAGCGTTCACTACGGTCATGCTAACGAAGTTCAGCGGCGTGGCCGAGGATGACTATACCGCGCGATATTGGACCCTGGACGAAATCATCTCTGCCGGAGACATACAAAACGGCCAAAGGTTTTTTGACTACCGCTGGCGATCGCGGCTTCATTGAAGAGCCAGTTTAGCAAATTTGCGAACAAAAAAATCCCGGACGAACCATCCGGGATTTTTGTTGGCTCAATGTTATCAAGCTTACGACTCTCGGAATGTCTTCCACAGCGACTGGTTCAGCGGCTCGAGGATGTACTGCAGCACCGTGCGCTCGCGCATTGGAACCACTACCTCGACCGGCAAGCCAGGCTTCAACTGCTCGGTTCCCATTCGCGACAGGGTCGCGAGGGTTTCCGGGCTGATCTGAACCCGCGCCGTGTAGAAGGTGTTGCCGCTTTCCTTGTCGGTAAAGGCATCGCCCGACACATCGAGTACCTTTCCCTCCAGGATCGGCGCGCTGTGCTCATGTAGCGAAATGAAGCGAACCTGGGCGATCTGGCCCGGATGAATGTCATTACCGTTCCGCGCCGGGACCATGGCCTTGATGACCAGCGGCGTGGCTTCGGGCACGATGTCCAGCAGTTTCTGGCCGGGCTGGATCACACCGCCGACGGTAGAGACCGACAGGCCCATCACCTTTCCACTGGCCGTGGCACGGACGTGCAACCGGTCGTAGGCCGCGCGGGCAGCAACCAGTTGCGGTTCCATTGTCTTGAGGCGACCCTGGGTGTCGTTCAGGTCGGTCATGACGTTGTCGATATACTGCTTGCGGATACCGACGGCCTGCATCTGGGTCTCGCCGATCTGGGCCTGGGCGCCGGCAACCTGGGCTCTCAGGGCGCCATACTCGCCTTCCATGCCAGCCACCGATTCCTGCAGGGCACGCACACGCGTCGTCGGCGCATAGCCGCGGGCGTTGAGGTCCTCGACGCCTGTCAACTCCTCCTTGGTCAGGGCCTGGCGGGTCTGGTTCGCCGTCATCTGCTCCTGGTTGCCGACGATCTGTTGCTCGCTTTGCTTGACGCGCTGCTGCAGGACCGACATCTGCGACGCCAGGAAGGTACGGTTCGACGCCATGGTCTTGCGCTGAATGTCCATCGTGTCATTGATCAGCGGACGGAAGGCTTCCGGCAGGTCGGCAAACTCGACGGGCTCAGAGAAACCGGCACGCTGCCCCTGTTCGGCAAGAAGGCGCGCCTCGCGCGTCTTCAGGTCGATATACTGCCCCATTAAGGCATTGGCATTGGCTTCGGTTTCATCGCCGGACATCGTGATCAGCTCCTGGCCCTTGCGGACCATTTCGCCTTCCTTGACGTGAAGGGCGGCGATAATGCCACCTTCCTTGTGCGCCACTTCCTGGAGGTTGCCGACGACAGCGATCTGGCCGGTGGCATAGACAGCGGCGTCCACCCGGGCAAAAGTCGCCCAGCCCATCAGGACCACGAAGAAGATGAAAACGACCGCCATACCGAAACGAATGTCCCTGCTGGGATCGTCGGAGCCGGACTTGCCAAAGCCGAGCAGAGCGCCGATGCCGCCACCGGCGGGCGGCTTGGAATCGTTCTGTGGTTTATCCATCGTATCGAAGTTCGAGCTATCGGGCATCAGTTGGCTGCCTTTCCGCCGGTAATCGGCGCCAGGCTCGTCGGCGTGGCGTTAGCGGTCTGTTGTTTCTTCATGGCCTCAGCATATTGCGCCGGTGTCCCCAGGAAGGCGACGCGGCCGTTGGCCAGCATCATCAGGCGGGTAACGCGGTCCAGGACCATGGCGCGGTGGGCGATGACAATGACGGCGCCGCCACGGGCGCAGACGCCGTTCATGGCGTTGATCAGGGCGATTTCACCGGCCTGGTCCTGATAGGCATTGGGTTCATCCAGCACCAGGATTGGTGGGTCGCGGTACAGGGCGCGCGCCAGGGCGACGCGCTGGGCCTGGCCGCCTGACAGCCCCTGACCGTTCATGTTCAGCACAGTATTGTAGCCATTGGATAACTGCAGCACCATGTCATGGACGCCGGCAAGTTTGGCCGCCGCGATCACGGCCTCGTCGATCTCATCTGAGTCGCCGGGCTCAAAGCGGCAGATATTGTCGCGTACCGTCCCAGGGAACAGGGTTGGATCCTGGGGCAGATAGCCGATATACTTGGCCAGGACCTCGGGGTCCCAGTCCTTGCGCTCGGCACCGTCGACGCGGATCGCGCCAATTTCGTAACCGTCGCAGCCGACCAGGACGCGGGCCAGGGTCGACTTGCCAGCGCCGGACACCCCGGCAATGCCCAGCATTTCACCCGGCCCGACCCGGAAGGTAATGTTCTGGAGGATATAGGCCTTTTGCTCGGTATGGACGATGCTGAGGCCTTCGACCTCCAGAACGGCTTTGGGGCGCGGCAGGCTGGTCACCGACTTGGTGGGGTCTTCGGCCAGGGCCTTGTCGATAGTGCGGAAAGCGTTGTAGCCACGGATCAGGCTGCGCCAGTTGCTGATAACCTGTTCCATCGGCATCAGGGCACGGGCCATCAACAGCGAGGCAGCGAAGATGGCACCGGCTGAGATTTCCTGCTGGACGGCAAGGTAGGCGCCGACACCGAGCGAAATCGACTGCAGCAACTGGCGCAGGAATTTCGAGCTGGTGGCATAACCGCCGACGCTCAGATTGGCCTTGACCTGGTCCTCAAGTGCCGAATGGCGCTCGTCCAGTTGCTGGTTGACCAGGGCCCGGCGCATACCCAAGGCGCGGACGACATCGGCGCGCTGGGTGGTGGCTTCCTGGCGGGCATAGGCCTTCTGCATGTTTTCGGCCGCCTGGGTGATGTAGCGGTACGAAGCACGCTCGCTGAGCCAGGTGATAATACCCAGAGCGACACCGCCGCCGACCGTCATCCAGCCGAGCACCGGGTGCAGGATGAAACACAGGCCGACGAAGAGGATGATCCATGGCAAGTCGAACAAGGCAACCATGCCCTGTCCCGACAGGGTCTGCTTGAAGGTGTCGAATTCGCGCAGCAGGGCAGCGTTGGTTGCCTGACGGCCGTTGCCGATACGGGCATACAGATGGTTGAGCACGTCGCCGGCCAGGACCTTGTCGAGCCGCATGCCCGACCGCATCAGCAGTCGCGAGCGCACACTGTCCAGAAAGGACAGCGCAATCAGCGAAACGATCAGCATCAGCGTAATGTAAAGAAGGGTGGTCATACTGCCCGTCGACACGACACGGCCGTAGACCTGAAGCATGTACAGGGTCGGCGCCAGGCTGAGCATGTTGATGAAGAAACTGAACACGGCCGCATTTATAAAATGCGCGCGGCACTGTTTTAAGGCGCCGGCCATGATCGGGTTGATCTTGATTCGGGAGAGAGCTGAAATCATGGCGACCGTTATATCAGTTGGGTACTGGAAATACAGCTTCATAAAAGGTGAAAGTGTCATACCTGATAAGACGGTGCCTGTGCAAGCTTCAACAGGGTGTAGTTTTTGTTACAATCAGGGGCGGCAACGCTTTGGGATAGAAAGTCTCCCCCTGCATCGATACACCGCTACCACGACCAAACGACGTGACTTAGGAAATTCGGTCCCACGGGCAAGGTACTGAGCGGGTAAGGTACTGTTACCAACCCGCGAAGATCTTGACTCATCGTGGGTTGGCAAGCGCGCCAAAGAACGTTCTGGCGCGCCCGAGCTTTTGCGAGGCGCCATGGGGGACGCCTAGTCCGGCGCTTGAGCTGAAAAAAAGCGAACACCAAGCGTCATTCTTTATGAGGCTTGGTATGAGTAAAAAAGCTGGAGGTTGGCCGTGTAATTAATGTGCCGCGCTTAAGTCGGTCAACGATGACAGAACGGCGTCATGGCGGAGGCCTCGACTTTTTCAGCTTGCGTCGCGCGTGCTGAGGGTTAAACTGCAGATGAACCGCAGGAGGCTGGCATGAATATCCGGGCAGGCAAGACGTTCTCGGCAGTTCTTATTGCGGCGCTGGTGCTGGCGGGGCCGGCGACGGCACAGGACAAGCCGAAGGAACCGCCCGCGCCGCAGGACATTATCGATGCCTCGGGCCCAGCGGCATGGCGCACCATCGCCGCCGAGGACCTGGTGATCATGACCCTGGCCGATGGCGGCAAGGTCATCTACCAGTTGGCACCCGATTTTGCGCCGGTCCATGTCGCCAATATTCGCCAACTGGTGCGCAGCGGCTATTTCGACGGCGCCGTCATCCTGCGTGTTCAGGACAATTACGTCGTCCAGTGGGGACGCCCCGATGAGGACCCGACCAAGCCCACGGGCATCGACGAAAATCCCCCAGCGGAATATGACCTGCCGCTGAAGGGATTGAAGTTCAAACCGCTACCATGGCGCGACACCTATGCCAAAAAGGCCGGCCATGTCGCCTCCTGGCCGGTGGCGACCGACGGCAAGGACGCCTGGCTGGTCCATTGTTACGGCCTGATCGGCGTGGCGCGCGACGTCGCCCCCGATACCGGATCGGCCACCCAACTCTACACCATCATGGGCCACGCCCCGCGCCATCTCGACCGCAACCTGGCCGTGGTCGGGCGCATCGTCTCGGGCATGGAGTACCTGACGGCCCGGCCGCGTGGCAGCGAGGCGCTGGGCTTTTACAAGAATGACAGCGAGCGGGTAAAAATCGTCTCAGCCCGCATCGCCGCCGACCTGGCCGCAGGGGAACAGCCGCGGTGGCAGATCATGGAAAGTCACACCCCGACCTTTGATGCCTGGCTGTCGGCGCGGGCCAATCGCAGCGGTGCCTTCTTTGTCCGTGCTGCCGGGGCGCTCGATCTGTGCAATGCATTGCCGCCGGTGCGGACGGCCCCTTAATACAACTCAAAGTACCGTGGCTTAACCTGTCCCATGACACCGTGTGTGGACTTGAACCTCTCCTCTCAAGCGGAAAATGTGCAATACTGCGCGAGTTTTTCCATCTTAGGAATGTAGAAGTAAAAACTTTTCTACTGTTCAGTGGCTAAATCATCAGCTGGTTTCGTCGAGACCATTCCTGTAAAATCACAGGTCATCTCAAATCAGTTCGAGCTTCCGATAGAGCTGAAAAAATTGTTGGACACCTCAAAAAAAGCCGATCAACCAGTTGTTAACCAAAGTCTTTTACCCCTTAACCTCGGGAGGCTATGAATCGCCTGTGAAACACACGCTTCCTGTTACGGGGAAGTGCATGTTCTTCAAGAAGGCCGACTCCGATCAGCACGCCATTCTGGACGCGTTGAATGCCACCCAGGCAGTGATCGAGTTCACGCCGGAGGGCCGCATCCTGACGGCAAACCCCAACTTCCTCCAGGCCCGCGGCAGCGTCGAAGGCGTCTTTCGCCACGCCGAGACCGCCAGCGCCTCGGCCGGCGCCCTGAATCGCTCGGCCGCCGCCATGACCAATATTGTCACTCTGATCCAGGACATTGCCGGCCAGATCAACCTGCTGGCACTGAATGCAACGATCGAATCCGCCCGCGCCGGAGAAGCCGGCCGCGGCTTAGCTGTCGTTGCGTCAGAGGTCAAGAATCTGGCCAACCAGGCCGCCAACTCGACCAAGACCATCGCCAGCGAAATTGCCACCATGCAGTCGGTTACCAGCGAAGTCGTCGACACGCTGGGCCTGATTTCGGGGTCATTGACCGGCGTTCTGGACAATGTCACCTCCGTGGCCGGTACCCTGGAACAGCAGACGGCGGCAACGCACGAGATCACCCACAACATGCAGGTCGCCGTGGGCGCCGTCCGCGACATCAACGACAGCCTCGACACCATTTCGGCCACCTTCGCCGAGGTCGTGCAGGAATCGGAGAAGGTCAAGCGCGAGATGGACAATCTGGCGGCTTGATTCAGCTCAAACGCCGCATGGCTCCTCGCATAGGCTCGGACGGCCGCTTGGCCTTGCCAAACGCTTTACGTTCGGAATTAGCTGAAGCGTGAGACTGGAACGGGATGCGTTTTGATGGAATCAAAACCCCGCTCTAAGTTTTTGTTGTGTTGCGCAATTTATCCGAAAACGGGGACGCCCGTGCGATGGCGTCAACTTTATCTGATTGCGCTCTAACGGAATATATACACTGTTTTGATAGTTTCGTTTTTTGGCACGGAGTTCCGCGCCTCCGTGATCTAACCCTGTCGGGATTCGCGTTTGAAGCGCCTGTTCGTTGCCTTTATCAACCTGTTCCGTATCCCGACCGACAACATGCCGTTGGTGCGGGCGCAGTTCGACGCTTTTTCCAAACAGATCCCCCTCCTCTACTTTATCCTCACCACCAATTCTCTGGCCGCCGCCTGGACCTTCACGCGCTTCGCTCCGGACTGGCTGGGCGTGTACTTTCCGAGCGCCCTGTGTACTCTGTGCGGTGTGCGCTGCGTCTGGTGGTGGCGCAGTCGACACAAGGTGTTCAGCGACACCTACATCATCAAGGCCATGCGCGCGACCACCGGACTGGCCGTCGGATTGACACTCGGCTTCACGATCTGGGCACTGCTGCTGTATCCCTATGGTGACGCCTATGCCCGCGGCCAGGTCGTGTTCTGCCTGGCACTGACGGTGATCGGCTGCGTCTTTTGCCTGATGCACCTGCGGCCGGCCGCGCTGGCCGTGACCTTGTTTGCCAACATTCCCTTTGTCCTGTTTTTCTTCCTCGAAGGCCACGACAGCCTGAAGGCCATTTCGATCAACCTGGCCCTGGTCTCCGTGGCCATGATCATGATTCTGATGGTCTATTCGCGCGACTTCGCCCGGTTGGTCGAATCCCAGGCCGAGACCCGGCGTCTGTCCGACGAGAATTTCCGCATCGCCAACCTCGACAGCCTGACAGACCTGCCCAACCGGCGCTGGTTCTTCACCGAACTGGAACGCTATCACGCCGAGGCCGTCGCCAGCGGCCGCAGCTTTGCCGTCGGCATTATTGACCTGGATGGTTTCAAGCCGGTCAACGACACCTATGGCCACATGACCGGCGACCGCGTCCTCGCCGAGGTCGGTCGGCGGCTGAGCAGGACCGCCGGCAAAGACCTGACCCTGGCGCGTCTGGGCGGCGACGAGTTCGGCTTCATTATGGCTAACGATCCGACCGAGGACCGTTTGAAGGCCTTCTCTACGACCCTGATCGAAGCCATCCGCCTGCCCTTCGCCATTGGAGGCAGTAACGCTCATCTCGGCGCCTCGATCGGAGTCGCGCGCTATCCGGACACGGCCCAGTCGCCGGAATCGCTGTTCGAACGCGCTGACTATGCCCTCTATCACGCAAAGCGTACCCAGCGCGGGCAGGTGGTGGTCTTTTCCAGCCGGCACGAGGAACAGATTCGCAGCCACGGCGTCATCGAACAGGCTCTGCAGGCGGCCGACTTCGACAACGAAATGTCGCTGGTCTATCAGCCGATCGTCGACACCCGCACGGGCCGCGCCTCGACCTTCGAAGCCCTGGCACGGTGGAACAGTCCGATCCTGGGGGCCGTCGGTCCGGGTGACTTCATACCGGTGGCCGAACGCAATGGCCAGGTCCGCGCCCTGAGCCTGATCCTCCTGGGCAAGGCCTTGCGGGCAGCGGCGCAGTGGCCGCAAACCGTGCGTATCTCGTTCAACCTGTCAGCCCATGATATTTCCCAGGCCGAGAGCGTTATTCAGATCATTGCCCTGATCAACCAAAGCGGCGTCTCGCCCAAGCGGATCGATTTCGAGATCACCGAGACCTCGATCTCCTATGATTTCCAGCAGGCGCGCGCGGCGGTCATCGCTTTCCGGGCGCTGGGGGTGGGAATCTCGCTCGACGATTTCGGCACTGGCTATTCGTCGCTGAGCCACGTCCACCGCCTCGCGCTGGACAAGATCAAGGTCGACCGCAGCTTCGTCGCCGACGTGACGACGAACCCCGTGTCGCACAAGATCGTCAAGTCGCTGAGCGCTCTTTGCACCGATATGGGCCTGGACTGCGTGCTGGAAGGCGTCGAAACGGCGGCGCAACTGGAGGCGCTGACAGATTTGGGCTGTACCTTCGTCCAGGGCTATTACTTCGCCCGTCCGATGCCAGAGGAGGACGTCCAGCATTACCTGGAGTCAGAGGACAAGCTGCCGTCGCGCCGCCGTATGGGGAAGTGATACCAAGCCTCATAAAGCATGACGCTTGGTATTCGCATTTTTTCAGCTCAAACGCCGGACTATGCGCCCCCCAGGGCTCCTCGCAAAAGCTCGGGCGCGCAAGAACGTTCTTTGGCGCGCTTGCCAACCCGCAGTGAGTCAAGAATTTCGCGGGTTGGTGTAACTCAGGTTACAGAGGGTGCCGCGGAACGACCCTTGGGATCGGGGCCGAAGCGGTTGTCGCCGCGAGTGCTGTCCTGAAGCAGAAAGATGAGAACCGGCAGCAGAAGCGCGGCGATAAAGGCGAAAACGCCAAGACTGAGCACTTCCTTGGACTCATCCGCCGGAACGGCACCTCGTGAAGTAAACAGAACGGCGTAATACACAATCGACGAGGCGTACTGAATTACTACCGGCACCACGACGAGATAAATGACCCACCCGCCCGATCGATTGGTGTCGTGCATGCGGCGAACGGCAACCGCCAGGCTCGGAACCACGAGCGCTAGCGGCACGATTATGCTCAGGATGCCAAATACAATAGATATCGGCTCCGGCACAGCCAGTGCGAGTACCAAAATGCCAATACATACCAATTGAGCGAAGACAAGCCATTGCCAGAACTCGGCGCGCCTGGCCCGTCCGGAGAATTCGGTATATTTCCGCAAAGGCAGCAGAAAATAGGTCATGGCAAGGCCCCCTCTGCTCCAGTCTACGATCAGTCTAAGAGCCTGGCAAGAAAACCTACAGCTTCTGCGCCAGGGGATGATGCTCCATACCATAGAGCTCGCGCAGCTTGGTTTTCAGGATCTTCCCCGTCGCCGTGTGCGGAATCTCGTCGACCACGATAAAGTCCTCCGGAATCCACCACCGGGCGACGTGCGGTTCGATGACCTTGCGCAGGTCTGCACCCGTGATCGTCTTATCCGGATGCAGGGCCAGGATATAGCGTGGGCGCTCGCTCCATTTCGAATCCATCCGCGCAATCACCGCTGCCTCGCGCACGCTGGGGTGCTGCAGGGCCAGGTTCTCCAGCTCGATCGAGCTGATCCACTCGCCGCCGGTCTTGATAACGTCCTTCGAGCGGTCGACAATGTTCATAAAGCCTTCGCGATCGATGGTCGCAATATCGCCGGTACGGAACCAGCCGTCCGCCGTAAACTGGTCCGTATCGGCGTTGTTGTAATAGCCCGAAACGATCCACGGCCCGCGCACCTCCAGTTCACCGCGCGCCGTGCCATCCCACGGCAGCGCCTTGCCATCGGCTCCCGTGATACGCATCTCGATGCCGAAGGGCGCCCGGCCCTGCTTCAGCAGCAGCTTCATCTTGTCGTCGGCGCTCAAACCGTCGTGGTTCGACGACAGGATGCTGACCGAACCCAGAGGCGAGGTCTCGGTCATCCCCCAGGCATGGACGGCCAGCGCCTTATGCGCTGCGAAACGTTCGATCAGGACCTGCGGACAGGCTGCGCCGCCGATTACGACGCGGCGCAGCGGCGCCACCGACTGGCCGACCTGGTCGCAGTGGTTGAGCAGGTTCATCCAGATGGTCGGCACACCGGCCGAGACAGTCACGCCCTCAGCGCGAATAATTTCCAGCAGGCCCGGACCGTCAAGCCGCGGTCCCGGCAGGACCAGGCGGGCCCCGGCTATAGCCGCCGAATAGGGCACGCCCCAGGCATTGACGTGGAACATCGGTACCACCGGCATGACTGCTTCGTCCGACGTAAAGCCGAACAAGCCGGGCTGGTTGAGCACCATGGCGTGCAGCACTGTCGACCGATGGGAGTACAGGACGCCCTTCGGATGACCTGTGGTCCCCGAGGTGTAGCACAGGCCCGCCGCTGTTCGTTCGTCGAACTGGGGCCAGTCATAATGGTCGG
The DNA here is from genome assembly GCF_000495835.1 of Asticcacaulis sp. AC402. Lineage (GTDB taxonomy): Bacteria > Pseudomonadota > Alphaproteobacteria > Caulobacterales > Caulobacteraceae > Asticcacaulis. The sequence goes on from NZ_AWGC01000012.1 coordinate 217,986, forward strand.
GCTCGCCGGCGATGAGGTCTTCGTAACACAGGGCGCGATGCAGGATATTTCCCGGCATCTGTTCGCGGCTGCCCATCACAACCACACCCTTGACGCTGGGGAGGTTGATGATCATCGCCTCGACCAGCGGCGCAAAGCATGGATCTGTGAAGATGTACTGATCCTGGGCGTCGTTGATGATGAATTCTATCTGTTCTCGGAACAGGCGCGGATTGACCGTATGGCAGATGAAACCAGCGCCGGGTGCCCCGTAATACAGCTCGAAATGGCGGTAATTGTTCCAGGCCAGGGTGGCGATGCGGTCGCCCGGCACAAGACCCAGTTTCTTCAAGGCGTGGGCCAGCTTGGCTGCCCGCTTGCCGGCATCGGCATAGGTGTACCGGTGCAGGGTCGAATCCTCGTTGCGGGAAACGATCTCCTTGGCGGGGTGATACTTGGCAGCATAGTCAAGAATAGCGGAAATGAGCAGAGGCCCATCCATCATCAATCCGAGCACGGCGTTTCCCTTTCTAGTTTCATTGTTGGACCCAGCCTAACAAAACTTGACGCGGAGGGAAAGCGGATTTGTCGCCGGATTCAGGCGGGCTTGCGTCGGCGGGGTTTCGGCGTGCCGGATTCTGGAGCAGACTCTGGGGTGGACTCCGCGACAGATGTCGTTGCACCTTTCTTCTTGCTTAAGTCTTCGCCCCTATAAAAGCGCATGACCAGAGTGTAGAGGACAACGGTCAGCGGCATGGCGTAGAGGATGCCAATGGGCCCCAGCAAGCCGGCGAAACCGACCACGGCAAACAGGGTCAGCACCATGGGCACCGATGAGATGCGGTTCTGCACGGCCGGCGTGATCAGATTGCTTTCCAATTGGGATACCCCGACATAGAGGATCAGGGCATAGAGGAACTTGTCCAGACCGGCTGCGCTCGCCAACAACAGGCCCGGCCCGGCCGAGATCACGGGACCGACGATTGGGACGAACTGGGCCAGTCCAGACATCATGCCCAGCGCCAACGCCGACGGAACGCCCATAACCCAAAGACCGACACCGGTCATGACGCCCACGACGATCATTGAGACGAACTGGCCGAGAAACCACAGCTGCAGCGCCTTGCCGGCGATATTGAGCGAGTCCTTTACGCGCGACTTGTAACTGTCGGGGAACAGGAAGACGATGCCATCGCGGTACTGGCCGGGATGGATGGCCAGCAATATGCCGGCGATCAGCGCGACAACGAAATTGGCCACACCCGACAAAAGGTTGCCTGCCAACTGAGGGATCTTTGAGGCGACACCGCCGGCTTGATCACCGAGCGCGTCGATCTGGGCCTGGACTTCGTCGCTTAAGCCCGCCGCCTCGAGCCGGGTCTGTAATTCCGCCCACGCAACAGGCAGTTGCTTGGAGAGGATCTGGACCTGGGCAACGATATCGCGGCCGAACAGGTAGAATGTGGTGGCAACAATGCCGATGACAAGCAGCACCGCAGCAAGGACCGCCAGGGAAGCATTGAGTTTGAAGACGTTCATCGTGGGTTCGGCGATACCGCGCAGGACGACGGCAATCACTATGGCACCGAAAATGATGATCCACAGGTTCATCAGGTGGTAGGCCAGAAGGGTCCCCGCCACCGCCAGGATCACAAACCCGACCCTTTGCATGAACCCTCGCGTCAGACCATCGTTTGCCATGCGTTTTCCAAACCGTCTCGATTCTAGAGCGGGATGAGTTTTGATGGAATCAAAACTCATCCCGCTCTAAGTTTTTGTTTTGTCGCGCAATTTTTCCGAAAAGTGGTGTCCACCCTATCGGATTGCGCTTTAAGCCCCACGCACTACTCCTCAGAGCGTGTAAACTTGCAAGCGATAAGTCGCCTTAAAGAGGGACGTCAGGGTTACAGCTTAAGGCATCGATGCTGATGCTGTGCTCCAACTTCGGTGGGGGGATTAAATTCTCCGGAAGGGCAGCTTACACCAACCCGCGAAAATCTTGACTCATCGTGGGTTGGCAAGGGCGCCAGAGAACGTACTTCGGGCGCCCGAGCTTTTGCGAGGAGCCATGGGGGGCGCCTAGTCCGGCGCTTGAGCTTAAAAAAGCGAATACCAAGCGTCATTCTTTATGAGGCTTGGTATTAGGCAGGACCTTGCCTGATCTTGCCTGCGGTGCGTTCGACCAGATCGGCCAAGAGCTTGGCAGCATCCGGCCGGGCGACCGACTTAGCCGCCTTAGCGCGCATCGGCAGCAAGGCCGCGCCTTCGATCATCGTCCGGATCTCCTCAGCCAGGCGTTCGACCGTGGCATCGTCCTCGGGGATGACAATGGCCGCCTTGCCCTCCTTAAGCACCTCCGCATTGTAGGTCTGGTGATCGTCGGCAGCGATCTTGAGCGGGATCAGGATGGCGGGCTTTCCGGCCACAGCCAGCTCGCAAACGGTCGAAGCGCCGGAGCGGCCGATGACGATATGCGCCCGGCCCAGGCGCTCTGCCATGTCGGAAAAGAAGGGCGAAACCTCGGCATGGATTTCAGCGTCGCGATAGACCTTGGCGGCGGCTTGCGCCTGTTCGGCACGGGCCTGTTGTTCAACCTCAAGATTGATGCGGATCGAGATCGGTAGCGACGCCAGGGCCTGCGGCACCCTTTCAGACAAAATCCTGGCCCCCTGGGAGCCTCCGGTAACCAGGATACGGATGGTCTTGTCGATTGCCGGATAGGGTTCGTCATACAAGGCCTGGATATCCGGCCGTACCGGGTTGCCGACGACCTGGACCTTGCCTTCCAGCTCCGGCGGCGCCATGCGCAGCACCGGGAAGGCGCAGGCGACGGCGTCGACCTTCTTGACCAGTTGCCGGTTGGAACGGCCCAGCACCGAATTCTGTTCGTGGATAAGCGTGACATCCTTCCTGCCCAGCGCCGCCAGCAGCGCCGGATAGGACGGATAGCCGCCGAAACCGATGACCGCCCACGGCTTCAGCCGGGCAAAGGCTTTGCGCGCCTGCAATGTACCCAGCGCGATCTTGATGGCGGCGCGCGCCATGCCGATGGGATCGCCGGCCCTGAAGGTCGCCGCTTCCAGCGACAGGCGCTCGATGGCCGGGAACTTGTCAGCATAGGCGGCGCCGCGGGCATCGGACGCCAGCACGACTTGCCAACCGCGGGCGATCAGTTCACGCGCCAGGGCTTCGGCAGGGAACATGTGCCCGCCGGTACCGCCGGCGGCCACCACGGCCAGGGGCGTTGCGGCAAAGGACGAGGCCTTGCGGCGCGGTTTTGGTGGCTTGGCCAAGTTATGTCTCACCGGAACTGGAAGTTGCGCTGTTGTAGCCGGGAATCGCGCTGCGCCGCAATTGCGCCACCGGCCTTTCCGCCGCTATTTCAATGCCAGCACCACCGGTCCGGACACGGCATCGGTGACTCCGCCGCCTTCCAGGGTCTCCAGGGTGTCGCGGAAGGAATCGAGAGTCGCGATCATCTGTGGCCGGGCGGCGGCCATGGTGTCCAGGCTCTCCCACTCGGCTATGATACAGTAGGTGCCTTCACCGGTCCTGATCATATTGGCGTGACGCAGACCCGGCCAGGCGGCAACCGTGGTGCGGTGGGCTTCGAGGAACGCTTCCTCGCGGCCGGGCTTAACTTTGAAACGCACAGCATTGAAAGCCGTCATGTGGGGCCCTCCGGAAGATGACAGCATCATTGTACGCCGTCACGCCGGACAAGTCACCACTTGGTAGGATCGTCCAGGGGCACCTCTTCCTGACGTTTGCGCGTCAGGGCCAGGATAAAGCCAAAGGTCACGCCCATGGCCAGCATCGACGAGCCGCCGTAGGAGATGAACGGCAGGGTCATGCCCTTGGGCGGAATCAGGCCCAGATTGACGCTGACATTGATGAGCACCTGCATACCCAGCATAATGTACAGGCCTGAGGTGGCGATCTGGCGGAAGGGATCTTGCATGGCCATGGATTTCAGCAGGCCGCGCACAATCAGAAAGCCGAAAATGCCAATCAGGATCAGGGTCAGCCACAGGCCGTATTCCTCGCCGACCACCGAATAGATGAAGTCGGTATGCAGGTCGGGAATGCGCTTTTTCATCACGCCTTCGTTGAGCCCCTGACCCCACAGCCCGCCATTGGAAATGGCCGCCTTGGCGCTGTTGACCTGGTAGCCGCTGTCGGCGTCGGGATTGAAAAAACCCAGCAAGCGGTTGCGAAAGTGCGGCTGAAGAAAGAACAGCCCGACCAGGCCGGTGACGGCAGTGGCCAGCATGCCGATGATCCAGCGGAACGGCACGCCGGAGATAAAAAAGCAGGCACCGAAGACGCAGGTGATCAGGATCGACTGACCGACATCGGGCTGGATCAGCAACAGGCCGATAGCGACGGAATAGAGCAGGAAGGCGACGGTTACGCCAGGCACGCCCTTCCCCTTCTGGCCTTCGGAGAACATCCAGGCGATAAGCACGATCAGGGCCGGCTTGAGAAATTCCGAAGGCTGCAGGGCAACGGGGCCGAGATTCACCCAGCGCGTGCCGCCCTTGGCTTCGTGACCGATGACCGGCAGCAGCGCCATGATGCAGATGGCGCCGGCAAAGAACAATACACTGACCCGCTTGACGCCTTTCAGCGACAACATCGACACAAAGATCATGCCGACGGCCGTCAATATGGCGAACACGAAGTGGCGCTTGGTGTAATAGAAGGCGTCATACGGATCGGTATGCGGGGCGGCGACCGGGCTTGACGAAAACGAGAAGAAGAAGCCCAGCATCAGCAGGATCAGGACGAGCGCCAGGGTGACACGGTCCAAGGTCCACCACCACATGGCGGTTGGCGAACGGTCGGTCCGGGTAAAGGGGTGGGCATAGGCCTGGGTCATGACGCTACTTGCAATTACACGAACAGACGAAGGTCAGGATTCACCGCATCAGGGTTAAGATTGGATTAAGAAACATGCGCAAGCCAATGACCCTGAGTCTTCAGCCTCAAACCAAGTTCAACAGTTAAGCGGTCTCACGGTTCGCAGGGGGGCGGTCAAGCCGGGCGCCTGGGCGACGAAATTCGTGACGCCTTAGAGCGGTATGCGTTTTGATGGAATCAAAACCCCGCTCTAAGTTTTTGTTTTGTCGCGCAATTTATCCGAAACGTGCGTCACACTTTATCGGATTGCGCTCTAGTCTTTTCCTTCTGACCGTTTCTTCTCCGGGTGGAGGACGAGAGCCGAGCGAATCGCGATCGATCGGCGCGGAGCGACGAGCCTGAGGGGCTTTTCTGAAGTTTCGGAGGACAACCGAACATTCAGTATGCCCCTCATCGGCCCTTCGGGCCACTTCTCCCCGCACGCGGGGAGAAGGAGCTGTCGGCATTGACGGGTATTCCCGCCTGGGACACTTCTCCCCGCACGCGGGGAGAAGGAAGGCTCGCCTACGCCCCGATATCCTGGACGCCGGCAACAGCCACAGATTTGGATATCTCGTCGACCGCATCCCGGAAAGCATCGCCGCGCGCTTCGAAGTCAGCGAACTGATCGAAGCTGGCGCAGGCCGGCGAGAACAGCACGATCTCTTCGCGTCCGGATTTTTCCGCCTCGGCATAGGCCTGGGCAGTAGCCGTAAACAGCAGCCGCGACTGCGTGCACGGCGCCCCGCTGCCGATGGTTTTTTCGAACAGCTCCGCCGCCTCGCCGATCAGGAAGGCGTGTTTCACCCGCGGATACAGGTCGCGCAGTTCGTCGATGCCGCCGGCCTTGGCCTTGCCGCCGGCGATCCAGTAGAATTTGTCGAAGCTCGACATCGCCTGGCGCGCCGCGTCGGCATTGGTCGCCTTGGAGTCGTTGATGAAGCGGACCTTGCCGATGCGGCCGATCTCCTGCATGCGGTGCGCCAGACCCGGGAAGGATCGCATGCCCGTTACGATCTGGTCGGCCGTCAGGCCTATCGCCGTGCACGCGCTGAAGGCCGCCGCCGCGTTCTGCCAGTTGTGGCGACCGGTCAGGGTGCGTACTGTCTTAAGGTCAATGATATGTCGTGCCCGCGCACCGGTGGCGTCATACAACGCGCCGTTCAAGGCGTAGACGCCGTCGCCGACGACGCGACGCGATGAAATGCCGATCAGTTTCGCCGGATGACTGACCCGCATGTCCGAAATCAGCGCTGCCGAATAGTCGTCATCGGCACCGACAACCGCCGTCTGGCCCTTGTCCTGGTTCATGAAGATGCGTTTTTTCGCCGCGATGTAACCGTCCATGCCGCCGTGGCGATCCAGGTGATCGGGCGACAGGTTCATCAGGATGGCGACGTCGGGCTTGAAAGTCAGAGTCAGGTCGAGCTGATAGGACGAGGTTTCGATGACATAGATCGAACCCGGCTGCATCTCATCGAGATCCAGAACGCCGATGCCGATATTGCCACCGACATGGACGTTCTTGCCCGCCGATTTCAGGACATGACCGATCAGCGCGGTTGTCGTCGACTTGCCATTGGTGCCGGTAATGGCAATGGTCTTGGGCCGGTTACGCGCCGGAAACCGCGCCAGGGTGCGGGCGAACAGCTCGATATCGCCCAGGACCTGGACATTGGCAGCCTTGGCGGCCTTGACCGTCCAGTGCGGCTCCGGGTGGGTCAGGGGTACGCCCGGCGACAGCATCAGAGCGTCGAACTCGGCCCAATCGGCCTTTTTCAGGTCCTCAACCGTAAAGCCTTCCTTCATGGCGGCGGCGGTTGAGGCGACCTTGTCGTCCCACAGAACCGGTTCCGCGCCGCCAGCCTTCAGCGCGCGCGCTGCCGACAAGCCTGACCGGCCCAGGCCGAAAATGGCGACACGCTTGCCTTCAAAACCTTTGACAGGGATCACGCAACAGCTCCGGACTATCTGATCTTCAGGGTGGCCAGGCCAAGCATGGCCAGCATGGCCGCGACGATCCAGAAGCGGATCACCACGGTCGATTCCGCCCAGCCCAGTTTTTCGAAATGGTGGTGGATCGGCGCCATCAGGAAGACCCGCTTCTTCGTCAGCTTGAAATAGCCGATCTGGATCATGACCGACAGGGCTTCCATGACGAACAGCCCGCCGATAATGGCCAGGACGATCTCGTGCTTGATTGCCACGGCCACGGCACCGAGGCCGCCGCCCAGGGCCAGCGACCCGGTGTCGCCCATGAAGATCTTGGCCGGAGGGGCATTGTACCACAGAAAGCCCATGCCGCCGCCGATGATGGCCGCGCAGATGACGGCGACTTCACCCGAACCCGGCACGAAATGGATGATCAGGTAGTTGGCGAAATTGTAGTTGCCAACCAGGTAGGCGATCAGGGCGAAGGCGCCGGCGGCCATCATCACCGGCACGATGGCCAGGCCGTCCAGGCCATCGGTCATGTTGACAGCGTTTGACGCGCCAACGATCACGAACGCGCCCCAGGCAAGATAGAAGATGCCGAGATTGAACATGAAGTTCTTGGCGACCGGGAAGGTCAGGGTGGTTTGCAGACCCGGCAGGGCGTCGGGATGTTGAGGCGCCAGATAGACCAGGGCTGCGACCGCGGCGACGGCGATCAGGGCCTGGACGATCAGTTTCTGCGGCCCGGACAGGCCGGCCGAGGTCTGTTTGGTGACCTTGGCATAGTCGTCGATGAAGCCGAGCAGGCCGTAGGCCATGGTGACACCGAAGACGACCCAGGCGGCGACGGAGCGCAGGTCGGTCCACAACACCGTGCCGACGGCGATCCCGGCCAGAATCATCAGACCGCCCATGGTGGGCGTGCCCTTCTTGGTGAGAAGATGGCTCTGCGGGCCGTCCTCGCGGATCGGCTGGCCCTTGCCCTGCTTGGCGCGCATCCAGCGGATGAAGCGCGAGCCCATGGCGACAGCAACGATCATGGCCGTAATCATGGCCAGGAAGATGCGCACCGTCTGATATTTCATCAGATTGATCAACGGCCAGTGCTCGCCCGATGCCGCAAAGTGCTCATACAGCAGATAAAACATTCAACGCCTTTGTGAACGCCGTCTAAGAGCGGCTTGTTGCGACTCACTATCCCCCGGTGCGTCGTTTGACACCCCTTATCGCACAGGGCGCTCAGGCTCAAGCGCGGCGTGAGGCGGCATCCGCAAAACGCTGTGAATCCCCCTCTCCCCGTTCTTCACGGGGAGAGGTTAGGGTGAGGGGCGGGGCGTCTTCCGAGCACTCCATCCTCTGAAGGCCCCTCACCCGATCGCCCACGCTTCGCTCGGCTCTCGTCCTCTCCCCGCACGCGGGGAGAGGTATTTTAATACCCCTCCAGAAGTGCCTTCACGATCAGGCCGGCCTTGGAGCCGTTCGAGCCTTTCAACATGACCGCATCACCCGCTTGCAGGCCATCGATCACCGCCGGCAGCAGTTCCGCCGCCGTTGCCGCATAGCCGCCTTTCAGCGGTTCCGGCAAGGCGTCCCACAGATTCTTCATCAACGGCCCGGCGAGATAGACGGTGTCGACACCCGACGCCACCACCGCCTCAGCCAGACCGGCGTGCTGAGCGGCTTCGTCGACGCCCAGTTCCAACATGTCGGTCAGCACCGCCACCTTGCGGCCCGAGGTTTCGCACTGGCCCAGGCTGGCGAGGGTCGCGGTCATCGAGACCGGGTTGGCGTTGTAGCTTTCGTCGATAATCGTCAGCTCGCCGCCCTTGAACGGCTTGGTGATGACCCGGCCACGGCCTTCCAGGGTGGCGAAGGATTCCAGCGCCAGAAGCGAGGTGTCGAGATCGACGTCGAGCGCCTCCAGCATCAGCAGCGCCGCCAGGGCATTGACCGCCTGGTGACGGCCGGTGTGGGACAACGAGAATACGATGTCACGGCCATGGAACCGCGCGGCGACCGAAGCGCGATCACCATTGACGCGGTGTTCAATCAGTTGCGCATCGACCCCGCCGATTTCGCCAAACGCCGCAACCAGGGCGCCCGAACCGCGCGCCTTGGTGCTGAGGAAATCGAACCAGCGGTTGTCGGCATTGAGGATGGCCAGGCCACCCGGCACCAGGCCATCGAAGATTTCGGCTTTTGCGGCGGCGACGCCGGCCTCGCCGTCGGGGAAGTTTTCGGTATGAACGGCGCCGACCGTGGTGATGACCACGGCCTGCGGGGCGACGAATTCCGACAGGGGGGTGATCTCATCGGCATGGTTCATGCCGATCTCGAACACGGCACGTTCGGTGTCGGCCGGCATCCGCGCCAGGGTCAGGGGCACGCCGATGTGGTTGTTGAAACTCTTGATCGCCGAGTGGGCGCGGCCGGCCTGCTGCAGGCCCTGCATGACCATCTGGGTTACGCTGGTCTTGCCAACGCTGCCAGTGACCCCGCCTCGGCGTGTTTGGGGGGCGCGGTTACGGGCGAAGACGGCGATGTCCTCCAGGGCCGTCTGGACGTCGGGCACCAGCAGGCAGGCGCCGCCATCGATCGGCCGGCGGGTGACGGCCAGGACGGCGCCGGACCCGAAAGCCTGCGCCACGAAATCATGGCCGTCGCGCACACCTTGCAGCGCCAGGAAGATGTCGCCTGGCTCCAAGCCGCGGCTGTCGAAATTGATACCACGGGCTTCGGTGATGTTACCGACTCCGGTCAGGGTACCGCCCGTGGCCCTGGCCAGTTCATCAAAGGTCCACAGCGGGCGAGTCATGCGCGTCACTCCTGAAAAGAAGTTCGCCATTAAGCCCGCGCCTTGTTCGAAGGCAAGCGGCTTTACGCCATGTAGAAGACGGATTTCAGCGGAGTTACGACCGGCGAGTTGTCCGGATTGGTGTCCATGATGTCGGCCATATAGGCCCACCATGTCTTCATCAGCGGCGTACCGGGCAGTTCGTCCATGGTGTGGTTTTCGGTGCGTTTGAGCACGCCAAACAGGGTCAAGCTCTTTTCGTCGAGGAAGATCGAATAGTCGAAAACACCCGCCTGATGCAACAGGTCCGACAGCTCCGGCCAGATCTCATCGTGGCGCTTTTGGTACTCGGCTTCGAAGCCGGGCTTGAGTTGCATGGTGAAGGCGATGGTTTCCATGGGGTTCTCCTGAAAGGGTCTGAATGCGGCTAAGGGGCCCCCTCCGTCTCGACGCGTTTCGGCCCTTAAGGGCCTCACTTGCTCGCCACCTCCCCATCAAGATGGGGAGGAGAAGTAATTGAAAATCTGCTTTTTTCTTCCTTCTCCTCCCTACCGAAGGTGGGGAGGTGGCGAGCAAGCAAGCCAGGCCGCAGGCCATTGGCGAAGCGCGTCGAGACGGAGGGGTCCTCTTACTTAATTGATACAGGCTCTGCGGCCTGTTTCGGTTGCTCGGGGGTACGCATCAAAGGCCAGTCGGTAGCGCTGATTTCGAAACCTTCCGGGTGAGGCGCACAGTCCGGCGCATCGATCGCCAGGCCCAGATCCAGTGTCTTCAACTTACCCGCCGCGAGACAGGCCATCGCCCAGGCACCATAGGCATTGTGGTGTGTCTTGTCCTGGCCGCGGTTGCCAAAGGCCAAAGCCGACCGCTCCGGTCCCAACTTTTCGTAAAACTGCGTCGACAGCGCCGTCAGGTCGATCAACGGCACGCCCAGCGTTTGCCCTGTATCGCGCACAGCGGCATCATAACCTTCATGCGTATTCCTGATCTTGCCGTTTTCAAAGAACCGCCGCGCCACTGGCGTGACCAGAACCGGATTCGCGCCGCGCTGGCGCACCTCCGCGACAAAGGCCGCCAGGTACGCGCCATAGGCGCCGTCGGGGCCGAGATAGGTCCGCGGCCACTGCTTTTTTTCGTCGTTGTGGCCGAACTGGATGATGACGATATCGCCTGCGCGGGTCTCGCTCAGCAGCTTGTCCCAGCGCAGTGAGGTGACGAACGACTTCAGGGTCTCCCCGCCGCGGGCGTGGTTCGCCACAACCACATCGCCACCGACAAAGCGCGGCAGCATCTGGCCCCACGAGGCAAAGTCGGAACCCGCCTGATCCGACACTGTGCTGTCACCGGCCAAAAGCAAACGCCGGACCTGCTCAGGCTCGACCTTCAGCGCCAACAGCGCCTTGTCCGGGCCCGACGCCGAAATCGTCAGCATGTCGTCCCAGTTGCGGCCGCCGGGTTCATCGCCGCGCAGACCAACCCGCGGCGCTCGTGTCGCATCCTGCTCGGCATTGGCCATGATCGCGTTGCGGACATTGACGATAAAGCTGACCTCGCGTGTCTGCCCCGCCGGCACCACGATTGGCCCGGCAACCAGGCGGCGGTCCTCAGCCCAAACAGTCGTCCGCCCGGCACCGACGGTCGCCGTTACCCGATAATCGCCGGGTGTTGCGGCGACGGCAAAGGCGACTTCGTTGCCGGTCTCGATCGAGACATAACCCTGCCCTTTTGCCGCGTCATAGGCTGGGCGTTCGTTCGGCGATAGCGTAAAGCTTTGCGTCATGGGAGCAGCTTGGGCAAGTGCGGTTGACGCCGCAAGGGTGAAAACACACGCCGCCAGCGAAATCCCAAAAGTCTGATTGTTTTTGATCACGGAGGCCTGAATTTGAGCTCGATTATGACGTATAATGATATTTTTTCATTGATCTTCCGGGCTGTCAATGCCAAGTTGCCGGCAAGACCAGCCTCGCAAAAGGCTGGCACGTCCGTTCAGGTGAGGTGTATGCGATCCCGTCCCGTCCGTCCGATGCGCAAAGTTCTTCTGCTGGGCGCGGCCGTTGGCGGTTTGCTGGCTGTACCCGCCTTTGCCCAGGAGACGCCCGCCAATGGCGACGCGGTCATGGACAGCTTCGGACTTACCTCGCAGAACGAGCGTAAGACGCAAGGCGCAGACAACGCGCAAGCGGCCGCGCCTGTCGTCAGCCGGCGCAGCGACACCACCTTTTTGATGTCGGCTTTCGATGCGACATCGCAGGACCGGATGAGCCTCTATTCGTCCTATGACGGCGTTGAATTCACCACGCTTAACATGGACGCCTACAGGCCGCCCAAGGGTTTGCTGCGCGATCCCTCCCTGCTGCACGCTGCCGACGGCTACTACTATATCGTCTACACCACCGCCTGGGACGGTAATCGTATCGGTGTCGCCCGCAGCCGCGACCTGAAGACCTGGGATCATGTCGGCGACGCTGAGATCAATCTCCCCGGCGTCACCAATACCTGGGCCCCGGAATGGTTCCGCGACAAGGACGGCAGCGTCTATGTCGTGGTCTCGCTGTCGAAAGGCGGCACCAAGGGCCCGTTCGGCGCTCACCTGATCAAGGCCGTCGACCTGGCCACGGCCAAGTTCGATGCGCCCGTGCCGATGGACGGTCTGCAGGGCAACTATATCGACACCTTCACCATTGCGTGGGGCAAGACCTATGTCGCCATCACCAAGAACGAGACGACAAAACAGTTGGAGCTGGCCACCGCCGACAAATTGATGGGACCGTGGAAGATCGTCCGGCGCGGCAACTGGGCCGGTTGGGGCGACTGGATCGAAGGCCCCGCCCTGGTGCCTGTCAAGGACAAGGACGGCAAGCCGGGCTGGCGGATTTATTTCGACGACTACCTGACTAAACGCTACTGGTATTCCGATAGCTTCGACTGGATGAAGACGTGGACACCGCGCAAGGAACTGGGCGGCGTTTCCGGCGCTGTGCGCCATTTCACAGTCCTGTCTGAGCCAACCGCTACGGTTGAGGCCGCCACCGCACCTACGATCAAGGGCAAGCAGGTCACCTGGGACAAGCACTCGCTGATGATCGATGGTGAGCGCGTCATGATCTGGGCTGGCGAATTCCACCCCTTCCGCCTGCCCTCGCCGTCCCTGTGGCGCGACGTCCTGCAAAAGATGAAGGCGACCGGCTATAACGGCGTCGCCGTCTATATGGATTGGGGCTACCACTCCTCCATGCCGGGTCAGTACGACTTTTCCGGTATCCGCGACGTCGAGCGCGCCATTGAGATGGCCGAAGAGCTCGACATGTACGTCATCATCCGGCCCGGCCCCTATGTGAATGCCGAACTGACGATGGGCGGCTTTCCGGGCTACCTGGCACGGCAAAAGGCCCTGGCCCGCACCGACGATCCGGAATACCTCAAGGACGTCGATCAGTGGATGACCCAGATCAACGCCATCGTCGAGCGCCATCAAATTACCGACGGCGGCGGTAAGGTAATTTTGTACCAGATCGAAAACGAGCTGGGCCTTACCACCCCGACGCACCAGCGCTACATGCAGCACCTGTATGACAAGGCCAAGGCGGACGGCATCACCGTGCCGATCTTCCACAATGCCCAATCGCGCCTGCCCAACTGGACGCCAAAGACGTCATCGACGCCGTGGTCGGTGCCGGGTCCGGTCGATATCTACGCTTTCGACGGTTATCCCGGCGGGGGCTGCACCAATACCCGCGATATCGGCAAGCCCAACAAGGTGCCCAACTGGGGTATGTATGCCGAGATTCCCGTTGGAGTCACCGCGCCGGACCCCAAGAACCCGGTCAAGATCGGCGCCCTGACCTCACCCAACACACCTGGCTTCGCGGCCGAAATCGGCGGCGGCTGGTTCGACTTCTGGGGCAGTATCGGCACCTATGACTGCACCGCCAAGCGTATCGGTTCGGAATATGTCAAGACCTTCTTCGGCTCCAGCCTGATCAACGGCCTGTCGATCCACTCGATCTACATGGCGTTTGGCGGTACCTCATGGGGCTGGACGCCCGCGAGCGTGGTCTACACGTCTTACGACTACGGTGCCGGCATCGATGAGGCCCGCGGCCTGCGAGACAAGCAATATACCCTGAAGCAGATGGGCCAGTTCGTCGAAGCCGCCAAACCGCTGCTGGCCGCCATGGACAAGGCGCCTGTCCTAGCTTCGTCCTCGCCAAAAGTGAAACTGTACCACAATCGTTCCCCCAAGGGACATGGTGACCTGATCTTCGCCATCCATGAGCCGACGGACGAATTCGGCGACAATCCCTTCAGCTTCGACCTGACCACCCGTGACGGCACCTTCCGCGTGCCGCAGCAGGGCACACTGCGCCTGAAGGGTCAGGACGCCAAGCTGCTGGTCGCCGACTATGCCCTGGAACGCCACCACCTGGTCTATTCGACCTCGCAACTGCAGACCCACCTGCGCCAGGCCCAGGAAAATGGAGGATGGCGCGATATCGCGCTCTTCTACGGCCCGCGCGGCGAGGACGGCGAGACCGTCCTGCGGTTCAAGAAACAGCCCAAGATCACGGTCTTGAGTGGCAATGTCGCCGTCGTCTGGGACGGCAAGACCAAGACCCTGCGCCTCAACTACGTCCATTCAGCGATGAACCGGGTGCGTATCGAAACCAGTCGTACCGAACGTCTGGAACTCTTGCTGGCAGAGGACGAGGTCGCCAAGACCTTCTGGCGCCAGGACACGCCCGAAGGCCCGGTTCTGGAACGCAGCAATGCCCTGATCCGCACAGCCAGGTTCGACAACGGCACCCTGCATTTGACGGGTGATACGGCCGAAGAGAGCACGCTCGAGATCTGGGCGCCGAAACCTGTCGAGGGCCTGACCTTCAATGGCCAGCCCGCCGCATTTGCGATGATGGAAGGGGCCCTGTGGACCACAGGCCTGGCCGGACCTGACTCGGTTACACTGCCCGACCTAACCCGGGCCCAGTGGCTGCGCCGCAAGGACTCGCCCGAAGCCGATCCCAGGTTTGACGACAGTAAGTGGCGCGCCGCCGACCTGAAAGAGTCGGCTGCCACCATGGACACCCAGCCGCCGGCGGGCCAGCCGGTTCTCAGCATGAGCGACTATGGTTTCCACCACGGCGACGTCTGGTATCGCGGCAAGTTCCGCATCAAGGGTCAGTCGCCGGAAACGCTGAACTTTACCTGGAATGGCGGCCCGGCCGGCGTCGCCCAGGTGTGGATCGACGGCCGCTTCATTGGCGAGCGCGACGGCAATGCCGGCGAGGCGCGGCCGAAGACGACGATGAAGTCGCACCTCTACCTCCCCAAGCTGAAAGCGGGCGAACATTCGATTTCGGTAATGGTCCGCAACAATGCGCACAACTGGGATTTGGGTGCCGACGACGAGCACAAAGAGGCCCGCGGCCTTATTTCGGTCGAACTGGGCAAACTTCCGATTTTATGGAAGATCCAGGGCAATAAAGGCGGCGAGTTCATTTCCGACCTAGTGCGCGGGCCGATGAACAATGGCGGGCTCTATGGCGAGCGCGAGGGCTGGTATCTGCCGACGGGTCCCTATCCCGATACCACCGGATGGGAAATCACGTCGGTCGACGACGATCCGCCGGCCCCGGGCACCTACTGGCTGCGCACCAATTTCAATCTCGACCTGCCAAAGGATCACGATACCCAAATCGGCCTGGTCATGGGCGACCCGAGCGTGCAGCGCACTACCAACCGCACGCGCATCCTGATCTTCGTCAACGGCTGGCACGTCGGCAACTTCATTGCCCACGTCGGCCCGCAAAAGACCTTCATTCTGCCGCCCGGCATCCTCAATGGCAATGGCAGCAACACCCTGACGTTCGCGGTCACCACCGACGGCAAGCCACAAAACGCCCCTGAACCCGTGAAACTGGTCGTGCTGCGCAATGTCCGCGGCGGCGTGCCCGTGGAACCCGTCCCTCAACCCAGCAGAAACCAGAGATAGGCGCACTCCATGTCCTTGCTTGCCCACCATGTTGCTTCGCTCGGCGCCACCCGCGCCGACTATGATGACGCCATTCGCCGGCTGATCCACAACCTGGTCAACATCAAGGACGAAACCGGCCAGTTCCTGCTGCATCTGGAAGACGGGCGTGTCATCGACACCAAGGGCTGGGCCGGTTGGGAATGGACCCACGGGGTGGGCCTCTACGGCATCTACAAGCATTGGGAGGTTTCGGGCGACGAATCCGCCTGGGACATCATGGTCGACTGGTTTGAGGCCCGCTTCAAGGAAGGTACGCCGTCGAAGAACATCAACACCATGGCGCCCTTCCTGACCCTGGCCTACCTCTATGAGCGCACGGGCAACACCACCTACCTGCCCTATCTCGACATCTGGGCGGAGTGGCTTATGGACGGCCTGCCGCGCACCGAGGAAAACGGCTTCCAGCACATTGTCTTCAACTCGGTCAATAACCAGCAGATGTGGGACGACACCCTGATGATGTCGGTCCTGCCGCTGGCCAAGATCGGCCTGCTGCTGGACCGACCGCACTATGTCGAGGAAGCCAAGCGGCAATTCATGCTGCACATCAAGTACCTTACCGACCGCAAGTCCGGCCTGTGGTTCCACGGCTGGACGTTCGACGGCCGGCATAACTTCGCCAATGCCCTGTGGGCGCGCGGCAATTCCTGGGTGACGATCGCGATTCCGGAGTTCATTGAACTGCTGGACCTGGACAAGGACGACGGCCTGCGCCTGTTTCTGGTCGAGACCCTGGAGGCCCAGATCAAGGGCCTGGCGCAATATCAGGCGCCATCGGGCCTGTGGCGGACCATTCTGGACGACGAGACCTCCTACGAAGAGGCGTCTGCCACGGCCGGCTTTGCCTTCGGCATCCTGAAGGCGGTCCGCAAGGGCTATATCCACAAGTCGTATGAGGCCATGGGCATCAAGGCGGTCAAGGCCGTGCGCGGCCATATCTCGGACGACGGTGAACTGCAGCAGGTATCGTTCGGGACGCCGGTATTCAACACCATCCAGGACTACAAGGACATCCCGCTGACCAGCATGCCGTATGGCCAGTCGATGGCGTTGCTGGCGCTGGGCGAGTTTACGCATAGGTTTATCTAAAGTTTTTTCCCCCTCCCCGTTTACAGGGAGAGGACGAGAGCCGAGCAAAGCGAAGGCGATCGGGTGAGGGGCTATTCTGACGGTTCCGTAACGGCGGGACGTTCAGCAAAGAGCCCCTCACCCTAACCTCTCCCCGTGAAGAACGGGGAGAGGGGTTTTAACAGCAGGGAGTACAGTTATGCAGGCGCGGAAGACGACATGGGTGCACCATTGGGCCTGGGGCTCCGGCGATATGCTGGGTGCCGGGGCGCAGGCGGTCATTACCGGCTGGCTGGTGTATTTCTTCATCACCTTCTGCGATTTGTCGATCGAGCAGGCGACCCTGATCGTCGGCCTGCCGCGGCTGATCGAAGCCATCACCTGTCCGCTGATCGGTTACGTGTCCGACAATCTGCGCCACACCTGGATCGGGCGGAAGATTGGCCGGCGCAAGATCTTCCTGATGCTGACCATTCCGCTGCTGCCCAGCTTCGCCCTGATCTTCATCACCGGCCAGACCTTCTGGTACTATCTGGTGACCTTCATCTTCTTCGAGTTCCTTTACACCATGTTCCTCATTCCATGGGAAACCCTGGCCGCGGAAATGACCAAGGATTACAAAGAGAAGGCCAAGTTCGCCGGGGCGCGGATGATCGTCGCCCAGTCGTCCGCCATACTGGCGTCCTACCTTCCGACCCTGATTATCGGCCAGTTGGGCAAGGATTCGCCCAACACCTTCCTGATCATGGCCGCCATCTTCGGCATCATCTTCTCGCTGGTCGTGCTGCTGGTGGTGCTGTTCACCTGGGAGCGTCCCTACACCGAAGACGAAAAGCTGATCCAGCCCGAGCCGCTGAATTTGAGTACGGTTCTGCTGATCCCGTTCAAGATGTTCGGTGACCTGTTCTCGACCCTGCGCATCCGCGCCTTCCGCCAGCACCTGTCGGTCTATCTCGGTGGCTACCTGTCTCAGGACATCTTCAACACGGCCTTCCCGATCTTCGTCGCTACGGTGATGATGGGCGCCACCCTGATCATCTCGCAGCTAATGACCACCATGTATGTCGCCCAACTCCTATCGGTGATGATCGCCATTTCCATTGTCATCAAGATCGGACCAACGGTTGCCTACCGCCTGGCCGCAGGGGCGTTCTGCGCCGCGCTGATCCTGTATTACGTCTTCTACCTGGTCCGGCCGGAAGGCTTCGACGCCGGCCTAGCCGCCTTGAACGGCGATCTGTTCAGTGCTTTCACCGGCGGCAACCTGTCGCTCATCTTCTGGCTGTTCGTGCCGATCATCCTGGCCGGCCTGGGGCGTGGCACGCTGAACTTCGTGCCGTGGTCGGTCTACAACTACCTGCCCGACGTTGATGAAGCCGTTACCGCACAACGCCGCGAAGGCATCTTCGCCGGCGTCATGACCTTTACGCGCAAGATCGCCCAGTCGGGCGCCATTGTCGCTACTGGCTGGTTGATCGGTTTGGGCGGCTATGTCAGCCCGCCGAAGGGCACCCCTGCGGGCGCCATTGTGCAGACACCGGAAGCCGTCCAGGCCATCGTCCTTGTCATGGTCGGCGGCCCGATCCTGATGATGGCGCTTGGCGCCTGGATCTCGTGGACCTTCCGCCTGAACGCCAGGACACATGCCATCCTGATGCATGAAGTCGAACGTCTGCGCGCCGGTGAGACTGAGCCCGAGTCGGAGGAGAGCAAAAAGGTGGTCGAGGATTTGACAGGCTTCCGTTTCGATCAGCTTTGGGGCCGCTCGAAAGCGTGAGTACTGGGGCATGATCTGCAACGTCCGCGACTTCGGCGCCTCCGGCGACGGCGTCACCCTGGACACCGACGCCATCAACGCCGCGGTCCAGGCTGCGGCCGCCGGCGGCACCGTACTGTTTCCGCCCGGACGCTACCTCAGCCATTCGATCCGCCTGGTCAACGGGGTGACTTTGTACCTGAGCGCCGGTGCGGTGCTGGAGGCGGCGCCCGGCAAGGGTTACGACCTGCCCGAAGACAATCCGTTCGACCTGTATCAGGACTTCGGCCATTCGCACTGGCGCAACAGTTTGATCTGGGGCGAAGGCCTGAGCGATATCGTCATCGAAGGTGAAGGGTTGATCGACGGCGCCGGATTGACCCGCGAAGGACCGGGCTCGCAGTGGAAAAAGCAGGCCGGCGAATTTCCTCTGTCGATGCGCGGCCTGTCCGCCGAGATCATGGCCGAACTGTCACCCGAGGTCTCCGCGATGCAGGGATTGGGTAATAAGGCAATCGCCCTGAAACGCTGCCGCAATGTCACTCTGAAAGGCATTACCATCGTCCGGGGCGGTCATTTTGCGCTTCTGGCGTCGGGCTGCGACGATCTGTGCTGCCAGGATCTGACCATCGACACCAACCGCGACGGTCTGGATATCGATGGCTGCAAGCGCGTGGTGGTGCGCGGCTGCCGCGTCAATACGCCTAACGATGATGCGATTGTGCTGAAGTCGTCCTTTGCCTTGGGCGAGCGCCGGGCGGTCGAGGATGTGCTGATCGAAGGCTGTGTCGTGTCGGGCTATGATCCGGGGACGATGTTGGACGGTACCTTCGGCCGGACCCAGGAACTCTCGCCGGACCGCGACCGGGTGACCGGGCGGATCAAGATCGGCACGGAGTCGAGTGGTGATTTCCGCCGCATCACCCTTCGCAACTGCCGCTTCGAGCGCTCGCGCGGACTGGCGCTGGAGACGGTCGACGGCGGGGTGATCGAGGATGTCACGGTCGAGGATGTGACACTTCAAGAGGTGACGACGGCGCCCTTGTTTTTGCGTATCGGCGCCCGGTTGCGCGCGCCGGAAGGGGCTAGGCCTGGGGGAATCCGGCGGGTAACGGTACGGCGATTTACGGCAGAGGATGTGCTGGCGGATTATTGCGCCATGATCGTGGGTTTGCCCGGGCATCCGGTCGAGGATGTCGTGCTGCAGGATATCCGTCTGAGCTATCGTGGCGGGGGTGTCGCTCCGGCGGTTGTGCCGGGGGAACTGGCCGATGCCTATCCGGAACCATCCATGTTCGGGGTCACGCCGGCCTGGGGGCTGTGGGCGCGGCACGTGCGTGGGTTGGTGCTAGATGGGGTTGAATTGAGCACCGCCGGTGATGAGAGACCGGAACGGATCCTGGATGACGTAAGCTCAGGATAAGGTATTATGTTACCCCTCCCCGCCCGCGGGGAGAGTACGAGAGCGGAACGAAGTGACCGCGATCGGCGCGGGGCGGCGAGCCTGAGGGGCCTTCCAAAGACGATTGTGCAGCGACGCCTACCAGGCCCCTCACCCTAACCTCTCCCCGTAAACGGGGAGAGGGGATTCTACAGCGTTACTTCTGTACGATCTGGGCCGTCTGCTGCGCTTCATAATTGCCGTAGCCGATCACGACTGTCGAACCGACCAGCAACCCGATTCCCAGCCAGACGAGGGCCTGGGTCTTGAACGAGGTCCCCTTCCACTCCTGCAGGGCGAACCCCCAAAGGGTCGAGAACAGGATGATCGACGCCATGTGCAGGGTCCAGCTCGAAAAGCCGAACGCACCCATCTGGCTTTCGCCCATCGAGTAGAAGAAGAACTGGAAGTACCACAGGGTCCCGCCAAGCGCCGCCAGCAGGTAATTGGGCAGCAGAGGCACCTTTTCACCGGTCGGCGTCTTGCCGATCCAATTGCCGGCCGACTTGTTTTTCAGGATCAGATAGCCCGACCAGATGAAGTTGGTCAGGAAGCCGCCGATCAGCACCACACACAGCACCGGCAAGCCTACCCACAACGGACCGGTTCCGGCCGCCGCCGACAGGGCCTTGATCTGGTCGCCTTCCTGCAGCCCGAAGGCAAAAAAGCTCGACATCACGCCGCACAGGATGGCGATCAGCAGGCCCTTGACCAGGTGGAACTCCTCCAGGCCTTCCTTTTCGCCGGGGATTTCCTTTTCCTTGGCATGGCCAGCGCGTGCGACCACTAAAATCCCGATCAAGACCAGGCCGACGCCGATAAAGGTATAGAGGCTGCCGGGCTTGGCGGCCAGTTCACCCAGTTCGCCGGTGACGATGGGCGGGCCCAGGGTACCGATGGCGGTACACAGGCCCAGCGCCACCGCCATGCCCAGCGACAGGCCGAGATAGCGCATAGTCAGGCCAAAGGTCAGCCCACCGACACCCCAGGCCGCGCCATAGGCGATACAGGCCATGATTTCGTCGCGGGGCGTACGGCCCAGAACACCGAGCAGATCCTGGGTTTGCAGGAAGGCAAAAAACCACGGCGCGAGCACCCACGAAAAGATGCCACCGGTCAGCCAGAAAATCTCCCACGACCACAGTTTGATGCGTTTATAGGGCACGTAAAAGCTGGCCGAGGCGAGGCCGCCCAGCCAGTGAAAAATCACGCCCACCAAGGGGTTTGGAGTCATTAGAGGTTATATCCTGTAAAGGCGTTCCGCATTCGCCGCGAACATCGCGTCCCGTTCTTGTCGGCTGAACTTGGTTGTCAGCTCGTCGTAGGTTTGAAGTTGCCGCGCATAACCGTTGAACAGCTTATCCGTCGGGAAGTCGCTGGCGAACATGACGCGCGCCGGCGTGAAGATATCGATGGTCTCATGGATCAGCGGCGCAATGCTGTCAGCCGTCCAGTTCCGGTCGACAAAACCGAGGCCGGAAATCTTTACCGCCACATGCGGCAGTTCCGCCAGCTTGCGCATACCAAAGCGCCACGCCTCAACCCCGTCGACCGGCATGCCCATATGGTTGATCATCACCTGGATGTCGGGATGGTTCTTCGCCACCTCATAGGCCTGCGCCATCTGGACCGGATAGATCTGCAGGTCGAAGCTTAGGCTGTATTTTGCCAGCAGGGCATAGCCCTTGGCTAACTGCGGATCATCGAACAAATTGTCGGGCCCATAGGTCAGGCGCGGATCGGGATGCCAGTTCAGGATATGGCGGATACCGCGCACCTTGGAACTCTCGACATGCGCAGCTAACAAGCCTTCGACATCAGTATTGTTCAGCGCCGCAAAGGCGACGATGGCATCAGGGCCGGCCGGCAGGTCTTGCAGCCAACGCGTCTCGGCCAGGGCGTCTTCCGGGTGGGCACCGGCATCGATATGGACGATCTTGGTGACATTGAAACCGGCGGCGTCGCCGCGATAGTCCGCGGGCAGATAATCGTGGGCGATGGGCTCGACCGAACCATTGGGGCCATCGTCCGAAAACGGTGGGGTCAGCCACGGATAACGAATGTGGGAAAGGTGCCGAATCTGCCAAAGATGGATGTGGGCGTCGACAAAACGCTCTATGGTCATCTGGACGGTTCCTGATGTTTGTCCCATTTATTATGACAAAACCATACTATGTGGGAACAGTGAGTCAAGGCAATTGAAGGCTGGAAAACAGTTTCATTTGATACTATGCTGCACGCAACGGAGGACATCATGGCGGCCTATCTGAGTGGTTTCGGCAATCATTTCGCCACCGAAGCGGAGTCAGGCGCCCTGCCTGTCGGCCGCAATTCGCCGCAGCATGTGCCCTTCGGGCTCTATGCCGAGCAGTTTTCCGGCACCGCGTTTACGGCACCGCGCAGCGACAACCGCCGCACCTGGTTTTACCGGTTGCGCCCCAGTGCCCAGCACCCGCCGTTTCAGCCGCTGGATGGCGCCGGTCGGTGGCTGAGTGCGCCGTTCGGCGGAAAGGTGACGCCCAACCGCCTGCGCTGGTCGCCGGTCACGGTCGACGGGGAACATGACTTTATCGACGGGCTGGTGACCTATGCCGGCAACGGCGATGTCGCAACCCAGTCGGGTGTGGCATTAAGCCTTTACACCGCCGCTTGCAGCATGGACCGCGTCCTGTTCAATGCCGATGCCGAAATGGTCATCGTACCGCAGGAGGGCGCTTTGCAGGTCATGACCGAATGCGGCGTGCTGGAGGTCGAACCGCTCCAGATCGCCGTCATTCCTCGCGGTCTGAAATTCCGGGTCGCGATCGATGGTCCTTCGCGGGGCTATGTTTGTGAGAACTACGGCGCACCGTTCCGGCTGCCGGATCTTGGGCCGATCGGCGCCAACGGCCTTGCCAATCCGCGCGATTTCGAGACTCCGATGGCAGCCTTCGAAGACCGCGATGGGCCGCACACCCTTGTCCAGAAGTTCATGGGTCATCTTTGGACCACAAGGCTTGACCATTCGCCGCTCGATGTCGTCGCCTGGCATGGCAACCATGCCCCCTATCGCTATGACCTGCGCCGGTTCAATACGATCAATACGGTCAGCTTCGACCACCCCGACCCATCGATCTTCACCGTCCTGACCTCGCCGTCCGAGATTGCCGGCACGGCCAATTGCGACTTCGTCATCTTCCCGCCGCGCTGGATGGTCGCCGAAGACACCTTCCGCCCGCCCTGGTTCCATCGCAACGTCATGAGCGAGTTCATGGGGCTGATCGAAGGCCAGTACGACGCCAAGGCGGATGGTTTTGCGCCGGGTGGTGCCTCGCTTCACAACTGCATGAATGCCCACGGCCCCGACCGCGACAGCTACGCCAAGGCCGTCGCCGCCGAGTTGAAACCGCACCGCATCGCCGACACTATGGCCTTCATGTTCGAAACCCGCTGGGTGCTGACGCCCACGGCCCTTGCCACCGAGATGGCGCAAAAGGACTACGACGCCTGCTGGGGCGGATTTGAGAAAGCCAGGTTGCCATGATCGACGATACGCATAATCCGAACCTGACCAGTTGGGTCGCCGATGCCAACGGCCATGGCGACTTCCCGATCCAGAACCTGCCGTTCGGCCTGTTCAGCCCGGTGGATGAAGCGCCGCGGCCCGGCGTGGCCATCGGTGACCATATCATCGAACTGGAGGCCCTGGCCGAGGCCGCGCTGATCGGCGAGGCCCCTCGCGATCTCGCCGATGTGCTTGGCATGCCGGCACTGCGCAAGACCCTGCGCTGCCAGATGTCAAAACTGCTGAGCGATCCGCAGTATCGTCAGGTGACGCAAGCCTATCTTCATCGGGCGGCGGACTGCACCATGCATCTGCCGATGCGGATCGGCGACTATACCGACTTCTATGTCGGCATCCATCACGCCAGGGCCGTTGGCGCCTTGTTCCGGCCAGACAATCCTCTGTTGCCCAACTACAAACACGTGCCGATCGGCTACCACGGCCGGGCCTCCAGTATCCGGCCGTCCGGCGTGCCCGTGGTACGCCCGCACGGCCAGACCAAGCCGGCTGACAGCGACGTGCCGGTGTATGGTCCGTGCAAGCGGCTGGATTTCGAACTCGAACTGGGGCTGTGGATCGGCGGCGGCAATCATCTTGGCCGAGCCATCCCCCTCGATGAGGCCGAGCAACATATCGCCGGCATATGCCTGCTCAATGACTGGTCGGCGCGCGACATTCAGGCTTGGGAATACCAGCCGCTGGGGCCTTTTTTGGCCAAGAATTTCCACTCCACGGTTTCGCCCTGGGTGGTCACCGCGGAAGCACTGGAACCGTTCCGGGTAGGGGCCTTGCCGCGGCCTGACG
The DNA here is from genome assembly GCF_000495835.1 of Asticcacaulis sp. AC402. Classification (GTDB taxonomy): domain Bacteria; phylum Pseudomonadota; class Alphaproteobacteria; order Caulobacterales; family Caulobacteraceae; genus Asticcacaulis. The sequence continues at coordinate 242,240 of NZ_AWGC01000012.1, forward strand.
GCGATCCGCAACCCCTGCCCTATCTGCGCGGTGAGAGCACGGTCTACAACGTCGAACTCGAGGTCCAGATCCAGACCGCCGCCATGCGCGACCAGGGCCTGGCGCCACACGTGTTGAGCCGCAGTTCGGCGCGCGACGCCATGTACTGGACCCCGGCCCAGATCGTCACCCACCACGCCAGCAATGGCTGCAACCTGACCACCGGCGATCTGCTGGGTACAGGAACGCTTTCCGGACCGCAGCCGGAACAGGCTGGCAGCCTGCTGGAACTGAGCCAAGGCGGCAAGGTGCCTGTGGAACTGGCATCGGGCGAAATGCGGCGCTTCCTGGAGGACGGCGACGAGGTCTGGCTGGTCGGGCGTTGCACCGCCGACGGATATGTGTCCATAGGATTCGGGGCATGCCGCGCCAGGGTGACGGGCTGATGTGCGAATTTGATGATTTTCCACAATCCGGGCGCAAACGCATCATCGTGCCGGCGGCCGTGGGCCAGTTGGGCACTGACCTGCCCGATTTCGAGACAGAAGCCCTGAAGCAGCTCGCGTCCGGCGCGGTCCTGATGATGGGCGACAACCCGGCCCTGCCAAAGCTGCCGGCAGCCCCGACCTTGCAGGATTTCTTCCGCCACCGCCTGCTCCTGCTGGGCGCCACTGGCCGGCACCTGCTGATCTCGGCGCAAAAGGCGCTGGAAGGCGGTATGGACGAAGAGGTGGTGCTGGCGGTCTTGCTCCACGACATCGCCCTGCCCTGCCTGATCCGTTCGGACCACGGCTACTGGAGTGCCCAGATGATCGCCCCCTATGTCAGCGACAAGGTTGCCTGGGCGGTGCAGTATCACCAGGCCCTGCGCTATTTCGCCGACGAGCCCAACGGTTATCCGTACCCTGACAATTACAACCGGTTTTTCGGAGAAGACTATGTGCCTCCGGACTATATTCGCCGCGATGCCGAATTCGCGCGTAGCCACCGCTGGTACATGGCGTCGCGCCAGGTGACGATTTTCGATACCTATCTGTTCGACAAGGGTCCGCTGCCGCAACTGGAGCTGTTCGACGACATCATCGGCCGCCATTTCAAAACGCCCAAAGACGGTTTGGGTTTCGACGGTTCGCCGGTCGCGCACATGTGGCGGACCATGATCTGGCCGAATAACTTTTTGTAAGTCATACGGAAATACGTTTGGCTACAAGAATCGCTTTAAAGCGCAATCCTATAAAGTGTGCAGCACTTTTCGGATAAACTGCGCGACAAAACAAAAACTTAGAGCGAGATGGCGATTCAATCTAAAGTCATCTGGCTCTAGAATTCAGGAGAGCATCTGATCTTCTCCTTCCCACGTCGTCGTGAGGACGGAGCCTGCTGCTCTCTCGGCGATAGTCTTGAAGCGGTTGGAAGGGTGGATGAAGTTTTTAAAAATCGACGGGTTTGTCGCCGCCATGCTGGGGGCCGTGGTGCTGGGGCTGCTGTTCCCGCAGTACGGCGTCAGGGACGGGATCCTGCATCTCGACATCGTCACCCAGATCGGTATCGCCCTTGTCTTCTTCCTGCACGGTGCCAACCTGTCGCCGCACGCCATCAAGGCCGGCGCCGCCAACTGGCGGCTGCATCTGTTTGTCCATGCCGCCACCTTTATCCTGTTCCCCGCCATCGGTATCGCCGTCTTCTTTGGCACGCAAGGCATACTTCCGCCCGATGTCCGGTTGGGCTTTTTCTATCTCTGCGCCCTGCCTTCGACCATCTCCTCCTCCGTCGCCATGACCGCCCTGGGCAAGGGCAATGTGCCGGGCGCGGTGTTCGACGCCACCCTGTCCGGCCTGATCGGCATGGTGATCACGCCGCTGTTGGTTTCGATGGTCGCCCACACGGCCACCGGCGGACAACTCGACGTGCTGTCGGCCATTCGCGATGTCGCGCTCACCCTTCTGCTGCCCTTTGTCGCCGGCCAGGTGTTCCGGCCGCTGCTTAAGGACTTCATCGCCCGCCACAAAAGCTGGATCACCCGGGCCGACCGCACGGTCATCCTGCTGATCGTCTACGCCGCCTTCAGTGAATCGACCCTGGCGAAGATCTGGACCAACTACAATCCGCTCGTCATTGTCGGCATCCTCGCTATGGTTTCGGCCTTGCTGGCTGTGGTTCTGACCGCTACCCGCTTCGCCGCGAGGATTTTCAACTTCCCGCGCGAAGATGAGGTCGCCGCCGTGTTCTGTGGCTCGAAAAAAAGCCTGGCCAATGGCGCGCCAATCGCGGCCGTCTTGTTTGCTGGACACCCAGGGATGGGCATGATCATGCTGCCGATCATGCTGTACCACCAGCTCCAGTTGATCGTGTGCAGCCTCCTGGCCCGGCGCTATGCCGACGCCGCCGAACGCGAAGAACGCTCAAACCAAGGCACATCGTAAATCCGCGCTTTATGAAAACCTTATGCCGGTTCGCATGCTCCTTATTGGATGCTTATCGAGCCGACCCTATGGTCACCAACGGCAAACCGTGGCAGCGGTGGGCCGGGGAGGCATTGGGGACGCGACATTGATAAATCTTTTGAAGAAGGCCGCAACTGACAGGCAGTTACGTACTGACCTGATCATCTCGCTCAGCCTGGCCATGATCGCCGTCTTCTTCGTCATCAGCGGAATGATATCTTTTCTCAACGTCCGCACGCTCAACCGCAATGCCGAACTGGTGGCCGAAACCCATGAAGTGCTGCTAGGCCTCAACAATATCATGAGCCTGCTCAAGGACGCCGAAACCGGCCAGCGGGGCTTTCTCCTGACCGGTGAGGCCGCCTACCTCCAACCGTATGAGGAGGCCCTGCCGGCTGTCGAAAACCAGATGATGGCCTTGGAGCGTGCGATGGAAAGCCAGCCTCATCAGGTACGGCGGCTTCAGGCCATGCAGGGCCATATCGACTCCAAGCTGGCCGAACTTACCCGGACCGTCGATCTCTACCGCCAGGAGGGGCCCGATGCCGCCCTGGTGGTTATCAGGCGCAATCGCGGCAAGGCCGACATGGATGCCATGCGCGGTCTGGTCAGTGACATGCAGGATGAAACGCGAAGCATCCGTCAGGCACGCCTGGTCGAACGTCAGGAGGCCTTCGTCACGGCCTTCGCCAGTGTGCTCATTTCCGCCGTTATCGGTGTCATCCTGTCGGTCGCCATCACCTGGATGATCAGCCGCGCCGCGACCTTGCGGCGCCGGTCGGAGTGGCTGCAAAGCGGCCAGGCCGGGCTCAGCGCTGCCCTGCTCGGTGAGCAAAGGCTGGATCAGTTGGCCAGGAACGCCCTGATCTATCTCGCTAAATACACCGACGCCCATGCCGCCGCCTTCTATGCCGCCGACGGCAGCGCCTACAAGCGCGCTGCCACCTACGGCGTGCCCGTCGACGACGACCTGCCGAAAAACTTCACGCGCGGCCAGGGGCTGCTGGGTGAGGCCGTTGTCGACGGCAAGGCGATGGTCATCAATAACATCGCCGACAGCCATCTGACCGTCGGCGCCGCCCTGGGTCAGTGGCGGCCGAAACATGTCATCATCCTGCCGGCCAAGTCCGACGGTGTCATCGAGGCGGTGATCGAACTGGGCTTCCTGCACGCCTATCCACCGGCCACGGCGGACCTGCTGGAACGCGCCTCCGAGGTCATCAGCGTCGCTGTGCGCTCGGCAAATTACCGCGCTGCCTTGGAGAGCTTCCTCGAGGAAACCCAGCGCCAGTCGCAAGAGTTGCAAACCCAGAGCGAGGAACTGCGTGTCAACAACGAGGAACTGGAAGAACAAAGCCGGGCGCTAAAGGAATCGCACGTCCGCCTGGAACAGCAGCAGGCCGAACTGGAACAGACCAATTACCTGCTACAGGAACAGGCCGCGCAACTGGAGGTCCAGCGCGATGACCTCAGCCGCGCCAAGGACGAGGTCGACGTGAAGGCTATCGAGTTGGAGCAGTCCAGCCGTTACAAGTCCGACTTCCTGGCCAATATGTCGCACGAACTGCGTACGCCGCTCAATTCGTCGCTGATCCTGGCCAAACTGCTCAGCGATAACACAGGGGGTAACCTGACTGAGGAGCAGGTCGAATTCGCCCGCACCATCCAGTCGTCAGGCGATGACTTGCTGGCCCTGATCAACGACATCCTCGACCTGTCTAAGATCGAGGCCGGTCAGATGGAAATCCACCCCGAACCTGTGTCGCTGAAGCGCCTGGCCAGCGATTTGGAAAGGGCTTTCGCGCCCGTCGCCGCGCAGAAAAGCCTGACACTGATCACGCGCCTGGGCGCCGGGGTTCCGGAGACGGTGATCACCGACCGTCAGCGCCTGGAACAAGTTCTGAAGAACCTGCTCAGCAATGCCTGCAAGTTCACGGAGGCCGGCAGTGTCGAACTGGCCATTCTGCAGGATGAGGGCCGCATCGTCTTTACCGTCAAGGACACAGGCATCGGCATTTCGCCAGAACATCAGCATCTGGTGTTCGACGCCTTCCGTCAGGCTGATGGCACAATCAGCCGCAAATACGGCGGCACGGGCCTGGGCCTGTCGATCTCTCGCGAGCTATCGCGCCTGCTGGGTGGTACACTGGCCGTAGCCAGCCAGCTTGGCCTCGGTTCAACCTTCAGCCTGTCGCTGCCTCTGGCAAATGATTGGTCCCGGGACGAGTTGCGCCGCGACACCAAGGTCGCGCCACCGTTGCCGGCCGGCTTACCTGAACCCTTGCCGGAACGCCCGGCCATACCGATGCCGCGCAGCGATGTCGGCGATGACCGTGAAAAACTGAAAGCGGGCGCTCGCAGCATCCTCGTCGTCGAGGACGATCCCTCTTTCGCCCGTATCCTCTACGACCTGGCCCACGATCTCGACTTCCTGTGCCTGGTCGCCCACACTGCCGAAGACGCCATGGCGACAGCGCAGCAGTATACGCCTTCGGCCATCGTGCTCGATGTCGGCCTGCCGGACCATTCCGGACTTTCCGTCCTGGACCGGTTGAAGCGCGACGTCCGCACCCGGCATATCCCCGTCCATGTCGTCTCGGCCGGCGACTATGCCCATACCGCCCTGTCACTGGGCGCTGTCGGCTACATGCTGAAACCGGTCAAGCGCGAAGAACTGATCGATGCCTTCAAACGTCTGGAGGCGCGCCTGGATCAGCCGATGCGTCAAATCCTGATCGTCGAGGATGATGAAGTCCAACGTCACGCCATGTGCAAGCTGCTGGCCTCTCAGGACGTCGAATGCGTCGCCGTCGGCACCGCCGCCGAATGTCTCGAAAAGCTGAAAGACCAAACCTTCGACTGCATGGTGCTGGATCTGTCCCTGCCCGACGCCTCCGGCTATTCTCTGCTGGAAACACTGTCCCAGGAAGAGTCTTATGCCTTCCCGCCCGTCATCGTCTATACCGGCCGCGAGATTTCGTACGATGACGAGCAGAAGCTGCGCCGCTATTCGCGCTCGATCATCATCAAGGGCGCCAAGTCGCCCGAACGCCTGCTGGACGAGGTTACCTTGTTCCTGCACCAGGTGGTGGCGGAACTGTCGCCGGAGCAGCAAAAACTGCTCAAAAAGGCCAAGCACCGCGACGCCATGCTGGAAGGTCGCAGAATCCTGCTGGTCGAGGACGACGTTCGCAACGTCTATGCCGTCACCAACATCTTCGAGCCGCTGGGCGCCATCATCGCCATCGCGCGCAATGGCCGTGAGGCGCTGGATACACTCGACAAAACGCAGGAACTGCCCGACCAGGCCATCGACCTGGTACTGATGGACGTGATGATGCCTGAAATGGATGGGCTGACGGCGATGCGGAAGATTCGGGAAAACAAGGCATGGAAGAAGCTGCCAGTCATCATGCTGACCGCCAAGGCTATGAAGGACGACCAGGAGCGCTGCATCGCGGCAGGAGCCAATGACTACATGGCCAAGCCGCTCGATGTCGACAAGCTCGTGTCGCTGGTGCGGGTATGGATGCCAAAATAAGCCCTGACCCGCATCGGCCCGTCGGCCGCACCGACGACATCGAGATCCGCCTGTTGCTGGAAGCCATCTTCCAAAAGTACCACTACGACTTCCGCGGCTATGCCATGGCTTCGGTGAAACGCCGGCTGAACCAGGCCCGGCAAAAGTTCGGCTGCGCCACCCTTTCTGCCCTGCAGGACCGGGTTCTGCACGAACCCGAACTGATGACCGAACTGCTGTCGTTCCTCACCGTCCAGGTCAGCGAACTGTTCCGCGATCCACAGTATTTCCGCACCCTGCGCGAAAAAGTCATTCCGCACCTCAGAACCTACCCGTCGCTCAAGGTTTGGATCGCCGGCTGCTCCACCGGCGAGGAGCTATATTCCTTCGCTATCCTTTTCCGCGAGGAAGGCCTGGAATCGCGAACCCTGTTTTACGCAACGGACATCAACCCCGAAGCGCTGAAAAAGGCCGAGGCCGGCATCTACGACCTGGACCGCTTGAAGTTGTTTACCGAAAACCACCGTCTGTCAGGGGGTAAATCCTCGCTTTCGGATTATTATCGCACCGCCTATGGCGCTGCCGTGTTCGACAAATCCCTGCGCAAAAACTGCGTCTTTTCTGATCACAGCCTGGCGACCGATGCGGTGTTTGCGGAAACCCACCTGTGCTCTTGCCGCAATGTGCTGATCTATTTCGATTGCGCCCTGCAGGACCGCGCCATCGGCCTGTTCCAGTCCTCCCTGATCCGAAAGGGTTTCCTGGGCTTGGGGGCAAAGGAAACCCTGCGCTTCTCCCGCCGAAGCGAAGCCTTTTCGGAGTTCGCGCGCGGGGAGCGCCTTTACCAGAAACGGGACCTGGCATGAAGAAGAGCGCCATCCAGCCGCAAGGACAGACAGTCATTCAAGTAACCGGGGTACCAAAGGAAGCGATCGTCATTGGGGCTTCCGCCGGCGGGGTCGAGGCCCTTTCGGCCATACTGCCGCATCTGCCCGCGGACTACCCCATTCCGGTCATGGTGGTCATACACCTGCCACCCGACCGCAAGAGCCTGATGGCTGAGCTGTTCGATGCCAAATGCGCCGTCGCGGTGCGCGAGGCTGACGACAAGGTGCCGATCGAACGCAGCACCGTCTATTTCGCACCGGCCGACTATCATCTTCTGGTCGAAACCGACCGGCGTCTCAGCCTGTCCAGCGAGGAGCCCGTGCTGTTTTCACGCCCGGCCATCGACATACTGTTCGAAACTGCAGCCGACGCCTTTGGCCCGGCGGTTACCGGCATCGTCCTCAGCGGCGCCAACAAAGACGGCGCCGCTGGCCTGAAAGCGATTTACGACCGCGGTGACCAGGTCGTTGTTCAAACGCCTGACCAGGCTCGCGCCCCGGACATGCCCCTTGCCGCGTTGGCCGCCGTACCCCAGGCCCGCACCCTGCCGCTGGAAGCCATCGCCGATCATCTGCTGACCCTTCACCGAGCGGAGGCACCATGACCGCCATGCTCAGCCACCTGACTTCGGCCATGCCGGTGACCATTCTCCTGGTCGACGACCGGCCCGAGAACCTGCTGTCGCTCGAGGCCCTGCTGCGCCGCGACGGCCTCGTTCTCCTGAAGGCCAGTTCCGGCAACGAAGCCCTGGAACTTTTGCTGAAGCATGACATCGCCTTAGCATTGCTCGACGTCATGATGCCCGACATGGACGGTTTTGACCTGGCCGAACTGATGCGCGGCAACGAGCGCACCCGTCGAGTGCCAATCATGTTCCTGACGGCAGGATCAAGCGACCGTCAGCGCCGTTTCCGCGGCTACGAGGCCGGCGCCGTTGACTTTCTCCAAAAACCGCTCGAGCCAGATGTTCTTCGCTCCAAAGTTTCTGTCTTCTGCGAACTGTATCTTCAACGCCAGCAGATCGCCGGCCAGCGCGACAACCTCAAAGCGTTCGCAGAAGAAAATCTCCGCCTGCTCAAGGAAAGCCACCGCAACGCCAATGCGCTTCGGGAGGCCGACCAGCGCAAGGACGAATTCCTCGCCACCCTGGCCCACGAACTGCGCAACCCCCTGGCGCCTATCCGCAACGGTCTGCAGATCCTGCGCATGGCGCCGGATGGCGAGCGCGCCGATACCGTGCGCGACATGATGGACCGTCAGCTGACCCATCTGGTACGGTTGATCGACGACCTGCTTGACGTTTCGCGCGTCAGCCGCGGCAAGATCGACCTGCGCATGGAACGCATCGCCATCCAGGACGCCGTCAAGGCGGCGCTGGAAGCCAGCAAGCCGCTGATCGACGCCGGCATGCACGCACTGGCCGTCGAGGTGCCCGAACCTCCCTTGTGGGTCGATGGCGACCTGACCCGGCTGGCCCAGATCGTCTCCAACCTGCTCAATAATGCGGCCAAATACACCCCTGAAGGCGGCCGCATCACATTGAGCGTGGCCCCGGATGGCAATCAGATCGAAATCCGTGTGAAGGACAGCGGCATCGGCATCGCTCCCGACATGTTGCGCAAGGTGTTCGAACTGTTCACCCAGGTCGATCAGCAACTTGATCGCTCTCAGGGTGGATTGGGGATAGGCCTGGCCCTGGTGCAGAAACTGGTCGAAATGCATCGCGGCAAGGCCGTGGCCGAGAGCGAGGGCATAGGCCATGGCAGCACATTTACCGTGCGCCTGCCGCTGGCGACCGAGCCGGACGCGCGCCCGCCGGAGGTTGACGCGGACCGGGGCCTGGCGCGGCCGCTCGATGTGCTGATCGTCGACGATAATTGCGATTCCGCCGACACGACGCGGTGGATGCTGGAGCTGCTGGGCCACCGGCCGAGGGTCGCAAACAACGGTCCGGCGGCGCTGATCGCCGCACGCAACCATCGCCCCGACGTTGTCTTGCTCGATATCGGCATGCCCGGTATGGACGGCTATGAGGTTTGCCGAACCTTGCGCGCCATGCCCGAAATGGACCCGGTCGCCATCGTCGCCCAGACGGGCTGGGGTCAGGAAAGCGACCGGCGCCAGGCCTTCGACGCCGGCTTTGACCAGCACGTCACCAAACCGGTGAGCCTGGATATTCTGACGCGCGTTCTTAGCCAGGTGGGGTCCAGCCGTGACGGTTGACCGGCGAAGCAATTCGCATTTACATTTATTTTACAAAAGACTGAGCCGAACGCCGCTTACCCCTTATAATAAAAAATTCATTGTATTTGGAGATTTCAGGGTCGATTTTAGGGCGCGCAGGGCGCAGTGACGTGACGCTTCAACAACGTATCGAGGGCACTGCCATGGCTGACGGCACAGGCGGCAATCCGGTTATGCGGGTTATGATCGTCGAGGACAACGAGGCCCTGGCCCAGACTACCGGATGGCTGGTCGAGATGCTGGGCTATGACTACAGGCTGGCCTTGTCTCCGAAACAGGCCCAGGATCAAGTCGTGGCCTACAGGCCCGACGTCATCATGATGGATCTGGGACTGCCTGGGATGAACGGCTACAACCTGTGCCGTCTGCTGCGCAAAGAACCTGAACTGGCCGACACGGTGTTTATCGCTCAGACCGGCTGGGGCGAGGCCGAACACCGCCGACTGACCAACGAAGCCGGCTTTCACCACCATCTGGTCAAGCCGCTGTATCTCGAAGCGCTGAAGGACCTTTTGGCCAGCATCGAAAAAACCCTGCACAAGACCCCGGCTGAAAGATAGCAGAAGCGTTGGGCATTTGACAGGTTTACTGTAATCGATTACAAAATTCCGGTATAAAACATAACATTTGATGCAGGGATCACATCATGACTTTCAGGTTCGAACCGTCGCGCCGCGGCGTGCTTCTGGGCGCCATGGCCTTTGGCGGGCTGGCCGCGTGCAGCAAACCTTCCGATACGCCGGCCTCCGCTGGCCTGACCTCGACCTGGGCGCTGGGCATGCAGTTATGGACTGTTAATGCCGAGCTGGAAAAAGACATTCCGGGCACGCTTAAGGCGGTCAAGGAACTCGGCTACGAGTTGATCGAAACCGCTGGCGTGCGCGGGGCTTCGGCGGCGGAATATCGCAAGCAGATCGAGGATGCCGGCCTGAAGATCCGCGCCGCCCACACCAGCATGTCGAAACTGATCGACGCTTTCGACAAGGAACTCGCCGACGCGGTTGGTCTGGGTGCTGAGTGGCTGGTGGCGTCGTCGCCCAAGCCTGGCGCCAATTTCGACCCGAAAAAGGATTGGGTTGTGGCCATGAGCGAGTCAATGGACGCCGACCAGTGGAAGTTCAATGCCGAGCATATCTCGGTTATGGCGCCCAAGGTCAAGGCGGCAGGCCTGAAGTTCGCCTATCACAATCACCCGATGGAATTCAAGGACCTGGGCGGCGGTTTGACAGGCGAGGACATCCTGGTCTCGGCGGCCCCAGCGGATCAACTACGATTGGAACTTGACATCGGCTGGGTGGCCGTGGGCGGGGCCGATCCGGCGGCGACGATCCGCAAGTATGCCGACCGAACCGATCTGCTGCACATCAAGGATATGGTCCAAGATGCGGCCGAACCTTCGGGCTGGCGCTCGGTCGAGGTCGGCGCCGGTGTCGTAGATTGGAAGTCGGTTTTCGAGGCGGCCAAGGAGGTCGGCGTCAAGGCCTGGTTCGTCGAGCAGGAAGCGCCGTATAAGAAGCCGATCCTGACCTCGCTGGCCGAAAGCCGCGATTATTTGCGGAAGCTGTAAGTTTTTGTTTTGCCGCGCAATTTGTCCGAAAAGTGCGTCACTCTTTATCGGATTGCGCTCTGGAAAATCTCTGCCACGCGTCGCCAGCTTCATCTTGTGAAGCTGGCGTTTGCGTCTCTTTCCCCTGCCAGGTTTGGCTCAGTACAGCGTCGCAAACGCCGCTGGACTGAAGGCTTTCAGCTCACCGTGGCGGTTATCGCGCACCTTGGAGACCCATTCCGGGTCATTGAGGATGGCGCGGCCCACGGCCACCAGGTCGAAATCGCCGCGATCCAGCCGCTTTAGCAATTCGTCCAGGGACTGAGGCTCCGACGCCGCGCCACCGAAAGCCGCGATAAACTCGCCGTTGAGCCCCACAGAACCGACCGTGATGGTCGGCACGCCGGTAACCTTCTTGGCCCAGCCGGCAAAATTCAGATCGGAGCCTTCGAATTCCGGCTCCCAGAACCGGCGTTGCGAGCAGTGCAAAACGTCCGCTCCGGCATCGACCAGAGGCTGAAGCCAGGCTTCCATCTCCACCGGGTTGGCGGCCAGCTTGTTGTGCCAGAAACCGCCCTTCCATTGCGAAAGGCGGATGATGACGGGGAAGTTCGGGCCGACCGCGGTGCGGACGGCCTTGAGCACCTCGACCGCAAAGCGCGAACGCTCGGCGATGGTGGCGCCACCCCATTTGTCGGTGCGGCGATTGGTGTGAGCCCAGAAAAATTCATCAATCAGATAGCCGTGCGCGCCGTGCAGTTCGATGGCATCGAAGCCCAGGCGCATGGCATCGCCTGCCGCGCGCCCGAAGGCAGCGATGGTGTCAGCGATATCGGCCTCGGTCATGGCTGCGCCGACGCTTTCCTCGGACAGGCTGATGCCCGAGGGGCTGTCCATAGGCGTCGGCCGCCAGTCGGGATTGCGCCCGAAGATCGCCCCTGTATGCCAGATCTGCGGCGCTATCTTGCCGCCGGCGGCGTGGACGGCTTCAACGACCTTGGCCCAGCCGGTCAGGCCCTCGCCATAGATATTGGGGATATTGGCTTCGTTCTTCGACGCCGGACGTTCGATCACAGTGCCTTCGGTGACGATCAGTCCGACGCCGGATTCAGCGCGGCGGCGGTAGTAGTCGACGACCGCCTGATCCGGCACCCCGCCGGGCGAAAAGTTGCGCGTCATCGGCGCCATGACGATGCGGTTGTCCAGTTCCAGCGACTTCGAATGGAAGGGTGTAAACAGCGAGGTATGCGACATTCCGAAGTCTCCAAACATTATGAGAACGAGGTGGTTACGTTAAAGTTGCACCGCAAGAGCGGGTCGGAATTAAACTTTGGCGTAACAGATGATCCCGTTGGCATACAGCCTGTCGGTTGGCGTGAACCTGGGGTCTGGTTTGAATTTTTTGCTGGTGATGGTGATGCGCGTGATTTTGGCGACATCAAAGGCTTGCGGTGTGGACGGTCCGATGGGTTTGGCTGAATCCCGCACCTGGACGCCGCTAACGCTGACGCGCGAACGGTCCTTCGCGGTGTAATAGACAGCGAAGGGCTCAAAGGTCCGCTCGTTCTTGCCGTCTTCGTAGCGAAGGATCACCTGAACGCCCGCGATAATGGCCTGGCACAAGGCCTGTTCGTGCTCGACATTGCGTGTTGACGATGCCTGGGGAGCTTCAGCCATCTACAGACTCCTATCACTCCTGGGTCGCATAACACGATTCTATCCCGATCCATTGGGAACGCTTGCAAATGTAGTTTGACGACCTTAGCCTCCGCTTATGAAACGCTATTTCGACATCTCAATGAGCGACAAGGGCCTCGTGCTGCATATGGAAGTGCCCGGATTGTCGGTCATGAGCCAAATTCTCATGCGCGCCAAATTCCCACCGGACTACATCTACACCACGACCGAACTGTTAAATCCGCATCTGAACGGACTGATTGACGCCGTTTTTGAGCGCTGGAACCAACTCAGTCCGCGACAGCACGAACCCACTGTGTTTCCGCTATCCGATCCTTTTGCACAGGCTGCCATAAAAGCGGTTGACGATTACATTGCGCGAGGAAACGCACCGCCCGAAGATCGTGAACATTTTCTGCGCCTGGCTTTCAAGCCCTATCGCGTGGAAGGCTTTGAATAAAAAGCGCCGGTCTTTCAACCAGCGCTTGCTTCTTTTTCACCGTAGCAGCGGTTGGGGATGACGAGTCGAAAGGCGTTAGCTCGCGAGAACCGAAGCGGAGCGTACTTTAGTACGTGAGCATCGGATCGCAGTGAGATGACGGCTTGCAGACCGTCAGCGCCTACCGCCCGAACTTCTGGAACTTGATCCGCTTTGGGATCAAGCTGTCGATGCCCAGGCGCCGCTTCTTGTCTTCTTCGTACATTTCGAAGTTGCCCTCGAACCATTCGACATGGCTGTCGCCCTCAAACGCCAGAATGTGCGTCGCCAGGCGATCGAGGAACCAGCGGTCGTGGGAGATGACCACGGCGCAGCCGGCGAAATCTTCCAGCGCCTCTTCCAGCGCCTGCAGGGTTTCGATATCCAGGTCGTTGGTCGGTTCGTCGAGCAGGATGACGTTGCCGCCAGCCGCCAAAGTCTTGGCCAGGTGGACGCGGTTGCGCTCACCGCCGGACAGAAGCCCGACCTTCTTTTGCTGGTCGCCACCCTTGAAGTTGAAGCCACCGACATAGGCGCGCGAATTTATTTCCTTCTTGCCGACCACCATGATGTCGGTGCCGCCGGAAATGGCCTGCCAGACGGTGTGGCTGGGGTCGAGATCGTCGCGCGACTGGTCGACATAGGCAAGCTTCACCGTCTCGCCCAGGCGGATGGCGCCCTGGTCGGGCTTTTCCTGACCGGTGATGAGCTTGAACAGGGTCGACTTGCCGGCGCCGTTGGGGCCGATGACCCCCACAATCCCGTTGGGCGGCAGGCGGAAGGTCAGGCCCTTGAACAAGACCTTGTCGCCATATTCCTTTTCCAAATCAGTGACTTCCAGCACCAGATTGCCCAACCGCGGACCGGGGGGAATCTGGATGGTGGCGAAGCTTTGCGCCTGACGCGAATTTTCCTGTTCGCGCACCATATCCTCATAGGCCGCCAAACGGGCCTTCGACTTGGCCTGGCGAGCCTTGGCGCCGGAACGGACCCAGTCCAGTTCCTTGGTAAGGGCGCGCTGGCGGGCTTCGGATTCGGACTGCTCCTGGACGACGCGCTTCTGCTTCTGCTCGAGCCAGCCGGAATAGTTGCCCTCATACGGTATGCCCTTTCCGCGGTCCAGTTCCAGGGTCCACTTGGTCACCAGGTTGAGGAAGTAGCGGTCGTGGGTCACGAGAATCACGCAGCCCGGGAAATTTTCCAGGTGATGCTGCAGCCAGGCGACCGACTCGGCGTCGAGGTGGTTGGTTGGTTCGTCGAGCAGCAGCATATCGGGCTTGCTGAGCAGCAGTCGGGCCAGGGCGACGCGGCGCTTTTCACCGCCGGAAAGCTTGGTCACGCCAGACTCATTGGGCGGACAGCGCAGGGCGTCCATGGCCATTTCGATCCGCGAATCGATGTCCCACAGGTCGCCGGCGTCGATCTTTTCCTGGAGGGTGTTCATCTCCTCCATCAGTTCGTCGCTGTATTCCTCGCCCATCAGTTCGGCGACCTTGTTGTAGCGATCGAAGATTTTCTTTTCCTCGCACCAAGAAATGACATTTTCCCAGACTGTCAGGCTGTCGTCGAGGTGCGGCTCCTGCTCCAGATAACCCATCTTGGTGCCTTCGGCGGCCTTGGCTTCGCCGTTGAACTCCTTGTCGATGCCAGCCATGATCTTCAGCAGGGTTGACTTACCCGAGCCGTTGACACCGACCACGCCGATCTTGGCGTCGGAATAGAAGCTGAGCCAGATGTTTTCGAAAATCTTCTTGCCGCCGGGGTAGATCTTGGTCAGGCCCTGCATCTGGAAAATAAACTGTTGCGCCATGTGCGAAACGGACCTTTTTGCAATAAATGGAAAGTGCCGCGCGGTTTAGCCGACAGGGCATCAATTCGCAAGGTGAAAGGGGCACACTGATGGACTTCATCCTTCTGATGCATGCGAAGCCGGCCGTGGTCACCGCAGACAGTGACTGGCAGGCTTATTTCGAGCGGTTGGGCGCGGCCGGCGTCATGCGCGGTGGTAGCATGATCGGCGATGGCGCGTGTTTCAGCCAGACCCAGTCGCCGCCGGAACCCACAGCGCACCTCGATGGTTACATTCGTATCGAAACTGTGGATTTCGAAACGGCCCGCAGCTTCCTCGCCGGCAATCCGGTCTATGAGGCCGGCGGCGTGGTGGAAATCCGCGAGCTGCCACGCGATTAGTCAGTCTGACCGCGAGACCGACGGCACCTGCGTAACATTGTCAGATAGAGAGCCAAGATGCCCCTCCTTACCCCCGGCGCTAATGCTGCTGTTACTAACCTTCCAACGGAGGCGACCGTCGTCTACCAGCCATTGGCCGGGATCGATCTCGACGTTTCAGTCTTCTTGCTGACCGCCACCGGTAAGGTCCGCGACGACTCGGATATGTGTTTCTATGGCCAACCCGAGGTCGCCAGGGGCGCCGTGCAGCTGGACCTCGGCCAGCCGGACAAGCCGCGCTTCACCCTGAACCTGGCGGCGCTGGATCCGGCGATCGAAAAGGTCGCCGTGACCGCCACCATCCACGACAACAAGGCCCGTTTCGGCGCCTATAGTGATATCATCGTCCAGGTTGGAGCGGATATCCAGGCCACAATTGCGACCGCCGGGAAGACCGAAACCGCCCTGATCCTTGGCGAATTCTATCGTCGCCACGGCGAATGGAAGTTTCGCTGCCTGGGCCTCGGCTATGACGGCGGACTGGCGCCGCTGGCCACCGGTTTCGGTGTCGTCATCGAAACCGCCCCAACACCCGCGCCAGCGGGGATGTCGCTGGAAAAAACCATCGCCGAGAAGGCGCCGCGACTGGTCAGCCTGGTCAAAAAGGCCGCCGTCAGCCTGGAGAAAAAGCGTCTGTCCGGCGTTCGCGCCCGGGTGGCGCTGGTGCTGGATACCTCAGGTTCGATGGATGGCCAATATCGCAAAGGCCGGGTTCAGGAAATCGTCGACCGCCTGCTGCCGCTGGCGGTCCATTTCGACGACGATCAGTCGCTGGAGTGCTGGGCCTTCGCCCAGAAGCCGGTGCAGTTGTCCAGCATCAACCTGGCCAATTTTTCCGACTTCATCGAGAAGGACAATCTCGGCTGGAAACGGTGGAATATTGGCCCGCGCAGCAACAATGAGCCGGCCGTCATCGACGCGGTGGTCAAATTCTACCGCAAGAGTTCCAGCAAGGTTCCGGTCTATATCTTGTTCATTAGCGACGGTGGGGTCTCTGAGAGCCGCCGCATCGCCGAGCGCATTACCGAGGCGGCGAAGTTGCCGCTGTTCTGGCAATTCGTCGGCATTGCCGGGCGCAGTTACGGTATCCTCGAGCGGCTGGACGACATGGCCGGCCGCGTCGTCGACAACTGCAACTTCTTCGCCATCGACGACCTGCATGCCATCAGCGAGGACGAACTGTACGACCGCCTGATGGAGGAGTTCCCCGCCTGGCTGAAGGACGCCAGGGCAAAAGGCATTATAGACGGGTAGACCTGTCACTGTAGAGTACGGCAATATCACGCGTAAGCGTCTGCACCCGGTCACGCAGGGCGTCTGGCGCCAGGGCTTCCGCTTCTGCCCCGAGGCCCAGCACGATCAGGGCCGCGTCCTCGATGTTTTCGATCGGCAGGTCAAGGGTTACCCAGCCCTCCACGTCTGGCGAACCGGCTTGAGCGACGGAATGAACGGCGTAGGCACCCTGGCGTTCCAGTCGTTTAGCGCCCACCGACGATACACGAAGACGGGCCACATCGGGACGCAGGCCGACTTCGAACCGCGCCACTTCCGCCGTCCAGAAGGCTGCCAGGTCAAAGGCTT
This sequence comes from Asticcacaulis sp. AC402, assembly GCF_000495835.1. Classification (GTDB taxonomy): domain Bacteria; phylum Pseudomonadota; class Alphaproteobacteria; order Caulobacterales; family Caulobacteraceae; genus Asticcacaulis. Next base: position 258,826 of record NZ_AWGC01000012.1, read on the forward strand.
CCGGCGTGTCGAAACCGGTCTCCAGCACCTCATGGCCAAGGATGCTGGCGACCTTGAAAATCCGCACCTTGCCAGCGCCGCGCGCCACGACGTACCAGTCGCCGGCTTTCAGCACCAAACCCAGCGGCTCGACGTGCCAGTCGCGCGTTCCGGCCCAACTGTCGTAGCGCATAGCGATCGCCTTGCGGTCCCACACGGCGCGGGCCACCGACAGAAGGGCGGCGGGCGGTTCGCCGCCACGGTACCAGCCGGCGGGATCGAGATGGAACCGCAGCCACGTCCGCCCTGCGATAACGCCTGTTGCGCCAGGCAAGGCGGCAAGGACCTTGTGGCCGGCCATGGCCGCCGCAGCCTCCATCCCCAGGGCGGCTGCCGGACCGGGCATGCCAACCAGGAACAAGGCCTCTGCCTCGCCGGCCGCCATGCCAGTCAACCGCGTGCGGTAGCCATCCATCAGGGCGAAACCTCCGCCGGGACCGCGATCAGCATAGACCGGCACGCCCGAGGCGCTGAGCTCGTCAATGTCGCGATAGATGGTGCGCATCGACACCTCGAATTCGGCAGCGAGAAATTCGGCCGTCAGCCGGCCGCGCAGTTGCAGAAGCATCAGGATGGAAAGGAGACGGCTGGCACGCATTATTTATGTGTAACCGAAATTCCTGACATTCGGTGTCAGGATTAAGAGTCGAAAGTGGTGTATCATTCCTCAGGAGCCCGCCCATGACCGCCGAACTGCACCGCCGCCACGTCCTTCAAACCGCCGCCGCCTTGGCCAGCACCTTGCCGGCGACAGCCGCCGATGCACAGGCCGTTGGCAAGGCGGGCGATTTCGACTTCCTCACCGGCGAATGGCGGATAAAGAACCGCCAATTGAAAAACGCCGACACTGGGGAATGGATCGAGTTCGATGGCGAGGCTACCGTGGTGTCGATCCTGAAAGGCGTGGTCAGCGTCGAGGAACTGCGCATTCCGGCGCGCGATTTTTCCGGCATGGGGCTGCGCGTGCTCGATATCGAACAGAAGGTATGGAAGGACTATTGGGTTAATGCCAAGTCGGGCGCCCTGGGCAGCGAGGGCGTGCCTGGCGTGTTCAGCGACGGCGCTGGTGTTTTCGACTCCGTCGATCCGGCCCGTCCGTCCGAGATCTGGCGTGGCGTATGGGATCAGATTACGCCGACCTCATGCCGCTGGTACCAGGCGGTTTCGAAGGATGGCGGCAAGACCTGGCAGGACAACTGGATCATGGCCTGGACGCGAATCTGAAATGTCTGTGCGGCGTCGCTTACGTAACTTTTTTTGCCACGGATCAACACGGATCGCCGTTCCGCTCTAGCGACGCCGCTTTGCGGCGCCCTCGAATAGGGGGCGTGCCATAGTCTGCAACACTCTTGAGTTCGTGCCTCTTCATGAGGTTCGTGGTCAAATCTTCACCTCGCCCGCGCTAGAGCGGGATGAGTTTTGGTGGAATCAAAACCCCGCTCTAAGTTTTTGTTTTGTCGCGCAATTTTTCCGAAAAGTGCTGCACACTTTATCGGATTGCGCTCTAAAGCGGCGGGTTCAGGATTTGCCGAATGTCAACGCCATGATGTCTTCCAACCCGTCGCGATCGGTCTCGTCAAACGCGTCATACTGCTCCGAATCGACATCGAACACGGCGATCAGCTCACCTGCGGGGTCGAAAACCGGCACGACGATTTCCGAGTTTGACCGTGAGTCACAGGCAATATGGCCTGGAAAGGCATGGACATCCGGTACGATTTGGGTGGTCCTGGTCGCCGCCGCCGTGCCGCAAACGCCGCGTCCGAAAGCAATCCGCAGACACCCGAGCGTTCCGGTGTAGGGTCCGACCACCAGTTCTTCGATCCCCTGTGTCTTCTTAACCTCATCCACACAATAAAAACCAGTCCAGAACCAGTCCGGAAAGGCCTGAGCGCACAGGGAGACAACAGTCGCCATCTTGGCTATGCGATTGCCCTCATCGTCCAAGACGGCCTTGATGTCTCTTATAAGGTATTGATAGGTCTCGCTTTTCGATCTAACCACTACCGGAACTTCGACTCTGTGCAAGGCGCAATTCTCCTGAAAAGCGTAATGTCAAACCCCTGCGTGCGTCCTAGCACGCTCCGCGGGAAAGCGCAGCCATATGTGCGGCTGTTAACACTTTTTTCTGGCCAAGCCGTCGGAATTGACGCATGATGCCTCAGTGGATACCATCCACGGGGTTTGGGATTATGGGCACTTACGGCGCGTTTATGTTTTCGCGGCAATCCGGCAACGCTCATCAAGATTGCACGGCCTTAAGGGGGGCTTGGCTTGACAGTGATCATATTCCTCAGCACAAGTTCGTATTAACCATAGTTAGCCGACACTGTCGGGGCGATTACTGATGTCAGAACATGACCAGATGAGGTCGGGGACGATCCGAGAGGACACGAAACCGGTTTCGGCGAGCCAGAAGGGACGCGCACCGATGCGGATTGCGCTCGTCGCGAGCCTGTGCCTGTCGGTCACACTGACCGGATGCGATGGTTTTTCCTGGGACAACATGTGGCGCAAGAAGGAATCGGTGCAGGGCACCTATGCCTGTCCGCGCCCGGCCGATATGTTCCAGCAGGGCGGTTTCGGTGGCCAGGAAAAGGAAATCCGGTATTACCGTCACCTCGCTTTCAAGAACGATTTCTTTGCCCAGATAGAACTGGCCAACCGGTACGCCGGAATAAATGCCACGGATAAAAATCTCGAAGACTATGTTGAGTCGTCGATGTGGCTGACAATGGCTCTGACCAATCCGCAGGGTTACGTTCCGATGAACCGTGCGATGGATCCACGCGGCGGCACCATGGCTTCGCGCTTTGACAAGTGCCGCGCCTATGAACGGGCCCGCGCCTACAAAATGCTGGACGATCAGTTGTCGATGATGGATTCCGGCGAGCGCGAAAAGGTCCGCGATCGCGTGACCTATGTGCTGTCGACCATGGGCGCGGAAGGCTTCCGCACAATGGGTCGTCTCTACGACAAACAATATGGCCCGATGGGTGAACCGGCGGACAATCCCCAGGCTATCCGCGCCAACATGCGCGGCGCCAATTATGGCCTGTCCAATGCCAGAGGCCTGTTCGAACGCTCGGACGTCGACGCCTATCTCTATAACTACAAGGCCTCCGAAACCGGCGACGTCAGCGCCTATGTGCTGCTGAAGGACTTCGAAAAGTCGGCCCCGGACCGCGCGCGCTACGCCTCCTTCGTCGAAGCCAAGGCCAAGCGCTGGGTTGCCCCCTACGAATTTTATCCGCCGGAGACACCTCCCGGCGGCGTGCCCCACTCGGACGAATCGGTCCGCGACGACAGTGCCGCCTATGCCCTGTCGCGGATGGACGAACTGCCCTTCATCCACGTGGTCCGCGCCCTCGACTATCTCGATATCCTGAACGTCGCCTGCTTCGAGCCCAAGGATGTACCGAAACAGACGATCGACGCCCTTCGCGGCATGACCGGTCAGCCCAGCGGGGCTGTACTGACCAATCGTGACAAGGTTCGCGCCATCCAGTTGGCCGCCGTCAATGGCGATTCGCGTTCGCAACTGGTCCTGGCGGTGATGTACTCCGAAGGTGTCGGCGTCCCCGTAGACTATGCCCGCGCCTTCAACTGGTACAAGCAGGCTGACAAGCAGGGTTCGCCCGAGGCGCGCTATGCCATGTCGACCTATTTCGACCTCGGTCTGCAAGGCGTCGCCGACCAGAACAAGGCCGAATCTGTTGTGATGCAACTCGATGCCGCCCTGTCGGGCTTCCGCCCCTCGGCCGGCAGGTTGCAGGAAGTGCTGAATCAGGTGTCCTACGATCCCGCTGGCGGAAGCCGCGGACGTTAATTCAAAGCGTAATCGCTTTTGTCCGGCAGGGCGGAGCGGTACAAGGAAAGAAGCATGTGGATGCGCAAGAACAGTGAAACCTCGCCTTCGGGCCGCACGAGAGCCGGCCTTGGGCTCGGCGCCGTCGCGGCTCTGGCGTTGGTGCTGGCGCCCGTCTTCGTGCCCCAGGCCAACGCCCGCGACGGCAATTACGAACACAGCAGCGCTGCAAGTGTCAGCGGTTACATGAAGCCTTGCTTTGGCATGCTGCTGGATGCGCAGCTGCGGACCTGTGGTCCGCGCCATTATAAGGGCGGCAGCCGTTACGGTTATCATGGCCGCGGCCAGGCCGATGCCACGGTGGACTGCGACCGCGCCAACCCGCGCTATGTCGAGGAAGTGGTCGGTCGTATTCGCTCCGGCGGGGTCCTGTACCTGAAGGCCAAAAACCGTAGTTGTGTCGCCACGCTGGACATCAAGAAGTCGATCACCATCGTCGGCCAGGGTTACGGGCCACAGCAGATTCCGGTTCTGGTCGCCCCTGCGGGCGAGTCGGCCATCCGCATCTCACCTTCGGCCGACCACGTCATCCTGAAGGACATGTTTATTTCTGCGCCGCGCAGCCAAGGCATGGCTGGCGTCGAGGCGTCCAACACCGAGCTGACGCTGCAGAATACCCTGGTTCGCTATCAGGGCGACAATGCCGCTGTCCACCTGTCGGGCGGCCGGCTGAACATGACTGAGAATACCCACCTGATCGCCAAGACCCGTTCGGTCGCTCTGGCGGTCAACAATGCTTCGCTGTTCGCCGAAAATTCGCAGATTGCCACGACCTCGGGCGGTATCTATGGCGTTCTGAACGGCGACTCGCAGATGCAGGGCGTCAGCGTCCAGCAACTGGCCGATTGGCATGGCTTCGAACGCGGCGAAGGCGCCACCGGTATCGAGATTAAACTCGACAGCGGCGGTTCGATCCTAAGCATGAACGACATGAAGGTCCTGTACTTCTCGAAAGGCGTCAGCATAGAAGGTGCGGGCGAGGCCCTGCTTTCGCATACATTGATCGCCCGCTCGGATCAGGGTATCGTGTTGGGCCTGAACCGCGCCCGCATCATTGAGAATACCATCATCGCCAACGAGATTGGTATCGACATCCAAGATGGGACGGCCTTCGTCGGGCGCAACCAGATCGCAAATATTCGCACGGCCGGTATTCTGGCGTCATCGACAGGTGAAGTCCGCGCCGTTGACAACCAGATCGACCCGAATGGCGAAGGCTGCCCGAGCCTGAAGTGGGGCAGTATCGAACCGTCACAGCGCGTGTGCACACCGTGGTATCGCGGCTCGGAGTTTGATGTTCCGGGCGATGCTGACGACCAGTTCATGTTCGATGAATTCTGGCCGCGTATGACTGTAGCGACCATTGACGGCGCCGCCGCTCCGGGTCCGGTTCCCTATAACCAGCTCGACAAGACCAAGCCGTAGGGCTCGGTTTTGTCTGATGAGAAAGCAAAAGCCCCGGAACCTGGTTTCGGGGCTTTTGGTTTGGCGGGTTGAAAGGACGTTGAACCACAAGCTTCACGAACAGGCTTGAACTTCAGGACGTGCGGGATGTCGTGGGGTTGTCCGCACCTTCGAAAAGAGGTTGACCAGGGATCACACGGATCGCCGCTGCGCGACGGACACGGATGAGCACGGATTTCAGGGCATGCAAAACTTCCCAACGCAATCGACGCCGCAGGAAACCTGATGCGTTTTGATTCCGTGAAAATGCTTCCCACTCCAGACCAAAAAAAGCCCCGGATCGCTCCAGGGCTTTCTCAAAACTCGACCGACAAACCAGTTTACTTCTGGGAGTTCCAGGTTGTCTTGTACTGACGATCCTTCGGCAGGGCTGGTCCCGAAATGGGATCAGCGTCGGTGCAGGCTTCGGGTATCTTGCCACCGACCTTGCCACCCATGCCCAAGGCAGTATTGTCCGAAGCATTCTGAGCGGTAACATCCACCCGGCGCCCGTCCTGATTCATATGGACTTCCGTGCCAGTTTCTGAGTCATACGTCATGATTTGAGGGGCCTTGCTACCTGGCTCAAAAGCGGCAACGCACTGCTGGGCGCGCTCACGTTCCGTGCGGACATCGACGTAGCGAGTCCGTTCACGAGGATTGGACTGACACCCCGTCAGGCCGGCAGCAAGGACGCTCAGCCCGGCCAAGATCAAAATCGACGCTTTCATGCTATCCCCCAGAAGGACGTGGTGCTCAAATGGTTAACAAACATCTTCGCACATTTCAGGCCTTAGTCAAAGCCCGGATTCCACGACGGGCCCAATTTGCACCCGATGGCGTAACCCATCGGCAACGGTTAATCGCGCGCGGCGGGAATCAGGCGCCTAATGCTTCCATTTCTTCGTCCGAAACATCCATATTGGTGTAGACATTCTGGACGTCTTCGTCGTCGTTGAGCGCATCGAGCAGCTTCATCAGGGTTTTCACCGGATCGCCGGTCACCGCCGTCAGGGCCTGGGGCTTCCAGATGATCCCTGTCGACTGCGGATCGCCCAAGGCCTTGGCCAAGGCTTCGGCAACCTCATTGAAATCCTCGAAGGAGGTATAGATGGCGTGCCCGCCGGGGTTCTCATCGCCGTCGCCGGGATCGGTCTCGACGTCGGAGGCGCCGGCTTCGATGGCCGCTTCGAAGATCGTATCGGCATCGCCGACCGTCAGCGGATATTTGATTTCTCCGACGCGGTCGAACATGAAGCTGACCGAACCGGTATCGGCCAGTTGACCACCGACCTTGGTGAAATAGGAACGGACGTTGCCGGCCGAACGGTTACGGTTGTCGGTCAGAACCTCGACAATGATTCCCACGCCACCGGGGCCGCGACCTTCGTAGCGAATTTCCTCCATTGTGTCGGCTTCGCCGGCCGCTCCCTTCTTGATGGCGCGTTCGATATTGTCCTTGGGCATGGATTCGGCCTTGGCCATGGCGACAGCAAGGCGCAGGCGCGAATTCATGTTCGGATCGGGTAAGCCCATCTTGGCGGCGATGGTAATGTCGCGCGACAGCTTGGAGAACAGCTTTGACCGCACAGCGTCAGCGCGGCCCTTGCGGTGCATGATGTTTTTAAATTTGCTATGGCCAGCCATGGAAGTCTCTGGGGAATCTCAACAGGTAGGAGCGAAGGTTGGCTGTGATCTAGCGCGCCCGGAAGCGTTTGTCACGCCCTGGCGAGTGCCACGACCTGCGGCACGACTTCCCTAAGCCGGCCACCCATCCGAATCGGCTCGATTCGGGTCGCTAGTCCGGTGCGCTCGTCGCTTTCGACGTAGACACCGCAGACCGTCGCAGGTCCGGAGGCCGGCTTGTAGCGTTCCTTCTGCATCCGGGTGGTAAAGCGGCGCAGCGGCTCTTCCTTGTCCATACCGATAATGCTGTCGTAGTCGGCGCAGGCGCCGGCGTCGGTCTGATAGGCGGTACCATTCGGCAGTATCTGGAAGTCGGCAGTGGGCACGTGCGTGTGGGTGCCAACAACCAGTGTCGCGCGACCATCGCAGAAATGGCCCATGGCCATTTTTTCGGACGTGGCTTCGCAATGCATATCGACCACAATTGCGTCGGCAGCCAGGCCCAGGGGGCAGGCATCGAGTTGCTTGTCGACAGCGGCGAACGGATCATCCATAGACGCCATATGCACCAGGCCCAGGGCATTCATCACTAGGATTCGCTTGCCTGACTGGGTTTCATACAGGTTGGCGCCACGGCCTGGTGCGTCGGCCAGCGGGGGATAATTCAACGGCCGTATCAAACGCGGTTCGCGCACAATATAGGTCAGCGCTTCTTTCTGGTCCCAGGAATGGTTGCCCAGGGTCAGGCAGTCTGCACCCGCATCGAACAGCTGACGTGCTGAGTTTTCCGACACGCCGAACCCACCCGAAGCGTTCTCGGCGTTGACGATGACGAATTCGAGGTTCAGTTGCCGGCGCAAGCCGGGAAGGTATTCGCTAACGGCATCGCGGCCCGAGCGCCCCACCACGTCACCAAAAAACGCAAAACGCATAAAAGGTCCAAATCTAGTGGGGACTGCCCCACACCGGTAGAAGCGCTAAGGGTTCGTCCCGATGACGCCGGTTTCGGTAAAAATTCCATCAAGGGGCTGATCATGCGCCTCCGACGGCGTTTCGGCAAGCTGTTGACCGGAAAAAGCGACTCCCCAGGCGGCAACGGCGCGCCGCGACCGCAAATCGGCCAGGGCGCGGTCGTAGTAACCGCCGCCGTAACCCAGCCGGATGCCCTTGGTATCGAAGGCTAACAAAGGCAGCAGAAGAAGGTCAGGATCGACGGGTGCGGCGTCATCCCGGGGCTGGCGGATGTCGAACGGGCCATCCAAAAGCTGGTCCCCGATGCGGAAACGGCGGAAAATCATGCGATAACCGCCATCAACGGGCAACAGGGCCGGCAAGGCCAGCAACAATCCCCTGTCCTCGAACATCTGCATCAAAGGGAATGGATTGATCTCACTTTGGATCGGCCAGTAACCGGCAATGACCGGGCCTTGAAGCGGCCATGCTGCGAAGTACGCCTCCGCATGGCCGGCCAATTGCTCGCCGGCCAGGGGATTGGCCGCAGCGAGCGACGCCCGGCGGTGCTTCATTTCGCTGCGCAGCAAAGGCTTAGGATCCACCATGGTGATGTAATCAGGCTCCATCATGATCCGGCTCCGCTCTGGTGACACGCTCAGTACACGGCGATTCTACCGTTTTGGCAAAAACGCTTTGGCGCGGGTCTCCTAACGGCTTACGCCCGACTTTTCCACCCCTTATTCCTGGCACGGCTATTGTAATTCAGCGCAGGGGTGAACGTCGCCCGCCCATCAGGGCCTGCGTTGAGGGGAGGTTGGCGGCGCCACAAAAGAACCGTATCAATGCGATTAAAATCCTCTCAGACCTGACTAGTCAGGTGGGAACCATGTGATTAGGCCCACGGGCCAGATCAGGGACAGTCCCCGTTCTAAGTGATTAAGGTCAGAAGGATATGGTGATTGACACGAGAGCCGCAGCAAGACCCGCCACCCTGACAGATAATCCGTTGACGGCCAAACTTCAAGGGCATGGCAATATCGTGATGGAGCGTGTAAACCTGCGCCATGAGCAACTGCCTGCAAACGCCTGGCGTGGTCAAGCCCGTCATCGACCGCGACCGCTGCGATGGCAAGGCCGATTGTGTCGATGTCTGTCCCTATAATGTCTTCGAACTGGGCATAATGCCGCCAGAACAACGCACGGGCCTTGGCTTCATGACTCACGTCAGGGGCGCCCTCAACGGCTGGAAACAGAGCTTCGCCGTACGCGCCGAGGCCTGCCGGGCTTGTGGCCTGTGTGTCTCGGCCTGCCCGGAAAAAGCGATCCGGCTGCAGCGGGATTAAATCAGGCCGGCCCTTACTTTTTCCTTTAGACACAGGGCTTTTTCGCTATAACGGAACAGGCAGTTTTGCCCGCCTACAATATGAGCGCCGGACACGGTGCCGCCGTCACAACAATAATTGGGAGATCCCTGATGTCTTCGACCCCGTCCACCGTCCGCGGTGCCTTGCCGCGGTTTGCACACAAGCTGGCCGCCACCACCGCCCTGATCGCTGGCATGACCCTGGGCACGGCCCCGGCCGTCCTCGCCCAGGCAGCCCCTGCAGCCGAATCAACGGCCAGCCGCCCCTGGATGGACACCAGGCTGAGCGCTTCCGAACGGACCGCCCTGGTGCTCAAGGAAATGACCCTGCCGGAAAAGCTGACCCTCGTGTTCGGCTACTTTTCGACCGACAACCAGTGGCAAAAAAACGCCGTTAAAAACTATGTCTATCCGGAAAAGGGCCTGCCCTTCTCGGCCGGCTATGTCCCGGGCATCGACCGCTTGGGCGTTCCGGCCCAATGGCAGACCGATGCTGGCATTGGCGTCGCCACCCAGACCTCGCCCACCCCGCGCCAGCGCACCGCCCTGCCCTCGGGCATCGCCACCGCTGCATCGTGGAACCCCAGGAACGCGTTTGCCGGCGGCGCCATGATTGGCAACGAAGCCTGGCTGTCGGGCTTCAACGTCCAACTGGCCGGCGGCATGAATCTGATGCGTGATGCCCGTAACGGCCGCAACTTCGAGTACGGCGGTGAAGATCCGCTGTTGGCCGGCGTCATCACCGGCAATGCCATGAAGGGTATCCAGTCGAACAACGTCATCACGACGATGAAGCACTTCGCCTTCAATGGCCAGGAAACCAATCGCTTTACCATCGACCACAAGATTAGCGACCAGGCCGGCCGCCAATCTGACCTGCTGGCCTTCCAGATCGCCTATGAGATCGGCGATCCCGGCTCGATCATGTGCGCCTACAACCGCGTCAACGGCTTCTACGCCTGCGAAAGCAACTATCTGCTGAACGAAGTGCTGAAGCAGGACTGGGGCTACAAGGGCTATGTCATGTCGGACTGGGGGGCGACCCACTCGACCATTCCGGCCGCGAACCAGGGCCTGGACCAACAATCGGGCTGGGCCTTCGACCGGTCCAACTACTTCGAAGGCGCCCTGCGCGAAGCCGTCAATAATGGCTACGTCAGCCAGGCGCGCATCGACGACATGGCCGGCCGCATCCTGTGGGCCATGTTCGATAACGGCCTGTTCGACAACGTCGTCAAGGGCGACCAGGCCGACAAGATCGACTATACCGCCCACGCCAAGGTCACTCAGACCGGCGCCGAGGAAGGCATCGTCCTGCTGAAAAACACCGGCGTCCTGCCGCTGGCCAAGACCGCCAAGTCGATCGTCGTTATCGGCGCCCATGCCGATGTCGGCGTTCTGTCGGGCGGTGGTTCGTCCCAAGTTTATCCGATCGGCCTGTCGCCGGTGAAGGATGAGTTCGGCAAGGGCTTCCCGGGTCCGAAGACCTGGTATCCGTCATCGCCGCTGAAGGGGATCCAGGCCCGCACCAAGGCCAACGTCACTTATGTCGATTTCAGCGACCAGACCGGCCGTACCGTCGACCCGGCGTCGGGCCGCTTCAGCGATACGGTCGACCAGGGAGTTGTTCAGGCCCAAATCGACGCCGCCGCCAAGGCCGCCGCTACGGCCGATGTCGTCGTCGTCTTCGCCGAACAGTGGATGGGCGAGGCATACGACGCGCCGGACCTGAACCTGCCGCACCGCCAGAACGACCTGATCGCCGCCGTCGCCAAGGCCAACCCAAAGACCGTCGTCGTGCTGCAAACCGGTGGCCCCGTGGTCATGCCGTGGGTCGACAATGTCGCCGCCGTGCTGGAAGCCTGGTATCCGGGCACCTCCGGCGGCGAGGCCATCGCCCGCGTCTTGACCGGCGAGGTCAACCCGTCGGGTCACCTGCCGGCCACCTTCCCGGCGTCGCTGGATCAGACTCCGCGTCCGATCATGGAAGGTGATATGAAGCTCGACAACGACAGCCATCCGCATAGCGACTACAATATCGACGGCGCCGCTGTCGGCTACAAGTGGTTCGACAAGAAGGGCTACAAGCCGTTGTTCGCCTTCGGCCATGGTCTCAGCTATTCGACTTTCCAACTGTCGGGCCTAAGCGCCAAGCCAGCCGGCAAGTCGCTGACCGCCAGCTTCACCATCAAGAACACGGGCAAGATGGCGGGCGCCGAAGTCGGCCAGGTCTATGTTTCGCCGGTGAGTGACGCCGGCTGGGAAGCGCCCAAACGCCTGGCGGGCTTCGAGAAGATCTCGCTAAAGCCCGGTAAGTCAGGCAAGGCGACAGTGACGGTTGATCCGCGTTTGCTGGCGACCTTCGATTCGGCCAGCAAGACCTGGAACGTCAAGGCGGGTGATTACAAGGTCATCCTGGCAACCTCGGCGACCGAACCGGTTTCGGAAGTCGTGGTGACGCTGGAAGCCCAGACCCTGAACGTCAAAGGCCAGTAGCCCAGACAGGGGCCGTTGAAAGACGGCCCCATAATTGTAGCTGCATGAAATATGAGATCACCTCCGACCGGTCGCGGCTGGATTTCGACCGGGTTTATGGCTTCCTAAATGGCCAGTCCTACTGGGCCAACGGCATTCCGCGTGAGCTGTTCGACCGCGCCATGGCCAATTCCCTGTGTTTCGGGGGGATGCTGGGTGGCGAGCAAATCGCCTTCGCCCGGGTGATCTCGGACTATGCCACCTTTGCCAACCTGGTCGATGTCTATGTTGAGCGCGATTTCCGCGGCATGGGCTATGCCTTCGCCCTGTTGGAGGCCGTGTTCGCACATCCGGATCTGCAGGGGCTGCGGCGGTTCATGCTGGCGACAAGCGATGCCCATCACCTATATGCGAGGTTCGGCTTCCACACCCCGGCACGGCCGGAGACGCTGATGGAGCGCTATCATCCCGATGTCTACAGACTCTGATTACTCGGCTGCAGCGGTCGCACGCGCCGGCGTCTGGTCGGCAAAGGCCTTCTCGACGACGAACTGGCCGCGTTTGGCATTGGAGCCTTCTTCGAAGCCCATGCCTTCCAGCAGGGCGGCCAGATCCTTGAGCATGGCCGTACTGCCGCAGACCATGACGCGGTCCCGCGCCGGGTCCAGCTTAGGCAGGCCCAGGCTGTCATAGAAGGCGTCGGAGACCAGGTGATCGGGAATCCGGCCCTGACGTTCGAATGGTTCGCGAGTGACGGTCGGCACATAAACCAACTGCGCCTTGGCCAGTTCGCCGATATATTCATCGTTCTGGATCTGCGAGGTGAAGAAGTCACGATAGGCCAGTTCGGCGATGTTGCGCACGCCGTGGATCAGCACGACCTTCTCGAAACGCTCATAGGCGTCCGGTTCCTGGACGATGCCCATAAAGGCAGCCAGGCCGGTGCCCGTGGCCAGCAGGTACAGATTGCGGCCTGAGTCCAGGTTGTCGAGCAGAAGCGTACCCGTCGGCTTGTGACCGACCAGGATCTCGTCGCCGGGCTTGATGTGCTGAAGTCGCGAGGTCAGCGGACCGTTTTCGACCACGATTGACAGGAATTCCAGGTGCTCGGCATAGGCTGGCGATGCGAGGGAATAGGCACGCAGCAAGGGCCGGCCTTCGACTTCCAGGCCGATCATGACGAACATGCCGCTTTCAAAGCGGAAACCCGTATCCCGCGTTGTGCGGAAGCTGAACAGATTGTCCGTCCAGCGTTGAACATCAAGTACGGTTTCGCGATTGAACTTCGCCATTACAAACTCCGCGCAAGAGCGGTCAAAGCCCCTCATACTGTCGTGCAAATACGGTTGAGGCCCTCCGGCGTCAAGCGACTTCCCCTGAACGGTTCGGGTAGCATAGCTCACTTCAGGTCTGGAGCGGGCAAGCTTGGCCGCACCCGAAAGCACAGCTACTTGATCTCGTAGTCCAGCACCGCCATGCCCCAGCCGGGCAGGGGGGCGTTGGCGTCCACCCTGGCCACATCGGCAATCTCGGCATTGACCTGGTTGGCCAGGTTGGCAGCGAAATAGTCCGCCCCGGTTTCAGAGTCCCATCCCGGTTCATAGGTCACTTCGACCCCCTTCGACTTGACGGGCGACGAGGCGATGAAATCCTCCAGATTGGCGCCCGGCGGCGCGACAATAGCCAGCAGTTGCGACGCGCCATAGGGCGGCTGGGCCTGGATCTGGAAGGGCTGAGTCTGGTCCGGGAAGGTCACGGGGCTGTTGGCAACGATAAAGCCACGCCCGGCATCCGAGGCAAAGGCGTTGGGGAAGACCTGCACCACCTGGAAGCCGGAATTGCGGTCGATCAGGATCAATCGCCCGGCTACCGGCGAGGTCACCTTCAGCCGGATGCGCTGGCCGGCCTTCAGCGAAGTCAGGCCGCAGGCGCCGCCCTCGACGGCTTCGCAGATCTCGACCTTGATGCGGTCCTTCGCCGGAGCCAGTTGGGTCTGCAAGGCCGTGAAACCGGCGGCTTCCCTGGGCGCTTCATTGGCACCGGTCATCGGACGCGCCGCCGCAACGCCCGGCGCCACCGAACGAATCCAGGCTCCATAGGCTGAGACGCGGGTGTAGATGCCGGGTTCGCCGGCAATACCGCATGGCGACGGCCCCCAACTGACGACACCGATCTGGTAGGGCCGGCGCGCCCCGTCATAGGCCATTAGAGGTCCGCCGGAATCGCCGCCGCAGGCGTCACCGATGGCTTGACTGGCCGCGGCCTTGACCCAGCCGGCACAGACCTGTCGCGGGCCGATGACCCCGCCGGTGCCCTTGCGACTTTCCGAACACAAGCCAGCATCGACGATCGGCAGGAAGGCTTCCAGCAGCCGTCCGGCCCGGGCGGCGAACCGCACACCGTCCCGGGACCGAAACATTTCCGTCGTTTCCGTCTCAGTCGTGCCCAGACCCGCCACGGCCGTCAGGCCGCTGTCGGGGTCGGTTTCAGGCGCCAGCGACAAGGCCGACACAGGTCCCATCCAGTCGCGATCGATCTGAATGATGGCGATATCGTTGTCATAGGATGGCTGACCCGCCGTCTGCTGCAACTCTTCCTCGCAGTCGGAATCGGGATGGGCCGTGACCTTGACGGCGCGATAGGGCTTGGCTTCGGGCGTCCGGGTCAGGTCGACGAGGCCAGGAAACAGCAAAAGGCTGGCGACGGGCCTTGCCGCGACGGCGCAGTGTTTGGCCAGGGCCGGGGCATAGGATTCGACACAATGCGCCGCCGTCAGGGCATGGCGCTTGGAGATCATGGTGGCGCCGCAGACGATGGCAACCGAGCCGTCGGGGCGTTTGATCCCCATCGCAGCGTAGCCCGGCCATCGCGCCGGGTCAGCGACCTGACCGCCGACCACCTTGGCCGACGGCGGCGGGGTTGAGACGCGCCCGGCCAGGGCGGTCACTGGCGCGAGGCCCAGGGCGATAACGGCCAGGAGTGCTGCCCCTCTATACACCGGACTTGATCCTCAGTTCGTTAATGCCGACGCGGCCCTTGTCATCCATGATCGTGATGCGGATACGGTGATTGCCCTTCGGCATGATCATGGGATTGACGTTCAGGCCTGTGGCCGTGACCTTGCCCTGAGCCAGAACGCGGTCGGTTAGGTCGCGCCAGCCAACCGCCGTGCGGTATTCGATCCGCAGGGTTTCCGGCCGGATGCGCGCGCCCGAGGCCGGTTTGAAGGTGATATTGGCCAGGGTCAGGTGGCCGGTCTTGGAGTCGTAGGTTCCCGGCAGGACAACCTTGGGCCCCCAGCTGTCGCCGGCGGCGTAAAACGGCAGGCGCCATTCCGGTTCGCCGGAACCGAAGGCCCTCAGTTCCTCCTCGGTGATGAGCCAAGCCGTCGTCGGAGTATCGCGGACCTCGACCTGGACGATCTGGGCGCGGATGCCTGGATCGGCGCGCACCGCCGCGCCCAGATCACTGCGCAGGCGGTCCATGAAACCGGCTTCCGAGGTGTTCTTCGGCATGGTCTTGGGCGTCATCGCGCTTTTGCCGGCGAGGATCAGAACGGCCTCCGTGCCGTAGGGCCGGCTGGCGGTAAGCTTGATCTTGGAATTGGCCCCACCGATCGACAGACGGCGACGTCCGTCACCATCGGGTTTGATCTCGCCGCGCCAGATTTCCTTGGCGGACTGATCGGCCTGAAGGTAAAATATCTGGACGTAGGGTGCCTGGTCCTGAACCTCGGCCTCGATAGCGAAGCGGTCACCGTTGCGCAGGATGGCCGTTGTCGTAACCGGGGCGTCCTCTTCGGTGATCTGGACGCCGCGCGCCGAAGGCGGGGCATCGGGGGCCAGATTGACCACCTGGGCCGCCACACCGCCGCGATTGACAGCGTCCTTCAGGATGCCGCGGATCTCACACGCCGGCCAGGGCGTTTCCTCCATGACCACCGAGACACGATCACCGTAAGGGCTGGTACGGGCACGCAGATACTGGACCTCGTCGACGCAGCCATAGCCGGTCATCCGCCAGCCGCCATCGGCGGGCACGACCTTGACCTCGCCGGTCTTAAAGCCCCTGGCCATCGCGGTCAGTTCCGGCGACAGATCCTTCTGGACCGGCGGTGGCGGCGGCGGTGGAGGTGCGACGGTCTGCAACGGCGGCTTGGGTATCGGCTTCGGTTGTGCTGGCTTGATTTCGACGGGCCGTGGAGTCACCGGTGTCGGCTTGGCCAAAAACGACTGAGGGGGAAGCGCCTGAGAGGGAACGGCCTGAGCGGGGACCGCGGGAGAAGGTGCGGTTATAGTGATCGGCGTCGTGGCCTTGACCGGGGCGTAAACGCCGTCGCGCGGGATCATCGGCGGCAGGGCGCCCTTGAAGACATATGCCTCCGCAATCAGCGTCGTCAGGGCCTCGTAGCTCACCCAGGCATAACCGCGGTCGCCCCAGCCCTGGCCCCAGGAATTCATCAGCCGGAAAGCGCCGCGCTCGCCGTTGGCGGCGACCTTGTCGTCGTCATAACCGACAATGACCATGGCGTGGCCGCCCTTGGCCGCAGCCCCCGTCGAGTTGACCCCCAGCGTAAACACCCCCGCCCCGCTGATCGTCTTCCACTCCGACGTATTGAACCGGACGCCAATGACAATCGGCTTGCCGCGTTCCAGCATCTCCTTGTAGGCATCAGCATTGCGGATACTGCCAGCGGGAATGGCCTCGTAGCCCGGCACCTTCCAGGCGCTGGCCGCGGCCAAATGGTCCGGGCCAGGTGCCGGCATGCAGGTCGTTGGCGAATAGGGGAATTGGGCCAGGCTGATGGCGCCCTTGTTGACGACCACGCCCAGGGCGTCGACCAGCGTGGCCCCGCCGCAGAACACGCCCTTGGGGTCAGGCTTGGAGGTCGAAGCATTAAACACAAAGGCCGGAGAAGCGATCTGGCTTGGACTGGCCGGCTTGTAACCCAGTTCCGTCGCCAGGTAGTAGGATCGCGCGGCATAGGACACGGCCCAGCCGGTGCAGGACCCCTGAAAGCTTTGGTCGCCCGGCGCGGGAAAGTAGGGGCTTAAGTCGACCCTGGACAGCAGGACGGCGCTGCGAGCGCGCACCGAGGCTGGCTGTTTGGCATAGTCATCGGCCGAAAGCGGGATATAGCCCGTGCCGGTGTCTTCGGACGCCAGTGCCAGACCCGGAACTGACACCAGGGCGAGCACCAGTATGTTTATACCTCTGACCACGTGCCCGCCCCTCTTGATTTTACTGTTGTTCTGGAGCGGGTTTTGATGGAATCAGAAACCCGCTCTAAGTTTTTGTTTTATCGCGCAATTCTTCCGAAAACGGGAACGCACATGCCGTTGCGTTCACTTTATCGGATTGCACTCTAGGGTGCCACAAACATCGCGTCAATTCAAGCAATCCGGAATTGCTTACAGTCCTTGTAACTATCGCAGGAGCCCCGGTGTCGCATGGCGCTTTTACGCGGCGACGCCTTGAATCCGCACGGGGCAATCGAAGGAGCTCTGTTATGCAGAAACAGACCAAAGGCCAGAAAGAAAAGGTCGAGAAGGTGTTGCGCGAATTCAAGGCAGGCGACCTGAAAAGCAGCGGCGGCAAGGTCAAGTCGCGCAAACAGGCTGTCGCCATTGCCATGAGCGAGGCTGGCATCCCCAGGAAAGCCCCTAAAGAAGGGCCCCACGACGAGCGACGGAACCTGACTGACTTTTTACAGGTCTTGAGGCCATAGTTTCTCCCTTAAAGGAGACAACCCATGGCCCACACCAAGACTCAGGACACCGCCAAGGCATACTCGAAACCCGCGAGGACGGAGGATGCCGTCGACACCTATGTTTGGAAGCAGGGTCGCCACGCCCCTGCACCCGGAAGCCATCATCCGTCTGCACCCCAGACAAGGTGGACACCGGGAACGCCGTGGTCGCGGTCCTGGCGCATCTTTGCTGCGGGCCTGATCATAGGCATTGCGGCCACGAAAGCGACCGAGCTGCTGTTGCACCCTGGCCGCAAAGCGACAAAAGTCAGGGCGGAATTGTGAAGGCGATCCGTTCCTGAAAGCGTTCGGCATTGGGGATGGCCGCCTGAGCCGAGACGGTTATCGTCATTTGACAGTTCAAACAGCCTGGTATCTCAGTAACCGTCAGGCCCAGCGTACGCTTCTGGGGCGCCCGTGCGGCGGCACTTGAGCTGAAAAAATACGGATACCAAGCGTCATGCTTTATGAGGCTTGGTTTCAGACACCGAGAGCGCAATCCGATAAGGTGGACGCGACCGCACGGGCGCTCCCGTTTTCGGAAAAACTGCGCGATGCTGACAATTACTTACGCCGTCAGGTAGACCGCCTCCTATCTTGCATCTTCGCGTCATCGTCGATGGAAAAATAGTAGATCAGGCTCATCCAGTGTTTTTACGAATTGAATAAGTTCGCCGTCACGCACTCCTGCACGTACCGCCAAGACATAGTAGCAGAGCTTTTTCAACCTGCTTTCTAACTTGACGGTTTCGAAGTTGAGCTCACGGAACGGAAGATCGCCAACAACGATTATCTCTACTGTGTGCGCAAGCTCTACCTTTCCCTCAATTCTCAAACTAACGATCGCGTCTTGAATTAACTGTACATGGATACCACTCAACGCTATCACAGCACAAAGACGCACAGATCTCTCTGGATCTTCAAGGCATTTGATGACCTCGGCAACATGCACACCAGAGTTTGCGCACCAGCGATAGCACTCACAAGCTATATTGCGAATGCTAGGGCGCTTGGAACGTATAAGTGGAATTATATATGGGAACACATGACAGGCAATTTCATCAGATTCTGAAACGATATAGCAAGCCCGCCACTCAGCCGTCTCAAAACCTGATACAAGCATAGGAACTATGTCTTCGATGCTTTTTAGATTGTTGAACAAATCGTTACCCAGTCGTATTTCTTCTTCTACCGATAGGGCTTCAGCATGTCCCTCGGCGTAAATCTGCACAATTCGGATAGCGTCCTCTTTACTCATTTAACATCCTTTAGAGCTCGATTGACCTTATCAAGTTCCTTTTGCTCATGCTTAATACGATCTTTGTGCGTTTTGTAACGACTAGTGTTACAATTTTGACCTTTATTGTCTGCCTTCATGTTTATTAAGATTGTCTCAAGTTTGCACCTTGCACATTCCAAAGAGGCTTTACTCCCCTTAGCTTGAGCGACTGCATTGCTAAGCTCTTGCTTTGTTCCTTTTGTTCTCAGAGAATCCCCGGAGAATTTCACTTGGATGTCACAATTGTGCACCCAAACACCTAACTCGCCAACAAAATATGTATGAAGATCTAAGACTTCGAAATTGTATGCAGCTTGAGTAAAGCACAATCTTAGAGCGGAGTCTTGATTCCATCAAAACTCATCCCGCTCTAACCGAGGCGGCACGTTAAATGGCCCACCACGTCTTGTGGGCCTCGAACGCCCTTGCCTGTCTACACCAGTTCGTGGATCGTCAAGGTCGGGCAAACCTTGCTGGCGATGTCGCACAGGTGCTTGTGATGTGTCAGATAGATGACCTGACCGGCCTTGGCCATTTCGGCAAAGACGCCAAATGTTTCCTCGGCGCGGAAGTCGTCAAACGTCTCCAGGATGTCGTCCGCGATAAAGGGCACCGACCGGCGATCGGCCACGAAGGCCTGATAACCGGCGACTCGCAAGGCCAGATAAAGCTGGAACCGCGTTCCCTTGGACAACTCGGACGCTAGCTTCGACGTACCATCTGCGCAGAGTGCCACCAGAACTTCACTGTCCTTTTCGTATTGGGTCGAAAGGCCGCGATAGGCCTTGCGGCTCACAATGGAGAAGGCTTCGGAAGCCTTGACCAGTAACGAACTGCGATGTTCATCGCGATAGAGGCGCAAGGCCTGCTCTGTCGCCGCCACCCCCAGTTTCAACTTCAGCCAGTTTACAGCACCGTCTTCGATGACAAGTAAAAGCGTGCGCCGCTCCTCCTCCAGCCTGGCCACGGCCGCATCACCGCCAACCTGGTTGATACGATCCTCCGCCTTGCTGCGTTCGGCGAACAGATCCCGGACCCGGCTGTCACCGTCGGCGACTGCCTGGGCCAGGCGTTCCATGTCGACCTGGCACTGAGCCGGGTCAAACCCTGTCAGTTCCGCCTCGGCCTCTTCCATCGTCGCCGCCTCGACGGTTTCGAGGATTTCGATCTCATAGTCCCTGGCTCGTTTTGCGGCCTCGTCGCGGGCCTTGAGCTGAAAAAGCCTGTCTTCAACCTCATCCAGAGTGTCGACGCCAAAATGTTGCGTCATCGCCGCCGCCTGGTGTGAGTGCAACGCCCTGGCTTGCGTGAGAGTCTCAAGTTCGGCCTGCAGGTCCGCAAAGCGCTTTTGGGCGTTCTGCTGCGCCGATTTCAGAGCCTTCTCAGCCTCTACCGCCGCGCAAATCGCCTCATCGGTCTTGATCGGCGTTTCGGCTGGCGGCACGCCGGCTTCCAGAGCCAGAGCGTTGACACTTTCGGCATAGGCTCGCTGGTCGGCTTCCATCGCGCTGATACGGTGATCGAGGTCTGACTTGGCCAGGTGTTGACTGGCCAGCAGATCAAGTTCCTTCAGCAGTTGGCGGACAATCTCGACGGTCAGGTCAGGACTGACCTGACCCAGCCAGCAAGAAGCGCATAGCGCCGTCCAACTCGCCTTCCATGCGACCCTTTCGGCGGTTGCCTTTTCAAGCGCCACCTGACGGCTAAGGGTATTCCGCTTGAAACGATCCAGCTCTTCGGCGGCGCTTGCGAGCCTCGTGTCCGATTCAAGACGGTCGGCCGCTTTTGCCAGCAGCACTTCGATCGGCAGATCATCAAGACCTTCGAGTCCGGCCGCAGCCATAGCCGCTGCCAATCGGATCCGGCATCGCGTCTCATCGGCCGCCGCGTTTGCGAGTCGCGTCTGGCAGCGTTCGATCGAAGCCTGGGTTTTCATGGCTTCATCTCGTCTGGCCAACCATGCCTGCAGCCGATCGATCGGCCAGCCATCTGACAGGTCGGGAGAGATTTTGGCGATCGCAGCGGAAACTGTCGCCTGGAGGTTGGCCAGGGCGAGGCGCGTATTGTCCCTTTTTGTGGTAGCGTCGGCAAGTGCGCTCTGGATTGCGGCCAGCTGCACACTGAGTTCCGTCACGCGGGCAAAGTCGGAGGCCTGCGAAATCCGGCCGGCGGCAATCTCGTCATCACGATGCAGGAGCGCCTCGAACCTGGCCGCCGAAACCGGATCCAGTGAAGCCTTGTGGGTCTCCCAGGCGGTGTCGCGGTCCCGGCGCACTTCCCGCGCCTGCGCTTGCGTCACCACGCCGCTGACGCGATTAAGGGCGTCAAGCTGAGATGCTATTTCGCCGGCCTTGGCCTGATCACGATCGATGTCCCGGTTCAGTTCGGCAAGGCGCGCCGTCGCCATGTCGTGTTCGCTTCGCCAGCAGCTCAGGTCGTAGGGCAAGGGAACGACGAGATCCCGTAACCCTTCCGCACCCCCGTTCCAGGGCCGGACATCTCCCATCTGGACCTTAAGCACATCACCATGGGTGCGAAGATCCTCTTGCGCCAGCCGCTGCAGTGTCGGGAAGTCGGCCGTCCGCACCGCCTCGATCGCCGACGCCAGTTCATGTTTTTGCGCTTCGGTAAGCGGCGTCCGTTGATTTGACAGGGCGCCCTGCCTGGTCTGAGCAGTGCGCAGGTCTTCCTCAGCCGCCTCGTACTCGGTCTGCGCCGCCGCAAGCCTTTCATCCAGGGCGGAAAATTGCGGCATCAGGTCTTCAAGATGGCCGCGGGTGACGGGCGACAGCAGCAGAGTGTCAATTTCAAGGCCCTCATCGCAGTACATGCGTTTTAGCGCCTGAGACATGGCGATTTCGAGGTCGCGCCTGCGGGATCTGCGAACAGGCAAGTCTTTTTCGGATGTCACATAACGTGCCCGCAAGTCCTTGAGGTCATCGATCCTGGCCATCAGGCCAAGCCGCTTTTCGTCAACGACGATGCCGCCAAGGTCTTCGGCTACCCCGTTCAGTTGCGCGGCGACGCGGAGCATGGCGGTCTCGATCTGGACGCCTTTTGTAACAAGCTCACGGATATCCCGGCTCCAGCGGGAGGGGGCCTCCGGAATTTCGTGTAGAGGCGCGATCTCCGCCTTGAGGTTGTGCCAGGCCAGCCGCTTCGGGTGAGCACGTGCCAACCTGCGCAGCCGCTCCAAATCCGCCCGCTGTCGCGCCAGTTCAGCGGCGGTCGCCTGATAGTGCGCATCCGCCCGATCCCGGGTCTCGACGAGTCGGACGAATTCCGACGCAACCGTGTCAAGCTGATCGCGCTGATGCCTAAGCGCATCCAGTTCCTTCTTCAGGCGCGCCAAATCATGGGTACTGCCTCGGGGTTTGAAAAATTGATCACAGGATTGCCGTACCTCGCCCAAGTGCCGGCTCAGCGAAGACAGCCCGCTGCTGGCCGAAAACAGCAGCTCACCAAGCTCACCCTTGCTGGCGAGGATTTCCTCGCCCCCCGCCTCCAGCGATTTGTCGTCAAGCGAAAACATGGTCTGAAAGGCCTGGCGGTCCAGGCCGCCAAGCTCAGCCAGGATGGCACCATCCGCGACAGGATTTTCGTGTTCATCCAACAGGCTGTTGTGATCTTTCTTGACCCGGATGAAACGCGACTCCGCGCCATTCAACTCGATGGCGCCACTCAGCCGCATGGTGGCGTAAGGGTGCTTGAAGTCATACTTCGAGCGCTTCTCGATGCCGTAGAGCAGATCAAGCAAGCCAGCATAGGTCGTCGACTTGCCCGCCTCATTCGGCCCGTAGATGATATGCAGATCCGGACCCGCCAGGGGTTTGGCGCCGAACGACAGCGAAAAGTCGGTGAAGCGACCATAGCGCACAAGATCGAGACGATTGACCCGCATCAACCGGCCCCCGAGGCTTGATTGTCCTGGAGCCTGGCCAGAACGTCATCGGCGCCTTGGCAGAGCAGATTATCCAAAAAAGCACTCTGCTCAAGCTCGTCGCCACCGAATTGGCCCCGTATCTCGACCGGCAGACTCTTGAGCAAGTCCTCGGCAATCTCGTGCATCTGTGCCTGAAACCCGGGGCTTGAGCGCAACTTCATGTCGATCAGCGCACGCAACTCGACGATCGTGTTGCCGGACGCCGCCTCCGCCAGGGCGCCCGTTTCAGCGCGGCCATTCTCAGCGCTTCCAGTCTCTGTAGCGATCTCGACCTTCTCGATCCAGGTGTTTCCGACCTGTTCTCCCTGCGCGTTCATCTCGGTTTGCAACAGGTCCGCATCCCGCCGCATACGCCACGACAGCGGCGTTTTGCCGGTCAATCGGAGTCTGACAATAAGGTGTTCCGTCAAGACCTCGCGCCGCAAGGCTCTCAGGGCGGTGGACGCTGTCGTCACCAAGTCGCGCCAGTCGTCAACGCCCGATACATCGACCAGGAGACGCTCGAATTGCGCAATACTCACATTGCGCTCTTCGACGGTGATGTCTCCGTTGTCTTGTACCGTAACCAGGGACACCGACTTGGGTCCGGCTTCGTTGATGTCGCGGCCCTGGGGATTGCCCGGCATGACCGTTGTGCAGGTGTCGACCCAGGCAGAACGTTTATGGATATGCCCCAGGGCCCAGTACTGAAAACCACTGCCTTCGAGGTCCTGAACACTGCACGGTGCATAAGGGTCATGGCCGACCGCCCCGCCCAGACTGGTATGCATGACGCCGATATTGACGGCGCCCGAAACGGGCGTTTTGTATTTTGAAAGCAGGCTTTCCGGCGCTTTCGGATTAGCGAAACTCAGGCCGTGAACGACGATGTCGGGGAGCGCACCCTTTCGGTCGAGCGCCATGGCCTCCGCCCGGCCACCAAAGACAACGACCGACTCAGGCAGTACCAGCTCTTTTGTGATCCTCGACAGGGCGTCGTGATTGCCGCGCAGAATAAAGACCCTGATACCCGCGCTGTCGAGGCGGGCCATTTGGCCGGCAAAGAACTGCGCCGTCTTCATGGAGGTCTGGTCACCATCGTAAAGATCGCCGGCCAGGATCAGGGCATCGATACCCTCGTCGACGCAAAGATCGACGATCCTGACAAAGGCCTGACGCGTGGCGTTCGATACCATCTCACCGACCGATGGATTTCGCAGCGCCAGTGACCGAAGCGGCGAGTCCAGATGGATGTCAGCTGTATGTACGAAACGAAACACCCTGATGCCCCCGTCAAATGCGGATGGCCCCCTGTCTTTCGACTCAGTCGGCGATCGCACATCCACCTATAGAGCGGAAGCCGGCAGGAGAAAAGGTGGTCAGCGGATTTCGCAGATTGCGGCGACTTATGGCTTTTGATCCCCAAAGATTATGTCATCCATGGACAAAAATCCTTACACGCACGGGTTTGCAAGCCGCCAGAGCGTCTTCCGGCGTGGGGCGCATTTCAGA
>NZ_AWGC01000013.1 GCF_000495835.1 Asticcacaulis sp. AC402
CGGCGGCTCCGGCAACCGCGGAAGCGACTGCGCCGGCACCGGCACCGGCCCCTGCTGCGGCGCCCGCCGCCGGCCGCTAAAATCGACACACTACAACAAAAAGCCCCGCCGGTTTTGCCGGCGGGGCTTTTTGTTTGGGATTTCAGCGACTTTACAGCCGGCGGAATGCCGTCGGCCTGCCGGAACCGCATGAGTCGATGCGGGTGACCGCCGCATTGAGGGGTTCGACAGCCACCTTCATATGATGGGCGTTGGCGTGGATCATGTGCTCGGCATCGACCATGATGGCGACATGGCCCTTCCAGAACACCAGATCACCGCGGACCAGGCCTTTCAGATCGGAACCGACCTCCAGCGCAATGCCAAGGCGGGCCTGCATGTCGGAATCGCGCGGACAACCATAGCCCGCAGCATAAAGCGCCTGTTGCAACAGGCCGGAACAGTCGAGCCCGATGCTTTCACGTCCACCCCATTGGTAGGGCGCATTGATATAGCTTTCGGCCACGGCGACGAAATCATCGGCAAAGCGTTCGAAATCCGACAAGTGGTTGGAGAACACCCATCCCATTTCATTGATGTAGGCAAAGCCGTTCTCGAACTTGGTGACATTGACCAGCGAATTCAGGCTGAGCGCGCACAGAATCGACGACTTCAGGTTCGGACCAGCAAAGACATAGGTGCGCAAGGTCGCAACATAGTGGGTCGGCAGGTACCAGTCGCTGCGGAAAGCCGCCACGGGCACATAACCAACATAGCCGTCGCGCAGGGCCTGGCCCCAGTAAAAGTCGTGCTTGCGCTCGATGACTTTGAAACGTTCGCCCAGCAGAAGCTGGTCCCACTGTTCGGCGCCGTGCTCGGGCTGGGACAGGATAGGGGCGGTGGCATCGTAGCAGCTCAGGATCTCGCCCGCCACATAGGACCGCGCGCGGATCACGCCTTCAAAGGCCTGATCGGTCACGCCGTCCTTGAACGGCACGATGCGCTTGTCGAAGTTGTCGTCGCTATTTTGCGTCATGGGGCGGGAAGCCTTACAGGTGGATTTCTATCTCCTCATCACGCTACACCACGGACGTAAAGGTCACGTTACCCTGCACAGATAACAGGAGGTTAGCGGCAAGCTACAGCCTTAATACGCCCTTATCAGCTGATAAACTGCCCTTAACGCCTGGGCTTCGCCGCCGACGGGCGCACCTGCCTTTGATCGCGGGTTCCAGGCATAGATGTCGAGGTGAATCCATGCGCCGGTCTTGGGCGCAAAGCGCTTCAGGAACAGGGCTGCGGTGACCGAGCCGGCCTGGGCCCAGGCCGAAGGGTCGTTCTTGAGATCGGCGATGTCAGAGTCGAGTGCATCATTATAGCCGGCCCAAAGCGGCATACGCCACAGCGGATCGAACTGGGCTATCGAGGCGATTTCGAGCTGTCGCACCACTTCTTCGTCGTCACAGTAGAACGGGACGACGTCGGGACCGAGGGCGACACGCGCCGCGCCGGTCAAGGTGGCGAAGTCAACCGTCAGAGCCGGTTCTAACTCGCCAGCCCTTGTCAGGGCGTCGGCCAGGATCAGCCGGCCTTCCGCGTCGGTATTGCCGACTTCCACTGTCAGGCCGGCACGGGTTCGCAGCACATCGCCAGGGCGCATGGCGTTGCCGGAAATGGCGTTTTCGACGGCCGGGATCAGGACGTGAAGTTTGACATTCAACTGGCTGGCCATGATCCATTCCGCCAGAGCCAGGACGTGGGCGCCTCCCCCCATATCCTTTTTCATCAGCCCCATGCCACTGGTCTTGATGTTCAGCCCGCCGGTGTCAAAGGCGACGCCTTTGCCGACCAGACAAATGTGCGGCAAAACGCCGCGCGGCTTGGCTGGCTGCCACGCCATTTCGATAAAGCGCGGCGCATTCTCCGCGGCGGCCGCCTTGCCAACGGCGTAAACCGCCGGATAGCTCTGTTTCAGCAGCTCGCCGGTGATCACACCGATTTCGGCGCCGTGGGCTTTGGCAATACTGCGGGCGCAGGCTTCAATCTGGGCCGGTCCCATGTCGTTGGCGGGCGTATTGACCAGGTCGCGCACACGGTCGTGGGCCTGGACTTCCAGCGCAATCGCCTCACGTTCAGTACCGATCAGGTCGGCATCGTCCAGCCGCGCCTCGACTGGCTTGCTGGAGGCCTTGTAGGTTCCAAAGCTGTAGGACCCGAGGCCCCAGGCAACATGGACCGAATGCAGGTCGAGGTCAGCCCCATCTTTCAGCTTCCCCGATTTGAGCTTCCAGGTCCCCTTCGGCAATTGCGTCGGCAGGGCGCGGAAGATGAGCGGCGTGAAATCTTTGCGCGTGCCGAGGCCGAACCAGGCCCACATACCGCCCATTTCGTTGGACCCCAGGCCCGACGGCAGGACGACCAGGCTGCCGGCCTTGCCGGTAAAGCCTCGCGCCGCCAGGAAGCCGGCGTGGGCAGGTTTCAGCGCTGCAATCATATCGGCGACATCGTCCTCGAAAACGGCGAAGATAAAGTGCTCGGTTTTTTGCGGCTTGGTCGGTAGCGGTGTCGGCATCTCGGCCCCCGTCAAATTAGTTAATAAAGCGGTAACACCTTTAACTGTATCTTTATCCCGGTCACCGAAGTCTTAACCAGGGGCCATTGGGGCGAGAAATCTTGCGAGTTGACGCCATGAAGCCGTATCTGATCTCCATTGTCGCGATTGCCGCCGTGCTATCGGCCGGGTCCGCCCAGGCCGGACTGTTCGGCAAGAACAAAGACGACAAGGCACAGCCGCGCAAATCGCAGACGGCGGTACCGGAAGCCCGCTCCGAGCGCTTCAAGCCGGCCACCCAGGCCGAGGTCGAAACCGCCCTGCGCTCCGATCCGCTGGCGCAGTCGGTCTTCTTCACCCGGGAATTCAACTACGATCCAACCAATGCGAAGATGGGTATCCATCTGTCCGATGCCTTGCGGAGCATGGGGAGGTACAAGGAAGCCGCCGACATGGCACATCGCGTCCTGCTGTTCGCGCCGGACAATGTCGATGCGCTGCTGGCCGCGGGCCGCGCCCACATCGGCGGCAACGACGCCTTCCAGGGCATCGCGTCGCTGCAGCACGCCACCGAACTAAAGCCCAAGGATTGGCAGGCCTGGTCGCTGCTGGGCGTGGCCTACGATCATGTCCGCCGGCCAGCCGATGCCCAGGGGGCCTGGACGACGGCGCTGCAACTGTCGCCGAATAACCCCAACGTCCTGACCAATATGGCCATGTCGCGCGTACAGGCCGGTGATTTCGCCACGGCCGAACCGCTGCTGCGCACGGCGGCGGCGCAAAAGGGCGCGACAATGCAGGTCCGTCAGAACCTGGCCCTTGTACTGGGCATGCAGGGCAAGATGGCTGAGGCCGAACAGCTGTTGCGCGTGGACCTGCCGCCGGCCCAGGCCGATGCCAACCTGAAGTGGCTGCAGCAGGCGGCGCAAGCCCGTGTCGCCGCCACCGCCCCGACCGAACGGTCGTGGGATTCTGTCAGGGCGTCGGGGGGTTAAGCCATTTCCATCAGCGGCGGCGCCTTGCAGTTCTGCTCTATGTAGTCGCCATGGGTCGGCAGGGCATTGGCATAGTCCTCGATGACCTCCTCAATGTCCTTGAGGTAGCCGCGGATCTGCTCTTCGGGAATCATGTCGACCATCGGATCGTAGCGCGCCCGGATGCCTTGACCCAGCAACACCTGGACCCAGCTTTCCTCATGGAACAGTTCAGCCGCGGAATGCTTGAAGAAACGCGCTGACGACCGGCACAGGTCGAGCCGCTGGGTCAGCGAGTCGGGTACGGACATGTGTTTCACATAGGCCCAATACGGCGTGTCTTCGCGGTCAGTGACCTTGTAATGGGCGATGATGAAGTCGCGCACATCGCGATATTCGAAATCGGTCTGGTCGTTGTATTCGCGGATATCGCGGGCGTCGAAGGATTGTCCCGGGAACAGGGCCAGCAGCCGCAGGATACCGGTCTGGATCAGGTGGATGCTGGTCGATTCCAGCGGTTCCAGGAAGCCACCGGCCAAACCGATGGCGACACAGTTCTTCTCGAACGCCCGATGCCGCTTGCCAGGCCGGAATTTGACCAGGCGCGGATCGGCCAGGGCCTTGCCATCCAGATTGGCGAGCAGGATCGCGGCTGCCTCGTCGTCGCCAATATGTGAACTGGAGAAAACGTGGCCGTTGCCGGTCCGGTGCTGCAAAGGGATGCGCCATTGCCAGCCTGAGCCCTGCGCCGTAGAGCGCGTATAAGGCGTCAGCACGGGGGCGCTTTCGCAAGGTACCGCCCAGGCGCGGTCGTTGAGCAACCAGTGGCTCCAGTCCTCGTAACCGACGCTGAGGGCATCGCCGATCAGCAGACCGCGCATACCCGAGCAGTCGATGAACAGGTCGCCGCCGACCGCTTGTCCGCTCTCCAACACCACCTTCTCGATATAGCCGTCCTCGGGGCGCAGAACCACGTTCGTGATCCGCCCTTCGATGCGTTTGACGCCGCGACCCTCAGCCTGTTTGCGCAGGAAGCGGGCATAGAGCGAGGCGTCGAAATGGTAGGCATAGTCTAGATCGGCCATGGGCGGGCCTTCGTTCGGCTGGCGCGGACGGAAGCGGTTCTTGCGCGCCGCCAGGGTGTTGAGCGCATAGTGGTCGAAGTCCTTGACCTCGCCCTTTTCATGCATCTTCAACCAGAATTGATGGGTGTGCAGCCACATCAGGTCGGAGCCGATCTTGCCGAAGCCATGGATGTAGGAATGGCCGCCATTTTTAGAAGGCGCTTCGCGCCAGTTAACGAATTCGATCCCCAGTTTGAAGGTGCCCTGAGTCGCCTGGATGAACTCGGTTTCGTTGAGGTCGAGGAACTGGTTGAACACCTTGATGGCGGGTATGGTCGCCTCTCCAACGCCGATGGTGCCGATCTCCTCGGACTCGATCAGAGTGATGTCGAACCGGCCTAGCAGCAGCTTGGACAGCAGCGCCGCCGTCATCCATCCCGCTGTGCCACCGCCGACAATTGTGACGGACTTGATCAGCGAGTTGGTGTGCATGGCGATCCCCGGATGTCGTGGTTATGGAGCATTCATAGCGCGGAGTCAGGCGCGCTGCAAACGCTTACACGGGGAAACGAAGAAACGCCTAATGCGCTGGAGAATCCCCTCTCCCCGTTCTTCACGGGGAGAGGTTAGGCGCGGGGCGGCGAGCCTGAGGGGCTTCTTTCTGTAAAGAGTCGCTGCACCTGAACTATCAGAAAGCCCCTCACCCGATCGCGCTCACTTCGTTCCGCTCTCGTCCTCTCCCCGCAGGCGGGGAGAGGTAAGATTTGGTGCTTTCCCGCGCAAACGCCTCACCGCCGGCATCAAACAGATACGCCTGAGCCGGATCGAAATGCAGTCGCACGACATCGCCATGACGGATGGGTTGAGCTGTCGGCAGAATTGCGCATACGGGCTGATCGGCGCGCGGCATCATGGCGTAGATAGCTCGCGTGCTGCCCAGGGTCTCGACGACATCGACCGTAGCGGTCAGCGTATTGCCAACTCCGTCAGCCGACAGACTTTCCGGACGCACGCCCAGAGTCACCTTATCGCCGGGCACAGCCTTGCCCGGGGCCACGAAGGCTGTAACCTCGTCTCCGGTGACCAGTTTGATGCGGATGCCATCGGCCTTGACGGCTGCAACTTCACCCGCGATCAGGTTCATGCGCGGCGAACCCAGAAAACCAGCGACGAACAGGTTGCGCGGGGCGTCGTAGATCTCCTGCGGTGTGCCGATCTGTTCGATCCCACCGGCATTGAGCACAACGATGCGGTCGGCCAGGGTCATGGCCTCTACCTGGTCGTGGGTGACATAGATCAGGGTCGTGGCCAACTCGCGATGCAGCCGGGCGAATTCGTGACGCATATGAACGCGCAAGCCCGCATCGAGATTGGACAGCGGTTCATCCAGCAGAAACAGGCGCGGCTGGCGGACAATAGCCCGGCCGATGGCGACGCGCTGCCTCTGGCCGCCGGAGAGCTCGCGCGGACGCCGGTCCAGCAAATCCTCTATCCCCAGAAGCAGCGCCGCCTTGGCGACCGCCGCGGCAATGTCACGCTCGGTCATTTTGGCCATGCGCAGACCAAACGCCATGTTGTCGAAGACATTCAGGTGTGGATACAGGGCGTAGGACTGGAACACCATGGCGACGCCGCGCTGGGCGGGGGCGTCGTTCAGGGCTGACTTGCCCTCGATCAGGATGTCGCCCTCGGTCGGAGGCTCCAACCCTGCGATGAGCCGCAGAAGAGTAGACTTGCCGCATCCGGACGGGCCGACAATGACCACAAATTCGCCGTCGCGGATAGAGAGATCGACGCCCTTCAGTACGGTGTTCGTACCGAACGTCTTCTCAAGTCCGCGCAACTCGACATTGGCCATAGCTTATCCTTCTGGCCCGGACCATAACGGCGGCAAGGGGTTATCTCAAGCCGGTCGGGCGATGTAAATCGTGTAATCCGGTCAGAAGGGAAACGCCGTCACCGCCTTGATCCATTCGTCTACGATCAGGGTTTTGACCGCCGGCGGGGCGGCACGCTCGCGGCAGTTGGCGCGCTCGCACAGCCGGCACATAGGCCCGGTCTCGACGGCATTCGGATTATTCAGGTCGATGCCGCGGGCATAGATCAGCTTGTCTGCATGTTTCAGCTCGCATCCCAACCCCACGGCCTGTTCCGAAAAGGCGCCGTCGCCATAACCACGCAAACCGCGGTCGAGCGTCCGTGACAGGGTGAAGTAGCGCACGCCGTCCGGGGTCTGGATGACCTGGGTGATGATTTTTCCCGGAGTCTGGAAGGCCTGATGCAGGTTCCACCGAGGACACGCTCCGCCATAGCGCGAGAAAGGGAAATGGCCAGCCGCAAAGCGCTTCGAAACATTGCCGGCGGAATCGATCCGCATCAGGAAAAACGGCACGCCACGGTGGCCTGGCCGCGACAGGGTGGTCAGGCGTTGCGCCGCCTGCTCGAACGAGGTTTCGAATGGCGCCCGAAGCAGTTCGATATCATAGCCATTGATTTCGGCAGATTCGAGGAATCGGCCATAAGGCATGAGGGTTGCGGCCGTCAGGTAGTTGATCAGGGCGATCTTGTAGAGCCGCGAGGTCGCCAGGTCCGGGGCACGGGCCTTCTCGACCATGGTCTTGAGGTCGGCATTATAGTCGGCCAACGCCAGTTGATAGACCACGGCAAAGCGCCGTGATGACGCGCCAAGGGTTTCCGAAATCATCAGCCGGCGGCGGTGCGGATCGAAGCGGCGCTGATACATCATCATCACCTGGGCCGGCATCAGGCGGATCTCGGTCGCGTGCAGAGCCGACAGCCGGCGGGTGGCCGACTCTTCCAGGGTATGGGGATCGTTGCCCAGAGTCTCGAACAGCCTTTCACCCAGGTCGTCCAGTTCCGGAAAAAAGTTGTGATGGCCCTGGATCTGGTCGCGCACCCAGTCAGTGGGCGATTGATCCATGGAATCTTCTTCGGCGATCGCGACGACATCACGCTTCTTGCGTTCAGTATAGGCGCGGTAAAGCCGCGTCACCGCTTCGGCGGCCATGGGCGAGGACGCCACCAACTCGGAAATCTCCCGCCGTGGCAGTCGCAGGTCCTTGAACAGCGGGTCGGCGAAGATCTCGACCAGGTCGGCTTCGCCCGAAGGCTCCGAGTCGTCGGTGAAGGTGCGCAGGTCCAGGTCGTAGGTGGCGGCCAGCTTCAGCAGCACCTGGGCCGTCACCGGACGTTGGTTGCGTTCCAGGTGATTGAGATAGGAAGGCGACACGCCGAGATCCTCAGCCATCTGGGTCTGGCTGCGGTTCAGGTCGTAGCGTAGCCGCTTCAGCCGGCCGCCCAGGAAAAGTTTACGTTCGAAGTTTGCCATGGCCTGTCAATTTTCTACAAAACATAGTCTGTCATAATTTGCCAAATGACGCAAATGGTCAGATCGTTGGCCTTCTAATCCTTTTAAATATGGAGCTTAGTGCTGTCATAGACACGGCGGCGTGCCTGCCATGAAATGAGACAAACTATGACACCTGTGCCCTCACCCTTGCCCAACCCTTACGAAGTGGCTGCCGTGTTCGCTGCCTCCTTCGGGCTGTTCGCTTCCGGCACCTTGATGGCCGCGCGCCTCAGGGCGCAAACGCCATCTATGGCCGCTCCATCCCCCCTCCAGACTTTCTTCCCCACCACAAAGGACTGAGACCATGACTACCTTTGCCGATCTGGTTCCCAATGCCCCGGCAGGCCGCTTCGACGGCATAGAGCGCCCCTATACCCCGGAGGAAGTGCTCCGCCTGCGCGGGTCCTTCCCCGTAGCCTGTACCCTGGCTGAACGCGGCGCCAACCGCCTGTGGGACCTGCTGCATACCGAACCCTTCATCAACTCGCTGGGCGCCATGACCGGCAACCAGGCCATGCAGATGGTCCGCGCCGGCCTGAAGGCCATCTATCTTTCGGGCTGGCAGGTCGCCGCCGACAGCAATACGGCGTCCAGCATGTACCCGGACCAGTCGCTGTATCCGGCCAATGCGGCGCCGGAACTGTGCCGTCGTATCAACCGCACGCTCCAGCGCGCCGACCAGATCGAGCATTCTGAAGGCGGCGCCAAACGCGACTGGTTCGCTCCGATCGTTGCCGATGCCGAGGCCGGTTTCGGCGGGCCACTCAACAGTTTCGAGATCATGAAGGCCTTTATCGAGGCAGGCGCCGCCGGTGTCCACTTCGAAGACCAGCTGGCGTCGGAGAAGAAGTGCGGCCACCTCGGCGGCAAGGTGCTGATCCCGACCCAGGCCCATGAGCGCAACCTGACGGCCGCGCGTCTTGCAGCAGACGTCATGGGCGTTCCGACACTTACCGTCGCCCGCACCGATGCCGAGTCGGCGCAGCTGATCACGTCGGACGTCGATGAACGCGACCATCCCTTCATCGATCGCGATGATCGCACGGTCGAAGGCTTCTATCGCCTGAAGCCGGGCTCCGGTCTCGACCACTGCATAGCCCGCGGCCTTTCCTATGCCAAGTATGCCGACCTGCTGTGGTGGGAGACCTCGCATCCGGATCTCGACGACGCGCGCCGCTTTGCCGAGGCCGTTCACAAGGAACATCCGGGCAAGTTGCTGGCCTACAACTGCTCGCCCTCCTTCAACTGGAAAGCCAAGCTCGATGACGCCACCATCGCCCGCTTCCAGCGCGAGCTCGGCGCCATGGGCTACAAGTACCAGTTCGTCACCCTGGCCGGGTTCCATGCCTTGAACAACTCGATGTTCGAACTGGCCGACGGTTACCGTGACCACGGCATGGCGGCCTATTCGGAGCTGCAACAGCGCGAATTTGCCAACGAATCGCGCGGCTATACGGCCACCCGCCACCAGCGCGAGGTCGGAACCGGCTACTTCGATCGCGTGGCTGAGACCATCACCAGCGGCCGTTCCTCGACCACGGCCATGAAGGAATCGACTGAGACGGCGCAGTTCGCCGCTGAGTAAACTCACTCAAGGAGCACCAATATGGAACCCATAATCCGGCCTCAGGCCATTATCGACTACTGCCTGGCCCCGCTGGACCTCAACCCGATGCATGCGGCGACCGAGGAAACCCGCCGGCGTCTGGAACACGTCATCAAGACCTTCCAGATGCGGGTGCCGCAGCCCGTCGCGGTCGACTTTTCTGCCATGCCGACCCTGGTGATCAACGAGGCGGCCCACGGCTACGAATAGGCGTTCACAACAAGAAAAAGGGCCAGAAAACGAATGCCTGTGAACCCTCTCCGCAATCCCCCCGCGGAGAGGGTATTTATTACAGGTGTTCGTGCCTGTTCGTGGGGCTCTCGGTTCAACCCCTATTTCACGCCCAGAGCCGCTTCGACGTCGCCGACGGTCTGCGGCAGGATGGCATCGGCGATCTTGTAGGTAATCATACCGTCCGGCTGAACGACATAGGTCTCCGGCACACCCGAAATGCCGAGCTCCATCCCAAGGCGTCCGTCGGGATCGCTGAGCGTCCGGACATAGGGGTTGTCATGTTCAGCCAGGAACTTGAGCGTGTTTTGCGGCTCGTCCTTCCAGGCAACGCCGATAATCACTACGCCCTTTTGTTTCAAGGCGATCAGGGTCGGGTTCTCGGCGACGCACGGCGTGCACCACGAGGCAAAGACGTTGACCAGGACCGGCTTGTCATAGCCCGAGACCAGGGTTTTCAGGTCGGCCTCGCCGCCCGTGTCAAGATCGGTAATGGCCAGCGCCGGCACCGACTTGCCAACCAGGGCATCAGGTATATAGCGCTGTTTTTTATGAAAATTGTAATAGCCGAGCACGGCCAGCAGACCGGCGAACACCACCAGGGGAATCAGGGCCAGGGCGCGTTTCATGTGTCGAGTCCCGTCGTGTCATGCCCCGAACCGTCCTGTAACGCCTTCAGTGCGGCCTTGTGTTTGGCGTTGGCGCGCAGCGTGACCACGATCAGGCCAGCCAGGCCCAGCACGACCGCGCTATAGGACGTCCAGACGAAAAAGCCGTATTTTCCCATGTCGAGATCAAGCATCAGGT
This sequence comes from Asticcacaulis sp. AC402, assembly GCF_000495835.1. GTDB lineage: Bacteria > Pseudomonadota > Alphaproteobacteria > Caulobacterales > Caulobacteraceae > Asticcacaulis. Next base: position 10,583 of record NZ_AWGC01000013.1, read on the forward strand.
GGGCCTGTTTAATTGTAGCTCAGCCGAGCCCGCAGAGCGCGGTATTTGCGAGCCAGGATTTCGGAATCGATCCGCACCAGGATCAGCCACGCCGTCAGGATGTGGGTGGCGGCGATCATGACGAACAGCGGCCACAACATGGCGGGCGCTATGGTCGGGCCATCGGCGCGGAAGACCGAAGCCCCCTGGTGCAGGGTATTCCACCATTCGACCGAGAACTTGATGATCGGCAGGTTGATCAGGCCGACCAGGGCCAGGATGGCGGCCGACCTGGCGGCGCGCTGTTCGTCTTCGATGGCGTTGTGGATCGCGATGTAGCCGATATAGAAGAGCAGCAGCACAAGCACCGAGGTCATGCGCCCATCCCACTCCCACCAGGTGCCCCACATCGGCTTGCCCCACAGTGAACCGGTCAAAAGGGCTATGACGGTAAAGACAGCGCCGACAGGGGCGATGGCCTTGGCGGCGGCATCGGCCAGGGCGTGGCGGAAGATCAGGCCGAAGAAGCTGGCGATACCAATGGCGGCGTAAAGTGCCATGCTGAGATAGGCGAAGGGCACATGGATGTACATGATGCGAACGGTGTCGCCTTGCTGATAGTCTTCGGGAGAGGCAAAACAGAGGTAAAGCCCCCAGGCCATCAGCGCCAGACCAAGCCCGACCAGCCACGGCCGCAGCGGCGCTGTGACGCGCGTGAACCGTTCGGGATTGGCCAGGAAGTTGATCATAGTTCCGCAGATAAGGCTTTTGACGGGCGTGGGCAAGGCGTCAGTTTAGCGCACTGCGCAGCGCAGCACCCATGGCAATCGGCGCCAGGGCCAGGGCGAACAGGGCGTAGGCGGCTAGGAAGGACAGGGCCTGCAAGGGTGAGGCAGAAATTTGCGCCGCCTGCATCAGGCCGGCACCGAAAATCACCGGCGGCACATAAAACGGCAGGACCAGCAGCGCCATCAGCACCCCCCCCTTGCGCGCACCCAGGGCCAGGGAGGCGCCGATGCCGCCGATCAGGGCGAAGCTGAGGCTGCCCAGAAGAGCGGCGACCAGGCTGATCAGGGCGAGAGACGGTTCTGCCCCCAGGATGATCATGATCAGCGGCGTCAGGAGGGACAAGATCAAGCCGGTGCCCAGCCATTGGCTAAGGCATTTTAGCAGGGCGACCAGTTCCAGCGGCAGCGGGCCAAGGCGCAGGACGTCGAAGACGGCATCGTCATAGTCGCGCTCGAACAGACGTTCCAGCGAAAGCAGCGTGGATAGCGCCAGGCACAGCCAGGTCACGCCCGGCGCGATGCGGCTGAGCAGGCTGGAGTCGGGGCCCAGCGACAGCGGGATCATGGCCATCAGGGTGATGAAGAAGCCAACGGCCAGCAGCGGTCCGCCACCGCGGGTGAGTGTCATGCTCAGGTCGCGCTTTAGCAAGGCGAGGGAGGCGGAAAGGAGGGAGGGATGACTCATCGCTTCTCCTCCCCATCTTGATGGGGAGGTGGCGAGCAAGTGAGCCCCCTTATGGGGCGAATGCGTCGAGACGGAGAGGTCCATTCCACGGCCAATAGGCCCCCTCCGTCTCGACGCGCTAAGCCTGCGGCTTCGCTTGCTAGCCACCTCCCCACCTCCGGTAGGGAGGAGAAGAAAGGATTTGTTCTATACACCCGCCACCTCCCGTGCCGGGCGTTCAAGGCGCAGGCCCGTGGTTGCGAACGGAAGCGCATCGTGCACTGCCGCGATGATCATCCCGCCCTCTTCCAAGTGGTTCTGCATCAGCTCGGCCACGAGCGCACGGTGCGCTGAATCCAAAGGCGCCATTGGCTCATCCAGCAGCCATAGCAGTCTTGGCGCCATCAACAGCCGCGCACACGACAGGCGGCGCTTCTGACCCGCCGAAAGGTACCGCGTCTCCAGATCGAGCAAAGGCTTCAAGTTCAACGGCGCCACCTTGCCTAAGTCGCCACCAAGATAGGCTGCCTGGAATTCCAGCTCCTGCGATACCGTCCGCGCCGGGCTCAGAGCATCCTGATGACCCAGAAAATGGACATGCTCTGACCACCAGATCTCCGATTCAATTTGCACATCATTCTCAGTCGCGCAAATCGCACCGGAATCCGGTGTCTGAAAACCCGCCAGGGTGCGCATAAGCGTCGTTTTTCCCACCCCGTTTTCACCGGTCAGGCCGATGGCTTCGCCGCTCGACAAAGTAAAATTCAGCTTATGGATCAAGAGATTGTAGCCTTTTCTCAGACTCAAATCCGTGACCATCAATATATGCGGCATAAAATAACCTTGCGGTGCGAAAGGCTTTACATAGACGAAAACCGAAAGTGAGTTTAGAAGGCCAGATGCCCGCCTTCAAGGGCTTGCAGCGCGGCCGGGAACGCTGTGTGTCCCCGTGCCATCCGCGCAAGCGTTGAATTGACGGTCAGCCATGGTGGCGGCCGGGCGGCGAACTTGAGAGGATCAAGTCCATTATGTCTTCCGTTGACAGCTTTAAATCCAAGTCGACCCTGACGGTCGGCGACAAAACCTATACCTTTTATGACCTCAAGGCCGCCGAGGCCAACGGACTGAAGGGCATATCTGCCCTCCCCGCCTCGCTCAAAGTGCTCCTCGAAAACCTCCTGCGTAACGAAGACGGCGTCAATGTCGACAAGGACGATATCCAGGCGATCGCAAACTGGGTGGTCAATAAGGGTACGGTCGAGCACGAGATCAGCTTCCGCCCGGCACGCGTCCTGATGCAGGACTTTACCGGCGTTCCGGCCGTTGTCGACCTGGCCGCCATGCGCGACGCCATGGTCAAGCTGGGCGCCGACCCGGCCAAGATCAACCCGCTGAGCCCCGTTGACCTGGTCATCGACCACTCGGTCATGGTCGATTATTTCGGTCAGAAATCATCCTTCAAGGCGAATGTTGATCGCGAATATGAGCGCAATATCGAGCGCTACAACTTCCTGCGCTGGGGCAGTTCAGCCTTCAACAACTTCCGCGTCGTGCCTCCCGGCACCGGCATCTGCCACCAGGTGAACCTGGAATATCTGGCCCAGACCGTGTGGACCAACGTCGCAGATGGCGGCGAAGTCGCCTATCCCGACACCGTGGTCGGCACCGATTCGCACACCACCATGATTAACGGCCTGGCCGTTCTGGGCTGGGGCGTCGGCGGTATCGAAGCCGAAGCCGCCATGCTGGGCCAGCCGATCCCGATGCTGATCCCCGAAGTCATTGGCTTCAAGCTGACCGGCAAGCTGCCCGAAGGCGCCACCGCCACCGACCTGGTGCTGACCGTCACCCAGATGCTGCGCAAGAAGGGCGTCGTCGGCAAGTTCGTCGAATATTACGGCGACGGCCTGGAGACCCTGACCCTGGAAGACCAGGCGACCATCGCCAACATGGCGCCGGAGTACGGCGCCACCTGCGGCTTCTTCCCGGTCAGCCAGGCGACGATCAACTATCTGGCCGAAACCGGCCGCGCTCCGGAACGCGTCGCCCTGGTCGAGGCCTATGCCAAGGCGCAAGGCCTGTGGCTGGACGCCTCGGTCGAGCCGGTCTTCACCGATAACCTGGAACTGGATCTGGCCGGCGTCCTGCCATCCCTGGCCGGTCCCAAGCGCCCACAGGACCGCGTCGTCCTGTCTGAGTCCAAGACCGAGTTCAACAATGCCCTCGCCAACGATTTCGGCAAGGCGGGCAAGGAAGACGAACGCGTGGCTATCGAGGGTAGCGACTTTACGGTCGGCCACGGCGACGTGGTCATAGCCGCCATTACCTCGTGTACCAATACTTCAAACCCGTCGGTACTGATTGCTGCCGGCCTGGTCGCCCGCAAGGCGCGCGCCTTGGGTCTCACGGTCAAGCCGTGGGTCAAGACCTCTCTGGCGCCCGGATCGCAGGTGGTCACCGACTATCTCGACTCGGCCGGTCTCAGCGAGGATCTGGACGCGCTGGGCTTCAACCTGGTCGGTTACGGCTGCACCACCTGTATTGGCAATTCGGGTCCGCTGCCGGAAGCCATCTCGGCCGCCATCACCGCCGGTGATCTGGTCGCCGCGTCGGTTTTGTCGGGTAACCGCAACTTTGAAGGTCGTGTCAACCAGGACGTCCGCGCCAACTACCTGGCCTCGCCGCCACTGGTCGTCGCCTATGCCCTGGCCGGCAGCCTGCGCATTGACCTGACGACAGAGCCGCTGGGCAACGGTTCGAACGGTGAGCCGGTGTATCTGAAAGACATCTGGCCGACCAATGAAGAGGTCTCGACCTTGCAGCGCCAGCACGTCACCAACACCATGTTCAAGGGCCGTTATTCCGACGTCTTCAAAGGCGACGAAAATTGGCAGGCCATTCAGATTTCGGGCGGTCAGACCTATCAGTGGGATCCCAATTCGACCTACGTGGCCAACCCGCCCTATTTCGACGGCATGACCATGACACCGGACAAGGTGACGGACATTGTCGAGGCCCGTGTTTTGGGTATTTTCGGCGACTCGATCACCACCGACCACATTTCGCCAGCCGGCAATATCAAGACTTCGGGTCCCGCCGGCAAATATCTGTCGGCCCATGATGTGCCGGTGTCAGAGTTCAACTCGTATGGCGCCCGCCGCGGCCACCACGAAGTGATGATGCGCGGCACGTTTGCCAATATCCGCATCCGCAACAAGGTGACGCCAGAAATCGAAGGCGGCGTCACCAAGCACTTCCCGTCGGGTGAGGTGATGTCGATCTATGACGCTTCGATGCGCTATCAGGCGGAAGGACGTAACCTGGTCATCTTCGCCGGCAAGGAATACGGCACCGGTTCGTCGCGCGACTGGGCGGCCAAGGGCACCAAGCTGCTGGGCGTGCGCGCGGTCATCGCCGAGTCGTTCGAGCGTATTCACCGCTCCAACCTGGTCGGCATGGGCGTTCTGCCGTTGCAGTTCAAGGTCGAGGGCTGGTCGAAGCTGGGCCTCACCGGAGAAGAGATCGTCACCATCCGTGGTCTCGAGAATGTCCAGCCGCGTCAGGAACTGATTGTCGAGATGTTCCGTGCGTCGGACGGCAAGGTGGCGCGCTTCCCGGTCCGCTGCCGGATCGATACGCCGACCGAGCTGGAATACTATAAGAATGGCGGCGTGATGCCGTATGTGCTTAGGAACCTGGCGCGTGGCGTGGTAGTGGTTGAGGAGATCGTGGCCGAGCCCGCCGAGTAATGGGGTCGAGGGGTCGTGACCCCTCGCCTTAAAACAATAAAAAGGACCGGCCCTTTTGAGGGGCCGGTCCTTTTTATTGTATCAAAGAGAAGGGGCCTGGGGCCCCTTCACCCCAATACGCGACAGAGTCGACCTCGGGGCTTGCCTGCAACAACACCCATGCTACACCGGCGTCATGAATCCCAAGATCATCGCCATCGCCGGCGGCGTGGCCGCCTTTCTCGCCGTTGTGTTCAACCTGGCGCCACCCACCGATCCCGCCGGTGCCCGCACTATGGCCATCGCCAGCGTTGTCGCCGGTGTAATCGCCATCGCCAGCGCCGTCTATTGCGTCCGCAAAGGTGGCACCTGGCGCTGGATCGGCATTGGCATCGGCGGTCCTGCTCTGTTTGCCATGGCCGACGCCTCGGTTCGACTCATCCTTTATGTGCGATAAAAAAGAGCCGCTGCGTTAAGGCAGCGGCTCTATAGGTTTTTTCTCAGGGGAAGAAACGTCTGCCGGCCGAGGTGATGCCCGATTCCAGGGGCTGGGGGGGCTGTTCAGGGAGGAACCGGAGCGCCCCGGCCGACATCCACACAATGACGGTGCAACACGGCGCAGAAAGGGCGGGAATAAGGTCATTCTACGGCCAATTAATCTCTTGCCTGTTGCCGCGGAGCCTCACTTTGTAAGGATATCAACAACGCCGAATTTACTTGCCAAACCTGGCCATGCGGGCGTTAATTCTTGTCTCAAAGCTGGATGAGACCGTAAGACCGCATGAGTATCCAGGATATCGGCGCTGGTGGCGCCATCCCCGCCAAGGGGCCTGTCTTCTTCGACCGCCGCGAGCTGGAGCTGATCTTGCGCCTCTATGGTCGAAATGTGGCATCAGGCGACTGGCGCGATTACGCCATCGACAGCTTTTCCGATGCCGTGTCGTTCAATATCTTCCGCCGTACCAATGAATCACCCCTCTACCGCATCGAAAAGCGGCCAGCACTGTCCCGCCGCCAGGGCGCGTTCGCCATATTCAATCAGGCGGGGATGATCCTGAAACGGGGCCGGGAGCTCGGGCCGGTGTTAAGTGTGTTGGATAAAACCAGGTTCGATGTGATTTGAAAAAACCCCGGAGGTTGCCCTCCGGGGTTTACTTTCGGGGTCTGAGGCGCTGTTTAGAGCGGGATGCGTTTTGATGAAATCAAAATCCCGCTCTAGGTTTTTGCTTTATCGCGCAATTTTTCCGAAAACTGGAGCGCCCGTGCGGTGGCGTCCACTTTATCGGATTGCGCTCTAGCGACGGCCGCCGAACAGGCTGAGCAGACTCATGAACAGGTTGATGAAGCTGACGTACAGTGTCAGCGCGCCAATGTAGGTCAAGGCCGCACGATGGTTTTGCGATGCTTGGCCGACGGAATAATACATGTGCTTCAGAGATTGCGTCTGATAAGCGATCAGCGCCGAGAACAGAAGCACGCCGATTGCGGAAATCGCCATTTGCATGATTCCGCTCTTGAACAGGAAGGCATTGGCCAGCGACGCAATGATGATACCCAGCACAGCTGTGTACATGAAGCCGCCCCAGCCGGTCATGTTGACCTTGGTGGTATAGCCGATGATGCTGACGACGCCGAAGGTGGCTGCGGTGATGAAGAAGATGTTGGCGATCGAAATGCCCGTGTAAAGCAGGAAGATCGACGACAAAGAGACGCCCAGGATGGCAACAAAGACCCAGTAAAACGCGCCGGATATGGCTGCGTTGAGCCGGTTCATAAACATGCCGGAAGCGAAGCTCAAGCCCAGTGGGGCAAAGGCAAAGACGTAGCCCAGCACCGTGTAACCGGCAATGCGGCCGTCCGCCGTAACATTGTAAAGGAGCCGAACGAGCGGCTCGGTATTTGCCACAGCCCAAGACGTAGCGCCCGTAAGCACCAGGCCCAGAGCCATTTTTTGATAGATGCCGAGCAGGAAGTTACGCAGGCCCATATCCCTGGCCTGGGCTTCCGCTGAGGGCATCGATACGTAATCGGTGTCCAAATCGTTCATAGGTGTAACCCTGTATTCCTTTGTGACGGCCGGCAGATGTGCCAATGCCGATTACGAATAATATGGGGCTGGATTACCTGTGTGGCAAGGGGTATTCGAACACATGAACGGTACGCGACAAGAGGTATTTCATGAACTATTCGTCACTTGGCCGCACTGGCCTCCAGGTATCGCGGGTTTGCCTGGGTACCATGATGTACGGCAGCCAGAACACACAAGCCGAAGCTTTCGCCCAGATGGACTATGCGCTGGAGCGCGGGATAAATTTCTTCGATACCGCTGAGGTCTATGCCATTCCGCCCCAGCCGGACACGCAGGGCGAGACTGAGCGCATCATCGGCAACTGGTTCCAGGCGCGTGGCAACCGCGACAAAGTCATCCTGGCCTCCAAGATCGCCGGCCGCGCCGACACTATGACCTGGATTCGCAACGGTCCACGCCATACCCGCGATCATATCGACGCCGCTGTAGACGCGTCACTGACTCGGCTCCAAAGCGAATACATCGACCTGTATCAGCTACACTGGCCCGACCGGCGCTATTCAGGATTCGGCTTTCACGAATATCACGACTATGACGGCAACTATGAGACCTTTCAGGCCATCCTCGAAAACCTCGATCGTCATGTAAAGGCGGGCCGCATCCGTCATATCGGAGTATCGAACGAAAGCCCGTGGGGCGTGATGAGGTTTCTGGCTCTGGCGGAACAGCAGGGTTTGCCGCGCATCGCTTCGATCCAGAACTGCTACAATCTGGTCTCGCGAACTTTCGAGTATGGGTTGGCCGAAGTGGCGTTACGCGAGCAGGTCGGCTTGCTGGCCTATTCCCCGCTGGCACAGGGGTATCTGACCGGCAAGTATCGCCATGGCGCTTTGCCAGCCGGCGCGCGCAAGACCCTGTTTCAGCGGCTGAACCGTTATGAAGGTCCGGGCGGTGATGAGATGGTGCACCGCTATGTTGACCTGGCGGCTCTGGTAGGGATTACGCCGCTGCAACTGGCGCTGAAATTCATCGACAGCCGGGCGTTTACGACCTCGACCATTATAGGCGCCAGCACCAAGGCCCAATTGAAGGACAATATCGACGCCTTCGAGATCGACTGGACGAAGGAGATGGATCGGGCGGTTTCGGCTCTGCACGCCAGCCATCCCAACCCTTGCCCTTGATTTTCTTCTCCCCGCGTGCGGGGAGATGGTGGTCTGAGCGAAGCGAAGACCGGATGAGGGGCATACGGACGGTTCCGTTTTTGCTCAATGTTTGGAGAAGCCCCTCACCCGATCGCCTTCACTTCGTTCGGCTCTCGTCCTCTCCCCGTAAACGGGGAGAGGGAAATCGTTAGGTGAAACACCATGCGTTTTCGCTCTGTTCTGTTCGTTCCCTGCGGCAATCCACGCGCCATGGCCAAGGCGCCCAGTCTGCGCTGCGACGCCCTGATCTTCGACCTGGAAGACGCCGTGGGTGAACAGGCACGCGATGGTGCGCTGACGGCTTTGGCGGAGATCCTGAAGGAGACGTTCACCGCGCCCACCATCCTGGTCCGCGTCCACTCCCAGTATCTCAACGCCATCCACCGTGCGCTAAAGGAGGCGACCTTCGACGGTATTGTCGTCCCAAAGGTCAAGAGCACGGAGGACATCCGTGGCGTCATGATGGCCTGGCCAAAAATGCCGCTGTGGGCAATGATCGAAACCGCCGAAGGCGTCGGCAATCTGTGGGAAATCGCCGGGTTGCCTTTGAAGGGATTAATCGCGGGGCCGAACGACCTGCGCAAGGATTTGCGCACACGACCGTTGCCCGGCCGCCAGGACATCGCGTTCGCCCTGTCGCAGATCGTGCTGTTCGGCCGCGCCAACGGCAAGGTCGTGCTGGATGGAGTCCATAATCAGTTCCGCGACATTGAAGGTTTCGCCGCCGAATGCGAACAGGGCCGCAGCCTGGGATTCGACGGCAAGACGCTGATCCATCCGGATCAGATCGCGCCGTGCGAACAGGCTTTCGGGCCGTCGGCGGACGAGATCGCCTGGGCGAAATCGGTGGTGGCGGCGTTTGAAGGTAGCGATGCCGGCTTGCTGGCCGTCAATGGCGAGATGGTCGAACGCCTGCATCTCGATCAGGCCAAAAAGATCCTGGAGGACGCATCGTGATCCTGTTGATCGCCGCCCTGGCCGCGCCGGACTTGTCACTGTTCGACGACGCCATCCACCATTGGCAGAATCGTCACGGGACGAACTATGCCCGCTACGCGCCGCAGCAGGTCAATGAGATCGCCGGTAACATCCTGCTGTATCAGCGCGACAATGGCGGCTGGATCGAGAACCAGGACCCGCAACGCATCCTGACCGATGGCGAAAAGGCCGCCTTCGCGAGCCAGAAAACAAAACCTGGGGCCAGCTTCGACAATCGCAACATCTACAGTCAGGTCGAATATCTGATGGCGGCCCATGACGTCACCGGCCATGCGGCCTATCGCGAGGCAGCGATAAAAGGGCTCGACTTTACCCTTAGCCAGCAGATGCCGGCCTGCGGCGGCTGGCCTCACACCCTGCCGCCGACCCAGTCCTATCACCAAAAGCTGACCATTGCCGATGAGGTGACGTCGGGCAATCTGCGCCTGCTGCGCAAGATCGCCCTGGGCTTGGCGCCGTTTACATCTTTGCATGGTGTGGTACGGGAACGTGCAGCCGAAGCCCTGAAACGCGGCGACGACTGTGTGCTGAGACTGCAAATCCGGCAGAAGGGCGTGCTGAGCGGATGGGCTGGGCAGTATGATCCGGTGACCTTGGCGCCGTCGCAGGGGAGGACGTTCGAGCTGCCGGCCATTGTGTCGCAAGAAACGGTCGCCATGGTCGACTATCTGATGAGTATCGACAACCCGCCCCCCGAGGTCGTGGCCTCAGTCGAGGCCGCGGTGGCCTGGCTGAAACGGTCGCGAATCGAAGGGTATCGCCTTATTGACGTGGTCCTGGCCGAGCCGGTCACGTATGACTACCACACCGCCACTTTCGACCGGGAACTGGTCGCCGATCCGGCCGCGCCACCGCTATGGGCGCGGTTTTACGATCTTAACGACAATTCGGTGGTGCTGGCCAATCGCGACAGCCGGCGGGTCGCGACCTATGGTGACATCCACCCAGAACGGCGGTCGGGCTATGGCTGGTACGGCACGTGGCCACAAAAGCTGATCGAGGTCGATTATCCGGCGTGGGAACTGGCGCGGGCCAAATAGTCTTCCGAGCGCATTTCTTCCAGGCGTGAGACGGTCCGTTCGAATTCGAAGGCGCCGTCGCCCGACGGATACAGTTGCGACGGTTCGGCCGCAGCCAGCAGCACCGTCTTGGTCGAAGCCTCGTACAGGGCGTCGATCAGGCTGACGAAGCGGCGGGCTTCGTTGCGGTTGGCCGGCGACATGATCGGCACGTCCTCGATGAACACCGTGGTGAAGCGCTCAGCGATGGCAAGATAGTCGGCCGCGCCGTTATTGGCAGCGCACAGTTCGGCAAAGGTGGCGCGCAGCAGCGGCCCGGCGGCGCGTTTGAAGGTCAGCTTGCGCTCATTGACGGTCAGGACGCATTCCATCTCGGTGTTCAGCCGCGTCATGTCGGCCCATAGCGTCTCGAAGCCGGCGCGGCTTTGCGGATCGGTCGACGGGAAGAAATAGGTCTTGGCCCCGCGAAGCCGGTCTAGGCGGAAATCGCGCGGCCCGGCGACGTGAACCACCTGGAGGCGGTCCTTGATCATCTCGATAAATGGAACAAACAGATCGCGGTTGAGACCATTCTTGTAAAGGTCTTCCGGCGGACGGTTGGACGTGATGACCAGCGCCACCTTGTTGGCGAACAGGGCCTCGAACAGCCGGCCCAGGATCACGGCGTCGGCGATGTCGGTGACCTGAAGCTCATCGAAACACAGGAGTTGCGAGCGCTTGGCGATCAGTTTCGCAGTCGGCGCGATGGGGTCGTCGCCCTTATGGGTGCCAAAGACGGCCTTGCGCGTGGCGGCATCGCTTTCGCGCCATTGGCGGATCAGATGGTGGACCTCCGCCATGAAGGCGTGGAAGTGCACCCGACGCTTCGACTGGATATTCGCATTGTGGTAAAAAATGTCCATCATCATGGACTTGCCACGGCCGGGCGGTCCCCACAGATACATGCCGTAGCATTTCGGCCGGATACCGAGCAGGTCGCGCAACCACGATCGGCTGTGCCGAATGCGCCGCTCCAGCTTGAACAGGGCATTGATCGCCGCCTTCTGCGCCGGATCAGCCTTCAATTCGCCTGTTTTAAGCAGGCGTTTGTACTCTCTGCGAATACCCATCTACGCTCTTTGTACTGTTTCGCCCGGGCTCTATGGATTTGTGTATAGACCCGCGCCCCACCATTTGTGAGCCGGACTATAGCAACCCCGCCTCAAGATGGCGTTAAAAAACCTTCGGGTGCGTCAAGATTGGAGCAGAATGTGGGAAACAGGGTACAGGGGAAGACCAGCGGCGTCGAAGAAAAGATAATCGCCTTAAGCAACATCCAAGCCGGCACGGTCTTTCACGGTTTCCGTCACCGTTTCGAAAACGTCAAGCTGGCCAAGAGACTTCTTGTAGGCAAAAACTGCGTTTTCCATTTTCCTAATCAGCCAGTTTCTTCGATATCTGTTTAGCCACCTGTACACCATGCGCGGCCGCTGTCGTTACGCACGGATGCCAGAAGTCCGTCACCTCACCACAGGCATAGACCTTGGGGAGACTGGTCTCACCCAACCGGTTGACCGCGACATAACCATTCTCAAGTTCAGGCGCCAAACCCGGTGGCAGGACGGCTTCGAAGCCGTACAACACACCGAATGCATCAAACGCTTCGCCATTGATCGTCATGGCGTTCTGGTCGGCAGTATAGTCACCCGTCACCACCTTCACGTCGGGGATCATCTCCTGAAGCAGCTTCTGCGCCCGCGGTGCCGACCGCGAAAAAATCACCGGCATGCCGCCGCGTTCGGCGACGAACCGCGCCTGGTCGAAGCCATTGTCGCCGCCGCCCAGTATGGCGATCCGCTTACCCTTGACGGCGAGAGATTCCATCGGAGTCCCCGGCCCAATGGCTACGCGGGCAGTGGGCGTGAAGCCACCGGCCCGCGGCCGGGTCCCCGTCGCGATGACCAGATACGGCGCACACAAACTTCCGGCCGGAATATCGACCGTGTAGTCGCCCGATACCGTCAAGGCCGGACAGGTCGTGCGGACCTCGGCGCCAATCGCGGTGGCATGGTCGCAGAGGCTCTGCGCGACTTGCTGCCCGGTCTTGCCCTGAACGCCGGGGATCCACAGGTTCTCGTATGGCGACCAGGTCTGCAGCCCGCCCAGTCGCGGCGCCGCCTCCAGCAGTAGCGCCCTCACACCCAGTTTCTTGAGCCAGATGGCGCAGCTGACCCCCGCCGGACCGCCGCCGATAATGATGACCTGGAGCGACATGTTTTCCGACATTTGACGACCATTAACCCTGTAGTAACTCGCAACTTTTCGTGATCGATGCCGTGCCTAGGTTTTGTCAGGCACGGAATATGCAACGATTTCAAGGCCCAGCGACCATTTTTCGCAATATGGAAAACAAAAAAGCAATGTGGTTGTTCAGACTTGGCTAAGGGCGCGCCTATATAACATAATTACGACGGCGCGATTCCAAGGGACTAAGTGCAGCGCCGCGTAACAGTGAGGAATTATAAAGTGAGACTTTTGTGCGTTGAAGACAACTCGACCCTGCGCAAGATGATAGATCTGATGCTGGCATCGACCGGCATTGACGTAGATTTCGCGCAAAATGGCCAGGAGGCCGTCGAGGCCTATCAGGTCAACGAATATGATGCCGTCGTCATGGACATGGAAATGCCTGTGATGTCTGGTCTGCGCGCGGCGCGTGAGATCCGTCAGATGGAAGACGGTTTCCACCTCGGTTACACGCCGATCCTGTTTCTGACGGGCCATGAGGGTGACGATCATGTCGACCTGGGCTTTGAGGCCGGCGGCGACGGTCATTTGACCAAGCCGTTCACGTCGGAAGCCCTTATCGGCGCCATCGACAGCGTACTAAAGACCCGCCACCACGACGGCTTGGGTCAGATGCTGCGCGCGATGCGCTGACTGGGCAAACGCGCCCGACTAGCCTGCAAATGGCCACTTTTTGCGGCACGCGAACAACCCGGTTTCGTAAGAATCGCGCCAAAACCCGGGCTGTGATCCTGTTGGCTCTTGTCAAGGCGAACCAAAAGGTTCACATGCCCGCGTGCGCGTTTGCGCGCAGTTTGTCCGCAACAGGAGTCTAGTATGGGTTATCGGGTCGCCGTCGTCGGCGCCACCGGCGCCGTGGGTCGCGAGATGCTCGCCATCCTCGAAGAGGTCAATTTCCCCATTTCGGAAATCTACGCCGTCGCATCGCGTAAATCTCTCGGCCTCGAAATCGCTTTTGGCAACAAAACCCTGAAATGCCTGAACCTGGAAACCTTCGACTTTACAAAAGTCGACATTGTCTTGATGAGCGCCGGCGGTGCGGTTTCCAAGGAATGGTCGCCCAAGATCGGCGCCCTGGGGCCGATGGTGATCGACAACTCCTCAACCTGGCGCATGGACCCCGAGGTGCCGCTGATCGTGCCGGAAGTGAACCCGGACGATATCTGGCTGGCGCGCAAGAAGAACATTATCGCCAATCCAAACTGCTCGACCGCCCAGCTGGTTCTGGTCTTAAAGCCGCTGCACGATGTCGCCCGCATCAAACGCGTGGTCGTTTCGACCTATCAGTCGACGTCGGGCGCCGGCAAGGAAGGCATGGACGAATTGTGGAACCAGACAAAGGCACTCTACGGCATGGGTGACAAGTCGCCCAAGAAATTCGTCAAGCAGATCGCCTTCAACCTGATTCCGCAGATCGACGTCTTCATGGAGGACGGCTACACCAAGGAAGAGTGGAAGATGACCGCGGAAACGCACAAGATCATCGACCCGACTATCGACCTCGTAGCCACCTGCGTCCGCGTTCCGGTGTTTGTGGGGCATTCGGAATCGGTCAATATCGAGTTTGAAGAACCGATGGATGAAGGCCAGGCGCGCGAAATCCTGCGCGACGCTCCGGGCATTGCCGTCGTCGACAAGCGCGAACCGGGCGGCTACGTCACGCCGATCGAGTGCGTCGGCGAGTTTGCTACTTTTGTATCGCGCATTCGCAACGACCCGACGGTCCCGTATGGAATCAATCTGTGGTGTGTATCGGACAACCTGCGCAAGGGTGCGGCGCTAAACGCGGTGCAGATTGCACAACTTCTCGACGAACGCGGTGTTCTCACCCCCGTTAGCGCTTAGGATTGTCTCGTTTTGAGATTTCGAGCCGGCGGAGGGTCACCTCCGCCGGTTTTCTTTTTGTGGTCCGTTGTCATGCTACCCGAAAAATCGACACTTTTTGCCTCCCCCGTCATGCTGGCCGTTATGTGCTACGGCGTATGGGGCTTCGCTCCCCTGGCCTACATGCCGATCACCGCCTTCGGCGGCGGTTCGGTCGAGATCATTGGTCACCGTGCCCTGTGGGCGATGATCTGGGCAACTGGCCTGGTTCTGGCAACGCGTCAGTTCCCCGAGGTATGGACCATTTTCAAACAGCCCAAGCTTCTGGGTATCCTGCTGATTTCGTCGCTGATGGTGGCAATCAACTGGGGAGTCTTCGTCTGGGCGGTGACCAACGGCCACACCATCGAATCGTCGCTCGGATATTACCTCAACCCCCTGATCAATATGGCGGCCGGAGCTATGCTGTTTAAGGAACGGTTGGACGGCTACGGTAAGGCGGCCATTGGCGCCGCGGTGGTTGGTGTGCTGATCCAGGCGTTTGCCATCGGCCATATCCCGTGGGTGGCCTTGATCCTGGCGGTCAGTTTCGCCACCTACGGAATCATTCGCAAGCAGGTGGCGGTCAATGCCTTGCCGGGTTTGTTGGTGGAGTGCATGTACCTGTTTCCGGTAGCTCTGGTCTTTCTGGTCTGGTTCGAGCAATCCGGCCGGGGGCACTTTTTTGACTCGCCGTGGAACGCATTCTGGTTCGCCTTTACTGGGCCAATCACGGTTTTGCCTTTGGCACTGTTCAGCTTTGTGGCGCGGCGTTTACCGCTGTCGACCATGGGCTTTATCCAGTTCATCGCGCCGACGATCGCGTTTTGCATCGGATTGTTCCAGGGTGAGACCTTCACCTTCCTGCGCGGGGTGTCGTTCGCCTTTATATGGGGTGGAGCCATGGTGTTCGCCTTTGGCGCCTGGCAGAGGTTGCGGGCGGTGACGACGACGTAGAGGGTTTTGACCGTGAACTACCAGAGCGCAATCCGACAAAGTGTGCAGCACTTTTCGGTAAAATTGCGCGACAAAACAAAAAACTGGAGCGAGGTTTTGATTCCTTCAAAAACCCGCCCTAGACGCAATCCGACAAAGTGTGCAGCACTTTTCGATAAAATTGCGCGACAAGACAAAAAACTGGAGCAAGGTTTTGGTTCTTTCAGAACACATCCCGCACTCGCGACAAAACCTTATTTCGGTGCCCGCTTCGCCAAAATCCTCTGAAGTGTCCTTCGATGCATGTTGAGCCTGCGTGCCGTTTCCGACACATTCTGGCCGCACAGGGCATAGACGCGCTGGATATGTTCCCACCGCACCCGATCGGCCGACATCGGATTTTCCGGCGGGACCGGCGCCGAATCCTCTACCACCAGCAGGGCCTTGACCACATCATCGGCATCAGCGGGCTTCGACAGATAGTCGATTGCGCCGGACTTTACCGCCGCCACTGCCGTCGCGATATTTCCATAACCCGTCAACATGATCGCACGGGCTTCCGGCCGCGCCTTGTGCAAGGCCTCTATCGCCCTCAGTCCCGAACCGTCATCCAGTCGCATATCCATGACTGCAAAGGCCGGCGGATTTTTCGCGATGATCTCCAGCGCCTCATGGACACTCTCGGCCATGGTGACGACAAAACCGCGCGTCTCCAAGGCCCGGCCCAGGCGGTTACGGAACGGCGCATCGTCGTCCACGACCAGCAACGACTTATCGCTAAGGGCGTCCAACCTGGCGGCAATCTCCGCCTTCACATCGCTGACAACTTCCTCGGTCAAGACACGTCTCCTTCATCCGCCCAAAAAATATCCATCTGGTCGCGCCGCCACAAGGCCCGCACATAGGCCCCGCCGCCCTCGCGGTTGCCGAAACTGACCCGTGCCCCGGTATGCTCACACAGGGTCTTGGCGATGAAGAACCCAAGCCCCATACCAGAATACGACCGTCCCTCAGCCTTCGGAGCATCCTCACCGAACACCCTAGAGGAGATATAGGGGTCCCCCAGCCGCGACAATATGTCCGGCGCAAACCCTGCGCCGTTGTCCTCCACATTCAGCGCGACAAAGCCGTGCGAGACCTCGAAACGCACCCAGACGGCGCTATTGGCGAAATCTACGGCGTTTTCGACGAAGGCCGCCCAGGCATGCAGCCATTCCGGCCGCCGCAGGATCATGAGTCCGGCTTCCTTTTCAGGATCGATGCCATGTCCTTCGCTCAACACCTCGATGACGATATCCTTGCGATCCTTGCGATAGGGTGCGGCAATGCTTTCCAGAAAGGCCCGCACCGGCATCTGGTCATAAACGGAGTCGCGCGTCTCGGGTTTTTGTGACAACTGCCTCAGTATGTCGCGGCAGCGCTGGCTCTGCGACACCAACAGTTCGGCGTCTTCGTACAGAGGATCGGATTTTTTCAGACTGTGCAACATCTCCTTGGCTACCACCTGGATGGTGCCCAGAGGCGTACCCAACTCATGCGCCGCCGCCGCCGCCAGGCCGCCGAGCGCTGACAACCGCTGTTCACGCTCCAGAACCGCTCGGGTTGCCGCCAGGGCGTGCTCCATGCGGTTCGACTCCAGCGCCGCCTGCCAGGCGTAACCGGCCGTAAACACGATGCCGAGGAGGATGGCGGTCAGGAAGCCGAATCGATAGATGTCTGGCAGGACGAAACTCTCACCGGGCCGCCACGGCAAAGGCAGATGCCAGAAGGCGATGGCGATCGTGGCTAGCATCGCCGCTACGACCACCACCATGGCATGGCGTGCCGGCAGGTTGGCGGCAGCCACCGTCGCTGGCGCCACCAGCATCAGACAGAAGGGATTGTTCAAGCCGCCGGTCACGCCCAGCAGCAGCGCCAGTTGCACGGCGTCGAAGCTAAGCTGCAGCGCCGCCTCCCAGCCGCGCATACGCTGGACAAAACGGCGGCCAACGGTCAGGATGATGTTCAGCCAGACGCTGGCCATGATGATACTGAGCGTCAGCCACAGCCGGATCTCGTATTCGAAGACGAAGGCGATCAGCAGCACCATGGCCGTCTGTCCCAGGATCGCCAGCCAGCGCAGCATGACCAGGGTGCGCAAACGCAGGTGGTCCTTTTCGCGGCCGAAAGGACCAAGACCCGGCCAGAGACCTGTATTTGGGCCAGAACTTAGGCCAGGACTTCGCCCCGTACCTGGTCCCCGACTTGGGCCTGCGTCATCGGCTCCATTGAAAAAGGTGCCCAAGCTCTCTAAAGCGGACGTCATCATGGCTCCGTTCATTCTGGGTGAGGAATAGATGACAAAGTTCCGGCTGGCAATCATCGCTACGGCCTTCGTGGCCCTGATCGGCCTGGCCGGTCTCAACTACTACATCAGTTTCAAGGATTCTCAGCGCAGCAGCACCACTGACCTTGATCCGTCTATGTTACCCGGTGGCGCGTTCACCCTCACCGATCAGAACGGCCAGGTGGTGACGGAAGGTGCGCTGAAGGGCAAATGGACAGCGGTCTTTTTCGGGTACACCTATTGCCCTGATTTCTGTCCCCTGACCCTGCAGACCCTGGCAGCCACACAAAAGCAATTGGGTGGCAAGGCGAAGGACTTCCAGGTTATCTTTATCAGCGTTGATCCGGCGCGCGACACCCCGGCCAGCCTGAAGGCCTATCTCAATAGCGGCGGAATGCCCAAGGCGACAATCGGCCTGACCGGAACGCAAGACCAGATCGATGCAGCAGTTAAGGCCTATCGCACCACCGCCACCAAGGTCGGTGCCGGCGACCTCTATACCTATCAGCACACCACAGCGGTGTTCCTCATGGACCCCAAAGGCCGCTACAACAGCGCCTACGGCTACGGTATCCAGCCTGACGAGATGGCGGACATGATCAAGGACGCCATGGCTGGCAGATAGCCTGTGCACCGCCGTCCGGGCCAGCTCTGCGGCCGCTTGATTTCGTCGTGAGCGTTGCCAGAGGTGTCGGCATGGCTGGTGGCAACGCCGAATGACCAGCCCAGGCCAAAACAGCGGCAAGCTTCAAACGCATGACGCCCCCTGATACACAGAAAACCTCCCCGTCGTTGGACGGAGAGGTCTTTGAGGCGGTTTGAAGGGCTTCTCTGGGCCTGGCTTTTAGACCAAGTCGTTTTGGGCAGCCTTACTGGCCGACAGTGATGGTGGCGCGGCGGTTTTCCGCATTCTTGATACCGTTTCCGGTCGGAACGGCCGGTTGGGTTTCGCCCTTCCAGTCGGTATTGACCACCGAAGCCGGCACGCCCAACTGGATGAGACCTTCAGCGACCATGCGGGCCCGGTTCTGCGACAACTTGATATTGTAGGGAGCGCCGCCTGAGGTATCGGCGTGGCCGGTGACCGTAACCGGCGTACCTGGCTGGCTGCGGGCCTGCGAGGCGGCGGCGGAGATGACCGCCTGGCCATCGGCGGACGGCGTGGCGCTGTCAAAGGGGAAGTAGACTGTAAAGTCGCGGCGGGCAGGCGGGGCGACGGGAGCGACGACCGGCGACGGCGAACTGTAGGTATCGCCCGCCGATGCCATCTCCTGCTCCGGCGGCGGACCGACATCTGCAGCGGGACCACGCGGCGCGCCAAACGACCACCGCAGGCCCAGCGTCAGGCTGTGATCGCGGATCTTGCCGGACATGCGGCCTTCATAGACTTCCTCGACCAGGGTCGGGCCGTAGGCCGCATTCGCAGTGAAACCGTCGCAATAGGGGTAGCAATCGTCTTCGCCATTGTATTCCGTGTAGGCGACGTCGGCACGGACATCATAGTTCGCCTTGCCCACTTCGAGGTAACGGTAGGTCAGATCGATATTGAGACGATCGGACGCGGCCCAGGCCAAGCCGGCGATCACCTGGCCAGCGGCGGCGGTTTTGCGCGAGCGGATGGTATAGGTGGATGAATAATCGGGATCTGAGGTCGTGCCGGTATAGTCGGTTTCAACCTTGACAGCGCCAAGGCCAATCCCGACAAACGGATGCAGACGGCGGTCAGGCGCGATATCGTAGATGACATTGACCATTAGCGAGGTCAGATCCAGCGTGCCACGACCGGCCGCTTCACCGTCATAACCTGTAACGATGCTGTTGCGGATATCGCCCGGACGCTCGCCATATTCCAGTTCAGCGCGCCAGTGCGGCGACAACTGGTTACCGGCGCGGACGAAGACGGCGGTCTTCGCCTTGGTGTCCAGGGAAAAAGCATCGCTCTCTTCGAGATCTTCATTGATGATGGTTGCGGCAATTGCCCCTTCGCCTGAGGACCACGACTCTTCATCGCTTTCGGTCCGTGAGACCAGGGTTACATCACGAAGCACCAGCTTCTGCTCGTCCATGTCGTGCACGCCGGCATCGGCGGCGACATACCATCCAAGGGTGGTATCGGCGGAGGCGGTGGAGGCGACCATCATCGACAGGGCGCAAGCCAGAACAGCAACGATCTTGAGGCGCATAGCGGAGTTCACCAAAGGCTGAATATTAATAAGATCTTAAGCCTATCAGAAAGCCGGCGCCGCTGAAATTCGGTTATCTCAATTGGGGCAAGATCGTGGCGTCATGCGTCATTTGGGCCGCAGTCAGGCGCTGGTTTTGCAAAAAAACGCCCCGACTTCGTGTGAGCGACGAGTCCAAATCTTAACAGCGCGCCTATCACGGGTATTCAAAACGGGTCGCGACCTTGTGAATGGCGCCGGAACGGCCTTTTTGCTAAGATAGTTCCACGGGCTGAGCTCGTAAACATCCTCCGGATTTTTATCGCGGAGCCGACACAGGCTAATGTGCCTAACAGAAGGCCTCTCACCTCAGGTGAGAGGCCTTCGTTGTTAAAGATTGCCGTTGCTAAGGCGTGCTGTAGGGCCGTCTACCGCTTGACGCCACCCAGGCAGTGGCTTCTTGTGCTTTGATTTGGCATTGACGCGCCGAGCGGTTCGAGAGCGGATGTGGTTTGATGGAATCAAAACACATCCCGCTCGACGTTTTTATTTTGTCGCGCAATTTTTCCGAAAACGGGGACGCCCGTGCGGTGGCGTCACGCTTTATCGGATTGCGCTTTATACCAAGCCTCATAAAGAATGACGCTTGGTGTTCGCATTTTTTCAGCTCAAGCGCCGGACTAGGCGCCCCCCATGGCGCCTCGCAAAAGCTCGGGCGCCCGAAGTACGTTCTCTGGCGCGCTTGCCAACCCACGATGAGTCAAGGTCATCGAAGGTTGGCATTAGCGTCCATAAACCGCTCGAACAGTACGCGCCTTGCCATTTGGTACGATCCGTATTATCCATATCTCATAATACAGATCGTACCAAATGACGCCGCTTGCCTTCGCCTTGTTGGGACTGATCCGCGACGAACCCCGCAGCGGCTATGCTTTGCGTAAGGTGTTCGAGACGACGCCGATGGGAAATTATTCCAGCAGCCCGGGCAGCATCTACCCCGCCTTGAAAAACCTGCAGACGGCAGGACTGATCGCAAGCCAGTCTGCCGGGCCACGCAAAAGCGTCTTTGCCATCACGCCAGGAGGTCTTGAAGCGTTTGTCACCTGGCTGGCCCAACCGGTTACCGCAAAGGAAGATCCGAACATCGCGCTTCTGCGTTTTGCTTTTCTCCAGGATGACCGCAGGCAGTCACTAGACTTCCTGTTGTCCTTTGCCCGCTGCGCCCACGGCAAGATCGTCGCTTTGAAGGGTTTCCTGGGCAGCGAACCGGGCCGCAGCATGCCTTTGCAGGCCCAACTGGCCGTTCAACATGGACTCCGAACCACGGAAGCCGCCGCAGAATGGGCGGCCGATGCCTATCGCCAACTCAAAGAAGAGACCAAACCATGAAGTTTGCTGCAAAATGCCTGGCCCTCTGTTGAGCCATGCTGGCCGTCACCATCGTGTCTGGACTTTTCGCTCCGGCCATCCCCCCGGCGGCTGCCGGAGAGCCCCTGACTGCCATTCAGGCCATGGCCATCGTCTATGCCGTCCAGTCCGTAGTCGTAGCCATTCTGGCGGCTAGAGCGGAATGGCTTTAGGTAGAGTCGCCATCTCGCTCTAACTTTCTGTTTTGTCGCGTAATTTTTCCGAAAAGTGCTGCACACCTTATCGGATTGCGCTTTAGCCGGCATAACCAGTCGCAAAGGCCTGGAAAGCCCGGGCCGCCGCTTCCAGGCGGTCGGGCAAGGCGTAGCGCGGCTTGAACAAGGCCACCGTCCGCCGAGGATTGAACCCGGCCATGGCGATGCGAACGACATTCTGCGCCTGATAGGATTGCGGCATGACGGTAATGCCGATTCCAGCCCCGACCATCGCCAGAGCCCGTTCGTCTTGGGCGGTCCGGTAGACCAGCGGCGGCCGTACATTGCGATCGGTAAAGTGCCGCGACGTCTCCGACAGCACTTCGCACCGTGACCGGACGATCATGCAATCGTTGGCCAGATCCTCGCCCTGAATCTCGGCCCTCTCCGCCAGGCGGTGCGTCCGCGGCAGGGCCAGTTGATACCCCTCCTCGAACAGCGCAATAGAGGTGTCGTCCTCGACCCGGCGCAGCGACAGGGCGAAATCGACCCCCCGTTCGTCCAGCCGATTCAGCAACTCCTGTTCAGTGCCATCGACCAGGTCAAAGCGGATATCGGGTCGTTCTCTCAGAAATCCCTCCAACAATCCTGCGACCCATGCCGCCGGCAGGGTTTGAAGCACGCCCAGCCGCAGGACATTGCTACTCTCGGTTTGCGACAGTTCGGCCGCGGCCATATTGACCTCGTGAAGGATCGCCTTGGCACGTGGCAGGAAGCGCGTTCCGGCCGTAGTCAGGAACACCCGCTTGTTGCTGCGGACGAACAGGTCAACGCCGACTTGCTCCTCCAGGCGCTTGATGCCCGCCGAGAGTGTCGGTTGGGTCACCAGGCAGGCGCTGGCGGCTTTGGTGAAGCTGCCGGTCTCAACCAGGCTGAGGAAGTAGCGAAAGAGATAGAGTTCCATAGATCACATCTATAATCACAATAGGTTTAATTCATTTCCGCAATACACGTAAATGGGATAGGATCGCTATGATCCATCTGCTTGTAAGAGGACCATCCGTCAGCGCCGCGACAGTGGCCGTCGGCTCTGCCTGTCGGCGAGGCGCGAGACAGAGGGGTCTTCTTTCGCCATCCCCTGTGCCAAAAGGTCCACTATGCCTGTGCTGAAAAGCGACATCGACCCTGCGGATGCCGACTTCATCACCAATGCCGCGCGCATGCAGGCCCTGGTCGACGACCTGCGCGGGCTGACGGCCAAGATTGCTCTGGGCGGCACCGCAGCGGCGCGCCAGAAACACACCGATCGCGGCAAGCTGCTGCCGCGCGACCGCATTGCCGGCCTGATCGATCCCGGCTCGCCTTTCCTCGAGTTTTCCGCCCTGGCCGCCCTCGACGTCTATGACGACGAGGTCGCCGCCGCCGGCATCATCACTGGTATCGGCCGCATCAATGGCACCGAATGCGTCGTCGTCTGCAATGATGCCACGGTCAAGGGCGGCACCTACTACCCCCTGACGGTCAAGAAGCACCTGCGCGCTCAAGAGATAGCCCAGCAAAACCATTTGCCCTGCGTCTACCTGGTCGATTCCGGCGGCGCCAACCTGCCCAACCAGGACGAGGTCTTTCCGGACAAGGACGATTTCGGTCGCATCTTCTTCAACCAGGCGCGGATGTCGGCCGCGGGCATCCCGCAGATCGCCGTCGTCATGGGCTCCTGTACCGCCGGCGGCGCCTACGTCCCCGCCATGTCAGACGAATCCATCATCGTCCAGAAGCAGGGCACCATCTTCCTGGCTGGCCCCCCCCTGGTCAAGGCCGCGACCGGCGAGGTGGTGTCGTCTGAAGACCTCGGCGGCGGCGATGTCCATGCCCGCATCTCCGGCGTCGCCGACCATCTGGCCGCCGATGACGCCGATGCGCTGCGTACCGCGCGCCGTATTGTCGGCAATCTCAACCGCAGCAAGACGGTCACCCTGGCCACGCGCCCGGTCGCCGAACCGCTCTATCCCATCGAAGACATCTACGGTATCGTGCCGGCCGACTCCCGCCAGCCCTTCGATATCCGTGACATCATCGCTCGTCTGGTCGATGGCTCTCAGTTCGACCCGTTCAAGGCGCTGTATGGCGAAACCCTGGTGACCGGCTTTGCCCATCTCTATGGTTATCCGGTCGGCATTGTCGCCAACAATGGCGTACTCTTCTCCGAAAGCGCGCTGAAAGGGGCCCACTTTATTGAACTCTGTGCCCAGCGCGGGATCCCGCTGATCTTCCTGCAAAACATCACCGGCTTCATGGTCGGGCGCAAATACGAGAACGAAGGCATTGCGCGCCACGGCGCCAAGATGGTCACGGCCGTCGCCTGCGCGGACGTGCCTAAGCTGACCGTCATTATCGGCGGCTCCTACGGCGCCGGAAACTATGGCATGTGCGGCCGCGCCTACGAACCGCGCTTTTTGTGGATGTGGCCCAATGCGCGAATCTCGGTCATGGGCGGCGAACAGGCCGCCAATGTTCTGGCAACCGTCCGCCGCGATGGCGTCGAAGCCAAGGGCGGTACCTGGTCCTTCGAGGACGAGGCCGCCTTCAAGGCGCCGATCCGCGACACCTATGACGCCCAGGGCCATCCCTATTACGCCTCCGCCCGGCTGTGGGACGACGGCGTCATCGACCCGGCCGATACCCGTCGCGTGCTGGGTCTTGGCTTGTCCGCCGCTTTGAACGCCCCCATTAAACCGACCCGGTTCGGCATTTTCCGGATGTAGGAGGCTACCATGTCTGTACTCATCGAAAGCGACCGCGAGGGCATCACCCGCGTCACCCTGAACCGCCCCGAAGTCCACAACGCCTTCAACGAGGGCATGATCGGCGATCTGAAAGATGCCTTTTCCGATCTGGGCAAGCAAGACGGCATCCGTGTCATTGTGCTGAACGGCGCGGGGCGCAGCTTCTCGGCCGGCGCCGACCTCAACTGGATGCGACGCGCCGCCGAACAGGACGAGGAGATGAACCGCGATGACGCCCGAGGTCTGGCCGAGATGTTCGAAACGATCAATGCCTGCCCCAAGCCGGTCATCGGTCTGGTCCACGGCGGCGTCTTCGGCGGCGGGGTCGGCCTCGCGGCCTGCTGCGACGTCGTTATCGCCGCCCCGGATACGCAGTTTGGCCTGACGGAAGTGCGCCTGGGTGTGATCCCCGCGGTGATTTCGCCATTCGTGCTGAGCAAGACCGGCATGTCGGCCTCGCGCCGCTACATGCTGAGTGGCGAGCGTTTCGATGCCGCCGAGGCCCTCCGCATCGGCCTGATCCATCAGATCGCCGATGACCTCGAAGCTGCTTCCAAGCCCCTCATCGCTGCCTTCTGCGAAGCTGCCCCGGGTGCCATTGCCGATATCAAGGACCTGCTAGCTGATATCGCCCACAAGGGGACCGACCTAGGCGGCAAGACCTCATCACGTATCGCCCACCGCCGCGCCAGCGACGAAGGCCGCGAGGGTATCGCGGCATTCCTGGAAAAACGCAAACCGCATTGGGACATTTAGGGGTGGGAGACCTGTGATGTTCGCCAAGATTCTGATCGCCAATCGGGGCGAAATCGCTCGCCGCATCATCCGTACCTGCAAGCGGATGGGCGTGCGCACGGTGGCGGTCTATTCCGAGGCCGACAAGGACGCCGCCTTTGTCCGTGAAGCCGACGAGGCGGCGCTGATCGGTCCGGCGGCCGCCAGCGACTCCTACCTGCGCGGTGACCGCATCGTCGCCGTGGCGGTTGAGCATGGCGCCCAGGCGATCCATCCGGGCTATGGCTTCCTGTCGGAAAATGTCGAGTTTGCCCGTGCGTGCGACGCCGCGGGTGTGATGTTTATCGGCCCAACGCCCGAGGCCATCTCGGCCATGGCGCTGAAAGGTGCTGCCAAGGCCCTGATGACGCAGGCGGGCGTTCCGGTTACGCCAGGCTATCACGGCGAGGATCAGTCCACGGAACAGCTGTTGGCTGAGGCCGAAGCCATCGGCTGGCCAGTGTTGATCAAGGCGGTCGCCGGCGGTGGCGGCAAGGGGATGCGCCGGGTCGACCGGGCAAAGGATTTCGCCGATGCCCTGACCTCGGCCCAGCGCGAAGGCCAAAACGCCTTCGGAGACCCCAGGGTCCTTATCGAGAAGTATATCGAGGTGCCGCGCCACATCGAAATCCAGGTGTTTGGTGACAAGAACGGCCAAGTCGTACATTTGTTCGAACGCGACTGTTCGCTGCAACGCCGTCATCAGAAGGTTATCGAGGAAGCGCCTGCACCCAACCTGCCGGAAAGCCTGCGCATCGCTATGGGCCATGCCGCAGTCCGGGCCGCCCAGGCGATCGGATACCATGGTGCCGGTACGGTCGAGTTCATCGTCGATGTTTCCAAGGGTATCGATAGTGCGCCCTTCTATTTCATGGAGATGAATACGCGTTTACAGGTTGAACATCCTGTAACTGAAGAGATCACTGGTCTGGATCTGGTCGAGTGGCAATTACGCGTGGCGGCGGGCGAACCCCTGCCAAAGGACCAGTCCGCGCTGAGCATCACTGGCCACGCCTTCGAAGCGCGGCTCTACGCCGAAGATCCGCAGAACGACTTCCTGCCGGCAACCGGCCGGCTGACAACCCTAAGCTTTCCGGCCTGGGCGCGGATCGAAAGCGCCGTCGAACAGGGTGACGAAGTCAGCGTCCATTACGACCCAATGATCGCCAAGCTCATCGTCCATGGTCGCAACCGCGCGCAAGCCCTGGCACGGATGCGCCAGGCCCTGGTCGAAACCCGCCTGAGCGGCCTGGCGACCAATCTGGCTTTCCTGCGCCGCGTCGTCAGCGATCCGGACTTCGCCGCCGCCGATATCGACACCGGCTTTATCGCCCGCCATATCGACAGCCTGACGCAGCCCTGGCCGGATGCCGCGGCTCCGGCGTATGCAGTTACCGCCGATCCCGGTTCGCCGTGGAACGACATAACCGGCTGGTGGCTGAACCTGGCGCCGCGGCCGCACCTGCATCTCGACATCGGCGACGACCATGAAGCGGCAGCAGCGACGGGCGAGGTTCACGCCCCCATGCCGGGTAAGGTCATCGACGTCTTCGTCAAGGCGGGTGACACCGTCGACAAGGGCCACAAGCTGCTGATCCTGGGCGCCATGAAGATTGAACACACCATGAAGGCCGCCCGTGCCGGCGTGGTAAAAGCCGTCCACGTCCGAAGGGACGATCAGGTCGGCGACAAGGCCCTGCTGGTTGAGATTGAATAGGACAAGCCATGAGTCACTTCCCCCACCTGCAATTCGGCCACGGCGATGACATCGACGCCCTGCGTGAAGGCGTGCGCCGCTTTGCCGAGGTCGAGATCGCGCCCCTGGCCGACGCCACTGACCGCGATGATCAATTCCCCATGCACCTGTGGAAGGCCATGGGCGAAATGGGTGTTATGGGCCTGACCGTTTCGGAGGAATACGGCGGTGCTGGCATGGGCTACCTGGCCCACGTCATCGCTCTTGAGGAGATTTCCCGCGCCTCCGCCAGTATCGGTTTGTCGTATGGCGCCCACTCCAATCTCTGCGTCAACCAGATCAACCGCAACGGCTCGCCGCAGCAGAAGGCCAGGTACTTGCCGAAACTGATCTCCGGTGATCATGTCGGCGCTCTGGCTATGTCGGAAACCGGCGCCGGCTCGGACGTGGTGTCAATGCGCCTGCGGGCCGAGCGCAAGAACGACCGCTACATCCTGAACGGTTCCAAGATGTGGATCACCAACGGCCCCGATGCCGATGTCCTGGTCGTTTATGCCAAGACCGACATGGATGCCGGCTCGAAAGGCATAACCGCCTTCTTGATCGAGAAGGGATTCACCGGCTTCTCGGTGGCGCAGAAACTCGACAAGCTGGGCATGCGCGGCTCGCATACCGGCGAGTTGGTCTTCGCGGATTGCGAAGTGCCGTATGAGAATATTCTGGGTACGGAAGGTCGCGGCGCATCGGTCCTGATGTCAGGCCTCGACTACGAGCGTGTTGTATTGTCAGGCGGGCCTCTGGGGATTATGCGCGCATGTCTCGATACCGTGATTCCTTATATCCACGACCGCGAGCAGTTCGGCCAGCCGATCGGAAACTTCCAGCTGATGCAAGGCAAGATCGCCGACATGTATTCGACCTGGGCCGCCTGCCGCGCCTATGTCTATGCGGTGGCCCAGGCCTGCGACCGCGGCGAGACCACACGCAAGGACGCTGCCGGCTGCATTCTCTACGCCGCCGAAAAAGCTACCTGGATGGCCGGTGAGGCCATCCAGTGCCTGGGTGGCAACGGCTATACCAACGATTACCCGGTCGGCCGGCTGTGGCGCGACGCCAAACTGTACGAGATCGGTGCCGGCACCTCGGAAATCCGCCGTATGCTGATCGGCCGTGAGCTTTTCCAGGAAACCCGGTGATGCGTTCTATTGGGAGACCCGAACGCGTCACCCTCTACGAAGTCGGCCCGCGCGACGGGCTTCAGGCGGAGACAGCGATGGTGTCGACAGCAGACAAGATCGCCCTGATCGACCGCCTGTCCCAAACCGGGCTGGAATTTATCGAGGCGGCCAGTTTCGTGTCGCCGAAATGGGTACCCCAGATGGGCGACGCCGCCGAGGTCATGGCCGGCATCACCCGATCCGTGCAATATCCCGTTCTGACACCCAATCTTAAGGGCTACGAGGCTGCCCGCTCTGCCGGGGCCGAGGTCGTTGCCATTTTCGGCGCGGCGTCGGAAACCTTCAGCCAGAAAAATATCAACTGCTCCGTAGCCGAGAGCCTGGACCGGTTCGTGCCGGTATGCCAACAAGCCCGCCAGGATGGCGTCAAGGTTCGCGGCTATGTCTCCTGCGTCGTTGGCTGCCCCTATGAAGGTGCGATTGAACCGGTTGCCGTCGGCGATGTCGCCGAAAAGCTACTGGCAATGGGTTGCTATGAGGTCAGCCTGGGCGACACGATTGGGGTCGGCACGCCGGCCGATGTCGAACGGCTTCTGGACGCTGTCGTTCGTCGTGTTTCGCGCAACCATCTGGCGGTCCATTTTCACGACACCTACGGTCAGGCCCTGGCCAATATTCTGACCTCTCTGGACTATGGGATTGCGACGATTGATTCCTCGGTTGGCGGGCTGGGTGGGTGTCCCTATGCGCCGGGCGCCAGCGGTAATGTCGCTACGGAGGATGTCGTGTATATGCTGAACGGCCTGGGCATTGACACGGGCGTCGACCTCAACCGGGTTATCGACGCTGCCTGGTTTATTTCGGATGTTCTGGTCCGTCCGCCCCGGTCGAAAGTGGCGCAGGCACTCAGGCCGATTTCGCCTGACCCATTACCTTGAGCAGGAACACCGTACACAAACCGGTGGTCATGGTCAGAAACGTCCCCCAGATCATGTCGATAACCGTCAGCTTCCACGACCAGCCAACAATGACCGCCTGAGCTGTCAGATCGTAGGTGCCGTAGGCCACCAGACCAAACAGGCCGGAGGCCATGGCCACCGAACCCCAGCGTACACCGTGAACCAGCGCCGGGCGGATCACCAGCCATACCAGGCCAAATATGTAGAGCACATAAAAAGCGACCGCGGCGACCATGTCGGGCTTGGGGCGCATGAGGTCACCCATGATCGGAGCGTACAGCATTCCCACCATGGTCGTCAGCCAGACGACGTCCAGCGCCAGCATGACCAGCGCGGCGATCCCATAGGCCAAAAGAATGCGAAGCATCGGCTATATCCCTGCAAAAGGCTGAAGCAGCCAGGCAATAACGCTCTTTGGTACAATCGGCGCCTCTTGTACCACCAGACACAGGCAGTCGTCATCGCCTTCCATCGCCGGCGAATGGCAGATGTCGTCATCGTCGCACAAGGCAAAATCTCCGGCGCAGTAGGCCCCCTTGTGGTCGCGATACCGACCATGCAGCATGACGGTGATTTCGCGACCGCGGTGGTTGTGTTCCGGCATTTGCAGGCCCGACCGGACCGACATCAGATAGGTCTTAGAACCCTTGGGCGCGCCGTCCAGTATGATGGGTGCCATCCAAACCCCAGGTGCTGCCCAGTAACGGTCTTTGATCACCACCGCCTTTAACGATTCCGGCAGGTCGAAACCCTCCAGGAAGGCGGGCCGGCGGCCGGCCGGCGGCACCTCCTCCGACTCCGGACGTTCGATCCGCGCCAGGGCAAGGTCGAGGGCATTGTCTGACACCGCCACCCCCTCCAGTACGCTCATCATCGCGCCGCCGATCTGGTCGAACAGCGCCAGGTCACCGCGGCAATGCACACAGGCCTCGGCGTGGGTGCGAACAGCCAGGGCCATTCCGGGCGCCAACGCGCCACGATGATAGTCCCACAGCAGGTCTTCGTCGGGATGGTGATTAGGGGTACTCATACTGGGTCTCCGGGTAAGGTCGCGGACATAGCGGTCTTCAGCCGCGTCATGGCCAGGCGCAGGCGCGACTTGACAGTGCCGAGCGGCAGGGCCAGCGCCTTGGCGATATCGCCGTGCGACAAATCTTCATAGAATGACATGCGTAGGATAGTCTTTTGCTCTGGCGGCAGTATCTCCAGCATGCCGGAGAGGCTGCGCGCTGACTGGCTGTCGCTTAGCACCACATCGGCAGGACGTGGCGGTTCGGATTGCCACAGGTCCTCTGGCAACTCGCGCACACGCTTGGCCTTGCGGGCGGCATCGATGCGCAGATTGCGGGCAATTGAATAGATCCAGGTCACGGCTGTTGCCTTGGTCGGGTCGAACATCTCGGCTTTGCGCCAAACTTTCAACATCACATCCTGAGCAAGGTCCTCGGCTTCCTGCGGTGTCATGCCCTGGCCCATGACAAAAGCTTTCAGCTTGGGCGCAAACCGTGCGAAAAGCTGGGCATAGGCTTGCCGGTCACGCGACTGCGCTATCCGCATAACCAGCGTTTCGGGAGTCTGCACCACCGGGCCTGGACCGTCGTCATTCATGGCCACCAGCGTAACAAGGTTGTAGGTACTATCAAGGCGCATTTTCGTTTAAAAACCTGTCCGGCCATTGAGGACATTCAGCCGGAATTATGCCTAGTGTACGGCGGCTGCAATCGCGTGGATCATTGCGTCTGCGAATTATTTGCCCGCCTGCCAGTGATCCGCCTGACCCGCCCCCGCGTAAGCTTTTTTTGCAATCGTTAACCCGGACTAACCAACCATGCATGATTTGATCGACAGCACCTCCGCCCGCCGCCACCCGGCCAGCCGCCGAGTCGCTGTGGTCGGATCGGGTATTGCCGGCCTTTCCGCTGCTTGGCACCTTCATCCGCACTGCGATGTGACGGTTTTCGAAAGTGGCGATGAACCCGGTGGCCACAGCCATTCGGTCAATGTCGGCAGCGCATCCGAGCCCCTGTGGATCGACATGGGTTTCATCGTGTTCAACGAAAACTGCTACCCCAACCTGGTCGCCCTGTTCAAACATATCGACGTCGAGCATCAACTGACCGACATGTCGTTTGGTGTCAGTGTCGACGCCGGAGCGCTGGAGTACGGCTCCATCGGTCTAAAGGGGCTCTTCGCGCAACGCCGCAACCTGTTCCGCCCGCGCTTTTTGAGCCTGCTGCTCGACATCGTCCGCTTTTACCGCGAAGCGCCGAGAGACCTGGCGGCGTTGAAGCTGGAAGGCTATCGGCTGGGCGACTATCTGCGCGACCGCAACTACGGCCGCGCCTTTATCGATGACCACCTTCTTCCCCAGGCGGCCGCTATCTGGTCGACTTCGGCGCGCCAGATTATGGACTATCCCTTCCGAGCCTTCATCGCCTTTTTCGAAAACCATGGTTTGCTCAAGATCGCTGATCGCATACTTTGGCGCAGCGTTGTTGGCGGTGCCCAGGCCTATCTAAAAAAGCTGATCGCGCCCTTTCGCGACTGTATACGCACGAACAGCGCGATCGTCGCCGCCCGGCGCGGCGGGCAAGGCGTCGTTCTGACCGATGTCCACGGCACCGCCCATGCCTTTGATGATGTGATCTTCGCAACCCATGCTGATGTCACACTGAAGATTTTGAGCGACGCCAACAGCGAGGAAGCGCGGGTTCTTGGCGCCTTTCCCTATACAAAGAACGAAGTCGTGCTCCACACCGATCCCGGTTTCATGCCTAACCGCAAGGGTGCATGGTCGGCCTGGAACTATCGCGGCGAGCGCGATGCCGGCAACGAACAGCAGTTGTGCGTCACCTACTGGATGAACCTGCTGCAGGTTCTGAAAAGTGAACGCAACTACTTCGTGACGCTGAACCCGACCCATAGCGTCGATCCTGCCCAGGTCATCAAACGCGTCGAATTCGAACATCCGCTGTTCAATGCCCAGGCCATGGCGGCGCAGGCTGAGTTGCCCGCGCTGCAAGGGGTCAACCGCACCTGGTTCTGCGGTGCCTATTTCGGATCGGGCTTTCACGAAGACGGCCTGCAATCGGGCCTGGCCGTGGCAGAGGCCATGACCGGCATCAGGCGCCCTTGGGACTTTGACTGGAGCAAGAGCCGCATCGGCTATAATCCCTGGGCGGCGCCGGAGGTCCGGGAGGCCGCCGAATGAAGTCCAGCCTTTATGCCGGCGAGGTCGTGCACCAACGCTTTGCGCCGAAACGCCACCGCCTCAGCTATCACATTTTTCAAGTGCTGCTCGACCTCGACCGGCTGCACGATTTACCGCGGCTAATGTCGCGCAATCGCTTCAATCTGTTCGGCTTTTACGATCGCGACCATGGCCCGGACCAGGCGGAAAGTCGCAGTGCTCCGCTGAATGTCCGCATGCGGACCATGTTGTCAGAACGCGGCCTGTATCAGACCGATGACAGGCTCTTCTTGATGGCGATGCCGCGGGTTCTGGGGTTTGTTTTCAATCCGATCAGCCTTTACTTCGTCGTGCGCGAAGAGCGCGTTACGGCCGTTATCTATGAGGTCAACAATACCTTCGGCGACCGCCATTCCTATGTGCTGCCGGTCCATGACGATGCGCGGCATATTCGCCAGCACAGTGACAAGCGCCTGCACGTATCGCCCTTTATGGACAGCAAGGACATGACCTATGACTTCGACCTGAACGCGCCGGAGGAAAGGTTTGCCTTGAGCATTCACCTGCGCCAGGGCGACCGCGACATGCTTTTTGCCGGCTTCACGGCGAAACGTCAAAGCTTGAGCGACCGCAATCTGCTGCAGCTGTTCCTGGCCATGCCGCTGATGACGCTGAAGGTGGTTGTGGGAATCCATTGGGAGGCGTTGCTGATTGCACTGAAGGGCATCACATTGAAGCCCAAACCGCCGACGGCGCGCTCCAGCATAAGTGTCCAGAGATGACCTTGACCAAACGCAGTTTCTTCGCACTGAGCCTTGGCAGCCTGGGTAGTCTGTTGGCTGGCTGCAATACGCTCAGTCTGTTCAACCGTTTTACGCCCAAGGACAGTGGCGTCCGCAAGGTAGCGCACGACATTGCCTTTGGCGACGATCCGCGCCAGCGCTACGATATCTACGCTCCGTTTGGCAAGACCGGTTTGCCAATGCTGGTCTTCTTCTATGGCGGCGGCTGGAACAGCGGTTCAAAGAACGACTATGCCTGGATGGGCCACGCCCTGGCGTCTATGGGCTTTGTCGTCGCCATTGCGGACTATCGTCTGGTGCCACAGGTTTTGTATCCTGCCTTCCTGGAAGACAATGCCGCGGCGGTTAAGCACGTTCTGGCGCATGCGGCGGACTATGGCGGTGACCCGACACGGCTGGGGACAATCGGCCAGTCGGCCGGCGGCTATGCCGCGGTGATGATGGCGCTGGATCCGCGTTACTTGCCGCAGGGGACGCTCAAGGCCTGCGTCGGCATTGCCGGACCGTATGACTTTTATCCTTTCGACGTGCCGGCTTCCATTGATACCTTTAGCTATTGGCCGACGCCGGAAGAAACCCAGCCGATAACCTACGCCCGCAAGCTGGCGACGAAGTTTCTGCTGTTGCAAAGCCGCGCCGATACCGTGGTGGGCCTACACAATGCCGTCAATCTGGAGAAGAAGCTGCGCGAAGCCGGAACCGATGTGACCTTGAAGCTGTATGACGGCCTCAGTCATCAGGACACAGCCGCAGTCTATGCCGTGCCGTTCCGCAACAAGGACACGCTGTTTACCGATACGAAGGCGTTTCTGGCGCGTGCACTTTAAGTGATCTGCGCCTGCGGTTTCGACAGCAAAGTGTGATCCACAGATAATACCAATCCTCGATGACATTGACTCATCGCGGTTTGGCAAGCGCGACGGCGCGCCCGAGCTTTTGCGAGGAGCCATGCGGCGTTTGAGCTGAAGAAAATGCGAACACCAAGCGTCATTCAACACCCTCTGGGCTGAAATCGGCGGGCGGGCGGGCTGACGAGCGAAGCTCGTCGAAAGACACAAGGCCACGGGACGGTTATGCACGTTTTGCGCTATCCATCTTGTTTAACTGGCCTATCTGTGGACACCCCTTATTGCTATGCCTGCCCCCACGGGCACGTCAACGCCTAAACCACCGCCGGGCAATTCTGCTTCACAAACGCCGCATGGTCTGGAATGCCAGACACGGTCCGATCCAAGATGATCCTCAGATTCTTCATGAAATCCGTCAGGTCGTCCTCGCTGATCGTAGCGGTTAACGGCGCCGAAGCACCCGGCATAACCCCCTGGCCGATCAGCACCTGAGCCCAGTTGGTTTCCTTGAACAGGTCCTCGTCCTCGATCAGCAAGCGACCATGCAAGCGGAAATAGTCGATCTTGTGTGCCAGGGTGTCGGGAATATCCATCGTCCGGCAATAGTCCCAGAACGGCGTGTCGTTGCGTTTTGTCGACTTGTAATGCAGGACCAGAAAATCGCGGATCAGTTCGTATTCATGCGCGGTCTGACGGTTGTATTCGGCGATTTCCAACGGATTGAACCGCTTGTCGGGGAACAGCCGCAAGAAACGTGTCATGCCCGACTGCACGAGATGAATGCTGGTCGATTCCAGAGGTTCCATAAAGCCCGACGCCAGACCCAGGGCGACGCAGTTCTTGACCCAGGAGTTCTTGCGGCGGCCAGTGACGAACTTCAGTATCCGCGGCTCGGCCAGAGGTTCTCCGTCGACATGGTCGCGCAGGGTTTTGACCGCATCGTCTTCACTCAGGAAGGTGCTGCAGAAGACATGGCCGTTTCCGGTACGGTGCTGAAGCGGGATGCGCCATTGCCAGCCGCAGCCATGGGCGCGCGCCCGGGTGTAGGGTTTAAGCGGTCCGTAGGACGTCGTCGGCATGGCGGCGGCTCTGTCACACGGTAACCAGTGCTGCCAGTTAACGTACCCCGCCTTCATCGCGTCCTCAATCAGCACGCCACGAAAACCCGAACAGTCGATGAACATTTCGCCTTCGACAACCTGGCCGTTTTCCAGAGTGAGTGATTCGATAAAGCCGTCGGAACTGCGCAAATTGGCGCCCGCGACCTTGCCCTCGATGCGCCTGACGCCAGAATTCTCGCAGCCGATACGCATGAACTGGGCCATCAGTCCGGCATCGAATTGGAAGGCGTAGTCGATGCCCTCCATCGACGTGTTGGGCACCTGTTTGATGCGGGCGAAGCGGTTTTGCCGGGCCGCCAGGGTGTTGAGACTGAAGTCCCACAAATTGATATCGTGACCACGCAAGCGTTGGGCCAGCCAGTACTGGTAAAATGGCAATATGCCCAGCGCCTGACCCGGCGCGCCAAAGGCATGCATATAGCTCTGACCCTTTTCGTACCAGTCGACGAACTCGATCCCCAGCTTGAAGGTACCCTGGACCCGCGACAGGAACTGGTTCTCGTCGATTCCCAGATAAATCAGCAGCTTGGTCAGGGGCGGAATGGTGGCTTCGCCCACCCCGACCGTGCCGATGTCGTCGGATTCGACGACGGTAATTTTGATCGACCGGCCCCAGGTCTTGGCCAGCATGGCGGCACTCAGCCAACCGGCGGTGCCGCCACCCAGGACAACAACGTTCTTGATCAGATGTTCGCTCATTGCTCGCTCTTAGCCGATTTCGCCCATAAAAAACACCTGCCGGTCGCAAAACCGGCAGGTGTCGTTTTCCGTACCGGACTGGCTTAGAACTTGTAGTTC
The DNA here is from genome assembly GCF_000495835.1 of Asticcacaulis sp. AC402. Lineage (GTDB taxonomy): Bacteria > Pseudomonadota > Alphaproteobacteria > Caulobacterales > Caulobacteraceae > Asticcacaulis. Next base: position 46,282 of record NZ_AWGC01000013.1, read on the forward strand.
ACGCCGAACAGGTAGGTCGAGCCATAGATTTCATGGCGCATGATGTTAGCCGGGTTGCCCTGGGTGTACAGGACGAACGGCTCGTTGGTCAGGTTGGTGCCCGAGAACGACAGGGTCAGACCCTGTAAGGTGCCGTCCTGGAACTCGTAGCTGACCTGGGCGTCGATGAGCGACTCTTCTGCCACATAACGGCTTTGCAGGCTGTTGGTGTAGTCCGGCACTTCGCCGAGGAACTCGCCGCGGTAGCGGTTGGAGATCCGGGCCGAGAAACCGTGGTTTTCGTAGTAGACGGTGGTGTTGATAACCTTTTCCGACAGACCCGGCAGTTGGATAGGGTTGGTACCCGACGGGTTGATTTCGCTGTCGTTGGAAGCGGCCGACATGACGAGCCCGAAACCGTCGAGCGCATCCCAGATCATTTCACCCGGGATCGAAGCACTCAGTTCGATACCCTTGATCCAACCGCCTGAACCGTTTTGCATCACCGAGACAGTGCCAGTCCGCTTGGTATTGGCCTGGGTACAGACAAACACGGTGTTGTTGAAGCAGTTGGAGTTTGTCAGCGGCACGCCCGAGTAGTCGCGCAGGATGGTCTGGTTGAAGATGTAAGAGGTCAGGTCCTTGTGGAAGATCGCGGCCGAGACGTATCCCTTACGGCCGAAATATTTTTCCAGCGACATGTCGAACGCGTTGGCCTTCCAAGGCTTCAGACCGGGGTTACCGCCGCCGCCCGACCAGTAGTATTGCTGACCGTTGAAGATAACCGGTTGGGCACTGTCAGAGACCGGGCCGTAGCCGATGCCCGCGGCCATATCATCCATCCGCGGACGGACGAGTGTGGTGCCGGCGCCGATACGCAGTGTCATGTCTTCGGCAACCGCGAAGTTGAGCGAGACGGACGGCAGAAGGTCATCATATTCTGCGCTTTCTGAACGTATTTTCGTTCCCGTGGCGGTGCCATCGGTGAAAGCCGAGGTCGAAGTCTGTTCCGCCTTTTGATGCATCAGACCGATATTGCCGGTCAGGGGCACGCCGAACAGTTCGCTGTCAATGTCGGCCTTGACGAAGAGGGTGGTAACGGTTTCGTCGACGTTCCACGTCTTCTTGACCGCGTCCTGGCTGACATCCTGGGTGAAGTTGAAGAAGCCGTCCTTCCACATGGCCAGACCGTCATAGGAGATCATGCCCGAGACTCCGCCAAGGAAGGCAGCGTCGGTTACGCCCATGCGATACTTAGTCGGCACGACGACAGCCGGGCCGGTCTTCAGGGAGATAAAGCCTTCGACGCCCTTCTTGTCCTTGGTGCGGTTCGTCTGGTTAGCGCCGAACGACACCGAGGAGAAGAAACCGTCATCGAAGCGGCGTGTGGCCGCGGCCTTGATGGTCGTCAGTTCGTCTTCGATATGCGGCGCCTTGACGTAACCAGCACGGTTGGCCGGGCCACCCCACCCACCCGGGTCGGTCAGGAAGATGGTGTCGAAGTTGGAATAGTCGATCACGCCCTTGAGTGTCGACAGGCCATAGTTATCCGGCGTGCTAAAGGTGATGGTGTCGGTGGCACCCGAACCCGAGGGGCCGGTACCAGCGGTCGATTCCAGAATCAGGTCATCACGCACGACCTTGGACATGGCCACATCGGCCACCAGGGTCCACTTGTCGTTAAGTTCGTAGTCGACATTGAAACCCACCGAGTCGAGCTTGGCTTCACGCTCATTGGTATAGTTTTCGACCACGGCCTTGACGCCGGTGAAGACACCCTTCGTGATGAAATTGTTGCCGGCCGTATAGCCGGGCTGCAGAGTCGCACCGCTCCAGCGCAGCGGGTATTCCAGACGGGCGATCTTTTGCAATTCACGGAAGTCGGAGTGGTAGGCGTCGATGGTGATGTGCAGTTGGTCGTTCGGCTTGAATTCCAGAACACCCATAAAGCCGTCACGCGTCAGGTTGGACGAGATAATACCGTCCTTTTCGCCACCGAGGATCAGCTTGTTCGCATCAGCCGGCAGACAGGGCGGCGCACCGCAGGTCGGATAGCCGCCGTCACCCCAGGGTTCCTTCTTCTGGACCTGATAGGGCGAATCGGTGTGGGCGAAGCCCAGGGCCAGGCCGACCTTGCCGTCCATAAACTGGTCGATATACATGGCCGAGAAGCGGTTGCCGCTATTCGACATGCCGCCGATGGCGGCCTCTTCGCTGTTCAGTTCACCGCGCAGATTGATAGCGGCGGCCTGGCGGCCATAGGCCAGCGGACGAACGGTCAAAAGGTCGGCGGTTCCGGCCAGACCCTGGCTGACCATGCCAGCGTTCGGAGTCTTATAGACCAGAACCTGGGAGATCAGTTCCGACGGATACTGGTCGAACTCGACCGAACGGTTGTCCGAGGTCGAAACTTGTTCACGGCCGTTCAGGGTCGTGACCGTGTAGTCGGGACCAAGGCCACGGATCGAAAGCGACTGGGCGCGGCCGTTGGTGCGCTGAGCGGCAATGCCAGGCAGACGGGCGATCGATTCGGCGATCGAGGCGTCGGGCAGCTTGCCGATGTCTTCGGCCGAAACGGCTTCGACGATCTGGGACGACCGCTTCTTGACCGAGATGGCGTCCTGGATACCGCGACGGATGCCGGTGACGACAACGGTCGTCGTGTCATCGGCAGCGGGCGCGTCCTGGGCCATGGCCGGCGCGGTGAAGGCGCAGGCGGTCAGAATAGCCGCCGCGGCGCCGCAGGTCAGAAGGCGTGCACGCAGCGCCCCGGAATGACCCTTAGAAACTTTCATTTGAACTTCCTCCTGGTGTCGTTTCGACGATATCGGCGGCCGGCAGCTGTCATGCCGCGGCGTTACGCCATGTATCTCAACCCTTAAAAGCACTCTTCCGGCGCCGTGGGGTGACTATCACTACACCGCGATCCTTTTTGCAAGGCTTTGCAAAATTTTGCAGTCGTTTGTGTAAACAAATCGTAGTGTTGTGACTTTCAGGTGACGCTTTTGGGGCAGGAGCAGGCTTTTTTCGGCAGTTATCCGGGATAACCGCAAGTTTCGCTCGCCCTTTGCGGGAAAAGGAAAGGTTCGGAGTTTTTGACAGAAAATGTAAAAAATTGCAAATTCATGCAAACTTGGCCAAAATAGCCCGTGTTTCGACACTGACAGCGCTTACCAGAGCGGTTTTTGCCTCATGTTAGCGCTACCGATCGGAGGGTTCGCCGGCAGCATGGAAACATCTGCGCAGTAACCTACAGAGCGGGGTTTTGATGGACTCAAAACCAAAACCCCTTATGCGTTTTTGTTTTGCCGCGCCGTTGTTCCTGAAACGCGGCAGCCCGTGCGGTGCTGCACATTCTTCCGGATTGCGCTATAGTTGCCTCGCCGCAACAGGGCGGTCAGCCGCCGCAGGATTCGCGCACCACCAGTTCGGTGGCGACAATTTCGGAATGGGTTTCGTCGTTGGAGATCGATCCGATCAACTTGGACACCATCAGCTTGCCGGCGCGCGCCAGGTCCTGGGAAATGGTGGTCAGGGACGGATGGGTCAGGCTGGCCAACTGGATATTGTCATAACCGACCACTGAAACATCGCGCGGCACCTTCATCCCCGCCCGCATGAGGCCGCGAATGGCGCCGAACGCGATAATGTCGGAACAGGCGAACAGCCCGTCGAATGCGATGCCCTTGTTCAGCAGGTTGAGGACGGCAGCTTCGGCCGACGCCATTTCGAAATGGGTCGGCACCACCAGGCGCGGATCGTAGTCGAGACCCGACTCCGCCAGAACATTGAGATAGCCCTGGAATCGCAGCTTCATTTCGATGCCTTCTGTCTCACCCAGATAGGCAATGCGCGTACGCCCCAGTCGCGCCAAGTGCGCCGTCGCCCGGGTGCCGCCCTGCAGGTTGTTGGAGCCGACCGTGCAGTACTTCTGGCCCGGCAGCTCCTGGCCCCAGACGATGAACTTGTTGGTCGAGTTTGCCAGGTGATTGAAGCGGTCGTGGAGATAACTCTGGCCAAGGAAAATCACGCCGTCGGCCTTTATACTCTGCATCAGGGTGACGAGATCGTTCTGCGACCGCGGTGTCAGGTGCGACAGCAAGAGATCGCAGCCCATATCGCGCGCGGCCTCACCGACACCAGAGATCATTTCGAGATAGAAGGGATCAGAAAACCGACCTTCGCGGCCGTGCGGCGGCGGAATGACGATGGCGATCGTGGCCTGGGAGCCAGACATCGACATCGGCATGTCCTGGTTAAGAACGTAATTGTGGTCGCGGGCTATCTTCCAGACGCGGCGCTTGGTGACGCGGTTGACCGCCGGCGAGTCGTTGAGGGCGCGCGACACCGTGGCCACTGACACGCCGGCAATACGCGCCAGGTCTTCCAGCCTGATCTTGCCCTTGATTGGATCCATCCACCACACCCTAACCCAGATAACCGGAGGGAGCCTGATTTACCCTTCAAAAGCAAGTGCTTTCCTGTTTATGAAAAACTTTCATCGCGCCAGTACAAAGACCAGCGGGATGTCGATGCGCTTGCGCCAGTCCTTCTCGCTGTGCTCGGTACCGGAAAAAACCCGGCTCTGGAACACGGCCGCATCCCAGCCATTGTTCAGGAACATGGTCGTCACGCTTTCCATATAGGGCGTGAATTCTTCGTCCAGCCCCACGGTACCCTGGTCACTGTAGATTCGGTTGGCGCCGGGCCGAAGTTGCGTGGTCCTGAGCCAAGCCCGCCAGCCTTCGGTGACGACCAGCCTGTCGGCGGCGGTCCCGGCCGGATCCCTGGCCCAGCTGGCCATCAGCCATGGCATCGACAGGGAGGCCGAGGCGCCGAAAACCTGCGGATACTCACCCTGGGCGTAAAGGGCGATATGGCCGCCCATCGACGACCCCATGATCGCCGTGCCTTGCGGGCCAGCCAAGGTTGGATAGGTCCGGTCGATAAACGGTTTCAGCTCGGCGACCAGGAATTTGAGGAAGTTGTCGGACTCAGGCGGCTGATTGTCTGCGAAGGCACGAATGCGCGCCTGATAGGCCGGCGGCATCAGCGCATAGATGCGTTGCGGCATGTATTCACGCGTCCGCGCTTCGATAGCGTTGACAGCGACGATAATAGTCGGCGGAACCCGGCCCTGCGCCATCAGTTTCGGCAAGGCCTGAGCAACGCCCCAGTCAGCGCCGCTGTAGGGCGAAGGCGTAAAGACGTTCTGGCCGTCCATCATATACAACACCGAACACCGCAAAGCGCCGGTCTGACAGGCATCCGGCACCCAGACGGTGACGTCACGTGATTTGACGTACTGCGAAGGTATCTGTGGATGGCGGTCGAGACGCGGCTCGGCCTGGACGGTGCCCGCAGCAAGCAGCAAAAACGTGCTGATCGTCAGGGTCATTCGCATGGTGGTTATCCTCAGCCGCATCAGGTGATTAACCAAAGCGGCTAAGGCTTTGGCTGTCCAGCTGCATACGTATTCACGTCTGGAATTTTAAGAATCAGGACTCTTTGACGTTGCATTGCAAACTATTCCATGCGAATGTGGAGACGGATTTGTATGCTTTATATCCAAGTTGCCCTTTGGAAGCGCCGGTGAAAGCCAACAGAAGGCGCTTCTTTCCTTTCGGGGCTCGGATGTAAACGTTTACAGTAAGTTTTAGGTAGGGTTTTCGGATGCATAAGCGCTGATTACTGTACCTGTCCGAAATTCCGGCTGTTGTGACGCAGCCGGGATACGCCAATTACAGGGTGCAGACTTTGTAAGTGGTATCTTCTCAACACAAACTTCCCCTTGTCCGGTTTCGGGCGAGGGGATTTTTTTGAGCGTTTTTCACAGTTGTTTCCAGCGCGAGATAGACTTTTTCGTCACGCTACGGCGGCTCTGGCCTGCGCGAGGCGCCGAGTTGTCCGCCTGGTCTGCTGTTTGAGCGAAAAAATTTATCCGTGAATACGTATGCAGCGCGACTCCGCGACAAAATTTGCATAATGTCGCAAAAAATGAAGACGCCGGGGGAACACCGGTAGCTTAAAGTTCAATCCAATCAGACCGAAATAAGCTGACAGCCGGCAAGGCTGCGAAAAAAAGGGTGCAGGAGAAGATTATGTCTAAAGGGATTTCCAGCCGGTCGGCCTGGCGAGCGGTTGTCGTCAGCACGGTGGCGATGATTGCTGCAGGCGTTGCTTTGCCAGGGGTTGCGGCGGATGACGAGGTCATTCCCAATCACAATCCGACCCTGAATGCCGGCGGCAAGGCGACAGACGGCCCGGGAATGCCCTCGCCGTGGTCCTATTCGGCCAAGACCGGTATCGGCACGGCCTACGAGGCCTATGCCGATTTTCAGTTCAGTGACAAGGCGGTCACTGGCAAGGTATCCAAGGTGTGGTTTTCCCTCGCCAACGGGATCGTCACCGAGACCATGTACGGCCTGATCCACCACGCCCAGATCCGCGAAATGCAAATCGCGGTCACAGGCAACGGATGGACAGCCTTTGAAAAGACCGACACCACCTCACAGATATCTTATATCCATACCGACAAGGACGGCCGGCCGCTGTCGCCAGCCTATCGCCTGACCAATACCGACAAGCAAGGCCGCTTCGTCATCATCAAGGATATCTTCACCGACCCGGACCACCAGACCCTGGTAACCCGCGTGACGGTCAAGGCTCTCAAGGGTCCCGTTACGCCCTTTGTCATCCTGGACCCGTCGGCCGCCAACACTTCGGGTGACGATGAGGGCCGGGCTTCGACCTCGACGCTTACGGCCTGGCAGGGTGGTGTCGCCCTGGCGCTGAAGGCCAGCGTGCCATTCAAGGCGTTCAATGTCGGCTATGCTGGCGTCACCGATGGCCTGAAAGACCTGAGCGAGCATCAGCAGATCTTCGCCCAGCACGCGGCGACCAGCACGCGCGGCAATATCGTCCTGGTCGGTCAGCTTCCCACTGTTGCGAACAGCGCGACCTTCGATCTGGCCGTCGGTTTTGGCGCCAATCCCGATGCTGCATCGGCCGAGGCGAAGGCAACGCTTAAAACCGGCTACGCCAGGGTACTGGCGAACTATAATGGCGCCGGTGCGGCGGTCGGCTGGGAAGACTATCTCACCTCCCTGTCCGATCTGAGCAGCCTGGTGCCGGAGACCCAGGACAAGGGCAAGCTTCTGTATGCCTCGGCCCTGATGCTGAAAGTCCAGGAAGACAAGACCAAGGCCGGCGGCTTGATCGCCTCGCTCAGCAATCCGTGGGGCGACAGCGTCTATACCGATGTTTCGGCCACCGGCTACAAGGGCGTATGGCCGCGCGACTTCTACCAGGTCGCCATGGCCCTGGCCGCCATGGGCGACCGGGAAACGCCCGTCGCTGCCTATCGCTACCTTCCGACTGTCCAGGTGACCAAGGACACGCCGGGCAATACCGGCGCGACCGGCTGGTTCCTGCAAAAAGCCCATGTCGACGGCACGCCGGAATGGGTCGGCATCCAGCTCGACCAGACCGCCATGCCCATCCTACTGGGCGCCCGCCTGGCCGAGCTGAACCTGATCTCGAAAAATGAGCTGTTGTCGTCCTACAGTTCGATGCTGAAGCCGGCGGCGGAGTTCCTGTCGCGCGGCGGCACGATCGGGCTGGACTGGAACCACGCCACCATTACCCCGCCCTACGCCCAGCAGGAACGCTGGGAAGAGCAGGAAGGTCATTCGCCCTCAACCACCGCCGCGGTGATCGCTGGCCTGGCCGCTGCCGCCGATATCGCCACCGAAGCCGGCGACACGGCCGGCGCGGCGGAGTTCTCGGCCAAGGCAGCCGACTACTCGCAAAAACTGGAGCAGCGGTTGTTTACGACCTCGGGGAAGGTCCGCGGCGCCGACAAACCGGCCAGCTATTATTTGCGTATTTCGCGTTCGGACGATGCCAACAACCCGGGCGTCCAGGACGAGCGCAACGGCCGCGTCGGCCTGCCCTCGGACCTGATGGTCGATCAGGGCTTCATCGAACTGGTGCGCTATGGCGTGCGCAAGGCAGACGATCCGCACATCGTCCAGTCCCTGACCGTCATTGACGACCAGAGCCTGCCGGAAAACCTGCGCGTTCGTTACGATTTCAGGTTCGAAGGCTCTGATGTCACGGTGCCCGGCTTCCGGCGCTACGGCAACGACGGCTATGGCGACCGCACCGAAGGCGGGAATTACTCCGTAAACGGACAAATGCACCCCAGCCAGCGCGGCCGGGTGTGGCCAATCTTCACCGGTGAGCGCGGTCATTACGACCTGGCGGTCGCTGCGCAAAAGCCCGGCGGTGCCACGCAGGCTGATGTCGATGCCATCCGCCACGTTTACGTCAAGGGCATGGAGTTGTTCGCCAATGACGGCCTGATGATCCCCGAGCAGGTCTTTGACGGCATCGGCAGCAATCAGCCACATAACTACGTGCTGGGGGAAGGCACCGATGGCGCCACGCCGCTGGCCTGGTCGCACGCCGAGTATGTCAAGCTGCTGCGGTCGTTGCGTGACCGGCAGGTGTGGGACCGCAGTCCCTCGGCCTATGCCAGATTCGCCGGGCAGAACTGAGTCTTTTACAAGATCGGTCAAAGTTCCAAGTCTCAACCCTTTGACCCAAACTGGGCCTCCGGCGAGTGCAAGCGCCGGAGGCTTTCTTTTTTCTTATACCAAGCCTCATAAAGAATGACGCTTGGTATTCGCTTTTTTTTCAGCTCAAACGCCGGACTAGGCGTCCCCCATGGCTCCTCGCAAAAGCTCGGGCGCCCGAAGTACGTTCTCTGGCGCGCTTGCCAACCCACGATGAGTCAAGATTTTCGCGGGTTGGTATTACAGCCATCCCATCTGGCGGGCGATGCGGCAGGCATCGATGCGGTTGACGGCGTTCAGCTTCTGCAGGACCTCCGACAACTGGTTGCGGATCGTGCCTGGCGCCTTGTCAAGCATGCGGGCGATGGTCTTGTTGCTGTGGCCCTGCTCGGCCAGCCGCAGAAGTTCACGGTCGCGGTTATTGAGCGGGTCATCCGTTTGCGACAGGTCGCCAAGTTGCGGGTCGATGATCTTTTCCCCCGCCATCACCCGACGGATAATCTGCGCCAGTTCGCGCGACGGCGTGTCCTTGAGCAAGTAGCCGCGGACGCCTGCGGCTAAGGCGCGTTGCAGATAGCCCGGACGGGCAAAGGTGGTCACCATGACCATGGCGGTTCCCGGCGTCATCCGTTGCAGATGCAGGGCCAGGTCGATGCCGCCCATGTCGGCCATCTCGATATCGCTGACGACCAGGTCGGGGCGGCAGTCGGCCAGTATATCCAGCGCGGCACGACCGTTGGGCGCAGTGCCCACTACGGTGAAGTCATTCTCCAAAGCCAGCAGACTGGCGATCGCGCCCAGGACCAGGGCCTGATCCTCCACGACCAGTATACGGATCATGAGAGCGCCTCCAACGGAATACGGGCTGACACTGTCACACCTTGCACGGCTTCGATGGTGACTGTCCCGCCGAGATCGCCGACACGGCGGCGTATGCCGTCCAGGCCGTTGCCGAAGACGATGGTACCGCCACGGCCATCGTCACGGATTTCAAGGCAAAGAGTCGCGTGGTCGCGCCGGATATCGATGGTGCAGGCCGTGGCTTGGGCATGGCGGACGACATTGGTCACGGCCTCGCGCATGACCATAGTGACAGCATGCTCCAGCGGTGGTGGAAGGGGCCCGGCGGTGTTGGAAATCGAGAGCTCGATGTCGGCGGCTTCGAGCAGGGCGCGGACGTGGCCCGTAGCAGCGATCAGGGTCGACTGGTTCAGACCACGGATCGCTGCGCGGATCTCCTGCAAGGCTTCGCGGCCGACGGCGTTGATGGCCTCCAGCTCTGACCGGGCCCGTTCGGGTTCCTGATCGATGACGCGTGACGCAAGGTCGGATTTCAGAACAACCGTCGAAAAGGCATGGCCGACGATGTCGTGCAGTTCGCGCGAGATACGCTCGCGCTCACCCATGACGGCCAGGGCCTCGGCCTGGGCCCGGGCACGGATCAGCTCTTCGGTCTGGTCCTGGAGCAGGCTGTTGGCGGCGGTTGCGGCCGCGGCCAGCCCGCCGAAAAAGAGGACGCCGAAGCCAAAGATCCACGACACCCATCCGATGCCGACCGCCAGGATCGTAGCGGCTATCATCCCGCCCAGCCAAAGGTAGCGCAGCCGGCCACGCTGGCTCTGGACCGCAATCATGACCGCGAACAGCATAATGATACTGGCAGCGGCGGTCAGTTGCCCCAACCCCAGGGATATGGCGGCGATGACGGCGATGCCCGGCCAGGCTTTGCTCCCGCGCAGGTCGAAGGAACCGTAATAGGCAATCAGGAACACCGGCAACGCGGCCAGAGAGGCTTGCCAGTCCAGGTGCCTGGGCTTTTCGAGGAACCACGGCCAAACATACATCAACAGGTAGGACAGCCAGATAGTCGGTCCATCCAGCGCCAGGCCTAAGAATCGTCTGCGTTTAATCTGCGCCATCGGCCTTCAGCATAAGGAGACCGAGTTCGCGGGCAAAACCATGGAACGGATCTCCGCCCTGGGTGCCCCTGTTGGTCATCACGGAGACAGCCATACCATAGTCCGGGAACAGCATGAAACTGGAGGATGACCCTTTGGCGGTGCCGTTGTGATGGACAACGCGGATTTTCTTGCCATCGACCTCGATCTCACCAACCCGCCAGCCGAGAGCATAGTTCTGCACGTTCACGGTGCCGTCCTTCAAGGTCTGCGGTGTCCAGAAGGCGTCGCGCACGGCCGGCGGGACCAGATCATTCCCGATCCAAGCGCCGCCAAGGCTGGCGAGATCCTGCGGCGTGGCGAGAAAGCCGCCACCAGCCCATTTTATGCTATCGTCAGTGGGCAGGGCGTCGCGGTAATTGCCGTTTTCAACCTCGTAGAAACGGACGCGGTGGTCTTCAGGGAGGGTGCGGTCGTCGGGCTTTAGTCCGTTCAGGCCCAGCGGGCCGGCGACATGCTTTTGTACGAGGTTGAGATAGGTGTCGCCGCCGGCGCTTTCCATGACGCCGCTGGCCAGAACCGTGCCGTAGGTGGAATAGGAAAAGCCGGCCCCGGGCTCAAACAGCAGGGGCGAGCCGGAAAAGGTGCCGACCGCAGCGCGGACACTGTCAAAATGGCGGGTGTTTTCATAGTCCCAGATGGGGGCGCAAACACACATGCCGTAATGGCGGATACCTGCCGTATGTGACAACAGCTGCCGCGTCGTGATCGGATGGCCCTTGTCCGGGAAATAACCAATGTAACTCGTGATGGGTTTGTCGAGATCGAGCTTGTTTTGGGCGACCAGGATCGCGGCCAGGGTGGCGTTGACCGCCTTGCTGCTGGAGCCGATGCGATACTGGCTTTGCGGTGTCGCGGGCGTCCGGGTTTTCAGGTCGGCATAGCCCTGGGTGTGAGACCATACGATCTTGCCATCGATGCCGACGGCGGCCGACAGGCTGGGATAACGGCCGGTGGCGTATTGCTCGTTGAGATAGGCGGCCGCCGCGTGGGGTTCGGCGGGCACGGATGCCGCCTTTTCTGGCAGGGCGTTCCAGCCAAACGGCCAGACGATCAGGGGGCGGAAGAGGAGATAGATGGCGAGGCAGAGGAAGATCCCCAGACCCGCCCAGAAGAATTTGCGCATCGGTTGTCACCTTTGATGATGTGGTGACAGGGTGAGCCACGAAACCATCCGCCGGAAGTGACAGATGTCACTGCCTGACAGCTTATCCTCCACCGCTTGCGGGAGACGTGGCGAGCGAGCGGAGCCGAAGGCGTAGCAAGTCGAGACAGAGGGGGAGCCGGGAGCTTGTGACGCCCCCTCCGTCTCGACGCGTTTCGCCCCAAAAGAGGGCTCACTTGCTCGACACCTCCCCCGCAAGCGGTGGAGGATAAGGAGCGCTATCCACCGCAGCTTTCGCGGATAATAAGCTGCGTCGGTATCCGCGTCATCTCGACGGGCTCGCCATCGATCAGGGCGGCCAACGTATCGACCAGAACCTTCGCTGCCGTCTTGGTATCCTGGCGCACCGTGCTTAGGGCCGGATTGATACAGGTACAGGCCCACAGGTCGTCGAAACCCATCACGGAAACATCCCGTGGCACATTCAGTCCGCGTTTCTGCAGGCTCTGTATCGCGCCGATGGCCAGCAGATCCGTCACGGCAAACACAGCATCGAAGGCCACTCCATCGTCCAGGAACCGGTCGATCGCAGCCGCCCCCTCCTCACGCGAGATGAAACAATCGATGGCCAGGCTGTCGTCCGGCCGCACCCCCGCCTGGGTATGGGCGCGCATATAGCCCTTGTAGCGTTCGAAAAATTCGGAATGACGCTCCGATGCCTCCCCGAGGAATACGATGCGCTTGCGGCCCAGCTTCAGCAGGTGGGCCACCGCTGTATAGGCGCCGCCTTCATTGTCGGATCCGATAAAGACATTGGGCGTTTCTGGCATGACCGGCCCGAACACCACCCACGGCTCGCCGACCTGGCGCAGAGCCTCAACCTTTTGCAGATAGGTCTCAAAATCGCGATAGCCCAGAAAGATGATGCCGTCTGCACGGCGCGAAAAACCGTAATCGGCGCTCCAGTTGGCGTTCTGTTTTTGCAGCGACATCAGGACGTCAACACCCTTGTCACCCGCATAGTTCATGATCTGGCCGATCAGCGGCAGGAAAAAAGGATTGATCGTATTGTCACCCTGGTCGATGTCTTCCGACACCAGGACAGCGATGGTGTTGATCTTCTTCGACCGCAGCTTGCGGGCATTGATGTCGACCGTGTAGTTCAGCTTGGCTGCCGCATCGAAGACGCGCTGGCGCACCCCCTCGCTGACCGAAGCCGGCCGCGACAGGGCACGCGACACCGTGGCCTGGGAAACCCCGGCGAGAGCGGCAATATCAATGGAAGTAGGGCGTCTCATCTGCATCTTTTTGTTATTTGTGACCATGACACCGCCTCAGGGTTTAGACAAGTAGTCGCCCATAATGGCAGCGACCCATTCCATAAAAGCGCGCGACCGCCGGGCCTGATGGCGGCGGCGCGGTGCGCGACAATGCCAGCTGAACGCGATGATTGCTTCGCGGACGCCCTTGAGCAGGGCGGGACTGCCGGACGATATCGGCGGGGTGGTATCGCTGTTGCTGTCAGACGAGGCTGGCTGGATCAACGGCCAGCGCATCGAAGTCGCTGGCGGGATTCACACCTGATTGCCGCGTAGCGGCCTTAAGATAAGTGGGTTCACAGATTTCACAGATTAGAGGGATTAATACCAGCCCGCGATGACCTTGACTCATCGCGGACTGGCAAGCGCGCCAGCGCATGTTTCTTGGGCGCCCGAGCTTATGCGAAGAGCCATGGGGGGCGCCTGGTCCGGCGCTTGAGCTGAAAAAATGCGAATACAAAGCGTCACTCTTTATGTGGCTTGGTATAAGAGGCGCTTAGCGTAGTCCAAGGCGCCCTTTCTTGCTTAATCCCTCTAATCTGTGAGATCTGTGGACCCACTTCCTTAAAGTCCGGTCAGATCCACCACAATCCGGCGTTCGGCCGTATGGACCTCCGGCACTTGGGCCAGAGTGAAGGGAACATAGAAGCTGACACCTTCCAGTGGCTTGACATCCAGCAGGTCGCCAGCGCCGAAATTGTCGACATTGACCACCTTGCCGATCTCGGTTCCGGCCAAGTCGAAAACCTGCATACCAATCAGGTCGGTGACGTAATATTCGTCTTCGTCCGTGTCCGGAAGATCGGCGCGATCGACATACAGCTTCAGACCCTTTAGCTTTTCTGCCGCCGTACGGTCGGGCGCCTGTTCGGCGAAGACCAGCAGCGCGCCCTTGTGGGAACGCGCCCTGGTCACCACCAGGGCCGGCTTGCCGGCGGCATCCAGAAGCGGGGAATATTCCAGCAGGCTGATCGGATCGTCCATAAAGCTCATCAGCTTGAACTCGCCCTGGACACCATGGGGTGCGCCGACCTGAGCGACGAGAACCAGATTGGGTTTTGTCATCAGAAAAATCTCAAAATAAAAGGGCCGGATCGCTCCGGCCCTTTCGTATGTGGGAATCCGCAGCAAAGCTTATTCCGAAGCGGGAGTTTCGTCAGCCACGGCGACTTCGACTTCCGGTTCTGCAGCGGCTTCTTCGACGACCGGAGCCGGAGCGGCAGCAGCAGCGGCGGCTTCTTCACGGGCGGCGGCCTCGGCGTCGAGACGGTCCTGCTCGCGTTGGGCGCGTTCAGCGGCACGTTCCTGGGCCTTCTTGCCCGGGGTGCCCTTCTTCGGGTTGTTGCTGGCGGTCCAGGTGACCAGGCCTTCCTGCGACAGGAAGCGCGCGACGCGGTCGGTCGGCTGGGCGCCCTTCTTCAGCCATTCGGCAATGCGCTCCGACTTCAGGGTGACGCGGACGGCGTCCTTCGGCAGCATCGGGTTGTAGGTGCCCACCTTTTCGATGAACTTACCGTCGCGCGGCGCAGTGCTTTCGGCGACGACGATGGTGTAGTACGGGCGCTTCTTGGAGCCACCGCGGGAGAGACGAATCTTAAGCATGTTCAGTTCCTTGGTTTGATCGCTTATTTCTTGGTCGGGTTAAAAGGCTTGGAGCCGGGCAGGCCCGGTAAGCCGGAGAAGGGGGAGCCGCTGGCTGGACTGCCGAGACCGGGCAGCTTGATGCCGGCATTGCCGGCCATCGATTGGATCTTTTCGAGATCAGCCTGGGACGGGCCGCCCGGAGCGTTGAGCGTCTTGGCCATGTCGGCGATCTGGGACGGATTGGGCATGCCACCGCCGCCCATGCCAAACATTTTTGCCATCTGACCCATGGCACCGCGGCCGTTGGAGCGCGACATCGCTTTAAAGGTATCGGCCATCTGGCGGTGTTGTTTCAGCAGGCGGTTGATTTCCATGACTTCGACACCGGCGCCGGCAGCGATACGGCGCTTGCGCGACGCGTTCAGCACGTCCGGCTTCTTGCGTTCCATCTTGGTCATCGAGGTGATGATGGCCACCTGGCGGTCGAAGGTCTTATCCGAGATATTCATCTCGTCGATCTGCTTCTTGGCCTTCTGCACCCCCGGCAACAGATTCATGATACCGCTCATCCCACCCATGCGCTTCATCTGGCGCAGTTGTTCAGCCAGGTCGTCCAGGTCGAACTGACCCTTGGCCATCTTCTTGGCCATGGCGGTTGCCTTGGCCTGGTCCAGTTCCTGGGCCGCCTTTTCGACCAGGGCGACAATATCGCCCTGACCCAGGATGCGGCCGGCAACGCGGCGGGCATCAAAGACGTCCAGGGCCTCGACCTTTTCGCCGGCGCCGAGGAACTTGATCGGCAGGCCGGTGACGGCGCGCATCGACAGCATGGCGCCGCCGCGGGCGTCGCCGTCGGCGCGGGTCAGGATAAGACCGGTCAGCGGCAGGCGTTCATGGAAGGCGGCGGCCGTACGCACGGCATCCTGGCCGGTCAGGCTGTCGGCGACCAGGAAAGTTTCGACGGGGTTGGCGATGCGCGCGATCTCGGCGGCTTCGCTCATCAGCGCTTCGTCGAGCGTTGTGCGGCCGGCGGTGTCGAGGATCAGGACATCGAAGCCCTGAATCTTCGCGGCCTGCAAGGCGCGGCGGGCAATGTCGGTGGCGCTTTGGCCGGCCACGATCGGCAGGAAGTCGACGCCAACCTGTTCGGCGAGCAGCTTGAGCTGCTCCATGGCGGCCGGACGTCGGGTGTCCAGCGAAGCCATCATGACCTTCTTGCGGTCGAACTTGGTCAGGCGCAGGGCCAGTTTGGCGGAAGTCGTGGTCTTGCCGGAACCCTGCAGACCGGCCATCAGGATGACGGCGGGCGGTACAGCATTCAGGTTCAGCGGTTCCGGCTCTTCGCCGCCCAGCATGTCGATCAGGCCGTCATAGACGATCTTGACGACCTGGTCGGCCGGCTTGACCGCCTTGATGATCTCTTCGCCAGTGGCCAGTTCCTTGGCCTTTGTCATGAACTGACGCACCACTGGCAGGGCGACGTCGGCTTCCAGCAGGGCGACGCGCACTTCACGCAGGGCTTCGTCGACATCCTTTTCCGAAAGGACGCCACGGCCTGACAGGCGGTCAAAAAGACCGGATAGGCGCTCGTTCAAGCTGTCGAACATGATCTCAATTCTCCGTTCGCGTCCGGTTTGCACCCAAACAGAAAATCCCCGAGGGCGCCACGCGCTGTCGGGGATCCTTCCCATCCTCTGTCCAAGCGCTGTGCCGGGGTCGTGATGACGAAGGGTTCTGAATTAGAGCACGCCAAAGGCGCGCGATGTGGCGGGGTTTATGGCGGAAACGGATCGGAGAGTCAAGTCAGCGGCCGATAACATATTGAACGATCTCTTGAGGCGCGCCCACTCCCCGTGAAGGTCGGCGAAAGCGGTATTCAGGGATTGCCTGCACCCAGGTACAGATTGAGGGCCATCGTTTTCAACACTTCGGACTGCCACGGCGCATCCAGTTTACGGACATCGCGCTGGGCCGCCGCGATCAGGTGACGGCGCAGGACCTCATCGGTTGTCAACGCCCGCAAAGCCTCCGCAGCCGCAGACACATCCGGCTCAGCCCAGACCTGGTCGCTGTCACGGACAACAATACAATAGGGACCGTCGGGGTCTCGGATTGGAATCGTCCGCACCGGGATCAGTCGCGAATTATTGTCATTCATAAAGTCGATATTGCCGGACCAGCCGGTAGCGATCACCCCAACCCCAGACGCCATGGCTTCGGCAAGCGTCAGGCCAAATCCCTCAGAGCGGTGCAGCGAGATTAACACATCGCTGGCCGCTATCAGCCCATCCATGTCAGCATCCGAGAGGCGTTGCGTGATCACCCGGATATCGGGCCGGATGGCCACAGCATTTGTCAGACGCTGCTCGCTATCGCGATCGCCGGACATATCGCTGACCTTGAGCGTCAGGCGGGCATGCGCCGCCGGTAAAGGAAACGCTTCGCGCCAGGCTTCCAGGACACTCCACGGATTCTTGCGAACCGCACCGGACTTGGTGTCGAACAGGCACAGCACCTCACACAGGTCGGGGTCCAGACCGAACTTCTGCTGAGCATCATGATAGGGGATGGCGACGGGATGCGGTGCCGGATGCGGCATGACCCGCAACCGCGAGCTCAGATCGTCGCGACCAGCCTGCCGGAAGGCCTTGACCATGGCGTCATGGACGAAGCGGGACGGCAGCCAGATTTCGTGCAAATAATCGGCCAGCCATACCCAATCGGCTGGCGCCTTTGGCGTTTCCCATGCCCAGTAGCCAATGCGATAGCGATGCGCCCAGGTTTGCGGCGCATGCGCCATGAAGGCGACCAGGCATTCCGGCGCATTGGCATGGATAAGCCACACTCCGCCGTCGCCGGGCAGTTTCGCGCCCTGGAACACCAGATGTTTGAACGCCGGCCGCAAATCGTGTTCGATCGGGGAAAATCCGGCGGCTTTCAGCGCCCGCGCGGTCATCCGGCCGGCCCGGCCGATGCCCAAGGTTTCGCGCAAAAAGCCGGAAACGACCAGGGGGCCGGGTTTGGGTGCAACAGCGCCCGCCTTTGTCCAGGAGCCGCAACGGCCGCGCGCCAGCAGGTTGAGCCCACCATGGATGAGGGGCAGGCGATAACGCAGAGGCAGGTAGCGCAACCCGGGCATGATGTAGAATGTTCTTGAGCTGGAAATGGTCTGACCCAGCTTAGCGCCCGTTGGAAAACAAATGAAGCGGCATGTTAGAGCGGAATGCGTTTTGGTGGGATCAAAACCCCGCACTATATTTTTGTTTTGTGGCGCAATTTATCCGAAAAGTGCTGCACAATTTGTCGGATTGCGCTCAAATTGAAATCAAAGGGCTCGCTATTCCGGTCGACCGCATGAACTCGTTATTATCCAACAAACCTAAGCTAGGTTCAAAGACCCAGCCAGCGCCGGCGTTGTGTCCAGTAGGTCTTAAACTGATCGGCCTGTAGTTCGTCTTCGAACGTGACCACCTTGGTCAAATGATCGCCCGCGGGATCGGAGCGGACCGAGATGGAATCGGCGTCCTGAATCGAAGCGGCTTCGACAAACTTGAAAAAGGCACCGAAGAAGGCGTCGCTTTCCGACTCGGTACTCAGATCGAACTCAAGACTGACCACGCCCTTACCTCACTAACAACGACGGAAGCTATCCAAGCCCAAACCATGCCACGGTGTCGATGCAGATGGCTTCCCGAAAATGTCAGGATCCTGCAAAAACTGTGCGGTGCACAATAACAGTTATCAAAGCCCAAATCTTGGGAAGAGTCAAAAAGAATATATGAAGGATTAATAACATGCTTGGTCGCGTATAATCTCAAAACCCTACCCGGTAAGGGGTGACAGGGCTGTCATGACAAATTGTGTTAGGATTTAAGCGGTGTTGGCTGCGGTGTTGGGCACCTCTTCGTCCGGGGTATTGCGAGCCGCCGGTTGCGACAGTTTTTTGATGTTGCGCGCCGGCATTTTACGTTTTTTCGCGGCGCGCCCCCTCTGCCGGCTGTTACGCGGCGGGCTGATCCAATACGGCAGCGTCATCGAAAGTATTGCGGCCCGCCGGCTGCAACAGTTTTTTGATGTTGCGCGCCGGCATTTTACGTTTTTTCGCGGCGCGCTCTCTCTGCCGTCGGTTACGCGGCGGGCTGATCCATTACGGCAGCGTCATCGAGAGTATTGCGGCCCGCCGGCTGCAACAGTTTTTTGATGTTGCGCGCCGCCTGGCGAATACGGTGCTCGTTCTCAACCAGGCCGATGCGAACATAGCCTTCCCCGTATTCGCCGAAGCCCAGGCCCGGCGCAACGGCGACATGGGCCTCTTCGATCAGCAGCTTGGCAAATTCGATCGAGCCAAGATGTTCGAACTTCGGCGGGATCTTCGCCCAGGCGAACATCGAAGCCGGCGGCGCCGGAATATCCCAGCCGGCGCGCTTCATTGAGTCGATAAGAACATCCCGGCGCGCTTTATAGGTCGCGCGGATCTCGGCAACGTTCTCCTGCGGCCCGTTCAGAGCGGCGGCAGCAGCGACCTGGATTGGTGCAAAACCGCCATAATCCAGGTACGACTTGACCCGCGACAGGGCGGCGCAGATTTCTGAATTGCCGACCACCATGCCGATGCGCCAGCCCGCCATGGCATAGGTCTTGGACAGCGAGTTGATTTCGACCGAACGCTCCCTGGCGCCGTTGACCTGCAGCAGCGACGGCGGCGGGTTATCGTCAAAATAGATTTCCGAATAGGCGATGTCGCTCAGGACCAGCAGGTCGTGCTTCTGGGCGATCTTGATGACCTCCTTGTAGAAGTCGAGATCGACCCACTGCGCCGTCGGGTTGGACGGATAGGAAACAATCATCACCGACGGTGCCGGCACGGAGTGCTTCACAGCCTTGTCGATGCCCGACAGGTATTGTTCAGGCGACAAGGCCGGGACGTGGCGAATGACCCCGCCGGCCATCAGGAATCCGAAAGCGTGGATGGGATAGGCCGGGTTCGGACAAATGACGGTATCGCCGGGCGCCGTTATAGCCATGGCCAGGTTGGCAAAGCCTTCCTTAGAGCCGAGCGTCGCCACGACTTCGGTATCAGGGTTCAGCTTGACGCCGTAGCGGCGGTCGTAATAGCCAGCCATGGCCTTGCGCAGGCCCTGGACGCCCTTGGAAACGGAGTAGCCGTGGGTCTTGGGCTTTTTGACCGTTTCGATCAGTTTGTCGACGATGTGAGGCGCGGTCGGCATGTCGGGATTGCCCATGCCGAAGTCGATGACATCGACGCCCTCTGCGCGCAGCCGTGCCTTCACCTTGTTGACTTCTTCGAAGACATAAGGGGGCAGACGGCGGATACGATAGAAGTCGCGCATGACGGGTTGGAGCCTGAAACGGGGTTACAACAGAACCCTCCGTATGGCGCATCCGGTGATATTTGTCACGTCAGTAAGAGCAAAATTTTGGCTTGAAAATCGGCGTTATTGGGAAATTTTTGCGTCGGGTGAGAAAATTACGCACGCAACGATGCGTCAGGCACCGGCGATGCTCCTTATCCCCACTTGAGGGGAGAGGGCAGGGTGAGGGGTTCCTACTGACAGATACATCACTCTGCCCTCCGGGGATTAGCGAAGAACCTGCAAAAATGAGACCGCAGGAGCGAACAGGAGACCCCTCACCCCCGCCCTCTCCCCTCAAGTGGGGAGAGGGAGTCAAAAGCAGACCTGGTTAGTCCTGCAAACACGCCTTCAGCCGTTCTATCGGCGTGGCAATGATCGCCATGGCCGCTGACGCCTTCTGGTTCGAGCCACGCAGCACTGTTGTTTCGGAGTTCAACGTCGAAGTCCCGGCCTGGCCGGGAAACACCGAAACGTTGCAGGTCGTGCAGCTATCCGATATCCATGTCGACGACGTCCACATGCCGCCTGAGCGTGTCCGCGACATTGCAAAACGGGTCGAAGGCCGGAAACCCGACGTCATCCTGCTGACCGGGGACTATATTGGCGGCGACGTTCTCAAAGGCCGAAAGGAATTCGGCGCCCGCCCTCTCCGCTCACCGGAGAACGTAGCGCTCCCGGCTGGCGCCGCCACACTGACTCTGACACATAATGCCGGCCAGGTCCGGTTACCACTGATCGGCGCGCCGGTAAGGGTCGTTCGACATACCGAAGATACAGCCGACGGCTACGAAGTCATCAACAACCGCATCCTGATCGTAACGCGCGGTCTGGGTTCCAGTGGTCTGCCGGTCAGATTCGGCGCACCACCACAGATCATGGTGCTGAACATTAAGCCAGGGACAACGGCGAAGGTGACAGAGAGGCATTGAACGAAAAAGCCTTCTCCCCGTTCTTTCACGGGGAGAAGTAAAAAGCTACAGCGTCGCCGCGCGCTTCAGGAAGCTCTCGACCACCGACTTCATCTGGTCGGCTTGCTGCGACAGGCTGTGCGAGGCTTCTGTCACGGCACCGGACACTGTGCCAGCCTCTTCAGCGGCGTGGTTTAGCTCTTCGATCGTTGCGGAAGCTTCACCGGCGCCGCGCAGGGCCGAGGACAGGCTGACGGTGATTTCTCGGGTGGCCTGGACCTGTTGCCGCACAGACTCGGACGTGTTTTCCGAAATGCCCTGCATCTGGACGATGACCCCAGCGATGTTGCCAATCTCCGAAGTGGTCCGGTCGGCGGCGCGCCGCACATCGCCGATACGGCCGCGGATCTCCTCGGTCGCCTTCGAGGTCTGTTCGGCCAAACTCTTGACCTCGTGCGCCACGACGGCAAAGCCGCGACCGGCGTCACCAGCGCGCGCCGCCTCGATGGTTGCGTTCAGGGCCAGCAGGTTGGTTTGCTTGGCGACCGACGAGATCAGGTCGACGATTTCATTGATGCGGCTGACGGCCTGGGTTAGCTCGGCCACAGCATTTTGGGTATGTTCGGCGCGACTGGTGGCGTCACGGGCGACCCCGGCCGAAGCCGTCGCCTGGCGGTCGACTTCAGAGATGGTGGCGCCAAGTTCTTCCGAAGCAGCAGCGACCGCGCTCATCGAATCGCGCACCGAGAAGATCGAGGTCACCGCGGAATGGGCGCGGCTGGCGTTTTCGGACGAAGCCGAGGTCAGGATCGAGGCCGACTGCTCCAGATGGCTCGACGCCTTTTCGACGCCGCGGATCAGGCCGCTGAAATCGCGGTTGAAACCGCCGATCAGTTGCTCCATTTCGACGGCACGGGCCAGGCGAGCGCGCGACGCTTCCTCCTGTTCGAGCGCCATGGCTCGACTCTGCTGGGTCACATCCTTGAACACCTGCAACGCCTGGACCACCTGGCCCAGTTCGTCGCCACGCTGGAGCTTCGACGGCTCGACCGACATGTCGGCGTTGGTCAGTCGATGGGTGGCGTCGGCAATCGCCTTGATCGAAGTTGACGTGCTGCGTCCAATGATGACACCCAGCCCGCCGGCGGCGATGGCAGCTATGGCTGCCAGAACGGCAATGACCAGGACATCACGTTGCGCCGACTTAACGCTTTCGGCGGCCTCCGCCTTGGCGCGGGCTTCGGTGCGCTTCAATACCTTCTGGACGATGGCATCTGTGTTTTGTTCTGACGCGGCATAGGGCGGCAGGAAGGAGATGGCCGCGTTCAGGTCGATTTCCAGCATAGACGAGACAAACTCAACGGCCCCCTTCTGGGTCTCGATCTCCGTGGTCATCTCCGCGAAGGCCTTCTTGTCTTCGGCATCGCTCAACTTTTCGCCACGCGCCTTGACCTTGTCCTGCAACGACTTCAGGCTTTCGGCGATCTTGGCGGTATTGGCAGCTGAGCCCGTGACCGTGTCACCACCCGCGCGAGCCGCCAGAGCATTGTAGAGGTCGCGGGCGTCGCCACGCAGCTCGGCGCGAACCTCACCCAGGAACAAGGCATTGTCCATCACGCCGTTGACCACGGTGTCCATGCGTTTGGTCTGGGTCTGCAAGGCGAGGGTAGCGGCCATCGCGAGTACGACGATCAGAGCCATCGCCACCATGGACGGCACAAGAAATTTCCAGATGAAAGGCCAGTCAGACGGGCGCGCAAAATTCGTCCGGGGCCTTGGAGACAAGCGGTTTTGAGCCTGAGAGGTCATATGGGTCTCACATAAAACTGAACAGAGGCGCTGCCGGGAAAGCCAGCAGCGCCGAAAATTACCAACGTTTACTGAGGGTCACAAAGACCGTGGCCGGCACTTTGAAGCCCGAGGTCTGGACCTGTTTGCCGCCAACCAGGTTCTGACCGCTGGCCGCGATCGTCATATTGCTTCCGAGGTCATAGCTGACATTGGCAGCCAGGGTCGTGTGCGCGGGGACCTCGACCACGACATACGAGGAAGGCGTGTAAGAGGTGAAGTCGCCGGTATAGTGAAGGAAGGTATCGACCGTCCACTTGCCGCCTGCCCAACCAAGTCCGACGTTGCCGCGTGTTTTCGGTGTCATCCGGGAGAAATCAGCTTTCTGCGCCGGCAGCGCTACGCCGGGATAGGCCTCGTCGGTTACGTCGGTTGCCGTTACATCGGCATTCCAGTGGAAGGCCTGACCCAGTCTTCCGGAGGCGGATAACTCAAAGCCGGTCATTTCAGAATCGGCGACGTTCTGCCAAGACACAGCCGGCAAACTGGTCAGCGTCGGCATCTGGAACAGGGCCGTTGATGACGGCTGACCCTTGATCGCCTCGCTTTTCTGGCTGAAAACGCGCACGCCCAACTTGCCTGAATCGAAGGTGCGATCGTAACTGAGTTCAAGATTGTCGACGACTGTCGGTTCAAGGAAAGGGTTTCCCATAAAGGCGACCGAAAAACCGGGATAGGGCACTCTCAATTGCAGCCCACCCAACTCGACGAGACTTGGCAGTTGGGCGCCGCGCGCTGCCATCAAACGTAACGAGTCGCGGTCACTGACGCGCCAGACGGCGCCGAGATTGTAGCTCACCTTCGAGATATCGCGGTCCCAGTTGGCATTGCTGGCCAGCGGAAAACCGGGCGCAAAACTGCCCTCACGCTTCAACGACAAGGTATCGTTGCGCACCGCCGCTGAGACGCTGAAGGAATCGCGGACCGCCCAGTTCCACATGGCCGAGGCCGACACGACGTCATAACTGACCTTGCCGCCGGCAATGGGAGAGGTCGTAAGCTCGTTGTTTCTGGCTTCCAGACCCAGCCTGATGGTGTGTTTGGCGCCGATCTTGAACAGGTCCTGAACGCCGACATGGGTGATCACATTGTCGTAACTACCATTGGCGTGCACCAGGAAGACATTGTGCTTGAGGGCATTACGGTAGGCAACAGCGCTTATCACCCCGATTTTCGTATCGGACGTCAAGCCAAGCTTGACGGAACTGGTCAGGTACTTAGACGGCACGGCCTCGAACAGGGAGATCATGTCATTGGTCTGGCTGTTCGATAAGGAGGTCTCAAAGCGAACTTCGGTCTTCTCGCTGACGGTCCAGACCGTATCGACATTCACAGTAGCTTTTGACACTTCTGCACGATAGCCGGCGGCCCTGCTGCCAAGGGTGTTGTCCCATTCGTCGGCGCGCGAGGCACCTGCGGAAATACGGGCGGCGATCGCCGAAGCCGGGCGGAAGGTATGAGTCAGCGAAGCTTCACTACCGTTGCGCGAAGATGCCGATACCGAACCACCGTCGACATCGTCGTAGCGGGGATTGAAAGTGATGATATTGACGACGCCGGAAACTGCGTTGAAACCAAACAGGGCGGCGTTCGGACCTTTTACAACCTCGATCTGGCGGATTTCCGACAGTTGGACAGGAATGGTCGACCAGGCTGTGTAGCCGTAGTGGTCGAGATAGACCTGGCGCCCGTTGACCAGAACCAGCAGACGCGGCGACATCGGCTGGTTATAGCCGCGCACCCCGATGTCCGCTCCGTAGGTCGACCAGTTAAGCACATCGATGCCTGGCACCCGGCCGAGCAGGGTTGGCAGGTCATGGGCACCTGAGCGCTTGATGTCTTCCGCCGAAATGATGGTCATGTCGACGGGGACTTCGGTCGAGCGCTGGGGCGAGCCGGTGGCCGAGGTGGTGACCGGTTCTCCGAACAAAGCCTCCAGCGACCCATAATCGATCGACTGCGCGGCAGCGCCGCCGGTCAGGAAGGGCAGGCTCACAAGAGCTGCTGCAAAGAGAGGGGTTATTTTCCGCATGGTACAAACTCCGGCGCGATGTGCGCTCAAATTTCCTTGATCATCATTTTGAAAGCGGCCTTGAACTTGGCGCCGACCGCAGCCGCTGTGGCGGAATTGACGACGATTTCAACCTTGGGCGTGGCAGCCACGCCCATGACGCAGGCACCGGCCTTTACGCAGGCCATGTCAGAGCCAATGCTCAGGATTTTCTTGCTTTTGGCCGCAGAACCTACGGCGGTGAAGTTGACACCACGCGTAATGTAGTAAGCGCCGACATCACCGGCAGAGCCTATGGCACCCGCCTCAACCGGCTTTCCGACGATGGTCGCGGAACCAGCCGCCATGCCCGAACCCAGGGCCGCCATGACCTCATCCTTCTCGGCAACCGAGGCCGGTTTGGATGCGTCGTAGACGATGGCAAAGGTAACCTTGCCCGTCGGCCCGCCATCAAGAAAGGTCAGGGTTCGGCCGGCGACCTGAATTTCTCTGGCACCATCCGCATGGGCGGAAAGTGGCGCCAAAAAAAGCGTTGCGACCGCCGTCGCGAGGGCCGTTGCGTGCGTTAGACGTTTTGACATATCCAGCCTCGGGAAACTATACTGTTGCAAAAGCAAGTAACTTGACTTGGTTAATTGCAAGTAAATGTGCCATGGGAACGATTTTTTGCTGGGACTAACATATGTCAGTTCAGGAGAAGCGCTTACGCTAACCAAGCTATGAACACGTTGCCGAAAGTCTTTCAAAATAAGAGTATGGCCGACCGGCAGTCTCGGTATGTCCGACCACAAAGAGGCTTGCGATCTCCGGTAAAGAAGTTATTTTATTATGTAATATCAATGTGTTATAACTTTTATAAGTATTACTTTTGGTAAGTTTAAGTATAACTTCGACTCTACTCTTCAGTCAGCCCTTTAAGGCCGCGGAAATGGCACGCCCCTTCCAGCGCGGAAAAGACACCCCTCGGCCGTTGACATCCGCCCACTATTGGGCGAACAAAAAACATGAGAACCCTCGAAGACATCAACCAATGGGGCCAGGGCACCCTGCCAGGCCACCTTGGTATCCGCATTACCCATGTGGCGCACGGCGAACTCCACGCCGAGCTTTCGATCCAGCCGCAGGTGACGGCGCCCAATGGCTACCTCCATGCCGGCACGGTGGTTAGCCTGGCCGATACGGCGGCGGGTTATGGCTGCATCCATTCGCTGCCCGATGGTGCGGTCAACTTCACCACCGTCGAGCTGAAATCCAACCACCTGGCGACCGCGCGTGAGGGCACGCTCGCGGCTATCGGCAAGGCGGTACACATGGGCCGCACGACCCAGGTGTGGGATGTGACCGTTACCCACCCCGAAAGCGGAAAGACCATCGCTCTGTTCCGCTGCACCCAGATGCTGATCTATCCGAAGTAAAGCCATGGCTACCGAAATCGAACGCAAATTCCTGGTCACCGGCGATTTCCGGCCGTTTGCCGTCAGCCAGCATCAGATCGTCCAGTTCTATCTGAGCACCAGGCCTGATTGCACGGTCCGTATACGGCTTACCGACGATAAGGCTTTTATCACCATCAAGGGCCGAAGCTCCGAAGACGGATTGGAACGGGCAGAGTGGGAATATGCTATCCCTGTTGCCGATGCCGAAGACATGTTGCGTCTGCCTGGCATCCAATCCCTGGCCAAGGTGCGCTACAGGGTACCGGTCGGCAACCACGTCTGGGAAGTCGACGTCTTCGAAGGCACGAATGCCAGCCTGATCATGGCAGAGATCGAACTCGCTAGTCGCGATGAGGCGTTCGAACGGCCCGACTGGATCGGCCCAGAGGTTACCGGCGATGCCCGGTATTACAATTCTCAGCTTCTGACCGCGCCTTACACAGGCTGGACCCAGAGCGCAATACGATAAAAAGTGACGCCACCGCACGGACGTCCCCGTTTTCGGATAAATTGTGCGACAAAACAAAAACTTAGAGAGGGATTTTGATTCCACTAGAATCCCGCTCTGGCGTCTACTCCACCGTCACCGACTTGGCCAGGTTACGCGGCTGGTCGACATCGGTCCCCTTATGCACGGCCGTATGGTAGGCCAGCAACTGGATTGGCACCGAATAGATCAGCGGCGCGATAAAGGCGTCGCAGGACGGCGCTACAATCACCTTTAATGACTTGGCGGCATCGCCTGACAGGTTCGGCACCTTGTCCGGCGCATTGGTGATAATGATCACCCGGCCGCCGCGCGCCGCTACCTCCTGCACATTGGAAGCCGTCTTTTCGAACAGGGCGTCGTCCGGCGCGATCACTACCACCGGCGTATTTTCGTCGATCAGGGCGATCGGCCCGTGCTTCAACTCGCCGGCGGCATAACCTTCCGCATGGATATAGCTGATTTCCTTCAGCTTCAGAGCGCCTTCCATGGCCAGAGGGTACATGTCGCCGCGACCGAGATAGATAACGTCGCGCGCCCTGGACAGGTCGTAGGTCATGCGGGTGATTTCGGCATCCATGGCCATGGCTTCGGCGATCAGGCCAGGCGCGCCCAGCAGGACCTGGACCAGGCGAGCTTCTTCGTGGCTGGTGATCCGGCCGCGTTGGCGGGCGGCACAGATAACCAGGCTGAGCAGGGCCGACAGCTGCGCCGTAAACGCCTTGGTCGAGGCGACACCGATTTCCGGCCCGGCATGGGTCGGCCACATCAGATCGGCTTCGCGCGCCATGGTCGAGGAGTGGACATTGACCAAGGCCGCGGTCCGCAAGCCATTCTCCTTGCACCAGCGCAGGGCCGCCAGGGTGTCGGCGGTTTCACCCGACTGAGAAACCGCCACCGCCAGAGTTCCCGGTGTTATCGCCGGGGTGCGATAACGGAATTCCGAGGCGACCTCGACATCCACCGGCAAACCGGCCAGTTTTTCGAAGGCATACCGGGCAATGCTGCCGGCATAGAAGGCCGTACCGCAGGCAATGATCTGGATGCGGACGATGGCACCGAAGTCGACACCGGCCTTGATATCGTCGCGCACGGTGCAGGTGGTCGGATCGAGATAGGCCGAAAGGGTGCGCTGGCAAGATTCCGGCTGCTCGTGGACTTCCTTTTCCATGAAGTGTCGGAAGGCGCCTTTTTCAACCAGGGCCGCCGAGGCCGACACCACCGTCACCGGGCGATTGACCAGCAGGCCACGGGCGTTGAAGATTTCGGCGCCGTCGCGGTGCAGTATGACCCAGTCGCCCTCTTCGAGATAGGTGACACGCTGGGTGAAGGGGCCGACCGCCAGGGCATCCGAGCCGAGGTACATCTCGTCCTGGCCCCAGCCGACGACCAGGGGCGAGCCGCGGCGGGCACCCAGGATGGTATCTTTCTCACCGCCGACCAGTATGGCCAGGGCATAGGCGCCATGCAGCCGGTCCAGGACCGACTTGAAAGCGTCTCTCAACGGCAGGGTTTTCAAGGCTTCGTCGAGCAGATGGGCGATGACCTCGGTGTCGGTGTCCGAGGTGAAGTCATGCCCCCTCGCCTTCAACTCCGTCTTTAGTTCGGCGTAGTTCTCGATGATGCCGTTGTGGACCAGGCTAACGATGCCGGCCGTATGGGGGTGAGCGTTGCGCACTTCCGGCGCTCCATGCGTGGCCCAGCGGGTATGGCCGATGCCGACAACGCCTTCGATCGGGTCGGATTGAATAGCGGCCTCGAGGTTGCGGATCTTGCCCTCGGCGCGGCGGCGATCGGGGCCTGCCTCGGTGTGGACCGCGATGCCGGCCGAGTCGTAGCCGCGGTATTCAAGCCGGCGCAATGACTCCAGCAGGCGCGGGGCGACGGGTTCGTTGCCGATGATTCCGATAATGCCGCACATGTGGTCCTGTTCCTTGATCTGGGCCGCAAAAACCCCTGTTTAGCAGACCGGTTTCAAACAATACGTAAACTGGGATGACAGAACGTTACGTTGCAGCCGAAAAAAGATAGTAAAATCAGGTATTAATAATTGATTGGTAACATTCGGGCACAAAGATTTTACGCTTGCCGGCTAAACTTGCGCCTATAAGAGGCCACCTTTCCCTCCATCCCGACAGACCGTACCCATTCTCATGAGCACACGTAAGTACTTCGGCACCGACGGTATCCGCGGCCGCGCCAACTCGTTTCCGATGACCGCCGAAGTCGCCTATCGCGTCGGCATGGCCGCCGGAAAGATGTTCATGTCCAACGCCGACCGCCGTCACCTGGTCGTTATCGGCAAGGATACGCGCCTGTCGGGCTATATGATCGAGCCAGCCCTGGTCGCCGGCTTCACCAGCGTCGGCATGGATGTGCGCCTGTTCGGGCCGCTGCCGACTCCGGGTGTTGCGCTGATGACGCGATCGATGCGCGCCGATCTGGGCGTGATGATCTCAGCATCGCACAACGCCTTTATGGACAACGGAATCAAGCTGTTCGGGCCGGATGGCTACAAGCTGTCGGACGAGGTCGAACTGGAAATCGAAGCGCGCATGGACGGCGACATCCTGCAGGGCGTGGCCGAGGCGCACAAGCTGGGCCGGGTCCAGCGTCTCGATGACGCCCAGGCGCGCTATATAGAAATCGTCAAGGCGTCTTTCCCGCGGCATTTGACCCTGAACGGCCTGCGCATCGTTATCGACTGCGCTCACGGCGCCGCCTACAAGGTTGCGCCCCTGGCCCTGTACGAGCTGGGCGCCGAGGTTATCAGTATTGGTGTGTCGCCAGACGGACTGAACATCAACGAAAAGTGCGGCTCGACCCACACGGATGCCATGGCCGTTAAGGTCAAGGAGATGCGCGCCGATCTGGGTATCGCCCTGGATGGCGATGCCGACCGGGTGGTGATCTGCGACGAAAACGGCAAGGTCGTCGATGGCGACCAGATCATGGCCATCGTCGCCGGGCATCTGGCCGACAAGGGCTTGCTGAAAGGCGGCGGCGTCGTTGCCACCGTCATGTCAAACCTGGGCCTGGAACGATTCCTCGCCGCCAAGGGTCTGACGCTGGAGCGTACAAAGGTTGGCGATCGCTATGTCATGGAGCGGATGCGCGAGGGCGGCTTTAACCTGGGTGGTGAGCAGTCGGGCCACGTCATCCTGAGCGATCATGCCACTACCGGTGATGGTTTGATGGCCGCCCTGCAGGTGCTGGCGGTGCTGGTTGAACGCGGCAAGCCGATGTCGAAGCTGGGCCGTCAGTTCGAAACCGTGCCGCAGATCTTGAAGAATGTCCGGTTTACGGGTGTTTCACCTTTGAATTCGGAGGCCGTCAAGCAGGCGATCCGTGAAGGCGAAGAGATGTTGAAAGGTTCCGGCCGGGTTCTGGTGCGGCCATCGGGTACCGAGCCGCTGATCCGCGTCATGGCCGAAGGCGATGACGAAAAGCAGGTCAAGGCGGCAGTGAACATGATTGCCGAGGCGATGAAGGCTTAAGAAAGAATTTGACCACGAACCACACGAACAGACACGAACTTCAGGTCATGTCTGAGCCGTCAGCGACGTGGTGCGCTTGGTAAAGCTTTCACCCCCGCGCAGCGGCCCAATTCGACTGAATGTCGCTGCGCGGCGATTTCCGGATAACCACAAAGTTCGTGTCTGTTCGTGTGGTTCGTGGTCAAATCCTTGCGAAAGCAGACCCGCCAACGATCAGATATAACTTGTCCACCAATACTTGTGCGTGGCGCGGTATTTCGCCCAGGCACTCGACATCGGGTAGAGGATCGCCAGAACAACCAGCCATACGAGATAGGTTGCCCATAGCGGGACGCCGGCATTAGCGGCCAGTGTGCGCGACGGGTCGCTCATATGCCCCCAGAAGGCCTGGATCGGCACGCCCTGAAACAGGCCTATCAGTACCGCCAGCCCGTGAGCGACATAGATGTGCAGCAGGTAGGTCAGCATTGGCGTCCGCCCGAACGCCAGCAGTGGTTTCTGCACCAGGGCCGGCAGTTTCGGCAAGGCCAGCATCAGCAGCATGGCGATACCCAGTGTAATCAGCGCGTAGTGCAGTGATGGTGGGTATTTGAAGACGTTGAGGACGGCGAATGGTGCTTCCGAGGGGTTGGCCGGCATGGTCCACGGAACCGGGTTGCCGTACAGATTGGGTATGCGCAAGCACAGGAACAGGACGATCGATGCGACCGCCATCAGGGCGATGTTGCGGCTGCGATTGGGGCCGAGGTCGGTAATGACCGGGGTGAGGCCGAAACCCAGGCACATGATGCCCAGCCACGGAATGGCCGGATAGACATTGAATCCGCCCAGCGGGAGATTGAAGGCTGGCTCCATGAGCAGGCTCCAGGGCAACTGGAGCGCGGCGGGCAGATTTGGCGCATCGATGGGCGCCAGCAGGACATGCCCGCCGACAATGACGGCCCCGACGGCGAGGACGGCGAGCCGCGGCAGGTGCACCAGGGCGGCCATGAAGATCATGCTGACGCCGATAGCCCAGATGACCTGAAGGAAGATGCCGGGTTTCAGGTCGAAGCCGAAATTGACGACGGTGAGTTCGAGAAAGACCAGCCAAAGGCCTCGGGTAAGCAAAAAGCGGCTGAGCGGCCATCCCGTCTTGCCATTTTGGTGTTGCAGAAAGATCGAAACGCCTGACAGGAAGACAAAGGTCGGGGCGCACAGGTGTGTGATCCATCGGGTCATGTAGAGGAAGGGACCGCCGCTTTTCAGGTCCAGCGGATCAGCACCCAGCGCGCCCTGGTGGACGAAGTCGCGCGTATGGTCGAGGACCATCAGGCAGATGGCCAAGCCACGCAGCAGATCAATAAAGTCGAGACGTTTCTGAATGTCGGTCATGGCGCACTCCCCGAGGGTGGAGCCTGGAGCGGGATGTGTTTTGATGGAATCAAAACCCCGCTCCACGCGTTATGTACGCTGATCGCGCTTGGCTGCCACGCGCAACCGCAATGCATTCAGCTTGATAAAGCCCGCCGCATCCCGGTGGTCGTACGCGACCTTGCCTTCTTCAAACGTCACCAGGTCCTGATCGTACAGCGAATAGGGGCTTTCGCGGCCGGTAATGGTGACATTGCCCTTGTACAGTTTCACCGTCACACGGCCGCTAACCTTCTCCTGCGACCAGTCGATTGCCGCCTGCAACATGTTGCGCTCAGGTGAGAACCAGAAACCATTATAGATGAGCGAGGCATATTTCGGCATCAGCTCGTCCTTCAGGTGCATGGCACCGCGGTCCAGCGTGATCGACTCGATACCGCGGTGGGCCGCCAAAAGGATGGTGCCACCCGGCGTTTCATAGACGCCGCGCGACTTCATGCCGACAAAACGGTTTTCGACCAGGTCGAGACGGCCGACGCCATTGTCGTGACCCAACTGGTTCAGCTTGGTCAGCAAGGCCGCCGGCGACAAAGCGATGCCATCGATGGCTATCGGATCGCCACGCTCGAAATCCATGGTGAAAACGGTCGGCGTGTCCGGCGCGGCCTCGGGGGCAATGGTGCGCTGATAGACGAATTCCGGCGCTTCGATGGCCGGATCCTCCAGCACCTTGCCCTCGGACGAGGAGTGCAGCAGGTTGGCGTCGACGCTGAAGGGTGCATCGCCGCGCTTGTCCTTGGCGATCGGGATCTGGTGCTGTTCGGCGAAGGCGAGCAGGGCTTCACGCGAGGCGAAGTCCCACTCCCGCCACGGGGCGATGACGCGGATGTCGGGCTCCAGGCCATAATAGCCGAGTTCGAAACGGACCTGGTCATTGCCCTTGCCGGTTGCGCCGTGACAGACGGCGTCGGCGCCGACCTTGCGGGCGATATCAATCTGGGCCTTGGCGATCAGCGGACGGGCGATCGAGGTCCCCAACAGGTACTGGCCCTCATAAACCGTATTGGCGCGGAACATCGGGAAGACGTAGTCGCGAACGAACTCCTCGCGCAGGTCCTGGATGTAGATGTTTTCCGGTTTGATGCCCAGCAGTTCGGCCTTCTTGCGCGCGGGTTCCAGCTCCTCGCCCTGGCCCAGGTCGGCGGTAAAGGTGACGACATCGGCCTGGTACTCGGTCTGCAGCCACTTCAGGATGATCGAGGTGTCGAGACCGCCGGAATAGGCGAGAACGACTTTCTTGACGGGCTTTTCGACAGGAGCGGACATGGGCGGCGTGACCTTGGGACGTGACTTGGGGTTAAATCGGGCACGCGCGCTTTACGGTCTGAGGAAAGGGGATGCAAGCCCGAATCTACGGTTCAGACCAGAAGGCTTAGGGCGATTTCATGCCACCTGCGGACGGTGATGCCGTTTTGCTGGTCGACCGCCAAGGCGTGGTCTTCGTCCACAACTATGAACAACGGAACCATGCCACGATCGCGGACCTGAACCGAAAGCGGAAGGTGCTTGTGAGTCGGGTAAGGGGGAAGGGTGCTGCTCAACCATCCGAAATAAGGCGGATCGTTGGCGCGGCCGGGATCGTTCCAGCGATCAGTCATATGATCAAAACTAGCCCGACTCAAAGACGACCAAACGGAGAACGCCAGCGATTCGCCATGACCAAGAATTGGAATTTCAATAAGGCCACGAATGAAAAACACAGTCTCGTCCACAACACACTGATCATTTGTCAGATCGACACGTTGTTCGAATTCTTCTTCCGGCACCAGATCGAGCCAGGGCGCCTTTACACCGAAGCATATCGGCAGATCGTCATGAACCTTACCGCACGTTTTGCATGACCAATTCCGTTTGAACAGGCGAAACATGCGCGCAGGTCTAAACCGTCACCTGGGTGCCAAGTTCGACGACCCGGCCAGGCGGGATATGGAAGAACTCGGTCGGGTTGGCGGCGTTTTTCATCAGGAAGATGAACAGCTTGTCCTGCCACAGCGGCATGCCGGAATTGGCCGACGGTACCACATTGCGCTTACCCAGGAAGAAGCTGGTGGCCATGATGTCGAACTTCAGCCCCAGCTTGCGGCACAGACCCAGGGCCTTCGGCAGGTTCGGGCTTTCCATAAAGCCGTAGCTGAGCGTCACCTTCTTGAAGTCGTCATTGATGACCTCGATGGTAATACGATCGCCTTCCGGCACCCTCGGCGACTGGGCTGTCTTGACGGTCAGGATGATATTCTTCTCGTGTAGAACCTTGTTGTGCTTGAGATTGTGCATCAGGGCGACGGGTGCCAGTTCGGCATCGGAAGTCAGGAAGATGGCCGTACCGGCGACTCTGTGCGGAGGCCGCTTCTTCAGCATCTCGACCAGGTCGAGCAGCTGTACGCTGTCGCGTCGGGCCTTTTCGGTCAGGGTGCGTGTGCCGGCGGCCCAGGTCAGCATGATCAGGACCAGGACGGCGCCGAAGACGAGCGGAAGCCAGGCCCCGTCCGGCACCTTGAGCAGGTTGGAGGTGATGAAGACCATGTCGAGCAGAGCCAGCGGCACCAGAAGCAGGGCGGTCTGGCCCAGGTTCCATTTCCAGATATAGCGGCAGACAAACCAGGCCAGCAGGGTATCGACGAACATCGCGCCGGTGACGGCAATGCCGTACGCCGAAGCCAGGACCGACGATCCCAGAGCGTCGGCATCCTCGGCAAGACGGGCCTCGGCGACCAGGCTGGCACCCACCAGCAGAATCAGAACGCCGATCAACAGGAAGGTGTTGACCGACGGCACATAGATCTGGCCGGCCTGGGTTTCCGAGGTACGCCGGATCTCGATTCGCGGGAGCAAGCCGAGTTGCACCGCCTGCTGGGTCAGCGAGAAGGCGCCAGTGATGACCGCCTGGGAGGCAATGACGGTAGCGATGGTGGCCAAAATCAGGATCGGCCAATAGGCAACTTCCGGCACCATGTTCCAGAACGGATTTTCACCGGCGCTGTTGTCATTCAGGATCATGGCGCCCTGACCAAGATAGTTCAGGGCCAGACACGGAAAGACCAGGACCAGCCACGAGATCTGGATCGGCTTCCTGCCGAAATGACCCATGTCGGCGTACAGAGCCTCAGCGCCGGTGACGCAAAGGAAGACGCTGCCAAGGATGATAAATCCGGCCAGTTGTTCTTCCATCAGGAAGCGAAAACCATACCACGGATTGATGGCGTAAAAGATGCGGGGATCATCGGCCAGGTGAATGGCCCCAAGCGCGCCCAGGACCAGGAACCATACGACAGTGATCGGACCGAAGAATTTGGCGACCTTGCCTGTGCCCTTGGCCTGGACCATGAACAGGGCGATCAGGATGCCAGCGGCGATCGGCAGCAGGTACGGGTCCAGCCGGCCGGCCAGGCCAGGGGCGTCCTTCAGGCCCTCGACAGCCGAGAGTACCGAGATGGCCGGCGTAATGATGCCGTCGCCATAAAACAGGGCGGCGCCGCAGATACCCAGGAAAAAGACCAGCGGCGAGTACCGGCCCAGGGCCTTTTGGGCCAGGGCCATCAGGGCCAGGGTTCCGCCTTCGCCCTTGTTGTCGGCGCGCATGAAGAAGGTGACGTACTTGATCGTCACAAACAAGGTCATGGTCCACAGGACGAGCGAAACGACCCCAAGCACGGCATGTTCCGGATTCACATCACCGCGGGCATGGTGCAAGGCTTCTCGCATGGCATATAGCGGCGACGTGCCGATATCGCCGAACACGACGCCGATCGAACCGACAGCCAAGGCGAGAAAACCTTCCTTGCCATGGCCATGACTGGTGATGGCATCGGTTTCACTGGCGGTGGCGTGAGGGCTGGCAGCTGGCGTGCCGTTAGAGTCCGCGGCTTTGGCGGACGAGGCTGATGCCGGCGGGGAGGCCTTGGAATCAGCAGGGGTTTCCCCAGTCATTCATACTCTCCTGAGGGCGGAAAACACACAGATCACCGGTGACGTCCCTCGTTTGAACTGGGCGCTCTTACGCCTATTTAAAACCACATTCAATGGCCTTTGATCGCCCTATCTTGCACTGCACAGTAAGTTTTCGGGAAAAATGCATGACAACATGGTATTTTTATTTTCATCAGCCCAGACTCGCAAAGCGCGGGGGTGTCGACTGGGTATCGAAATTCGCGTAACATTGTGCTGACATGTCCGAAAGCCAGAGATTTCCCGTAGCGGCCCATACCCTGGCTTACCTGGCCCATCGTAACGCCTGTTCGCGGGAGTCGGCGGTGTCGTCGTCGGTCCTGGCGGCGTCGATTCCCACCAACCCGGTCGTCATCCGTCGCATGACGACATTGCTGGCCAAGGCCGGCCTGGTCGCCACCTGCTCCGGCGCGGCGGGCGGGGCGTGGCTGCTGAAGCCGCCGGAAGAGATACTCCTGAATGAGGTCCTGCGTGCCGTCAATGGCTGCGCCCATCTGGGCAGCGCTCCGATCGGCGCGGAGGGGTGCCCGGTTAGCCAGGCCATCCCGAGGGCGATCAACACGGCTATGGAATTGGCCAATAAGGCCGCATCCGAGGCCCTGAGTACTGTGACTGTGGCCGATTTGCTGCGCCCTGCCGCAGCGCCATCGTGCGTGGGCGAAAAGATACCGGTCTGATCCGCTCGATTTCCCCGATTTTCTTGATTTTGTAGCGATTATCGTGTTTCCCTCCGGAATCTTGTCGCGAGGTTTCATTTGGCACGCCGTCTGGTTCTGATTACGGGAGCGTCTTCGGGCATAGGCCTGGCCTTTGCGCGGACCTATGCCGCCAACGGCTGGGACGTGGCTGTGACCGCGCGCCGGGCGGAGCGACTGGAAAAGCTGGTCGAAGAGGTTCGTCTGCGCTTTGGCGTCGAGGCCTACGGCCTGCCGGCCGACCTGTCAGATGCGGCAGCGCCAGGCGTTCTGCGGGAGGGGATTGCGGCGCTCGGCCGGACAGTCGACGGCCTGGTCAACAATGCCGGATACGGTCAGCCGGGCGGTTTTGTCGGCAATCCGTGGGAATCGCACCGTGCTTTCATGCAGGTGATGATGCTGGCGCCGATGGAGCTGACGCACCGTTTCCTCCCGGGCATGATCGAGCAGAAGTTCGGCCGCGTGGTCAATGTCGCGTCGCTGGCCGGGTTTTTGCCAGCGTCTCCCGGCGATACGGTCTATGGGCCGATCAAGACCTTCCTGACGCGGTTGTCGCAAAGCCTTCACCTGGAGGTCCGCGAGCACGGCGTGCACGTTTCGGCCCTGTGTCCAGGCTGGACCTATTCGGAATTCCACGACGTTATCGGCACGCGGTCGAAACTGTCGAAATCCATCCCCGAATGGTGGTGGATGGGCGCCGACGAGGTGGCGCGCGAGGGCTATCAGGCGTGCGAAGCCAACCGGGCGGCCTGCGTCCCGGGCGCCCCGAACAAAACGGTGGCGGCATTGCTCAAAGTCCTTCCGGACGAATGGGTGATGGAACTGGTGTCGGGACAGCTCAGCAAGATCCACAGATAGTTAGCGGTTGAGAAGGCCGCGGCCTGTCATCTCTTTGAGTTTAAAGAGGAAGGGGCCTCGGGCCCCTTCACCCCAAAACCTCATCGGTGCATGGCCTCGTAGGGGTGCGCCGCTGACGGCAGGATAATGTTTTGGGTAATCTCGCCCACAGCCGAGATGATGATCTGGACCGACAAGGCGCAGAGGATCAGCCCCAGGACACGAATCACCACAACCATGCCGACCCGGCCGAAAATCCGCGAAATGGTGTTGGAAAACAGCAGGGTGAGCAGTATGGCGAGGGCGGTGGTGATAATGGCGAGCACCCCGACGACCAGGCCAGTGATACCAAAGTCATTGGCGACACCGGCCTGGATGATCACGGTCGAAATTGTGCCCGGTCCGACCATCAGCGGAAAGGCGAAGGGCACAACCAGCTTTTCGAAGCTTTTCTTGGCGGTTTCGCGGTGACCCAGGGGTTTAACCTCGAGATGGGCTTCCCCGTCGCGGACCTCGTCCTTCTGCGTAAAGCTCTCGATAAAGTCGCCACGCGCCATGTCCAGCCCCATCAAAAACAGCAGCAGGCCACCGGCGATGCGGAAGGCATCCATGGAAATGCCGAAGAACTTCAGGATGCTCAGGCCGGCAAAGAAGAAAATGGTCAGGATCAGCGCGGTGAACAGCGAGATATAGATACTCAGCCAGCGCCGCGACTTGACCGACTGGGTCTGGGTCGCGGCGGCATAGATCGGCACATTGCCGATCGGGTCGATCAGGGCGAAGAGGGTAATGAAGAAGTTGATGTAGAAGGCAAACAGCGCCGCGAAGGAAAAGTTCTCGAACATAGCCTGGCCCCGTGATTCGCCCATATCGCGACTTGTCCTGCCATAGCAAATCGTTTAGGCCCCCAACACCCCCATAAATGGAGCGCAGCCATGACCTTGAACGCCGACCCGCGCCTGATCGTGGCCCTGGATGAATCCGATCTTGCTTCGGCGCGCGCTCTGGTGACGGCGCTCGGCGATTCGGTCAGTTATTACAAGGTCGGTCTGACGCTTTTGGCCCAGGGGGGCTTGAGCCTGTGCGACGAACTGAAAGCCCAGGGCAAGCAGGTTTTCCAGGACTGGAAGCTGCACGATATCGGCGCCCAGGTCGAAGGCGCCGCTCGCGCCGCGGTGGCAGGCGGCTGCGACCTGCTGACCGTCCATGCCGAGCCCCAGGTGATGAAGGCGGCGATTGCCGGCCGTGGCGAAGGCACGACGAAGATTATCGGCGTCACCGTGATGACCTCGTTGTCACAGGGCGATCTCGACGAGATGGGCTATGGCATGCCTTTGAGCGATCTGGTGCTGCGCCGGGTCGACCAGGCCGTCGAATGCGGACTGGACGGGGTGGTGTCGTCGCCGCACGAAGCCGCCCTGATCCGGGCGAGGGTTCCGGTGGATTTCCTGATCGTGACGCCGGGCGTGCGTCCTGTCGGCGCCGACCTCAACGACCAGCAGCGCGTGGCGACACCGCAGGATGCTTTCCTGAACGGGGCCTCGCATGTGGTGGTCGGTCGGCCGATTACCCGCGCGCCGGACCCGAAGGCAGCGACGCTGGATATCCTTCGGGCGATCCACAACGCGTGAACCGGACAAAAAATTTCTGTCGCCAGAGGCGGATTTGACCGCTAGGTTTTGATGCGGGTGGGTTTGACCTACCTGGTTCGGGGTCAGCCTATGCGCATAACATCCATCCTGTTGTCGTTCGCCCTTGCTCTGGTTCCGGCCGCTCCTGCTCTCGCCCAGATCAATGAGACGACGCAGGTCCCGGCGAAACCGGTCACGTCGCGAGGAGAAGATGTGGTCCGTCTGTACGGTCGGGCAAAGTATGGCAACATCCCTGATCAGGTGCGACTGGCTGACGCCTACGACGATGGCGACGGGGTGGCGAAAGACCGCGCCCTGGCATTGGTGTGGTTTAAGGCGGCGGCAAATTACGGGGACGCCGAAGCACAGTATGAAATGGGCAGGGCCTATCTCCTCGGCCAGGGCGTACCCAGGGATACGGCCCAGGCGGCCGATTGGCTTCGAAAATCCGCTGAACAGGGATATGGTCCTGCCCAAGTCATGTTCGGCTTTCTGTATGAAGACGGCGAAGGTGTCCCCCGGGACGATGTCCAGGCCTACACTTGGCGTACCCTTTCTCTTTTGGTTCCACGCGCGGTCATCGACAAGGACGGACGCATCGCAGCGGGGAACGACCTACTTGGCGCAAAACTGACAGCGGCTCAGATGGCGCAAGCGGAAGCACAAATCAAGGCGTGGAAGCCTGCGCCGCTGACGCCGGACCAGCAGGTCTCAGCGGCCATTGACTCGGTGAAGGTCAACCCGATCCACGAAACCTTGAACGTCTTGCGCCCTCTTGCGGAAGGTGGCCATGTCCGCGCCCAATACTTGCTCGGGGCTTTATACGGCGTGGGAATGGGTATGCCCCGCGACCCTGCCACCGCGATCGTCTGGTACCAAAAGGCGGCAGAGCAGGGGCACCCAGTGGCGCAGTACATGCTGGGGCTCGCCTACCAGAAAGGCGAGGACCTCGCCAAGGATGATGCGGCTGCGATACGGTGGCTGCGCCCGGCAGCGGACGCGAATATCGGTAAAGCACAATATCTTCTGGGTATCCTGCATCTCGGTGGAAAGGGTGTTCCCCCGGATGATGTGGCTGGCCGGGCGCTTCTGCAAGCTGCCGCCGATCAGGGCGAGAGCGACGCTCAATATTTCCTGAGCACCCTGATCGTCGCCGGGCGTGGCGGCCCCGCGGACCTGGTGGAAGGGTACAAATGGTTGCTTCTGACGGAGGCCTACCGGGATGACGATGAAATTTTGGGCATGATGGCGGAGTTGAAAGCAGACCTGATCACGAAAATGACCCCAGCCGAAATCGCCGAAGCCGAAAGGCGTGCCGCGGTGTGGATGCCGACCTTCCCCAAACCCTGAGACGTGGCCCTAAAAATCCACCGCAATGCCTTTGCGTTCCCAGTCGCCGTAGCGCGTTGGCTCAGGCCCCGGCGGACCGCCTTCTTCCGCGGCGCGGGCGGCTTCCGCTTCGGCCACAGCGCGGCGTTCGGCCGCTTCGGCCAGAGCGCGCTGGGCGGCGGGCGTCAGCACCTTTTTCGGCGTCAGATCGGACAGGTCGGGTTCGGATGACATTTCTGTAATCCCCTTGCAGGCTTGGGATGTGACCCTACATTTAGGATCAACACTCTCATATCGCAAGGAGCGATTTACGACCATGAACCCGTTGAAGACCTGGCTGCTGCTGGCTGGTATGACCGCCCTGTTCGGCGTCATCGGCCTGATGCTCGGGGGCCCGACCGGGATGCTGATTGCCCTGGGCCTGGCGATCGCCATGAATATGTTTGCCTACTGGAACTCGGGCAAGATGGTGCTGCGCATGTACCATGCCCAGCCGATCGACCCCAATCGCGCCACCGGCGTGCTGCGCGGGTATTATGACGACGTTGCCGATCTGAGCCGCCGCGCCGGCTTGCCGATGCCGGCCGTCTATATCATCGACAACCCCCAGCCCAACGCCTTCGCCACCGGCCGCAACCCTCAGAACGCTGCCGTCGCCGCCACCACCGGCCTGTTGCAGGCGCTGGACCGGTCGGAGATCCGCGGCGTCATGGCCCATGAACTGGCCCACGTCAAAAACCGCGACACCCTGACCATGACGATTACGGCCACCCTGGCTGGTGCCATTTCGTCGCTGGCGAACTTCGCCATGTTTTTCGGTGGTTCGCGCGATAATGGAGGGGGCGGCAGCAATGTTTTCGTCGTCATCCTGATGTCGATCCTGGCGCCGATCGCCGCCATGGTCGTCCAGATGGCGATTTCGCGGACGCGTGAATACGAAGCCGATCGTCTTGGCGGTGAAATCTCGGGCGACCCGGAGTCACTCGCCCGGGCTCTGCGCAAGATCGAGGCCTATGCCCGCGGCGTTCCCAACCACGCGGCCGAACGCAACCCGGCCTCGGCCCACATGTTCATCATCAATCCCCTGAACGGGCGGCATATGGACAATTTGTTTTCGACCCACCCGGCGACCGAAAATCGCGTCAAGGCTCTGATTGAACTCGGCGTGACTCTGAGGCGCGGCGGGGGCAGCGATACAACCAGTGTGCCGACGACGTGACTTTACCCGGAGCCCGCCGGAGTCTATAGCGCCCTGAACAACCCTCTCCCCTCCCTGGCGAGAGGGCTTTTTTTAAAGCCTCGAATCTTAAAAACCAAGCATCTTAAGAAGCCCAGCACCTTGAACAAACCCAGACCCGCCAAAAAACCGCTGCAAAAGTCACGTCCGCGCCCCCCCCGCCCTGAACCCGAGCGCATCGACGATGGGGGCGACATCGGCATGAATGCCCGCCTCGCCGCCCTGACCCTGATCGACGCTGCGCTGGCCAAACGCACTGGTTTTGACGAGGCGGTTACCCGCAGCGATTTCCTGGACTTAAGCGACTCCGAACGCGGCTTTGCCCGCGCCCTCGCCATGCTGGTCCTGCGCCGGCTGGGCCAGCTCGACTACATTATCGAAAAGAAGACCCAGAAGGCCCCCAATGACGGCGTCTGGGCGCTGCTGCGCATCGGCCTGGCCCAGATTGGTTTTATGCAAGTGCCGGACTTCGCCGCCGTCTCGACCACCGTCAAGCTGGCCGAGCGTGAAGCCCATACCCGCCCGTTCAAGGGTCTGATCAACGCCATCCTGCGCAGCGTCATCCGCGAAGGGGGCCTGAATAAACCCCTGCCGTCGCGCCTGGCGCCTGATTGGCTGTTCCAGCGCTGGAAGGCGGCCTATGGCGAGGCTAACGCCGAAGGCATCGCCCTGATGCTGACCGAGGAGCCGGCGACCGACCTGACCTTCAAGACCGCCGCCGATCTCGACCGGCTCAAGGATGACCTGCAAGGCGAGCCCCTGGGCGGCCTGGCCCTGCGCTCCTCCCTGCGCGGCAATATTGCCGAATGGGCCGGCTATGGCGAAGGCGTGTGGTGGGTTCAGGACGCCGCGGCCTCGGTCGGCGCCGGCCTGCTCGGCGACCTGACGGGCAAGACCGCCATCGACCTGTGCGCTGCGCCGGGCGGCAAGGCCCTGCAGATGATCGCCGCTGGCGCCGAGGTCATCGCGCTTGATCGCTCGAAGAACCGCCTGAAGCGCGTCGAGGAAAATCTGATCCGCACCGGCATGACCGCCGATGTGGTCATGGGCGACGCCGAAACCTGGGAGGATAGGCGTCAGTTCGACGCCGTCCTGCTGGATGCGCCCTGTTCTGCCACCGGCACCCTGCGCCGCCAGCCCGACGTGCTTTGGGCCACCCGGCCCACCGATATCGCCAAGCTGGCCGACGTCCAGCACCGCCTGCTCGATTCGGCCGGCGGTCGCGTCAAACCGGGCGGGTCCCTGGTCTATTGCACCTGTTCGCTGGAGCGCGAGGAGGGCGAAACCCAGGTCCTGGCCTTCCTGCGCCGCCATCCGGACTTTGCCATCCAAAAGCCGGAAGATGCAACGGTCGCAGCCCTGGGCATCCCGGTCGAATCGGTCGCGCAACAGGGCTGGCTGCGGTTGTTACCGCATCACCGGCCAGGCGGCCAGGACGGCTTTTTTATCGCCCATCTGGTGCGCCAAAACGGTTGACCATCACCGCCAAGAACGCTTTAAGCAGACACTCGCTACAGGCTGACCCGACATGACCGCACCGCTTATCTGCCCGTCCATTCTGGCCTCCGACTTCGCCCGGCTGGGGGAAGAGGTGCGGGCCATCACTGAGGCCGGCGCGGACTTCGTCCATATCGACGTCATGGACGGCCACTTTGTCCCCAACATCACCATCGGTCCCGACGTGGTGAAGGCGCTGCGGCCGCATACCAGCCTGCCGTTCGACTGCCACTTGATGATCTCACCGGTCGATGCCTTCCTCGAAGCCTTCCGCAATGCCGGCGCAGACCTGATCAGCGTCCATCCCGAAGCCGGACCACACCTGCACCGCACCTTGAAATACATCCGTCAGCTCGGCGCCAGGGCCGGCGTCGTGCTCAATCCGGCGACCCCGGTCGAAGTGCTTGACTGGGTCATGGACGATGTCGACCTCGTGCTGATCATGAGCGTTAATCCGGGCTTCGGCGGCCAGAGCTTCATCGAGTCGCAACTGCGCAAGATCGAAGCGGTTCGCGGTCGGCTGGATGCGGCCGGAAATCCCGCAATCCTTCAGGTCGACGGCGGGGTCAATGCCCAAAACGCAGGAAGGTGCGTGGCCGCGGGCGCCACCGCTCTGGTCGCCGGCACCGCCGTGTTCAAGGGCGGGCGTGAGGCCTATGCCGGCAATATCAAGACTCTGAAAGGCCTGTGATGCAGGCCTTTGAGCCCGGCGCCACCGAACAGCTTCCGCCCGTCAAGACGCCCTGGGCCAAGGTTATTGGCATCCTGTTGCGCAAGCAGATCGGCGCCGAGCTCTTTGGCATGCCGGGCTATCGCTTGACGCTGAAAGGGCGGACACCTGACGGATTCCTGGCCGCGCCCCACGATGGCAGGCCCAGCCAACACCTGCTGGGCAAGGCCATCCTGTCGGGCCGGTTCCTTCTGTGCAATGCCCGGATGAGTGTCCAGGGCTCGGGCGATCCGTGGAACCGCCCCAGCCCGACCCGGGCCTTCGGCGTCGAGCTTCACCGCTTTTCGTGGCTGTCCTCTCTGCTGGCCCATGGTGACGAAGGCACGCGCGAATCCGTCCGCCTGTTTATTCTCTGGCACAAGATTTTCCGCAACTGGACGCCGTTTACCTGGGGCGAAGAGGTCCTGCCGCGGCGGCTGATCAATCTCTCGCTGTTTGCCCGTCGCATGGCCTCCCTGGCCGCACCGGACGAGGTCCACCTGCTGGCCCAATCCATGGCCGAACAGGGCCGTCACCTGCTGCGGCTGTCGCAACAGACGCCGTGGGCGGGACAACAATCGGTCGCGCTGGTTCTTTTGGGCTGTGTCCTGTCTGGCCGTGTCGGGGACGGTTTCCGCAAGAAGGGCCTGAGCCGCCTTCCAAAAGTGCTGAAAAAGATCGTTCTGCCCGACGGTTCGCACGCCTCGCGCAGCCCGGAGCAGGGGCTGGATCTGTTATACGACCTGCTGCTGGTCGAAGACGCCCTGTCCCAGCGTGGCATGGCGGTGCCCGACTATCTCGATCACTATATAGACCGGTTGATGCGCTTCGTGCGTACCTGTTCGCACCCGGACGGCAGCCTGTGCGCCTTCCAGGGTTCTGAGTCGATCCTGGAAGACCAGGTCGTGCCGGCCCTGGTGCGTACCGGGCAGAAGGCGGTCGCTGCCATACCGAATGTGCTGGAGCACGGCCGTTACCACCGCATGACCGGGCGGTCGCTGACCGTCTATGTCGATGCCGGCGAATCGAAAACCGGGGTCATGGGTTATGCCGCCTGCGACCATCCGATGGCGTTCGAGGTGTCGGGCGGGCGCGACAAGCTGATCGTCCAGCCAGGCTGGTCGCCCAGCCAGTCAGACCAGCAGGCGTTTCGCATCATCGGCGCGGGCAATACCCTGACCCTGAGCGATCGCGCC
This sequence comes from Asticcacaulis sp. AC402, assembly GCF_000495835.1. Classification (GTDB taxonomy): domain Bacteria; phylum Pseudomonadota; class Alphaproteobacteria; order Caulobacterales; family Caulobacteraceae; genus Asticcacaulis. The sequence continues at coordinate 90,857 of NZ_AWGC01000013.1, forward strand.
GTCCTGTCGCCGGTGTCGGGGCGGTTCGGCGAGATGTTGAACTTCGGTCTGGAGGGTCCGCGTTACAAGCTGCGCTCACGCCGGGTCGAAGCGGAGGATTCGGGCTCGCTTCTGGAGATGGAGCACGAGGGCTGGCGCGATGCTTTCGGCCTGAAGCACGAACGCCGGCTGTATGTCGATGCCCAACGTGACGAACTGCGCGGTGAAGAACGACTAACCCCGATGGAAACCAAGCAGAAGGACCTGCCGGTCGAGTCAGCGTTTACGGTCCGTTTCCTGCTGCATCCGGAAGTCCAGGCATCGCTGGCGCGCGACAGGAAAAGCGTTTTGTTGCGCGGGCCGGGCGGCCGGGGCTGGTGGCTGCGTCATGATGCCCGCGACGTGACGCTGGAAACGGGCTGGGTGTTCGAGCGTGGTGCGGCACGCAAGTCGGTTCTGATCGCCCTGCGCGGCACGGCGCGACTGGAGACCTCGACCCGCGTGCGCTGGAAGCTGTCGCCGGCAGAGGGCTAGCACAAGACCTGGGGAATCAGCCTGAACGCGCCGCGCAGCGGCAATTTACGTTAAGCGCGTCCACAGATTACACAGATTGCACAGATTAAGAGAGATTAAGGTAAGTGTCGCCGATACTTTTTTAATCCCCCTTAATCTGTGCAATCTGTGTAATCTGTGGACCACTTTTGGTCGAAGTCCGCTACGCGGCGCGTTCAGAACAGACTTCATGGTCATGTTATCGGTTTTTACGCCTGCGGCGATACAAGCTGACGGCTTCCTTATGCGCCATTTCGTATCTTGCCTTCGTTTACGGGATAACCGGCTCCAAGGAGGGCACCGTCGGCGGTGCCGTTGTTGGCGGCGTCGTCGGCAACAAGATCGGCAAGAACAACGCCAGGAGAAAGTGCGTCGACCAGGCGGCCTACCGCAGCGAAACACACTATCGCAAGCTTCCGAACGGCAGATACGAAAAGGTTGTGTACCGCTATGTCCACGAGTAACCTTTTCAGCCTTCGGAAAGAGCCCCGCCTTGCACGACGGGGCTTTTTGTTGCCGCTTTTTCGCGGTTATAGTCCCTGTATGAAACCGTTCACCCTAACACTTGTATTTGCCTTGCTCGGCACACCTGTCCTTGCAGACACGGTGACCAGCGACGATCCGCGCATCGAACTGACCAAGCAGGACAAGAAGCTGATCTCGGTCGTCGAAGACTATGTCAGCAATACCCGCGGCTGGGATGGGGGCGATTACACTGTCCAGATCTATCGCCACGAGGACGACAGGGTGGTGTTTTCGGTGTGGTACGACAGCGGCGACAGTGCCTCGACCATTGTCTACAACAATGCCCGCTCTTTCCGCGTCGTCGTCAACCCAAAGACCAAAAAAGTCGAAAGCGAACGCTTCTTCTGATTTCCTTTGAAACCTTGTACATTTTCAAGGTTTTGATGCTATAGGCGCGGCATGCTTGACACCCCAGCCTTCGACCCGTCGCACCACGTTCTGATCATCAAATGCCCGGACACCCGCGGCATTGTTGCCGCCGTTTCCGGTTATCTGAACGACAATGACATCACGATCGTCGAATCGAATCAGTTCAACGACGCCCATCGGAGCGAAGACCGGGGCGACATGTTCTATGTCCGCGTCGTGTTTAAGCAGGCTGGCGCCAAAATGCCGCCGATGGACACCCTGCGCGACGGCTTCAAACCGATTGCTCATCGCTTCTCGATGGACTGGGAAATCTTCAACCTGTCGCACAAGCCACGGGTCCTGATCGCTGTATCGAAGTTCGGCCACTGCCTGTATGAGCTGCTGCATCGCTGGAAGGCGGGTCTGCTGCCGGTCGAGATTGCCTGTGTCATGTCCAACCATGAAGACATGCGCTCGTTCGTCGAATGGAACGACGTCCCTTTCGTCTATCTGCCGGTCAACAGGCAGAACAAGGACGAGCAGGAATCGGCCTTCCTGTCGCTGATAGACCGTCATCAGGCCGACCTTGTCGTCCTGGCGCGCTATATGCAGATCCTCAGCGACGACCTGGCACGCCGGCTGAACGGCCGGTGCATCAATATTCACCATTCGTTTTTGCCGTCATTCAAGGGCGCCAAGCCCTATCACCAGGCCCATGCGCGCGGCGTCAAGATCATCGGTGCGACCGCGCATTATGTGACCTCGGACCTGGACGAAGGGCCGATTATCGAACAAGACGTCCAGCGCGTTCACCACGGCCTGACGCCGGAGCAGTTGGTGGTTATTGGCCGCGATATCGAGTCGCGGGTGTTGGCGCGGGCAGTGACCTGGCACGCTGAGCGACGCGTGATTGTTAATGGCGGCAAAACGGTGGTCTTCAGCTGACGATCTCGTGAGCTCGCTTACGGTGGGATTTTCCACTTATCCCCAGCTGTGAGCGTTTATCCGCTTCTCGCACGCGCGTTAAGACTTGATTAAGCTTATCTCGCGCTGCACAATCGCGCCGATTCCCTTACTGTATAAGCTTTTCGTCACAATTCTTTCACACAATGGGGCGCGTTCCATGTTCGAACTGTCGCGTAATGATTCCCCTCCCGCGGGAAAACGCAAGCCGTCCCGCACCGAGGCCGAGCTGACCGTCACCATCTATGCAGAAATCGACGGCATCGGTATGGGCCTCCTCAGCAACGGTGAGCCGTATCTGACACAACGTGGACTGGCAGCTTTATGCGGCGTGCAGAACGCCCATATCGGCAATATCAGCCGCGACTGGGGCAGCGAAAAGCCCCGCGTCACCGCCATCCAGGAACGCCTCGGCTTCCGCCGTGCCCAGGCGCATCGGGTCCTGACCCACGACGGTCACCGCCTCTTTGCCTACGATATGGCCGTCGCCCAGGCGGTGCTGGACTATTACGCGCTGGACGTCGCCAAGCCTGAGGCCGTGCGCAATCACCTCCGCTTTGCCGATGGTGCTTTGAAGAGTCACATCCTGAAACAGTTCGATGCGACGCCGGTGGCCACCCAACCCTTGCGGTTCGAGCCTGTAGCCAGCCTCGATGAAGACGAGGCACAGGGCCCCGTCGCCGCCTTCCTCATACAGATCTGGACGCTCTACGTCCTGTCCTTCTGGATGGCGGTGAACCATATCGAAGACCTGCGGGCACGCATCGCCAAGGCCCCATGGAACCGGCTGGGGCTTTATCTTCCGCTGAAGGCCTGCCTGGAGATTCAGGCCGAGTTCTTGCGCAGGAACAGCACCTTCAGCGTCAAATAGGTCGCTTGCGCTCAAGAAGCGAAGCGTTAGCGCGACAAAAAAAGCGGCGACCCTACTTGCGCAGGAACGGCACCCTCAGCGTGAGATAGGTCGCCGCTCGCCACAGCCACTCGAACGGTCCGTAGAGGAATACCTTGAACCACAGATGGGCCAGGACGACCTGGATCGCAAACGCGGCGAGCCCGATCAGGATGGCCGTCGATTGCAACATGGTAGCGTGCATCCCAAGTCCGAAGCTGTAGAAGACCGGCACGAAGACGATCGACTGCAGGATGTAAAGGGTCAGGGTCATACGGCCGGCCGGGGCCAGGAGGTTCAGCAGCTTATGGGCATAGCCATAGTAGAGGGTCAGAAAACCCATCATCAGGGTGAACATGACGCTAAGGTCGAACCAGCCCGACACCATCGAACCCCATAAGGGCCGCGCCATGGCCACGGCTTCCGGCATCAGGCCTGTCAGTTTGTCTTTCTGGAGGAACAATACGACGGCGAGACATGCTGCAATCAGCAGGGATATAATCCGTGTTCTGACAAATTTTTCCGGCTGGGCGAAGAAGTCGATACGTCCCAGCACCATGCCAATCAGCGACAGACCCAGGATCTGGCTCAAACGGCCGGATTCAGCCATGAACAGCCACTTGAACGGATGGCCGTCGACCCAGTTCATACGGACGGTCGCGGCCAGGTCATTTCCGGTCAGATAGACCTCGGGGATCTTGGCGCTCCAGTAACCGAACGGCTTGTTCGCCCATTCGGCGCCGTCAAGGGCGCTGACCAATTGGAAAATCATCCATGGCTGCAGCAGGAAAAAGGCGCCGGTCGCCAGCACGAGAGCATTGGACTTGAGGCGGTAGAAGGGGATGATGAACAGACCCATCACTGCCAGAACTTCCAGGATATCGCCGCGGTACCACAGGCCGTGCAGCAGACCAAGGATCCCCAAAACCGCCAGGCGCCAGACGAAGCGGACGGAAAAGTCCTGACCGCGCCGGGCCGACCGGTCCATGATGATGAAGAAGGAGACGCCGAAGCACAGGGCCAGCAGGGCAAACGACTTGCCGGCAAAGATTGTGAAGATGATATCGTGCCACAGAAGCTGGGTCGGATCGGTGACCGGATGGGCCCAGTAGAGCTCGAACAGTTCCGGCATATGGACGATGAACAGGCCGAACAGGGCAAAGCCGCGCAGCGCATCCAGCCCCTCCATGCGCGGTACGAAATCAGTTTTTACCGCAGCCATGTTTTCTCCCTCCAAATTTTGTATTTTTTTCGTCTTACCCTGCCCGCTGCACTTTTCCATAGAAAAATCAGCAAAAACCCCTATATGGGCGGAATGAAACGACCGTTTAAAGCCAAATCCCTGGGACAAAAGCCAGTCGAACTCGGCCCCAACCAGCGCCAGTTGCGTGGCGGCGAACTGGTGCGCCACGCCCTGGTGGAGATTCTGCGTGAAGGCGAGATCCACGACGACGTCTTGCACGATGTCTCGGTCACCATCACCGAAGTGCGGATGTCGCCGGACCTGCGCCACGCCACAGTTTTCGTCGAACCACTGGGCGCCGGTGTAAACAGCAAGGTCCAGGTCGGTCCGATCGTGGAGGCCCTGAACAAGCACAGCAAATATATGCGGGGTGTCCTGGGCCGGATGATCGATATGAAATTCACACCGGCCTTGCGGTTTTTGCACGACGAAAGCTTCAATGAAGCGGCACGTATCGACGCGCTGTTCATGCGGCCGGACATTGCGCGGGATCTGCGACATGATGATGAGGACGAAAACTAACTTATCCTCCACCGCTTGCGGGGGAGGTGTCAGCGCGCTGCCCGTAGACGAAGTCGAAGGGCAAGTCGCTGACGGAGGGGGAGCGGGGAGCTCGTAACGCCCCCTCCGTCTCGACGCGCTTCGGCCCATAGGGGGCCTCGCTTGCTCGACACCTCCCCCGCAAGCGGTGGAGGATTAAGGGTTTTATCCCTCATCGAAGATTTTGACCCATGGCCCGAAAGAAAAAAGGCGATCCCGTCCACGGCTGGATCTGCTTCGACAAACCGCTGGAAATGACCTCGACCGCCGCCGTGGCGAAGGTCCGCTGGCTGTTCCAGGCCCAAAAGGCCGGACACGCGGGCACGCTTGATCCGCTGGCCACCGGCATCCTGCCGATTGCGCTGGGCGAAGCCACCAAGACCGTGCCCTACCTGGTCGAAGCCGACAAGGTCTACAGCTTCACTATCACCTTTGGCGCCACGACCGACAGCTACGATGCCGAAGGCCAGGTGACCGCCACTTCCGACGCCCGCCCGACCCGCGAAGCCCTCGAAGCCCTGCTTGCGGCCTTCATCGGCCCGATCGAACAGATACCGCCGGCCTTTTCGGCTATCAAGGTCGACGGCAAACGCGCCTACGACCTGGCGCGCCAGGGTGTCGAGGTCGAACTCAAAGCCCGGAAAGTCGACGTGTTCGACCTGACGCTCGATGACTTCACTGGCGAGACCGCCACTCTGACGCTGCACTGTGGCAAGGGCACCTATGTCCGTTCGATCGCCCGTGACCTGTGCGCTGAACTGGGGGTCTGCGGCCATGTTACCATGCTGCGGCGCGAGGCTGTCGGTGCGTTTGCAACAAAAAACGCAATAACACTGGAAAAGCTGACCGATTTGGTGCATAGAGGCGCCGCTTTGGACGCTTTGCTTGGCGTAGAGACGGCGCTGGACGACATCCCGGCCCTGCCTGTGACGCAAGACGAGGCCTCAAAGCTGAAGCAAGGGCGTGACCTTGCCCTTTTGCCCCGCCAGATCAACCTGATTGCCGAGGCTCAAAAAGCCCGCCGCGAGGCTGGCTTTGACGAGTTTCCCGATACGGTCCAGGTGGTGTTGAACGGCACGGTTCAGGCACTTTGCGAACTGCGCCAGGGTAGGCTTTACCCAACGCGCATTCTGAACCTTTAATCCTCGAACAGGAGATTACCCGATGTCGATTACTGCTGACCGTAAGTCGGAAGTCATCAAAACCCACGCCCGCGCCGAGAACGACACGGGCGGCCCGGAAGTGCAAATTGCTATCCTGTCGGAGCGCATCGCCAATCTGACCGAGCACTTCAAGGAACACAAGAAGGACAACCACTCGCGTCGTGGCCTTCTGAAGATGGTGTCGCAACGCCGCCGCCTTCTCGACTACCTGAAGGACCGTGATACCGGCCGGTATCAGTCCATCATCGAACGCCTGAGCCTGCGTCGCTAAGGTTCAACTATCCAGGGGCTTGAGGTTAGACCTCAAGCCCCTGTTCTATGTATAAAGACCTCGCCTGAAACGCGATTTATCCACCCCGCGAAGCGCATCGCTCTCGCTGATCTCATGGTTCTGAAGTCTATTTGGCCAGAACCCTATAACGCTGCTCCGATAGCAGCTGACCTGCCGGGCATGGGGCCTGCCGGGTCTGAACGAAAGAAACGAAATGTTTGACATCAAAAGAAAATCCATCGACTGGGCCGGACGCAAGCTGACCCTGGAAACGGGCCGTATCGCCCGTCAGGCCGACGCCGCCGTGCTTGCCACCTATGGCGAGACCACCGTGCTGGCGACCGTGGTCTATGCCCGCGCCCCCAAGCCCGGCCAGGACTTCTTCCCCCTGACCGTGAATTATCAGGAAAAGACCTTCGCCGCCGGCAAGATCCCGGGCGGCTACTTCAAGCGTGAAGGCCGTCCGTCGGAAAAGGAAACCCTGGTTTCGCGCCTGATCGACCGTCCTATCCGCCCGCTGTTCGTCAAGGGCTTCAAGAACGAAGTCCAGGTCGTCTGTACCGTGCTGTCGCACGACATGGAAAATGATCCGGACATCGTGGCCATGGTTGCCGCCTCCGCCGCCCTGACTCTGTCGGGCGTGCCGTTTATGGGCCCGATCGGTGGCGCCCGCGTCGGCATCATCGACGGTGAATTCGTCCTCAACCCAACCGTCGACCAGGTCAAGGAATCGACCCTCGACCTGGTGGTTGCTGGAACAACCGACGCTTTGATGATGGTCGAATCGGAAGCCAAGGAATTGTCGGAAGACAAGATGCTCGGCGCCCTGATGTTCGCCCACCGCGGCATGCAACCGGTCATCGAAGCCATCATCGAAATGGCCGAGCACGCCGCCAAGGAGCCCTTCGACTTCGAAGCCGAAGATTTTTCGGGCATCGTCACCGCGATCAAGGGCCTGGTTGGTCAGGACATCCGTGACGCCTACACCATCACCGGCAAGCACGATCGCCACGCTGCGGTTGGCGCTGCCAAGTCCAAGGCCGCTGCGGCCCTGGTGAAGACTGAAGAGAACCCGGACGGCGTTGACGCGTCTAAGTTCGGCGCGGCCTTCAAGGAATGCGAAGCCGACGTCCTGCGTCGCGACATCATCGAACACGGCAAGCGCGTTGACGGCCGTCCGGTCGACAAGGTTCGCGCCATCGTGTCAGAAGTCGGCGTGCTGCCGCGGACCCACGGTTCGGCCCTGTTCACCCGTGGTGAAACCCAGGCCCTGGTCGTGGCGACGCTCGGCACCGGCGACGATGAGCAATATATCGACGCTCTGGAAGGCACCTATAAGGAAAAGTTCCTGCTGCACTACAACTTCCCTCCGTACAGCGTCGGTGAAACCGGCCGTATGGGCTCGCCCGGCCGCCGCGAAATCGGCCACGGCAAGTTGGCCTGGCGCGCGGTTCGTCCGATGCTCCCGACCACGGAAGAGTTCCCCTATACCGTCCGCGTCGTCTCGGAAATCACCGAGTCGAACGGTTCGTCCTCGATGGCGACTGTCTGCGGCACCTCGCTGGCCCTGATGGATGCCGGCGTGCCGCTGAAGTCGCCGGTATCGGGCATCGCCATGGGTCTGATCCTGGAGCCGTCCGGCGAATACGCCATCCTGTCGGACATCCTGGGTGACGAAGATCACCTGGGTGACATGGACTTCAAGGTGGCCGGCACTGTCAACGGCATCACCTCGCTGCAGATGGACATCAAGGTCCCCGGCATCACCGAGGAGATCATGACCAAGGCGCTGCGTCAGGCCAACGAAGGCCGTCTGCATATCCTGGGTGAGATGAACAAGGCGATTTCGGGCGCTCGTGAAGAGCTGGGCGAATTCGCGCCGAAGATCGAGACGATCAAGATCGCTGTCGACAAGATCCGTGAAGTCATCGGTTCGGGCGGCAAGGTCATCCGCGAAATCGTCGAAAAGACGGGCGCGAAGATCGACATCCAGGACGATGGCACGATCAAGATCTCCGCTTCTGAACAGTCGAAGATCGACGCCGCCCGTGATTGGGTGAAGTCGATCGCGTCGGAGCCGGAAGTCGGCGCCATCTACAAGGGCAAGGTCGTGAAGGTCGTCGATTTCGGCGCGTTCGTGAACTTCTTCGGCGCCAAGGACGGCTTGGTCCACATTTCGCAGATCAAGGCGGAAAAGGTCGGCAAGGTATCGGACGTGCTGAACGAAGGCGATGAGGTCAAGGTGAAGTTCTTAGGCCTCGACGACCGCGGCAAGACCAAGCTGAGCATGAAGGTGGTCGATCAGGAAACCGGTGAGGACCTGACCGAGAAGCTGGAAGCTGAGCGAGCGGAACGCAATGCGGCTCGTGGTGACGCGGGTGACGAAGGCGAGTTGGAACTGGCCGACGGTGGTGACCGTTCGGATGGTGGCGATCGTCCGCGTCGTCGTCGCCGTCGCGACTAACGCTGTCGCGTATCGGGGTGAAGGGGCCTACGGCCCCTTCGTCTTCTCTTGAATAAAGAAAAAGGGCGCCCCCGCTTTGGGGAGCGCCCTTTTTCTTTATCAGGAACAGTGGAGGTGCCTCGGGCCCCTTCCCCCAAATACGCGACAGCGTTCAGCCGGACGGCAGGGAGGGATTGCCTGACACAAGAACGGCGCCTATTCTGAACGACAAGGGGGGAAGGTGACTATGAAACGCTCTATCAAATGGTCGACCTGGCTGGCGTGGTCGCCGCTTGCCCTGCTCGCTGTATGGCACCTCAGCTTGCCCGTTATTTGCGGCGATGGCCCCTGCATTGGTCGAGCGGGCCTGTCTGCCATGAATGAACTCTTTGCCTATTCCAAATGGTTGTTACTGGCGCTGCTTATCTTGACCCTGATTGCCGCATTACTGGGTAAACTCACGAAGCTTGGCTGGACTGGCCTTGCCATCTCCTTTTTGCCTGCATTGTATCATATCGGAATCATGATCGACTAAGGGGGAGGTTGGATGAGACTCAGATCGAAAGCATCGACCTGGCTGGCGTGGTCACCCATACTGCTTCTGGCGCTCTATGTTTTGGTAGATGCAGTCCTGCCATCCTCCCTCAAATGCTCGCCGATCGATGAAGGTGGCACGGAAATGCTGTGCAGCACTGACTACAGTCATCCGGCGTTGCAATTCGCTAGACCTATGGTGTTGTCAGCTTACTATGCGTTGACGGCAATAACGGGCTTCTTCGCGGTTCGCCGCCAACTCACTGTTTTTGGTGTGGTTGGATTTGTGATTTCCGTCGTTGTCGGACTCCTGTTGGCCTATATGCTGCTCTATGCGCTGTTTATCTTTAGCGACGAATGCACGCCCTAATCACCTCCATGAACAACATCACTGACCAGATCCTCGACCGTGGCGCCGTGCTCCTCTTGGCCAATTCTGGCAAACCTCAGACCTTGGTCGGGTGTGAGCTGGAAGAACTCGATCTGTCGGATTTTGTCCTGAACGGCTGGGTGTTCGACCAGTGCATCCTGAAAAAGTCGAAGTTCACCTCGGCCAAGCTGGAGAAAGCCCAGTTCATCGGCTGCAAGGGCGCGCAGGCGGTGTTCACGGGCGCCGCCCTCGGTGAGGCAAAGTTCAATGGCTGCGACTTCAACAATGTTCAATTCCGCGGTGCCACCCTGACCCAGGCAAAGTTCCAGCGCTGTAAACTGACCGGCGCCGATTTCACTCAGGCCCGGACGTTTGATCTCACCTTCGAAGAATGCAAGCTGAACGACGCCCGGCTGCGCGGGATTTCGTTCGCCCGGCAGACATTGAAGCAGCTCGACCTGCACAATGCCGACCTGCATCAGTGCGACTTTCGCGACTCGGTGTTCGAGGATTGTAGCTTGCGCGACGCCATGCTGGACCATGCCCGGTTCGAAGGGGCCGACTTGCGCGGAACCGATATCGGTGGTGTGCGGCTGGACGATGCGCGGCGGTTCAAGGGCGCTACGATTTCAAGGGCACAGGCTGCTGAGTTATTGTCTGAGTTGGGATTGAAGGTGCGGTAGCGCTGTAGAATCCCCTCTCCCCGCGAGCGGGGAGAGGTTAGGGTGAGGGGCGGGGCGACTTCCGAACGCTCCGTCCTCTGAAGGCCCCTCACCCGATCGCGTTCACTTCGTTCCGCTCTCGTCCTCTCCCCGCAGGCGGGGAGAGGTGAATTAAATCAACCCCTTTTCCCGCAAAACGGCATCCATGGCCGGGTTGCCGCTGGGTTCGGTCCAGTCGCTCACGCCCGCCGCGATCAGCAGTCGTGCCCCTTCGGCATAGTCACCATGACCACAGTTGGTGGCGCCGTGGTGCAGCCAGCCGCTGGGCGTCGCATTGAAAGAACATTCGACGGCATCCAAAGGCGCACCATACGCCAGCAACAACCGGATCAGCGCCACATTGCCGCGCCAGCACGCCTGATGCAGCGCCGTCTCACCCATATCTCCGCGGGCATCGACCGACACACCCGCTTTCAACAAGGCTTCGACGGCCCCGATATTGCCGTGTTCGGCCAGTTGCGGCAGCAGGCGGGCATTGGCGGGGGAAGCCGCGCTTTCCGGCGGCACCTCGCCACCCTGGCCGGCCACCACGGCATCCAACGCCGACAGCCGGGTATCAGCGCCACGCGACGCCAGCGTACCGGCCACCGCTCTCTGACCCGCCACCACTGCCATGGCGTAGGCCGTGCGGCCATCGCCGCGCACGGCATCGATATCGGCGCCGGCATCGAGCAACATGGCGACAATCGCTGCCGACCGTCCCCGCCGTACCGCCCAGTGCAGTGCTGTGTCGCCCTGGGCATTGGCCAGGTTAGGATCACCGCCGGCGTCGAGCAACAACCGCAGACCCTCGCGGTCCTCACGGTCCAGCATGTGCTTGATAGCATTGGCCTCATCGACCCTGGCGCCATGCTCCAGCAGGAGCTTCATACAGGTCAGGTCGCGATGCTCTGTGGCATGATACAGCGACTCGCCGTCGTTGGGATCGGCGCCGGCTTCCAGCAGGATACGGGTGATCTCGGTGTTGCCCAGCAAACCGCTGGCGGCGTAGAGGCAGGACAGCGGACCATGGTCGGCGGCCAAGGCTGTGTTGGGGTCGGCGCCATTGTTGAGCAGTAACCGCACCGTCATGGCCAGTCTCGCCGCGCGCTCCGAATTCGGCCGGCCAAAGCGCGAAAAACAGGCATAGACCAAAGGTTCGACGCCCTGCGGTCCGGACGGCTCGACAGCAAATTCCGGATCGGCGGCGATGGCGTCGGCGACCTTTTCCCAGTCGCCCAGCACCAGGGCGACATAGGTGCCGGCGTGAGCAATGTCGGGGTGTTCGGCCAGGATATCGCGCGCCCGGCGCTCATCCGAGGTGGCGGCGGCGAGAAAGCGGTCGACCAGTTCGCGGAAGTCGAGGTTAGATTCAGTAATAAAGGCCTGGAAGCGTGGCCAGCTGGCAAAGCCCTGTTCGCGGGCGACGGCCAGTTGCGCGGCGTGCAGGGCCGGTTCGCCGTCGGCGCCATAGCGTTTCAGCCGGGCATTGGCGACAGGGTCGCCGGCGCGAGCCGACTTCAGCAAGGCCTTGGCGCGCTTTTTGTAAAAGTCGAGATTGAGGTCAGCGGTTTGGGTAAGCTGTTTGGGAAGCATGATAACGAACGCCCTTCAGGTCTGCCCACCGGTCCGCAATTGGGGCTGAAAGGATGGTTCGTGAAAACGACGTAGGTAAAAAAAGGTGGGAAAATCCCTGCCCGCGGACCGGCTGCGTCCCTTGAACGCAGCCCACTATGGATCAGGCCAAAGCCCCGCGCAAGCCAGCCATGCGCGGAAAACGTAGTCGTTAATCACAACTGTCATCCTGAAATCACACTTGCTAGCGAAAATATCAAGGTTTTGGCCTTATCATAAGCGGAACCCCTGCCAGGATTAAGGACCACAGCCTTACCTAAGGGAAAGACAATCGTGTCAGGCGGGGAAAGGTCTTGCGCCCGACTCGCAAATTGACTAGAGCGCAATCCGATAGGGTGGATGCAACTTTTCGGAAGAATTGCGCGACAAAACAAAAACTTAGAGCGGGGTTTTGTTTCCAACAAAAACGCATCCCGCTCTAGCCCGCCAACAACAGGCCGACCCAAAGGTCGTCGTCCAGGACGTTTTCATGCTCTATCTGTCTCGCCTTCTGGTTTTTTCCGCGCTTGCTTCCGGATGGCTGGCCGCGCCGGCCTTGGCCGCGGAGCCGACGACCGAGGTTATTATCACCGCCCAGAAACGACCCGAGCCGCTGCGACGCGCGCCGTTGTCGATTGCGGTGGTGACGGGCGAGCAGATGGAACGTAGCGGGGCGTATGACCTGAAGGACATGCAGATACTCACCCCATCGCTGCTGATCACCTCGACGGCCAATGAGGCCCAGACGACGGCGCGCCTGCGCGGGGTCGGCACGGTGGGTGACAATCCCGGGCTGGAATCGTCGGTCGGCGTGACCATCGACGGCGTGCTGCGGCCGCGCACCGCCACGGCGATGAGCGACCTGGGTGTGCTGGACCGGGTGGAAATCCTCAAAGGACCGCAGTCGGACACCTACGGCAAAGGCGCCTCCGCCGGGATCATTCAGGTGGTCAGCAAGCTGCCCAGCCTGAAGCCGTCACAGAATTATGAACTAACGACTGGCTCGCAATGGACGCTTGGCGCCTCGTCCTATCTGACCGGCCCGGTGGCCAAAGATCTGGCCGGTTCGTTGTACCTGGCGACGCGCGAAAGCGATGGCCAGTATGAGATCCACACCGGCGACGGCCCGCGTACCCGCACCGATGATGGTGACGTCAATTACGATTCGCTCCGAGGCCAACTGCTGTATGCGCCGACGGGGTCGCTGCGCCTGCGCCTGATTGCCGACTACACACAGCGCGACGAAAGCTGCTGTGCCGGCACGGCCATCGCCATAGGCGGCACGCGCGGCTACATCGACAGCTTGTCGGACGACGAAGGCACGGCCTCGGTGGTCGATCCGGAAGGGCGCCAGGCCTGGGCCAACCGCCCGACAGGCCAGCAGATCGTCGACGGCGGTGTCTCGCTGCAAACCGACGTGGCGCTCACCAGTACGCTGCAACTGACCTCAATCTCGGCGGCGCGCTACTGGGATCACAACAGCGGTTACGACGCCGATTTCAGCTCGGCCGACGTTTATTACCGCAACGAAGGCGGCAGTTTTGGCAACCGCTTCAACACAATTTCGCAGGAAGTGCGGCTGAACGGCAAGACGTGGAACTTCGACTGGATGCTGGGCGTGTTCCTCGACCAGGAAGACGTGGTCCGTAACGACGAAACCCTGTACGGCGAGGACTATGAGGCTTATCTGAGCCTGCTGCTGTCGGGCGGGGCCAATCCGAACCGGGTGTCTGAACTGACCGGCTTGCCCGTCGGCCAATCGTTCGTGCCGGGCCAAGGCGCCCAGGATGTCCACGACCAGCGCGAACGCAATGCCGCCCTGTTCGGCCATGTCGACTGGTTCGTCAGCGATAATCTGACGGTGCTGATTGGTGCACGAAGAAATCAGCAGAAAAAAACCCTGGTATCGCACTATACCACCTCGGATGCCGGTATCGCCTGCGCCAATGCTTCGGCCTCAAAGAGCGTGCTCTGCCAGGCGTTCGCCAACCCGGCCTTTACCAATCTGACCAATGTTCAGAGTGCGGAGGAATCTGCGACGGTCGGTTCGATCAAGGTCAAGTGGCAGGTGACGCCGAACATCATGTCCTATGCCTCCTACGGCGAAGGCTGGAAGGGCGCTGGTTTCAACCTGGACCGCGAACAGACGTCTGCCTTTGCCGCCGACCGCAACACCGCATTTAGGGCGGAGACCTCGCGCGCCTATGAGCTGGGCGCCAAGGGCCGGTTCTTCGACGGCCGGCTGGCGGTCGACGGGACGCTGTTCGACCAGCGCTTCCGCAACTTCCAGCTCAACACCTTCCTGGGCACGTCGTTCCTGGTGACCTCGATCCCGAACCTGCGCTCAAAGGGCGTGGAGCTGGAGTCGCGTTATCAAACGGGGTTTGGACTGAACCTGCGTGCAGGCGTTACCTATACCGATGCCAAGTTCGGGCCTGAGCCGATTGCCGGGCTGGCGCTGCTGGCCAACAACACGCCATCGTTCGCGCCGGAATGGTCATCGGCGTTCGGGCTCGACTACAGCCGCATGATGGGTGGTTTGAAACTGGCCGCCAGCCTGGATGGCCGCTATAACAGCGACTACAATACGGGTTCGGATCTGGCGCCGATCAAGGTGCAAAAGGCCCATACGCTGTATAATGGCCGCATCGGCGTCGGCGCGCCGGATGGTAACTGGACGCTTGAACTTTGGGGCCTGAACCTGACGAACGAGACCTATTACCAGGTGGCCTTCTCGGCGCCGTTCCAGTCGGGCTCGTTCAAGGCGTTTACCGGCAATCCAAGGACGGTGGGTTTGACATTGCGCCTGCGCCATTAAAGCGGGATGGCTTTAGGTAGAATCGCCATCTCGCTCTAAGTTTTTGTTTTGTCGCGCAATTTATCCGAAAACGGGGACGCCGGTGCGGTGGCTTCCACTTTATCGGATTGCGTTCCAGCGCCATGACAAGCCCCAGCGCCATTTCCTTCACATCCGCGCTGCTATGGCGTGTCCGGTCACGCCTTATACCAACCCGCGAAAATCTTGACTCATCGTGGGTTGGCAAGCGCGACTGCGCGCCCGAGCTTTTGCGAGGAGCCATGCGGCGCTTGAGCTGAAAAAATGCGAATACCAAGCGTCATTCTTTATGAGGCTTGGCATTAGCGCCAGCAAATCGGCAATGCCTTGACGGAGAAGCCCAAGTCCCGCGCGCCGCAATGTTCTGGCGATGATACCAGCCCCGTCTGGTCGTCATTGCGGGTCATTTTGGCGGATACGCCCAAGGCCTGGGCTGCCTGTCTGATGCGAATGGGAATCTTATTTTCTTAAGCGCACGATGCGCGCGCTGACCAGCGCACTTGCAATTCTTGCAAAGAATCCCCTGAAGGGAAGCTCGACACTACACGGTACGCCAAAAAAACAAAGCTGGCGCAAGCCTAGAGCGGGATGGCTTTAGGTAGAATCACCATCTCGCTCTACGTTTTTGTTTTGACACGCAATTTATCCGAAAACGAGGACGCCCGTGCGGTGGCTTCCACCTTATCGGATTGCACTCCAGGAGGCAGTCATGGACGACAGACCAAAGACACAGGTACATGAGGAACTGCACGACCACAGTCAAATGGTGCAAAAGCATAGCTGTTGTCAGAACAAGGCGCCTGCTCCCGAAGAGGTTCATGCCCACGCCTGCCATCACGCACATGACCATTCCGCCGCGCCCAACCCAGCATCCACATCCAGAGTCGGCGAGGCTGTCACCTATACCTGTCCGATGCATCCCGAAATTCGTCAGGAGGAGCCGGGGTCCTGTCCGATTTGCGGCATGGCGTTGGAGCCGGAAATCGTCACACTTGAGACACCAGATAATCACGAGTTAAAGGATATTTCCCGCCGCCTGTGGATTGCTACCGCGCTGAGTATCCCGGTAGCGTTTCTGGCCATGGGCATGCATTTCGGTCTTAACCGATACGTCCCGATGCCGGTATCGCTTTGGCTTCAACTGATGCTGTCGACACCGGTTGCGCTGTGGTGCGGCTGGCCTTTCATCACCCGCGGCTGGGATTCGGTCAAAACCCGTAACCTGAACATGTTCACCTTGATCGCGCTGGGGATTTTGGTCGCCTGGAGCTACTCCGTCTTTGCGGTCCTGGTGCCGGGCGCCTTCCCTGATCTGACCGGCATGGGGCCGGATGTCTATTTTGAAGCGGCGGCGGTCATTACAACGCTTGTGCTTGTGGGACAGGTCCTGGAACTCAAAGCCCGCGCCCGGACGGGCGATGCCATACGCGCACTTCTGAAACTGGCCCCTGCGACCGCACATCGCCTGCATGGGGAAACAGAAGAGACCGTGGCGCTCGATGCAATTATCGTCGGTAACTTACTGCGCGTCCGCCCAGGAGAGAAAATTCCCACCGATGGCGACGTCGTCGAGGGCACAAGCCATGTCGATGAATCGATGCTTACCGGCGAGCCGATGCCGCAAACCAAAGCGAAAGGTGACAAGGTAACAGGCGCGACCGTCAACCAAACCGGCAGTTTCGTTATGCGCGCGACCCGCGTTGGCAATGATACACTCCTTGCCCAGATCGTCGCGCGCGTTGGCCAGGCACAACGCTCCCGCGCCCCCATTCAGCGCATGGCCGACCAGGTATCGGCATGGTTCGTCCCCGCCGTCATCGTGATCGCGGCACTGACCTTTGCGGCATGGTTGTTTTGGGGCGCCGAGCCGAAACTGGGCCACGCCATGCTCAATGCGATTGCTGTTTTGATTATCGCCTGTCCTTGCGCGCTCGGCCTTGCCACGCCGATGTCGATCATGGCGGGAACCGGGCGAGCAGCGCATATGGGAATCCTTATTCGTGATGCCGCTGCGCTTGAGGCTTTCGAAAGCATCGATACGCTGGTCTTCGACAAGACCGGCACGCTCACGCAAGGCCGCCCGGAACTCACAGACGTGAAATCGAGCGGCGATTTATCCGACGACCGGCTCTTGTCGTTAGCGGCCTCTGTCGAAGCCTTGAGCGAGCACCCGATAGCGATTGCCATTGTCGCTGGCGCTAAAGAACGTGGCGCAGTAATTTTGCCGGTTACCGATTTCGACTCTCCCACAGGTAAGGGCGTGGTGGGCAAGGTCGACGGGGTGCTCGTGGCTCTTGGCAATACGGCGCTCGTCGGCGAGAATGCGACGCTGCTTGAACTTGCCCGCCCCTTGCGCGAGCAGGGCCAGACCGTTGTGTATGTCACCATCGATGAAAAGCCAGCGGGCGTTATCTCCGTCGCTGATCCGGTCAAGCCCTCAACCCAAGACGCGCTCAAGGCCCTTCAGGCGCGTGACATCAAGATTGTCATGCTGACCGGCGATAACGAAGCCACCGCAAAGGCCGTCGCCAAAACGCTTGGTATCGATGAGGTGAGAGCCGATGTACTCCCAAATCAAAAAGCCGATGTGATCGAGGACCTGATCGGGCGCGGCCGCAAGGTTGCGATGGCAGGCGATGGCGTCAATGACGCCCCCGCTCTGGCCGCGGCTACCGTTGGTATCGCTATGGGTAACGGGACTGACATCGCGATGGAAAGCGCCGGTATCACCTTGATCAAGGGCGATCTGGGCGGCATCGCCAAGGCCCACGCGCTCAGCCGTCTGGTCATGGGCAACATCAAACAAAATCTTGTCTTTGCCTTTGCCTATAATGTTGTTGGCATCCCCGTCGCCGCCGGCGTGCTCTACCCAAGTTTTGGGATAGTGCTGTCTCCTGTCATCGCTTCGGCGGCGATGGCGCTCAGTTCAGTCTCGGTAATTGCTAACAGTCTAAGAATAGGTTCGGCGCGTATTGATAGGTAGCTGTCCATGTGCGGAACCTGATTTATAAGAAAGCACAGCCTTTATCTTTTTGGCAGAAATCACTATAATGGACCAGCATGACACAGTTTTTTACACGGCTGATAGTGGCAGCGATATTCGTCTTTATGACGGTGTCATCGCCCCTGCACGCCCATGTCCTGCCCAGCCAGGGTCGTGTTGCAGCGGCTGAAACGATAGCCGCGCTAGAAACGGGCGGCATGGACGAAGCGTGCGCCAAAGCCATGGCGGAAGCGGCGGCTGCGGATCATTCTGGCGACAAGCACCACGAGGGAAAAAGCAGTGCATGCTGTGAC
This sequence comes from Asticcacaulis sp. AC402, assembly GCF_000495835.1. Classification (GTDB taxonomy): domain Bacteria; phylum Pseudomonadota; class Alphaproteobacteria; order Caulobacterales; family Caulobacteraceae; genus Asticcacaulis. Next base: position 109,125 of record NZ_AWGC01000013.1, read on the forward strand.
AACGGTTGCAATTGTCCCGTGAGCCATTGCGCAAATATGGCGGCGTCCATTTCCTGCGGCAGCTTCAGCCTGATTGAACACGGCGAGAGGTTGGTCCCGGAAGGATCGAGCCAGGATTTGCCGTCGTATCTTTCCGACACGCTTAAACGGCCGCCCCGAGCGTAATCCCGTTTTGTTTGACCTTTAGTGTGCGCCTTTCGGCGCATGCCCAACCCTGTCTGCAAATTGGATACTCGCATGAAAAATATATGGCTTTGGGGGCTTGGCGTCTCAGCCCTGGTGTTTTCACCCATGGCGGCGGTCGCTGAAACCCGTGAATACAGCCTGACGATCAGTCGCCAGGAGGTGATGATTACCGGGCAACCTCTCAAGAAAATAACGCTGAACGGCTCCATTCCCGGTCCCGTGCTTCGCTTCAAGGAAGGGGATGAAGCCGTCATCCACGTCACCAATAATCTGGACGAGGAAAGCTCGATTCACTGGCATGGCCTGATCCTGCCGGGGAACATGGACGGCGCTCCGGGCTTCAATGGCTTTAAAGCCATTAAGCCGGGACAAAGCTTCACCTACAGGTTTCCGATCAAACAGGCCGGGACCTACTGGTATCATTCCCACACGACCCTGCAGGAACAGGACGGTCTATATGCTGGCCTGGTCATCGAGCCTGCCACACCCGATCCCGTAGAGGCCGAGCGTGACTACGTCGTTCTGCTTTCGGACTTCTCGAAGGAGGATGCCGCCGACATTCTGGGCAACCTCAAAATGTCATCCGATTATTACCAGACCCGTCGCCGGACGGTTGGCGATCTCTTCAGTGACATGGAGGAGAAGGGCTTCAGCAAAGCGGTGAAGGACGCAGCCGCCTGGGGCAAAATGCGTATGCTGCCAACTGACCTCTCTGACGTGAAGGGCTATCATTTCCTGGTTAACGGTCTCACCAATGGTCAGAACTGGACGGGCATATTCAAGCCCGGTGAGCGCGTCCGCCTGCGCTTCATCAATGCCTCTGCCATGACCATTTTCGATGTGCGGATACCAGGATTGAAGATGACCGTGGTGGCGGCTGATGGCCAGCCGGTCGAGCCGGTTGAGGTTGATGAGTTTCGTCTTGGCAATGCAGAAACCTACGATGTCATCGTGACACCTTCGGATGACAAGGCCTACACCATCGCCTCCGAGTCGATTGATCGTGAAGGTTTTGCAATTGCAACGCTCGCCCCTCGCGACGGCATGAAAGGTGAAATCCCGGCTGCACGTCCACGCGCGCGACTGACAATGGCCGATATGAACATGGAGGCCATGATGCGCGACGATCCCAACATGGACATGAGCGACATGGAGACCGAAAGCGGCTGGGCCAGGACCTATGCGCCGGAGGGTGCGAAAATCTTGTCGTATGGCGATCTGCGCTATCTGACGGAGCAGGCCGACACGCGCGCGCCGACACGCGACATTACCGTGCGTCTTGGTGGCAATATGGAGCGCTATATCTGGACGATGAACGGGACGGTGTTCGATCCCATGAAAGGGATCAATATCGCCTATAATGAGCGTGTACGGATTTCCTATGTCAACGAAACCATGATGGCGCATCCCATCCATTTGCACGGCATGTTCACGCAAGTCGAGAACGGTCAGGATGCGGGCAAGATGCCCAACAAGCACACGATCATCGTACCGCCGGGACAGACTGTTTCCGTTATCCTGACAGCTAACGAGCCGGGCGAATGGCCCATCCATTGCCATCTGCTTTATCACATGGCGACAGGGATGATGGCCAAGGTCATTGTAGCTCAGCCCGGCGAAGCGATCAGGTTACCCGCCTCTGATGCACCGCCGATGGATCACAACGGTCATGACATGAGCAAGATGGGTGCCGAATCCTCGTCTGAAACTAAAGACCCGCATGCCGGGCATGACATGCCTGGCATGGAACCTGTGCGGCAGGATACCAACCCGGCATCACCCGCTCAGCTTGGCGCGGACGATCATTCACGGCATGGAGCAGCGGCGGAAGCCAAACCCGCTCAGAAAAAGGAACCTGCCAACACGCAACCGGCTCAGCCACAAGGAGGCCAGCATGACCATCACTAAAACAGTTTTGACAGTTTTGGCCTTGTTCCTGTTGCCGCTGCCGGTGCTCGCCAATGATCTCGAAGACGAAAAGATGGCTCACGATCACGGCGGTCAGGTGTTTCACGCCTTTCGACTGGAAACGGATATTGGTCGCCAGCGCGGCGAAGGCGTGGCGAGCTGGGACCTGGACGGCTGGGTTGGCACGGATGTGAACAAACTCTGGCTCAAAAGCGAAGGCGACATTGAAGACGGTGAGATTCACGAGGCCGAGCTATGGGCGCTCTACAGCCGGAATGTTTCGACCTTCTGGGATGCGCAAATCGGCATTCGCTATGATGTCGAGCCGGAAGGACACACCTTTCTTGCCCTTGGCATGAGTGGCCTTGCGCCTTACTTCTTTGAGACAGAGGCCCATCTTTTCATTCGCGATGATGGCGCCCTGAGCGCCCGGCTGCGACAAGAGAACGAATGGCTTTTGACCAACAAGCTCATCCTGCAGCCCTATGTGGAAGTCAACCTGAGCGGGGAAGATGATCCCGAGCTTGGCATCGGCTCCGGCCTGACCAGCGGCAAAATTGGGCTTCAAACGCGCTATGAGTTCAGCCGAAAGTTCGCGCCATACGTCGATGTCTCCTACGAGCAGACGTTCGGCGGGACGGCTGATTATGCGCGCGCTCATGGCGAAGACCCTGACACGACCATGTTAAGTGCCGGCATTCGCTGGTTATTCTAACACTTCATAAGTGCATCGGCGCTTTCTTCCAGGAAAGTAAAATTCCTTATGCGATTGCCCTGCCTTCGTGCTAAGGCCCGCCGCCATGTCCTATAAAGTCACTGTCCTGACCATGTTTCCGGAGGCTTTCCCTGGCCCGCTCGGGGTGTCGCTGATCGGGACATCTTGGAAAGAATCTGAGCTGTGGTCCCTGGAAACACTGGACATTCGCACCTTTTCAAGCGATAAGCGCGGTTTTCTTGACGACACCCCCGCCGGAGGTGGCCCAGGTCAGGTGCTGAAGGCCGATGTCATCGCCAAAGCGCTTGATTCGCTTGAGCTTTCCAACCGGCCCAAGGTTTACATGTCCGCCCGGGGCAAGCCCCTGACCCAGGCGAAAGTCAAGGCATGGAGCGCCGCAGACGGACTGATCGTCCTGTGCGGACGCTTTGAAGGGGTGGACCAACGGGTGCTCGACGCCCGCGGGTTCGAGGAAATCAGCGTCGGCGACGCCGTCCTTGCGGGCGGAGAAGCGGCGGCGATGGTAACGATCGAGGCAGTGGTGCGGCTTATTCCGGGGGTTCTCGGCGCATCGGAAAGTCTTGAGACCGAAAGCTTCGAGGATGGACTCCTGGAGCATCCGCAGTACACGCGACCGCGGACGTTCGAGGGCCTCGACATTCCCGAGGTGTTGTTGTCGGGCGACCATAGGAAAATGGCCGTCTGGAAACAACAGCAGAGAGAGGCAACCACGAAGGACAGGCGACCCGATCTGTGGGCGGCCTGGCTTTCCAAATCACAGGCAAAAGGCTCTCCAAGGCCCCAATAATTCAGGAGTACTTATATGAACCTGCTTCAGCAGATCGAAGCCGAAGAAGTCGCCAAGCTGGCGGCCACCCGGACCAACCCCGCTTTCCAGCCCGGCGACACGCTGCGCATCAACGTCCGCATCAAGGAAGGCGAGCGCGAGCGCGTCCAGGCCTTCGAAGGCGTCTGTATTGCCCGCGCCGGCTCCGGCATCAATGAAACCTTCACGGTCCGCAAGATCAGCTTCGGCGAAGGCGTCGAGCGCAAGTTCCCGCTGCTGTCGCCGATGATCGAGTCGATCGAAGTCAAGCGTCGCGGCGTCGTACGTCGCGCCAAGCTGTATTACCTGCGCGACCGCCGCGGCAAGTCGGCCCGTATTGTCGAGCGTTCGCAAAGCTCGACCCGCGGTTCGAAGGGTGATGAACTGCGCGCTGCCATGGCCAACGCTGCGCCGGCCCCGAACCTCGACGCCGAATAGGTTTCTGGCGTTTAAGCCAGTTGAAATGCCCGCCAGATCGCTCCGGCGGACATTTTGTTTGTCGTCGAAGGGTGGGTGGCGACACTGAGGGGCATATCCAGGTGTCCGCGCGTACGGAACTTTCCGAAAAGCCCCTCACCCGATCGCCTTCGCTTCGCTCGGCTCTCGTCCTCTCCCCTCACGAGGGGAGAGGGAAGAAGGGCTATGGCTTTGGCGGTTATAGGGTCAGTCCTTAGAGCGGGATGAGTTTTGATGGAACCAAAACTCCGCTCTAAGTTTTTGTTTTGTCGCGCAATTCATCCGAAAAGTGCTGCACACTTTTTCGGATTGTTTTCATAGACTTTCGCTGCGTTGGCCAGGTTGCGAAGCACCGCCTGTTCGCCACGCACCTTTACGGTAGCGCGACCGGTTACGCCGACCGGCCACCTTTTTGATGATGCGCGACGTGACGATGTGGCCGGGATCACGGCTTGTCAAGCTACTCCAGCACGCCTTCGGCGAGGCGCAGGTGGTCGCGCAGCACCGCTTCGGCGTCGGCAGCGTCGTTGCAGTCGATCATCACCATCAGACTGCCCTTAGGCAGCAAGATTCCGCCCATCACCGCGAACGTACCCGGCGCCTTGGGGTCGGTCGCGATCCAGATCGCCAGCTGCACCGGCTTTTTGCCGTTGCCGCTGCCCAGTGCAATGATCTTGCTATCGACGACCGTCAGACCTTCGAGAAAGCTGGGGGGCTCTTCGCCCGCCAGCATATCAGTGATATGGTCCTGAATGTCGTCCAGGGTCAGGATCTCGCCGCCGTCTTCGATTCGGTCGGTGGCGATGAGGACATCGACATAGTGGCCATCGTCCTTCAGGCCGTAGGTGAAAAAGCGCAGATCCTGGTCGATATCGGTAGCGTCGTCTGGCCCCAGCGTCATGGTGTAGGTGCCATCGGCGGCAGTGAAGGTGCGCACGCCGTTGATGTCGACCAATTGGCCGCGGTTGGCCGTCGGCGCCGGGACGACCTCATAGGCGGTCTGGGCAAAAGACGGAGAGGCGATCAGCACAAGGGTGGCGGCGGCAAGGCCGGTCAGCAGGCGCATGGCTTTATCCTGAAGAAATTACTTGGTTTCCGGCGCCTTGGTCGGCGGGCCTTCGGCAGGCGCCGGAGTCGCCCCCTCGCTACCGAACTTGGCCAGGAGATCGTTTGGCACCTCGACGCCGAAGATTTCGGTCGGCGCTTCCTTGGCGCCCATCTCTTCCCGAACGAAGTGCCAGGCCTTTTCGTTCGCGCAGCCGCAGACGCGCAGCTGGTCGTTCTTGTCGCGCCAGATCAGCAGCGGGTAGCTGGTCGTCACCTTGTTGCGGCGGAGAAGCTCATTGAGTTGATCGTTGAAACCGCGGCCGGCACCGACCACGGCGGTGCGAGCCAGGCTGTCGTCCGCCACCGGCAGGCCCTCAGCCGTCCAGGTCTCATCGGTCGACATGCGCCAGGCCTTGTAGAAGTTCCAGTTCCGCGTCAGCCACAGCTCAGCAATCGTCGAGCGTTCGGCCGGAGTCGAACGGATGGCGCCAGCCTGGTCGGGCAAGGCAAAAACAACGATGCGGGTTTCGATGTTGGCCGCCTGGAACTTGGGCAGTTCTTTGTCTTCGTAGTCGTTGCAGGTCTTGCAGCTGCGGTAGGTGATCAGGTACATCGACTTGTCCTGGGCGCCCGGAGTCAAGTAGTCGACTTGATTCAGCAGCTTTTGGATGCGTGGCAGGTCCTCGGCGCTGGTGACTGTGACCGGGGCATAGCGGATGAACTGGTCCCAATAGATCCAGTAACCCGTCCCGATCACAGCCGGGACAAGCACCACCAAAGCCATAAGCCACAACAGGACTTTCCTGTTCATTCAAACCCCCGAAGCACTTCTGCCCGATGTGCAATCCGGCGACACTATAGTCGCTAAAACCCCCGCCGCATAGCTTAACCATATTGCAGCAAATTCATACAGATTTACAAATGGTTAATGTCAAAAATCCATTATTTTCTGCTGCCGCGCCGCTTCAGGCCTGAATTAGCATGGCAATCAGTGCAAAAATCACACACAGCAGGGTGACGGCCCACAGCATCAGGTAGGGCACCATCGCCTTGGGCCGGCGGCAATCTTCGCTGGGCGTGGTGTGTGTCGGATCGGTCATGCAAGGAGGTTAGCACCGCTGACCCAACTTGCCAAGCCAGGCAAACCCGTTCACATCGAGCAGTCATGGCCAAGCTGCATATCATCGATGAACTGATCTATGAACGCGCGCCGCGTCTGGTGGCGTCCCCGCTGTGGCCGGTCGTCAGGCCCGTGATGTATACAATTTTGGGTTACCCCAAGGCGCGCAGCATGGCCGATGCCATTGCCGCCATGCCGGGCGCCCAGGCGCTCGACTATGTTTCGAACCTGTTGTCGCTGGATGTCCATGTCCGCCACGCAGAACGTATTCCGGCTTCGGGGCGTTGTGTCGTGGTGGTCAACCATCCGACCGGGATTGCCGACGGGCTGGCGGTCTATGATGCCCTTCTCAAGATCCGGGACGATGTCATTTTCTTTGCCAACGCCGACGCCTTGCGCGTCAATCCACGTTTCGGCGAAGCCCTGATCCCGGTAGAGTGGGTCGAGGCCAAGCGGACGCGCGAAAAGACCCGGACCACCCTGGCCGGGGCCAGGGCCGCCTTCGAAGCGGAGCGCTGCGTGGTGATGTTCCCGGCCGGGCGGCTGGCGCGGCGCAATGCTCAAGGTGATTTGGTCGACCCGCCGTGGGCGCCAACGGCGGTGTCACTGGCCCAGAAGTATCTGGCACCGATCGTGCCTATCCATTTAAGCGGGCCGGAGTCTTTCTGGTTCCACCTGTTTAACCGGTTTTCGCAGGAGCTGCGCGACATCACCCTGTTCCATGAATTGCTCAACAAGGCGGGCAAACGGTTCGATCTGACGGTGGGCCCGGTAATTGCTCCAAATACGGATGGATTGGCTATCGACAATCTGAAAGCCTATGTGGAGAGGACGTTGGCGGGGTCTGTGGATATTGCCTATGGCTGATGTGTTTTTGGCTGACGAAGCGGCAACCTCGGCCTTGGGGGCGAAAATCGCTCCACAGCTCAAGACCGGGGATGTGGTGTATCTGACGGGTGCGCTGGGTATTGGCAAGTCGTCGCTGGCGCGCGGTTTGATCCGCGCCCTGACATCAGCCGACCAGGACGTGCCGTCGCCGACCTTCACCCTGGTCCAGGCCTATGAGGCGGCCGATTTCACCCTGCTGCACCTCGATCTGTACCGGCTGGAGTCGCCGGACGAGGCCTATGAGCTGGGCCTCGATGACGCTTTGCCGTCGTCCGTTCTCGTAATCGAATGGCCCGACCGGCTTGGGCATCTCGGCTACGACGACCGTCTGGACATAGTGCTGGAACTGGCCGATAAGACCAATCCTTCTGCGGGCCGGGTCGCCAGACTGATTCCGCGTGGTAAATTCGGGAGTTAGGATGACCGCTGCTGTACCGGACCGCGAGGCGATCAAACAGCATTTTCTGACCGCTTCGGGCTTCGGCGCGGCCGAGCGACAACCCCTGCCGGGGGACGCTTCGACGCGCCGGTATGAGCGCCTGATCAGGGACGGCCGGTCCTACATGCTGATGGATCAGCCACCGTCGGTGGAGACCCAACCCTGTCGGCCGGAGCAGGTGCAGGCGGATCGCGTGCAGTCGGGCTACAACGCCATGGCGCGTCTGGCCGCCGGCCGGATCGAGGCGTTTGTTGCCGCCGCCGGATATCTGCGCAGCCAGGGTTTATCGGCGCCGCAATGTCATGAGCTGGATGCTGAGCAGGGCCTGCTGATTTCGGAAGACCTGGGCGACGATCTGTTTGCCGCCCTGATTGCCAAAGGCCAGGACGAACAGCCATTGTATATGGCGGCGATCGAGGCGTTGGCGCAACTGCATGAGCTGACACCGCCGGCGGTGTTGCCCGGGCAGTTGGGGACCGAGGGCTGGCCGTTACTGAGCTATGACGATCTGGCGCTGAAAACCGGCGCCGGGCTGTTTACCGAATGGTACCCACGCTATGCCGGTGGTGACAACTTGTCGGATAAGGCTTTGGCGGAATGGGAGGCGCTGTGGTCGCCGCTGCGTCAGCGCGCCGAGGCGGGAGCGACGGCTTTTGCTCATCGCGATTATCATGCTGAAAACCTTATGTGGTTGCCGGGCCGCACCGGGGTTGCCCGGGTCGGCATGATTGACTTCCAGGACTGCCTGCGCGCCCACCCGTCATGGGACCTGCTGTCGCTGCTGCAGGATGCCCGCCGCGATGTCTCGCCAGAATTGGAGCGGTCAGCGCTCGATCACTATTTCAGCCTGCGCCCGCATATCGACCGTGCGGCCTTTATGGCCGACTATAACGCCTTGGCGACTTTGAACGAAGCGCGGATCCTGGGCATTTTCGCCCGGCTTGTGGTACATTTCAAAAAGCCGCGTTACGCGCAGTTTATTCCGCGGATGTGGCGCCATATCGGCCGCAATGTTGAGGCGCCCGGCATGGAAGGTCTGAAAGACTGGTTCCATGCCTACGGATTCAGCGATAAGCTGGGCGGATGATTCCTGAGACGGCTTTTATCCTCGCCGCGGGTCTGGGTACCCGTATGCGCCCGCTGACCAACGACCGGCCCAAGGCTTTGGTCGAGGTCGGAGGCAAGACGCTGATTGACCATATGCTGGACCGGCTGGCGGCGGCCGGGGCAAGGCGGTTCGTCATAAATGTCCATGCCTTCGCTGATCGGCTGGAGTCCCATTTGCGGGCGCGTAGCGATCTCGACATCGTCATTTCAGACGAACGCGAGGCCCTGCTGGAAACCGGTGGTGGGTTGAAGAAGGCAAGGCTGCTGCTGGGGGAAGATCCGATCTGGGCGGCCAATATCGACAGCGTGTGGCTGGAAACCGCACCCGACGGTACGGCGCTGCGAGCTCTGTGCGACTTGTGGAGTCCGGATGAGATGGATGTGGCGCTCCTGCTGGCGCCGATGCAACGGACCGCCGGCTTCGATGGCGCGGGGGATTTCTTTATGGATGAACGGAGCCGGTTGCGGTTCCGGGGCGAGGCCTCAGCAGCGCCGCTAAACTATATGGGCGTGCACATCACCAAGCCGCAAATCGTCGATAGTGTAGGAGACGCAGTCTTCTCGCTGGCGAAAATATGGCGCGAGCTGGCGCCGAGGGGCCGGATTGCTGGGGTGGTGATGGACGGCGACTGGATGCATGTCGGCGATCCGATAGCACGTGACAACGCCGAGGCGCGGCTTGCTGTTGGATAAGCTTTTTTCTGAATCTGCCGCGTAGCGGCGACGGTATAGGGGTGGTTCCACAGATTTCTATTAAATGCCGCTTCGCGGTGGCTTCAGATGCTTAATCGAACAGTGTCGCCAGGCCGATGATTTCCAGTTGGTTCGCCAAGGTCTTGAACACCGGAATTTCGGCGACATAGCGGCTGAGACGGCCCTTGTCAGTGTAGCGCTCGCAAAAGGCGTCGGCGTCGAACAAGTCGCCGATCAGGTCCATCAGGTCACCGGTGAGGTAGATCCCGCCGCGCGCCCCTAAGATCAGTCCGACATCCGATGCCATGGCCGCCAGCCAGCCCATGCTTAAACGCACCGCTTCCTGGGCACGTGGGTCGCCGATACTGGCCAGGGCCACGATCTCTTCTGGCGCCTTGCGTACGACCTCGTCGCCTTCAAGTTCACTCAGGGCTTGCCATACCTGGACAAGCCCTTCCAGCGAGATGGCAGATTCACGGGCGACATGGCCATGGTGCTTGGCCATCATGTTGCGGACCTGCCACTCGCGATCGGTGGTGACAGGCAGATCGGAATGGCCGCCTTCGCAGGGAATCGCGGTCCAGCTGCCGGCGCCGTCAGGCGCAAGAGCGGCCAGGCCAAGCCCGTGGTGCGGACCCAGGACGGCGATGACCTGTTCGTCCATGGCGTCATCGCCGCAGATTTTTTCGACCTCGTTGGGCTTCAAACGGGGAATGGCCAAGGCGCGGGCAACAAAATTGTTGACCAGATTGACGCGTTGGACGCCCAAAAGCGCCCGAATATCGTCACGGACGATCGACATGCCCTCATGCGGCAGTTGCAGAACGCCCTTGCGTTCCCAGCCGCGCGACGAGATCGCTACCCCGATAAGATGGGGATGACCATTCTGGCCGAGAAAATCGAGCAGGGCGTCGTCGAAAGAGGCTCTGTCGGGACAGGAATAGGGGGTTGCCTCTGGCGGGCGCACGCCCGGCCGCGTCAGGGCCATTTCGACTTCAGCGCCGATGGCGAAATCACACAGCAAGAGGTGGTCTGACATAGGTTATCCTAAGCGCTTGTTGAAAAGTAACTGCCGACTGCCGGCGGCAAAGGTCGCAAATCGCTTGAAGGTCACCATGCTAGCCGATTTAGTTGTTTTTCAACGGGCTTAATCGAAAAGGGTGGCCAGGCCGATGACTTCGAGATCACGGGCGGTGGCGCGGTAAACTGGGATTTCACGAACATAGGTGCTGAGCCGACCCTTGTCACTGTAACGGGTTACAAAGGCGTCGACATCGAGTTGGTCGCCAATCATGTCCATCAGGTCGCCAGCCAGATAAACACCGCCACGTGCCCCCAGGATCAGAGCGACGTCAGACGCGAAGGCAGCAAACCAGCCCATGCTCAGATCGACGACCTGGCGGCAGCGGGCGTCGCCGATACGGGCGCGACTGACGATCAGTTCAGCTTCCGGCACGGTGGCGCCGTCTTCGCCGTCGAGCCTGGCCAGGGCTTGCCAGAGGTCGCGCAGTCCTGGGATGGAAACGACACGTTCGCGCGAAACATGTCCGTTGTATTTTTCGTGCAGGATCTGCCACACCCGCCACTCCAGGTCGGTGACCGGGGTCAGGTCCGAGTGGCCGCCTTCGCACGGCATGGCCGTCCAGTTGCCCATGCCATCGGGCGCGAGGGCCGCCTGGCCGAGTCCTCGATGCGTGCTGATGACGGCGATCACTTGTTCTTCCAGGGCTTCGCCGCCGCAGATCTCAAGGCGTTCGCTGCGATCAAGGCGCGGAATCGCCAGGGCCTTGGCAACGCAGTCATTGACCAGGTTAAGGCGCTGAATATTCAGGAATTCGCGGACCTCGGCGCGATTAAGGGTAAACCGGTGGTTTGGCATGGCCATGGTACCGCGATGTTCCCAACCGCCAGCCGAAATCGCTGCTCCCATCAGGACCGGATTGTCATGTTTTTTGAGAAAATAACGAATGGACGCCTGGAAATCGTCCCAGGTCTCGCACGGAAACTGCTCGGCGCCGTCCGGACGCTCGCCCCGGCGTGCCAAGGCGAGCTTGAGACATATTCCATTGCTGATATCGCTCAGCAGCACAAACTCGCCCATGTTGTCGCGTCCCTCAAAACACTTTTGACAACTGGCTGTTGCGCGCGCCAGCTTTGTTAATAGACAAAATTAAAATCGATTTGTTGATTTTTGCTGAAGGTTTGACCTACAGCAGGGAATTATGACTGTTTTGTCGAAAATATGCGGGATTTCTTCGCTTGGGGCTGCAAACGTGGCCGCACAAGGTGGCGCGGATTACCTCGGCTTCATCCATTTCGCGAAAAGTCCGCGCCATTTGACACTTGAGTCAATGGCACAGCTGATGCATGCGATTCGCGAAGAGGGTATTTTAACACCGCTGGTATGCGTCGTTGTTAACCCTGATGATGAACTATTGCGGACAATTACGGATTCGGTCCGGCCGGATATGATCCAACTGCATGGTCATGAGACGCCCGAGCGGACGGCCGAGGTGCGCCGGCGCTTTGGTTTGCCTGTGATCAAGGCGATCAGCGTCGAAACGGCCAGGGACATAGCCGCAGCTGCGGCCTATGACACCGAGCATCTGCTTTTTGACGCCAAGACGCCGAAAGACGCCGCCCTGCCAGGCGGATTGGGAATAAGTTTTGACTGGAGCCTGATGCGCAGCTGGAGGGGGTCCCGGCCGTGGTTCCTGGCCGGGGGCCTGACGAGCGAAAATATCGCCGATGCTCTCCAATTGAGTGCAGCTTCGATGGTGGATGTCTCCTCAGGGGTTGAATCCTCGCCTGGCGTTAAGGATGAAGAGCTTATTTCCGTCTTCCTTAAGACCGTAAAGTCGCTATAAACCCTTCTTTCTTTAAGCCGGAACCATGCCTCGCTTGATCTGATGGTGCGTGACAGACGTATCCGCCAGAGTAAATGTCGAGCCAAGATAAGGACCCTTTGCAGTGAACGATCTGCGTCTCAACACCTATTCCCAGCCGGATTCGAAAGGCCGGTTCGGGGAATTCGGCGGTCTCTATGTGCCTGAGACCCTGATGCCGCTGGTGCTGGAGCTGACCGCCGCCTGGCAAAGCGCCAAGAGTGATCCGGGTTTCTGGGCGCAGTATCACAGCCTGCTGAAGCACTTTGTCGGCCGTCCGTCGCCGCTGTATCTGGCTGAGCGCCTTACCGCCCACCATGGTGGCGCAAAAATCTACTTCAAACGTGAAGAGCTGAACCACACTGGCGCGCACAAGATCAACAACTGCATCGGCCAGATCCTGTTGGCCAAACGCATGGGCCGGACCCGGATCATCGCCGAAACCGGCGCCGGCCAGCACGGTGTCGCTTCGGCGACCGTGTGCGCCAAGTTTGATCTGCCCCTTGTCGTCTATATGGGCGCGACCGATGTCGAGCGGCAGGCCCCCAACGTTTTTCGCATGAAGTTGATGGGGGCTGAGGTTACGCCGGTCACGGCCGGCAACGGCACGCTAAAGGATGCCCTGAATGAAGCCCTGCGTGACTGGGTGACAAATGTCGACGACACCTATTACATGATCGGAACGGCGGCTGGCATGCATCCCTACCCGGAAATGGTCCGCGATTTCCAGACCATCATCGGCAAGGAAACCCGCCAGCAGATCCTGGAACAGGAAGGCCGCCTGCCCGATGCCGTCATCGCCTGTATCGGCGGCGGGTCCAACGCCATTGGCATGTTCCACCCCTTCATCGACGACGAAAGCGTAAAAATCGTCGGCGTCGAAGCCGCAGGCCATGGGCTTGAGGTCTATAACGGTCACTCCGCTTCGCTGAACGGCGGCCGTCCGGGCGTGTTGCACGGCAACCGTACCTACCTGCTGCAGGACGACGACGGCCAGATCCTGGAGGGCCATTCCATCTCGGCCGGGCTGGACTATCCCGGCATCGGGCCAGAGCATGCCCACCTGTTCAAGACCGGCAGGGCCCGTTACATCACGGCGACCGACGCCGAGGCACTGGAAGCTTTTCAGCTCACGTCGAAGCTGGAGGGCATCATCCCGGCCCTGGAATCGGCGCACGCTATCGCCCGTGTGGGTGAGCTCGCGCGCGAGATCGGCAAGGACGGCATCATTGTGTTGAACCTGTCTGGTCGCGGCGACAAGGATATCGCCACCGTGTCGAAGCATCTTGGCCTGGGAAGGATCAGCGCATGACCGTTTCACGTATCGATGCCGTCTTTGCCGGTCTGAAAGCGAAGAACCAGGCGGCCTTTATAGCCTACATCATGGCGGGGGACCCCGACCTCGACACGACGTTCGAGATCCTGAAGGGGTTGCCAGCGGCCGGCGCCGACCTGATCGAACTGGGCTTCCCGTTTTCCGATCCGATGGCCGAAGGTCCGACCATTCAGCACGCCGCGGAACGGTCGCTCAAGGCCGGAACCAAGATCCGGGACGTCTTCGAACTGGTCCGCCGTTTTCGTGAGGTCGATGAGACCACACCGCTCATTTTGATGGGTTACATGAACCCGGTCGAATTTCTGGGCTACGAAGCCTGGGCGGCGAAGATGGCTCAGGTCGGGGCCGACGGCATGATCGTCGTCGACTGTCCGCCGGAAGAGGCCGACGGACTGGCGGACGCCCTGGATGCGCAGGACGTTGCCTTGATACGCCTCGTCACGCCGACCAGCGATACCGAGCGTCTCAAGACTCTGGTCAAGCGGACACGCGGCTTTGTCTATTACGTCTCGGTCACCGGCGTGACGGGCGTCAAGGCCGTTGATGCCTCCGCGATCGCCGGCGAGGTCCGCAAGGTCCAGGACGCGGCGCAACTGCCGGTGGCGGTTGGTTTCGGCATTCGCTCGCCCGAGCAGGCGGCTGCCGTGGCGCGAATTTCAGACGCCGCTGTCGTCGGTTCAGCACTTGTTGACGAAATCAAGTTAGCGCTCTCAAGAAGCGAAGCGTTAGAGCATACCAATGCGCTCTCAGGGAGCGAAGCGCTGGAGGCAACAAAAAAGTTACCCGAATCACACGTCGCCAAAGCGAAAGTGCTGGAAAAGGTCGCAATTTTGGCTCAGGCTGTGCATTCGGCGCGTTAAGGAGTAGCAGATAGTATGGCTATGGCTGACACGACCAAGGGTCCAAAACTGCCCATGACGGCGAAACCACCTGAACGCCGCGAACGCGGAGGCTGGCTGGCCAAGATCGCCCCTGGCGTCTCCAAGCTGGTCAGCCGGCGCGAAACGCCTGAGAATCTCTGGGTCAAGGACCCCGACACCGGCGATATGATTTACCGCTCGGACCTGGAAGCGGCCATGTGGGTGACCCCTTCGGGCCGCCATATGCGCATCGGTCCCGACGCGCGGATGAAGTTCACCTTTGACGACGGCCGCTGGGAAGATCTGCCCCTGCCGGGAGTCCACGAAGACCCGCTGCATTTTTCCGACGGCAAGCCCTATTCCGAACGCCTGAAGGCGGCGCGCGCCGCGACCGGCGAACAGGACACCATGGCGGCCGGCTTCGGTGTGGTTCAGGGCACGCCCTGCGTCGTGCTGGTCCAGGATTTCGCCTTTATGGGCGGGTCGTTGGGCATGGCGGCGGGTGAAGGCTTTATCGCCGCCGCACGCCAGGCCGTGGCGCGCAAATGCCCGATGGTAGCCTTTACGGCCGCCGGCGGTGCCCGCATGCAGGAAGGCGCCTTGTCTCTGATGCAAATGGCGCGCACCACCCTGGCGATCCAGGAACTGAAGGCGGCGCAACTGCCCTATATCGTTGTTCTGACCGACCCGACCACCGGTGGGGTGACCGCTTCGTACGCGATGCTGGGCGATATTCACCTGGCCGAGCCGGGCGCCCTGATCGGTTTCGCCGGTCCGCGCGTTATCGAAACCACTATCCGCGAAAAACTGCCGGAGGGCTTCCAGCGTTCGGAGTACCTGGTCGAAAAGGGTATGGTCGACCGTGTGGTGCCGCGCTCCGAACTGCCGGAAGTGCTGGGTGCGCTGATGTCGATGCTGATGGGCGGCCGTCGTAAGGCGGCCTAAGCGGAGCGGCCGGGGGGCGATGGCGATAGAGATCAAAGCAACGCGCGTGCTGAAAAGCTTGGCCGGGTTGGGTTTGGGCGCTGTGCTGAGTACGGCGGTTGCGCTTCCCTTTACCGGCCTGGTCTCTGAAAATCCCGATCCGGAATTGAATGACGGTTACGGCACGTTGTTGTTTTTTGGATCTTTCATAGTCGCCTTGCTGGCGGTGCCGGTCGGTCTGCCCGGACACGCAGTGCTCTACGCGCTCAAACGGCACGGTCTTGTGTCCTACACACTGGCAGGTGGCTGCGCGGGACTTGCCTACATCCTGCTGGTCAGCCTGGGTGGCAATCCGGACCTGGTCAAGGACCTGATCCTGTATAGTCTTTGGGCGGCTGGGTGTGCCCTCGTGGCCTGGCTGATCCGCCGGCCGGACAAGGATGCTGTCGTCGCGCTCGACACGCACTTCTAATCGTCCTAAACCGGCGTCATGACCGATCGCCTGCTGCCGTTCGATGCGCCGCTGGAGCGCCTGAAAGCCTTGCATCCCAAGCGGATCGACCTGAACCTCGACCGTATGCTGCGGGTGTGCGAGGCCTTGGGCAATCCGCAGGACCGGCTGCCGCCCGTGGTCCATGTCGCCGGTACCAACGGCAAGGGTTCGACCCTGGCCCTGCTGCGCGCCATGGCGGAGGCGCAAGAGCTTTGTGCCCATGTCTATACGTCACCGCATCTCGTGCGGTTTGCCGAACGCATACGCCTGGCCGGGACGCTGATTTCCGACGAGACCTTAGCCGATGCGCTGGACCGCGTTGAAAAGGCCAATGGTGGCGAACCCCTGACCTTCTTCGAAGCTACGACGGCGGCGGCGTTTCTGGCCTTTTCGGAAACACCGGCCGACCTGTTGCTGCTGGAGACCGGGCTGGGCGGGAATCTGGACGCGACCAATATTGTGGTCCGGCCGAAGCTGACCTTGATTACGCCGATCGATTACGACCACAAGGACTTCCTGGGCGAAGAGTTGTCCCAGATAGCCCGGGAAAAGGCGGGTATCTTCAAGCGCGGTGTGCCGGCCGTGTCGGCGCGCCAGGCCGATGAGGCCCGCGCCGCGCTGGAGCGGCAGGCTTTGAAATTGAATGTAGCGTTGGAATTTGCCGGTGAAGGTTTCGACGCCTGGCGCGAAGGCGATCGGTTGGTGTTTCAGGACGAGGACGCCCTGCTGGATTTGTCATTGCCGCGTTTGCCAGGCGAGCATCAGATTGGCAATGCCGCGGTCGCCATCAAGGCGGCGCGGCTGTTGGACTGGTCGCCGGAAGCCATTGACGCGGGATTGCAGACCGCGGTGTGGCCGGGACGGTTGCAGGCACTGAAAGCCGGGCCGTTGTTCGACGCCCTGCCCCACGGGTCGGATCTGTGGCTGGATGGCGGGCATAACCCCCATGCAGCGCGGGCTTTGCGCGATTTTTTAGACCGGATGCAGGCGCGGGATGCCAAGCCGTTGCACCTGATCTGCGGGCTGATTAACACCAAGGATGCTGGTGAGTTTTTCGCCGCTTTTGCCGGGGTGGAGGCCGACCTTGCCTGCGTTGGTTTCTCCAGCGAGGCGGTGATCGCGCCTGACGTATTGGCTCAGGCTGCGAGAGCAAAAGGGCTCAGGGCGTTTTCCGCCGAGAGCCCTTTGCAGGTTATCAAGTCTTTACCAGCTGAGCCTTGCCGTGTGTTGATCTGCGGTTCGCTGTATCTGGCGGGGGATGTGCTGGCCATGTCGAAGAAGACGTGGCCGAGATGAGCGCTGTAGAAACCCCTCTCCCCGTTCTTCACGGGGAGAGGTTAGGGTGAGGGGCAGGGGCGTCTTCCGAGAACTCCGTCCTCTACAGGCCCCTCAGGCTCGCCGCCCCTCACCCGATCGCGTTCACTTCGTTCCGCTCTCGTCCTCTCCCCGCAGGCGGGGAGAGGTAAAATAAGGCTTAACCCACGCCTGATTCGTTAAGCCATTCCAGCAGCTTGGCCTTCGGCAGGGCGCCGACCTTCATCGCCGTCATCTGACCGTTCTTGAACAGCATCATCGTCGGAATGCCACGGACGCCGAAGCGCGACGGCGTCATCGGGCTGTCCTCGATATTCAACTTGACGATCTTGATCTTGCTGCCCAGGCCTTCCGCCAACTCTTCCAGGATAGGGGCAATCTGCTTACACGGCCCACACCATTCGGCCCAGAAGTCCACCAGAACCGGCGTATCGGATTTCAGCACATCGGCCTCAAAGCTCTCGTCGGTAATTTTATGCGTCGCCATAGTTGGCTCCTTTCAATCTTTGTCACGAATGTAGGAGGTGTCGCAGGTGAAATCAACGCAAGCCTCAGCGAGAAAGAATCTCTTCCAGCCTCAGTTGGACTAATGTCTGCGACATCGGCGTCAGGCGCGGCCCGTCGGTCCACAGCAAGGCGGCTTCGACCGCCCGGTCGGCATAGACCTGACGTAGCAGGGCGACATAGCCAGCCATTTGGCGCTGATAGGCTACCGCGGCATCTTCGGCGCGGTCGGGCGCCGGGCGATTGGACTTGTAATCGATGATCAGGACGCGATCGGCGGTGACAACCAGACGGTCGATGCGGCCCGACAGCATGATGGCCTCGCCACGCGCATTGAGCCCGATCTGACCCGCCAGAGCGACTTCCGGTCGTGATTGCGGCCCGAAGGCCTCGGCAAAGCGGGCATCGTCGAGCACAGCCATGACCGCGCCCATCATCTCGCTGCGCTGGTCGTCGCTCAGGTCGGCCTGGCGATTGAGATAACGGCCGGCGACGGCTTCACGGTTGTCCGGTGCGATATCGGGCAGGATTTCGAACAGCTTGTGGATCAGGTTGCCGCGACGGTACCGGCTCAGATTCCCCAGGGACTGCAACGGTGATGGTGCGATTTCGGCCTCAGTGCGGTCCTCATCGCCCATCTGCGAAATGGCTGCCCAGCGCTCGGTCTCGATATCGTCATGGGTGACCATGGCCAGGACAAATTCCGGCAGGGGGATTTCGCGCTCACGAATCCGCGACTCAGCCGGCAAGGCCTCGCTGTGTTCGCCGTAAACCCGGACCAGGGCCTCTTCATATGCTTCGCCTTCGTCGAATGGATTGACCAGAGGCATCACCTCGGAGGTGGTCTCCAGCCGATCAAAGGCGTCCGACGCCAGGTCGTACCATGACGGGAAGTTGCCGGCGGTCGCCGGCTTGGTGCCCGTATAGGCGCAGACCGTCAACCGGTCGCGCGACCGGGTCAGGGCGACGTAGAAGAGCCGCAGGCTTTCCTGCTCTTCCCGCAAAGCGCGGCTGTCGCGGATATCGGCCGTCACCGCCGTATCGGCCTTCTTGCCGCCGGCGCAGAGATACATCTGGCCGTCTTCGCCAGTCAGGATCAGATCTTCCTTGCGCGCGCCATACTGCGGCCCGATCGGGACGATGACCCAATGCGCTTCCAGCCCCTTGGAGCCGTGCACCGTCATCACCCGGACGGCGTGACCGCCCTCCTCCTGTTCGCGTTTGATCTGCGAAGCCTGAAATTCGAACAGGTCGAGACAGGCGCTCAGGCCCACGGCCCCGGAGCCCTCGCCTTTCAGCGCCAGGGCCAGGGTTTCGTCCAGCACGTCTTCGCATTCGTCGCCCAGTCGTGTCAGGAAGCGCTGGCGAACGCTGCGGCCGGCAAGATCGCGGCGGTTCAATACACGCGCCAGAAAGTCGAAGGCG
Source organism: Asticcacaulis sp. AC402 (assembly GCF_000495835.1). Lineage (GTDB taxonomy): Bacteria > Pseudomonadota > Alphaproteobacteria > Caulobacterales > Caulobacteraceae > Asticcacaulis. Next base: position 128,251 of record NZ_AWGC01000013.1, read on the forward strand.
GTCAGTTGCCAGGCGGCCTTCTGCGCCCACAGCAGGAAGATACGGGCGTCATGAACCGGCCCTTCCGTGGCCGGGTGGTGCAGCAGGGCGGACCAAAGCGGCATTTGCCGGTCGTGGGCCAGGTCGAACAGGTCCTGTTCCGACAGGTCGCAGAGCGGCGAGCGCAGGACGCAGGCCAGGGACAGGGCATCCATCGGCTGCAGGCACACCCGCAAGAGCGCGCGCAGGTCCTGGAAAGCGATGTGGTCGCCCAGCTTCAGCCGGTCGGCGCCGGAAACGGCAACTCCGGAGACCTTCAGTTCACGGATGATATGCTCGAACAGGTGGTCGCGCTTGCGCACCAGGATCAGGACATCACCGGCATGGACGGTGCGGCGGCGTTTTAAGTCCTTGTCATAGATGGTGCGTCCGGCGGCGATCTCGGACCGGATGGTGGCGGCAATCTGTTTGGCCAGGCGCTTGGAGGGTGGGTTGCGACCGGGATCGTCCAACGCCGCCTGTTCGTCCTCATCATCAGCGGTGGTTTCCGCGGCAGCGATCGGCCGGGCCATGGGCCACAGCTCCACCACGCCCGGCGCATCGCTGCGGCGCGCGATATGTTGGATCGGGTCGGAAGAAAAATTCAACGCGCGCTGGACATCATCGGCCTTGAAAACCGCATCGACAAAGCCCAGGATTTCCGGCAAGGACCGCCAGGAGTCGATTAATTGCGGCTCGACCAGATTGGCACCGCCGTCGTGGGCGCGCTGGCTGATCTGGGCGCGGGCCTTGAGGAACTCGCGCGGGTCGGCGCCCTGGAAGCCATAGATGGACTGCTTCTCGTCACCGACGGCGAACAGGGTGCGAATCGCGCGTGTGACACCTTCTCCGGAAAAGAAGTCCGACGACAGGGCATCGACAATGATCCATTGTTCTTCCGAGGTGTCCTGAGCCTCGTCGACCAGGATATGGTCGAGGCCGCCGTCCAGTTTGTACAACACCCACGCTGCCTGGTCCGGGTCGCGCAGCAGATCTTTAGTGCGGTTGATCAGGTCGGTGAAATCGAGCGCGCCTTCACCGCGCTTTTCGCGCTGGTACACAAAGCTGAAAATTTCAAACAACCGCAGGGCATCCAGCGTGTTGCTGGCGATTTCCACCGCCTTCAGCCGGTCGGCAAGGGCCACAACCTCCTCGGCCATGCGGTCGAGATAGCGCGCATCGGCCGGGGCGGTACCCTTGGTGTAGATATTTTTGCGCGGCGTGCCGGCTTGCGTCAGGAAGATGCCCCGGATGTCTTCGAATTCGAACGGCCGGCCGGAAATCTTGCTTTCATACAGGTCCAGGAAGGCCTGGCCGGCCTTTTGGTTGGTGGCGGTAGTCCCGCTCAGAAGCGTCTGACCGAGATCTTCCAGGAGGTGCCATTCCAGGGTGTCGGCGTAGGCGTCGAGGCATTCTTGCGTCGTGCAGACACCGTCCAGACCCAAGCTGTGAAACAGGGCGGTCTGCCAGTCCTCCGATTGGCTTTCGAGATGTCTATAACGCTCCTGCAGGGCATCGTGCTGATGGATGAACTGGCCCAGCAGCTTCTCGAAACCCATGACCTTCAGCTTACGGATCAAACGGTCGCGCGTCTCAGCGACAGCTTCGAGACCGGGCGCGTCCAGGGTCAGGACGGCGGTGCTGGCCTTGTCCGCCAGGTCGTCGGCGAGCAGATCGTCCAACACCTTGAAGGCCGGCGACAGCTGCGCTTCGAGCGGAAACCGGCGCAGTAGCTTTTCACAAAAGGCGTGGATGGTCTGGATCTTCAGCCCGCCCGGTGTCTCCAGCGCCCTGGCGAACAGGGCCCGGGCGCGCGGCAGATCGTGGGTCGGCTCACCGATGCGTTCCAGGTCGTCGATCAGCTCATCGTCCTCGGCAACGGCCCAGCCTCCCAACTGTTGGAACAGGCGATCCTGCATTTCGGCGGCGGCGGCCTTGGTGTAGGTGACGCACAGGATATGCGCCGGATCGGCTCGGCTGAGCAGCAATCGCGCCACGCGGTTGACCAGGGTGGAGGTCTTGCCCGATCCGGCATTGGCGGTCAGGAAGCACGACGCCTTCGGATCGGCGGCTGTATTTTGCGGATTGGCATTCATACCTCCTCCTCCGCGGTGTCTTCGGCGTCTTCCGTGCCCAGAACATACCATTCGTACAGCCGCGCCAACTGGTCGTAGTCGCCGGCTCGGGTCTTGAGGAACTGCGGCGCGGTCCACGACAGATAGCCCTTGTCGACTTCGGCATAGGCGAAGATTCGCCGGCGCAGGCTGCTGAGCGCCGCATCGGCCAGATCATGGGCGAAGAGGCCCTTCTGTACGGCCGATTGTGGCTTGGTGACATCCGGCGCCACCCGGACATAGAGCAGGTCGCCCAAGGGGCGGTCGGCGCGGATGTCGGCAAAGCCACCCTGTTTCAGGATGGCCGCCGTCAGGGTGAGTTGCGGATAGAAGCCGGCTGCCACGGCCTTGGCAGAGGGGGCGGGGCCGGTCTTGAAATCGAGAATATCGACGCCATCGTCGCGCAGTTCGATGCGGTCGGCCTTGGCTACCAGCGTGAAGTCGCCGATCTTCAGTTCGCCGCGCTGTTCGATATGCAACTTCGGGCGGTGGGCACGCCGATCAGCTTCGAAGCGGATAAATTCAGCCGCCATGCCGGGCAGCAGCGGCTTTTGCAGCGCCATCTGCGCCGGCGAGAGGCGGGTGGCCGCCAGTTCCTCGTGCAGCAGGTCGCACAGGCGGTCGATGCCGGCCTTACCAAGCTGGGTATCTTCGGTGACGAAGCGCTCCAGGCTCTTGTGGATGGCGGTGCCGCGCTGACGCCCTTCGACGGGCTCGTTGGGCCGATCCAGCGGCCTTAGGGCCAGGACGTGCTTGGCGTAGATGGCGTAAGGGTCGCGGATGAAGACCTCGACCTCGGTGACCGACAGCTTTTTGGGCCGCGCCTCGACCGGCGGCTTGGGGTTGGGCCGCACCGCGGGTTTCAGCGCCGGCGGTTTGTTGCTCAGGCCACGATCCAGCGCGCGCGCCCAGTCCAGCCACCTGCCATCGCTGGGGATATCGACCTTGGCGCCTTTGCACAGGGTTTGCAGCCGCCATAGCCAGCGCGACTGCACCTGGGGTTCGCCCTCACGGCGGTGGCGGGTCACCAGGAAGGTTTCCGGCGCCGAGGCGGCCTGGACGAAGTCGTGGGCCGACAGGCCGGTACGGCGCTCCGGCGAGGGCAGGCCAAGGGCTGCGCGCATCGGCCGCGACAGGAAGGGGTCAAGATCGGGCGCCTGGGGCCACACACCTTCTTCCAGCCCGGCCAGGATCAGCCGATCGGCCGTGACCATGCGGGCCTCGATGGCCCCCAGGATGAGCAGCCGCGGATGGGTGTTGCCACCGGTGCGGACCTTGCCGTTGCGGATCAATTGACCCAGGATATCGGCAACATCGCGCAGGGTTTCGACGGTGTAGCCGGTACCTTCACGGATCAGCCCTGCCAGCAGTTCGGCGGCGCTGGCCCCGGCCGCCCCCGCCCACAGGGCCTGGCCGTCGTCGAGACTTAAGCTTTCCGCCAGGCGGGTAATGCGGGTCGCGGCGTCGCCGAGGTCGGAGATCGGCATCTTGGCGACCGGCAGGATGGCCGCGGCGTAGCGATCCCACAGGTCGGTGTCCTTGTTACGCTCCACCAAGGCGGCGCGGACCGAGTCCATATCGTTGGGTGTGGCGCCACGCAGACCGTACATCTCGACCTGGGTGCGTCCAGGTTCAGTGGCGAAAATGCAGGCGGGATGGCCCCATAGCGACAGGATGGCGACGGGGTCGCACGGGGTTTGCAGCAGGGTCATCAGGTCGAGGAGGAAGCGGCCGGTGAGACTGTTGGCCAGGGGCTCACCGGCGGAGGAATCGGCCTGCAGGCCCCATCGTGTCAGCCGCGCCGACACGCGCCGCGCCAGGGTCAGATCGGGCGTCACCAGGGCCACCGTCTTGCCCGGCGTTTCCAGTGTCTCGCGCATCAGCAGGGCGATGACGGTAGCCGCTTCTTCGTCGCGGGCGGCGTTGATCTCGGTCAGACCATCGAGGCCGTCGCTGATCGCGGCGGCGCTTTCGGCGCGCAGGGCGGCGATCTGGTCGCGCCAGTCCTTGGTGGCCTCGGCCGGGCGCAGGGCTTCGTTGAGCAGGCGGCGACGGGCATTGGACTTGCGGCTGTCCGTCTCCAGCGACACCGGCCAGACGCGGACAGTGGCGCGTGGGACGTGGTGGCGGTCCAGCAACCGCTTCATCGTGCCCTGGGGGTGGGACTCCTCGATCTGGTCCCAGGCATCGTCGGCCAGGGACAGATCGAGCCCGGGCAGGACCACGGCACCCATAGAGGCCGCGGCGACGACCTTGGCCAGATCGGCGGTGGACGGCGCCGATCCAGTGGTGCCGGCCAGGATCAGGGGCGTTTTGGGCGGATGCTCCGTCCACTGATCAATCAGGCGGCGTATCAGCGTCACCTGGCGTTGGGATGGATCCATCATGCCCAGTTCGTCGAGTCGTTTGGGCCAGGCTTCGACAGCGATGGACAGGAACCGTGCCGAGACCTGCCAGTGCTGCGCCCAGCTATCGAGGCTGTATTGATCACCGCCCTGGCCGGTGACCAGGCTGTGCAACCGATCGGTGGCGTCGACCTCTTCGAGGGCCAGGGAGTCGAAGAACTTGGCCAGGCTATCGGCCAGTTCCAGGGCCAGCTTGCCCGAGACATTGCGGCCTTCCAGACCCCTGTAGTGTTCGGTGATCAGCCGGGCCAGCTCGAAGCGGCGACGCAGGGACGAGATGGCCGACGGCAAGTCCAGACCCAGGGCTTCGAGGTCGAAGGGTGGTTCGCCTTCGTCGAGATCGCCGATGGCGCGGATCTGGGGCAGCAGCAGGGCGCCGCCGCGGGTCTGTGTGGAAAAGGCCCGGGCCATGGCGCGGGCGCCGCGCCGGGTCGGGGTAAGAATCTGGGCTTCGGGGAGGTCTTTACCCAGCGACCGGCACAGGCCACGCGCCAGGTCGTCGAGGAACGGCCGTCCCGACGGAATGGTGAACCAGCGCGGGTCCGCTGACGGCGCAAAGAGATCATCGCTCATGGCGACTAAATGGCGTGAGTCGGTGTTGAGATGCACCGCTTTTTACCTCTCCCCGCTTGCGGGGAGAGGACGAGAGCCGAACGAAGAGAAGGCGATCGGCGCGGGGCGGCGAGCCTGAGGGGCTTGTAGGATGATTTCGAGAAACCGTATGGTCCGCATGCCCCTCACCCTAACCTCTCCCCGCGAGCGGGGAGAGGGGCTCTACCCCGCGTTCTTTTTCTTCAGCTCGGCCAGAATGCCGGCCAGCAGTTCTTCCTGTGACGGGCCGGTCGGGGCCGGGGGAGCCGCCGGCGGTGGCGGCATCAGCTTGTTGATCGCCTTGACCACCAGGAAGATGGCTGTGCCGACGATCAGGAACTGGATCAGGGTGTTGATGAACAAGCCGTAGGAGATAGCGGCTTCGGTCGCGCCGGTGGCGGCATTGGCCGGGACCAGGACCCATTTCAGGTCGGAAAAGTCAACACCGCCGGTAACCACGCCGATCGGCGGCATGATGATGTTTTCGACCAGAGAGGTCACGATCTTGCCAAAGGCCGCGCCGATGACAACACCGACCGCCAGGTCGATGACATTGCCGCGCAACATAAAGGTCTTGAATTCAGAAACAATACTCATGGCCTCAGTCTCAGTCTGGAGTTAGTCCTCGTTATCGTCGCCGCCGAGGTTGAGGCGCTCTCGCAGCTCCTTACCGCTCTTGAAGAAGGGAACGTGTTTGGCCGGTACGTTGACCGCCTCGCCGGTGCGGGGATTGCGACCCGCACGGGCCGGCCGCGAGCGGACCGACAAGGCGCCGAAGCCACGCAGTTCGACGCGACCGCCCTTTTCAAGGGTGGAGATCATCGATTCGAGAATAAGATTGACCGCCCGCTCGACGTCTTTTTGCGTCAGGTGCGGGTATTCGGAAGCCAAACGTTCAATCAGTTCCGATTTCAGCATTGGTCTCTCCCCCAGCAAGTGAACCTGGAATAATGAGCATGATCGAAAATTAAAGCATGTTCAAGGGGTTGTCGATAAATTAACGTGCTGATACCGCTACCAAACTGAAGTTTTTTCAACTTTTGGGAAGATTGTGCGCGGATTCGCCACGCGTCAAACCACGACGCATATCACCTAAGTTTCGCATCTGCAAACAATTCGAAAAAACCTTTTGATCCTGTGACTTAAACGAAGCAGCCGCAGCATTAACTACGTCGTCTGCCAAAAAGGAATAGATTGGTATTTTTCCGGTAGCGAAGAGGGCTCAGGTCGTTTTCTGCGGCTCGTTGAACGCCCAGTGGACACCGTAAGGGTCCTTTAAGGTGCCGAAGCGATCGCCCCAGAATTCGACCTTCAGTTCCGATACCACCTCGCAGCCGGCCTCGACGGCGCGGGTCCACCAGGGGTCGATCACGTCGTCGACAATCATCATGGTGAAGCTGTGCGACGGCTGGTGCGGATAGCCGAACTCGGGGAAGGCATCGGAAAGCATGAGCGAGCCACCATGGATCTTGAGATGGCAGTGCATCAGGCGACCATCGTCGGCCGGCATGCGGTTCAGTTCCTCTGCCTCGAATGCCTTCTTGTAGAACTCGGCGGCGTCGGCGGCGCCGACGACATTAAGATAGGCGATGACGCCGTTGTACAGGGCGGGATCAATAACGGGGGTGTCGGTCATGATAAGCTCCTATGTGTTGGCTGCTGGCTGAGAACGAACGCGCCCGGCGCAAGCTACATAATCCCCCGATAAAAATCTGACAGCAGGAAACTGGGCCTCGGGAGGGACATTCGTACATAAAAAAACCGGAACCTTGCGGCTCCGGCTTCTTATGAGTTTATAAGTTATCGCTTTAGGGCGGGATGAGTTTTGATGGAATCAAAACCCCGCTCTAAGTTTTTATCTTGGCGCAATTTTTCCGAAAAGTGGTGCCCACTTTATCGGATTGCGCTTTAGTGCGTAAACACCGTAGCGATTCCGGGTGCTAGCTCCTAGGACCCTTGCTTGTCGCGCAGGGCGGCGCCCAGGATGTCACCCAGCGAAGCGCCGGAATCCTGCGAGCCGTACTGTTCGATGGCTTCCTTTTCAGCTGACATTTCCAGGGCCTTGATCGAGACGGAGACCTTGCGGGCCGCCTTATCGATATTGGTAACCTGGGCGTCAATGCGGTCGCCGACGGCGAAGCGCTCGACACGCTGTTCGTTGCGGTCGCGCGAAAGGTCCGACTTGCGGACGAAGGCAGACATGGGCGCGTCATCTTCGCCGAACCTGACCTCGATACCGCCCGTGGTGACTTCGGTCACAGTTACGGTAACGGTCTGGCCCTTCTTGAAGGTGTCGCCCGTCATCGGATCGTTGCCGAGCTGCTTAATGCCCAGCGAGATGCGCTCCTTGTCAACATCGACATCCAGAACCTTGGACTTGACGACATCGCCCTTCTTGTAACGGCCGATAGCTTCTTCGCCCGGAACATTCCAGTCGAGGTCGGACAGGTGCACCATGCCGTCGATGTCGTTTTCGAAGCCGACGAACAGACCGAATTCGGTCGCGTTCTTGACTTCGCCTTCGATGGTCGAGCCGATCGGGTGCTGACGCAGGAACTGATCCCAGGGGTTTTCCTGGGCCTGCTTCAGGCCGAGCGACACGCGGCGCTTGGAGGCATCGACTTCGAGGACGACAACCTCAACCTCTTGAGAGGTGGAGACGATCTTGCCCGGGTGGACGTTCTTCTTGGTCCAGGACATTTCCGACACGTGGACCAGGCCTTCGACGCCCGATTCCAGTTCGACGAAAGCGCCGTAGTCGGTGATGTTCGTGATACGGCCCGAGAACTTGCCGCCGACCGGATACTTGGTGTCGACGTTTTCCCACGGGTCGCTCTGGAGCTGCTTCATGCCCAGCGAAATGCGTTGTGTGTCCGGATTGATCTTGATGATCTGGACACGGACCGCGTCGCCGACGTTGAGGACTTGCGACGGGTGCGAAACGCGCTTCCACGACATGTCGGTGACGTGCAGCAGGCCATCGATGCCGCCCAGGTCGACGAACGCGCCGTAGTCGGTGATGTTCTTGACAACACCGTCGCGGATTTCGCCCTCGGCCAGCTGGCCAACCAGTTCAGTGCGCTGTTCGGCACGGGCTTCTTCCAGAATAGCGCGGCGCGACACGACGATATTGCCGCGCGGGCGGTCCATCTTCAGGATGGCGAAGGGCTGTTCCTTGCCCATCAGAGGCGCGACGTCGCGCACCGGACGGATATCGACCTGGCTGCCAGGCAGGAAGCCGGAAGCGCCGTCCATATCAACGGTAAAGCCGCCCTTGACGCGGCCGACAATGGTGCCCATGACCGGTTCGCCTCGGTTAAAGATGGCTTCCAGACGAGTCCAGGCTTCTTCACGACGGGCCTTTTCGCGTGAGATAACGGCTTCGCCCATGGCGTTCTCGACGCGTTCCAGATAGACTTCGACGGTGTCGCCGACCTTCAGCGCCGAACCTTCGGTGCCGAATTCCTTCAGGGAAACGCGGCCTTCGGTCTTCAGACCGACATCGACCGTGACATAGTCCTTATCGACTGCGACGATCAGGCCGTGGATGACCTGGCCTTCGAGCATGTCGCGGCCGTGCATCGATTCGTCGAGCAGGGCGGCGAAATCTTCACGCGAGGGGTTGTATTCGCTCATGTAATCTCTTGGTGTGTTGGCGCGTGTCCGTCAAACGGGAGTCCCTGCGCACCTTTTGAGGCAAGGGCGCAGAGGCGTTCGCACGGGGTGCGGCTTTGGATTTTTCAAAAGGATATTTGGGAGGCAGGCTTATGCCGGGCCCCAAGGGGTAGACTGCGAGCTTCCACCGTTAGTGGTCGCACTTCTTATCCGAAAAGTGGTAGCCACTTTTCGGGAAGTGCTTGCGCTCCAAAGACGTCCCTGTTGTGTGTGCCTCAATAGACCGACGTTGGAATTTGGCGTCAGATGTCGCCACAACGGTCTTTCACAAGGGATCGCGCAGCCGCGATGGCCGCTTCTATACCCAAGTCGGAGGTGTCCAGCAAGAGGGCATCGCCAGCTTTTTCCAGGGGGGCACTTGACCGCGACGAATCACGTTCGTCGCGAATTCGGATATCGCTCAGAACGTCTTCGAACGTCAGGCCTGGATTGCTTTTGACCAGTTGCTTCCAGCGGCGGTTAGCCCGTATCTCCGGCGTGGCGGTGACGAAGAGTTTCACCGTGGCGTCCGGAGCGATGACGGTGCCGATATCGCGACCATCAAGGACGGCGCCCGAAGGCTGATAGGCGAAGTCGATCTGGAACTGTTTCAGCGCCGCGCGGACGGCGGGAAGGGCGGCGACCTGGGAGGCGCGCTCTCCGGCCACACGACCACGCAGGGCCTCGTCGGCCAAAAGTTCAGGGGTAATACGCGCAGCGGCCTGCGCCGGGTCGATGCCCTCGACGTCTGCAAGATAGCCAGCAGCCCGGTACAGCAGGCCGGTATCCAGGAACGGCAGGCCGTAGTCAGCGGCAATCACCGAGGCCAGGGTGCCCTTGCCCGAAGCGGCTGGTCCATCGAAGGCGATTATGAGCGGGTGGGACATGGGCCGCGTTTAGCCCGATGGCCTCCCGGCCGCAAGGCCTTGCCAATCCAGACGAGCGGCATAAGATTCTGGGACGAATGTTAACTACCTGCACCTGATGGTTTCCGATGCTTCCTGAAATGCCGGCGCCTTAGAGCGGAATGTGATTTGATGGAATCAGTATTCCGCTCTTAGTTATTGTTTTGTCCCGCACGTTATCCGAAAGGTGCTGCGCAATTTGTCGGATTGCGCTCTAGCTGGCGGAAACGGCCTGAACATATCCCGCCTGAGCGTAGGTGAAAATGGTGTGGACTTCGGTTACCAGAAGTGCGTTCAGATGACGGGCAGTCACAACGATCATACGATCGGCAGGGTCAGCATGGAAATCGCCAGGCAAGCGGTTACTGGCGACTGAGATTTCCGGCGACAGTGGCACGACAGTAATGCCAAGCCTATGTGCGGTCGCGTTGATCCACTCACCCACATCCATAGGCAAGGCAAGGCGGCCCTTTGCGGTCAGTATCGCGATTTCCCAAGGTGTTATGGCCGCAACGCCAAGCTCATCGCGATTGGCGGCCTGTTGAATGCGCTCGCGTTTTGCGGGGGAAAGGCGGTCGACGCCTTGGATGAGCCACACCAGGACATGGGTGTCGAGCAGAACAAAACTCAATTGGCCGCGTCCCAGGGCGCGTCGATCGGGGAAATAATATCACCCTCGTAATAGACGCTGCCCTTTAACGCGCCAAACAATGCGCGTTTGGGCTCCACAGGGACCAAACGCGCAACGGGTTTGCCGTGTTTGGTAATCGTAAGCGGTTGCCGCGTTTCGACGACCTGATCCAGCAGCTTCAGGCACTTCGCCTTAAAGTCCCCGGCGCCGATTGAAGACGAATTATCCATTTTTATGTCCATGGTCACGTACTATGGTCATAATGGCCCGCGAAACGTGACAATCCAAGCTCAACCTGGCCCTAAACCGCTTCGTATGGCTGCCACAGTTAGATCGGGTTAACTTCCGGATCATGGCTGCGGGCAATGCAGCCCACGCCCGGCATATCCACTCCGACTTCGTTACCTAGATCCCAGCGAGTCGACAAACTCAGTCGAATGCCATCTCAACACCCACGCTGTGCAGGTCGCGCCAGTAACCGGGATAGGTCTTGGCCGTGCAGCCGGGATTGAGAATACGCAGGCCGCCGATGACCAGGCCCGCCAGGGCAAACGACATGGCGATACGGTGATCGTGATAGGTCTCGACATCCACCTCGACCGTGCGGCCGATCAGGTTCCGATCCGGCGTAATCAGCAGATCGTCGGTGATTTCCTCGGCCAGGCCGGGCTGGATCCGGTTCAGCTCAGAGGCGACGGCGTTGATCCGGTCGCATTCCTTGACCCGCAGGTTGGCAATACCAACAAAACGGACCGGCCGGTTGTTGAAGGCGGCCAGGACGGCGATGGTCGGGATGGCGTCCTGCATCTGGCTGCCATCGATTACCGCCGGCAGGTCGGGAAACTGCTTTATGACATCATAGGCCTTGGCGTCCGGCTGCATCATGGCTTCCGGCGCAATGCCGATATCGAGGCTGGCGCCGGTCAGAGCATTGATCCCCCAGATATAGGTCGCCGCGCTGGCGTCGGGTTCGACCCAATAGTCGCGCGCCCTATAGGGGTGATTGGCGATGTCCCAGCTCAGGGGGCCGGTTTGGGTGATATCAGCACCAAAGTCGCGCATGCAGGCCAGGGTGATATCAATATAGCCACGCGCACCGATGTCGCCGCCCTTTACGCGCAGGCTGAACGGGGTGTCGCCCCCCGTTCCCGCCATCATCAGGGCGGAGACATACTGGCTCGACAGGCTGGCATCGACATCAATCGACCGGGTTTTGAACCCGCCTTCGCCGTTCACCGTGACGGGTGGGCAGCCGGTGGAGGCCTCAACCATGACGCCGGCAGCGCGTAGCGCCGCGACCAGAGGTGCGATCGGACGTTTTTGCATGTGGGCATCGCCGGTAAGCACGCTTTTACCGTGGATGTTGGCCGTTGCGGCGGTAAGAAAGCGGACCGCTGTGCCGGCATTGCCAAGAAACAGAGGGTTTTGGGACGCGATCAGTGTCCCGGAGCTCTCGACCAGGAACTCCGTATCACCGGTATCGCCGACCTTCGCGCCCAGTTGTTCCAGAGCTCGCGCCATATACTGGGTGTCGTCGCTCTTGAGCGCGCCGGTTATGCGGCTGGTGCCGCATGCCAGTGCTGCTATCAGCAGGACCCGATTGGTGATCGATTTTGACCCTGGAAGGGCGATCTTTCCTGTGAGCTTGTCGCGCGGAGGTACAAGTCTTACGGCAGTTGGGGGGTCAGGTATCATGAAACGTCGGCAGAATGGTCTGGGTTCGGACAGCAAAAAATTCCGGCGAGAAAATTTGATACCGGGCGGGATTTAACCTTTTGACAGGAGGCCTATCTAGTGGCAAGGGGGCCAAACGCAAACGCTTTTTTTCTATTCTGAATGATTAAGGAAGACACGTGGCTGATCCCGCCCTTGGCACCAAACAGATTTGCCCTAATTGTACAGCCAAGTTCTACGATCTTGGCAAACGCCCGGCGCACTGCCCGCGCTGCGACTTCGAATTCGATCCGGAAGAAGCCATCCGTACCCGTCGTTCGCGTGTTCGCACCGCGGCGCCCGACTATGAGGATACCGACGAGGAAACCGAAGACCTGGCCAAGGCCAAGGCTATCAGCGAGGACGAAGACGAGGAGCCTGAAATAACTGCCCCCGAAATCGACGAAGTCGTGGTCGACGATACACTGCTTATTGACGAAGATGAAAACCTCGACCCGGCCGATCCAGCGCGCGTCGGTGCGCCTGGCGATGCCGTTGATATGGATATCGAAGACGCAGACCTGGTCGACGATGACGACACCGATGACGTGCCGTTCCTGGAAGACGATGACGACGCCGACTTCGACGAGGAAATCGACGGCCTGCCCGGCGCCGATGACGAAGACCGCTAACGCATTAAAGGTCGCCGGATGATCCGGCGGCCTTTTTTACTTATGGAAACTGTAAAGTTTTCGCAGCGTGCGCGGAACATCGCCCGACCGTACCGGACGACGCATCATCAGGATCAGGGTCGCCAGGTCGACGACGAGCGGCACGCCAATCCCACCCGTCCGACATAGGCGAAAAGCGAACAATGGGCTGCCTGCGTCGTCATCTTCAGTGTCGACGGGTGCTGTTTGGCCGTTGGCAGGGCATCAACAAGAAATCGGAAAAATGTTTGAAAAAGGGGCTTGCGTGGCGGCGAGGCTTGACATAAAAGTCGCCGCCTTAACGGGGGTGCCCCCGTCAGACCATCGCCAAGATGGGGCTATAGCTCAGTTGGTAGAGCGCTTGAATGGCATTCAAGAGGTCAGCGGTTCGACTCCGCTTAGCTCCACCATCGCGCCCCGGATGGTCATAATTTTCCACCCCTCCCGTCAAACAGATCCGGATACGCCGCAGGTCCGGTTACACTTGTGCCATTGGACTTGAGCGCCATCTGAATTTCGTGCCGTCCGGATTCGTGCGATAGGGGTGAAGGTAACGCATGACATGGGGATGAGATGACACGGTATTGGATCGCGAGGTATTCCCGTCCTTCGATCCGGCCACCGGGACCTCATGCCTGACGTCGTGGCTGTATCTGGGGGCGTTGCGTGACGCCGCCGACCTGGAAACGGCCGTGGGCGAGCCTGTTCGCGCCCACGACGCTAAGGCCAAAGCGGAGCGGCGCCGGGACATCCTGATGCGCGTTACGCGGGCGCAGGGTATCGAGGCCCCGATGGCATGCTGGAGACAAGCTACTATTTCTCTTGGTATCTCGTTCGCGCTTTCGAACACGCCGGTCTCGAGGATCGCTACCAGGGCATGTTGCAGACCTGGCGCGGTCTGACCGCCTTAAACTTCAGCACAGGGCCGGAGCAGCAGGGCCGGAGCAGCAGGGCCGTACCCGCTCTGACAGTCATGCCTGGAGCGCCCATCCCACGGCCGACCTGATCAGTTTGGTGGCAGGAATAAAGTCAGGCGCGCCCGGATATCGGTGCGTGGTTGTCGAGCCCCGTCTGGGTGGTCTGACGCAACTGGACGCGGCGGCGGCCACACCGTCGGGCCTGGTGTCTGTGTCTTACAGCTACGACACTGCCAAGAGGCTGAAGGTGACGATTGCCAAGCCGGAGGGGTTACCGGGGGTGTTCGTCTGGAAGGAGCGAGACGGCGCAGATAGAATCGCCATCTTGCTCCGGGTATTTGCTTCGCCGCGCAGTTTTTCCGAAAAGTGGCATCCACTTTATCGGATTGCGCTAGGCACAGCGGCGAAAAAAAGTCTAACCTGAGCGCCATGCCGGCTCCAAAACCCATATCCCAACGCGCCATCGCCTCAGGGCTGCGCAATCCGCAACTGATGCAGGCGGCTTTGGCCTTGCACGATAACCGACTGGGTGAGGCCGAGCCGATCCTGAAACGCCATCTGCATGCCCATCCGCTGGATGTAGCCGCAATTCGCATGCTGGCCGAGCTGGCAGCGCGTATCGGCCGGATGAAGGATTCCGAAGGCCTGCTGCGCCGGGCGCTGGAGATTGCGCCAGAATTCGGCGCTGCCCGCGCCAACCTGGCCACAGTACTCTACCGTCAGAACCGCCCAGGCGAAGCGATCATTGAGCTCAACCACCTGATCGTCGATGATCCCGACCATATCGGCTACAGCAACCTCAAAGCGGCGGCATTGGGCCGGATTGGCGAGTTCGACGAGGCTCTGGTCCTTTACCGCGAGGTGCTGAAACAGTGGCCACGCCAGCCCAAGGTGTGGATGAGCTACGGCCACATGCTGAAGACGGTCGGCCAGACCGCCGAGGGTGTTACCGCCTATCGTACGGCGCTGGAGCTGTCGCCGCATTTGGGCGAGGTATGGTGGAGCCTGGCCAACCTGAAAACCGTCAAGTTCACCGCCGAAGATGTCACCGCCATGCAAGCGGCGCTGGAAACGCCGGATCTCAGCGACGAGGACCGTTTTCACCTTGATTTTGCGCTCGGCAAAGCGTTGGAAGACGCCAAACAGCCGGAGGCCGCCTTTGCGCACTATGCCGCCGGGAATGCCCTGCGCAAGAGGGGGCTGGACTATGACGCCGGCGACATCGAGCGTCTGGTCACGGCAGGCTGTAATCTGTTCACGCCGGAGTTTTTCGCCGAACGGGCCGGAAAGGGCTGTCCCGCACCGGATGTGATCTTCGTCGTCGGCATGCCGCGCGCGGGCTCGACGCTGGTAGAGCAGATCCTGTCAAGCCACAGCCAGGTCGAAGGTACGTCGGAACTGGCCGACATCCCCAACCTGGCCAAACGCTGGAACGACTATCCGCGCCGTCTCGCCAGTCTGACGAGCGACAATCTGCGCGAACTGGGGGAGGAGTACCTGGAGCGTACCCGCATCCAGCGCAAGACCGACCGGCCGTTCTTTATCGACAAGCTGCCGAACAACTGGCTTCACACCGCCTTTATCCACCTGATCCTGCCAAATGCCAGGATCGTCGACGCCCGCCGCCACCCGCTGTCATGTTGTTTCTCCAATTTCAAACAGCATTTCGCCAAGGGCCAGGCCTTCAGCTACGACCTGACGGACCTCGGTCGTTACTATCGGGACTATGTCCGGCTGATGGCCCACATTGACAACGTCCTGCCAGGTCGCATCCACCGCGTCATCTATGAACGCATGGTCGAGGATACGGAAAGCCAGGTCCGCGGCCTGCTCAGCGCCTGCGGTCTGGACTTCGAGGAGTCCTGCCTGCGCTTTCATGAAACGGAACGAGCCGTGCGCACGCCGTCGTCAGAACAGGTGCGCCAGCCGATTTTTAAGGATGGCACAGAGGCATGGCAGAGCTTCGAGCCGTGGCTGGAGCCGCTGAAAACGGTGTTGGGTCCCGTATTGCACCATTACCCGGATACCGCCAATCAGTCGTTGTAACTCTAGGGAAACCTTACCGTTCTGTAATCGATTCCGTGACAATTCCGTCACGTTGTCTAAGCCAATTCTCGCGTCGCACCATTGCCGATTGACGCGCAAGCCCATCAGTCACAATCATGTCACATTCCATCTTTCCGGGAGACAGACATGAGAACGCGGATTTTGTCGGCAACCCTGCTGACCACCACCATGCTGACGGCCCTGCCGGCCGTCGTACAGGCTCAGGATACATCACCCCGTAACGAAGATACGGTCGAGGTCATCGTTACCGCCCAGAAGCGTAGCGAACGCCTATCCAATGTGCCGATCGCGATTACGGCCCTTACGACCAAGAAGCTGGACCAGCTGAATATCGGCAACTTCAACGACTACGCGTTGCAGCTTCCCAGCGTGTCGTTCCAAACCTCCCAGCCGGGGTCGACCAATGTCTATATGCGCGGCGTCGCCTCCGGCGGCGACGGCAACCACTCCGGTTCGCTCCCCAGCGTCGGGGTCTATCTCGACGAACAGCCGGTCACCACGATCGGCGGCGCGCTCGATGTCCACATCTATGACGTTTCGCGCATTGAATCCCTGGCCGGGCCCCAGGGCACACTGTACGGCGCCTCGTCCCAGGCCGGCACCATCCGCATCATCACCAATAAGCCGGACCAGTCCGGTGTCTACGGCCGCTTCGACGCCGAGGCCAACAGCATTACCGGCGGTGAGACCGGCGGCAAGCTGGAAGGCATGCTAAATGTTCCGCTCAGCCCGGGCGTTGCCCTTCGGGTGGTTGGCTGGACCGAAACGACCGGCGGCTATATCGACAATGTGCCGGGTTCACGTAGTTTCCTGCCGGCCGCGGGCGGTATCACCGTCAACAATGACGATCTTGTTGAAAACGACTTCAACGATCTTAGCCTGTCAGGCGCACGCGCCGCCTTGAAGATCGACTTCTCGGAGGACTGGACGGCCACGGCCTCGCTGATGGGTCAGACTCAGAAGACGACCGGCATTTTCGGTATGGATGAAGATCTCGGCGACATGAAGGTTCAGCGCTTCTATCCCGACTACGCCAAGGACCGGTTCGCGCAGGCCGCCTTGACGGTAGAGGGCAAGATCGGCAATTTCGATGTCACCTATGCCACCGCCCATATGGATCGCAAGTCGTCGTCGAACTCGGACTATACCGACTACGCCGAAGCCTATGATGAAATCTACGCCGGCTCCGGCGGACTGGCCGGCTACTTCTATCTGTACGACTCCAATGGCGACACAGTCGACCCCCGTCAGTACATCAACGGTTCTTATGACTATGGCAAGACCAGCCATGAACTGCGCATCGCCTCGCCGTCGGACGGCAAGCTGCGCTGGATCGCGGGCGCCTTCTATCAGGAACAGACCAACCATATCTTCCAGAACTATATCATCCCGGATCTGGCGGCGGACGTGTCGGTCAATGGCTGGCCGGAAACCCTGTGGCTGACGCTTCAGGACCGTGAGGACAAGGATACGGCCGTCTTCGGTGAAGTCACCTATGACTTCACGCCCACCCTAAGTGTAACCGCTGGTCTGCGTCTCTATGAATATGAAAATTCGCTGATCGGCTTCTTCGGCTTTGGGCGCAACCCGAACGGTCCGCCCTGGAACGGTGCCGGATCTTCACGCACCGGTGTTGCCGCGTGCTTCACCACCACGGGTACCGTCCGTGACGACTATAATGCCAACAGACCCAGCACGCTGCTGACCTCGGGTGGTGTTGCAGGCACCCCCTGCACGAACTTGGGTGAAGTCAGCGGCAATGCTGTTGTACCGAAAGTCGCCAAGGGAGACGGCTCGACCTATCGTCTGAACCTGAGCTGGAAGCCGAAGGCCAACCGCCTGTATTACGCGACCCTGTCAACTGGCTTCCGGCCGGGCGGCATCAACCGTCGTGGCGACTACGATTACGAGCCCGACTACCTCACCAACATGGAGGCCGGGTGGAAGGTTAGCCTGGCGGACGGCACTTTGCGTTTCAGTGGCGCTGTTTATCAACAGAAATGGGAGAATTTCCAATTCTCCTTCCTGGGTGAAAACAGCTTCACACAGATTCGCAACGGTGTTGACGCCACGATCAACGGCGTGGAAATGGAAGCGACGTGGGCTCCGACCTCGCAACTGACCCTGACGAGCAGCGCAGCCTTTACGGACGCCAAGACCGACGAACCCCTGTGCTCCGATATCTTCGCCGACTGTCAGAACCCGGGCGATCTGGCCCCCTCCGGAACCCGCCTGCCGGTCACACCGGAAGTCAAGCTGAGCGGCAGCGCGCGCTACACCTGGACGAACAACGAGTTCCGTCCCTACGTTCAGGGCGTCTTCGCCTATCAGAGCAAAGCCAGTTCGGATCTGCGTCTGGCGGATGCGGCCACCGTCGGTGAAATGCCCAGCTTCGCCACCATTAATCTGTCGGGCGGCTTCGAATGGACGACCTGGACGGTGGAAGCCTATGTCAGCAACCTGACCGACGAGCGCGGTCAACTATCGCGGTATGTCGCTTGCTCCGTCTGTACCCGTCCGTATGCGGTTATCATCCAACCGCAGACCGTCGGTATCCGCCTCGGCTCGAAGTTCTAAGACATAGAACACGTCAGTCCAAAATGGATCGCCGCGCATCATCCGATGCGCGGCGATTTATTCAACAATTTCGTAACGTTGTTCTTAAACATTTCCTCATCGTATTTTGATATCCTGAAACAGTACATAGCTGTGTGGCCGGGCCGGTGGGTCCGGTGATTCAGAACGACCATGATGGGTGTCACGTGATGATTAAGGTCAATGCCGTCAATTGGATTGCTGCTGCCCGGCAATTCGCTCCGCAAGCTTCCCTGCCCGTTTCGTCGGCAGCGTTTGCCCGCCCGGTGACGCAGAAACCCGACCTCATCGCCAAGCGTTTAGCCTGAAAGAGTCTGGCTTGAAAGATTCTGGCTTGAAAGAATCTGGCCTGATCCCCGATCTGGAGCGCCACTGGTTCGACCTGGCTGCCCGGCTTGGCTTGGCTGAGCCAGGTTTCCTGTGGGGCGACCTGTCGGCTGCCTATAGCGAGCCGCATCGCCATTACCATACCTTAACTCACATCGCGGCGACGGTGGTGCAGTTCAATAGTGTGCGTGACCGTTTCGACGAGCCTGACCAGGCGTTGCTGGCCCTTTTCTATCACGACATTGTCTATGATCCGGCGCGGCGCGACAACGAAGCCCTGAGCGCTGATCGTCTGCGCGACAGCCTGCCCGGCAAGGATACGATACGCGCCTGCCGCCACATCCTGGCGACCCAGGCCCATCTCAAATCAGATGACCCCGACACTAACCTGGTGCTCGACATCGATATGTCGATCCTGGGGGCGCCCTGGCCGGAGTATCTCGCCTATGCCCGCGGGGTGTGGCGCGAATATGCGCCGGTGTACGGGCCCCTTGCCTATGCAGCCGGCCGCGTGGCCATCTTTCTGACTCCCACCCTCGAGCGCGACCACATCTTTCTGACGCCGGCGTTTTCCGATCTTGATGCCACGGCGCGGCACAATCTCGGGGCTGAGCGCGACCTGTGGCAGAGCGGTGAATTTGAGGCTATAGATGCGGGCCAGACTCAACGGAGGCCCCCATGGGACAGATGATCAGCCTGAAACGCCCGGACGGCAGCGGACTTGACGCCTACCAATCCGATATCGACGTCTCCCGCCCCGGCGTCATCGTCCTGCAGGAGTGGTGGGGCCTAAACGACCATATCAAGACGATCGTCGACCGCTTTGCCGGCGAAGGCTTCAACGCCGTTGCGCCAGACCTGTACCATGGTCGCGTGACCGGGGATGCCGACGAGGCCTCACACATGATGAACGGTCTCGACTTTCCGGGCGCGGTCCATCAGGACGTCGCCGCGACTTTCGATCATCTGAAAACAGTCAATGAACGGGTAGCGGTGATGGGCTTCTGCATGGGAGGTGCCCTGGCTCTGGCCTCGGCGGCGCGGTTGGAAGGGTTTGCCGCGGCGGTCTGCTTCTACGGTGTACCGCCCAAGGCTTTTGCCGACCCGGCCGATATTCGCATCCCGTTCCAGGGCCACTTCGGTACCCTGGACGATTGGGTGACACCGTCGGTGGTGGCCGACATGGAAGCTGCGATGACGGCGGCCGGCAATTCACCCGACTTTTATAGCTACGACGCCGACCACGCCTTCTTCAACAAGACGCGGCCGGAAGTCTACAACCCGGAAGCGGCCGAGCTGGCCTGGAAGCGGATGATGGCCTTCCTGCGCGCCAGCCTGTAGGGAAGCCCAAAGATTGACCTTTACCTCGTTCGGGTTTAGCGAAAACCAGCACCGTTCAAAATCCAGGGTACCGACAAATTGACCGTATTTTACCACGAAGGCGATCTGCCGGCCGCCCTTGACCTGGGCAAGA
Organism: Asticcacaulis sp. AC402; assembly: GCF_000495835.1. Lineage (GTDB taxonomy): Bacteria > Pseudomonadota > Alphaproteobacteria > Caulobacterales > Caulobacteraceae > Asticcacaulis. The sequence continues at coordinate 148,312 of NZ_AWGC01000013.1, forward strand.
GCGTCGCCATCGACTCCGAGACCATGGGCCTGCGTTTTGGCCGGGACGACCTGTGTGTCGTCCAGCTGTCCGCCGGCGACGGCCACGCCCATGTCGTCCGCCTGAACCGACCGGCCTATGACTGCCCGAACCTGAAGGCCCTTTTGGTCGAACCTTCAGTGCTGAAACTGTTTCACTACGGTCGGTTCGACATCGGCATGTTCGCCCTGCACCTGGGCGTGGCGACGACGCCGGTCTATTGCACCAAGATCGCCTCGAAACTGGCGCGGACCTATACCGATCGCCACGGCCTGAAAGATCTGGCGCGCGAACTGCTTGGCGTAGACATGTCCAAAGCCCAGCAGAGCTCGGACTGGGGGGCGGCCACCCTGTTGCCGGAACAACTGGCCTATGCGGCCTCGGATGTTTTGCACCTGCACGCCCTAAAAGACCGGCTGGACGCGATGCTGGCGCGCGAAGGCCGCGCCGCCCTGGCCCAGGCCTGTTTCGAGTTTTTGCCGCAGCGCGTCAAACTGGATTTGGCAGGATGGGAAGATTGCGATATCTTTGCCCATAGCTGGATATAGTTTTGCTTCAACGCGCCCTTCCAGGGCGCCAGGCCAGCCTAGGACACCTTGAATGGATCTGACAGAGATCAACGCACGGCTTGCGCAGGACGATGCGACCATCGAGGTCGATGAGCGCAATCAACGCCTGGGCAAGCAGGTCGCCGCCGTGCGCCGCCGTTCACGCCTGATCCATAGCCTGCGTACCCTGTTTCCTGCCGCCATTATCGGGCTGGTCGTCCTCAATTTCGGCTGGATCATTGTTACCAGCGTCCTGAATTCGATGAATGTCTATAGCGGTAATTCCAATGAAATTCGCATGACCAATCCGCGTTATCACGGCCAGACCGGCAAGGGCGAGCACTATACCATCAGCGGGCTGGAAGCCGTCCGCCGCGGCAAGGACTCGACCACAGTTATCCTGAAATCGCCCGTGATGGAGTTCAAGGGCAACAAGGATGGCACCACGCGCATGGCCGCGACCAACGGCGTCTTCGACCAGCAGACGCGCAAGTTCACCATGACCGGCAATGTGGTACTGATCACCGGCGGTGCGGACTTTACCTTCAAGACGCAGGAAGCCATTGTCGATCTGAACAATTCGACCGTTTACGGCGACAAACACGTTGAAGGAAACAGCTCTGTCGGTCATATAGTGGGCGAATCCTTCGTGATTTCCGACAATGGCAACTCGGTCCGCTTCCAGGGCAGGGGCGCTGCCCAAGTCAAGGCAGAGATGAAGTAGAGGGTTAAAGCGATGACGACGAAACTTTTCCTGGCTGCGATCTTCGCTGTAGGTGTTGGCTTGACGAGCCCGGCCATTGCCCAGGTGGCGCAGGAAGGTGGGCCGGTCATGGTCGGCGGAGACAGCTGGCATGCCGATGAGAACGCCCTGACCCAGACCTGGGAAGGCCGTGTCGAGGTCGTGCAGTCCAATTCCCGCCTGCGCGCAGACCATGTTGTCATAAGCCATGCCTCGGGCGGCGAGGGCGAGAACAAAGGCTGGGGCGAGGTCACCCGGATCGAAGCCACGGGCAACGTCTATTACGTTACGCCGGAAAATACGGTGAAGGGCAATACAGCCGTCTATACCAAGTCCGACGACACCATGGTCATTTCCGGTGACGTCGTGCTGAAGCAGGGAAAGAACGTCATGTCAGGGACGCGGCTTGTCGCTGCGATTGGCGCCGGAACGACCACAATGGACGCCGCGCCGGGCTCGACGAACAAAGGCCGCGTCAAGGCTGTGCTGTATCCGGACGAAAAGCAGGCCAACCAGGCGGCCGGTAACTGATCCCATGGCTGTAGCAGAAGACGTCATCACCACAGCGCCCAAGCCGGTGGCGGGCGGCGGTATCGTCGTCGAAGGCATCGGCAAGACCTACAAGGACCGCGCCGTCGTCAAGAGCGTGTCGCTAAAGCTGGGTCGTGGTGAAGTGGTCGGTCTGCTGGGGCCTAATGGCGCCGGCAAGACAACCTGCTTTTACATGATTACAGGCCTGATCGAGGCCGACTACGGCACCATCGTGCTGGATGGCCAGGACATTACGCGCCAGCCGATGTATCAGCGCGCCCGCATGGGGATCGGCTATCTGCCCCAGGAGGCCTCGATCTTCCGTGGCATGTCGGTCGAGCAGAACCTGCTGGCGGTGCTGGAGTTGAACGAAAAGAACCCGGCCAAGGTCCAGGAGGACGCGACGAAGCTCCTCGAGGACCTGCGCATTACCCATATCCGCCAATCGCCGGCGACAGCCCTGTCGGGCGGTGAGCGCCGCCGTGTCGAAATCGCCCGCGCTCTGGCCGGTAAGCCGTCCTTCATGCTGCTGGACGAGCCGTTCGCGGGTATCGACCCGCTGGCTATCTCGGACATCCGCGAGGTCATCATCTATCTGAAAAGCCGCGGCATCGGAATTTTGATCACAGACCACAATGTCCGCGAAACGCTTGAGATTGTCGACCGCGCGTCGATCATCCACTCGGGCGAGGTGCTGTTCGAAGGCACCGCTTCTCAGATCACCCACGATCCGGAAGTCAAGCGGGTTTATCTGGGCGACTCGTTCAACTGAACCTACTGAACCTATTGAAGGTTCGGACCACGAACAGACTCGAACTTCCGGGCCTGCCTGCGAGTTTGCAGCGAAGCCGGCGCAAACGAGACCTCCTTCGCGACGGTTTTTTGAAATCCTGAAGTTCGTGTCGTTCGTGGTAAAAATTCTTTCTTCCCAACATCAGACCCCATTTATCCACAGGGCATTTTTTGCCGCATTAACCTTTTCCAAGCAGTTACTCCCGCACTCTGCGCTCCATGTTGTTTTGCGCCCGTCAGTGGGCCGCCGTGGCAAAAATTGTCTGCGGATAAAAGAAATAGTGACGAATTTCGCGCAGTATGGCGCGAAAATCGGATCAGGTCTTACGTATGGCGCTCGGACAAAGGCTGGAACTCAAACAGGGGCAGGGGCTCGTCATCACGCCCCAGCTGCAGCAGGCTATCAAGCTGCTGCAGTTGTCCAACCTTGAGCTGGAAGCCGTCATCGAAGCCGAGCTGGAACGAAACCCTTTGCTCCAGCGCGACGACGCCGACCCCATCGGCGACAATAGCGACGTCGACTCTCCTGTCGAAAGCCGCGAGGAACGCGGTGAACTGACGCTCGGAGATGGCGACACAGCCGCAGCCAACAACGACATGGATGTGTCCCGCGACGACTCCTATGGTGACGATGAACCGGTGGTGCGTGAAAAAGAAAGTGCCATGGCGTCCGACTCCGACGGCCCGATGGTCGACTGGAGCAAGGCCGGCAAGGGTGGTTCAGGCTTCGATGGCGACGAGGATGGACTTGAACGGTCGCTAACGCGCGAAAAGACCCTGGCCGAACACCTTACCGACCAGGCGATGATCGCCCATTTCAGCGCACCGGAAATGGCCATAGCCCAGATTCTGATCGATGCCGTCGACGACGCCGGCTATATGCGCACATCGCTTTACGAAATCGCTGACCGCCTGGGCTGCAGCCTTGTCCTGGTCGAGGCCGTCCTGCGCGCCTGCCAGGGCTTCGAACCGACCGGCATCATGGCGACCTCGGTACCGGAATGCCTGAAGCTGCAGCTGATCGAGCGCAACCGCTTCGATCCTGCCATGGCGGCGCTGATCGACAATCTGGAACTGCTGGCGAGACGCGACCTGTCAGCGTTGCGCAAAGTGTGCGGTGTCGATGACGAAGACCTGGCCGAAATGATTGCCGAGTTGAAGTCGCTGAATCCGCGTCCTGGTGCCCAGTTCGGCGTTGAAATGTCTCACACGGTGGTGCCCGACGTCTTCGTCCGGCCCGATCCGTCAGGTGGCTGGCGCATCGACCTCAACTCCGATACCCTGCCGCGCGTCCTGATTGACCAAAAGTACCATGCAAAAGTGGCAACTGGTGCTCGCTCGGACGCCGAGAAGTCTTATCTGTCGGAATGCCTGAACCAGGCCAACTGGCTTATCAAGAGCCTGGATCAGCGTGCGCGCACCATCTTGAAGGTCTCGGCCGAGATCGTCCGCCAGCAGGACGCCTTCTTCGTCTACGGCGTCGAATATCTCAAGCCGTTGAACCTGAAGACGGTCGCCGAAGCCGTCGGCATGCACGAATCGACGATATCCCGCGTTACTTCAAACAAATACATCGCCACGCCACGCGGGGTGTTCGAGTTGAAATTCTTCTTCACCTCATCGATTGCGTCGTCCGACGGAACAGCTGCCCACTCGGCCGAATCCGTCCGTCACAAGATAAAAACCCTGATCGACGCCGAAAAGACTTCAGGCGAAATTCTCAGCGACGACCGCATTGTCGAGTTACTGAAAGAGGCCGGCGTCGACATCGCCCGCCGCACCGTCGCCAAGTATCGCGAAGCCCTGCGCATTCCGTCATCTGTCGAACGTAAACGTTTGATAAAATAAGGCATTTCGCAGGCACTCTTTACACAGTTAAGTGACTTTTCACCGGCCCAGAAGAGCGTACAGTTTCTTCAGGGCCGGTGGGTCCAATCCGGCGTTGGTAATGCAGCCCACGCATGGGTTCTTTTTTGAGAACGGAGCGACATATCGCTATGCATATTCAAGTAAGCGGAAAACAGTGTGAAGTCGGTGACGCCCTGCGTCAGCGAATCGAAACGGAACTGGCCCAGGGAATCGAAAAGTACTTCGACCGCGGCGGCGCGGCCGATGTGACCATTTCCAAACAGGGTCACATGTTCAGGGTGGATTGCCATGTCCGCCTGGCTTCAGGGCAGGCCCTGGTATCCCATGCCTTTGGAGGGGATGCGCACTCGGCCTTTAACGGCACGCTCGACAATATCGAAAAACGTGTGCGACGATACAAGGGCAAGCTTAAGCAACACCACTTCGGCACCCCGCAAAAGGAAGAAACGGCCAATGTGACCGTACTACGTGCGGTCGACCTGACTGGTGAAGACGTCGATGGCGCCGATATTGATGACGGCATGGATCACAGCACGCCGCACCACTCGATGATCATCGCAGAAACAGAGGCGCCCTTGCGCACCATGACAGTGTCGGCAGCCGTCGCGGAAATGGAACTCAGCAACTATCCGGCCATGATGTTCCGCAATGCCGGCCATGGCGGCTTGTCGATGATCTATCGCAGACCTGACGGCAATATCGGCTGGGTTGATCCCGAACGCACCAATGTTCGCAAGGCGTCCTGAGTTTGTTCTAACAGCCTGAGGGCGCGGGTTGACGCGCCCGGCTTGTCCCTCTATGTGAACGCGCGATCGTGCCGGTGGGGACCACCGGCACCCGGCCACGGATGTCTTATGTACCTCAATTCCCTGCTCGACAGACGCGCTATCTTGGGCGCTGTCAGCGTAAACTCCAAGCGCCAGGCCCTGCAAATGATCGCCGATCTGGCGTCGCGGTTGCTCAATCAGGATTCTTGCGTCGTTCAACACGCGCTGCTGGAACGCGAAAAGCAGGGTTCGACCGGTGTCGGTATGGGCGTAGCCGTGCCTCATGCAGCCCTGCCGGGCTTGGACCGCATGCATGGGATCTTTATCCGACTGGAATCGCCAGTGGCCTATGACGCTATCGACGATGCCCCAGTGGACCTGATCTTTGCACTGCTGGCGCCGGAAGACGCCGGTACGGAACATCTGCGCGCCCTTGCGAAGGTATCCCGCCTCCTGCGTCAGAAGGACTTGCGCGAGCAACTGCGCCGGATCGAGAACGCCGATGCCATCTATGCCCTGCTCACGGGCTACGCCGACAGCAACGCAGCATAATCGTTCCAGAGCGTGGTTTTGTTTTGTCGCGCACTTTTTCCGAAAAGTGCGTCACACTTTATCGGATTGCGCTCTAGCCATTTACCTGGATCGGTATGCGCCGGACCTCATCGCTGGCCGGCGGGCGAACAAGGTCGATATGCAACAAACCATAGGCCAGGCTCGCCCTGGTGACCTCCCAGCCCTCCCCAAGCACAAAGGCGCGATTGAAGTTGCGCAGGCCGATGCCGCGGTGGAGGAATTCCCGCGACGCTTCGTCGCCGCGCTCTTTACCGGCCATAACGGTGAGATGGGCGCCCTTGACCTCGACGGCCAGCTGGTTGGCGGTAAAGCCCGCCACAGCGATACTGATCCGAATATCTGCCGGTCCCAGGGCTTCGACATTGTAGGGTGGATAGTTGTCATGACCGCGCCCGACTCGCTCGATCAGGGCGCGCATGTCGTCGAAGCCGAGCAGATAGGGGCTATCGAATATTATGGTACGCGTCATGTCCACCCTTTCGCCACAAAGCCAGATATGGGAGGGCGTCGCGCGGCCGTCTAGAGCGCAATCCGACAAAGTGGGCTCCACCGCACGGGCGTCCCCGTTTTCGGAAAAATTGCGCAACAAGCCAAAAAAACTTAGAGCGGGGTTTTGATTCCATCAAAACTTATCCCGCTCTAGCCCTGCGACTCCATAAAATCGCAGACGGCGGTGAACGCCTGAGGCTCGGTCAGTTGCGGGGCATGACCAACATAGTCAATATCGACGCGGGTGAAATGACGCGCTTGCACCGCCATGGCCTTGACCGCCGAGGCGTCCAGCACGTCGGAAAGCGCGCCACGCACCAGGAGAATTTTGCGATCCTGAGCCAGGCTGGCGTAGCAGGGATCGAGGTCATGGTTGGCCGAAGCGGTCGTCAGACTACGGAAGGTTTCGGTAATGCGTGAATCGTAGGCCAGACGCAGCATGCCGTCCTTGCCCTTGATAAAGGCACGCCGCGCCAGTCTTAACCATTCCGCCTGGGTGTAGTTTGGGAAGGTCAGCTTGTTCTGTTCGGCGACGAAGACCGAAGCGTCATGCCAGTTGCGAAAGGCGACAGGCTTCATGGCAGCAAAGGCATTGAGCCGCGCCAGCCCCTTGGGCGACAACACCGGGCCAACATCGTTCAATACAGCCGACACCACGAGGTTTGGTCTCAGGGTCGACAGCACCATGGCGACCAGGCCGCCCATGGAAGAGCCGACAAATATGGCCCGGCCGATGCCAAGGGCGTCGCACAAACTCAGCACGTCCTTGGCATAGGTCCAAAGATGATAGTTGGACGGATTGGCATCATATTCCGAAAGGCCGCGGCCACGCAGGTCCGGCACAATGACCCGGCGGTCGAGGCGTGAAATATAGGGCGCCACCTCTTCGAAATCCGCGGAATTGCGCGTCACCCCATGCAGACAGACGACCGGCAGACGCACGCGTCCGGCACTGGCAGCATAGTCGCGGGCATAGAGGCGCAACCCATCCTCGGTGAACCACCACCGGTCGGCATAGGCCGGCGTCTTTCGCGTGACGGCGGCACGATCGCTCTGATCGGCACTCGCGGCCTCGTGGCTGAAGCTGACCGGCTGCTGCATGGTATCCTTGAGACGTATCAAGCGACTGCCTTGAAAACGTGGCGCGAAACCAGGAAATTAACCCTGTTCGCCGATTCCTCTACAACAAATCTGCCGGTTTGCGACAAAAAAGTGCACCTGCGAACAAGCCGCGCCCTAAACCCGCGAGATCAGGCGGTGCATCGGACGTTTGGCAGTACCCGGGACACGGTTCAGCTTTATCAACCCTTCGGGCTCGCCCCACAGATCGTAGGCATCGGCGCGCGTGACACGGGCTTTCGCATAGTCTCCGGCTTTCAGGCCCGTAAAGCCCTTCAGGAAGATATGGCCGTCAATTTCCGGCGCATCGCCGCGGGTACGCGCTACGGCGGTACCGTCACTGCGGATCTCATCGACAAGGACATCTTCGATACGACCGACCTTAGCGACCAGCTTTTGCGCCGAAATACGCGAGGCAACGGCCATGAAGCGGGCCAGGCGGTCCTGCTTGACCTCTTCGGGGACATGGTCTGGCAGCAGTTTGGCTGGTGCGCCCTCGACGTTTTCGTAGGCAAAGGCGCCAACGCGATCAATTCGGGCGGCTTCCATCCAGTCGAGCAACAGGTTGAAATCGGCTTCGGTCTCACCGGGGAAGCCAACAACAAAAGTCGAGCGCAGGGTCAGATCGGGGCAAATCTCGCGCCAGGACTCGATGCGTTGCAGTGTCTTGTCCTGATTGCCGGGGCGTTTCATCGCCTTCAGGATCTTGGGGCTGGCGTGTTGGAAGGGAATGTCCAGATAGGGCAGGATCTTGCCGTCGGCCATGAGCGGCAGGACGGCGCTGACGTGCGGATAAGGGTAGACATAGTGCATGCGCACCCAGATACCGAGCTCGCCCAGGGCCCGCGACAGGTCTTCGAACGAAGCGGCCCAGTTTTGACCGCGCCATTGCGACTGGGCGTAGCGAATATCGAGGCCATAGGCGGAGGTGTCCTGGCTGACAATCAGCAGCTCCTTGACGCCGGCTTTCGCCAGGGCTTCAGCTTCGCGCAAAACCTCGGCGATCGGACGCGAGGCCAGGTCGCCACGCAGGGTCGGGATGATGCAAAAGGCACAGCGATGGTCGCAGCCTTCGGAGATTTTCAGGTAAGCGTAGTGTTTCGGCGTCAGGCGAACACCTTCGTCGGGAACCAGGCTTCGGAAAGGGTCAGGCCTGGGCGGGACGATGGTGTGGACCGCGTCCAAGACGGCATCATACTGGTGAGCGCCGGTAATGGCCGCGACATTGGGGAAGCGCGCCCGGATCATGGCTTCCTCACCGCCCAGGCAGCCGGTGACGACGACCTTGCCGTTCTCGGCCAGGGCCTCGCCGATGGCGTTGAGGCTTTCTTCCTTGGCCGAGTCGAGGAAGCCGCAGGTATTGACGACTATGACATCGGCGCCGGCATAGGAGGCCGAGGTGTCGTAGCCTTCGCCCTTGAGGCGGGTCAGTATCCGTTCAGAGTCGACCAGAGCCTTGGGACAGCCCAAAGACACGAAGCCGACCTTGGGCGCTTCGGATGTTTTGGGCACGGCGGGGGCTGCAGGTTCACGCATGAATAAAAGACTTGAATTGGGGGGGAGATCGCGATTTAAGCCGTCCTACTCGAAATTCAAGCCGGTTGAAAGCCCCGGCTCCGCCATCAAGGATATTCTCATGCTGTTGTTTGCCGATACTGCCGACACGAAGCTGCTGACCGAACTGGCCGAAACCGGTCTGATTGACGGGTGCACGACCAATCCAACCCTGATCGCCAAGTCGGGCCGCAACATGGCCGAAGTCATCAAGGAAATCTGCGACATTATCGAAGGTCCGGTTTCGGCCGAGGTTGCGGCAATAGATGCGCCGACCATGATCAAGGAAGGCGAGAAGCTGGCCAAGATTGCGACCAACGTGGTGATCAAGGTGCCATTGACCCTGGAAGGGCTGAAGGCAACCAGGGAGCTGTCGTCGCAGGGACTGATGACCAATGTAACCCTGTGTTTCTCGGTCAACCAGGCGCTGCTGGCGGCCAAGGCGGGGGCGACCTTTGTGTCGCCGTTCGTAGGGCGTCTGGATGACCAGGGTGCGGATGGCATGCAACTGATCCACGACATTCGCACGCTGTACGACAACTATGACTTCGACACAGACATTTTGGCGGCGTCCTTGCGAACTCCGGCCCATGTGCAGCAGGCGGCTTTGGCGGGTGCCGATTGTGCCACGCTGCCGGCGCAGACCTTCAAGGATATGTTCAGGCACCCGCTGACGGACAAAGGTCTGGAGACCTTCCTGGCGGATTGGGCAAAGACCGGCCAGTCGATCCTGTGAAACACCGGCGTTTGGGGCACGCGAACCCAAACGCCAATTGTTTTTTTGCACGGTGACGGGCAAACCAATATCCATGCCGGCGGAACCTTTCTTCAACATCCTCATCAATGCCAAGTCCGGCACGGTCCTCAACATGGGCCAATCCGCCATCGAGAGCGCCATCGAGGCCAGTGCCATTGGGGTAGCCGAACTGTGTTTCAGCGAACCTGAGGATATGCAGGACCATCTCGAACGGCTCAGCAAAGACCAGAACCCGCTGCTGATTGGCGGTGGTGACGGCACTATCCGTGAAACCGCCAAATACCTCTCAACACACAACAAGAAGCCGTTCGGCGTCCTGCCTTTCGGCACAATGAACCTGCTGGCCCAGGACCTCGATATTACCACGCTTCAGACCGCCTTGAATGCCTATTCAGCCGGAATCCGTGAAGCAGATGTCGACGCCGGCTATGTCAATGGCGAGATCTTCCTCTGCTGCGCCTCGGTCGGCACCATGCCCGAGGCCTCGCTCTTCCGGGAAGAAAACCGCGACCAGGGCAATCTGCTGCTGATGCCGCGGATGTTCTGGTTCGTCTTCGAAAGCCTGGATCGGCACAAGCAGGAAAGAGTGGTGCTTCAGATCGACGGCAAAATGCATAAGTTCCGAACCCCGGCCGTGGTCATTTCCAACAATCGATTCAAAACCACCACCAAGCTCACCGAAAGCAATTTCAAGCGCGCCTCCCTGACCGGAGGACGCCTGGCCGCCTACATCCAGACCACCAAGACACGCCTGGCCCATCTGCGCTTTCTCGTCCGGCTGTTGATTGGTAACTGGAAGCAGGACCCCGACCTGGAAGAGCTCACCGGACGCCACATCACCCTGTGGAGCAAGCATGGGAAGGACCTGGTGTCCATCGACGGCGAAGTCGAGGAAATGCGCACGCCGCTCGACTTTGTTATCAAGCCAAAGTCGATCAAGCTGCTGGTGCCGGCCGATCCCCCGGTGCAATCATGAAGGCACGACTGCTGAAATACATGCCCAAGCCCCTGAGACAGGAATGGCGGGCCCTGGTCTTCTTTGCCATGATCCTGATCGTCATGGCGGGGCTGTTCTTCGAAATCATGGAGGAGGTTTTCCGGGGAGGCGACCCCTTGCTGGTCATCGATAGCGCCACATTCCGCCGGCTACAGGACATGCGCAGTCCGGTGCTGGACCCCATCATGGTGGTGATCACCGAACTGGGCGATACCTGGGTGGTCGTCGCCGTAACTCTGGCCGTCGCCGTCTGGCTGGTGCACCAACGCCACTGGCGTGTGCTGGTTTTTTGGCTGACAGCGATCGGCGGCGGGTCGCTGATCAATTCCGCTATCAAATTGGCCATGGTGCGAACACGCCCCGGCGACCTGCATTATAAAGGGGTCAGCGTTTTTTCCTTCCCAAGCGGACACAGTACCACCAATGCGGTTCTTTACGGCTTCCTGTTGATCATCCTGGCACGCGAAGTACCGTTCGTCTGGCATGTCCCGATCGTCATCGTCTGCGTCACCCTGGTCGCCCTGATCGCCTTTTCCCGGCTGTATCTCGGTGCCCACTGGCTCTCCGACGTCGCCGGCGGCCTGGCCTTCGGCTCCGCCTGGCTGGCCCTTTTGGCCCTGTTCTACATGTGGCGACCGGTCGGACCCGTGGATCCAGTCCGCCTTATCTGGGTGGTCGCTGCCACCCTGCTTATTGCCGGGAGCTTGAACATCGCTGTCAATCACGCCACCGATATGGCCCGATACGCCGCCGTCCCGGAGCCATCGTCATGAAGATCGCCCACATTTCCGACCTGCATTTCGGCTCCCTGTCACGGCCAGCAACCGAAAGCCTGATCCGCCATTTCCACGATGACAAGCCCGACCTGGTGGTGGCCAGCGGCGACATTACCCAGGACGCCACCTGCACCGAATTCGAGGAGGCCAGGGCTTTTTTCGACCTTCTGCCCATGCCTGTCTTCTGCATTCCTGGCAATCACGATCTGCCCGGCATGGATTTAGAGCGGTTTTACGATCCATGGGGTCGCTACAAGCGCTTTATTGCGCAAGACCTGGAGCCGGAACTGAGGACCGATCTGGTCCACCTCAAGGGCATCAATACGGCGCGGCGGGTCCTGGCGCACTGGAACTGGGCCAACGGTTCGGTCAGCCAGCGCCAGTGCCGCGATACCCGCCGCGCCTTTGCCGCCTCGACGGCGCCCTGGCGGGTTTTCGTCATGCATCATCCCGTTATGAATGCACGGGAAATGCCGTTGCAAGTCGCCCTGTTCAATCGCAACCGCCTGCTGCGGTGCCTCGACGATACCAGGGTCGATATTGTCCTGGCCGGACACCAGCACCACGCCTATATCGAAAATCGGCTGACGGACGGCCATACCACCTTGTTTCTAAACGCATCGACGACGACATCGCTGCGTATCCGCCGCCAGCCGAATGGCTTCAACATGCTCAATTTCGGCGAAAAAAGCGTCCGCATCGACCGGATGGAACTGTGCGGCGATGTCTTCAAGATTGTCTCAGCCGAAAGCCATACGAAAGCGTGATTTGGGGCTTGATCTGGCCAAACGCCGAATTACCATGCTATCGGCGGTGCATGTCTGCCGTCGATCCCGCCAAATACTATGCTTTCCTTGTGGCCATGGCCCTAATGGCTGTCTCGCCCGGGCCGGCCAACCTGTTCTTCATCCGGACGGGTCTTTCGGGCCGCAAGCGTAATGTCTTCGCGGGCGTCGCGGGCGTAAATGCCGCTACCCTCGTGTGGTTCATCGCGGCCGCAATGGGGCTTCAGGCGCTGATGCTGACCTTTCCCCTGGCCTTTCAGATCATGACAATCCTGGGCGGACTCTATCTGGGCTGGTTGGGGTTTTCGACCGCCTTGCACGCCCTGAAACCGGACGATGAGCGCGTCGACCCGCGGTTTCTTGCCGCCCCGGAAGCGTCAGCCATGTCTTCGACCCTTCGCGACGGTTTCGTTGTCCAGATGCTGAACCCCAAGGTCCTGCTGTTCTTTTCGGTGGTCCTGCCGCCGTTCCTCGACATTGGCCGCCCGATGCCCGCTCAGATGTCGGTCTTCGCCGCCACGGCCATCGGCATGGATATCCTGTCAATGACGACCTATGGCCTGCTGGCCCTGACCTTGTCCCGGGTGGTGCAGCAACCGCGCAACCGGCGCCTGTTCGACATCGGCGCCGGAGCTGTGCTGGTTGCCATTGCAGTCCTAATTCTGGGACACGGTGTCTGGGACATGCTCCAGACGTAATTTGACCATATTGACGTTTAACTATTTTACCCAGAGAATTAACCCCAGAGAATTAACCCCAGAGAATTAACCTCTGAATATCCGTACAGGTGGGAAGCAATTATCATGAACAAGAAACTTCTTCTGCCCGCGGCCGCAATGGCAGTCCTGACCCTGCTGTCAGCCTGTGCCACCACGCCGACGCCCTATGCCCCGGCCGACATGACGTCATCGCGCAACTACCGCCCGGGCTTCTCCGAATCCAAGCTGGAAGAAGGCCGGTTCCGCCTGACCTTCGCCGGTAACGATCTGACCTCGCGCGATACGGTGGAGACCTATCTGCTGTATCGCGCCTCAGAATTGACCCTGCAGGAAGGCTATGACTGGTTTGAGGTCGTCAACCGCGATACCGATAGCCGCAGCCGCACGGTCTATTCCGATCCCTTCCCAGGTGCCTTTGGCGGCCTTTCCTGGCGCTATTATGGCCGCAGCCGTTGGACCGGCTGGGGCATGGGTTACGATTCCTGGGACTCCCAGCAATATACCCGTTACGAGGCCCGTGCCGAGATCGTAATGCACAAGGGCGCCAAGCCCGGGAGTGACCCCAATGCCTATGATGCCCGATCGATCCGCGGCAACCTGGAATCGCGCATCGTCCGCCCGACGGCTGACGACCGGCGCTAAGGCTTGGAGCGCAATCCGGTAAAGTGTGCAGCACTTTTCGGATAAATTGCGCGAGAAAACAAAAACTTAGAGCGGGGTTTTGATTTTACCAAAACAAATCCCGCTCTTATGTCCAAGTAAGATAACGGGCGCCCTTTGGCGCCCGTTGTTTTTTGGCGTGCTCTTATTTTTTGTTGCGAATGACCTTGGGCACCTTTAGGCGCCGGCGGTTCATATGGTCACCCTCATGCGGAACCATGGCGCCTTGGGTTGTCGGCTTTTCGCCCTTGAAGTAGAACTTCTGCCAGCCCAGCTTGACCGCTTCAGGATCGCGGGCATTGAGCGACTTGTTAAACTCGTCGCGCATCGACGCCCAGGCCTCGAACTCTTTCTTCAGCTCCGGATCGGTGTCCAGCCCTTTGATGATGGGCTGAATCTCATCCATCTTCTTGTGTTCGATGACCTGGAAGAAGCAGAAAGGTTCGCCCTTCTTAAATGTAACCATGCCGGGCCGGGTCATGCGCCAATTCATGGTGAAAGGAAAGGGCAGCCAGTCAGTTTCAACCAGGCCGGTAAGGGGCTGGATACCGTCTTTGATGAAGTTCGGTGCGCCGGTGGCCCAAACCGCATAGCCAGGTGGCGTGCGGAACAGGTAGCCTGTGTGGAAGGTCAGCACACCATGGGTGAAATGCGAGGTGCAAACATGCTCCATGTTATAGCCAGGGTTTTCGTCGCAGGTAATAACCAGGTCGTTCTTGCCTGGTCCTCCGTTCCACACCACAGTGAAATCGACCGGCACCAGGATTTCCCACCCGGTGGTGTTGGCCATGACCAGCGGCAGGCAGCGGTACGGGAAGCGCTGGTGAAACTCATCCATCCAGTCACGGTCGGGCCGTCCCGGCACGATTTCCGGCGGATAGGTGGTCATGACGAAGCACTCTAATTCCATTGCCTATTTCCCGGTCTTTGCGCTATGGCGGCTCCATGACCGAACCACCGTACACGCCTGATAAACTGCTCGAAGCCTTAGACGATTTGGGCCTGAAAACAAGCACGCTGTGGCATGAGGCGGTATTCCGCGTCGGTGAAGGCGAAGAGATCAAGGCCGCCTTACCCGGCGCCCATACCAAGAACCTGTTTCTGAAGGACGACAAGAGTCAGCTGTGGCTCATTTCGGCGGAGCAGACCACTCAAATCCAGCTCAAGATCCTGCCCAAAATCATCGGCTCGGGCCGGTTGAGCTTCGGGTCGGAAGAGCGGCTTTACAGTGCGCTCGGGGTGCGGCCAGGTTCAGTGACGGCATTCGGGCTCGTCAACGATCCGGATAGAAAAGTGAAGTTTGTGTTGGACAAGGCTCTGTTCGACGCCGAAATCGTCAACTTTCATCCCTTGACCAACACGGCGACCACGGCTTTGAGCCAGGCGGATTTCCGCCGGTTTATCGAATGGCTGGGCCGGGAGCTGGTGGTGGTGGACTTCGTTCAACTGTCCGCTTGACTCCTTACACGTGCGGGGCCATCTCAGGTCACACGAGAACCCAAGCGAGGGACCCATGGCCAGCAACGACCCCAACATCATCGACGGCACCGAACAGAACTTCATGAAGGACGTCATCGAGACATCGATGCAGACTCCGGTGATCGTCGATTTCTGGGCGGAATGGTGCGGACCGTGCAAGCAACTGGGCCCGGCGCTCGAAAAGGTCGTTGCCGAGGCCAAGGGCAAGATCAAGCTGGTCAAGATTGACGTCGACAAGAACCAGGGTATTGCCGGTCAGTTGCGCATCCAGTCGATCCCGACCGTCTACGCCTTCGTCAATGGCCGGCCCGTCGATGGCTTCATGGGCGCCAAATCCGAAACGGAAGTCCGCACTTTTGTCGAAAAGCTCGGCATCAACGAATCCGGCCCGACGATTGAGGAAACCCTGGCTCTGGCCCAGCAGTCGGCAGATGACGGCGACGTCACCAGCGCCCTGGAAGCCTACAGCTTCATCCTGGAGCAGGAACCTGAAAACACCAAGGCTATTGCCGGCGTCGCCCGCCTGTACCTGAAGGTCCAGCAGCCCGACCGCGCCAAGCAGTTCCTCGACATGGCCCCGGCCGACACCAAGGACACCGAAATCCAGGGCCTGCGCGCTGCGTTGGAACTGGCCGAAGACGCGCCGACCAATATCGGTGAGCTGCACGCCCGTCTGGCTAATGACCCGCGCGACTTCGACGCCATGTACGCCCTGGGCCGCGCCCTTGCCGCCCAGGGCGAGATGGTCGATGCGGTCAACCAGTTACTGGAGATCGTCAAATACGAACCGGAATGGAACAACCAGGCGGCCCGGACCTACCTGTTCAAGATCTTCGCGGCCGTCGGCAATGGTTCGGAACTGGCCAAGGCCGGCCGCCGCCGCCTTTCGTCCATGCTGTTCTCATAAAGCGCCCCCATGAACGATATCAGCGCCGCCCCTAAACCCGTCCTCGAAGTCGATCCGCGTCTGCTCGAAGCCCTGGTCTGCCCGGTAACCCGCCGGCCACTGACCTACGACCGGGCGGCACAGGAACTGGTATCACCGACGGCGGGCCTGGCGTTCCCGATTCGCTCGGGCGTGCCGATCATGCTGGTAGACCAGGCGCGCAAGTTCGAGCCCCTAAAGAACTAAAGGACAATCCGATAAGGTGGACGCCAGTTCTCGAGAAAATTACTCTTTAAAACAACAGTTTAGAAAAGCGTTTTGATTCGATCAATACGCATTCATCTCTAAAGAGCAGCGTTAGACCAGCTCACCGCGCAGCAGTTTCGGCAATTCACCGGTGGCCGCACCTGCGTCTTCCATCACGAACTTGCGCAAAGCCGGCACACGATTGAACAGACCCATACCGACGTCGCGCAGGGCCCGCAGCAGCGGATTGCCGTTGGAAAACAGGTGGACAAAACCGTCCATCACCACCGATGTCGAGACATTGTCGAACCGCCGCCACTTGGCGTAGCGTTCCAATACCAGCTCGGTGCCGATATCCTCGCCCAGCCGCGCCGCTTCGATGAGCACCTCGGCCAGGGCGGCCACGTCCTTCAATCCCAGGTTCAGCCCCTGGCCGGCAATCGGGTGAATTCCGTGGGCGGCATCCCCCAACAGCGCCAACCGGCCCTTGTGCATCTCTTCGGCCAGGCCCAGCCCGAGCGGGTAAATGAACCGCGGCCCGACCAGCTCGATCTCACCCAGGAATTCACCGAAGCGCGCCAGCAGGTGGTCATAGAAGAAGCCATCCGTCGCTCCCATCAGGGCTTTCGCCTTGGCATGGGTTTCCGACCAGACGATGCAGGCGCGGTTCTCGGTCAGCGGCAGGATAGCGAATGGCCCCGACGGCAGGAAATGTTCATAGGCGACATGGTTGTGCGGCCGTTCCATCTTCACCGTGCAGACCACGGCGCTCTGGGGATAATCCCACGACACATGGCCGATGCCCGCCTTCTCGCGCAAGGACGACTTGCGGCCCTCCGCCGACACCACCAATGGCGCTCGCAAGATCTCGCCTGTGTCCAGGTGAACCTCGGCAAAGGCGCCGGTTTCGCGATGATCGACGACTGCCGCCGGAACTTTCAGCATGATGCCGCGTTCGGTGACGGCGCGATGCAGCACCTGGCGCGTCATGCGGTTCTCGACCATGTAACCGAGCGGCTCATTCCCCGTCCGGTCGGAAATCTCATCGGCGGCGAAATGGAGGAAGAAGGGCAGCGGTTTCGGGCTAGCGGCGCCGGGCAGGTGACCGTCGGTCACGAAGATTTCATCCATGCGGCAGGCATACTGCTCCAGATCGTCACCGACACCCAGCGCCTTCCATTGTCGGAAACAGGCATAGGCTATGGCCGAAGCGCGGCCGTCAAAACCGGCATCCAAGATCTGGTCGAAGGGTTGTTTTTCGACCAGGGCGACGTCGAGTCCGCCCTTTTCCAGAGCCAGGGCCAGGGTCAAACCGGCCATGCCGGCGCCGACGATGATGACGTCATAGGTTTCCATGGCCGCCATCATAAACCGGACCCGTTAAAGCGCAATGCGGCGGACGGACGCGGACGAAAAACCCCTCTCCCAGCAAGCGGGAGAGGACGAACTATGCGCGATCCCTCCGGTGCAGCGAAGCCCATGGAACAGCGCTTCAGTGATTCAGGGTCCTGGATGCCTCGCACCCTGGTAAATGGGGTTTTAACCATTTGCATGGCATCTGGGGAAGGAACCGCCCCGACTGCCGTGCAGAACCGCCCAGAGACGCCTAAAGAGACGCCTTACCTATGTCCAGCTTAACTCTCTCCGTTTGGAACGCCTTTGAATCGCACATGACCGCCGTCTGGCGTTCGGCGATTATAGCGCGCTTGCGCGGCGCGTTTGTCACCTTGACAGGCCTCGCCTGGATTGTCGCCCTGGCAACCTACAATTCCGCCGATCCCAGCCTGAATTCGGTCAGCCACGACCCCATCCGCAACGCCCTGGGCGGTTTTGGCGCTATCATCGCTGATATCGGAGTTCAATCGATCGGCCTGGCCGCCTGGCCAGCTGCCGCGCTGATGCTTTGGTTCGGCCTGCAGCGCACCTTCCATCACGACCCCGACCAGACGCGAAAGAAGCTCCGGCTGCACGCCCTGTGGGCGACCCTGTTCGTCCTGGGCTTCAGCGCGGCTATTGCACCAATCATGAATTCGGCCGATCCGGTACTTCAGCAAAGCATCGGCGGGTTCTGGGGATCGGGCATCAACGACCTGCTGCAAAGCCTGTTCGACTTCATGCGCATGCCGCAAGGCGTCGGTATCGTGCTGGCCAGCGTGATTTTTGCCGGCATCGCCGCCTATGCCTTCAACCAGACCCTGGCCCTGAAGCTGAACCACTATGCTCGTCTGGGCCAGACCCTGAGCGGCCTGACCGGTCGCGGCCTGGAAGCCATGGGCATGAACCGGACCGCCATGGACATCGCCGCCAAGGCTGTTCGCCCGGCCAAGGTCAAGGCACCCAAGGCCAAACAGGTGGAAACTTTTGTCGACGACGAAGCGTTCGAAACCGTCGATTCGCTGGATCCGCCGGCAGCACGGGTCAATCTGGCGCCCGCTCCGCGCAAGGGCCCGGAGCCGCTTATCCGTCCGAAAATCGAACGCGAAGCAGTTTTCGACGACGATGATGTGGATGACCTGCCTCTGGAACCCGGCATTCGGGTCGAGCCGCCCAAGCCGGTCAAGCCATCGCCGCGCATCGAGGCTGAAAAGCAGCCGGTGTTCGACTTCCTCCGGCCGGGCAATTTCCGCTTGCCGGAACTGTCGATCCTGGCCAAGCCCAAGCCGCGCAGCCACACCGTCGACGAAGACAGCCTGCGCCAGAACGCCCGCATGCTGGAAAGCGTCCTGGCCGAGTTCGGCGTCCGCGGTGTCATTGATCAGATCCGTCCCGGCCCGGTGGTCACCCTGTACGAACTGGCGCCCGCCGCCGGCGTCAAGGGCGCCCGCGTCGTCGCCCTGGCCGACGACATCGCCCGCAACATGTCCGCCCGCTCGTGCCGCGTGTCGGTGGTTCAGGGTCGCAACGCCATCGGTATTGAACTGCCGAACCAGGTGCGCGAAACCGTCTATCTGCGCGACCTGCTGGCTTCGGCCGAGTTCGAACGCGCCACCCATACCCTGCCAATGGCGCTGGGCGAGTCGATCGGCGGCGAGCCCTACATCACCGACCTGGCCAAGATGCCCCACCTGTTGATCGCCGGCACCACCGGTTCGGGTAAGTCGGTCGGCGTCAATGCCATGATCCTGTCCATCCTGTACCGCCTGGATCCGGAACAGTGCAAGTTCATCATGATTGACCCCAAGATGCTGGAACTGTCGGTCTATGACGGCATTCCGCACCTGCTGACGCCGGTCGTCACGGATCCGAAGAAGGCCGTCGTCGCGCTGAAATGGACCGTCAAGGAGATGGAGGACCGCTACCGCCGCATGTCCAAGATCGGCGTGCGCAACATCGCCTCCTTTAACGAACGCGCCCGCGCCACCGCCGCCGAAGGCAAGAACTTTGTCCGCAAGGTCCAGACCGGCTTCGACGAAACCGGCCAGCCCGTCTACGAGTTCGACGAGATGGTGCCCGAGCCCATGCCCTACCTGGTCGTGGTGGTCGACGAAGTCGCCGATCTGATGATGGTGGCCGGCAAGGACATAGAAGGCGCCGTCCAGCGCCTGGCCCAGATGGCGCGCGCCGCCGGCATCCACCTGATCATGGCCACCCAGCGGCCTTCGGTTGACGTCATCACCGGCACCATCAAGGCCAACTTCCCGACCCGGATCTCCTTCCAGGTCACCTCCAAGATCGACAGCCGCACCATCCTGGGTGAACAGGGCGCCGAACAATTGCTCGGCCAGGGCGACATGCTTTACATGGCCGGCGGCGGCCGCATCACCCGTCTGCACGGCCCGTTCGTCTCCGACCAGGAGGTCGAAGCCGTCGCCCAGTACCTGCGTGAACAGGGCCAGCCCAACTATCTCGACGACGTCACCTACGGCGGTGAAGACGATAGCGGTTCGGATGGCGGATCGGATAGCGAAGGCGGCGGTTCAGGCGACGACCTGTACGACAAGGCGGTTTACTTCGTGACTTTCGACCGTAAGGCCTCGACCTCCTACATTCAGCGCAAGCTGCAGATCGGCTATAACCGCGCCGCCTCGCTGATGGAAAAGATGGAACGCGAAGGCGTGGTCGGCCCGGCCAACCATGTCGGCAAGCGCGACATACTTGTGGGTCCGCCCCCAGGTCACTAGATCTCAATCCGATAAAGCGGACGCCATTTTTCAGAAAAATTGCGCGACAAAACAAAAACTTAGGGCGGGGCTTTGATTCCATCAAAACGCATCCAGTTCTGGGCAATCCGCAGCGACTTAAACAACCGCTACAGAAAACACAGGATCGCGGTCCGGGACGGTCGTAACCCGGAAGACCGGCAGAACTGGCCGCTCATCCGTCGCCAATATCCTGAACCGCGACAGCAGATGGGCCAACAAAAACTGACCTTCGACCAGGGCGAAGCTGGCGCCAATACAGATCCGCGGCCCGGCGCCGAATGGTAGATAGGCTTCGACTGTTGCCCATGGCGCATTCACTCCGGCGAAGCGATCGGGCATAAATGCCGTCGGCTGGTCCCAGAATTTTTTGTGCCGGTGCAGCACGAAGGGGCTGATCCACACCTCGGTCCCGGCCCTGATGCGATGACCGCCGACCTCATCGTCTCCCATGGCCCGGCGCGTAATATAGGCCGCTGGTGGATAGAAACGCAGCGCCTCCAGCAGCGTGTTGCGCAACCTCGGCCAGTGCGCCAGGTCTTCCATCCTGGTTACCTGATCGGGCGAGAAGGCCGCGATCTCCCCACACAACCGGTCCTGCTCTGCCGGGTCCAGCGACAGAAGATAGCTGGCCCAGAACAACATCCGCGACGTCGTCTCGAACCCGGCCGCCAGCATGGTCGAGCACTGGTCGCGGATTTCGGCGTCGCTCAGGCCCTCAGCCGTCTGCGGATCGCGCGCCGCCAGCAGCAGGTCCAACAGATCGCCGCGGGCATGGGCGGCGTCACCGCCGGCGGCCCGGCGTTCAGCGATCACGCTGTCGACCATGGCGGTCCATTTGCGGCTGAAGCTCTGCCGCGACGCCATCGCCCAGCCGAAATCGCTTTCAGTCCGCGCCATGCCGTCCATGGGATTGGGCCGGCCCGCGCCACCGAGATAATCGCGCACCATGACCGGAATATCTGCGTGATGTCCTTCGGCCTTTAGCGAAAACAAGGCCTTGAGCACGGCATCCAGGGCGGCACGATGAAAAACTTCCGAAAGACTGATCTCGCCGCCACCAGACAGGCGCGAAAGCATCTGTTCGCCCGCCGTCTGGAAATGTGGGATAAGGTCGTTGATGGCGGCCGGAGTGAACAGCGGCGCCAGCATCCGTCGCTGCCGCCGCCACTCATCACTTTCGGCAAGGAAGACGCCCTGCCCCATGGCCGGCCGGAACAGCCGAGCCAACACAACCGGCCGCCGGTAATTGCTCATATTGTCGAGCAAGACATGCTTGATTCCCGCCGGATCATTGACCGACAGGGTATCGATACCGAAGGCGCTCGACCGGGCATAGAGGGACTGGAACGCTTGTTCGGAATAGATGGAGAGCGGGTTAATGAAAAACTGCGGTAGCCACCGCCACTTGGGCAGTGGACGAGCGTGGATCTTATGGGCCGGAGGATGGATCAGTACCATCAGTCCAGTCTGCAAGTGTTTTCAGGCGGCAGCAAGGCGACAAAAGGCTGCACCCGCTCTGAGATTTGACAAAGGGATCGAATCGCCGTCATGATAAATGTTTGCGCTCATTTTCAATGATTGAGAATTTACCGACTGTTAACCTCTTCCGGTAACGATTGTTCTTCAATCATTGACAGTTTTTCGCGTCAGAACGCCGCTTTTCAACGTTCTGCCCCGGAATTCACGCGTTGCACGAACGCTTGAACGGCCGGTTCACCCCGCCTTCATTTCCGGGCCACAAAGCGGCGGCCTTGCGTCTTTTTCGCGCCTTTGAATTGCCGTTGCGGCCGTTTACGGTCTAGAGACTGAACATGACCTTCAAGGGTAAACTCATGACCGATCTCAACCGCCGTCTCCTGCTGTCCGGCCTTACAGCCGCAGCGCTGGCGTCCACTGCGCCGGCTTTAGCCCAAAGTGGCAAGAATCAATTCGGAGGCCTGATCACGCCGCCTAGTTTCAATGCCGCCGACAAGGGGCGCATTGAAAAGGCGACCGCCTATCTCCAGGCCCTGACGACAGCCCAGGGCCGCTTTGAGCAGACCGATTACCGCGGCCGCAAGACCCAGGGCAACTGGTTCCTGTCTCGCCCTGGCAAGATCCGCTTCGAGTATGATGCGCCCTACGCGCTTCTGATCGTCGCCGATGGTCAAAAGGTGAAGATGTGGGACCCACGCCTGAAGTCGTTCGACGAATATCCCCTGGGGGAAACCCCGCTTTCGCTGTTCCTGTCTCGCCAGATTCGTCTCGACCAGAATGTCGTGGTGACCCAGGTCACGTCCAATGCGTCCGGCTTTACCCTGAAGGCGCGCGATCGCCGTAAGCAGGTCGAAGGCGGGATCGCCCTTGTCTTCGAACAGGCCGTCAATGGCGGCCTGACCTTGCGCGAATGGACGGTTACGGACGCGCAAAGCCGAGCCACCAGGGTGCATCTGATCAGTTTCAATCGTGGAGGCGGTTTCAAAGGCGACCTATTCGTGCTCAACAAGCCGCAGCAAAAAAAATAAATCCATTTTGAACTTTTTACTTGAGAATTTTCTCAAGCGTGTTATTTTTCACACATGGAAATTGGACCGCGTTCGATTTCCGGACGTGCGTTTTTCCTTTTTTCTCTTCGTGTTATGTGCCAAAATCTTGCCCGGTTCGCGAAAACGAACCGGGTTTTTTGTTGTTTTACAGCGGCTTGACCCGCAAGATTTCCGGACAGTATGCGCCTTTCCCTCGTTACCTGGAATGTCAATTCCGTTCGCCTGCGCATGCCGCAAATCCAGGCCTTTCTCGCTCAAACAGAAGTGGACATTCTCTGCCTTCAGGAGATCAAGTGCCAGGAGCACGAATTTCCCCATGATGCCTTCCGCGAACTGGGTTTCGAGCATATCCAGGTCGCCGGCCAGAAGGGCTGGCATGGTGTTGCTATCGTCTCAAAGGTGCCGTTCGAATCGGGTGGTCTTCTGCCCTTCTGCCGCCGCGGCGAGGCCCGGGCCCAGGCGATCCGCGTCACGGATGTCGATATCTGGAACTTCTATATCCCGGCCGGCGGCGACGTCCCCGATCGAACCACCAATGACAAGTTCGATCACAAGCTGGAATTCTACGAACGCCTGTGCATCCACCTGAAACAGCGCAACCGCGACCATCCCCTGCTGATTTGCGGCGACCTCAATATCGCGCCCGGTGAATTTGACGTGTGGAGCCATCGCCAGATGTTGAAGGTCGTCAGCCACACACCGCAAGAGGTAGAGACCTTCAACGGATTCATGGCCTGTGGTAACTTCCATGACCCGTTCCGGGTCGCCTATCCCGATCCGCAAAAGATCTTCACCTGGTGGAGCTACCGCGCGGCCGACTACCGAGCCAGCAATCGTGGCCTTCGGTTAGACCATATTCTGCTGAACCCGGCGTTGATGGCCAGAGTGTCCGACCTGACGGCAACAATTCACGACAACGTCCGCGGCTGGACCCAGCCCAGCGACCATGTCCCGGCCCAGGTCAGCTTCGAACTTTAGAGCGGGATGGCTTTATGTAGAATCGCCAGTTCTAGTTTTTTGATTTGTCGCGCAATTTTCCCGAAAAGTGGCATCCACTTTATCGGATTGCGCTCTAGAATGCCGGGAATTCGAGTTGGTTGGTGTCGTAACCCAATTCCTTCGCCTTTGCGACCATCACGGAGCGCTCGGCGTCTGACGGCACCTTGCGGGCGTAGATCCACAGGTTCTTCATCTTCGGATCGGCGCTGATGAACCAGCTGTTGTCGGGCGCTTCGTACAGTACCCAGTAATGCCAAGTGATGAAAAGCGGATAGCGCACCTTCAGCTTGGCATTGGCGCCGCCGAAATCTTCTATCGTCCCCTGGCCGCGGATGGTCTTAAGTTTGCCTGAGGGGGTGTCCTTGTAACATCCATCCTCGACCGCAACCTCTCCCTTTTCATCGGAGGAATAGGTGCTGTACCCGGCTACGCAGCCGTCGGTCAACCACATAGGTCTTCGGCCGATTTCCAGCCAGGTGCCGGAATAGTGGCTAAGCGGAACCTGCACGGTCGCAGGACCGCCGCCTTCGGGAACCGAAGCGCAACCGGCCAGGGCAAGGGTGGCGGCAGACAGCATAAAGGCTTTGGCAAGCATCGTGTTCTCCTTGTGGCCCCTCATGAATACGCTCCAGCCATCGTTCAGATCATCGCGGCCGTCAGTCTTTGCTTTTTATGTAGTATTCATCTGCGCCGTGCGAGATCACGGCGCCGCCGTCGATCGACCAGTGAGCACAGGGAAGAAAACCGGCGCCCCCGGCTTCCATGAATTCAAGCCGCGTACAGGCGTTGGCGCGCTCATGAATCCGCCACTGGTACTGACGTACTGCGTCGTCCTTCGTAACGGTTGCTGTGCCGTCATCCCTGACGACGAGCTTCGATCTGTCTTCCGAACTTAAATAGGACCCGGGCAAGTCGTTGGGGTTGACCGTGCAGCCCGCAACGCCCGCAAAACTAACGAAAACCGCCAAAATCCGAAACCACATCTCATTCCCCAAAAACAAAACCGGAGCCATTCGGCTCCGGTTTCAGCTAGAACTGTAAGCGGTAACCACCCGCGTCGGTCATCAGCAACCGTGCGTTGGCCGGATCCGGTTCGATCTTCTGACGCAGGCGATAGACGTGGGTTTCCAACGTGTGAGTCGTCACTCCGGCATTATAGCCCCACACCTCGGTCAGCAGCTCTTCGCGTGAGATCGGCTTGCCGCCGGCGCGATAGAGATACTTCAGGATGTTGGTTTCCTTTTCGGTCAGGCGCGTTTTCTTCTGCGTCTGATCGACCAGGACCTTCAACGCCGGCTTAAATTCGTATGGCCCGATACGGAAGGTGGCGTCCTCCGAGGTCTCGTGCGAGCGAACCTGGGCACGAATCCGCGCCAAAAGCACCGCAAAGCGGAACGGTTTGGTCACGTAGTCGTTGGCACCGGCATCCAGCCCCAGAATGGTGTCCGAATCGGAAACCTGGCCGGTCAGCATGATCACCGGCGTGGTCAGCCCGCCCTTGCGCAGAATACGGCAGGCCTCACGGCCATCCATGTCCGGCAAGTCGACATCGAGCAGGATCAGGTCGGCATTGATCGTTTTGGCCAGACGCACGCCTTCGGCGCCGTTCGCGGCCTGAGTGACCTTGAATTCCTCATGAAGTTCGAGTTGCTCAGCCAGGGCTTCGCGCAGTTCGTCGTCGTCATCGACTATTAGGAGGGTTTTTTGTTGCACCATGATCCTGTATCTTGTGTTTTCTTTTCAGTTTGAGGGAAACTTCGTCCGATGGTCAAGGTTTATACCGCACAGGTAGCGGACACAGGTGTCGGAATCCCTTCACTTTCCCTTGATGAACATAGTGTGCGTTGTGCTCTGGGGAAAGGGGGCGTGATCGCTGCGGGTGACAAAAGGGAGGGCGATGGCAAATCACCTGCCGGTGTTTGGCCTATCCGCTACGTTTTTTACCGACCGGATCGCATGGATACCCCGCAAACGCGGCTGAAACTTGTTGCTCTGTCGCCGGACGACGGCTGGAGCGACGATCCGGCGGCCCCCGACTACAATACCCACGTCAAACTCCCTTATGCCGGCAGTCACGAAAAACTATGGCGTGATGACCATGTCTACGATGTGATCGTCGTTTTGGGGCATAACGATGACCCGCCTGTCGCTGGTATGGGGTCGGCCATTTTCCTGCACCTTGCGCGACCCGACTATTCCGCTACCGAGGGCTGCGTGGCCGTGTCCGGTGATGGCATGCTGGCATTCCTGCGCGCGGCCCAACCCGGAGACCAGGTCGAAATCCGATAGAGCGCAATCCGATAAAGTGTGACGCACTTTTCGGACAAATTGCGCGACAAAACAAAAACGTAGAGCGAGATGGCGATTCTACCAGAAGCCATCTCGCTATAGCTGCCTCGAAATTATAGTTGACTAGGATATTGTCTTTATATAGTTGCCTAGGCAACCAATGAGAGCCAGATGTCCAACGCCGCTCAGATCAGCCCGCTGACACGCCACCTCGGCTACTGGCTGCGCTTTGTCTCCAATCACGTATCCCACGCTTTCGCCCAAAAGGTCGAAGCCAGGGGGGTCACGGTGGCGGAATGGGTCGTCCTGCGCGAACTGCTGGAAAACGGACCAATGTCACCGTCAGCCCTGGCGGATCATCTTGGCTTGACGCGCGGTGCCATTACCAAGCTGGCCGATCGGCTGATTGTTAAATCCATGATTGGCCGGGCCTTTCGCCTGGATGACCGCCGCTGCCAGATCCTGGAAATCCATGACAAGGGCCGCGAACTGGTACCCCTGCTGGCGGCCCTGGCCGATCGCAACGAATGTGAGTTCTTCGGACATATGAGCGAATCCGACCGCGAAACCCTGGGTCGGCTGATGCGCGATCTGGTCCGCTACCACAAACTGAAAACCATCCCGACGGAGTAAACCGTGACCAGCGACATCCGCAGCGCAGCGCAAGCCTGTACCCTTGGCTCCGATCAGGAGCTTATGTCCTTTCCAGAGGTCCTGGGCCGATTGGCGGCCGTGGGCATAGAACGGTATCATGCCGACCTGCAACGGGCGGAGAAGACCTACTATCTGCCGGACGGCCGGTTTGAAGTGACGCCCACCCTGGATCTTGCCGAACCCGCCGCGGAGGCTTTCGATGCCGCCGGCGTCGAGTTGGCAGTCCGCGACAGCCAGGCCGGCATCATCAAGTATAAGGCGTTTTGTTCACGTATTTTGCGCGCCGGCTGCGTCGGCTATTTCGTGTCCCTGGCCGGGCACCGCGCCGTCTATTATGGCCGCACCGGCGAAACCCACGTCGAGCTGTTCCCAAACTGAAGCTGCCGTAAGGCGGCAGACCATCCTTGGGACTCCGCAGACTACACAAATTAACTCTCTGAATAATCTGCGAAATTTGTGTAATCTGTGGACCCGCTGCCTTTGCTTTAACGCGCGCCGAAG
Source organism: Asticcacaulis sp. AC402 (assembly GCF_000495835.1). Lineage (GTDB taxonomy): Bacteria > Pseudomonadota > Alphaproteobacteria > Caulobacterales > Caulobacteraceae > Asticcacaulis. Next base: position 175,729 of record NZ_AWGC01000013.1, read on the forward strand.
ATGGCCGAACCGACACGAATTTCGTTCGACCCAAATGCCAGGGCGGCTTCGAAATCGTCGCTCATCCCCATGCTGAGGTGCGTTACACCATTGCGCTGCGCGATCTTGCGCAACAAGGCAAAATACGGTCCCCGCGGACCCTCGACCGGCGGAATGCACATCAGGCCCGCCACCTCCAACCCGAAAACCTCGCGGCACTCCCGGATAAATCCATCCGCCTCGGCCGGCAGTATCCCCGCCTTCTGGTCTTCCTCGCCGATATTGACCTGGACATAAGTCACCGGCCGCCGGCCCTGTTTCTGGATCTCCTCCGCCAAGGCCCGCGCAATCTTTTGGCGGTCAACCGTTTCGATCACATCAAAAAACCCGACCGCCTCCTCCGCCTTGTTGCTCTGTAACGGCCCGATCAGCCGCAACTCCAGTCCCGGCCAGTCGCCACGCACCGGTGACCAGCGCTCTTTCGCTTCCTGGACCCGGTTCTCGCCAAAACGGCGATGACCGGCCTGCAATACCGGCAGGATGACGTTCCACGGCTGGGTCTTGGACACCGCCGTCAGGAAGGCTGACTCCGGCGCTCGTCCGGCGTCGACCAGGCCCTTGTGCATCCTGGCCATCAGCCTAAGATAGGCGGCACTCGAGTCGTTCAGGGTTTCCACCAATGACATACCGGACTCGCTTTCAATATCTGCTCGACAAGGCCACTGACATAACCCGGGAGGCTCGGGCTTTCCTACCCTTACATCAACGTTTGCCGCCGCTTTTTTTCGTCTCTGACCCGGTGCGCACCCCCCACCCTGAGGATATTGCCACCCTGCTGCCCGCCGGTACTGGCATTATCTTCCGCCATTTCGGCGAAGCCCACGCCCGGCAGCGTGCCAAGCTGCTGCGCAAGATCGCTGACGATCACGGTCTGGTCCTGCTTATCGGTGAAGATGACGCCCTGGCGCTGGACGTCGGCGCCGACGGCGTTCACCTGGCCCAGGCCAGTCTGGGACGCGCCGCCGACCTGCACCGCAACCACCCTCAGCTCAGGCTCAGCGCTGCCTGCCACGACATCGACACGCTGGCACGCCTGCCCGACTCCACGCCGTTGCAGGCTGTGTTTATCTCGCCTGTCTTTAACAGCCGAAGCGCTTCTGCCAGGGACGTGACCCCCCTCGGCGCCAGGGGCGCACGCGACTATACCGCCGTGACAGGCTTACCGGTCTACGGGCTGGGGGGGATTACCTGTTATTCGATCGCGGAGTTACGAGATTGCGGACTGGCCGGTTTCGGCGCTGTCGACGCATTTCATATCGCGGATTAGAATTTTTACGGCTGGAGCCTGGCAGGTCTTAAAACTTGAATTTCGTTTCAAATTTAACGCGCGGCTGGGACTTGTCCTTGACTGTCTTAGGTTCGGGCTTCAGCGGATCGGACTTTTCACCGAAACCGACGGTACCACCGACACGCAACGACGGGGTCAGCTTATAGAAGGCGCCCGCATCGATATCATTAAGACCGGACGGCGCGGTTTCAGGCTGGTTGACATCGAACTTGACGCCCCACTTGCCCTTCAGGTCGAACTGATAGATTTTCGACTGGGTCTTGGGGTAGGTAATGCTCGGCTGGTCGATCAGGCTGTCCTTGGACTGCGTGAAGCCGAGGAAACCTGTGTTGGAGCCCGTCTTGGACTGGCCCGCGGCATGGGCGAGCGTCGAGGAACCGGCGATTGCCAGAACCAAAACGGACATAGCCATGGTCACAACGGGTTTCATCAACTCAGCTCTTCAAGCCCTTGGTCCAATTCCGGCGAAAAAGTATACCTTTTTCGTCCAGCCCCGGACGCACATTAGCGTTCTACACATCCAATTTGGCATAGATGTGTCAATTTCGAATTAAGGCGAATTGCCACCGGGGTCAATTTTGAATCGTACGCAAAATCGCTCAAGATTACATTCGCGTAATTGATGTGTTGAATCGGCAACGGATTCGGCCTAGGCAAAACACAGTTACGCGGTAAACCGGCATTGATCCCTTATATTTCATGCCAGACATGGCGCAACGCCTTGAATTTGCCGTTCTGTTGGTAAAGTAAGAAAGCACCTCTTGTCATACCCCACCGGCGGCGTGCTATAGAAGGGCCGGACCAGACGGTGGTAAAGAGAAAACTTAGGAATCCCGGCCTTGGGGGAAAGTTCAAGCCGCCCGCGGATCCGACCATTTGCGGAGTGATCAATTCGATGACGACTAAGCGGTATATGGCCTTCGCGGCTTTAGGACTAGCCCTGGCCTTGAGCGCCTGTGCCAGCGCAGGCAAGAAGGACGGCGTGGCCTACACGACGCCCGAAAGCGACGGCAAGATCCTCGGCATCTTCGGCGGCGGCGACAAGGCAGCGAAGCAGGCAGCTTACAACGAACAGGCCGGCATAGGCGTGAACGCCTATCTGTGGCGCGCGTCGCTGGACACCATCTCCTTCATGCCCCTGATCTCAGCCGACCCGTGGGGCGGCGTCATCATTTCGGATTGGTACGCCAATCCGCAAAAGCCGGACGAGCGTTTCAAGACCACCGTCTATATCCTCGATGCACGCCTGCGCGCCGACGCCCTGAATGTCTCGGTCTACAAGCAGGTCCAACAAGGCGGTCAATGGATCGATGCCGACGTCTCGCAGCAGACCCAACTCGACATCGAAAACGCCATCCTGACCCGGGCACGCGAGCTTCGCCTCTCGGACGTCAGAAACTAAGGTTTTTCCTTCACCTCATAAAAGGCCGCCGCGGGAAACCCGGCGGCTTTTTTGCTGCGTCACATTTCAGTGGCGCCCCCTGCCGCGTCACCTTATAAGCACGGCATTCCCGTTCCTTCCTTACCGCACCCCAGTCTTCCGATAGCATGGCCCGTTACAATCCTAAAGAAACCGAACCCAAGCAGCGCCAGCGCTGGGACGACGCCCAGACCTTCCTGACGCGCGATGATCCGTCCAAGGAAAAGTACTATGTGCTGGAGATGTTCCCCTATCCGTCGGGGCGCATCCATATGGGTCACGTCCGCAACTATGCCATGGGCGACCTGGTGGCGCGGTTCAAACGTGCCCGCGGTTTCGACGTCCTCCATCCCATGGGCTGGGACGCCTTTGGGATGCCGGCCGAGAACGCTGCCATGGAGCGCAATGTCCACCCCAAGGGCTGGACCTACGACAACATCGCCAATATGCGCAGCGAGCTGAAGCGCCTGGGCCTGTCGATCGACTGGACGCGCGAATTCGCCACCTGCGCCCCGGAGTACTACGGTCAACAGCAACGCTGGTTCATCGACCTGCTGAAGAACGACCTGGTCTACCGCCGGGAAAGCCAGGTCAACTGGGACCCCGTGGACATGACCGTCCTGGCCAACGAACAGGTCATTGAAGGCCGCGGCTGGCGCTCCGGCGCCCTGGTCGAGAAGAAAAAGCTGACGCAGTGGTTCATGCGCATCACGCGCTTTGCCGACGACCTGCTGGAAGGCCTGTCCACCCTGGAACGCTGGCCGGACAAGGTCCGCACCATGCAGGCCAACTGGATCGGCAAGTCGCGCGGCCTGCAGATGCGCTTCCCGATCCATAAGAGTGACGAAAGCGTTGAGATCTACACCACCCGCCCGGACACCCTGTTCGGCGCGGCCTTTATCGCTATCGCCGCAGACCATCCGCTGGCCCAGAGCGTGGCGACGGAAAACCCGAAACTGGCCGACTTTATCAAGTCGATTCAAAAGGGCGGCGTCTCCCAGGCCGATATCGACACCGCCGAGAAGCTGGGTTTCGACACCGGCATCAAGGTCGATCATCCGTTCAAGCCAGGCACCACCCTGCCCGTCTGGGTCGCCAATTTCGTGCTCATGGACTACGGCACCGGTGCCATCTTCGGCTGCCCGGCCCACGACCAGCGCGATCTCGACTTCGCCCGCAAGTACCATCTCCCGGTCACCGAAGTCGTTTTGCCCAGCGGTGCCGACGCCGGTACCTGGTATGTCGGCAACGAAGCCTATACCGGCCCGGGCACCATCTTCCACTCCGACTTCCTGGACGGTCTCGAGATCGAAGCCGCCAAGGACGCCGCTATCGAACGCATCGAGGCCTTAGGGTTGGGGACCGGCGCCACCGTCTTCCGTCTGCGTGACTGGGGTGTATCGCGCCAGCGCTATTGGGGCTGCCCGATTCCGGTCATCCACTGCGAGGCCTGCGGTGTCGTGCCGGTGCCTGACGAGCAATTGCCCGTGGTACTGCCCGAGGACGTCACCTTCGACATCCCCGGCAATCCGCTGGAGCGCCATCCGACCTGGAAACACGTCAACTGTCCGTCCTGCGGCGCCAAGGCGCGGCGCGAAACCGACACGCTGGATACCTTCGTCGATTCGTCGTGGTATTTTGCCCGCTTTACCGACCCGAAGCATCCCCAGCCGATCAACAAGGCGGCCGCCGACCACTGGCTGCCGGTCGATCAGTATATCGGCGGCATCGAACACGCCGTCCTGCACCTGCTCTACGCCCGCTTTATCACCCGGGCGCTGAACCACTGCGGCTATCTCGACGTGAAGGAGCCCTTCGCCGGCCTCTTCACACAGGGCATGCTGACCCACGAAACCTATACAGACGGCACCGATGAGTTCGGAAAACCCAACTGGATCGAGCCGGCCGATGTCGAGTTCGAAACCGTAGACGGCAAGCGCGTCGCCAAGCGCCTGTCGACCGGAGCTACCCTGACCATCGGCGACATCGAAAAGATGTCCAAGTCGAAGAAGAACACCGTCGCGCCCGGCGACATTTTTGATACCTATGGTGTTGATTCCGCGAGACTTTTTGTTCTGTCCGACTCGCCGCCGGAGCGCGACGTGCAGTGGTCGACCTCCGGCGTTGAAGGCTCCTGGCGCCTGACCCATCGTATCTGGGACCTGTTCGACAGCCTGCCGGACGAATCCCTTCCGTGTACCGACGAAGCCGCTGCACACGCCCTGCGCAAGGCCGCGCATAAGGCCGTCAAACTGGTCACCGAAGGTTTCGAGGGCTTCCGTTTCAACGCCGCCATCGCCAAGCTGTACGAGCTGGTCACCATTATCCGCACCTCCGACATCGCCAAAACCGGCTCCGAGGCGCGCATCGACGCCCTTACCCTGCTGGCCGGACTGATCGCGCCCGTCACGCCGCACCTCGCCGAAGAGTGCTGGACGCGTCTGGGCCGCGACGGCCTGATCGCCGAAGCCGCGTGGCCGCATTTCGACTCAGCCCTGGCGCAGGATGACGCCTATGTCATGCCTGTTCAGGTCAACGGCAAGCGCCGCGGCGAAATCCTGATCCAGAATGGCGCCAGTGAAGACGAAATCCGCGAGACAGCGCTTGCGGATGCCGATGTTAAACGGCATCTTGATGGTGCGACGATCCGCAAGATTATCATCGTGCCGAACCGAATCCTCAACTTCGTGGTGGGATAAGATGCGAGCTGCCCTGAAACTGCTTTGCCTCGGCGCCCTCGCCGTCCTGCCGGTGACCCTCTCGGGCTGCGCTGGCTTTACACCCCTCTATGCCGAGCGGGTCACGGTTAACATGGCCCAGATCGGTATCGAGGTCCCCCAGACCCGCACCGGCTATTATCTGGAACAGGACCTGCGCAGCGGTTTCGGCGCCGATGACATCTCGCCCAAGCTCTACAAACTCAGCGTCACCATGCAAGAGCGGCACTATTCGATAGGCTATCGTGTCGACGAGACCTCGACCCGCTCTGAAATCACCAGTCGCGTCAGCTATGTCCTGACCGATATCCGGACGAACAAGCGCATAACCCGTGGCAACTTCAGCGAAACCGTGACCTTCAACACCAGCCAGTCACCCTTTGTCGGTGTCGTCTCCCAACAGGATGCTCAGGAACGGATGGCGGGAGTCATCTCGGAACGTATTCAAGCCGATTTGGCCCTGTATTTCCACAATAAGGCAAAGTAAGAGCCTCCGGCGGGCAGGGTCGAGACCCTGCACCCATAACTCATGAAACTCGTCAAGAAACCTGAAATCGACGCCTTCTTCAAAAACCCGCCCAGCCACGTGCTCGGCGTGCTCATCTATGGCAAAGACCGAAGCCAGGTGATCGAACGGGCGACTGGCCTGGCCAAAAAGATCGTTCCCGACATCAATGACCCCTTCAACGTATCGCTCGTCACCGATACCGACATCGAATCCGATCCGGCCCGGTTGGAAGGTGAACTCCAGTCGCTCTCCCTGATGGGTGGGCGCCGCCTCATAAGGCTCAAGTTCTTTACCGAGAAAGCAATACTGGACAAGGCCGTGGCGGCCGTCGTCAAGCAACACGCCGCCGGCGACTACAACCGCGAAGCCTTCCTGGTCATCGAAGCCGGTGGCTTGGGTGGTGACTCGGCCCTGCGACGCCTGGCTGATGCCGACAAGGCCCTGGTCAGCATAGCCTGTTACGAAGACGAGACCGGCGACATCGTCCGCATGGCGCGAGAAGCCTTCGCCAGCAACGGGGTGGCGCTGACCACCGGCGCCATGGACATCTTCGCCCAGCGCCTGCCCAAGGAACGCGGCATCGCCCATCAGGAAATCGAACGCCTGATCCTGTTCATCGGCCCCAACACACACAAGACCCTCGACGAGCGCGAACTTCAGGACTTCCTCGGCGTCGAACCCGAGGCCTCCCTCTTCAAGGCCGCCCAGGATGCTTTCGGTGGCCGGATGAAATCCGCTCAGGCCGGCCTGCGCCGCGCCTTTGCCGAGGGAGAGACCGGCCCCGACGCCATGCGCGCCCTGTCCGGCCATTACAGCAAGGTCAAGCTACTCAAGAGCAATATGAGCAAGGGTCTGAGCAGCAAGGAAGCCGCCAAGGTATCCGGCGTATTCTGGAAAGACGAAGCCGACATGTTGCGTCAGGCCCAGACCTGGAGTTTCGATTTGCTCGACCCCCTTGCCAGCGATCTGATCGAGGCCGACAAGCAGTGCAAGTCGACCGGCATGCCCGACCTGCTTATCGCCGAGCGTCTCTATCTGCAAATCGCCGGCAAGGCCAATCGCGCCGGCCTGTAAAGATTATTCTTCCTTCTCCTCCCCATTTTTTCAATGGGGAGGTGGCGAGCAAGTGAGCCCTCTTATGGGGCGAAACGCGTCGAGACGGAGGGGTCCACTTTTCCCACGACAACGCCACCAAATACCAACGGCGCCAAGGCCTGATCTTTCTTCGCCCACCCCGTTTACAGGGAGGGTGGCGCGAAGCGCCGGGCGGGGCTCTTCCTCAAGAGTCAAAGTCAGGCGCTGTTGATATAATGCCTGCTCTCTCACGAATCTGGCGGGTGTTGGATGCGGCGTCCGCTGTCAAATTCGCGACAAACGCCGTTCTTCAAAAATTCCTTTTTATTTCATTAACTTACGGCACAACTCATCGAGCTGTTCAAGGCTTTTATAACTCAACTTGAGCTCGCCCCGGCCGCCAGCATCGCTCAGCTTAACTTGAAGACCCAAAGCCTCCTGAAGGTCCTGTTCGAGTGACAGAATGTCGGCATTGGCGGCCGGCCGGGTCCTGGCCGCCTTGTCCTGGGCCCTACCCTCGTCGCGCACCAGAGCCTCGGCCTGGCGCACGGACAGACCCTCTTCGATGATCATCCGTGCCAGAATTTCCGGGTTTTGCGCCGTGATCAGCGTGCGGGCATGACCGGCACTTATCCGGCCCTCAAGCACATGGTCCTGAATCAACTCCGGGAGGGCCAGCAAACGCAGGGTATTGGCTATGTGCGACCGCGACTTGCCGACCACCTGGGCCAGGGCATCCTGAGTCCGCCCAAAGCGTTCCATCAGAACCTTGTAAGCTCGCGACTCTTCGATAGGATTGAGGTCGGCACGCTGAACGTTTTCTATAATGCCGACCTCCAGAACTTCCAGGTCGTTCAGTTCACGGATAATCACCGGCACAGTATGCAGTCCCGCCTTCTGGGCGGCACGCCAGCGCCGTTCGCCGGCAATGATCTGGTACTTCCCGGGTTGACCAGGGGCTGACCGAACGAGAATAGGCTGCAGCACACCCTTCTCACGAATCGAATTCGATAGCTCCTCGATCTCGGCCTCACCGAACACGCGGCGCGGCTGGTCTGGATTGCGGACCAGCAATTCTGTCGGCTGTTCAAGGCCACGCACGCCATCGACAGGCTTGTCTGCCGATCTGTCGGTTGGAGTCGAAACTCCCTGATCGCCCAGCAAGGCCGACAGCCCGCGACCCAAACCTCTATTTTTTTCAGACATTTAGCTTCCTTTTGCCGCGCTTCAGGCGGCTTGTGGCTTGCGCGTCTTTTCGCGCGCCACCAATTCCTTGGCCAATTGAATATAGGCCTGGCTGCCCGAGCAGCGGACATCATAAATCAGAGCCGGCTTTCCAAAGGATGGCGCTTCCGACACGCGGACATTGCGAGGTATGACTGTGTCATACACAAGATGACCAAAGTGTTGCCGCACGTCTTTTTCAACATGGCCACTGAGGGCGTTGCGCTTGTCGAACATTGTCAGGACGATACCTTGCAAGCTCAGCCGCGGATTAAGCGAGCCACGCACCAGGTCGATCGTCCGCATAAGCTGGCTAAGGCCTTCCAGGGCGAAGAACTCGCACTGCAAAGGTACCACAACCGCATCGGCGGCGCTCATAGCATTAACGGTCAGCAGGTTCAGCGACGGTGGGCAATCTATCAAGACATAGTCATAAACTTTTTCGCCAAGGCCCTGGAGCGCGTCACGCAGACGATACGAACGACGTTCGGCGTGTCCTAACTCGATTTCGACACCCGATAGGTCTGGATCTGATGGCAGAAGAGATAGTCCAGGCACGGAGGTTTTTACCGCCGTGTCGCCAATTGGGCGCTGATCGACAATAACGTCATACAGTGAACTCTCGCGATCAGCCTTGGGGACACCCAGACCTGTCGACGCATTGCCCTGCGGATCGAGGTCGACCAGCAAGACCTTCATACCTATGGCCGCAAGGGCCGTGCCCAGATTGATAGCCGTTGTTGTCTTGCCCACGCCGCCCTTCTGGTTGGCGATGGCCAGAACACGCATGGTCTTCTCATCTGGATTGGACACGTTGTAACCTTTGTATATGGACGACTCGACCACGTGGATCGGAAAGGGACTCGGTTTCTTCTACCTGAAAACGCCAGGCCTTGCCAGCTTCGCGCAGCTCTTCCCCCACGTTTTCCCCCTTTAAAAACCAGGCGTCAGCGCCGTTGTGCATAAAGCGTTCGGCAAAACCCAACAGCTTCGTCATCGGTGCACAGGCCCTCGCCGTCACCACTTCAACCTTCAGGTCGAGGTTTTCGGCGCGATCATTGACTACCACCGCCGGCAAGGCCAGTTCGGCCACCGCTTGCTGGAGGAAACGACAACGCTTGGCCAGGGAATCTATCAGGTAAACCTTCGGCGCTTCGACCATATGTTTGAGCAAGATCGCCAGCACGACGCCGGGAAACCCTGCCCCCGCACCCAGATCTGCCCAGGTTCGGGCATCCTGACGGTGATTGAGGAGTTGCGCGCTATCCAGGACATGGCGCGACCAATAGTATGGGACCGTCGCCGGACCAACAAGGTTCATGACAGCATTTTTGTCCTCGACCAAGCGACCAAAGGCAGCAAGGTCGTCGAGCGCCTCCTGTTTCACGTGAAACACGAGCTTATCCGCCATCTCGGCAGGCGTCATGGTGTCAGTCATGCTGAACGCTTGGCGTGGTTGCGAACGTAGAACAAGAGGGTCGTCATGGCACCCTGGGTGATGCCTTCGATCCGACCCGCCTGCCCGAGAGTCTGAGGACGGACACGGTTCAACTTCTCCCGCGCCTCGTTCGAAAGCCCCACAATGTTGAGATAGTCCAGGTCCGCCGGCAGGGCCAGGTTTTCATCCTTGCGGAAGGTTTCGATTTCAGACTTTTGACGGCCCATATACCCCGCATAAAGGGCATCTATTTCGACCTGTTCGTACAGGGCCACGGGCCATGCCATGATTTCAGGCCACAAGGCCTCGAGCTTTTCACGTGAACAGCTGTCATAGGCCATCAGTTGCATGACATTGCGGCGCTGACCGTCACCATTAACCTGTATGCCCTGTGCCAGGGCCTCCTTGGGACCGGCGCTGAACTCGCTCGCCTGGGCGCGGATCGCCGCCAAACCATCGCGCTTTTTACACCAGGCCGCCTTACGACGCTCACCGACCACACCCACGGCAAGCCCTTTACCGGTAAGGCGCTGATCAGCATTGTCGGCACGCAAACTGAGGCGGAACTCGGCGCGACTGGTGAACATGCGGTAAGGTTCGGTGACCCCGCGGGTGACCAGGTCGTCGATCATAACGCCAATATAGGCCTCGTCGCGACCCAGCACCGTCGGCGCATAACCGCCAGAACGACAGGCGGCATTGACCCCGGCTATAAGCCCCTGGGCACCAGCCTCTTCGTAGCCGGTTGTGCCATTTATCTGGCCTGCCAGGAACAGACCCGGCAAGCGCTTGAGCTCCAGGGTCGGGTTCAGTTCACGTGGATCGACATAGTCATACTCGATGGCATAGGCGTAACGCTTGACCACGACATCTTCGAGACCGACGATCGTGCGCAGGAAGGCGTCTTGTGTCGCCTCCGAAACGCTGGTCGAAATACCGTTGGGATAGACAGTGTCGTCTTCATAACCTTCCGGCTCCAGAAAAATCTGGTGTGAGGTTTTGTCAGCGAACTTGACAACCTTGTCTTCGATTGATGGGCAATAGCGCGGACCCATCCCTGCGATGTGACCCCCGTAAACTGCCGACTCGTGCAACCTCTCGGCAATGATGCGATGGGTTTCATGATTGGTGTAGGTGATGCCGCAGGTGATCTGTTTGCGATCGATAGACGGCGTCATATAAGAAAAGGGTGTGATCGGGTCATCGCCATGTTGCTGCTCCAGGCGGTCCCAGTGAATGGTCTTGCCGTCGAGACGTGCCGGCGTGCCAGTTTTCAGGCGGCCCATATCCAGCTTCAGCTCATAGAGGCGATGACCCAAGCCATTGGCCGGTTGATCACCCCAGCGGCCGGCCGGGGTACGCTTGTTGCCGATATGGATGACGCCGCGCAGGAAAGTTCCCGTGGTCAGGACCACCGCCTTAGAGAGATAGCGCTGACCGGCCGCATCAATGGCGCCACAGACAATGCCATGGTCGAGTATCAGATCTTCGACCGCGGCTTCGATAATGGTCAGGTTTTCTGTCTGGCTTAGTTCAGCCTGAACGGCCTGGCGGTAAAGCATGCGGTCGATTTGAGCACGCGGACCACGAACAGCCGGTCCTTTGGAGCGATTCAGTACCTTGAACTGCATACCCGCCTGGTCAGCCATGCGACCCATGATGCCATCGAGGGCATCGATCTCGCGGACCAAATGACCCTTACCCAGACCACCAATAGCCGGATTGCACGACATTTCGCCCAGCGTGTCCTGGCGATGGGTGAGCAGAAGCGTCCTGGCGCCCATGCGCGCAGAAGCCGTCGCAGCTTCACAACCAGCATGTCCGCCGCCCACGACAATCACGTCCCACAGGGTCTGTTCAGTCATATCAACATCCGGAATTTCTAGGGAGGCTATAGCAGATAGAGCCATCGGGGTCGAATCGCTATTTGCAGCGTTTCACGTGATACAACTGCTATTTGCCGATACAGAAGGTCGAAAAGACGACGTCCAGAACACCCTCTACATCGTAGCGGCCAAACAGGGCTTCGAAGCTATTGATGCTGGCGCGGACGTGCTCGGCTGTAAGCTCCGGAACGCGCATCCGGGTTCCTTGCGCCTGCTCCAGGTGATCCGCCGCCTCCTGTAATCGCTCTACGTGCCTCGCCCGGGTGGCCGCCGGGAAGGTCTGAACGGACAGACGCTCCGTGACGACTGTCTCGATAGCCGCCACCAGGTCTGGAACACCCTGCCCTGTTGAAGCGCTGACTTTAAGTGATTGTGTTTCACGTGAAACATCGGATCGAACAAAGGACTTGTATAATTTGTCAGAACCCTGATCAATCTTGTTAAAGACGACCAGGTCCCCGGCCCTCGGATCAATGCCAGCGAAACCAGCGGCGGACGAGTCGACAACCCATAAACGCAAGTCAGCTTCGTCACCTTTGGCTCGGGCCCGGCGTACCCCTTCTCGTTCGACCAACTCCTCCGTCTCGCGAAGGCCCGCCGTATCATAGAGCAGGACCGAATAAGCACCTATCCGCAGCTGCGCCTCAATGACGTCCCGGGTTGTGCCGGCGATCGGGGTGACAATGGCCGCTTCGACCTTAAGCAAGGCGTTGAACAAGCTGGACTTGCCAGCATTAGGTTCGCCAAGAATAACAATGCGAAAACCTTCGCGGATCTGGCAACCGCGCTGAGAGTCAGCAATCGCGAGCTTCAGCGAGGCTTCAACATCAGCGATGCGCTCCAGGATCGAGTCTGCGAGTTCGGTTGGCAGGTCTTCGTCGGGAAAGTCGATGAAGACTTCGATCCGCGCCAGAATGTCGATCAGAGCCGTACGCCAGGCTTCGTATTGGGTTTTGAGGCCTCCCCCTATTTGGGTCAGCGCCTGGCGTCGTTGCGCTTCGGACTCGGCATCGACCAGGTCAGCGATGCCTTCAGCCTGCGTGAGGTCGAGCTTGCCATTCTCGAGCGCACGACGGGAGAATTCCCCCGGCTCCGCCAGACGCAACCCAAGCCTGGTCAGCACACCATAAAGCCGGTCGAGGATGGCCTTGGAACCATGGACATGGAGCTCGATGCAGTCTTCGCCGGTGAAGCTATGCGGCGCCTTGAACCACAAAACGATGGCTTCATCTATCAGGTCACCCTCGTGGGTAAGCGATGTAAAAACAGCCGTGCGCGGTGTTACAGCCTTATTGGTAAGCTGTTTTAGTGCCGTCAAGGCGTCGGGACCGGATAGACGAATGATCGACACACCGGCCCGACCCTGGGCGGTGGCCAGGGCAAAAATCGTCTGTTTCACGTGAAACACGGCCTACCTGTTGTCCTTGCCGCCAAAACTGTTGATCGAAGCCTGGGCCGCCGACTGCATCAATTTGAAAAACTGATCCTGGGCTGTGACGCCGAGACTCGACCAGTTCTTAAGCATCTCTTCCGGCTGCATCGACTGGACGTTCTGAGCCATCCGATCCTTCATGGCGCCGATCATGTAATCGTTTAAGGGTTCGACGTCGGGCAGTCCCAAAAATGCCCGGGCTTCCTGCGGCGTGCATTCGACATTGACCGTGACCTTCATGGTGGGCTCCGAAGCAGGTTTCATAAAAACGTCAACCCGATATGAGCCTGTCATACCGGGTTGGCAAGAGGTTTGACGGAAGCCGCGTCTTCGAAGGCGGAGGCTGAGGCGAGACCGACTGGTCGCCCGAGCCTATGCGAGGAGCACGCGCGGCGCTTGGGCGCACACTCTGGACACCTCATGTCTACCCAAAAAGTGGCAGTCCACTTTTTGGCATGAGGTTTAGGTATTCATCGACTGGAAGAACTCGGCATTGCTCTTGGTCTGGCGCAGCTTGTCTATCAGGAACTCGATTGCGTCTTGAGCGCCCATTGGGTTGAGGATCCGACGAAGGACATACGTCTTTTGCAGGTTCGACTTGTCGGTAAGCAACTCTTCCTTGCGGGTGCCGGACTTGAGGACGTCCATGGCCGGGAAGACGCGCTTGTCGGCGACCTTGCGGTCCAGAACGATTTCTGAGTTGCCGGTGCCCTTGAACTCTTCGAAGATGACTTCGTCCATACGCGAACCGGTATCGATCAGGGCGGTGGCGATGATGGTCAGAGAGCCGCCTTCTTCGATGTTACGGGCGGCGCCGAAAAAGCGCTTGGGGCGTTGCAGGGCATTGGCGTCGACACCCCCGGTCAGGACTTTACCGGATGACGGCACGACCGTATTGTAGGCGCGGCCCAGGCGGGTGATCGAATCGAGCAGGATGACGACATCGCGCTTGTGTTCGACCAGGCGCTTAGCTTTTTCGATAACCATTTCCGCAACCTGAACGTGGCGGGTCGCCGGTTCGTCGAAGGTCGAGGAGATGACTTCGCCACGGACGGTACGCTGCATGTCGGTAACTTCTTCCGGCCGTTCGTCGATGAGGAGAACGATCAGATAACAGTCGGGGTGGTTGGCGGCGACCGACTTGGCGATGTTTTGCAACATAACGGTCTTACCGACGCGGGGCGGGGCGACGATCAGGCAGCGCTGGCCTTTACCGAGCGGGGCCACGATGTCGATAATGCGGCCGGATCGGTCCTTTAGCGTCGGATCTTCGATCTCCATCCACAGGCGCTTTTCGGGATAAAGCGGCGTCAAGTTATCGAAGTGGACCTTGTGGCGGATGTTTTCCGGATCTTCGAAATTAATCGTCTGAATCTTGAGCAGGGCGAAGTAGCGTTCGCCTTCACGCGGGGAGCGAATCGGCCCTTCGACGGTATCGCCGGTGCGCAGGCCATGACGGCGGATTTGCAAGGGCGAGACGTAAATATCGTCAGGGCCCGGCAGGTAGTTGGCTTCGGGGGAACGAAGGAAGCCGAAGCCGTCCTGGAGGACCTCGACGACGCCCGAGCCGGTGATCTCGACGCCATCTTCGGCCAGGGCCTTCAGGACAGCGAACATCAGGTCCTGCTTACGCAGATTGGAGGCGTTTTCGATGCCCAGTCCTTCGGCAAAGGTGACCAGGTCGGTGGGGGACTTGTCCTTGAGGGTCTGGAGCGACATCTTCTGTCCGCTCAACGGACCGGGGCCGTCCTCATCCTGATCGTCGGAATCGTTGTCGTTCTCGGTATCCTGGTCCTCGGTCGTCTGGTCCAGTTCAGGCAGTTCGTTTTCGTTATCTTGTGACATGAGATCTCTCTTGCGACGGACGCGTCAGACGGCCTACGGCGGTTCTGCCGTTGGCGCTTTACGAGTCCCCAAGCCCTTTTGACGATAAATATCTGAAAAGGCTGATAAATTTTTTGTTGAGAAGGCGAGTCCACAGAACGTGGGGCCTGATGATGCGTTTTGTGCGCGTTGAAGCGGCCCTCGTCAAGGATTATGTTACGGGGTGCGGGGGTGAAAAGCGAAGGTTTTCCGACTGGCAAACCTTATCAAATCGACCCGATGGGTTGATTTCCGCGACGAACGCCCAGAGCCATGCGGCGGACAACCCACATCTTTCCTTAACATCTTTCAGCAGCACGGCCCCTTTGGGGGCCCGGCAACAGAAAGAAATTAGGAAGGCTGGAACCACGGGCCCCAGACCCCAAAACATATATTTACCAGGTCCACTCCAGCGTGACCGACAACACCATCACCAGCGCCAGCAAGATCGGCAGTTCATTGATCATCCGCCAGAATTTCTCGGTGCCTATGTCCTGACCCGCCTGGAGTTTTTTGAAACGGACCGCCAGAAAATGGTGATACCCGGTCAGGATCACAACCCCGGTCAGCTTTACCACCAGCCACGGCTGCGCCAGAATCTCCCAGCCACCGCCGGTAATTCGCATATGCAGCAGCCACCCGCCAAACACCCAGGTGATCACCATGGCCGGGTTCATGATGATTCGCAGCAGATTGCGTTCCATAACGGAGAAGACACCCGTCACAGCCGGTTCTGCACTGTGCTTTACGTGGTAGACAAAAAGCCTGGGCAGGTACAACAACCCTGCCATCCACGCGATCACAGCGACGATGTGCAGTCCACGGGCCAGATCATACCAATTCATGCCGCCCTCTTCGGACAGAATTTATGACACTTGCCACAATCATGATCACCGATGACCGGTCCAGGCATCCCCAAGGCCTTCATCACCTCGGCCCCCAGTGCCTGGATCAACCCTTTGTGCGTTCGCAAGGCCGGCACACGGCGGTAGACGTGAACTCCCGCCTTCTCCGCCAACTCGGCATACTCGATATCCAGTTCGACCAAGGTCTCGATATGCTCGGAAACAAAGGCGATCGGGATCAGCATCACCGCTTTGCCATCCTTGCCAGCCGCCAAAATTGTCTCATCGGTTGAAGGCCCGATCCATTTCAACGGCCCGACCCGGCTCTGGTAACAGATGACATGGTCGATATCGCCCAGTTGCGCCATAATCCTGGCCACAGACGATTCAACCTGCTCCTGGTACGGATCGCCATTCTTGATGATCTTCTCTGGCAGGCCATGCGCCGAGAACAACAACCGGACATTCGAGGTATCCCCGACCTTACCCTTCAGCCACTCGCGGATCAGTTGGACATGGGCATCGATAAAATGATCATTGTCCGAATAACAACAGACATATTTGACGGGCACCTGACCGCGCCAGGCCTTTTTGAAGGCTTCGAAACCCGACAAGGTTGTCGTGGACGAGAACTGCGGATAGAGCGGCAGGAGCACCACCTCGTCCGGCTTCCACTGTTCGATTTCCTTCACGCAGTCCTCGATGAACGGATGCCAATAGCGCATACCGATAAAGACCTTGGCTTCGATGCCCGTGCCCTTGTTCAGGTGCGCTTCCAAGGCCTGGGCCTGGTTGCGTGTCTCGGACAGGATAGGTGATCCGCCCCCCATCAGCGCGTAGTTCTTGCGCGCCATCGGTGCCCGCCGGCTGGAAATCAAAGATGCTACACCCTGACGTATCCCCCATGGCAGGTCTATTATGCGGCGATCGGCGAAGAGATTGTATAGGAAACCTTCGACGTCGGCCTGTTTTTCAGGACCCCCGAGATTGAACATCAACACCGCTACGCGCTTCGCCGTCATCACAAACCCCGGATACGTTTTAATGCCTGCTCGACATGGGCGATCGGCGTATCAGGAAAGATGCCGTGCCCGAGATTGAAGATCAAGGGCCCCTGGCCCCAGACTTCGAGAATACAGTCGATGGCGAAGTCAAGCGACGCGCCACCTGATCGCAGTGCCACCGGGTCTAAAGCCCCTTGGATCGGTCGGATTTTCTGCAACTCCACGCCCAGGGCCAATGGAGTCGCGGTACCCAAGGCCATGGCTTCGATCGTCACGGCCTGCGCGTAATCCAGGCACCTGGCCTCGGCGCCGCGCGGAAAACCGATAATCGGCAGGGTCACACCCAGTTCCCGCACGCGATTAATCAAGCGAATATGGGGCTGCGTTACCAGTAGATCGAAATACGGGTCAGGAAACCCCTCCGCCCAGCTTTCGAAAATCTTCAGCACTTGCGCGCCCTGCTCGGCCTGCAGTTTCAGGTACTGCGCCGAAGCCTCAATGACGATATCGATCAGGCTGAATACGGTCGCCGGATCGTTATAGACAAAGGCGCGGATGAGGCTGCGGTCATGGGCTTTACGGCCATTCAGCATATAGGTCATTACCGTCCACGGCCCGCCGCAGAAACCGATCAGGGTCGTCGTTTCATTCAGTCCGTCTTTTACACGGGCGACCGTCTCACCCACATTCTTCAAGGCTTCGCCCGCAAACGGCGCCTTATCTCGCATCGATGCCAATGATGGCAATTCGCCCAGCACAGGGCCTTCACCAACAGCAAACGTCAGGTCCTGACCCAGCGCCAAGGGAATCATCAGGATATCAGAGAACAGGATAGCGGCATCGAAACCGAACCTGCGGATGGGCTGAAGCGTCGCCTCTGCTGCCTTTTCCGGATTGAGACAAAAGTCGACAAACCCCGAAGTCGTCGCCCGCAGTTCGCGGTACTCCGGCAGGTATCGCCCCGCCTGACGCATGAACCACACCGGCGGCGGCGTAACCGTTTCGCCACCCAGAACCCTGATTAGGGATGCCTTACCTGCCTGCATGGAGTCAATCCTTCGACGTGTCACGCGTCGTAATGACTTAAACCTTATAAAAAGAAAAGAGATTGTAGTGGTTTATAGTAGCGTGGACCGGGCGAAAAAGTGTCGCAGATTTCGCGTGATTCACGACTTTTTCACAGTCCGCTCATTTAGGGATGACTCTATTCCCACAGCCTGTGGGAAAGGCGGATAATTAACCAAATCTTTATACGCGTTAAGAAATCCTTAACCATGTGGTCGAATTGAGTCTGAATGGTTAAGGATTGGTTAAGGCATCCACAACCTGCGGATTTCCATTCATACAGTGTTTACCATTTGGACAGAATCAGGACGAATCGAGCCGTTGTGCACCCTTGTCCCCAACGCACCTGCGAGAAAACCCTGATAACAGGAATCACCAACACCCGGGACAAAACTGTCCACGGATTCCATTCACAGTAATTTTTAGCACCTGCGTGTGACATCCATGTGAAAGCGATAACCGCACTATTTCGAAGACAAGCCGCCACAAATCCGGTTAAGGAATCGCCATGTCACTGGCACCGCAAAAAATCGGCACGTATTTCCACGTCCACCTGATATCGGATTCGACAGGTGAGACCCTTAACGCCCTGGCCAAGGCAGCCGCGGCACGTTTTGAAGGCATCCTGCCGATCGAACATCTCTATGTTCTTATTCGGTCGGAAAAGCAGATGGCGCGCTCGCTGACCGAGATTGAAAGCTTTCCGGGTATTGTCCTGCACACCATCATCGATCCGGAGCTGCGCAATATGCTGGAAATGCGCTGCCGAGAGCTGGATATCCCGTCTATCGGCGTGTTGGATCCTCTTGTGGTCGCCTTCTCGCGCCATCTGGGGGCGGCAGTGTCGAAGCGCGTTGGCGCCCAGCACAATCTCGACAATGAGTATTTCGAGCGTATCGAAGCCCTCAACTACGCCATAGCCCATGACGACGGGGCCATGGCCGACAAGCTGAAACAGGCTGATGTCGTCCTTGTCGGGGTATCGCGAACCTCCAAGACCCCGACCTGTATCTATCTGGCGCACCGTGGCATCAAGGCGGCCAATATCCCGCTGGTACCAGGCCGCGACCCGCCGAACGAATTGGACGAACTGGATATCCCGTTGATCGTCGGCCTGATTGCATCGCCGGAACGTCTCGTGTCGATCCGCAAGAACCGGCTTTTGAGCCTGAACGACGACCGGCCCTCTACCTACACTGACACGGACGCCGTCCGCGAAGAAATCATCCGCGCGCGCCGGCTGTTTGAACGCAAGGGTTGGCCGGTGATCGACGTGACGCGGCGCTCGATTGAAGAAACCTCTGCCACCATTATCAGCCTGCTAAATGAGAAGCGGACCGGGCGTCTGGGCGGCATTTAACGATTTGCAGGGCGTTAAAAGCTCAGGATATACGTAAACACTAACAAGTTATGGGGTGCTGGGGTCTGCGACCCTTGCGAAGGACACGTCTATGCCATCGTCTCTGATTCTCGCTTCCGGTTCCGCCTCACGCGCTGCCCTGCTTACCGCCGCCGGCATTTCCTTCAGCAAAATTCCCGCCGATCTCGACGAGGACGCCATCAAGGACGACGGCCTGGCACGCGGCATGAGCCCCAAGGCGATCGCCCTGAAGCTGGCCGAAGCCAAGGCGCTGCATGTCTCGGCGCGCAATCCCGGTCTGGTTCTGGGAGGCGATCAGGTGCTGCAGCTCGAGAAGGACCTGATCAGCAAGTCGCACACCCTTGACGACGCCCGCGACCTTTTAAGGCGGATGAGCGGCAAGACGCATTACCTTCACGGCGGTCTGGCTCTGGCCGAGGGCGGCCACATTATCTGGTCGACGGTCGAAACGGCCGAAATGCATGTGCGCCGTCTCAGCGCTGACTATATCGATGGCTACTTGGAACGTACCGGTGACAAGATCCTGAGCAGTGTCGGCTGTTACCAGCTGGAAGGTGAGGGCGTGCACCTCTTCGAAGCCATCCGCGGCGACTATTTTACGGTCCTGGGGCTTTCGCTGTTCCCGCTGTTGGCCCAGCTGCGCCATATGAGGATCGTGCCGGCATGATCGATATGGACTCCCTGCCCACAGGTGCCGCCCGTGTAGCCGCCGTCGTCGGCCAGCCTGTCCACCATTCGCTGAGCCCTTTCCTGCATAACGCCTGGCTGCGACACCTGAAGCTGAACGGCGTCTATGCCGCCTTTGGGCCTAAGGACGAACGCGGCTTTGACAGACTGATCCTGTCGTGCCGTAGCAATGGCATCAGGGGTTTGAACGTTACAGCACCTTTCAAGGAACAGGCTCTGTCTCTGGCCGATACCGTGGCCGCGTCGGCACGGGCCTGCGGTTCCGCCAATCTGTTGACCTTCGATGACGACGGCCAGATCCACGCCCAAAGCACGGACGGCCATGGTCTGATCCGTGCTTTTGAACTGCAGGCACCCAACTGTGACCTCAGCGCCGGCCCAGTGGTGGTCATGGGCGCCGGCGGGGCGTCCCGTGCGGCGGTTGCGGCCATGCTGGACGCCGGTTCGCCAGAGGTTCGCATTGTCAATCGCACCTTGGCCCGTGCCGAGGAAGTGGTTTTCGCCTTTCCGGGCGGCAAAGTCACCGCCTTCGAGCTGACCCAGGTCGATCGCGCGTTTCGTGGCGCGGTTGCTGTGATCAATGCCGCCTCAGGTGGGCCCCTGCCCCTGTTCGATGCGCTCGATACGGCCGCGACCATCATGGACATGACCTACCGGCCTCTACGTACCAGCTGGTTGTCCGCAGCTGCAGAATGCGGGTTGGGCACGGTCGACGGGCTGAACATGCTGATTGAACAGGCGAGGCCATCGTTCGAAGCCTTCTATGACGTAGCGCCCGACCCGGCTTTCGACATCCGAGGCCTGGCTCTGCATTACCTCGGTGAAGCATGATAAAACTGGGCCTGACCGGATCGATCGGCATGGGCAAGTCGACCATTGCTGACATGTTCGAAGCCGAGGGAGTCCCTGTCTGGGATGCAGATGAAGCCGTCCATCGTCTCTATGCCCAGTCCGAACCGCTGAAAGCTGCCCTCACCCAGGCCTTCGGCGATGTCCTCACCGACCATACCGTTGATCGGGTAAAGTTGCTGGCGTCGCTGAACGGCCGGTTCGACGCTTTGAACGCCCTGGTTCATCCGGCGACGGTGGCTGATCGCGAGGATTTTCTCTCACGAAACGCTGGCGCTGCTTTGGTCGTCGCCGATATCCCGCTACTCTTTGAAACGGGCGCGGAAGCCACAGTTGACAAGGTCCTGGTCGTCAGCGCCCCGGCGCAAATCCAGGCTGAACGTGTACTGAAGCGACCAGGCATGACTCCGGAAAAGTTCGACTCAATCCTGTCTCGCCAGATGCCGGATGCCGAAAAACGCCGCCGCGCCGATTTCGTCATAGATACTGCCCAAAGCCTCGAGACCTGCCGCGAAGATGTCCGAAAGATCATTCTTCTCCTGACAAGCGACTCTTGAAATTGACCACCGAACACCCGCAAAGATAAGCATGGCCTTAGAAATCGTTCTCGACACCGAAACCACCGGCATTGACCACCGCAAGGGCCACCGCCTGATCGAAATCGGCTGCATCGAGATCGAGGACCTGTTGCCGACCGGCCGGACCTTCCACCACTATGTCGATCCGGAACGCGAGATCGAAGCCGACGCCATTCGTGTCCACGGCATCAGCAACGAAAAGGTTCGCGGCAAACCGAAGTTTAGCCACATCTGTGACGAATTATGCGAATTCATCGGCGACAAGCGCATTATTGCGCACAATGCCGCTTTCGACCGTGGATTTATCAATATGGAGATGCAACGTATCAGCCGGGCCTGTCACCCGGACGACCAGTGGGTTGATACGCTGGAACTGGCTCGCCACAAGTTTCCTGGCATGGCCAATTCCCTCGACGCCCTGTGCCGGCGCTTCAACATATCCCTGGCTGAACGCGACCTGCACGGCGCCTTGATAGACGCTCGCCTGCTGGCCAGCGTCTATCTTGAACTGTTAGGCGGCAAGGAGCGCGGTTTGGATCTGGAAATGGCGTCGGCGCGGATCGAAGCGGTCCAGGTCGCCAATCCGATCAGCTATGGCGCCAGGACACGCCCCCTCGCCCCGCGCATTACATCGGCTGAAGCCGCGGCACACGAGGCTTTCGTCTCCAAGTATCTCAAAGACAAATCCTTGTGGAAATGAAAAAGCCCGTTGTGAACAACGGGCTTTAGAGCGCAATCCGACAAAGTGGACGCTACCGCACGGGCGCTCCCGTTTTCGGACAAATTGCGCGACAAAATAAAAACTTAGAGCGAGATGGCGATTCTACCTAAAGCCATCCCGCTCTAAACGACAGTTTTATGGTGAGGCCTAGGCCTCACCGGCGGCCGCTTGATTTTGCAGCTGCGACTTTTGCTGGGTATAGAGGGATGCGAAGTCGATAGGCTCCAGGAAGAAGGGCGGGACAAAGCCACCGTCCGCGGTGACGTCCGCAATAACGCGGCGAGCGAACGGGAACAGGTAGCGCGGACATTCCACCAGCAGGGTAGGCTCCATCAGCTCTGGCGGGATGTTGACGAGCTGGAAAAGGCCACCATAAACCAGTTCGATGTTGAACATCGGGCCTTCCGGTGTCGTTGCCCGGACATTCAGCTTCAGGTCGACTTCAAACATGCCGTCTTCGCGGCCCCGGGCGCTCATCTCGACACCCAAGTCGATCTCGGGCCGCGATTCCATGCGCAGGGAGTTCGGCGCGCGCGGATTTTCGAACGAAAAATCGCGGATGAACTGTGCAATGATCTGCATGTTGGGGACCGGCGGCGAACCGGGGGTGACGGGGGTCTCAGTCATAAACTCTAGGCTCCGGAGGATTGCGCCCAAGGAGAGTGGCGCAGGTTTCGACACGCCCCTATCAGATAAGATTGTCTTAGGCAACGAAACGAACAGTTCACATTCGGCAATCTTATCCTATATAGGGAAGGTTGATCGCCTTATTAGCCGATTGAAAAGAGATTCCGTCTTGGACAACATGGTCGCCCTCATTATTTTCGCCATCGTCGCCGTGGTGATTTTGTTCCAGCTCTACAATGTGCTCGGGCGCAAGGTAGGCTTTCGTGCCGAAGACAAGCCAGTAACCGTCAAGGGTGACGAATTCGGTGATCTCACCGGCAAGGCCGATAAACAGGTCGAGACGTCGCGCATGCCGAACCTCGACATGCTCAAGACCCGCGACGCCAGTTTTAACGAATTGAATTTCCTAGAAAAAGCTCGAGAAACCTACGAGCAGGTGGTCATCGCGTTTCATAAGGGCGAGCTGGAATCCGTAAAGGACAAGCTGTCCGACGCCGTCTATGGCGTCTTCGCCAAGGCGCTGATCGACCATGTGGCGCCGGAGGAAACTCTGAGCTTCGTCGATCAGCCCAAGGCCGACATCGACCATATCGACTTCAAGGACGAGATTGCTCAGATTCGGGTCCGTTTTCTGTCGGAACTGGTGTTTGAAAAGGTGGATGCCCCGGTAGAAAGCGCTGAGTCGGCTGTACCAACCACAAAGATTGATTCCCCAAAGATACACCGCCGCCACAAGCGAACAGCCGAATACTGGACCTTCCAGAAGGGCGTGCGCGTTTCAAACAGCCCTTGGCTGCTGACCAAGGTCGGAGCCGCCAAGCCTTGACGTGCAAAGGCCTGACTCACCGGGGCCTGACTCACCGGGGCCTGACTCACCGGGGCCTGACTCACTAGGGCCAAGGTCACCGGGGCTTGACCGGTTTCGGCTAACAGATCAGAGTGCCCGGTGTCAGGTGTGGAGGGTGAGCATGTTCAAGAGAATCGGGATCGGTTTGGGATTGGCCGCTGCTCTGGTGGTGTCCGCCTGCGTTGAAACACCCAAGATACCGCCGGTGGTAACACCTCCTGTCGAAACGCCAGTTCCTGTTCCTACGCCCGGCATTAACCCGGTTCCCGCAGCCATGCGGCTTGACACCTTGCCCGGCTGGGCTGCCAGCGACGCCTTTATCGCCCTGGAAGCCTTGCGTGCCACCTGCATTTACAAACAAGGCCGGCAGTATGTTCAGGTCTGTGCCGATCTCGCTAAACAGGAGTTCCATTCATCTGTCGAGATAAAGACCTTTCTCAACAGCCATCTTCAGGTCGAGATGGTTTCGGGCGAAGGTCTGCTTACCGGCTACTATGTCCCGGACTATCAGGCGCAATATACGCCCAACGCGGAATTTTCTCAGCCAGTGCGACCCAAGCCGGGTGACCTGGTCGTGATTCCGGGTTCGCAGCTTACCCCACCGTCGACAGCCGCCAAGATTGCCGCACGCAAGATTGGTGACACATATGTTCCCTATTATTCTCGCGCCGAAATAGAGTTGATGCCGGTTACGACGGGCTATTACATGCGACCCGAAGACTATTTCTTCATGCAGCTTCAGGGTTCAGCGTTTCTGACGACGCCGGACGGCAAGACGGTCTATTCGGCCTACGCCGCCGACAATGGCCGGCCGTTTGTCGGCATTGCCAAGGTGATGCAGGAGCGCGGCTACCTCGCGCCGAACCAGACCTCGGGCGACAATATTCATAAATGGCTCGCGGACCATCGCGGTCCGGAAGCGAGGGAGGTGATGAACGCCAATCCGCGTTACGGCTTTTTTGTGATCCAGCCGGATCGAACATCACCGGTCGGCGCCTCGGGCCTGTCCTTGCCACCGGGCTCGGCCATTGCCGTCGATCCGATCCTGAACGCTCTGGGAGATCTGTTCTGGATCGATGCCAATGCTGGTACTTTGGCCGACGCGTTTCCGGTCTATCAACGGCTTGTGTCGGCTCTGGATACGGGCGGAGCGATCAAGGGTCAGGTCCGGGCAGATCTCTACATCGGTCATGGCACCAAGGCCGGTACCGAAGCTGGTAGGATCAAGCACAAGCTGAAAATGTGGCGGATCGTACCGTTTGTTGTTGAATGATACTAATTGTCGTCGACGGGTAACGCGTAGCGCCCTTAGTTACAATACCAAGCTTCATTCTTTATGAGGCTTAGTATAAGCAAGGATTCAGCAACGACACGACAAAGTTCGTCTCATGTGGTTCGTGGTTAGACTTGCCCGTTCCACAGGCCTAAGCCGGATCAGAATATATCAAACACCAGCCGGATGGTCTGCAAACACAGCAGACCCAGAACACCAGAGCTGGCGATAAAAATGCAGAACCGAACTACGGCCTCGTTCCAGGTTGCCTGGACGATCGAATGGACCACCCGCAAAGCCACATACAGCCATGCCAGATATTCCAGGTCGGGGCTGTTCAGGCCATAAATGTAGATACCGAGACTCAGGGCATAAAACAGGGTCGGCTGTTCCAGCAGATTGTTGTAATTGTCGGCTGGCCACTGCGCCTGCGGCGGCAGGCTACGCGCCGCGTCGCGGGCCCGCAGGTTCGGTTCGGTCACCGCATAATGCCACAAGGCGGGCAGCCGCCGGACATAGAGCCAGACGAGCATGACCATCGACCAGGCAATAAGGACGAGAACAGGCTGTATCATGCCATTCATGCTAAACAAGAATGGTGAAGATTGCGTTGCTTAAGCACCTGAAAGTTATGAATTTTCCCTAAATTAGACCTTTCCGAATCCTTAAGCAAACTCACACAAGTGTGATACCAGACGCTCTGGTGGCTCACCCCCTGGGGTGGTAAAAATGGGGGTATTGAGACGTG
Organism: Asticcacaulis sp. AC402; assembly: GCF_000495835.1. Taxonomy (GTDB): domain Bacteria; phylum Pseudomonadota; class Alphaproteobacteria; order Caulobacterales; family Caulobacteraceae; genus Asticcacaulis. The sequence continues at coordinate 201,243 of NZ_AWGC01000013.1, forward strand.
CCTCTCTCACGGCTCAAACACGGGTTCGCGGGCTTATCATGCCTCTTCCGGTGGTGATACGAAACAGCTGCGGTCCTGTTTTCCCCCCAGTGGAAGACGAATGCGGCTTCCAAGACCGCCGGCCTTGAACAGGCTGGCGGTTTTTCGTTTCTATTGAAGCTATCGGGTGACACCCAGGGCGGGTTTTGTTAAACAATCCGCGCCACAATCACGCCTTGGCGGGAACGTAAAGAGCCGGCGGCCAAGCCGTGCCCAGACTTTCCACTACGTGCGGCCGGGTTAAGGAAATAGCTATGGACGAACTCACCTCCCTCCACGTAACCAAGGATGCCCTGACCCGTGGCTTTGTCGCCGCGACCGGCCACCGCGATTTCCTCCGCCTGCCCGAAGCGGAAAAGGCATTTCTGAGCCAGATCCTGGAGGACTTCGATCCTGAAGAGCTGCCAGGGCTTGATAACCGCACGCTCAACACGCTGATTTCTGAATTCTGGCGCTTTGCCGACCGGCGCGCCAATGGTACGGAAACCCTGCGGCGCATTCGTCCGGCGACCACCGCAGACGGCGAGGGAACGGCCTACGATCTGATCGAAATCGTGCAGAGTGATTCGCCATTCATCGTCGAAACCGTGATGGGCGAGTTGATCGACCAGGGGGTCTCGATCCGCTCCATGTTCCATCCGGTTGTTGTGTTGATGCGCGACAGCGATGGTCGCAGCGCCGCCTCTGGAACGGCGTACAAGGAATCGATGATGCTGATCGTCATCGAGCGTCAGTCGGCCGATCGACACAAGGCGATCCTGGCCGGCATTGACGCCAGCCTTCACGACCTGAAGCTGGCCGTGCACGATTTTCCGCGCATGCAGAAGCTGCTCGCCGAGGAAATCGCCACCCTGGAAAAGTTGAGCGATGACAAAACCATTCGCCTCGATGAAGCCGTCCTGGCTGAGAATCTCGCCTTCCTGCATTGGGTTGACGAGAATCATTTTGTTTTCCTGGGAGCCCGCGGTTACACCTATCCGCGCGATGACGGCGGCGCCTATGCGCAGGAACAGCCGATGTACCAGCTCCAGGAAGGCTTCGGCGTTCTGCGCGATCCTACCCGCCAGATCCTGCGCCGCAGCAGCGAACCGGCTGTGCTGAGCCGGCAGATCCTTCACCAACTCGAGAACTCGGAGCCGGTGACCGTCGCCAAGGCCAATATCAAGTCACGCGTCCACCGCCGTGTCTATATGGACTATATCGGTATCAAGCGGTATGGCCCCGATGGCAAGCCGTCGGGCGAGGTCCGGTTCGTCGGGCTCTTCACCAGCGAAGCCTATGATCGGCCGGCATTCGAAGTGCCTCTCGTCCGGCGCAAGGCCCAGCACGTCCTTCATGAAGCCGCGGTCATGGGCCTTAGCGGTGGTTACAACGAAAAGCGGCTCAAAAACATCGTTGAAACCTATCCACGCGACGAACTGTTCCAGATGACAGAGGATGAGTTGTTGCGCACAGCCCGTGGCATCTTGCACCTGAGTGATCGGCCGAGAGTCAAGTTGTTCACACGCAAGGATCCGTTCGACCGCTTTATCTCTGTGATGCTATACATTCCGCGCGAAATCTACCAGTCTCAGATGCAGATCAAGGCCGGTGAAATCCTGGCCACGGCCTATCTCGGCCGCGTTTCGGCATCGTACCCCTACGTTAACGACTCCCTGCTGTCGAGCATCCACTATATAATAGGCGTAACGCCGGGTGATCACTTCGATCCTGATATCGCCGACCTGGAAGCCGATATCGAGAATATCACCCGGTCCTGGCCGCAAAAACTTGTCGCCCTGGTCGAAGACACCGACATTACACAACGCACGTCCTTGCCGGCGGGCCTGAGTTGGGCGGGTCTGCGTTGGGACGATTGGGCAGCTGCTTTTCCAGTCGGGTACCAGGAACGTTTTGATCTGCCCGAGACCGTGGTCGATACGGCCTATCTGGCGGGCCTGTCGCCGGAGGCCCCGGTTAATGTCCGTGCCTATCAGCGCCTGGAAGATCTGGACTCTATCTTTTGCTTTAAGCTCTATACGCGTGCTGATCGCGCCATTCCGTTGAGCGATATCCTTCCCGTGCTGGATCAAATGGGTCTCAAGACGTTGGAAGAATACGGTTTCAATGTCAAATCGTGGAACCTGGGCTGTTTGTGGGTCCACGAATTTATCATCCAGTTTCCTCCGGGTCCGCGCGCCGATTTCGCCGACTTCGGGCGTGAATTCCAGCAGATGATCCTCGCCCTGTGGTATCGTAAGACAGAAAGCGACGGCTTCAACGCCCTGACGATCAACGGCGCTTCGTGGCGTGAAATCGCCCTGTTGCGCGCGCTGTGCCGCTACCGCGTTCAGTCGGGCCTGGACCCATCGCCGGGAGTGCAACAGACTGCCCTGCGCGAAAACCCCAATGTCGCGGAAGCCTTGCTCCACCTGTTCAATCTCAAATTCTCACCGGATCTGAAAGAGATCAAGCAGCGAAAACTCCTGGTCGAGGAAGCGGGCGAGCAGATCGAAACTCTGTTACAAAACGTTGCCACCCTGGACCATGACCGCGTTTTGCGTCGGCTTTACCTGCTGTTGAATGCCACGCGTCGCACCAACTATTTCCAGACCGACGCGGATCGCGAGCCAAAAACCTATATTTCGTTCAAGGTGGCGTCGCGCGAACTAACCGACCTCCCCGAACCCAAGCCCTATCGCGAAATCTTCGTTTGGTCGCCACGAGTCGAAGGGGTTCACCTGCGCTTTGGGCCCGTTGCGCGTGGCGGCCTGCGCTGGTCCGACCGCAAGGAGGATTTCCGCACCGAGGTCCTGGGTTTGGTCAAGGCTCAGCAGGTGAAGAACGCAGTCATTGTGCCCGTCGGATCGAAGGGCGGCTTTTTCCCGAAGCTCTTACCGCGGCCGGGCTCGCCCAATGCCACTCCGGACAATATCCGCAACGAAGGCATCAAGGCCTATAAGGTCTTCCTGTCGGGCCTGCTGGATCTGACCGACAACCTTGATGCCAAAGGCAAGATCGTGCCACCGCCCCAGGTCGTGGCCTGGGACGATCCCGATCCTTACCTGGTCGTCGCAGCCGACAAGGGCACGGCTACCTTTTCCGACATCGCCAACGGTGTCGCGAGCGACTATGGCTTCTGGCTGGGCGACGCGTTCGCCTCGGGCGGCAGCGTTGGCTACGACCACAAAGCCATGGCGATTACGGCGCGCGGGGCCTGGGAAGCGGTTAAGCGTCACTTCCGTGAGCTTGGCAAGGATATCCAGTCCGAGGACTTCACGGTGGCGGGTGTCGGTGACATGTCGGGTGACGTCTTCGGCAACGGCATGCTCTTGTCGCCCCATATCAGGTTGGTGGCTGCTTTCGACCACCGTGACATCTTCCTCGATCCCAATCCCGACACCGCCAAATCCTTCTCCGAGCGCCAGCGCATGTTCGCCCTGCCGCGATCGTCGTGGCAGGACTACAATAAGTCACTGATTTCGCAGGGTGGCGGGGTATTTTCGCGCGGGCAGAAGTCGATTCCTCTGTCGCCTGAAGTCAAGGCCATGCTGGATCTGACGACCGACGCTGTGACGCCGTTTGAGTTGATGAACGCGATTTTGAAGGCGCGGGTCGAACTGCTCTATTTCGGCGGCATCGGCACTTATGTGAAGTCTCCTGTCGAGAGTCATGTCGATGTCGGCGACAAGGCCAACGACGCCGTGCGCATCGACGGCAGCGAGGTTCGCGCCCGGGTGATCGGGGAGGGCGCCAACCTGGCCCTGACCCAGGCGGGTCGAATTGTCTGCGCCGAGGTTGGCGTGCGGCTGAACACTGACGCCATTGACAATTCCGCCGGCGTCGATTGTTCCGACCACGAGGTCAATATCAAGGTTTTGCTGGGCCAGTTGACGGCGACCGGCCGGATGACCCTCGAGGCACGCAACAAGCTGCTGGCCGAAATGACCGATGAGGTCGCGTCGCACGTGCTGAAGCACAATTACGACCAGACCCTGGCATTGACGTTGCAGGAGGCGACGGCGGCGGACGACAACGCCAATGCCCAGGCTTTCATGACGGTGCTGGAAAAGCGCGGCCGGTTGGACCGCAAGGTGGAGGGCCTGCCGTCGAATTCGGCTTTGGAGGTTCGGCGCGGTCGGGGCAGGGGCCTTACGCGACCGGAACTGGCCGTGGTCATGGCGTATGGCAAGCTGGTGCTGTTCGACGATATCGTGGCGTCCGGCGCACCGGATGATGCCGACCTGGAGTCGGTATTGATCGACTATTTCCCCGATGCCCTGCACCACTATGCGGCGGATATACGCAAACACCGCCTGCAGCGTGAGATTATCGCGACTGTGTTGGCGAATGACATTGTCAATGTCACAGGTCCCAGCTTCCCGACGCGGGTGCTTAAGGGCGCGGGCGTCGACGTCGAAGCCTTTGTCTATGCCTTTGCCGCGGCATGGAGACTTTTCGGCATTTCCGTGCTTTGGGCGGAGGTATCGGCCCTGGACGCCAAGGTGCCGGCGGCGGCCCAGACCGGGCTTTATCGTGACCTGTCGGGTTTTGTCCGGCGCCAGACCTACTGGATCGCTCGCCGGTTCTCGCAGACGCCGGGGTCTCTGAATTCGCGGATAAAGCCCTATGCTGAGGGTGTGACCGAACTTGTCGGTTTAGGAGAAAGCGCTTTGAGCGAACCGGTCAAGGCGCGCTTGGCGGTTCGGGCCGCTGAACTGACCGCGTTGGGTGCACCGGCAGACCTCGCCCGCCGTGTGGTGTTAATGTCTGTGTTCCACCATGCAGTCGATATCATCGACCTGGCGGGCGGCCCCAAGAAGCCGTTAGACAAGACGGCTGAGCTTTATGCCCTGACGGGCGACCGGTTCGGCTTCGACCGTCTGACAGAGGGGGCGGGATCTTTGACCAGCGCCGACCCATGGGATCGGATGGCGACGCGGCGTTTGATCGAGGATGTGCTGACCGAGCAAAAAGCGGTGGTCAAGGCTATGATGTCGCGCATGTCTCCGTCAGAGTCGCCGCAGCAGATCATTGAGACCTGGGAAGGTGAGAATGCTGCTATGGTGCAGTCGTTGCAGTCGATGATCGCCGACATGCAAACGGGCGGTTGGAGTTTCGCCAAACTGACGATCGTTAATGCCGTGCTGCGGGAGTGGGTGGGTAAGCTTTGAGGCTGGCAGAAAAGACGCTTCTGTAATAACCGCGACATTTGAAGTATCAGAAAGCCCCTCATCCGATCGCGTTCACTTCGATCCGCTCTCGTCCTCTCCCCGTAAACCGGGAGAGGAAAGAATGGCTTCACCATAGACTCTTGCCAATGCGCTGTTTTGCGCCCATTTAGCGCTTGAGTTATAAGGGTAGCCATCATGTTCATCCAGACCGAAGCCACGCCCAATCCCGACGTCATCAAGTTCCTGCCCGGTCAGACTGTCCTGGCCACGGGCACGAAGCAGTTCGTCACCGAGGACGAGGCCAAGGTCTCGCCCTTGGCCGAAGCGTTGTTCAAGATTGATGGCGTATCCGCCCTGTTCTTCGGTTCAGACTTCCTGACCGTGCGCCGCGATCCGGATGCCACGCTCATCTGGGCTCAGTTGAAACCGCCGATCCTCGCAGCCATCATGGACTTCTATACGTCTGGTCAGCCCATCATGCGCGAAACCGAGATCAGGACGGAAACTGTCTATGAAGGCGAACTCGGTCAGATTGTCGCCGAGATAAAGGCGTTGCTTGATACCCGAGTGCGTCCGGCTGTCGCGCAGGACGGTGGCGACATAGAGTTCGACAGTTTCGACATGGAATCCGGGACACTCTACCTGCACATGCGCGGTGCCTGCGCTGGCTGTCCGTCGTCATCCGCCACCCTGCGCCAGGGCGTTGAATCCCTGATGAAGCACTATGTACCGGAAGTGCGCCAGATCGAGGCGGTCCTCTGAGTACCGTCCTCGTCATCGACACTGCGCTGAACGCCTGTCAGGCTGGGCTGTTCAGGGGGGGAGATGTTGTTGTTAAAGCTACCGATCCGATGCTGCGTGGGCATCAGGAACGCCTGCCGGTCATGGTGGCCGAACTATTTCGTGATGCCGACCTGACCCCGCGCGATCTGACGCATGTCGGCGTGACGCTTGGCCCGGGCTCGTTCTCGGGTTTGCGCGTCGGCCTGTCCTTCGCCAAGGGCCTGGCCTTGGGCCTGGGTCTTGCCTTAAAAGGTGTGGGCACACTGGAAGCCCTGACAGCGCATCCAGCGCTGGAAGGTCGGGAGGCGGTAGCCGTAATCAGTGGCGGGCGTGGAAGTTTCTATATCCGGAGAGGTCTACACGCGCCACAGGCGATAGGTTTTGCAGACTTGCAAAACCTGTGCGATATCAGAGTTTTAACCGGACCGGCGATGAATGAGGTAAGACCCCACTTTCCTGAAGCCGAGGCTTTTCCTCAGGACTGGCCGGCGTTGGAGGCCCTGGCGGCCTTGACGATGTTACCGGGGCATGACGACCTGACGCCGCAGTACATGCGGGGTGCGGATGCGGTGGCGTCGATGCGTGGCATCATCGTCCTGGCGCCGCAGGTTACGGCATGACGGTTATCCGCCAGCTTAATGCGCCCTGCACGCAACTGGAGTATATCCACTCTCGCTGTTTCGACTACGGTTGGAGCGCAGGTGTGTTCGCCGACCTTCTTATCAAGCCGCACCACCGCACCTATGTCTTTGAGGCGCAAGGCGACGTGGTGAGTTTCGTGGTCATGGCGGTGGTGGGGGGTGAAGGCGAAATCCTGACCCTTGCCACAGATCCGTCCTACCAAAACAAGGGGCTGGCGCGGATGCTGCTGGTTCAGGTGATTGCGGCCTTGCGGGCCGAAGGTGCTGATAGTCTGTTCCTGGAATGCGCCACGGACAATGTCTTTGCTTTGCGACTTTACGAATCCTGCGGGTTTAAACGGGCGGGTCGACGCAAGGCCTATTACTCACGCAAGGACAGTGAGCCTGTGGATGCACATATACTAAGGCTTGCGCTCCATTAGGCAAAGCCTTACATTTATTGGCATCGCGTTCTAGCGCGTCGCAAAAACACGACCGGTCAGGGAGCATCCGCATGGATCCCATTGAGAAACAGTGTATCGAAAAAGGCATGCGGATGACCGATCAGCGCCGGGTTGTGGCGCGTGTGCTGTCGCAAGCGCAGGACCATCCCGACGTTGAGGAGTTGTACCATCGTGCCGCCGCGGTCGATCCCAACATTTCGCTCGCCACGGTTTACCGCACGGTGCGCCTTTTCGAAGAGGCAGGGGTTGTCGAGCGTCATGATTTTGGCGACGGCCGTTCGCGTTATGAACAGGCCGGCGATGATCATCACGACCACTTGATCAACATCAAGACCGGTCAGGTCGTCGAGTTCTTCGACAAGGACATCGAGATCATGAAGGAAGCTCTGGCCCAGAAGCTGGGCTACAAACTGGTCGGCCACAAGCTCGAGCTTTACGGCGTTCCTTTGGAAGAAGAGAAATAAGGTCAGGGGCTGACAAGCGAAGGTTTGCCGCATGGCAAACTTTAGGAAATCAGCCCGGCGGTGCGATATCCGCACCGAACGCCCTAAGCCAGCCATGCGGCGGGTGAGCGCGGCGTCCCGGGCTTCTTGATGTTCACCCGAATAATCACTGGGGAGTTATGGGGTACAGGGGCCCGAGGCCCCTGGCTCTTATTGCTTTTTTCAATGGAAAACTCCATAAGGCCCAGCATGAACGCCCCTTTGAAGAAGCTGCATATTAAAACCTACGGCTGTCAGATGAACGTCTACGACAGCGAGCGCATGATCGATATCCTGCGTCCGCTGGGCTATGAGGTCTCCGACACTGCCGATGGCGCTGACCTGGTCCTGCTCAACACCTGCCATATCCGTGAAAAGGCGGCCGAGAAGGTCTATTCCGAGATCGGCCGGCTGAAGGAACTGCGCGGCGAAAAAGAAGCCCGCGGCGAGGGCCGGATGACCATCGCCGTCGCGGGTTGCGTCGCCCAGGCCGAGGGCGTCGAGATCATGCACCGCGCCCCGGCCGTTGACCTGGTCATCGGCCCCCAGGCCTACCACCAGTTACCCGAACTGATCGCCCGCACCCATCGTTCCAAAGGCGAGCGTCTGGCTGCAGATTTTGCGCCGGAAGCCAAGTTCGACGCCCTGACCAACGACCGCGCCGTGACTGGCCCCGCCGCCTTTCTGACCGTTCAGGAAGGCTGCGACAAATTCTGTACCTTCTGCGTAGTGCCCTATACGCGTGGCGCCGAATGGTCACGTCCGGTCGCGGCTATTCTAGACGAAGCCCGAGGACTTGCGGCCAAGGGCGTCCGTGAGTTGACCCTGCTCGGCCAGAACGTCAATGCGTTCAACGGCGTCGGCGCCGATGGTCAACCCTCGACCCTGGCGCGGCTGATGTATGGCCTGGCCGACATAGCCGGCATCGACCGTCTGCGCTACACCACCTCGCACCCCAACGACATGGGTGATGACCTCATCGCAGCCCACCGTGACCTGGGCGCTGTCATGCCGTATCTCCACCTGCCGGTGCAGTCCGGCAGCGATAAGATCCTGCGTGCCATGAACCGCAAACACGGCCGCCAGGCCTATTTTGACCTGATCGCGCGCATCAGGGCAGCCCGGCCCGACCTGGCCCTGTCCGGCGACTTCATCGTCGGCTTCCCCGGTGAGACCGACAAGGATTTCCAAGACACGCTCGACCTGGTTCGTCAGGTCGGCTACGCCTCGGCCTTCACCTTCAAGTATTCGCCGCGCCCGGGCACCCCCGCCGCCGCCATGCCCGGCCAGGTGCCGGAAGCCGTTATGGATGAACGCCTGCAAACCCTGAACGCACTGATCATGGAGCAGCAACAGGCTTTCAAAACCACCCTGGTCGGCAAGACCCTGAACATCCTGTTCGAAAAACGTGGCCGTTTTGGCAACCAGGCCATCGGCCGCTCGCCGTACCTGCAATCGGTCTATGTCGAGGACGCTGCCCACCTGATTGGTCAGATCGTTCCGATCCGGATCAAAGCCGTCGGCAACAATTCACTGCAGGGCGCCCTGCTTGAAACTGTCTCCGCATGACGTCTGCAAAAGAAGACTTCGTTACCCTGACCGATGCCTGTGTTCTGGCCGTAGCCGGACCCACCGAACGTTACCTCGCCATGCTGGAGGGTGCGTTCAAGGTTCTGGTTGAAATGCCGGGAGGCGGCCTGATCGTGTCCGGCGACGCACGGGCGCGGCAAAAGGCGCGCGCCGTTATCGTCGCCTTGAGCGACCTGTACGACCGCGGCATCGAAATCAGCGAGACCGATGTCCGCCGTCTGATCGAACAGCCTGCGTCGTCAGCCGATGCGGTAACCCCGCCCGTGGACCAACGTAACACCGTGATCATGGGCCGACGCGGCGCCATCGTGGCCAAGACCGCCGGCCAGGCAGCCTATCTCCGCGAGCTGGCCGACAAGGACCTGGTCTTCGCCATGGGTCCGGCTGGGTCCGGCAAGACCTTTCTGGCCGTTGCCCATGGTGTCTCCCTGTTGCTTTCGCGCAAGGTCGACAAGCTGATCATCACCCGTCCGGCTGTCGAAGCCGGTGAGCGCCTGGGGTTCCTGCCCGGCGACCTGAATGAGAAGATCGACCCGTACCTGACGCCGATCTGGGGGGCCCTGGACGATATTCTTGGCGCCCAGGTCCTGGCCAAAAAGCGCGAAACCAAGGAGATCGAGGTTGCGCCCCTGGCCTATATGCGCGGCCGGACTCTGAACTACGCCTATGTCATCATTGACGAGGCCCAGAACACAACGCGTATGCAAATGAAGATGTTCCTGACCCGGTTGGGCGAAGGCTCCAGGATGGTGGTCACCGGCGACCCGTCCCAGGTCGACCTGCCGAACAAGGCTGACAGCGGTCTGACCCATGCGGTTGGCCTGCTGGTTACCGTCAAGGGTGTCGGTGTCACGGAACTGACGGCCGATGACATCGTCCGTCACGAACTGGTAGCGCGCATTGTCCGCGCCTACGACAATGAACACAAAAACAGTTTCTCCTGATGGAACCTCTGATTGATATTGAAATCGACGACGACGGCTGGCTCGACGCCCTGCCGGACGCGGTAGCCGTGGTCGAAAGCGGCGTCTCGGCCGCCCTGAAAGCTGTTGATTTCAAGGACCAGGCCGATGTCGTCGTCCTTTTATGCGACGACGCTGAGATGAAGCGGCTCAATGCCGAATACCGCAACAAGGACAAGGCGACCAACGTCCTGAGCTTCCCGGCGCCCAAGTCGATGCAGATCAAGGGCGTGCTTGAACACCTCGGCGACATGGCCCTTGGCCTGCAAACCTGTGTCCGCGAGGCCAGGGATCAGGGCAAGACGCTCAAAAATCACGTCCTGCATCTGTCTGTGCATGGTACTTTGCATTTATTGGGTTATGATCACATTCACGACGCTGAAGCTGAGACTATGGAAAACCTGGAACGCAGTATTCTGAATGGCCTGGGCGTCGCCGACCCTTACGCAGACGGCCATGCCTGACCCAGACCCGCAGAAAAACAAGTCCTCTCTCTTTTCGTTTTTCGGCCTGACCCGGCCGCAAACCCGAGCCGAAGCCGAAATCGCCAGCGGAGAAGACCACGTTGCCTCCGAACTGGTCGACCATGCCCGCGAATTCCAGAATCTCAGTGTCGCCGACGTCATGACGCCGCGCGTCGATATCGTCTCGATCGAGCTGTCCTCGACCTTGGCCGATGTGGTGCGCAGCTGTATCGAGAGCGAGCATTCGCGCCTGCCCATCTATCGCGAAACTCTCGATGACCCGGTGGGCGTCGTTCATATCAAGGACGTACTCAAGCTGCTGGGGCCCGATATCGGCAAGGCTGGGCCCAACTGGGCCGAGCCGGTGCTGCACCGACTGCGCCGAGAACTGCTGTATGTTCCGCTGTCGATGACGACGGCCGAGTTGATGCTGCGCATGCAGGCCCAACGCATCCACATGGCCCTGGTCATCGACGAATTCGGCGGGACGGACGGCCTGGTCACCCTGGAGGATCTGGTCGAGGCGGTGGTCGGTAATATCGACGACGAATATGACGAAGCCGGCGAAGACGAGATCCGCGAACTTCCGTCGGGCCAGATCGAGGTCGACGGTCGCGTCGAGGTCACCACCTTGCAGGACAAACTTGGCATGGAGCTCTTCCCTGAAGACACCGAGGAAGAAATCGACACCATGGCTGGTCTGGTCGCCGTCCTGGCCGGCCGAGTGCCTCAGCGGGGTGAGATCATCCCTTACGAGAAGGCCGGCTTCGATATCGAAGTCATGGACGCCGATGCCCGCCGCATCAAGAAGCTGCGCCTGCATCGCCGCAGTTTCGCCAACGCCGATCTGACGACGGCCGATGAGTAAGGCGCCTGTTGCGAAGTTCCGCGCCTGGCTGAGCTGGCTCGACCTGCCTGCACGGCCGCGCTGGCTGGCCGCCCTGTCCGGTGCATTGCTGGCCATCGCTCAGCCACCCTTCGGGATTTTGCCCGGCCTGCTCGGCTACGCGCTGTTGTTGTGGGCGTTGGAACGCGATCTGGGTACGAAAAATCCCAATCGCACTGCCTTCTTTATGGGTTGGCTGGCTGGGTTCGCCTATTTCTTCGTCGGCTGCTTTTGGGTGGCGGAGGCCTTTCTGGTGGACGCGGAAACCTATGGCTGGATGGCAATTCCGGCAGCAGCCCTGCTCCCCGCCGGCATGGCCCTCTTCTGGGGGCTGTTTGCCGTCGTCTATCGCCGCTTCGCACCAAAGGGCCAAATCCGCTTCCTGTGGTTTGCTGCCCTGTTTTCCTTGCTGGAGATGGTGCGCGGCATGATTTTCACCGGCTTTCCATGGAATCCATCGGGAGCGACCTGGCGCGCCGGCTCGGCCATGTCGCAGATAGCGGCCTATGTTGGCGTGTACGGCCTGGGCTTTTTCACCGTGCTGATCTTTGCCAGCGTAGGCGTCATACGCCGTTACCGCGCCGAGGAGGGCCGGGGGCTGCAGGGCTATACCGCCGTACTGGCCATGGTCTTGACCCTGTGCGGGCTGTTTGCCGTCGGCCAATACCGTCTGAACACGACAACCATCACCTATTCCGACTATGTTGTGCGTGTGGTTCAGCCCAATGTCGGTCAGGCCGCTAAGTGGTCGCGCAATGGGTTCAAGGCTATCTTCAACGACTATGTCGCCATGAGCCGACAGGCGCCGGCACCGGGTAAGCCGTGGCCGGATCTGATCATCTGGCCGGAAGGCGCCTTGCCGGTATCGTCGGATGATTTGTTTGCCGATGATTCCTGGACCGCCCCGGTCATGGTGAATCTTTTGCGTGATAAACAGGCACTTATTTTCGGCGCCTATCGATCCGATTACGATCCGAAGTTGGGTAACATCTGGCGCAATTCGCTTATTGCCGTTCAACAACACGAAAAAGTGTTCGAAATTCAGGGCTACTACAACAAATATAAACTGGTGCCCTTTGGCGAATTTCTCCCCTTCGAGGACGCCTTGGAAAGCATTGGCCTTACCGAATTGGTACATATAGGTGATGGATTTACCCCCGGAAAGCGAACGCATCCGGTAACCTATGGCAGCATCCCGCGATTTCTGCCGCTCATTTGTTTCGAAGGAATTTTCCCGTCTTTGGACATGAGCGCGTACACATCGGCAGACGTCAGATTGCGACCAAAGTGGATCGTTAACATCAGCAACGATGCCTGGTTCGGACCGACCACTGGTCCTCAACAACATATGAATTTAGCCAGTTTCCGCTCGATCGAGGAGGGCCTGCCCATGGTTCGCTCGACACCGACGGGGGTGTCGGGCCTGATCGACCCCTTGGGTAGGATGATGCCGCAAACAAGACTGGGTTCACAAGACCGTGGCATCCGTGATATAGTTGTTCCAAATCCCCTCCCCGCGACTCCCTACAGCGCGAGTCGCTTTTGGATACCCTCCCTGGTCGCTTGTATTTTCTTGTTTTTTGTGACAGTCGGATTACTTTCGAGGGTGGTTCTTAGGACCCCGGACAACCTCCGATAGGTTTCGCGGCGATTGTTGATAAACGGCAGCCATGAAATAGTCGGTGTTGGCCGGTATTGCGTATAACCAGTTCTACCCCACGTGGGTATGATGAGATAATAGAGGCAAAGTTGGACGAGATAACCAAGACGGACCGCGGGCCCAACCCGGTCGATTTGCACGTTGGCGCGCGTGTGCGTATGCGCCGTAAATTTCTCGGTATGAGCCAGGAAGGTTTGGCGGAAGTCATTGATTTGACGTTCCAGCAGGTACAAAAGTACGAACGTGGCTCCAATCGCATCAGTGCTTCGAAACTGTATGAGATCGCGCGCGCGCTCAAAGCGCCGGTGGCCTATTTCTTTGAAGGTTACGGCGAATCTGAAGCCGTAGAGGGCTTTTCAGAATCCGAGTCCGAGCAATTCGTCCACGGCTTCCTGATGACGACTGAGGGCATCGAACTGGCCGAGGCTTTTCCGCGAATTCGCAGTGCCAAACTGCGCCGCAAGGTGCTCGAGCTGGTGCGTGTTCTGGGCGAAAACGAAGACGCCTGAACGTCGGCTTTGCAATGGATTGGAAAGCCCTGTTCTCCGGAACAGGGTTTTTTTGCGTGCCAATGCGATCTCGCTTGATCATATAAAGATATGTTTATATGTGTATAGGATACTTCTAGGCGGGATGTGTTTTGATGGACTCAAAACCCCGGTCTAGGTTTTTTGTTTTGTCGCGCAATTTTTCCGCAAAGTGCTGCACACTTTTTCGGATTGCGCTAACGCGAGACCTGTAACATGCGCCCCTCCTATATCTTCACCTCTGAAAGCGTATCTGAAGGCCATCCCGACAAGGTTGCCGACCGCATTTCAGACGTCGTGGTCGATGCTTTCCTGGCGCGCGATCCTGAAGCTCGTGTGGCGTGTGAAACCCTGGTGACGACTAACCGGATCGTCCTGGCGGGGGAATGCCGCGCCGGAGATGAAGAGATCCAGGAGATCATCAATAGTCTGGAAGACAAGGTCCGTCATGCGGTCAAAACCATCGGCTATGCCCAGAAAGGTTTCCACTGGGCGACCGCCGACTATGCCTGTCACCTGCATGCGCAATCGGCCGATATTGCCATGGGCGTCGATGCCACCGGCAATAAGGATGAAGGCGCCGGCGATCAGGGCATCATGTTTGGCTATGCCACGGATGAGACCGCCGAACTAACTCCGGCGCCGCTGCAATGGTCGCACAACATCCTGCGCCGCCTGGCCGAGGCCCGCCATGCCGGCGAGCACCGCCTGGAGCCCGACGCCAAGAGCCAGGTGACGGTGCTTTACGAAAACGGCGTCCCGTCGCGCATTCTGAAGGTCCTGGTATCGCATCAGCATCACGAAGGCCTGTCGCCTCAGGATGTCGAAGCCATCATCAAGCCGTTTGCCCTGGAAGTCCTGCCGGCGGGCATGGTGACGGATCAGACCGACTGGCTGGTTAATCCGACCGGAAATTTTGTCATCGGTGGGCCGGACGGCGATGCCGGTCTGACCGGCCGCAAGATCATCGTCGACACCTACGGCGGCGCGGCGCCTCACGGCGGCGGCGCGTTTTCTGGCAAGGATCCGACTAAGGTCGACCGTTCGGCGGCCTACGCCTTGCGTTATCTTGCCAAGAATGTGGTGGCTGCCGGACTGGCAAAGAAGTGCACCCTTCAAGTAGCTTATGCCATCGGCGTGTCGAGTCCCTTGAGCTTCTATGTCGACACCCACGGTACGGGCCAGGTGTCGGAAGAGAAGCTGGAAGACATCCTGCCCCAGCTGATCGGTGGCCTGGCGCCGCGCGCGATCCGCACGCACCTGGGCCTGAACAAGCCGATCTATGAGCGCACCACGGCCTATGGCCATTTCGGTCGGACGCCGGATGCCGAGGGAGGCTTCTCATGGGAAAAGCTCGATCTGGTTGACGAGATCAAGCGCGCCTTCTAAAGCGCGCCGATGACATCAAAAGAAAAAGCCGGCGGTTGGGGCCCGATGCGTTCGTTCGGGCGCATCAAGGCGCGCACCCTTAAACCCCGTCAGGCCAGTCTGTTCGATACGCTGTTGCCGCAAATCGAAGGGACGGACGCTCGCGTCTTGTCGGCCGTCGAGTCAGGCTGCGATGTCTGGCTGGAAATCGGCTTCGGCGGCGGTGAACATCTGGCGCTACAGGCCGCCCGCAATCCCGACGTTACTTTCATTGGCTGCGAGCCGTTTCTGAACGGGGTCGGCTCGGCCCTGCGCCATATCGCTGATGCTGGTCTGAGCAATGTCCTGATTTTGGCGGATGATGCCCGGCCTTTATTGGACAAGCTGCCGAGCGCGTCGTTGAGCCGGATCTTTATCCTGTTTGCTGATCCCTGGCCCAAAGCCCGTCACAACAAGCGTCGCTTTATCCAGCCCGAAACGGTGGCATCGTTTGCGCGGGTGCTGAAGCCGGGGGGCACAGTTCGTTTCGCCACCGACTGGGCCAACTATGCCGACTGGGCGTTGGAGCGGTTTGAGGCCAATCCGGACCTGGAGTGGCAGGCGCAACGCCCAACGGACTGGACAGTCCCGCCGGCGGATCACATCACTACGCGGTATGAAACGAAAGGGCTGGGCGATTGTAAGCCAGTGTTTTTCGATTTCGTTCGATCCGAACCCGTCGTGTAGCGGGCCGTAAAGTGAAAGTGTGTCTACAGATTACACAGATTTTTCAGCGCTTTATTCTGGTGGCTCCGGAGATCGCACGGCGCATTGGTCCGAGGCTCCGATCTTAATCTGAATTGATCTGC
The DNA here is from genome assembly GCF_000495835.1 of Asticcacaulis sp. AC402. Classification (GTDB taxonomy): domain Bacteria; phylum Pseudomonadota; class Alphaproteobacteria; order Caulobacterales; family Caulobacteraceae; genus Asticcacaulis. Next base: position 217,089 of record NZ_AWGC01000013.1, read on the forward strand.
GAATTCTGTAGACCCACTTTCCAAACGACGCCGCTACGTGGCGGGTCCGGTCCAACCCAAAAGCCATACCTTCACGTCCCCGTGATCAGGGCTGTAGCCATTCATCCGACTTTGCGCCAAAGTTAATGCCTGGTTTCGGGAGATGGGCATGGAACGCATTCACAAGCTGTCGGCGGCGTTTGTCTTCGCCTTTCTATGCCTGCATTTCGCCAACCATTTCGCCGGCCTGTTCGGAATCACCGCCCATGAGCAGTTCCTGGCGGCCGTGCGGACGCTCTATTATGTGCCACTGGTGGAATATGCGGTGCTGGCGGCTTTCGCCATTCAGATTCTGAGCGGGCTGCCGCTGATCTGGGAAATCTGGACAAAGAAGAAGGATATCATCCATCAGCTTCAGGCCGTTTCGGGCCTGGTTATGACCCTTTTCATCGTCACCCATATCGGTGCGGTCCTGTTCGGGAGGCATGTCCTGCACCTCGACACCAATTTCCATTTCGTTGCCGCCGGTCTGATGTCGCCCGATTGGAAGCCCGCTCTCCTCGGCTACTATGGCGCCGGGGTCTTCTCGCTGTTCGTCCATTTCGGTTGTATCGCCTACGACATCTTCAAGAAAACAAACAAGCCCGCGGCCTGGCTGTGTTTGCTGGCGGTTTCGGCCGTGGGCGTCTATGTCACCTGGATTCTGCTGCAGGTCTATTCGGGCCAGCTCTATCTTGTCGAAATCCCAGCCGAGTATGGCCGGCTGTTCCGCGGCGGTTGAGATTCCACTTGGCAAGCCGACCCATTCACCCTATATAGCGCTCAACAAACGTCCGATGCCGAAAGGCAGCGGCGGCGGCCACCAAGGTCCGCCGCCTTTTTTATTGCTCGAAACAAAAGTCCTGATGCGCGCCAAGACCAGCGAAGACCGCAAGCTGATCGAAATTTTCGACCCCATCGCCAATGACCTGGGGCTGGACATCGTGCGCGTGCGCCTGATGGGCTCCAACAAGCCCGGCGGTGCCCGCCGGCTTCAGATTATGGCCGAGCGCCAGTCTGACGGTGATATAAATGTCAACCAGTGCGCGCGCCTGTCGCGCGCCCTGTCGGCATTCCTGGATGAAGCCGATCCCATTTCTGGCGACTACGTACTGGAAGTGTCCTCGCCCGGAATAGACCGGCCGCTGACCCGCCTGAAGGACTTCGAAACCTTCGAAGGCTACGAAGCCCGCATCGAACTCGATCGCCTGGCCGAGGGCCGCAAGCGTTTCCGCGGTGTTTTGGCGGGCATCGAGGACGACCATATCGCTATCGACCTGGAAGGTGAGGCCGAAACTGTTTTGATGCCTTTCGCGTGGGTGATCGACGCCAAGCTGGTCCTGACCGATGAGCTGTTGAAGCGCGGCGCCGAGATGCGGGCCAACCGCTCGGACGAGGACGATGAGGAAGACGAAGACTTTGATGACGACTTCGAGGATGCTGAAGACCTCGAAGACGACGAACCCGCCAACGACGACAAGTAAGACAGAGGACCTCAGATGAGCTTCACCGGGATCAGCGCCAACCGTCAGGAACTGCTGCAAATCGCCGACGCCGTTGCGCGCGAAAAGTCGATCGATAAGACCGTGGTCATCGCTTCGATTGAAGAGGCGATCCAGAAGGCCGCCCGTTCACGCTACGGCGCCGACCATGACATCCGTGTCCACATCGACACCAAGTCGGGCGAAATGACCATCACGCGCCACGTCACCGTGTGCGGCGATGAGGAACTGGAAAACGAATACGCCCAGAAGACCCTGTCCGACGCCCTGCGCGAAGACAAGGAGGCCTTTGTCGGCAAGGAATACATAGAGGTCCTGCCGCCGTTCGAGCTGGGCCGTGTTCAGACTCAGATGGCTCGCCAGGTCGTGACCCACAAGGTCCGTGAAGCCGAGCGCGAGCGCCAGTATGACGAGTTCAAGGACCGCGTCGGCGAAATCGTCAACGGCACTGTCCGCCGCGTCGAATACGGCAATGTCATTGTCGATCTCGGTCGTGGTGAAGGCATCATGCGCCGCGACCAGTCGATCCCGCGCGAAGCTTTCCAGGTCAATGACCGCATCCGCGCCTACATCTACGACGTCCGCCGCGAAACCAAGGGCCCGCAGATCATGCTGTCGCGCGCTCATGGTGGCTTCATGGCCAAGCTGTTCGCCCAGGAGGTACCGGAAATCTACGACGGCGTGATCGAAATTAAGTCGGTCGCCCGCGACCCGGGTTCGCGCGCCAAGATGGCTGTTCTGTCCAATGACAGCTCGATCGATCCGGTCGGCGCCTGCGTCGGTATGCGCGGTTCGCGCGTCCAGGCGGTGGTCGCCGAACTCCAGGGCGAAAAAATCGACATCATTCAGTGGTCGCCCGACGAAGCCACCTTCATTGTCAATGCCCTCGCCCCGGCCGAAGTCACCAAGGTGGTGCTGGATGAGGAAGAAGATCGCGTCGAAGTGGTCGTTCCCGACGAACAGCTGTCGCTGGCCATTGGCCGCCGCGGCCAGAACGTCCGCCTTGGCTCGCAGCTGACCGGCTGGCAGGTCGACATCATCACCGAATCTCAGGATTCCGAGCGCCGCCAGAAGGAATTCGCCGAGCGCACCACCCTGTTCCAGGAAGCCCTCGACGTCGATGAGGTCATCGCCCAGCTGCTGGTCACGGAAGGATTTACGTCCGTGGAAGATCTGGCTTATGTCGATGAGACCGAAATTGCCTCCATCGAAGGCTTCGACGAAGACACGGCTCAGGAACTGCAGGCCCGCGCCCGTGACTTCCTCGAGCGCGAAACCGCTGAACAGGACGCCAAGCGCAAGGAACTGGGTGTCGAAGACGCCCTGTTGGATGTGCAGGGCTTGACGCTGCAGATGGCCGTGGCCCTGGGCCAGGCCGGTATCAAAACAGTTGAGGATCTGGCCGACCTGGCCACCGACGAACTGCGTGGTGGCTTCGAACAGCGCGGTGGCGAGCGTGTCCGTGTGCCAGGAGCTCTCGAAAGCTTCACCCTGTCGATTCCCGATGCCGAATCCCTGATCCTGAACGCTCGCGTGACGGCCGGCTGGATCGATGCACCCGTTGAGGAACAGGGCGAAGACCTGGCCGAGGACGGTCTGGGTGAGGACTACGTCGAACAGACGGAAGAAGAGGAGGGCGCTGATGTCGCCAGCCTCGAACAATGAGCCGGTTGAGCTAAACCATACTGACAGCGCCTCCGGTGACGAGCCGGAGGTTGCGATCCTGTGCGAGGAGACGCCGGGAAAGCTTCGCCGTGACATTGCGTCGGGGCAGAGCAACGATACCGCGCGCTTGATACGCTTCGTCGTCTCACCGGAAGGCGCCCTGACGCCGGACTTGGCGCAAAAACTGCCCGGTCGCGGCCTTTGGGTGGCATCAGAACGTGCCGCCCTTGAAAATGCGATAAAACGTAACATATTCTCCAAGGCAGCCAAGCGGCAGGTCAAGGCCACCCCTGATCTCATCCCTCTGGTGCACGACCTCCTGCGCCGCCGGTGTCTCGATCTGTTGGGTCTGGCGCGCCGCGAAGGTGGTGTAATCAACGGCTTTGAGAAGGTGCTGACTTCGGTCAAATCCGGCAAGGCCGCCTGGCTGATCGAAGCCAGCGACGGCGCCGAGGACGGGCGCAACAAGCTTTTGGCGGCGGCCAGGGCCGTCAACATTCCGGTCGCCGGCCTGTTCAGCAATGACGAACTGAGCGTCGCCATGGGCCAGGAAAACGCCATCCACGCTGCCCTTTTAGGTGGCCGTCGGGTGCAGCGCTGGGCCGCCGAAATGGCCCGGCTGTCTGGTTTTGAACCGCTGACACCCCCCGACTGGGGGCGAGGCAGGTTTTCAGAGCCCTCAACCCGTGAACGGGGCCGACCTTCGGCGGTAGGGCAGCAAAAGCCCTCAAGCAGCGAAGCGGTAGGGCAACAAAAGCCCTCAAGCAGCGAAGCGGTAGGGCAACACAAGCCCTCAAGCAGCGAAGCGGTAGGGCAACAAAAGCCCTCAAGCAGCGAAGCGGTAGGGCAATCAGGAGATACGTCGCCTTGACGCTATGAAGCGCATAAGCGCCGCCTTTTACGGCCCCGCACGGGCGGAATCGTCGAGGAACAGAGACTATTTTTCATAACACGGGTCGCGCGAGGTTGCGCAGCCCCCAAGGGTTAAGTAAAGCAAGCCGCATGAGCGACCCCAAAGACGACAAGACCAACGACCAGAACCGTGAGCGCGCGCCGCTTTCTCTGAAGCCGCGTGTAGCCGGCAATGTTTCGACCGGTACGGTCAAACAAAGTTTCAGCCATGGCCGCTCCAAAACGGTTGTAGTGGAAACCAAGCGCCGGATTGGCACGCCGCCGCCAAGCGGTGTCGGCCAGCATCAGCCGCGCCCCAGCGCTGATACCAACCTGGCACGTCCAAACCCGCAGCCTCAGCGCCCGCAGCAGCAATCGCGTGCGCAGCAGGGCGGCGCGTCCGGCGGGTTGCGTCAGGAAGAACAAGACGCCCGTCAGCGGGCCATTGCTGTCGCCCTGCAGGAGCAGCAGCGCCGAGATTCTGAAGCCCGAGCGGCTGAGGCCCGCGCTGCGTCTGAGCGCGCCGTCGCAGCGCCGGCGCCGCAACCGCAGCCCGAAGTTCGCCCGGCACAGCCGCAGCCCCCGACGGAAGCCCGTGCTCCGGAACCTGCGCCGCAGCCTCAAATCCAGACTCCGGCCCCCCAGCCCCTTCCGGAGGCGCGAGCCCCCGCAGCGCCGCAACGGCCGGCGCAGCCCGAACGGCCGGCGTTCCGCAATGAACGCACGCCGCGCAATGACGTCCCCAGAGACGGTTTTCGCAGCGATCGTCCCCAAGGTGATCGCGCTTCGGGTGACAGGCCTCAAGGTGACAGACCCCAGGGCGATCGGCCTCCGTTTAACCGTGACCGCCCTCAGGGTGACCGTCCCCAGGGTGATCGCCCTCCGTTTAACCGTGACCGGCCCCAAGGTGACAGACCCCAGGGCGATCGGCCTCCATTTAACCGAGACCGCCCTCAGGGTGACCGTCCCCAGGGTGATCGCCCTCCGTTTAACCGTGACCGGCCCCAAGGTGACAGACCTCCGTTTAACCGCGACGCCCCCCGAGGCGACCGCCCTCAAGGTGACCGTCCGCCGCGAGACCCGAACCGGCCCTTTACCCCGCGCGACCCTAATGCGCCGCCGCGCCCGCCCCGCGACCCGAACGCCCCGCGTCCGGATCGTGGTGAGACTGTGCGCTACAGCGCCAATTCGCCCCGCCCGCCCCGCCCGGGCACAGGCGCTGCGCCCAATGCTCCGGCGACCCCTGAAGTCGACCGTATCCGCTCGTCGCGTGGTACAGCCGGTCCGGTCAAAGCTGGCGAAGTCCGCGGTCGCAGCGAGGACGACGACCGTGGTGTCAAGCGCGGCAAAACCGGCACGCCGACCAAGGCCGTGTCCCAGACCCGGGGCGAGCCCAAGCGCCGTGAAGGCCGCCTGACCCTGCAGGCCGTGGTCGGTGACGACGAGAATGCCGTCGAACGTATGCGTTCGCTGGCTTCGGTTCGCCGCGCCCGTGAGCGGGAACGCGAAAAGCGCAAGGGGCACCAGGTCGAACAGGCTCGCGTCTCCCGTGACGTCATCATTCCGGACGTCATCACCGTCCAGGAGCTGTCGAACCGTATGGCCGTCCGTGCCGTCGACATCATCAAGATGCTGATGAAGCAGGGCATGATGTTGAAGATCAACGACGTCATCGACACCGACACGGCTGAACTGGTTGCCGAAGAGTTTGGTCACACTGTCAGGCGCGTGTCGGAATCCGACGTCCTGGAAGGCTTCATCGACGCCGCCGACCATAGCGACGATACCCAGCCGCGCCCGCCAGTCGTAGCCGTCATGGGTCACGTCGACCACGGCAAGACCTCGCTGCTGGACGCCCTGCGTTCCAGTGACGTGGCCGCGGGTGAAGCTGGTGGCATCACCCAGCATATCGGCGCCTACCAGGTCCGCCTACCCGATGGCGAACGCGTCACCTTCCTGGACACTCCGGGCCACGCGGCCTTCTCGGCCATGCGTGCCCGCGGCGCCAATGTAACCGATATCGTCGTGCTGGTCGTGGCGGCTGATGACGGAGTCATGCCCCAGACCATCGAAGCCATCAACCACGCTCGGGCTGCCAAGACGCCGATCATCGTTGCTGTCAACAAGATGGATAAGCCAGGCGCCAAGCCGCAGAACATTGTCAATGAATTGCTGCAACATGAAATCGTCGCCGAAAGTCTGGGTGGCGAGACCCAGATCATCGAGGTTTCGGCCAAGACCCGCCTGGGTCTGGATAACCTGATCGAAGCCATCCTGCTGCAGGCGGAAGTTCTGGATCTGCGCGCCAACCCCGACCGTACGGCCGAGGGTGTGGTGATCGAATCCAAGCTCGACAAGGGTCGCGGTCCTGTCGCTACAGTACTGGTCAAGCGCGGTACCTTGAAGCGCGGCGATATCGTCGTGGCAGGCTCCAACTTCGGGCGCGTCCGCGCCCTCATAAATGAGCGCGACGAGCAGCTGGCGGAAGCCGGTCCCTCCATGCCAGTCGAAATTCTCGGACTCGACGGCACGCCCGATCCAGGCGAAGCTATCGCCGTGGTCGAAAACGACGCACGCGCTCGTGAAATCACCGAGTACCGTCAACGCGTCCGCCGTGACAAGCAGATCGCGCCGGTGGGTGCCGTTTCACTGAGTGACATGATGAGCAAGCTGGCCGACAAGAAGGTCAAGGAGCTTCAACTCATCATCAAGGCCGACGTCCAGGGTTCGACTGAAGCTATTGTGGGCTCACTGGAAAAAATCGGTAACGAAGAGGTGCGCGCGCGCATCATCCACTCTGGTGCCGGTGCGATCACTGAATCCGACGTGCAACTGGCCAAGGGTTCCAACGCGCCGATCATCGGCTTCAACGTCCGCGCCGGCAAGCAGGCGCGCGACTTGGCCGAACGCGAAGGTGTCGAAATCCGCTACTACGCGATCATCTACGACCTGCTGGACGACATCAAGGGCGTCCTGTCCGGGATGTTGGCACCGGTCCAGCGCGAGACCTTCCTCGGCAACGCGGAAGTGCTGGAGGCGTTCGACATCTCCAAGGTCGGCCGCGTCGCCGGTTGTCGCGTCACCGAAGGTAAGGTCCAGAAGGGCGCCCGCGTCCGCATCCTGCGCGACAACGTCGTCATCCAGGACATGGGCGTGCTCACCACGCTTAAGCGCTTCAAGGACGAGGTCAACGAAGTCGTGGTCAGCCAGGAATGCGGTATGTCGTTTGGCGCGTTCCAGGACATCAAGGCCGGCGACTTTATCGAGTGCTTCACCGTCGAAGAGATCCGTCGCACGCTGTAAGCTTCGATCTCATTTGTCGTTATCGGCCCGGCTGCAAAGCCGGTCCGATTTCGTTTTATGGCTACTCGCCCGTTTCGCGAAATAGCTGGTGGAGTCGCAAATTGTCCCTGAAATTGTGCCAAACGCATCAACCAGGGGGCTGTTTTGCGTCACTCGAATTCCAAAGATGTCCTGGCGCGTCTGGCCGGAGACATCACAGCGCTTTGCCTGAAGACGGAAATCGCCAACCTGCAGGGTTCGGCGAAACGTCGCGATGATCGTGCCGCCCTGCGCATGCTGGAAGCCGTTGGGGGCCTGCGCCGCGACATCGCCGGTCGCGGATCTCTGAATGACGTCGATCAGGCGCTTTCCTGGCTGGAAAGGCTGCTTGAAGAGCAGATTGTCCACCTCAGCCCACAGCGCCGGCAACGGCTTTTGGCGGCGGGCGGCAAGGCGCCGGACAGTCTGGCGAACCTACTGCGTCCGGCCCTGGCCGCTGGTTTGATCGGGACCGTCGCCATGCCGACGGCAGCGGCGGACCTGGTCTGCGACACATCGGGCGCGGTGATCGTCTGCGATGCCATATTGACACCACCGGCCGGCGAAGACGGTCTGCTCAAGCGGGATACGGCGTCAGATGCTTCATCGGGCCGGGACGGAGCCCTTGGTATCAGTGCCAAGGATGGCAATGACGCCGATACGGGCAATGACATCACCATCACCTTCAACGGTGAAATCACCGTGATTGATGCGATCGGCATCGAAGTGGTGTCTACCGGCGGACTGGGCGGCAAGGGCGGCGATGGGTACCTCGGAGCCTCGTCGGGTGACGGTGGGCGCGGCGGTACAGGCGGCAAGGTCCTGGTCACCAATAACGGCGTCATTACGTCCCAGGGCATCGGTATCGGGGCGGTCAGTCAGGGCGGTGATGGTGGCACCGGCGGCGGCGATATTGTCAGTATCGGGGGCAATGGCGGTGAGGGCGGCCAGGGTGGCCTGGGCGGTTTTGTCGACATCGTCAACCACGGCACCATCCAAACTTCCGGCGAGACCTTTTCCGTCGGCATCGTGGCCCAGAGCCGTGGCGGTTATGGCGGCGGCGGCGGCGACAGTGTGGGGTTTGTGAGTACCGGCGGCGAAGGCGGCCGTGGTGCGGATGCCGGCATCGTCCGTGTTACCAACTATGGTCGCATCGAAACCGAAGGGCAGTATTCCAGCGGCGTACTGGCTCAGTCGATCGGTGGCTTCGGCGGCGGCGGCGGCACGGCCTACGGTATCGCCATCGAGGGCGGGGACGGACGCACAGCGGGCAATGCCAATTATGTCACGGTTCAGAACGGTGGCGCGATCGAGACTCACGGCGACCATTCGGAAGGCATCCTGGCGCAATCCATCGGCGGCGGCGGCGGCCATGGCGGCGATGCCGGTGGCCTGGGGGCCGCGGGCGGCTATGGCGGCGCCGGCGGTATCGGCAGCGTTGTGTTCGTCCGCAGCACCGAACAGATTATCACCCATGGTGCCGACTCCACGGCCATGAAGGCGCAGTCGATCGGCGGCGGTGGCGGCGATGGCGGGCTGGGAACCGGGGTAGCCGTGATCGGCGGACGTGGCGCCGGTGGTGGCGCCGGCGGCGAGGTCAATGTCGACATCAGCGGTACCCTTCTGACCGAAGGCGAAGATTCCGCCGGCATCTGGGCCCAGTCGGTGGGCGGCGGCGGCGGCTCGGGCGGCGGCACGATCAGTGGGTCGCTGTGGGCCGGTTTTGCCGTCGGCGGTTCGGCGGCCAAGGGCGGTGACGGCGCCGGGGTCTTCGTCAACGCCCTGACCCATGAGAATTCGCCGGAAGGCCATATCGTTACCAAGGGCGATCGCGCCTTTGGTATTTACGCGCAGTCGATCGGCGGCGGCGGCGGTCATGGTGGCTATGCGATCAGCGGCACCCTGGGCCTCGCCGGCAGCGCCAGTGCGGCCGTGGGCGGCACCGGCGGCGAGGGCGGCGACGGTGGTGTTGTCCTGACGCGCTACAATGGCAGCATTACCACCTCCGGCGACGACGCGACGGGCATCCTGGCCCAGTCGGTCGGCGGTGGGGGCGGGACCGGCGGCTATGCCCTGTCGCTGGCGGCTTCGGCGGACGGTGCCGTGGCCGCCGCGGTCGGTGGTACCGGCGGCGGCGGCGGCGATGGCAAGGCCCTGGGTGTCTATACCTGGGCCGATATCACGACCTCCGGTGACCGCGCCTATGGAGTCATGGCGCAATCGATCGGCGGCGGTGGTGGTGACGGCGGGGCTTCGGCGACCGCGGCGGCCGGCCTGACCGTTGGTGCCTTGGGGGTCAGTTTGGGCGGAACGGGCGGCGGTGGCGGTGATGCCGGTCGCGTCGATGTCTTCAGCCACGGGACGATCTCGACCGGCGGCTATCAGGCCCACGCTCTCAGCGCCCAGTCGCTGGGCGGTGGCGGCGGCAATGGCGGGGTCAGCGCTACCTTTGCCGGTGGTGGTTTCAACGCGGCGGCCGTGACCCTGGGCGGTTCCGGCGACGAAGGCGGCCTGGGCGGCTTTGTGGCGATCGAGAATGACGCCGCGCTCCATACCGTGGGCGGCGAAGCCCACGGCCTGTTTGCCCAGAGCGTCGGAGGTGGCGGTGGGTCCGGCGGCATGGCGGTGGCCGGTGAAATTACCTTGGGATCGGCCGGGGCCAGTGTGGCGCTGGGCGGTTCCGGTGGCGGCGGACTGGATGCCGGCGCCGTTGAGGTGAAAAATTCCGGCGCCATCCATACTGAAGGCGACGGCGCTCTGGGGCTTTATGCCCAAAGCGTTGGCGGTGGCGGCGGGTCCGGCGGCATGGCCATATCGGGCGCCCTTCAGGGTCTGGGCGGTGGTGTCTCGGTCGCCATGGGCCGCGAAGGTGGTACCGGCGGCAACGGCAGCACGGTGACCGTGACCAGCTCGGGCAATGTCACCACGCAAGGTCATAATGCCGGCGGTCTCCAAGTCCAGAGCATCGGGGGCGGTGGCGGCGCCGGCGGGGTCAGTGTCTCGGCCGCAACAGGGGCTGTGGCTTCGGCGGCTGTCTCCCTGGGTGGCTCGGGCGCGGGCGGCGGAACGGGCGGCAATGTCCGCGCCGATATCTCCGGCGACTATGCCACGGCCGGGGACCTGTCACACGCCTTGACGGCACAAAGCATCGGCGGCGGTGGCGGCAGCGGTGGCTTTGCGGCTTCCGGCGCCGGTTCGCTGGAGGCGGGTTCGGCGGCGCTGTCCATGGGCGGCAGTGGCGGCGACGGTGGCTCGGCCGGGGCGGTGAATTTGAACTATGACGGCCATGCGGTGACCGAAGGCTTCAACGCCTTTGGGATCCTGGCCCAAAGCGTCGGCGGTGGCGGCGGCTCGGGCGGCTTTACCGCTGCGGTTTCCGCCAGCCACGGTTCGGGGACGGCCGCCCTGTCGATGGGCGGTGAGGGCGGTGAGGGCGGCTCTGCGGCGATTGTCGTGGCGGAACAGAAGGGATCGATTCACACGACCGGCGACCAGAGCATAGGCATTCTGGCGCAAAGTGTCGGCGGGGGCGGCGGTAATGGCGGCTTCGCCTCCAGCGCCGCGACATCGCAACTGGTCTCTGTGGCAGTCAGTGTCGGCGGCCGAGGCGGCGAAGGCGGGACCGCTGGTGCGGTCTATGCCACGGCCAATGGCACCATTCTGACCGAAGGCGACCGGGCGGCCGGTGTTGTGTCACAAAGCATTGGCGGCGGTGGCGGCAATGGTGGCTTTGCGGCGGCGGGAACCTTGGCGGCGAGCGGCGTGCCGAACCAGCTCGCCTTGTCGCTGGGCGGCAATGGCGACACCGGCGGCGCGTCGAGCGACGCCTACCTCAACAACTACGGCCAAATCCTCACGCGCGGTGAGGACTCCGAGGGTGTGGTGGCCCAGTCGATCGGCGGCGGTGGCGGCCGCGGCGGATTCAGCTATTCCGGCGTCGTATCAGGCGCCCACGCGCTCAACACCGCCCTCTCCATGGGCGGGTTCGGTGGCATTGGTGGTCAAAGCGGCTATGTCAATGTGCTGAATACCGGCTCCATCGGTACCGAAGGCGCGCGCAGCCTTGGCATTTTCGCCCAATCGGTGGGTGGGGGCGGGGGCGCGGGCGGTGCATCGGGCGCCATGACCCTGTCGTCCAGCAACAGCATCAACACGACGCTGAATGTTGGCGGCAAGGGCGGTACCGGCGGCCTGGGCGGCGACGTCGAGGTCACCAATACCGGCCTGATCGAAACCATCGGCGAAGACGGCGCCGCCATCCTGGCGCAATCCATCGGCGGCGGCGGTGGCCGCGGCGGCATGGCCGGGGTCAGCCTCGGTCAGTTCCTTGAGTGGCAGGGCGGCGTGTCGTCGGCCAACGGCTTTGGCACCAACACCTACAATGTCTCGCTGTCCCTTGGTGGCTTTGGCGGCTCGGGCGAGCATGGCGGTGCGGTCACGGTCCTCAACAGCGGCAGCGCCGTGACCCGCGGCGAAAATGCGCCGGTCATCTATGTCCAGTCCATCGGCGGCGGCGGCGGCCATGCCGGCCTCAGCGCGGCCGTCGCCGGGGCCATCGGTGCCTCCAGAAACGGCGCCATGGCGGTATCGGTTGGCGGCAATGGCGGCACCTCTGGTGACGGCGGCGCGGTGACGGTGACCAACGAAGCGACCATCCACGCCTATGGCGCCGGCTCAGGCGGCATCTTTATGCAGTCGATCGGCGGCGGGGGCGGCAATGGCGGCAATGCCAAGGGCATGGCCACGGCGCTGGGCTATTTCAAGGGCACCGATGCCGACTCGCTGCATGGCCTGACCGTATCGATCGGCGGCCAGGCGGGTTCGGCGGGCGATGGGGGTGAGGTCAAGGCGACCAATTCCGGCACCATCACCACCGAAGGCGCCCAGGCGTTCGGCATTTATGCCGAGTCGGTGGGCGGCGGCGGCGGTAACGGCGGCAACATCACCGGCAGCGGGGGTGAAGTTCAAAGTGTCCTCAAGACGGCCGTCCAGTTGACCGACGGAGGCAAGGGCGACACCTTCAGCATCGCCATCGGTGGCCTGGGTGGTTCCATAGGTGACGGCGGCGCGGTCACGGTGACCAATTCCGGCACCGTCCAGACCCTGGGCGACGGATCGCACGCCATCTTCGCCCACAGCATTGGCGGCGGTGGCGGTAATGGCGGCGCGGGTTCGCCGGGCCGTATCTCGATCGGTGGTCAGGGGGCGTCGTCGGGGGACGGCGGTGTCGTGACCGTGACCAATTCGGGCAGTATCCTGACCCAGGGGGCCATCGCTCGCGGCATCTTCGCTCAGTCGGTGGGCGGCGGCGGCGGCACGGGCGGTGCGACCAGCTTCAGTGACGATTCTTTCAGTTCCGATGATTCCTTACGCGAAACCGTGGTCAACAGCTTCGGCCAGGTCACGGGTGGGGGCGCGGGCCTTCTGTCGCTGATAAAATCGTTCAAAAAGCCGGAGTACGGCATCGGTATCGGTGGCTTTGGCGGTGCCGGCGGCGACGGTGGCGCGGTGATCGTGAGCAATACCGGTACGATCGGCACCTCGGGTACCCTGTCGCACGCCATCTTCGCCCAGTCGGTGGGCGGCGGCGGCGGTACCGGCGGCGAAGGCACGATCGGCAAGCTGGGGCACACCGTCGCTTCAGGACCGGGCGGCAGCGGCGGCGACGGCGGTGACGTCTCCGTGACCAATGCCGGTGACATAATGACCACCGGGTTTGGCGCCATGGGGATCTTTGCCCAGTCGGTCGGCGGTGGCGGCGGGGTTGCCGGCGATACTTCGCTGGGGATTACCGGCCTGGCCAATGTGCCGGGTGTCGGCGATTACCGCGACTATGGCGGCCTGGCGCTCAATCCTGTGAGCGGCGACGGCGGTGACGGTGGCAATGTCACCGTGAGCAATACCGGCAACATCACCACCCTGGGCGCCGGCGCGGTCGGCATCTTTGCCGAAAGCATCGGTGGAGGCGGGGGCCTGTACGGCAGCGCCGCCGGCCTGGCCTTTGCCGGTTCTCTGGGCGGGTCCGGCGATTCCGGGACCGTCACCGTGGTGCAGAACGGTAATGTCTATGCCGGCGGGCTCAATGCCCTGGGCGCCTTCTTCCAGAGCGATACGGTCCATGACCGCGGTGACATCACCGCCACCATCAATGGCGACCTGCACGGTGGTAGCGCATTCGGCGCCGGCATTCTGGTCGATGGTGGCCAGGACAACACCCTGAACCTGAACGGGTGGACCAACGCCGATTCCGGCATGGCCCTGCGCAGCACGGTCGGCAACGACACCTTCAACCTGAGCGAAGGTATGGAGGGCAATGCCGACCTGGGTACGGGGAGGAATGCGATCAATTCCGGTGTTGCCGCGGCCGTGGTCTCGGGCGACTTCCTGCGTCTGGGCGGAGCCGGATCCGGCACCTTGACCAGCCAGGGCCTGCTGGCGCCCGGCGACGTCGGTCACGTGCAGCACACCGCTATCGATGGTGATTTCGTCCAGACGGCGTCCGGGCGTTATCATGTCGATATGGCGGGCAGCGACGGCGACCGTCTCGACATCTCCGGCACGGCCAAGGTCGACGGCCATGTCGTTGTCCATTCCGATCCGTCGGCCCTGACGCCCGGCCGGCATGAGATCACGGTCGTCCATGCCGATGGCGGCTTGACCTCGACCGCTGACCTCAGCGCGCCGAACGCAGCCCTGGTCAGCTACGGCCTGACCGCGACGGCAAACGATCTGAAGGTCGGCTATGACCTGGATTTTGCCCGTCTGGGCACCTTCGCCAGCCGCAATCGCACCTCTGTGGGCCATTCGATCAATGCCATTCAGACGGCGGGCGGGTCCGATGCCCTTGATCCGCTGGTCGGCACCTTGCTGGCCCAGACCGACGCCGGTCAGGTCGCCGGCATCTATGACGCTCTCAGTCCGACGCCGCTCGTCGCCAATCTTCATGGCCTAGTCCAGGGGGCGGACAGCTTCCAGGACGGCATGATGAGTTGCGCGCTCGGCGGCCGCCGTTCTGCCGATGAAACCTGCGTCTGGGCCCGCGCCCATGGCCGCGAAGCGTTGCTGCACGACGGCGCCGATGGTCCGGGCTTCGACAGCCGGGCTTCTGGCGTGCAACTCGGCTTTGAAGCGCCGTTGGGCAACCGCCTGCGCATCGGTATGGCTGTTGGGGCGGAAAACATCCGCACCGAAAGCGGGGCCTTAGCGCGCGGTGAAGGCGATCAGTACCATATTGGCGTGACCGCCAAGACCCAGGCCCTTGGGCTTGACCTGGCGATGTCGGCCCAGACCGGCTTTGCCAATCTGGAGACCGAGCGCGCGACCTTTGGCGGCGTGGTGCGCGGCGAACCGTCGGCGCGTTATGATCAACTGGCCGTGCGCGCCAGCCACACCTTCCGTGCCGGCAGCCTGTATCTGCGCCCGGCGCTGGAAGCAGCGCGGACCCGTATCCATACCGAGGCCTCGCGGGAAACCGGTGTGACAGGGATTGCCGTGAGCGAAAGCTCGCAGGATCGCGACCGTTATACGGTCTCGGTCGAGGCCGGCGCCGACCTGTCGTTGGGCCGGGTTCGCATCCATCCCTATGTCCGGGTGGGCCAGACGCGTTACAGCGACAACGGCGACCTGGTGGTAACCGGGCATCTGGCGGGGGCTCCGGCGGGCGGCGACGGTTTCGACACGTATCAGTCGACTGGAAAATCCGCCGTCAGCGTGAATGCCGGCGTTTCTGTCGAGTCCGACGACCCCTATGGCCTGCGCGGCCGGGTGAGCTACGAACACTATGAAAACAAGGACTTCCGCTCGGACGGCGTCGCGATCAAGCTGGTCAAACCGTTCTGATAAAAAAAAGCGCACACTGAACGAATATGAATGTGCGGCTCAACGGGCGTTCAGGTTGAGGGGTTTATAACGGTCTTCATCAACGGCACGGAATTCACATAACCCCGGCCGGTTCATTGAAAGGAGACCAAGTTATGAAGACCTTGATCAAAACCAGAACGTTTAAGGCCTTTGGGGCCGCGCTCATCTCGTCCGGCCTGATTCTGGGCGCTGCCGCCGTCCCCACCGCAGCTTCGGCCCGTCAATCCTATGTTTGCCAGGTCGAAAAGAAGGAAAGCTCGCAAAAAGGCATGATCATCGGCGCCATTGCCGGCGGCCTGCTGGGCTCGCAGGTCAGCAAGAACGAACGGGGTCTTGGCGCTGTCGGCGGCGCCGTCATCGGGGGTGTGCTGGGCAAGAGCCTGGGCGAGGACAAGGGTAAGGCCAACTGTAAGAAGATCGAAGCCCAGGCCCGCGAAACCTACGGCAACCGACGCGTCGACCGCTACCATCGCTACGATGATCGCCGGTATGACCGCGGGTACGCCTACGGATACCGTTAAGATTAAAGCGTTTGGTTAACCAGGGGCGCCCACCGGTAAGACTTCCCTGCCGGTGGGTATGTCTATGGTTAATGGTATATAATCAATCTTGAGTTTTGGAGTATTTTTGATTTTGCGAACCGGCGCCAGTTCTGTCAACAGTTGACAAAAATAACGACGTTCGGGTGAGTTTGACAACTTGTTCGGGCATAACTTCCCCGCGTGGCGTGAATTAACAAGATCGGGCCCTTGGCTATAGGCAAAACGGGACACCTCGTGTACACCGCGCGCGACTCAAGGCCACCCTCTGGATACACTATGCCCGTAGCGCCCGATTTTCCACCTGCCCCTGATTTGGTTGCCCCCAAACGCGCCCTGATCTCCCTGTCCGACAAGACGGGCCTGATCGAAACGGCGACGGCACTGAGCCAGGCCGGAATCGAGCTGATATCGACGGGGGGCACGCGCGCTGCCATCCAGGCTGCTGGGTTGGTCGTCAAGGATGTATCGGACATCACCAGCTTCCCCGAGATGATGGACGGCAGGGTCAAGACCCTGCACCCGAAGGTTCATGGCGGTCTGCTGGCTTACCGCGACGCGCCGGACCACGCCCGGGCCCTGGATGAGCACGATATCCTGCCGATCGACATTGTGTGGATCGACCTTTATCCCTTCGAAGCCACCGTGGCCGCGGGCGGCACATTCGAGGCGGCGATCGAAAACATCGACATTGGCGGCCCAGCGATGATCCGCTCTTCGGCCAAGAACCACCCTTACGTCTCGATTTGCGTCGACAAGGCCGGCATGGATTCGGTCCTGGCGGCCATTGCCGAACGCGGCTGCACCGACCTGGCTCTGCGTAAATCCCTTGCTGCAAAAGCGTTCTCCCGCACGGCTGCCTATGATTCAGCCGTGTCATCGTGGTTCGCGGCCCAACTGGGCGACGACTTTGCCGAACGCAAGACGATTGGCTGCGCCCGCCTTCAGACCATGCGCTATGGCGAAAACCCACACCAGTCGGCCGCCTTCTACAAGACAGGCGAGGACCGTCCGGGTGTCGCCACAGCTAGGCAACTGCAAGGCAAGGAACTGAGCTACAACAATGTCGCCGACACCGACGCGGCCATCGAACTGGTGGCAGAGTTTGATGCCCCGGCCTGCGTCATCGTCAAACACGCCAATCCGTGTGGTGTCGCGGTTGGCGACGACCTGACGACAGCCTATCGCCGGGCACTGGAATGCGATCCGGTATCGGCTTTCGGTGGCATCGTGGCGCTGAACCGCCGGCTGGACCGCGCGACTGCCGAGAGGATCGTCGAAACCTTTACCGAAGTCGTTGTCGCCCCCGAAGTCGATGACGACGTCATCGAGGTCTTTGCCGCCAAGAAGAACCTGCGCCTGCTGGTGACCGGTTCGCTGCCGAATCCGTTGGCGGGCGGTCAGGTTTTCCGTTCGGTGGCCGGCGGCATGTTGGTCCAGTCGCGCGACACTGCCAGGATCATCCCGGCCGACCTTAAGGTGGTCACGAAGCGTCAGCCGACCCCGACCGAGATTCAGGATATGCTGTTCGCCTTTACAGTCGCCAAACACGTCAAGTCGAACGCAATCGTCTATGCCAGGGATGGCCGCACCGCCGGTATCGGCGCCGGTCAGATGAACCGCCGCGATTCGGCGCGTATCGCTGCCTTGCGGGCCAAGGAAGCAGCGGAAGGTCTTGGCCTTGCTGACTCTTTGGCTAAGGGCTCGGCCTGTGCGTCCGAGGCCTTTTTCCCGTTCCCGGACGGTTTGCTGGAGGCGGCGGCGGCGGGTGCAACAGCGGTGATCCAGCCGGGTGGCTCAATGAACGACAAGGCAGTCATTGAAGCCGCCGACCAGACCGGCCTCGCCATGGTCTTTACCGGCGTGCGGGTTTTCCGGCACTGATCCTTATAGCATTGCCACGAAGTCGTATCGAATGAAGCAGGACCTCAGATTGGATTTCTGAACCCGCTAGAGCGGGATGATTTTTGGTGGAATCAAAATCCCGCTCTAACTTTTTGTTTTGTCGCGCAATTTATCTGAAAAGTGCGCAACACTTTACCGGATTGCGCTTTAATCTGTGTAATCTGTCAATTCAGGTAGGAAAATGCCACCCTTTGGCAGCGTCACACCTGCACTGGGTCAGCTGTCTATTGAACCGTTACCGAGCGGCTGTAGCGGCCACCGCCGGCGGTCGCTGTACGCAGTTCGACGGGCCCCGTCACAGCAACGGGTGTGCTGTAAGTCTTCCAGGCGCCGCCCTTTGTCCGATACTGGATGGTCAAGCCGCCATAGGGCACATTGGCTTCCAGAACCCCGCCGGTAATGCGCGCACCGGGCACTGGCACGCGGTAGCGTACCCCAGCCTTGTCCAGTGCCGCCAGATGTGGCTTCAGGCGCGCATTGAAACTCTGCCAGTCGTTGAGCAGAGCTGCGCCATTCACCTGACCACCGCCCCAGCTATAGGTCTTGCCCGGGACATAGGCCGGCTCCCACACACCGGTATGCCAGGCGCGTTCGGCCAGGGCGATCACCCGCGGGTACAGCATGTAGTCGGCGATCTGGGCGCTGCGCACGCCTTCGCTCCACAACTGGCCTTGCATGCCGGCAATCTTGCCGCCGTTGAGCGGCGTCGTGTCGGCGATCGTCCCGGGGGCGTTCGGGACGGTTTTCATCACCTCGGCATTGGCCGGCAGGTTTTCCGGCATGAAGACGAAGACCTTGTACAGGTCGGTCGCGCGCGAGGCCCAGTCATAGCCGCGCTCCTTCGGGTCGAAGGCATAGGGCATGTCGAGATACATGACGTCCGGTGTCGACATGACGACGCTCCAGCCGCGGTTGGCATGGTCGTGGGCCTCCTTCACGCCGCCGCTGAACAACCCGCCCCACGAATTTGACTGCACGACCCTGGGCATTTTTGTCGGATCGACATGGCCCATGCCATCGCTCCAGCCTGCCGGCTCGATGCCCTTGGCGTCGAGGATCGCCGACACTCTCTGGATAAAGTAGGGCGTCATCTTCTCGGGTGTCAGGTTTTCCGCCTGCATCAGCGCCTGACAGGGTTTGGACTCCTTCCACGCCCCGGCCGTTTCGTCGGCGCCGATATGGTACAGCTTCAGCGGCGCGCCGGCGGCTTGATGATATTCGGCGATCGAGTCGATCACCTTCTCGA
Source organism: Asticcacaulis sp. AC402 (assembly GCF_000495835.1). Taxonomy (GTDB): domain Bacteria; phylum Pseudomonadota; class Alphaproteobacteria; order Caulobacterales; family Caulobacteraceae; genus Asticcacaulis. Next base: position 236,036 of record NZ_AWGC01000013.1, read on the forward strand.
TAAAGGTGTAGGTCGAGGGGATGCAGATATTTAGCGTGTTGTCGTCATAGTGCTGGATCGAGTTGTAGACGGTGGCGTCTTCGGGATCGATCAGGCGGTAGCGCGCGGCCTCTTCCGGCTTGCCCTCGGCGATAAGCCGGCGGGCGCGAGCCTCCATCGACCGGGTGGCGGCGCGCGAATGGCCCGGCATGTCAAAGGACGGGATGACAGTGATGTGGCGTGCCTTGGCCGCCATGACGATCTCGATATAGTCGTCGCGCGTCAGGTAACCGTCGGAATAGCCGCCGCCCTCGGCCAGGCCCCCCAATTGCGGCAACAGGCATTTGTTTTCCTCAGGATCGTGGCAGCGGTGTCCGCCGATATCGGTCAACTCTGGCAGGTCAGTGATGGCCAGGCGCCAGCCCTCATCGTCGCCGAGATGCAGGTGCAACTGGTTGAGCTTGTACGTTTCCATCCGCTCGATCAGACCCAGGATATAGGCCTTGCTCTGGAAGTTGCGGGCGACGTCGATATGCAGGCCGCGGAAGGCAAAGCGCGGCGCATCAATGATCTCCAGCGGCTTCAGGCGACCGTTTTCGAAGACGGCCTGCTGGCGCAACGATTCCAGCGCATAGGCGGCGCCCGAGGCGTCGGCGGCAGTGATGGCGATCTTGCCGTTCTGTGCCGTCATTCGATAGGACCCTGGCCTGCTGGCCGTGGCGTCAATGGTGATGGCCACCGGGACGCCTGAGTCACTGAGACGGAAGCCGGCGCCTTCCAGGTCGGCCACCGCTGCGCGGACGTCGGACAGGTTGGTGTTGATCGCGAACTTCAATCCCGCTTTCAAATTCAGTGGGGCGCCCTCCAGCCGTTTGATGGCGGCCGGTGTCGGCAGGATGACGAACTCCGGCGCGGCCACGTTGGTCTGGCGTTGGGCAGTCTGGTGAAACAGCCGCTCCGGCGTCATCCAGACATTTGCATCATCGCTGCCGGTCACGGCTTCATCGGCCAGGGGCGTGTGGAACGGCAGGATTTCTTCGCCGGAGGCGGGATCGACCGCTGTCCGGGTCGCTTCGATCGTGCGGGCCTGAACACCATCCGCCGTAATATAGGCGTTGGGCATTATCTTGAAGCCATTGTACCAGCGCCCGTCACCTGTCAGTCTCAGGCTGTAGGTGGCGCCGGGTTTCAATATCGCACCGGCCTTGGGTGTCAGAACATAGTTGTCACCATTGATGTGCGTCAGGTCGAACACCTCGCTGTCCAGCGTCTTCATCGGAGCGACAAAGCCGACATGCACACTCCACGCGCCCTTTGGCAGGGCTTTCGGCAGGGTCAGGCGGATTTCGCTGACGAAACCTGCGGGCGATTTATTGTCCAGGATGGTGAACTGATAGCCAAGGTTCCGGGCCAGGCTGTCGATCTCGCCCTGGCTGATCGCCCAGGCGGTTGAGGTGAGCGCCGATGTCGCCAACACTGTCAGGCCGGCGAATAGCGTGTTGCGGACGGTCTTGGACATGCGAGCTTCCCTGGGGTTGGTTTTGACGCGAAGGTTGGCCCATGGGCCCGATCTTGTCAAGGAAAGTTAGGGTCCAGCTATTACCAATAAAATACCTGTCTTTGGGTGTGACCAAGCGACACGTGTGCGGCAAGTTCGCGTTTTACAAGGCTCGCTGTCTTCCTGGCCTGGTGCAAGACAGCCATTCCTGGCGGCGGGACAGGCCGATTACATACCAAGGTAATTCAATCTGTTGGAACCAGGCGCCCTGGCAAGGGGCATGACGGCGCCGGAAACGGATGATTATGAAGATGAAGGAAGTTTGTACCTGATACTGCAGGCATGGCCGCCAAAGCTCTTTCGTCATCTTGCATGGAGCTGATGTGTTTAGACCTCTAGATAGAACCAATACTAGATAACTTCTGTGCCATAGGCGTGGGAAGCCTTAACCCCGACCTGCCCGACTGACCGCTGGCAGACAGAAAAATAACTGGAATTAGAAACTGTTAAAATTTGAAAAGGAAAAAATGCGAACTTGCCATGACCTCTACAGACCACGGAACACGGCCTTAAGAGACGTTGACGCAAGCATACCAATCGAGCATAGTCATCCCGTTCACCCGTGAAATCCCGTTTAGCTGTGGACCGTCCAGACAGGTTCAGGCCGGCGTCGGCAAGAGAACCGGACTCGAAACCGCCTGGGGAGGCATACATGTCGTTTATGGAAACTGTAGGCCGGCTTCAGACCGGTGATCCGGCTCCGCTTTATATGCAACTTCAGAAAGTACTGCGCGACGCCATCGTCAGCCGCGTTATTAGCCCCGAAGCGGCCATTCCGCCAGAACGCGATCTTGCCGAGGAGTTCGGGGTATCGCGCCTGACAGTGCGCAAGGCCGTCGACGGGCTTGTTGCCGAAGGCCTGATCAAGCGCCGCCGTGGTGCCGGCACCTTTGTCGCCGCACGGGTCGAAAAGAGCTTTTCCAAGCTGTCCTCTTTTTCCGAAGACATGCGCTCGCGGGGCCGCGTGCCGCACTCGGAGTGGTTGGCCCGTTCGGGCGGGGCGGTCACGCCTGAGGAGTCCCTGTCCCTTGGACTGTCACCAGGAAGCCTGGTTTATCGCTTCCAGCGCCTGCGCTATGCCGACAGCCAGACCATGGCGCTCGAATATTCCACCATTCCGGCCTACTGCCTGCCTTCGCTGGAAGCGGTAAGCGAGTCACTCTATGCCGCCCTGGATGCCGCTGGCAACCGGCCGGTCCGGGCCCTGCAACGCCTGCGTGCTGTGGCATTTACCACCGAACAAGCTGATATTCTGGGCATTCGGGCAGGTGATGCCGGGCTGTTTATCGAACGCCGCGGCTTCCTTCAGGACGGTCGGGCGGCTGAGTTTACTCAGAGCTTTTACCGGGGTGACGCTTATGATGTCGTAGCCGAGCTGAACCGCGCTGACTAAGGCCTTTGCCGCATGGACAGGGGTCAAAAAACCACCTAAAAACTCGTCTCAGAGACAATGAAGGCGGACCTCGCGGATGGAAACCACAGCGTCACAAGCCCCCGGTCGCTGCGTGCTGATCGTCGGCGGAGGCGCAGCCGGCTGGTTGACGGCCTGCTATCTGGCAACGCACCTCGGCACAGAACGTGCCGGGGGTCCGCGCATCACCCTGCTTGAATCACCCGACATTGGTATTATCGGCGTCGGCGAAGGCACCTTTCCGACCACGCGCAATATTCTTCGCACGCTCGGCATCGAAGAAGCCGAGTTCATGCGTGAAAGCCAGGCGGCTTTCAAACAGGGCATCCGCTTCGACGATTGGGAAACATCTCCTGAGGGCGGCGTCCACAACCACTTTTTCCACCCCTTCGAAGCGCCCTATCTTGGCAAGGAAGAACTGGACCTGCTGCCCTACTGGCTGATCCAGGACCCGGCTACCCGGCCGCCCTACGCTGAGGCCGTCACCTTCCAGAAGCGCATCGCCGACGCCCGACTGGCACCCAAACGTACCTATCAGGGACACTATTGCGGCCCACTGAATTATGCCTATCATTTCGACGCAGCCCGTTTTGCCAATGTCCTGGCCCGGCGGGCGAAGGTCTTAGGTGTCCACCACCTGCAGGGAATCCTGCGTGAGGCCGTCCTGGACGAAACCGGCGCCATCGACCACGTCATTTCGCAAGAATATGGTCGGATGACAGCGGATCTCTATATCGACTGCACCGGCTTCCGCGCCGAACTGCTTGGCAAGGCGATGCAGGTACCGTTCAAGTCGGCCTCCGACACTCTGTTCGCCGATCGCGCTGTGACCTGCCAGGTTGCCTATCCCAATCCAAACGCGCCCTTGGAAAGCTACACCATCGCTGCGGCGCACGAAGCCGGCTGGACCTGGGACATCGCCCTGGCGAACCGGCGCGGCGTCGGCTATGTGTTTTCCAGTCGGCACACCACCGATGTGCGGGCGGAAGAGGTGCTGCAGGCCTACCTGGCGCGCAGCGGCGGCAACGCAAAGGCGCTTGACCTGCGACATATTCGCTTTGAAGCCGGTTTCCGTACCTCGCAATGGGTTCGCAATTGTGTCGCCATTGGCCTGTCGGCCGGGTTCCTGGAGCCGCTCGAATCCACGGGCATGGTCCTGATCGAGGCCGCCGTAAACAAGGTCGCCGAGTTCTTCCCGCACAACGGCCCGGTCGACGCCTCAGCCGGCCTGTTCAATGATTTGATGGTTAAACGCTATGAGGCAATCATCAATTTTATTAAACTGCACTATTGCCTGAGCAGGCGGCAAGAGCCGTTCTGGCGCGACAATTCGGCGCCGGAAAGCGTTCCCGAGCGCCTGCGCATGCTCCTCGACATCTGGCAGTATAGGCCGCCGTCGCGCTATGACTTCGTCATCGACCATGAGACGTTCGCGCATTTCAACTACCAGTACATTCTTTATGGTATGAACTTCCAGACCGACTATCAGGCCGCCGGCCGCGCCCTGCCAATGCAGGACCGTGCGGAGCAGATATTTGCCCGCATCCATACGTTCGGCGAACAGGCCGCCAAGGACCTGTCGGCCCACCGCGCCACCCTCAAGGCCATCTACGACAATGGCTTTGTCGAGCGAGGCCCGACGGCGCCCCCGGCGCTGGTGCGATGATCAAAACAGCTTCTGAACCGGCAGCATAAACAGATTGGCGGTCAGTCTACCGGTCGCCGTGTCGTCACTGAGCGCGACCCCGTCGATCAGGGCTGAATGCAGCACATTGCTGCGATAGAGGACCAGCCGGTTGAACGCCGCCGGAACCCAGTCGATGAGCTCAAAACAGGGGGTATCCTCCGAGACATGACGGGTCAGCCTGGCACCGCCAGTCTCCAGCTCGGCCGCAACGGTGGCGACATAGTGCGCCCGTTGCTCTGGTGTCACGGCTTCATAGCCCGTGGCTCTATGGCGGAAGAACCCCGTCCCGGCTTTTCCTATCCCTTGCGAGGGCTCAGACAAATAATGGACGCTGGCCAGGCGCTGGTGCTCCGGCGTATCCTGGTGCGGGATCTTCTGGATCGGCTCCAGCTCATCCGGCGCAAGCGTCGCCAGAGCGAAAAAACCGAACTGGGTCAGGCGCAAGTTTTCGGGAACTTCGAATACCTTGGCCATCAGTTTACGCAGGGCCGGCACCAGGGTGGTCAAGTAGGCTGCCGGCAGAGGCGCGTTCAGCCCGGGATAACGTGTTTGAGTGGGGCGGGCGAACGCTGCAACCCTGGCAGCCTCGACAAGAACCTCAGGATTGGTTAACGCGCCGTCGAAAATGACGACCGGCTGCTGTTCATGGCCGATACGCCGCACTTCCAGGCGTGCGGCTGTATTGAGGTCCAGGGCTTTCTCGCTCATACCCCATCTTAACGCAGCGACCCCGTTTTTGGGAAGTCATGATGCTGTCAGGACAAACTACGGCGCTGGCGAGCTCCCTTGGTGGAAGCAATACCACCCCACGATGAGTCAAGCTTTTTGCGGGTTGGTATAAGTTTTTGTTTTGTCGCGCAATTAATCCGAAAAGTGCGTCACACTTTATCGGATTGCGCTCTAAATGGCAAAATCGCACCGTCGGAGCAAATCAGCGCTGAACTGGTGATCCGCAGATCAACCCTGAAAGCTTTACACTTACCTTGCCAACGAGGCCCGAGCTTGTGTAAGGGCCTTTTTCGGCGCCTGATCCGGCCTGTCCAAAACTTGCAGAAGCTGCTTCTTCAGCACCTGTTTCTGCCCGCCCGTCAGTTGCGACTTTTTGAAGTGGTCGGTGACGTAAAAGGCGTCGACAGCGCGCTCACCGTAACAATCGACGTGCGCTGAAGCGATATCCATGCGCAAACGCGCCATGACGTCGACCAGGTCGGCGAGGAGACCGGGACGGTCGCGGCCGGAGACCTCAACGATGGTCGCATTGGCCTTGCTGGCGTCGTCGAAGGCCACCGTCGGCGCAATGGCAAACGCCGCTGTGCGGGCGGCCATGGCAGAGCTATAGGCGGCTGGCGGAGGCAGCTGGCCCTGAGCTGCCTGTTCCAGCTGCTGCTCAGCCTGCTTCATGCGCTGAGCGTCGTCGTGGCCGAACGGCAGGCCCTGGCTATCCTGAACATAGAAGACGTCGAGCGCGTGGCCTTTCGATGACGTAAAAACCTGTGCGCCGACGACATTGCCGCCCATATTGGCGAAGGCTCGCGACAGGTCAGCAAACAGGCCGGGACGGTCGTCGGCCGATATCGAAAACGCGGTGGCGTTGCGGCCGATATCGATGCGCGCCTTGGCTGCGGGCTCAGAATTGAAGGTCGACCATACCAGTGCGGCGTGGCTCTTGATGTCCTCCGGGGAGAAGGAGAACAGGTAGGATTCGTCCATGGTTTCCAGCCAGGAGGCCATGTCGTCGTTCTTGTCGCTCAAGGCGGCGAGGCGTTTCTGGGCGCGTTCGCTCAGTTCATGGCGGACCTGGGCGACGGCGTCGTTGCCCCGGCCGCCGCGAAACGCGCTTTCGGTGGCGGCGACAAGGTCACGCATCAACTGGCCCTTCCAGGCGTTCCACACACCCGGACCGACGGCGCGGATATCGGCCACAGTCAGGATCAGCAGCAGTCGCAACCGTTCCGGCGTTTCGACGATCTGGGCGAAGGCAGCAACCGTTTCCGGATCCGAGACATCTCGCTTTTGGGCATAGTCACTGAGCACCAGATGATGGCGGACCAGCCAGGCGATTTGTTCGATCTTCCATTCGGGCAAGCCCAGCCGCTCGCATGCCTTTTTGGCAGCGATCTCGCCGCCAATCTCCTGGCCGTGTTCGCCTCCCTTGCCAGTGTCGTGCAGAAGCATGGCCAGGTACAAGCTTTCCTTGTCGACCAACTGCGGCATGATCGAGGTCGCCAGCGGGTGCTCTTCCTTATAGCGCCCGGTGTCGATTCGGTGGATAACGTCGATGGCGCGCAGGGTATGCTCATCAACTGTATAGGCATGGTACATGTTGAACTGGGTCTGGGCGACGATGCGGCCGAACTCCGGTACGTAGCGCCCCAGAAGTCCGGTCTCAGACATCATGCTCAGAGTCTTGTAGGGATTGCGTCCATGCACCAGCAGGTCGAGGAACAGGCGGGCGGCTTCCGGGTTGCGGCGCAGCGATGGCGTTACCAGTTTCAGGTTGCGGGCGATGGCGGTGAAAGCGTCCGGATGCAGGTCGAGTTCCAGGCGGTCCGCCATCTTGAACAGCAGGAACATGGCGACGGGCGACTTTTGAAAGATATCGGAGCTGTTAACGCTTAGGCGCCCTTGCGTAATCGCGAAGCCCGGGTGATCGGCCTTGGTCAGGTTCATCAGGCCCGATTGAATCATGTTGGACAGGCGCACAAGCGGTTTGGATTGTTGAGCTTCCAGCTTGGTGCAAAAGGTCCTGGTCAGGGCGCCCACTTCTTTGGACGTAACGAAGTAACGGCGCATAAAGCGCTCGACATTGGGTTCGCCCAAGCGGTCTACAAAACCCATACGACGGGCGATTTCGGGTTGCAGGTCAAAACTGAGACGCTCTTCGGCGCGTCCGGCAGAGATGTGGACGAGGATGCGTACCTTCCACAGGAAGTCGAAGGCACGAACGAAGATGTCGCGTTCCTTGTCGGTCAGCAACCGGTCCAGCACGCCCCAGTCGGCCTTGCGCTTTTCGTTGACGATGCGCGGTTTTGCCTGCCCGGCCTCGGCGGCGGCCATGTACTGGGCGATCCAGAACAAGGTGTGCAGGTCGCGTAAGCCCCCCTTGCCTTCCTTGATATTGGGTTCGACGACAAAGCGGGTGGCGCCGGCCTTGAAATGTCGGCCGTCGCGCTCTTCCAGCTTGGCGGCGACGAAATTGAACATGTTCGATTTCAACCCCTCGGCAGCCATGCGGCCTTCGAGTTGCTGGACCAGCTCAGTGTCGCCGGCGATGTGGCGGCGTTCCAGTAAGGCGGTCATGATGGTGTGGTCGTTGCGGGCGAACTTCAGGGTTTCGTCCACCGTTCGCGACGAATGGCCGACCTTGATACCTAAGTCCCACAGGGTATAAAGGATGAACTCGATGACCGATTCCGAGTGCGAGGTTTCCTTCCAGGCACGCAGGAACAACAGATCAAGGTCGGAATGCGGCGCCAGTTCGCCGCGGCCGTAGCCACCGACGGCGACCAGGCTGAGGCGTTCGCCCTCAGTCGGGTTGCGGGCGCGGTAGACGTGAGTCAGCGTAAAATCCCACAGGGCAGAGATGATTTCGTCTGCGACCCGAGCCAGGGATCGGGCCGTCGACAGCCCGCCCTTGGCCTCATCGACACCGCTCAGGATGCTGCCGCGGCTCAGCTCCCAGGCCTCTTTCAGCACCTTGACAGCGCGGCGGCGCAGGTCAGATGTATCGCCGGTGGAGTCCTCGAAGGCCAGGGTCAGTAACTGACGCAGGGCGCGGCCGTCGATACGATAGGTCGGCGCGGCCGGATCTGTCAGGGTCAACATACACGTTCTGTTTAGAGGTCACTCAGTCACTAGTCTTAGTCAGCTTGTGTAAATTATAGATAACCTCCAAGGCTTCTTTAGGGCTTAAATCGTCAGGATTCAGCGATTTCAAAAGGGTTTCCACCTTCGATGGTTCCCGCGAAACCGCTGTTGGAGCTCTGGTGTGCGAGAACAGCGGAAGGTCGTCGAGGCGTAGTTTGGTCTGGTTGTCCTCTTCCAGCCGCGCGAGGATGTCGTGGGCGCGGGACACCACGCCAGCCGGCATGCCCGCTAGACGCGCCACCTGAACGCCATACGAGCGGTCTGCCGAGCCGGCGCGGACCTCATGCAGGAAGATAAGTTCACCCTTGTGCTCGCGCGCCTGCAGGCTGAGATTGTTCAGCGCCTGAAGCCGTTTTTCCAGCGCCGCCATCTCGTGGTAATGGGTAGCAAACAGGGCACGGCAGCGGACGCGGTCGTGCAGGTCTTCGGCACAGGCCCAGGCTATGGCCAGGCCGTCATAGGTAGCGGTCCCGCGGCCGATTTCATCGAGGATGACAAACGATCGGGTGGTCGCCTGTTGCAGGATGGCGGCGGTTTCAACCATCTCCATCATGAAGGTTGAGCGGCCCTGGGCCAGGTCGTCGCCGGCGCCGACTCGCGAGAACAGCCTATCGACCACGCCCAGATGCATGGACTTGGCCGGTACGTATAGCCCCGCCTGGGCCATGATGATCAGCAGGGCGTTTTGGCGCAAATAGGTCGACTTACCGGCCATGTTCGGGCCGGTGACCAGCGACAGTCGTGCCGTAATGACGCCAGCGGCATCCAACGCCATGTCGTTGGGCGTAAAGGGCTTGCCCTGGGCCTTCAGTGCTGCACAGACCACCGGGTGACGGCCGCGTGAGATCTCCAGCCGTGTTGTGTCGTCGACCATCGGCCGCGTTGCTTCGAACTCTTCGGCCCAGCCGGCATTGGCACAGGCAACGTCCAGCGCGCAGATGGCGTCGTGGGCAGCCTGGATCTGGGGCGCCACGGCGCGAACCTCTTCGCGCAGGCCCTCGAACAGCTCCATCTCGAGACCGAGCGCACTGCTGGCGGCGCGTTGGATGCGGGAATCGAGATCGACCAGTTCGGTGGTGACAAAACGGACCTGGTTGGCCAGGGACTGACGGTGGATGAACTGTTTCGTCGTGTCCTGGGCCACCAGTTGTTCGGCCAGCTTCTGACTGAGCTCGATAAAGTAACCGAGGACATTGTTGAATTTGATGCGGATGGCGATACCGGTTTCCTGGCCAAGGCGCTGCTCCAGGTTGAGGACGACCTGGCGGCTGTCGTCGCGCAAACCGCGCATCTCGTCCAGTTCGGCGCTGAAACCCGGACGGATGAAGCCGCCGTCCTTCAGCGACAGCGGAGGCTCCTCCACCACGGCGCGCTCCAGCCGGCCGCGCAGGGCGTCGACGGTCGGCGAGGGGATCAGGGCTGCGGTAATTGTGTCGATTTCGGCCGGCACACCCAGGTCTATGCCGCCGTGAGCGGCATCGTTCAGGGTGGCGGCCAGGGTTTCGCCAACCGTCAGGCCGTTGAGGATAACCGACAGGTCGCGCGGTCCGCCGCGATTGAGCGACAGACGCGACAGGGCGCGCGCCTGGTCGCTCAAAGACCGCATCAGGTGGCGCAAGTCATTGCGGGCATCGCGGCGCGGCAACAGCCAGGCGATTGTATCGAGCCGGGCATTGATCGCCGCGGGTTGAAACAGCGGCCGAGCCAGGCGCGCCGCCAGCAGGCGGCTGCCACCGGAGGTGACGGTCATGTCGAGGGCGGCAATCAGCGACCCTTCGCGCTTGCCAGTCTGGGTTCGGTCGATCTCCAGCGAACTGCGGGTGGCGGCGTCGATGGCCAGGTGGTTGTGCGAAATCACCCGCACGGGCGGTTTCAGCACCGGGCGCTTGCCGGCTTGGGTCAGGTCGACATAAGCCGCCAGCATGCCGAGCGCCGACAGTTCCGAGGCCGAAAAGGCGCCGAAACCGTCCAGAGTGGCGACGCCGTAGAGTTTCAGCAGGCGTTGTTCACCGGCGGATGGATCACTGAGCGATGATGACTGGGGTTGCAGTACGCCGCCATACTGCTTCAGCAGCGAAAAGACGCCCTCGTCCTGGAGCAAACGGTCGGCGACAAGGGTTTCAGAGGGCCGCAGTGCGGACAGGTGCGAACTCAGGGTCTCGGCTTCGATCTCCAGACATTCGACTTCGCCGGTCGAGAGCTCGACGCTGCCGAGCGCCATGACCCCGCCGCGCGACGCCAACGCGATCAGCCGGTTGGCGCCGCGGTCTTCCAGCAGGGTGTCTTCGGTCAGGGTGCCGGGGGTGACGACACGCGTGACGCCGCGTTTGACGACAGACTTTGAACCGCGCTTCTTGGCTTCGGCAGGGTCTTCGAGCTGGTCGCAAATGGCGACGCGAAAGCCCAGGCGGATCAGCTTGGAGACGTAGGCATCCAGAGCGTGGGCAGGCACGCCGGCCAGGGGGATGTCCTTGCCCTGATATTGACCGCGCTTGGTCAGGGCCAGCGACAGCGCCTGAGACGCCACAACGGCGTCGTCGAAAAAGATTTCGTAGAAGTCGCCCATACGAAACAGCAACAAGCTGTCCGGGTACTCGATCTTGGTCTTGAGATATTGTGCCATCACCGGCGTGGCGTCGGCGAAATCCGTGGCATCTTTGGGCGAATCGATGGGGACCTGAGCGTTCATCTCACGACGTTAACCATTCTTAACAGGTGTGAAAAGGCGGCAGAAAAAGTGTTACACAGAAGTTGAGCTAGCATCTAGAACAAAATAAGAACACAATCAACTTCCGTAACGTTAAGAAATGATTTGCGTGCAAAAAGTCACAGTCGTCGAGCCGTTTTATGTCCTGGTGGACAAAAATACACGCCGAAAGCAGTTGCGCCTTTATACTCCGGTCATCTTGCTCTACTAGGATTAGCCAACAAAATCATAATCATAATACAAATTGCCACACAGTAAGTACGGACCCATGCCGAGCGAAAAACAGACTTTCAGCGACGACGAAGCCCTTTATCTGCATCAATATCCGCAGCCGGGTAAGATCGCGCTCTTGCCGACCAAGCCGATGGCGACCCAACGCGACCTTGCGCTGGCCTATTCGCCCGGGGTGGCGGTGCCGGTGCGCCGCATCGCCGAAAACCCGGAAGCCGCATATGACTACACAGCCAAGGGCAATATGGTCGCGGTCATTTCCAACGGAACGGCCATTCTGGGGCTCGGCAATCTCGGGGCCCTGGCCTCCAAGCCGGTGATGGAAGGCAAGGCGGTCCTGTTCAAGCGTTTCGGCGACATCGACAGTTTCGATATCGAAGTAACGACGCAAGACCCGGACGAATTCATCACGGTGGTCAAGAACATCACGGCGTCGTTCGGTGGGATCAATCTGGAAGACATCAAGTCGCCGGAATGCTTCATCATCGAAGCGGCGCTGCAGGATCTGGCCGATATTCCTGTGTTCCACGACGATCAGCATGGCACGGCCATCATCGCCGCCGCGGGCTTGATCAATGCGCTGGAAATTACGGGCAAGCGTATCCAGGATGTCAAGGTCGTGCTTTGCGGCGCCGGCGCGGCCGGTTTGTCGTCGTTGTCTTTGATCAAGGCCCTGGGCGTGCGTCATGACAACACCACAGTCGTCGACATCCACGGCGTGGTTTTTGAGGGCCGCAAGATCGATATGGACCAGTGGAAATCGGCCCATGCTACGCGGACCAACAAACGTACTTTGGCCGAGGCCATGGTCGGCGCCGACGTGTTTTTGGGGCTGTCGGCCAAAGGTGTTCTGACATCCGACATGGTCGCCACGATGGCCGATAAGCCGATCATCTTCGCCATGGCCAATCCCGATCCGGAAATTACCCCGGAGGACGTCGCCAAGGTGCGGACCGACGCCATCGTGGCGACGGGCCGGTCGGACTATCCCAATCAGGTCAACAACGTTCTGGGTTTCCCCTATATTTTCCGAGGTGCTTTGGACGTGCGGGCGCGCCGCGTCAATCATGAGATGAAACTGGCAGCTGCGAAGGCCTTGGCCATGCTGGCGCGCGAAGACGTGCCCGATGAGGTCGCCGCCGCCTATCAGGGCCGGCACCTTAAGTTCGGCCAGGACTATATCATTCCGTCTCCGTTCGACCCGCGCCTGATCTGGTACGTACCGCCGTTCGTCGCTCAGGCGGCGATGGATACCGGCGTGGCGCGCAAGCCGATCGCCGACATGGATGCCTACCGCAAGTCGTTGGAACAGCGGCTGGACCCGTCGGCGGGTTTTCTGCAGACCATTACGTCCGCGGTCCGGTCGCGGCCGCAAAAGCGTATCGTTTTTGCCGAGGGCGAGGACATTTCGGTCATTCGTGCCGCCCACGCCTTCAAGCAGTCGGGTTTGGGGATTCCGCTGCTGTGCGGCCGGGAAAACCTGATCCGCGACAATATGCGTGTTGCGGGTCTTGACCCGGATGAAGAAGACATCGAGATCATCAATGCCCGCAAGTCGCACCGCCGCGATGCCTATGCGCAGTTGCTGTATGCGCGGTTGCAGCGTCGCGGTTACCTCAAGCGCGATGTCGAGCGGCTGATCAATCTGGACCGCAACTCGTTCGCTGCCGCGATGCTGATGTCGGGTCACGCCGATGGTATGGTGACGGGCGTGACGAGGGCCTTCGACCAGGCGTTCGAAGAAGTGATGCGTGTGGTCGACCCGGCGCCCGGCGGGCGCATCATGGGCATGTCGATCGTCCTGGCGCGTGGCAAGACGCTGTTTATCTCCGATACGACGGTATCTGAGCTTCCGTCGCCGGAAGAGCTTGGCGACATCGCCATTGAAGCGGCAACGGCGGTGCGCAATATGGGCCATACGCCGCGTGTGGCGTTCATGAGCTATTCCAATTTCGGCAATCCGGCGGGCGAGCGCTCTGAGCGGGTGTCGCAGGCGGTGCGCTTGCTGGAGCAGCGTGGAGTCGATTTCGAGTTCGAAGGCGAGATGTCGCCGGAGATCGCCCTGGATTCCACGCGCTGGGTCAACTATCCGTTCCAGCGCCTGACGGCGCCGGCCAATGTTCTGATCATGCCGGCCATTCATTCGGCATCGATTTCGACCAATCTGATCGAGGCAATTGGCGGGGCTACGGTGGTCGGGCCGTTGTTGCTGGGCTTGAGCAAGCCGGTGCAGATCTGCCAGCTGTCCGATTCCGTGAGCAAGATCCTGACCATGGCGACGTTTGCGGCGTATGACATTCGCGCGTCGGTCAAGGTTTGACCCGGTCGCGTTATGGGGTGAAGGGGCCTGAGGCCCCTTCGTCTGCCTTTTCCTTATAAGCAAAAAGCCGGCCCCAGTTGGGGACCGGCTTTTTGCTTATAAGGAAAAGGCAAGGGATCGCCCGCCGCGGAAATAGACCCACCGGGTCGATTTCATCAGGTTGGCCGACCATGCGGCAAACCTGCGCCTCTCACCCCTTGGCTCCATCATCGGCAGAATCATCCTCGGTCAGCTGGGGCTTGCTGTTCAGCCACAAACACAGTGCAATCGCCAAAACACCGATCACGGATGAATAGGTAAAAAACACGATATAACCGGTGCCCAATGCTTCCGGGGAAACCCCCAGAACCTGTGCCGGCTTGGCAAAGGATTCCGGCGTCAGGCCGCTGAACAGCGGACGAAAGGCATTCGCCCAGCCACCCTCATCCGAACTTTTCGCTGTCGTCTCGACAATCCGGCCTGACTGCGATGCCAGCATCTTGCCTGGCAGGGCGTAGATTGAGGTGAAGAGCGCATATTGCTGGGCGGCAAAGCCCTTGGTGATCAGCGACGACATGTAGGCGATCAGCACGGTACCGGCGATTCCGCCGGAAGCGTTGTCGATCCCCAGTGCAACCGAAAACGCCGTGACGTCATTGCCCTGCGTGGCCAGCCAGGCATAGGCCATGTTGGAAAACGACCCTACGATGGCGCCGAACAACAGGCCGGTCTTCATGCCGAACCGCGTCATAACGATCCCGCCCAAAGTCACGCCGGCGATGGTCATCGCCACGCCGAACACCTTGCGGACGCCGGCAATGGTCGTCAGGTCGAAACCCAGGTCGACATAGAAGGCGCCGTTGACGTTGAGCAGGAAATCCGACACGCGATACAGACAAATCAGCGCCAGGATCAAGCCCGCCAGGTTTTCATAGCGCTTGAAGAAGGCGACGATCGGCGTGACGAAGGTCTGACGCAGATAAGCGCCTGGCCGCGTCAGGTTTCCTGGCAAGGGCAGACAGGCAGAAGCGATTAATCCCAGCCCGAGGAACACTGATGGCACCTGCCAGAAAACGCCGCTGGTCTTGCTGGTCCAGGCCGCCTTGGCAACGTCGAAGGCCTCTGGTGACGGAAAGATAAACTTGAACAGATCGATATTGGCTGTTAGCCCCGCGCCCATGAGGCAGATGGCGACCAGCATCAAGGCCAGCCGGCCGAGCGATTCGATAACCTCCATCGCGGGATTGGCGGCAGCATTGCCATAGTCAATCGGCCGGACGCGGTGTTCTGTCCCTTTTGGCGCGAGCAGAACGCCAACCACGCCCAGCATCATAAGGGCCGCCATCAGGGCATAGGCAAAGCCCCAGCCCAGGGTGTCGGCCAGCAGCAGGGGTACGATCCCCGACACAAAGGGCGCAATCCGCGAGCCCCAGGCTGTTGCCGTCGCCATGACGGCCTGGCGGTCGTCCGACTCACCCGCGGTTTCGATCCGCCATGCGTCGATGACGATGTCCTGCGTAGCCCCGGCAAAACCGATGACGATGGCGGCGATCGCCATCATGCCCAACTGGGTCTGCGGATTCATGGTCGATATGGCCCATAAACCCAGCATAATAACGGCCTGGCTCAACAGGATCCAGCTGCGGCGGTGGCCCAAGGCGCGGGTCAGGCCGGGCAAACCTACCCGGTCCAGGACCGGTGCCCAGACGAATTTCAGGCTATAGACGAAAGTAACCAGCGAGAAATAGCTGATCGTGGTCAGCGACAGGTCCGCCGTGCGCAGCCACACTGACAGAGTATCGAAAATCAGCGACAACGGCAAACCGGACGAAAAGCCCAGCAGGATCATCACCAGTGCCGGCCGGGTGAAGAAGGGCTTCACGCTTTGCAGGAAGGTCTTCTTCTCGGCTGTCTCGGCCTTGGGTGATTTTGAGTCTGCCATTTGCGCCTCCTGGTCAATTGGCGTTCAACCTAGACCAGTTTGCCGAATCGGCAAGACTCAAGCGGTCCGGACCTGTGCCGCCAGGCTGGTCCAGGTTTGCAGCCTTGCCTTCAACGCCACCAGTTCAATCGGCTTGGTCAGGAAGTCGTTCATCCCGGCCGCTAGGCAGGCGCGGCGGTCTTCCTCGTAGGCATTGGCGGTCAGGGCGATGATGGGCGTCCGCACACCCAGGGCGCGGACCTCCCGCGTTGTGCCCAGGCCATCGAGACCCGGCAGGCCCAGGTCCATGAAGATCAGATCGAACTTGTGAGCCTTCAGGACGTCGATGGCTTCTTCGCCCGAAGATGCGCGTTCGACGCGGCAGCCTTCACGCTGGAGCAGGATCTGGGCCAGCAGGGCGTTGACCGGATTGTCCTCCACCAGCAGCACAGCCTTGTTCTGGCCGGATTCAATGATGATGCGCTCGTCGTCATTGTGGGCTGGCCGGCGGCCCTGACCGTGCAGGGCGTCGAGGCGCTCGACTAAGGAGGCGCGGCGCAGCGGCTTGATCAGGTATCCGGCCCAGCCGTTTTCGCGCCAGGCGACGATTTCGTCGCGTTGTTCCGGCGTCAGCAGGATCAGGCTGCGTGGTGATGGCGCCATCACCGGGCCGGCAAAGGCGGCGCGGTCGGCCAGGATAAGTCCCTGGGATGCAAAGCAATCGGCTACGTCTGGCACATCACGCAGGCGGACATCATAGGCCGCCAGGTGGCTGCGTGCGCCATCGACCAGAATCGGATTGGCGCTGATCAGAGTTACGGTTCGCGGTTGTTTCGGCGCCGGACCGCGCTTGCGCAGGCCGTACGGGGCGCGAAACTCGACGCTGAAGGTCGAGCCCTTGCCGATATCGCTGTCGAGCTTCAGGGTACCATCCATGACCTCGACCAGCTTCTTGACGACCACCAGGCCGAGGCCGGCGCCGCCGTAGCGGGTGGCGTGGGTCGGATGGACCTGGCCGTACTCCTCAAAAATACGTTCGCGCGCTTCCGGCGGGATTCCTGGACCCGTGTCCCGGATGCTGAATCGGATCAGGTGGTCATCAGTCAGGCCAACATGCATCAGGACGCCGCCGGTCGAAGTGAACTTGATGGCGTTGCCGGCCAGATTGAACAGAATTTGGCGCAACCGTCCTTCGTCGGCATGGATAGAGTCGAGCTGGGGGTCCAGACTCCATACGATCTCGATGCCATTGGCGTGGGCACGCGGCGACAGGAGCTCGGCGACGCTTTGCAGTAGGGGTTCGAGATGGACTTCCCCAGTCTCCAGCTCAATACGGCCGGCATCGATTCGGGCATAGTCCAGCAGATCGTTGACCAGGGTCAGCAGGTGTTCGCCGGAGTGACGGGCGGTGGTGAGGTAGGAATTCTGATCCGGGCTCAGCGGCGTCTTGGCCATCAGGTCGAGCATCCCCATCAAGCCGTTCAGCGGGGTACGGATCTCATGGCTCATCAGCCGGAAGAAGTCCTCACGCGCCTTCAGCTTTTCTTCGGGTGAAGGTGTTGGGGTTTCCGGCTCGGTTCTCGACGCAGGCATTCGGCTTGGCACTTCCATCGTTTTGATGGTGCACAGACTACGGCAAAGAGATTAAGTTAGTTCAAAGGCTTGATTGGAGCGCATCGCTAGAGCGCAATCCGATAAAGTGGGCACTACTTTTCGGAAAAATTGCGCGACAAAACAAAAATTTATACCAAACCTCATAAAGAATGACGCTTGGTATTCGCATTTTTTCAGCTCAAACGCCGCATGGCTCCTCGCAAAAGCTCGGGCGGCCAGTCGGCCTTGCCAACCCGCGATGAGTCAAGAATTTCGCGGGTTGGTATTA
>NZ_AWGC01000014.1 GCF_000495835.1 Asticcacaulis sp. AC402
CACTTCGATAGGGAGGAGAAGAAATCGCTATTGTCGCCTGGCTTTGTGGTTAAACACCTCAACCACCTTGGCGGCGGCGCGGGCGGTTTCGTTCAAAGGGGTATAGGTCCAGGTCTTGAGCGTACCCTCGAACGGGCGAACGATGCCGCGGTGTTCCAATGCGTCGTGGAAGCGGGCGAACTTGCCCTCGGCGCGCAAGCGGTCCATGGCCAGGCGATAAACGGGCTTGCCGGTGACGGCGGCTTCAGTGGCCATGTTGACCGAGTCTTCGGTGACCAGGATATGTTCGGCAGCGTCCAGGACAGCAAAATAAGGGTTGCCGCCCTGGCCGTCGTAAATGAAGCCGGGCAGATCACCCAGCACGTCGTGGAAGACCGCGCGGGCATCGTCCGGCGTACGGCGCGACAGCGTCATCAGCAGGCTGCCCGAACCGACGGCCTGCCGGATGGCGGCGGCCATCGAACGGGCGCGTGCCGGCGTCAGGTCGTGGGTTTTCGATTTGCCCCCGACCAGTACCGCGACGCGCGGAGGTCGCAGGGCCGCCAGATCCTGCCAGCCGGCAGCTTCGGCTGTCAAACGCTCAGGCGTGATACGATTGGTCGACCCCAGCAGCGACAGGACATTTTCGCCTCTGACCTCATCGTGCTCAGGCGCAATGACCAGGTCGAAGGCTGACAGCTTCTCTTTCGGATCCTGGAGCTGGACCACCAGGGTCTTGCCATCCGAGCGCGTCTTCATGCGCAGCGAGAAGGGTAGGGTCGCCCGGCCGGCGGCGATCCAGATGTCAGGGTAGGGCGCTTCGATGCGGTCACTGTCCGCAGCCAGCATACGATCCGGCCATAGTTTCAGCACCGTCGGCCAACGGTCGAACGCGGGCTCATAGAGGATGCGTTTGACGATGATCCGGGCCGCAATCACGCGTGCAACGGCTTCGGCCAGGCCCAGAACCTGGTTTTCGATACCGGCGCGTCCGTCGGACACGGCCCAGATCGTCACAGGCTGAGCTGGGTCAGGTTTCATCACCGTAGCGGGTCAGATCCATTCGACCTTGAGGATTTCGTACGCCTTGACGCCGCCGGGCGTCACGACTTCAACGACATCGCCGACTTCCTTGCCGATCATCGCCCGCGATAGCGGCGACGACAGCGAGATCTTGCCCGATTTGACGTCGGCCTCGTGGTCGCCCACAACCTGGTAGCGGCCCTCTTCTTCGGTGTCCTCGTCGATCACCGTGACCGTGGCGCCGAACTTGACGTTCAGGCCCGACAGCTTCGAGACGTCGATCACCTGAGCGCGGCTGATCTTGTCCTCGATGTCAGCGATCTGACCTTCGATCCAGCCCTGACGTTCCTTGGCAGCATGATACTCTGCGTTTTCGGAAAGGTCTCCGTGTGAGCGGGCCTCAGAGATGGCCGCGATCACGGCCGGGCGCTCAGTCTGCTTGAGTCGCTTCAGTTCATCGTCGAGAGCCTTGTAGCCCCCAACGGTCATCGGCACTTTTTCCATGTGCGATTATTCTTGAAACACCCAGAGGAATGACGAAAAGCCCTACAACCGGTTGAGGGTGAATACAACCGGCAGGGCTGAAGGCTAAGACTGTGAAAGAGGCCGCCCTGTTCACCTTGCGGTGCACAAGAGCGGCGTCACGGCCTGTATAGTGCGATTTCTGCGAATTTGGAAGAGGAGTTTTGTGCCGGGCTTTTTATACTGGTTTTCAACCCTTTAGGGGTTTGGCGGGGGGCTCGTCTTCCGGGTCGGCGTCGGGGTCGGTGAGCTTGATATTGATCAGTTTGATCCCCAGGCTTTGCCCCGTTTGCGGCTCGGATTGCGGCTCTGGCTGGCGGGCAATCTGGCTGCGGCCGCTGCGCGGCGCAGAACTGCTCGCCGACGATTCGGCTGCGCCTTCGCTGACCACAGGTTCGGGCGTGTTGACCACGAAACGTAACCTGAGCGTGTCCTTGCGCAGCACCGAGGCCGGCAACGAAATCGTATGCTGGCTGGCGCGTGGCTTCAGTTCGATTTCATCGACCTTGACGTCGTTGACCATGACGCTGACCTGGACCGTGCGGCGGCTCTTGGCCTTCAGGTTCAGGTCCAGCTTGCGTGGCTTGGGCGTATCGAACTCGACATGCTTGATCGGGATCATGACATTGGCGTCGGGGCCGTCGCTCCAGGTCCCTTCCGTGTCGGGGCGCGACCAGTTCTGGTCCAGCATGCAGGTGCCCTGATCCAGCCAGCCAAAGCGAAGTTCCGATCGGATCGGATCCCACACCGGCTTGTCGAGCGGCAGGTCCATGGCCGCTTCCGGCGGCAAAATCCACACCCCGTCCAGCATGCGCAGGCGCGGACGCAGATTGGCCGGAGCGTCGCACTGCTTGAGGAAGACCAGCAGGTGGTTGGACTTGACCTGGCCGCTTTTGAAGGCGTCCTGGCTGGCGTCCTGATAGCCGACCTGGATCAGGTTCTCACGCGCCGCATACATGGTATTGACCGGCAGCTTGTTCGAGGTGGCGCGCCAGGTGACCTCATAGAACAGCTTCTGGTTCAGGTGGACATTGGCTGGATAGAAGTCGACACCGTCCGAAGCTTCGACCAGCTTGTCCCACAGCGGCGACGGCGTCAGGTAATAGATCTTCTCGCTCTGGGCGAGGCCCGTGGCCTTGCGCATGGCGGCGGCAAAACCCGAAATGTCATAGGCCTGGACCGCGATAACCAGGGGTAGCAGCACGCCAACGGTCTTGGGGCGCGCCCTGAACAGCACCACCAGCGCGGTCAGGATCATCAGGTAGGCGATCGGCCACATCATCCGCCCCGACGCGCGCAGGATGGATGCCGGTTCGCGCAGGACTTCGGGCAACGGGAAATTCCACACCGTCATGTTGAAGAACTTGGCGTTGTTCGAGACGGCAATCAGGGCCAGGCACAGCATCGGCAAGGCCAGGGGCCACAGCTTGTTGAGGAAGTCTTTCGACCGCTTGGCTTCGGGTGAGGTCAGGTACAGCACCACGGCGATGACAATCAGCACAAGAAGGCCGAACCCGAGATACTGATAGCCTTCGAACGACTGGCCGCCGTTCAGGGGCGTTGCCTTCAGGATATTGGAGAAGTCCTGGCGCACGGGATTGAAGAAGGCATCGATCCCGGCGGTGTA
This sequence comes from Asticcacaulis sp. AC402, assembly GCF_000495835.1. Taxonomy (GTDB): domain Bacteria; phylum Pseudomonadota; class Alphaproteobacteria; order Caulobacterales; family Caulobacteraceae; genus Asticcacaulis. The sequence goes on from NZ_AWGC01000014.1 coordinate 3,152, forward strand.
GTAACCCCAGCCGCCGGCACCCGACGCCATACCCTTGGTGTAGGTGCCGGCAATGCCCATGGTGATGATGGGGGCTGCCAGAACAAGGACGGCGCGCCAGGTCATGTCGATCAGCGCCTTGCGGTCGAACGTTCTCGCGGCCGGCCAGAAGCGGCGCAGGACATCGCCGCCCCAGATGGCAGCGATCATGAACAGAAGGTAGGGGTGCAGCAGGCCGGCAAAACCGAGCAGGCCGATCCAATGCCACATCTTGGCGCGCTCAGTCTGCACGTTGAGGAAGATGTGAAGGCCCCACAGGACCAGAAACTGGGCCACCAGGGTGTCGTGGCGCATGCGGTAATAGAGAATCGGCAGCAGGCTCAGCACAATGGCGCCGCCAAATGCCATCCAGCGGTGCTGCGCGTACGGCCGGACAAGGTGGTAGGCGACGAAGAAGTGCAGGGCCACGCACATGGCGAACCACAGCCCGATATACTGGAAGTTCTCGGGCAGGAGACTGGCAAAAGGTTTGAACAGGAAGGCGAACGGCGGATTGGCGTCCAGCGACATCAGGGTATTACCGACAGGGGCGGCCAGGCAGGTCTGATGGTTGAGGCTTTCGGCGCAATGGCGGTAGGCGTTCCAGCCAAGGACGTGCTGGCCCCAGTCGGCCTCCAGCACCCAGCCGATCCGGGTCGGGTCGACAATGTAAGGATTAAAGAAACACAGAAACAGGACGACGGGCGCCAGGCAACAGGCGGCGCGGAACACACCCGTCCAGACCTGGGGCGGCAGGTTTGTCACAAAGGCTTGGGGCTGGCTCATCAGGGAGCGCCAGTTCCAGGTCGGCAAACGCATAATCTTTTTCGATACTCGGACGGAGGCGGGCAGGGGGCTCCTGCAATCGTCGTGCCTGTCTGCGGCGGCGTCGCGAAGGACCTTTTGTCCAACGCGATAAGCTCTTGTGACGATAACAGGATGATTTCAAGTCACAGTGTACGCGAATCGACGAAGTTCACAAGCCTGTGAACGGGTGACATTTTGTTACACCTCTGTTGCGTCCCGTCGCCCTGATCGGTTCCGCCAGGGCTTATAACAGCACTGGCTGCACATGTCGCGAACGCGTCCTCAGCCCCGCTTCAACCCGACTTGCAGACTGTTGATCACCTGCCGCGATCGGGGTAACAATGTTATAAAATAAAGCAGGGGATGGATATGCGCGCAATCGTGAAACTTGCGGCGGCCGTGGCTGTTCTGGCCGCAGGCCTGGGTTTGGGGTCCGCCAGCGCGGCATCGGAAAAGCTGGCGCCCGAATGTTATGTGGTCGGCCTGCCGAGTAGCGCGCCCGAGCGGACGGGTATCGACTGTTTTGTCATCGACACCGGCAACACCCTTCAGAACTGGCAGAGGCGTTCGGCGCCGACGATGCGCGAAGGCTGGACGGTGGTTGGCAGTGGCCTGTCGCCGAATTCACGCGCCATCAGTTGCTTCCAGCGGCGTAACACCGGCCGCCGGGACTGCTTTGCAATTTCGGCCGCCGGACATGTGGTACATTCCAAGACGACGGGCAGCAGCTGGGGCGCGTGGGAGGATTTGGGTGCCCCCGGGTCCGGATCGATCGATCACGCGGACAACGAACTGACATGTCTGAACTATTCAATTAATCTGGCGTGTCTTGTCCGCACCGATGCGGGCCAGGTGTACATGAAGCGTTATCGCCTGAGTGGCACAGTGATGGCCTGGACTGACTGGGAAGTGATCTGGGCGGGTCACATCGGCAATTGCGTCACCACCGGCGTCATGGATGACTATTGCACGCTGTTTACCGCCTATTCCGGTCGCGAAGGTCCAACCAGCAATGTGCAACTCCTGCGCTTTCAAAAATGGCAATTCCCCGATGGCCGGCCCGCGGCGTTTGAGCGCCCGGTTTGGGGGGCCTCGTACCGCGGACCCGGTCCCGGCCTCGAACTGACCGGACGTCCGGCATGTCATGAGCTGTTGTTCGACTTTGCCCCGGGTGCGACCAGCGAGCGCGGCGGAAAACGCGTCTGCTTCGCGTTGGGTGCCGGTGGCGATTTCGATGACCGGCTGTGGGTGCGCGGCATTGACGAGCGACCTGGCATGCCTTCGGATCCGGCAACGGGCGGATGGAGGTCCCGCGGCGTGCCAATAGCCACTGGTCAGCAACCCAATTGCGTCATTCTAACGCCACGGGCCAGTTGGGGCGGGCCGCATCCTGAGTTGCTAACCGTCGGATGCCTGCATCGTACCACATTGGGCCCAAGCCACGAGGTCGCCGTTAGCCGCTATACAGGCTCAGAGTGGGTCGAGGAGATGCGCGACCTGCAAACACCGGTCGCCGGACCGATAAGCTGCGTGGCGCAAAATTCGGCTAGCCTCGGATGTTTCTACCGCAGCGAGGCAGGCCAGTTGACGATGATTTCAGTTGAGCTTGCGACCAGGAACATATCGACCTCGTATCACCTGCCTGGTGTCAGATTCTGATCCGGCCCTGGGTGGCAGGCGTCTCTGCCACCCGCCTCAGGCATATTCCTGCAATGGACGCACATCCAGGTCGCCCTTGCGGGCGCTGGCGATGGCGCGGGTGGCAGCGACCGCGCCCGATGCCGTCGTATAGTACGGAATCTTCATCATCAGGGTCGTGCGGCGGATTGAGAAGGAGTCGGCCAGGGACTGCTTACCTTCCGTGGTGTTGAACACCAGAGCGATCTCGCCGTTTTTGATGCCATCCAGGATATTCGGACGACCCTCCAGAACCTTCTTGACCTTTTCAACCTCGACGCCCTGCGCCGCCAGATAGTCATAGGTTCCGCCCGTGGCGACGACCTTGAAGCCCATCTCCAGCAGTTGGCGCACCGAGTCGACGATGACAGGCTTGTCCTGATCCTTGACCGAGACGAAAACCTTGCCCTGAGTCGGCAAGATCGTGCCGCTACCCAACTGCGACTTGGCGAAAGCGCGCGAGAAGGCCTCGATCATGTCCTCGCCGTCGCGCATCCAGTCCAGGCCCATGACCTCGCCGGTCGAGCGCATTTCCGGCCCCAGGACCGTGTCGACATTGGCGAAGCGGGCGAAGGGGAAGACGGCTTCCTTGACGGCGACGTGGCGATAGTCGCGCGGTTTCAGATTGAACTGCGCCAGTGACATGCCGGCCATGATCTTGGCGGCGATGCCGGCCAGCGGTTGCCCCAAAGTCTTGGCGACGAAGGGAACGGTCCGCGAAGCGCGCGGGTTGACTTCCAGCACGTAGATCTTTGGGTCGGTATAGGGGTTTTCGATGGCGAACTGAACGTTCATCAGGCCGCGAACCTGCAGCGCCCTGGCCAGTTCGATGGTCTGGCGTTCCAGTTCCTTGACGGTTTCCGCCTTGAGCGAAAACGGTGGCAGCGAACAGGCCGAGTCGCCCGAGTGCACGCCGGCTTCTTCGATATGTTCCATGATGCCGGCAACAAACACGGTTTCGCCGTCAGCGAGAGCGTCGGCGTCGACCTCGATGGCTGCCGACAGATACTGGTCGATCAGGACGGGTGAGTCGCCGGACACCTTCACGGCTTCGCGAACATAGCGGGTCAGTTGTTCGTCGTCGCGGATGATCTCCATGGCGCGGCCGCCCAGGACATAGGAGGGACGGATAACGATGGGGTAGCCGACTTCATGGGCAGCACGGAAGGCCTCCTCCGGTGTCCGCGCGATGGCGTTGATTGGCTGGGTCAGTCCGATATCGCGCAGAAGGTGCTGAAAGCGTTCGCGGTCCTCGGCCAGGTCGATGGCGTCGGGAGAGGTGCCGAGGATCGGAATGCCCTCGTCCTCCAGCGCCTGGGCCAGCTTCAGGGGCGTCTGGCCGCCGAACTGGACGACCACGCCCAGCAGTTGTCCGTTCGACTGTTCCACCGCGATCAGTTCCAGCACGTCTTCTGCGGTCAGCGGCTCGAAATAGAGGCGGTCGGAGGTGTCGTAATCGGTCGACACGGTTTCCGGGTTGCAGTTGACCATGATGGCCTCGACGCCGATGTCCTTGAAGGCAAAGGCAGCATGACAGCAGCAATAGTCGAACTCGATGCCCTGGCCGATCCGGTTGGGACCGCCGCCCAGGATGATGGCCTTCTTGCGGTCAGTCGGTTCAGCCTCGTTCTCGGCCGGCTGGCCCAGGGCGCCCGATTCGTAGGTCGAATACATGTAGGCGGTGTTGGACCGGAACTCGGCGGCGCAGGTGTCGATTCGCTTAAAGACCGGGCGCACACCCAAAGCGCGGCGTGCCGTCCGAACCTCGACCTCGGTTGTGCCGGTCAGTTTGGCCAGGCGCACGTCGGAGAAGCCCATCGCCTTCAGCGAGCGCATTGCCTTGGCGGTCTGGGGCAGGCCGAGGACGGCGATCTTGGCCTCTTCGGAAACGATGGTCTCGATCTGGCGCAGGAACCACGGCTCATAGAAACAGGCGGCATTTATGTCTTCGACGCTGAGACCATGACGGAAGGCCTGGGCAATGACGCGGATGCGATCCGGTGTGGCGCGGCCCAGTTCGCGGATGACGGCTTCGCGGACAGCCTGGTGTTCGGCATTCTTGACGCCAGGAATTTCGACTTCGTCAAAGCCGGACAGGCCGGTTTCCAGCCCGCGCAAGGCCTTCTGCATCGACTCGGCAAAGGTCCGGCCAATCGCCATGACCTCGCCGACCGACTTCATCGAGGTGCCGAGCAAAGGCTCGGAACCGGGGTACTTTTCAAAGGCAAAACGCGGGATCTTGGTGACGACGTAATCGATGCTGGGCTCGAACGCGGCCGGCGTCGTCTGGGTGATGTCGTTTTGCAGTTCGTCGAGCGTATAGCCGACGGCCAGCTTCGCGGCGATCTTGGCAATCGGAAAGCCGGTCGCTTTCGACGCGAGGGCGGACGAGCGCGATACGCGCGGGTTCATTTCGATGACGATCAAGCGGCCGTCGGCCGGGTTGAGCGCGAACTGGACGTTGGAACCGCCGGTTTCGACGCCGATCTCACGCAGCACGGCCAGGCTGGCCGAACGCATGATTTGATACTCCTTGTCGGTCATGGTCAGGGCCGGGGCGACGGTGATCGAATCACCGGTGTGGACGCCCATCGGGTCGACGTTCTCGATCGAGCAGACGATGATGCAATTGTCGGCGGTATCGCGCACGACCTCCATCTCGTATTCCTTCCAGCCCAGGATCGACTCCTCGATCAGGACCTCGGTGGTCGGGGACAGGTCCAGCCCGTTGGCGACGATCTCCTTGAACTCTTCCATGTTGAAGGCGATGCCGCCGCCGGTACCGGCCAGGGTAAAGGACGGACGGATGACCGCCGGCAGGCCGCCAATCGCCTCCAGGCCCGCCATGGCTTCTTCCATGGTGTGGGCGACGGACGACTTGGCCGATTCCAGCCCCAGCTTGTCCATGGCGTTACGGAACTTCTGGCGGTCCTCGGCCTTGTCGATGACCTCGGCCTTGGCGCCGATCATCTCGACATTGTATTTGGCGAGGACGCCGGAGTTTTCCAGCGCCAGGGCGGTGTTGAGCGCCGTCTGCCCGCCCATGGTCGGCAGGAGGGCGTCGGGGCGCTCGCGGGCGATGATCTTTTCGACGAATTCCGGCGTGATCGGCTCAATATAGGTGGCATCGGCGACGTCCGGATCGGTCATGATGGTCGCCGGGTTGGAATTGACCAGGATGATGCGGTAGCCTTCCTGACGCAAAGCTTTACAGGCCTGCACGCCGGAATAGTCGAACTCGCAGGCTTGACCAATGACGATAGGCCCGGCGCCGATGATCAGGATGGACTTGATATCTGTACGTTTGGGCATAGTCGGTCTTTCGTAACAATCGGGTCGCGCGCGAAGTGACGGCCTGCGTTAAGGACGCGGGCCGTGGCGGGGAAGTGCCGGTTTTGGGCTAAGCGGGTGCTTTAGTGCCTTAGGGTGTGCAGTGCAACCCGCAAAATTTACAAATTTAGGCGGTCCAGTCTTCGACAGGTAGCCAAGGCGTCAGGCGCATGCGGGCTGTGTCGTTTGTCACCAGAATAGCGCTGGCAGACAAAGCCTGGGCGGCGATCATCAGGTCCAAAGGCGCGATGGTGATTCCCTGCGATTCGCAGTTTCGGCGCAGGTTGCCGTAGGCCCGGGCTTCGGACCCGGCCCAGTGCAAAACCGTCACGGTACGGAAAAAGACGTCCACTGAGTGGTCCAGGCGCGGCGGGTGTCCCGCTTTGGCCAAACCGAACAGGATTTCCGCCCGTGTGACGATTGAGATTGTCGCCTTTTCGATGGACAGGGATCTCGCCGGATAAAGACGTCTTCACCTTCGAAGCGATAATCCTTGGGAAGGCGGACAGCCTGGCTTCGGCCGGTCATAAAGATCTTTGCAGTATCGTCCATGGCAGATGATCAGCAGATATTGCGGTATATATTAAGATATCTATCCGCCTTGCCCGTCACAAAAAACCGCCTCCCCCGGAGGGTGAGGCGGAGGGGTTTGACGCCGGGTGAGGGACCGTCAAACCAGCTATTGCATCGCGACGGTCATGACCAGCGTGGGGTTGACCGGTTCCTCGCCGCAACGCAGTTCCATATACAGGAAGGCCGCGTCATTGCCGGTGTGGGCCATGCCGCCCAGGCGGCCGCCCTGGGCGATGCGGTCGCCGGTAACGACCCGCAGGTCCGACAGGCCGGTCAGGACGACCCGACGGTCGCCGCCGATGTTCAGCACCACCACCTGGCCCAGGTTCTCGACCGGACCGGCATAGTCGACCGTGCCGCTGGCCGGGGCCGTGACGTCGGCGCCGGCGGCGGTGCGATAGATTATGCCGCGGCTGCCGACCGGCCCGCCGACAGTGAACAGTGGTGTGGCCTCGCCGTAACCCTGCCAGACCTCGCCCTGAACAACGGGTGCCAGGCGAATCGTTCCGCAGGCGGCCTGGGCATGCGCGGAGCCGCCCAGAAGGAGACCAAAGGCGGCCACGATCAGGGTTATGGCGATCGCCAGGGTCAGGGAATGCAGTCTGGAGGTCGTCATCTCTATCACCGGTCTTTGTGCGTCTTGATAGGAGGACTATACGGCAGGGAGTTTAACACCGGTCGAAAAAATTCTTACCCTGCTGTCGCAAGTTTTACGTCGCCGTCAATGTTATAGCCCGTTTCGATAAAGTGGACACCACCGCACGGGCGCTCCCGCTTTCGGCTTGCGCTCTAACGTACCGGCCGGAACATGTAGCCTACGCCGTAGACCGTCTGAATCACGTCGTCCTCGCCCTCGGGAGCAATATGTTTCAGCTTGCGGCGCAGGCGCGAGATCAGGGTGTCCAGCGACCGGTCGGTTGAATCGTCGTGCATCTCGGACATCCGCTCCACCACCTGGTCGCGGCGAAGCGGGCGGTCGCGCTGGGCCAGGAAGACGTGCAGCACGGCGAATTCGGCGGCGGACAGGATCAGCATCTTGTCGGCCGGCGAGGTCAGCCGGCGCGTGCGATTGTCCAGGCTCCAGCCGAAGAAGCGGGTTATGTCGGCCTCGTCGCGCACCGAGCCCGGCGTTCGGCGCAGGACTTTGCGGATACGTAACCCCAGTTCGTCGCTGTTGAACGGCTTGGCCATATAGTCTTCGGCGCCAAGGTTCAGGCCCTTGATGCGGGCGACATCGTCGCCGCGGGCACTGAGCATGATGATCGGCGGGCCATTATTCTGGCTCAGGCGTTCGCAGATGGCGAGCCCGTCTTCTCCGGGCATCATGCTGTCGAGCACGATCAGGTCGATGCGGGTATCGGCCAGAACCGCATCCATCGCCTTGCCGCCATCGGCCAGGAAGACACGAAAACCCTGGCGCGTCAGGGTTGCCTTCAGCAGCTCGCGGATGGATTCGTCATCATCGACGGCAAGAATATTGGGTTTTTCCGGCGCGGAGTCGGACATTCTGACCCTAGTTCAAGACACATATTTGTCCAAGCATGCCGCGAGTCGCTACCCCACGACAGCCATCATCACGCAAACGGCCAAAAATTCAGCGTCAGGCGGCGACTTTTTTGTAGACCCGCATGTTTTCGGCGAAGCGCTCGAACAGATACAGACTGTCGACGGGGCCGGGCGAAGCTTCCGGGTGGTGCTGGACGCTGAACACCGGTGCATTCGTCATGGCGATGCCGCAGTTGCTGCCGTCGAACAATGAAACGTGGGTTTCGACCACGCCGGCGGGCAGGGTCGCCTGGTCGATGGCAAAGCCGTGGTTCATCGACACGATCTCAACCTTGCCGGTGGTCTTGTCCTTGACCGGGTGGTTGGCGCCATGATGGCCCTGGCTCATCTTGAGGGTGGCAGCGCCCAACGCCAGTCCCAGCATCTGGTGGCCCAGGCAGATGCCGAACACCGGCACACCGGCCGCGATGATCTGGCGAATAACGGGCACGGCATAGATGGCGGTGGCCGCCGGGTCGCCAGGACCGTTGGACAGCAGTACGCCATCGGGAGCCATGTCGAGAATCGCCTCGGCCGGGGTTTGGGCCGGCACGACGTAAACGTCGGCGCCGATATCGACCAGGGCGCGCAGGATGTTCTGCTTGACGCCGTAGTCTATGACCACGACTTTGAAATCGTGCCGGGTGCCCTGAGAGAAGCCTTGCGGCCACTGCCACAGGTCGGTGGTAAAGCCGGCCGGCTGCGTCACCGTGGCGTTGACCGCCAGGTCGAGCCCGCCCAGACCCTTCCATGCGGCGGCTTTATGGACCAGGGCCGGGATGTCGAAATCGCCCGACGGATCATGCGCCACGATGCCGTGCGGCATGCCGTTTTCGCGGATGCGACGGGTCAGGGCGCGCGTGTCGATACCGGAAATGGCGACGATGCCGCGCGCCGTCAGCCAGTCATTGAAGCTCAATGTCGAACGCCAGTTGGCCGGCGGGGTTGGGGCGTCGCGGAAGATGGCACCCCGGGCGGCGCGCCTGGGGTCATCTCCGAGTTGCTCGACGTCTTCGGCATTAACGCCGACATTGCCGACATGCGGAAAGGTGAAGGCGATGATCTGTTCCATATAGGACGGATCGGTCAAGATTTCCTGGTAGCCGGTCATGGCGGTGTTGAAGCAAACCTCGCCCAGGACTTCGCCGGTGGCGCCGCAACCCACGCCCTGATAGACTGTGCCGTCAGACAGCACCAATACCGCTGTGCAACCTTCAACACGTTTAGCCGTTTCGGGGGTCATTGGGGGCATCTCCTGTGGCGCCACGGGCACGCACGGGCGACCGGCGCGCAAACGGCCGCACACATAGGGGCATGAGGTGGGCGTATCAAGACTTATTGTGACGCAAGACCATTTAACTGCCCGATGCCGCTGCCCTGATGCGGTCTTTCCCGTCCAGGGAGACTCGTCACAAATTGGCGACTTGGCGGATGAATCCTATGGCGCGCGCATTTTTTTCGTCATATCGTCACATCGAAACGGTTAGTGTCATAACACTGTCATGCGAATGGTTCGATATGGCAGTCTTGTGCTACGCACAACAAGGTTTTCAGGGGAGTCGCACAATGACGCACGAAGCACCCGCCATACTACTGACATCGGCGGACATCGAAATGATCGAGCAAGAAAAGGCAGGGCTTGAAATGGAGCTGTCTGCCATGGAACTGCGGCGCAATGAGCTGGAAATTCGCCGTGGCGAACTCAGCGACAGACTCGTCAAGATTCGCTCCCTGCTCGATGCCCTCGGCCTGGGCACCGTCAGCCAGCTGGCGTCGAACTCGCTGTACGCCGCTCGCAACGTCAAGGCCGTGCCGCGCAACGGCGTGATCTCGTAAGCCTTACCGCGCGGTTCCCGGCTGGATTGTTACGGCGGTCCCGGTGCAGCTGACCATCAGCATGCTGCCGCTCTGGCCGACGGTGGAATAGTCGATGTCGATGCCGACAATGGCGTTGGCGCCGCGCTTGGCGGCTTCGGCTTCCATTTCGCGCAAGGCGGCGTCGCGCCCTTCGCGCAGGACTTCCTCATAGGCGTTGGAACGGCCGCCGACGATGTCGCGGATCCCGGCGAAGAAGTCGCGGAAGATATTGGCGCCCAGGATGGCTTCCCCGGTAACGATGCCGAGGTACTGGCTGATGTGGGAACCTTCGATGGTATGTGTGGTGGTCATCTGCATGGCGAATCCTCCGTGTTGCAGACGGACCTTGCCACAGTCCTGAGCCGTGTCCAGTCGCGGTCACGCAGGTGTGCGCATCAATGACGTCTGTGTCGCTTCGCGTGGCCACGGCCGATTGCCTGGATAATTGTTCGGACCTCTCCCACCGCGCGCCAGGCGGTTCAGATGTCTTTTCCTGGCGAAGACTGCCGGGCAAATCGAGTTTCATTACACATCGGGCAACTAACAATTACCCAATTGACAACATGTCCACAAAATGCTGCCACTATTCAAATTGGATTTGCGTAGTTTATAATAGAGATAGCGCTATAATACTGGAATAGAATTATATGCGAGCTATAAGAATACATTTTTCTTTGGAAGTAGATAAGGTTTATCCCCCCATCTCGGTGGAGATTTTAAACGGATATCTCATTAGCGAAAATATCGTTGAAATCGACAATACTCCTTTTTTCATTCAGGGTATTGCTGTCGGTTACAAGATTTTTTGTGAGTCATTTGGAGATTCAATAAACTATAGATACTTAAGTTTAAAATCATCAAGTGGAAGAGGCTCAGTCTCAATTATTTTTGTTGAGCCAGACTCTTCTGAGGAAGTTTATCAAAGAATTCGCGCCATGGGGTTGTACTCGGAGTACGGAGAATTTCCTGAATATAACATGCTTGCTGTGAGCGCTCATAACTTGTCAGAGTTCGAGATTTTGACGAGCTATTTGTCAGTGGAAGAAGCAAAAGGTCGAGTTAGTTATGCAGAGTTGTGTTTGCCAGACACTTAAACAGTAGGCGTGGTCCTGTGCGGCCACATGGGCGCGTGCCCGGCCTGTCCTTTTGCCCCGTATTTCCGGGAATTCCGAGGCGAGTCCGAATGGGACGAAAAACCGAAGTATTGGTGCGCTATAACCCAAGGGGTGAATAATACGGGTTAAATGAGGGGCGGGTGAAGAGCCTGCGGATAGAGTGTGATTATCTATTGTGCTTCGACCTGTGGTAGTACATCTATGGGCGCTGAAACCCGTCGCTATTGAGGCCTATTCTGTCACCGCACGCCTGTCCATTTTGCCTGCCGACCGAAGGTAGATTGGCGTTTTTCGGTGCTCTGATCAAGGGGATTTGGGACGCTTTTCCTGTTACAGAGGGGCATTTGCTGCTGACGCCGCATCGGCATATTGCCACGTGGTCGGACCTGCACGCGTCGGAACAAACGGCCCTTATAGACGGCATCGAAACGGCCAAATCCCTTATCAAAGACAGGTTTTCCGTCGACGGATTCAATGTCGGCTTCAACGAAGGCGAGGCGGCTGGCCAGACGATTCCGCATTTCCATATTCATGTCATTCCTCGCCGGCGTGGGGACATGAAGGACCCGAGGGGCGGGGTTCGTCACGTCATTCCCGCCAAGGGAAACTACCTCATTCAGAACGGTTCTCTGGTTGAACCCAAGCCAGATGATGTCCCCAAGCCAGAAATGTGGGTACCGCACAACCGCGCCTTGATTTCTGGCGGCGACGACGCGCTCATTCGTCACCTGATGCCGCATATAGACCGCGCGTCAAGCGTCGACGTAGCAGTGTCCTTCACCATGGAGAGCGGTATCCGCATCCTGCGATCCCATCTTCAAGATCTGCTCAATCGCGATGGTCGGGTGAGGTTTATCACAGGCGACTATCTGGATGTGACAGACCCAGATGCCCTGCGTCGCTTGATGGATCTAGAGGGTGAGGTGTCTTTGCATGTCTTTGAAACAGGTAGGATTGGCTTTCACCCAAAGTCATGGATATTTCACTTTGCTGATGGGACGGGCGTGGCGCTCGTCGGGAGTTCCAACCTGTCCGAAATGGCGCTGCGCACCGGCGTGGAGTGGAACTATCGCGTGTTCACACCCAACCAGGATGGGGGATGGCGCGACGTCCTAAATGGTTTTGAAGGCTTACTGGCACGTCCTGAAGTCAAGTCTCTGACCCATGAATGGATAGACAAATACGAAAAACGCCGCGGCGTACCGACGCAAACCCAGTTTAGGGCGGCGGAGGTCGAAGCCGAAGCTGAGCTCATCCTACCGGTACCACATCTGATTCAGAGGCGTGCCCTTTCGGCTTTGGAGGAGACGCGGCGCGATGGCTACACGGCAGGCATGGTCGTCTTGGCGACGGGGTTGGGCAAGACGTGGCTGAGTGCCTTTGACAGCCATCGCCCCGAGTTCAAGACGGTGCTTTTTGTCGCTCATCGCGAAGAAATCCTGTCACAAGCGATGGAGACATTCAGGGTCTGTCGTCCCAAAGCCCGTCTTGGCCGCTATACCGGGACGCAGAAGGATCTGGATGCCGACGTGCTGTTCGCGTCCATCCAAACCCTGGGTAAGGTTGCTCACTTGCGTAACTTCGCTCCGGACGCCTTCGACTATGTCGTCGTTGACGAATTTCACCATGCGGCGGCGCGAACCTACCGTGGGCTTATCGACCACTTTACGCCAAAGTTCATGATAGGGCTCACGGCGACTCCCGAACGGATGGACGGAGGCGACCTGCTGGGATTGTGTCAGGAAAATCTCGTCTTCGATTGCGACGCATTCGAGGGGATTACCTCTGGTCTGCTCTCAGCCTTTAGCTACTTTGGTGTGCCCGATGATGTCGACTATGCAAATATTCCGTGGCGCAACGCAGGCTTTGACGAAAAGGCTCTTACCGCTGCCTTGGCAACCCAAGCCCGCGCGAGCAACGCCTTAGAACAACACCGTAAACACGCCGGTCAGCGGACCTTGGCCTTCTGTTGTTCTCAGCTTCATGCTGATTTTATGTCGGAGTTTTTCCGAGCCAAGGGGATGCGTGCCGTGTCGGTGCATTCCGGCAAGACCTCGGCACCTCGCACCAGTTCGCTAGACGCGCTTCAGGCAGGGGAATTGGACATTCTTTTTGCCGTCGACATGTTCAACGAGGGCGTCGACATACCCAATATTGACACTGTCCTCATGCTGCGACCGACCGAGTCGACGACGATTTGGATGCAGCAATTTGGCCGTGGGCTGCGACGATCAGAGGGCAAAACGCGGCTGAACGTTATAGATTACATTGGCAATCATCGGATATTTTTGACCAAGGCGAGGGCGCTGCTGAACTGCAATGCCGGTGACCGAGACTTGGCCATCAAACTCCAGCAGGTGCGCGACGGTGAGTTTGAGCTACCACCGGGGTGTAGCGTTACCTATGACCTGGCGGCGATGGACTTGATGCAGAGCCTGCTGCGGTCGACCAGCCAAGGTGACGCTCTCGAAGCCTTTTACATCGATTTCCGGCTAAGGTTTGGCGAAAGGCCGACGGCGCTCGAAGTGTTTCATGCAGGCTTCAACCCGCGCACCTCGGGTCACGGATCTTGGTTCGAGTTTGTAAATCACCACAAGGATATTTCGGACCAAGACAAGCGCGTGCTCGCTGCTCACCATGAGTTTTTGGATAACCTGTCCAAGACCCAGATGACAAAAAGCTACAAGATGCTGCTTCTAAAGGCCGTCCAGCAGGAAGGTGCCCTGCCGGGCGCCCTTGGCATTGAGCCTTTGACGGCGCGGTTTACAACCATCGCAAAGCGACACCCCATTTACCGAAGCGCCATCACCGTGCCGATTGACAATGCGGGCGCCGTGCGCAGATTGCTGGAAGTCAATCCGATTGATGCCTTGGTCAAGGCCCGCGGAACATCCGGGCGTACATTTTTCGACTACAAAGATGGCATTTTTCGCACGACCTTCTCGGTCAGCGATGACCTTGTCAGCGCTTTCAACGCCATGACCAGAGAGGTCATTGATTGGCGCCTTGCCGAATATCTTGTTCGCGCATCCGCATCGACGGACGCGCAATCAGACCATGGCTTCGACGGAATGTCTGAGCCCCAAACGCAATTCACCCATGACACGCCAAAGGGCCCTGAGGTGTGGCAGGAATATATGCGCGAGGATATCCCCAAGCTATATGGGGGACAGTTCAGCACGGGGTCGTGGAACCAAGGCTTTGTGGTGCAGGGGAATGATGTCTTCATTCTCGTCACCCTCGATAAGAGCGGTCTTCAGGATAACCATAGGTACGAAGATGGCTTCGTGGACGACCGACACCTAAGGTGGCAAAGCCAGAACCGTACAACACAGGTATCGAAGCATGGGGGGATTATTAGCCAGCGCGACAAGGGGTATTTGATCCACCTTTTTGTTAGGCCGACGAAAAAGCGCGGGTCAACGGCAACGCCTTTTATGTATAGCGGCGACGTAGATTTTGTTGAATGGGAAGGTAATAATCCAATCTCCGTCACTTGGAAATTGAGGAACCCAGTACCGCCGCACATGAGACGTGTGCTCGGCCTTAATTGACGGGTTTTATGGGCATCGGGGCGACTTGCGAAGGTTCAGGCCGCCGCCGAAGGGTAGAAAGTAAGTCGCCCCACCACCACATCTCACGCGCTGGCGGCCTGCGGCCTGGCGCGTTCGTGCGGTCTCCCTCCCCATCGAAGAGCGATGGGGATGTATAAGAAAGCGCGCTTCTATACATCCCTGCGCCTCTTACGCGGCGTGATCGCAGCCGAGATACATCTCGGCAAGTGAAGGACCATAAGCACAGCGTAACGTAGTTAAGCGTAGCGTAGCGACATTGTGGTGGGGCGACTTACTTTTGGTTTTGCCGGCTTCGACGGTCAGCCACATTGTCAGAAGAGACGTATACGCTCTGCAACGCGCTCTATTGCCGCCCCTTTGCATGAAACTTATCGTCCTGCCCGCGACAACTCAGTCGTTACGTCTCTCCGCCGACTTCCCTTACCCCGCACGGGCAGCGCAGGCCAAAACGCAAAAAACAAGGTCGGAGCCATTTTCTCCCCGAGAGCTTCTGAGATCCGGCTGCTGGGCGGGGCGACAGCCAGTTGATCGCGACTAGGTTTGCCACGACGCTGGCCTCGTGCGACCCAGGTCGCGGCCGTCGCTAAAGGCGCCTCAAAAGCTCACGGTAGAGCACTTTCGAATGATGGCGGCGATCGACCGGAATATGCTTCATGGGGTGAATAGCGCTTAAGGCCGGCCATTGCCGGTGCAGATCGGCGCACTGATCCGGCGTCAGCGGCGCATCGGCCTCGACGACCAGCGTAACCGCTTCGCCCTGGGTGAGCGCGGCAGCCCGCCGGACGCCCGGCAAACCCATGACCGCGGCTTCGACCGAAAACGGATAGAGCACCCCGGCAGACGTCGTTATCCGCGCCGAACAGCGCCCCAAAAGCCAGAGCCGCCCCCGCGCATCGAGATAGCCAGCGTCGCCCGTGCGGTGCCACAGCGTAGCCTCCACGCTGAACTTGGTGCCGGCGGCATCGGCAGGGTCGAGGTAGCCCTTGACGACGTGGGCGCCGGAAACGACGATTTCCCCCGCCTGGCCCTGTGGCTGCTTCAGGGCCGCAAACGCCTCCGCATCCATCTCCGTCAGAACGGCGTCCGTATCGGCAATGATTGCCAGTTGGACAGCTGCCACCGGCTCCCCGGCCAACAAACCGGCCCCGTTGGCGGTCGCCGTCACATCGTCCGCAGACACCTCGCTCGCCCGGACGTGCGCTATGGGTTCGGCTTCGGACGAGCCGTAGACCATGGTGATTTCAGCCTGCGGCGCGGCGCGCTGCAAATCGCGCAGCAGATTGGGAAATACCGGCCCGCCGCCGGTGAATATGCGCTTCAGGTCCGACAGTGGCCGGTCCTGGCGCATGGCCTCGTCGCACAGCCTGCGGCAAAACGCCGGCGCCGCCAGCAGGCGATTGACGCCCTTGGCCGCCATATAGGCGATCATGTGATCGGCCCGCATGCTGTGCGGCCGGCCATAGCCCTTGAGCGGCAGGACAGAGGTGATACCACAGCCAATATTCGACAGGATAAACACCGGCAAGGTCGATAGCTCGATGTCGCCGTCGCGGGCCTCAAGGGTCGATCGAACGGCGTCATGCTGGTGCAACAGGAAGGCGTGGCTGCGAACGATGGTTTTCGGCGTGCCCGTTGAGCCACTGGTAAAGGTCAGTAAGGCGGCGCTATGCGGATCAACAGGGCCTGGTATCCTGGCCTCAAGCGGCCGCACGTGGCGCGCGAAGGGAACGGCTCCGCCAAGGCTCAGCGCCAGCGCAATGGCGCCAACCTCCGGGACTAGGCGAAACAGATGCGCCTTTGGGACACCTATCAGGACATTCGGCCGGACCTTTTTCAGGCAGGCCCGCAGGGTTTTCAGCGGCATGGCCGGGTCGATCAGCACGGCCGCCGCCCCAAGTCGCATCAGGGCCAGAAACACCACGAAAAAGTCGATGCTCAGCGGCACGAGCAGCAGAACGCGGTCACCGCACGTGACCCCGGCGTGTTGCAGCCCGCCAGCCATGCTGCGGGCGCGGATGTGCAGATCGCGATAGCTGCAGGTCGCCTCGCCGTCGATCAGGGCCAGGTGCTCGCCGCGCGCGCTGGCCTGAACCTCCAGCAGGTCAAAAAGGGTTTCAGGCTTTGGCATAGAGGCCATAACTTCGGATCGAGGTGGCGGACTTGTCGCTGATCACGCGCGAAACATTGCCCTCAAACATATAGGCATGGATGGCGCGCCTGTAGCCCAAGGCCGCAGCCCGGGCGTGAACCTGGCTGGCCAGGTAGCTGCCCAGGCCGGCAAGGCTGCGGCCCGGCCGCACGGCCAGGGTCTTGACCACGACCGTATCCATGATCTCGCCGCGCTGTTTCCAGGCGTAATCGGGCACGGCGAAAACAAAGCCCACGAGTTCGTCACCCTCATGGGCCAGGAGGACAAGATCAGGCACCACCAGGGGCAGGATCGGGGCATAGGCGGCCAGGAAGTCGGCTTGTGAAATAGGCGTGTAGAACAGGTTGCGCGCAAAACTGGTGAGGCTGAGGCTATGCAGGGCCTTCATATCCGCTTCAGCATGCGCCGGATCGAAGGCGCGTACCCTGATGCCGCTATAGGCGATTTTTTCGGCCCAAACCGCTGCGGCACGATCGTCATGGCGGAGGTCGTTCGTCAAAGACGAGCGGTAACGCGCGGTCAGTTCGAAGCCGCACGCTTCGAACACCTGCGGCCAGAAGGGGGCGCTGAACCGTTCCAGAAAAAACGGTGGCGTATCGCCGCTCTCGATTGTTACGCGGTAGCTGAACCAGGTGCTGCCATCCATCGGCGCCAGAACCCTGCCAGACGCGCCGCGCTCGCGCAGGACCTGACCGGCATGGTCCAGCGCCTTAAGACCCCAGGCTGCGTCCTCGGCATAGAGGTGGCCGAGACAAACCGAAGGCTGGCCTCCGATTTGCGGCGTCGCCCGCCACCACAGACTGAAACAGGCGCGGACAACACCATCGACACGCGCCGCAAAGCTCAGATCGGGCCGCGACAGGGGGGCGTTGTCCAGGCTTGGGGCAAAGGCCGGCTGGGCGAACGAAAGTCCCGCCGCCGTGGTAAAATCGATGACAGCAAAGTCACTCACAGGCCGGTACTTTCCAAAATGACCCAGCCGAGCAACGATCCGAACAGGGCAAAAGAGGCTTGCGCCACCCACCGCGATCGCGTGAAGCGATCCGCCGTGACGCGGGTCAACATGCCGCCCACGGCCAGCGCGACAATGACCAGGCCGGCGCGCACGACATGCGCCTGGGTCGGGCCGGCAAACAGCATGTATAGCGCCATCATCGCTCCGCCGGACAGGAAAGCGGCGATCGTGACCTCCACCGGGCCGGCCAGCTGTTGACGGTGCGCCTTGAGCCGCAGCAACAGATTGACCTGAATATGGATCGCCATGGCGAGGCAATAGAGGAAAAACGCGTCCTCATAACGGTAGGCTTGCCAGACGGTGAGCCAGATCATGGCGGAGCTGGCCACGCAGAACACCGCCTCGATGGTATAGACGCCATCGTCCTTGTGCAGCCAGCCGACAATGGCGACGTGCACGCCGAAAATGACCAGGGCTATAGAGACCCAGGCGATACCGCCGACCAGCCACAGAATGGCAGCACAGATCATGGCCATCATCAGGGCGTGTGTATTCAACTGACTGAAGCGCCGAGACGCCAGCGCCAGCCCGGTCAGCAGGATCAGCGCGATCGCCGCCGCGATCAGTTCGCCGGGCTGGGCGTCCAGGGTGTAGGACAACAACAGATAGCCGCCCAGCGGCACAAAGATGTTGTCCAGTCCGTGCCACAACACCGCTTCGGTCAGCGCGCCCAGGACCGCCAGCAAAAACGCCGTCAGCACAATGACGTCCACAGGCAGGTCCGCCAGTCCATACAGACACAGGGCGACGCTGACAAAGGTGACCCCGAAGAAGGCGAGCATGCCCTCGAGCGACTTCTTGCCGTTGACGACGTCGAAGGCGCGCTTGCCGTAACGCACGCCGACCAGCGCCGCCGCCGCGTCCGACAAGGTCAGGATGATCAAGGGGACAACGTAAAGTACCAGACGATCGCGGGCCAGCACGTACAGGGCCAGGACCGCCAGGACGAAGAAAACTTCACCGAACGAAACGCGTTCAACACCGTGCAGGCTGGAGCCCAGCCCGGACTTCAGGGCGGGCAGGCGCCGGACAACGAACAGCACGATCAGCAGGATGGCGCACAACAGCCCCATCTCCCACAGGCGGTGAAAAAGGAACGGAAAAGCCAGTGCGCTCAAGCCCAGGCCGGTATGCAGGATCTTGCGCTTCAACTCCGGATGCAGGCCGTAGCGTTGGCCCAGGACCGTCGTCAGCCCCAGAAAGGCCAACAGGGCCGCAACGACGGCGGCGATGGTCATCAAAGACACAAACGCCGGCGCCATCATGGCTTCAGCCGTTCGACCACAAAGTCGCGATAGAAGAAGGCCTTGTCGGCGTCGTGCAGGGCCTTCGAGGCTGCCGCGTCATAGTCGAGCTGCGGCAAATGCCGAGACGCCCGGCGCGGCACCATCATGTTCCAATAGGCAAGGCGCGCGCCGTCGGCCGACATGTCGATCAGGCCCCGCATCGTGGCGAGGAAATTGTCCTCGCTCATATATTCGAAAATATTGCTGAGATTGAAACAATGGATCCGTTCGCCGCTGGCCTGGACATGACGGCCATAGCCTTCGGTTGACATGTGATGCCAGCTGAGGCGGTCGAGGTTGCGGCGGATCGGTGCGAAATTTTCGTCACGCAGGGCATGGGGCAGGGCGCTGATATGCCGCCCGGTCAGGATCCATTGCAGGTAGGGATTTTTCGCCGGTTCCAGATCGACGAAGGCGTGATCGATGCGCGCGGCAATATGGTCGCCGAAACTGCCCTCGGCATAGGTGAAAAAGGCGGGATCGCGCCCCAACCGGCCCATGACCGTTTGCGAGAAGAACAGCCGTGTCAACAACCGCCAGCGGGCGTTGCGCCACGTCCGGTCGAAAAATACCTGACGTTCGGCGCGGTCGCGGGGTGCCAGGGCAGCGGCGATGGTTGTACGGCCGTGCACCAGGGGCAGGATAAACTTTCGGAACAGGGCGAAGTAGCGCTCGAACTTGCCGACACCGCCAAGGCCCAGGGCAAGGAGGTCGGCTTCCTGCCGGTCCCAAAAGGCGCGGGCATCCGGCGACAGGTCCGCGGCGGCGGCGCGATAAAGGGCGCGGCGATTGTCCGAGGGTCTCGATCCGATAAGCTCGAGCAGGCCCGCATGATCCAGGTGGCGATAGGCGCCGGCGCGCAGTTCCAGGCAGTGGAGTTGAACAGGGTTGAGATCGATGGCGATCACGGCCTTTGGTCCCTGCGACAGCAGAGAGAACGAATTATCCCCTGCCGAGGCAATGGACAGGCAGCGGTCGTCGGGCCCAATCGCCAGGGCCGCGATCAGCAGGTCAGCATCTTCCCAGCACTGGGCATAACGTACCAGCGAGAAGTCGGCCTTCGACGCGATTTCGCTTTGCGTATCGGTCATGGCGCCAGTTTTCTAACGATTCCGGTGGCGCCGTCCATCTCGACGAGGTCACCCGTCGTCAGCCAGTCCATGACGCCGTCCAAAGCGACGATGGCGGGGATGTTCAATTCACGCGCGACGATTGCCGAATGCGACAACAGGCTGCCACGCTCGACCAGGATACCCGCCGCATTGACGAACAGGGTGATCCAGCCGGGATCGGTAAATTGCGCCACCATGATCTCCCCGGGTTCAAGCGTCGCCCGCTTGGGTTCGGTGATGACCCGGACTCGGCCGGTCACCGTGCCGCGACAACAGCCCAGCCCCTTGAGGCTGTCACCGGCGGGGGTGGCTTCCGCGCGGGCATTGCTATCGGCCGGGATAAGGCCATCTGCGAACAGACCCACCGCGCCATGCGAGGTAAAGCGCGGCGGCGGCGCGGGCCTGGCCTTGAAGGCGTCCTGATGGCCCCGCCGCAGGTCGGCCAGCCCTCTCAGCGTCGACAGGGTCGATGTGCCTTCGATAAAGCCCAGCACGTCCTCGACTTCGAGCAGGAAGATATCCTGCGCCGCATCGAGATGCCCGGCCCGAGTCAGATGGTCTGCCATGGTGACGAAGATGCGCCGTACACGGCCAAAGACACGCGTGCGTTCAAAGCGCAGGTTTTCGCGCTGACGCACACCTTTGCGGGCCCAGTCGAGCAGGCGTGCGACCAGGAAAAGACGGACCGGATTGTGCCCGATCACCGAGCTGAGCTCTGGCAGGCGGTCATGGCGTGGCGTGGCGCCCGACCCTGCTTTGGCCATCTGGCCGATCGCGCTGTAAAGCGTCGAAGCATCATCGCGCAGGGTCGGGCTTTCGAGTTTCAGTTCCTGCAGGCAGCGATCGCTGAACCGGTCAAAATAAGCCGCCAGTTTGCGATCCAGTGCCGGCAGGCGCGCCCGCACGTGCTGGATGGCGGCGTCATCCGCGTGGATAAAGGCCGCGGTGGCCGCGTCGTCGCCCGCCAGAAGTTCGGCCATCTCGCGCATCAAACGGGCGGGTTCGGCGCTGATGATATCGCCCTGTCCGATCATGACATCGGCATGGTATTGCAAGCCGCGTTCGCCGCCCAGCTTTTCCATCTGCTTGCGCGATATCCCGAAGGCTATCATGCAAAGGAAGTCGTTGATGAGCGGCGCGTCCCAGTGGCTCAGCAACTTCTCTTCCAGCGTGCGATAGGCCTGCGCCAGGCCGTCAAGTTCGAGGCTGGCGACATCGCCGCGCAAGGCGTCATCCAGCCGGGCATGAAAGTCGCGCATCGTCGCGGGCAGGCGCAGTTGATGCCAGACCAAACCCGCAAGCGTGCGCGCGAAATCGAGGCTGTCGACCAGGCGCGCCCAGCCGTCAGGCCTGGGACCGGCTATATCCAGGACGATCCGATCGGGCAGGGGCGTCTTGACGCCCATCATCTGCTCCATAAAGGCCCGGTTCATCTTGAAGCCGGGAAACAGGGCCAGCAGCCGGTACCAGTTGATAAGGTTGTAATAGACGTGGCCGTGAATGTAGCCGAGCATATGGAAGAAGCGCGTGTGGTTGGCGGCGATCTTCACCGGCGACACGCCCATCAACTGACAAAAGCCGATATAGACGTGGGCGTAAACATAGCGCGCAAACGAAAAGGTCAGGGGAGAGGTGACACCGCTGTAGCTCTCGACAATGTTGGAGTTATCCCAGACGATTTCATCGCCGCGGCTGTTGAGGGTCGTCACCGGGCGGGCTTGCAGAAGGTACAGGGTCTCGCCTTCGATTGCCCATTCGACATCCTGCGGCCGGCCCAGAACGGCCTCGGTCCGGCGGACCAGACCTTCGACGGCGCGCAATTGCGCCGGCGTCAAAAGGGGATCATTGCCCCCCTCCGTGGCCACGACCAGGGCCTTTGGATCGCGGGGCACGTAATAGAGCGCGCCATTGACCTCACCGCTGACCAGCCGGTCGCCCAGTCCTGGCGTTGCGTTGACGACGCAAACGTCAGGATTGCCGGTCACGGGATCGCAGCCGAAGGCGACGCCCGCCACCTGCGGGGCCAGCATGACCTGCACCAGGACCGCCGGGACAAGGCGGTCAATTTTGGTGTTTGAAGATTGGTCCCGCTGCGTCTGATACGCCGCAATATTGTCGGCAAATGCCGATGCCCATACCTTCAGCACATGGTCTGCCACGGCGTCCGGTGCGACGTTGAGGTAGGACCGAAGTTGCCCGGCATAGGACAGGCTTTGACCGTCCTCGCCGATGGCGGAAGACCGCACGGCCAGCAATGAACCCTTACCAGACAGCTGCGCGACCGCCGCCGTGATGGCGGCGTGCAGGTCGTGCCCGAGGACAAGGCCGTCCATGGCGTCGCCTGCGTCGAAGGCGCGTCTTTGCTCAGGTGTAAGATTTTCAAGAAACGCCGGGCCCGTGACGGCGAACCAGGGTGGGATGGCAAAGGCCTGGCCCAGGGTCCACAGGGTCGCTGCCTTGCCGCCGATCAGGGCTTGCAGGTTTGTGCCGTCAAATCGGTCCCGGGCGTGGAAAACAGCTATTTCGGCCATAGAGCCACCCCCAGCGAAATGAAGCCCAATCCCAGATAACACAGCAGGACCCAGACGCCGGACAGGTTTTCCAGCGCCCGCGTCAGGCGCTCATCGGGCCGCTGCCAGAGCCGGACCAGCAACAGGCCAGCCAGGATGATGACGAGCGCACTGACGGCGGCGACAAGCCAGATCGTGCCAATCTGTCCGGCCAGGACCAGGGCAAAGCCGACCGCCGCCAGCAAGGCCGTCAGCCAGACGAGCAGGGCCGGCCGCAAGCCCCACAAGGCGCTGTAGGTCTCGACGCCTTCGCGTTCGTTTGCCGGTGCCAAGGTCTTGCGGCCGATTTCCAGCACGACGCCGTTCAGAAAGCTCAGGACCAGGAAATAGCCGAGACCGTCGGGCGCCGCGCCGGTCGCCGGTAGCCAGTCGCAGGCGCTGACCCAGACATCGACCAGCGGCATGATCAGCATGTGCGACAGCAGATAGACAACCGGATGGGCCTTGAGCCACGTCGGGACGAAGAACTCGGCGCTCATCAAGGCCATATAGATCCACACAATCGCCAACAGGCCCAGCAGGGGCGGGTAGAGCCAAAGGCAGGCGGCCACTTGCGCGGCCGCCATGACAATCGCCACCCACAGGAGCGTTTTCAAACGGATCAGGCCGCGCGGGACCGGGCGCGTCGGACGAAAGCGGGCATCCACCTCGGCGTCTTTGAATTCGTCGGCGATACGAAGCTGCAGGAACAGTCCGAACAGGACGACGAAGCCAACGACAAAGGTCGAGGTCTTCGGCCAGCTTAGGTCGTGGCGCAAAAGGGTAGACAGGCAGATGCCGCACGAACTGAAGGCGGCAATCAGCAAACCATGCTTGAAGACGGGAAAGCGCTCCGCCTGATAGATCCAGAGCTTTTGCCATAAACTGAGGCTGGCCAGGTCGCTCATTTGCCGCGCGCCAGTCGTGCATGAGCGGACGCGAATTCACCGGCGCACAGGGCCCCCATGATCGACAATTCGCCGGCCAGGCAGATGGAGGCAGATATTTCCGCCAGGGCCAGCGCACTGTTGTCGCCGCTTAGGCCCATGATTTTCAGCGCGGCCGATTGCGACGGCAAACCGGTCCCGCCGCCGACGGTACCGACGATGATGTTGGGCAGGGTGACGCAGGCATAGAGGTCACCATTTGCCTTCAGTTCCAGTCGGGTGATGCCGATACTGGACTCCGCGACGCAGGCGACGTCTTGACCGGTGGCCAGGTAAAGCGCCGCCAGACCGTTGGCAAAGTGGCCCTGCACGCCCATGGTTCCGCTCATCACGCCGCCCAGAGCCGCCAGGCGGCAATAGTCGACCATCAGCGCCCCTTCGCAGTGGAGGACCTTGCGTACAGTATCCGCAGCGATGGTGACCTCGGTTGTCACCTTCTTGCCGCGCGCCGACAGGAAGGACAGGCTGGAGGCCTTCTTGTCGCCGGACAGGTTGGCCTCGATAAAGGCCTGCTGCGGCGTGATCGGGCTGTGGGCCTCGATATAGGTCATGATCGCCGCGGTGGCGATGGTCACCATGTTCTGGCCGGCGGCGTTGCCCGTGGTATAGTCAAAATTGACGTAAACGTGGTTGCCTTCCATGGTCACGCGCACGTCCTGCAATCGCCCGTATCGCGATGTCGCGTCAGCAACCTGCTTCAGCGCGTCGTACTGCGCATTCAGCCACAACACGAACTGCGCGGCGTCGACCAGGGTGTCAAAAACAAAGCCTGGCGCGCGCGTCATGGTGTCGTTGAGAATAAGACTGGTGCAGCCGCCGGCCTGGGTGATCAGGGCGGCACCCCGGGCATAGGAGGCTACCAATGCGGCTTCGGTTGTCGCCAGGGGGACATAAAAATCTCCATTGGCAAACAGGCCATTGATCCGCAAGGGGCCTGCCACGCCGACCGGGACCTTTAGTGTGCCGATGCAGTTTTCAATGTTCTGACTATAATCTGAGATAGCGCCCAGACTGTCTGAGTCGCAAAACACCGCCTCGTCAGCGTCATCGACGGAGGTGTTCTTTTTGAGCGTCCGCCAGTTGCTGCGCAGCAGGTCCGGCGTCAGGCGCGGCAGGTGGCGTAACCGTGGCGGCGGGGCATGAGGCTTGGCCGCCAGATGGCGGAGCAACTGCGCCGGCGATGCCCCGGCCATAAAACGTTCGAACAGCGCTTTGATCTTGTTATGGTGTATGGCCATGGCACAGACTAGCCCCGAAATGCGTTCACCGATACCGCTGTGATGCGCCGCACAAAAGTTTGCAAGTCAGAATTGAAGCGAAAGGCAAAATCCCTGGCAACGAGCCTGACGCGCGGCTTATCTCCACACGTGGGAAGGGGTGGAAACCACACGCAAGTGCGCTGTCTTCTCAAGGGAAACGTGAAAAAGTATTTATTTTCAAGGCTGTAAACGTGCAGCCTACTTGAATGTCACTGTCTTGCCGGAGCGGGCGCTTTCGCGGGCGGCGTCGAGGATTTCCATGACAATCAGATTGTTCTCCAGCGAGCCCGGGTCGAAAGCGTCCGGCCTGACCTCGCCAGAGACCACGGCGCTAAACCAGGCGAACGGATCGTCGAACGGCGCTGTGCGACCAGGCAGTTCGGACGTCTTCATGCTTTCCGGTGTCGAGCCCCAGCGGCGCAGAGTGTCCCGATCGTCGGCGATCATCTGGCCGGCGGTGCCGTAGATTTCGATGTCCTTGCGCGAAACCGGCCAGTTCCACGACGCCTGGATGATGCCCTGCGCGTCGGCATAGTCGACGAAGATGGTGGCTTCGTCATCGACCTTCGGGTAGTTGCCGGGCTGGAAAGTACGCAGCGTGGCTGTCACCGCGACCGGGCGGAGGCCACCGTTCAGCCAGGTCATCAGATTGGCGCCGTAGCAGCCAAAGTCGATGACCGCGCCGCCGCCGTTTTGCACCGGGTCGGTCAGCCACGACAGGAATTCCTTGGATACGCCGATGGCTTTCGGTCCCTGATGGCCGTCATGGATGACCATCTTGCGCACCGGGCCGAGAGCGCCGGCCGACACGATGGACTTGGTTTCGGCCACCGACGGATACCAGCTGGTTTCGTAGTTGGTCAGGACCTGGACCTGGTGTTTCTGCGCCAGGCCAGCCATTTCGCGGCCTTCGGCGGCATTGAGCGCCAGTGGCTTTTCGACCATCACATGGACGCCGCGCGGGGCAGCCGCACGGACGATCTTGACGTGGTCGGAGATGGGACCGAAGCCGGCGACCGCCTGGGGTTTGGCAGAGTCCAGCATGGCGCCGATATCGTCATGGACCAGGTCCATGCTGAAGCCATACTGGTCGGCATAGCGCTTCGCCAGGGCGCGGTCCTTTTCAACAATGCCGACGATCTTGACGTCGCCGCGCTTCAGGCTGCCGAACAGCCAGTGGACATGATCATGCGACAGGCCGACCACGCCGATCGGCATGGGTTCCTTGGCCTGGGCTGGCGCGGCGAAGGCGAACAGCAGCGCGATAACAAGGTATATCCTGAGCAGCATGTCGTTTCTCCCCACGTTTTGGGATGGACTATGCGCGGATCAGCGGTGATTGCAAGCTACGGCTTGGTGAGGGTCATGCTGTTGGAGGTCATGCTGGTCTCGCCGCCGACCAGCGAGGCGCTGTCGGGGCGTGCCTCGGCATAGGTCAGCACGAAGGCCGGACCTGACGCCGTGGCATAGGCGATAATGACGGTCGCCTTGCCGTCGGTACCCAGCGTCAGGTCCTTGCGCGCCCAGGCATTCAATGACTTTCCGCCCAGGGTGACGGCAGAGCCTGCAGGTGAGTCGGCGGGTTGGTCATAATCGCGAAGCTCCCCGACGGCGCCGTCGTCGATGTGGCGGCCAATAAAGATCGGTTGGACGACAGTGTCGGCCGTGACCTGCGCGCCGGTGATGGTGATCGTGCATGAGGTTAGGGGCATTGCAGCGACAGGCCGGAGGTTCACCGGCGTGGCGGACTTAAGTTCAAGCGTAGACTTGATCTTTTCGACATGAAGCGCGAGCTGAATCCTGGGGTCCGAGATCGACTGGGCGGTGCAGGCCGGCAGGACCAGGTTACTCAGGCGGACCCCAAACAGCGTGTGGGTCTGGCCCTCTGTCGTCAGGGTCAGGTTGGGCATGTCCTTGCCGCCCTTGATCATGACATCGACCAGGGGCAGCAGTTCGCTCAGGCCTTTGGCATCGATCTCGACCTGAATCTGTTCCAGGCTGGGGCCATTGTTGCCGGCTTCGGCGTAAATCGCGCCGCCGGCAATTTCCCGCACGGCGATGGTCTTGCCGTTGTAGGTCAGTGTGCCGTCGGCAGCGAGCGCCGGTGCGCCCCACATAAGGGCTGCGGTTGCAACAAGCGTTGTAAGTGTGCGCATGATCCTCTCCCCGAGTTTGATGTAATCTAGCGCAGATCGTCGCATTGTCGAATCTCTTCCGCGACAGTCAGCGAAGGCGTATAGGCGTACAGTGCGATTTGACGACCATTTCCTCGAAGAACTGAAAACCCGCTTGCCGGCCTCGGAGGTCATCGGCAAGTCGGTCAAGCTGCGCCGTAACGGCCGCGAATGGGTGGGCTTGTCGCCCTTCACCAAGGAAAAGACACCCTCCTTTTATGTCAACGATCACAAGCGATTCTTCCACGACTTCTCGTCGGGCAAGAGCGGCGACATCATCACCTTCCTGATAGAAACCGAGCGGCTGTCGTTCAACGAAGCTGTCGAGAGGCTGGCCGCCGAGGCTGGCATGGCGCTGCCCGCGGTCACGCCCGAAACCCGCGCCATTGAACAAAAACGCCAGTCGCTCAACGACTGGATGGAACTGGCGCATAAATGGTTCATGGCGCGGCTGCAGGACCGCAATCCGGCGGCCCAGGCGGCGCGGGATTATCTCACCAAGCGCGGGTTGTCGCCCGAGGACATCCAGACCTATGGCCTGGGCTATTCGCCGAAGGAGCGTACGGGGTTGAAGGATGCCCTGGTGCAGAAGGGCGCCAAGGTGTCGGAACTGGTCGAATGCGGCCTGCTGATCGAGGTCGAGGGCGGGGCTGCGCCCTATGACCGTTTCCGTGACCGGCTGATGTTCCCGATCCACGACCAGCGCGAACACGTCGTCAGTTTCGGCGGCCGGGCGCTCAATCCCGACGAAAAGGCCAAGTATCTCAACGGGCCGGAAACGACGCTGTTCCACAAGGGGCAGATGCTGTTTGGGCTGCCGCGTGCCCTTAAGATCCTGGGCGCCGAGCAGCATCATGCCGACCTTGTGGTGGTCGAAGGCTATATGGACGTCATCGCCTGCCAGCGCGCCAGGATCGCTGCCGTGGCGCCACTGGGGACGGCCCTGACCGAGGAGCAGATCGAGATTTTGTGGCGGCGCCACCCGGAGCCAACGCTCTGTTTCGACGGTGACAAGGCCGGTCAGCGTGCCGCCTACCGTGCCCTGGACCGCGCCCTGCCCAAGCTTAAGCCTGGCAAATCGTTCAAGGTCTGCCTGATCACCGGCGGCAAGGACCCCGACGATGTCCTCCGTGAAAAGGGCGCTTTGGCGTTGCGCGACGCCCTGACCGAGACCAGACCGTTCGTCCAGGTGCTGTTCCAGCGCGAGGCTGAACTGGAGCCCCTGGATACGCCGGAGCGCAAGGCCGGCTTCAAGAAGCGGCTGCGCGCCCTGGCGGCCCAGATCGAGGACAAGGATCTGGCGGAGAGTTACCGTCACGACCTGCTGGCGCGCTACGATGAGATGTTCGCACCCAAGGCCAGGGCGCAGACGCCCTTTCAGCCCTATAAGAAGGGCGAGTTCCGTAAACGCGGCGAGGTTTACCTGGCGCCGGCCATGCTGGAGTCGCGCTCTGCGGCCGTCCAGCTGTCGAAGGCGATCGATTCGATTGCTGCCTGCCTGGCTCAGGGCCTGTTGGACCAGCCCGACTGGATGTCAGACCAGGTCGAGGGGCTGGAGGCGTTCGGCTTCGGCGATGAGGCTCTGGACCCTTTGGCGCGCACCCTGGTGGCGATAAGTTTCCGCGGCGCCCCCCTTGACAGAGAAGGGTTGAGCCGCCATCTGCACACTCAAGGACTTGGTGCATTACTAAGCGAGATACAAAAGGCGGCCCTGAAATCAGGCGCACCCTTCCTGTCACCGGACATCTCTCTCGCCGATGCCCATGCCCGCTGGATACAGGCGTTCAACGCGATGTCGCGTTTGACGGCCTTGGAACGTGCGTTGAATTCCTCTCGCGATCGTGTCGGGACAGAATTTTTTTCACGGCTCAAGCTGGAACGCGATGCCCTGCGGCGCACCCTTCGAAGCGGACAGATCTGGCAGGAATGATGTCATAGAAACCATGGAAACTCAACTGGTTGGGTTAAGGGTTCCTTGACGAAGTTTCTGGAATAAGAGCATTTGGCGGGCGCTTGCGCTGACCCGCGGAGACCCATATGAGCGTGACAAAATGAGCACAACGGCAGAAAAACCTGAATCGGAAACTTCATCCGATGGCCCGTTGCTCGACCTGACCGATTCTGCGGTCAAGAAATTCATCAAAGCGGCCAAGGCCCGCGGCTACGTCACGATGGACGAGCTGAACAAGGTCTTGCCGTCGGAAGAATTCACCTCCGAGCAGATTGAAGACACCCTGGCCATGCTCACCGAGATGGGCGTGAATGTCATCGAGTCGGAAGAAGAGGCTGGTGAGACCACGGAGGTGGCGGTTCGCGAAGAGTCGGGCAGCCTGGTCGAGACGGCCAAGACGTCGGCCTATGACCGTACCGATGACCCGGTGCGCATGTATCTGCGCGA
Organism: Asticcacaulis sp. AC402; assembly: GCF_000495835.1. Classification (GTDB taxonomy): domain Bacteria; phylum Pseudomonadota; class Alphaproteobacteria; order Caulobacterales; family Caulobacteraceae; genus Asticcacaulis. The sequence continues at coordinate 32,538 of NZ_AWGC01000014.1, forward strand.
GATGGGCTCGGTCGAGCTCTTGTCGCGCGAGGGCGAAATCGCCATCGCCAAGCGGATCGAGGCCGGCCGCGACACCATGATCCGCGGCCTGTGCGAATCCGCCCTGACGTTTGAAGCCATTATGGTTTGGCGCGAAGAACTGGGGTCGGGCCGCATTCTGCTGCGCGAAATCATCGACCTGGAAGGCACTTACGGCGGCGGTCCATCGGAAGGTCCGCCTCCGGGCGCCCTGGGAGAAGACGGTGAAGAGGAAGAGGGCGATGCCGGCGTAATCGCCATGCGCGCCCCGGCGCCCGTGGTTGTGAAGGTGCCTGAGCCGCCGAAACCACCCGAACCGCCCAGGCAAGAGGTCGTTGAAGCGGTTCCGGTCGAGACCAAGAAGAAGTCGGGCGATGAGGACGAGGACGACGACTACGTCCCGATGGATGAGCAGGAAAAGAAGCCAGAGCCGGAAGAAGAGGAAGAGGACGACTTCGACGACGGTGCCGGGCCTTCGGTTTCGGCCATGGAATCGGAGTTGCGCGACGGCGTGATGGCGACGCTTGACGCCATTGCCGGCGAGTTCGAGACCTATCGCCGGACCCAGGAAAAGATGCTGAGCGCCAAGCTCGAGGGCCTGCCCCTCGATCCCAAGGACCGCGCGGCCTACGATGAGGTGACGGCGACCATTACCCGCCACCTCAAGACCCTGAAGCTGAACAACCAGCGTATCGAGGCCCTGGTCGAGCAGTTGTACGGCATCAACAAGCGTCTGATGCAACTGGAGGGGCGGCTGCTGCGGATGGCCGACTCGTACGGTATTTCGCGTTCGGAATTCCTGACGGCCTATTATACGCGTGAACTGGACCCGCAGTGGGAGTCCAAGGTGCGCGATATGGGCGTGCGCTGGCAGAAGTTCATCGACAACGAAGGCGGCGCCATCAGCCGTATTCGCGGCGATATCATCACCCTGGCCACCGATATGGGCGTGGCGGTCGATGACTATCGCCGTATCGTTCAGACTGTGCAAAAGGGCGAGCGCGAGGCGCGTCAGGCCAAGACCGAAATGGTCGAGGCGAATCTGCGCCTGGTGATCTCGATCGCCAAGAAGTACACCAACCGCGGTTTGCAGTTCCTGGATCTGATCCAGGAGGGCAATATCGGCCTGATGAAGGCGGTCGACAAGTTCGAGTACCGCCGCGGTTACAAGTTCTCGACCTATGCGACGTGGTGGATCCGTCAGGCGATCACGCGCTCGATCGCCGACCAGGCGCGGACCATCCGAATCCCGGTCCACATGATCGAGACGATCAACAAGATCGTGCGGACCTCGCGCCAGATGCTGCATGAGATTGGCCGTGAACCGACGCCCGAGGAACTGGCTGAAAAACTGGCCATGCCTCTGGAAAAGGTACGCAAGGTTTTGAAGATTGCCAAGGAGCCGATCTCGCTCGAAACCCCGATCGGGGACGAGGAGGATTCGCACCTGGGTGACTTCATCGAGGACAAGAATGCGGTGTTGCCGATCGATGCGGCAATCCAGTCGAACCTGCGTGAGACGACGACCCGGGTGCTGGCGTCCTTGACGCCGCGCGAGGAGCGGGTTCTGCGGATGCGTTTCGGCATCGGTATGAACACGGACCATACGCTGGAAGAAGTCGGTCAGCAGTTCTCGGTTACGCGGGAACGTATCCGTCAGATCGAGGCGAAGGCGCTGCGCAAGCTGAAGCATCCGTCACGGTCGCGGAAGCTGCGGAGTTTCCTCGACAGCTAATGGGGTCTGGGGCCTGCGGCCCCAGGTCTTTCCTAATTCAATAAAAGAGCCCTGTCCCTCTTGGGGGACGGGGCTTTTTCATTGAGATGGAGAGCCCGGACCGACGCCCAACTATCCTCCACCGCTTGCGGGGGAGGTGCTGAGCGAGCGTAGGCCATAGGCCGTAGCGCGTCGAAGCGGAGGGGGCGTTACAAGCTCCCGGCTCCCCCTCCGTCTCGACGCGGTCGCCTAAGAAGGCTCCCTTGCTCGACACCTCCCCCGCAAGCGGTGGAGGATAAAAACAACCAACTGTAACGACAGAATTCCCCTTGCCCTCACGCCCCAACTGTATATACTGTGTATATGAAATACGGCTTCGTGTTCTCCCAGACCGACAGCAGCCCCATGTATCAGCAGATCATGGAGCAGATAAAACAGCGGATTGCTGTGGGGGACTGGCCGGCCAACGCGGACCTGCCGTCCATCCGGGAGTTGGCGATCGATATCAAGGTCAGCGTCATTACGGTGAAGCGCGCCTATCTGGAGCTGGAACGCGAAGGGGTCATCGTCACCCAGCAGGGCAAGGGCAGCCGGGTCAGTGACGCGCTCAATATGAAGTCGCTGCAGCGCGAAGAGATGATCCAGCACCTGGAGCAGGCCGGCAGGCTGGCCAGGTCGCTGGGGCTACCGGACGACAAAGTCATGCAGATACTGAAACAGTATCTGGAATAGGGGAGTTAAGTCTATGGACCTGCCTCTGGCAATCCAGTGCGAAGGCGTCAGCAAGCGCTACCCGCATTTTCACTTGCAGAACGTCGACCTGTCGTTCGAACAAGGCACTGTCATGGGCCTGGTTGGGCCCAATGGCGCGGGCAAGTCGACCCTCATGCGGATGGTGATGGGGCTGATCGGTCCCGACAGCGGCTCGATCAGGGTGTTGGGTCATGCCATGCCGCACGACCAGATCGCCGCAAAACGGCATATCGGCTTTGTCGCCGAGGATATGCGGCTCTACGAGAGCGAAACCATCGCCTTCCACATGGACTTCGTCAGGTCGATCTTTGACTCGTGGGATGGTGATTACGCCCAGACCTTGCTGCACCGCCTGGATCTCAACGAAAAACAGAAGGTCAAGGGCCTGTCGCATGGCCAAAGGGTCAAGGCGACCCTTGTGCTGGCCCTGGCGCGCCGGCCCGGCCTGCTGGTGTTCGACGAGCCAACGACGGGGCTGGATCCGGCGGTCCGCAAGGAGGTGCTCGACGAGATGATGAACGCGCTGGCTGACGAGACGCGGTCCATTCTGTTCTCGTCGCATAACACCTTGGATGTCGAGCAGATCTCCGACCACATCACCTTTATCTACGGCGGCCGCGTCGTTGAATCGTCGAACAAGGAAGACTTTCTCGACGGCTGGCGCCGGCTGCGCTTGACCAATCCGCACAACAGGCCGTTGCCTGACCTGCCCAATATCAAGGAGGTTCAGCAAAGCGGCCAGATATGGACGGTTACCGTAAACCAGTACGACGACGCGCTGCCGGCGCAGTTTACCCAGGCCGGCCTGTCGGTGACGGCTGTCGAACGTCTGACCCTGGAAGAGATATTCCTCACCATCGTCCTCAGCGCCAAGGCCAACATCCAGATGAAAGTCGCGTCATGAGCACCTCGATTGTTCCGCAACTCGTCGTTAAAGACCTTCGGTTGTTGCGCCGGGTCATCCTCGCCTTCGTGGTGGTCACCCTCGTCTTTATCGCTATTCTGGCCGCGATCTGGGACCACATACCGGTCGTGGTGCAGGGCAATTTCGGCTTTATCCTGCTGATAGGACCTGCCGGCACCTGCGGCATCGTCATGCTGATGAAGACGAACGTCTTCGAGCGGGAAAAATCGACTCAGGCCTTCATCATGAGCCTGCCGGTCACCGTAAAGGAATTCACCCGGGCCAAGCTGTGGGTCAACCTGCCGGTCTTCGGCCTGTTCTGGGCCGTTATCAGTGCTGTGGGCTTCTACTTCGCCTTTGCGCGGGGCCTTTTGCCGCTGGGCGGGGTGCCGTTTGTGTCGATGGTCTTCCTGGGCGGATTTGTCGCCTATACCTGCATCCTGTCCGTTAGTCTTCTGTCCCAGAACCTGGGTGTTACCGTACTTTGCATAGCGCTCTTCGAGGTGGCGACATCAGCCTATCTGTGGGCGGTCGCCTTCCTACAACCCATCTCCGATCATATCTGGGGAGCGCAAGCCGTGTGGAACCCGACGGCGGTCACGATTGTGGCGGCGCAGGTCCTGGTCGCCGTATCGGTGATCGTGGCGACGTTGCTTGTCCAGAACACCAAGCGGGATTTCATCTGACATGAAACGTCCCGTGTGGCTTTTCCGATTCATCATCGCCGTCATAGCGATCGGTTGTACGGCGGTCTTCGTGCCCTGGGACGTCGGCTATGCCTATTTCGCGCCCTTGCCGCCTACGGTGCAGGAACAGGTCGACGATGCTGCCCGTCACGGCATGGATGGCGTCATCGTCTATGTCGACCAGGCGGGCAAAGCACCGGCCTTTTACGCTGCCGGCTGGAAGGACCGTCAGGCCAAGGTCCCTGCCGATCCGCATGCCCTGTTCAAGATCGCCAGCATCAACAAGCTGTACATCGCCGTTGCCGCCGCCAAGCTGACCCGTGACAAGCGTTTATCCCTCGACGACACGCTCGCTCACCTCTTGCCTGAAACCGCCGGCCGCATTGAAAATGCCGACACCATCACGCTGAGGATGTTGCTGCAGCATCGCAGCGGCATCCCCAACTTCACCGATGTGCCCGGTTATTGGGACAGGCCTCGCGACAGTGCCGAGAGCCTTGGCCTCATCCTGGGCAAGCCGGCGAAATTCAAACCGGGCAGCCGGCACAGCTACTCCAACAGCAACTACGTGCTGGTCGGCGCCATCCTCGACAAGGTCCTGGGCTACAGCCACCGTGATTACATCAAGGCCGAAATCCTGACACCTCTGGGCCTGACCCGCACCTATGGCCAGCTCAGCGACGTCAACCCGGCGGATGTCGTCAGCGGCTATGTCATCGGCTATGACGGCGACCTGAAGTCGTTCGACTATATCAACCCAGGCGGATCGATGGTGGCCACTGCCCAGGATGTCGGTGTCTTTCTGCGGGCTCTGAACGACGGTTCGTTGCTGGATGATGATGAACAGGCCATCTATTCGTCCGTCTACGATTACGAACATACCGGTTTGCTGCCGGGGTATCAGAGCATCGCGCGCTATCACAAGGATATCGACACGGTGGTTGTTCAGTTTGTCAGTACAAGCGGTGGCAATGCTTGGACGAAATCGGAAGTCATCTACAAGCGCATTATACGCATCGTGCGCAAGGCTACCTGATCTCGACCTTCAGCCGGTTCCAGTCGGCTGTAGGGGCGTCTTCGTAAGGCTTGATCTGGTCGTAGCGCTGCAGCGCCAGCGGCGCCAGCTTGTGCGCTTCGTTCAACGAATTGAACTCGCAGTCGCCGGCTTCAGGGGCGGGATCGAGCGGTGTGTCCTTGCGCGCCTCGCCATCGGCAACGGGGGCGAAGTGCTCGGGCGGATGGCGGGCGACGTCGAGGTCGCCGCAGTCGAGGCTTAAGTACTCGAAGGCGTCGCTGGTCAGGCCCGGTTTCAGCTCCAGCCCGCGGGGATAGCGAATGATCATGTAGACCGCCCGGTCCGGGGTACGGCTGAGATTGAACCCGACCAGCCAGTAGGCGCGGGCCTCGGCATTTGTCTCGGCCACGATGGGGGTGAAGGCGTGCCAGGTGACGCCGGCGTTGAAGGGTTTTTCGGTGTTGGAGGTCAGGTTGACGACCGTGCCGACATCCTCGCCGGCGCGCGGTCTGATGGTAATGTGGCGGGTCTTGTCCTTGCCATCAATACGGAAAGGCTCGGTCATGACCACTTCGGCCGCGCCTTCGAACGGGCCGTCGCCGCTGAGGTCCGGGCCGACGACGGACTGGTCGTCGAACACCTTATTGCATCCGGTCAAGGCCAGGCCCGCAACGATAATCAGCATAACATGGTTCATGACCACCTCCCGGTAATGGCGGAAGTGTTGATCACAAGTTCGTGATCGTCAAGTGACAAAACCTGTTATGTGGAGCTTGCAGGGTCAGGTTACTCGAGGTTCGGCAGCAGGATCAGGTTCGTGCCTTGACTACATCTGCCTCCGGCGCCGGAGCATTCGAGTCGGTCCTGAGGTCTTCCAGCCAGGCAAAAACCTTTTCGCCGGAGACAAAGAAGCCTTTATCACCCTCCAGAATGGCCTCATCAAGTGCCGAGGTAGGCGCGCGGCGTTGTTCGACATACGCGTCAGTCTGCGAGCCTTCCATTTTTGCGAGAACTCTGATCTGCGGCCAATGCCGCCCTGAGCTGCGCCTGGCTCCGTTCGGGCCGCCGGAAAGGCCAAAAGTGGGTGTCCACAGATGAGCCAGATAAGCCAGATGTACAGCGCATATCAGGAGCCGAAGCGCTTATACCAAGCCTCATAAAGAATGTCGCTTGGTATTCGCATTTTTTCAGCTCAAGCGCCGCATGGCTCCTCGCGTAAGCTCGGGCGGGCAGTCGCCCTTGCCAATCCACGATGAGTCAAGGTCATCGTGGATTGGTATTAGACCACCTTTGGTTTTTTCGACGAGCGAAGCGCGTCAGGAAGCGAAGAAGTCCGGGTTGCGACGGCGCGTACGGGCGCCATTCATCTGGCTTGTCTGGCTTGTGGACACTTTTTTTGCGAAGGTCAGTGCTTCCACTGACTGCAACACGCAGTACGCCCGCCTATGGAACCCGGATAGTCACCGGCTTCCACTCGTAACTGTCTTCACGCCGGCTTGCCGGGACCCTGGCGTTTATCTCGTCTTCCTCGCGGGCGGCAGCGATGGCCTTGGGCGCGAAGGCGTGTACCTCTTCGACCGTGTTGAAGTCGCAGGCGCTAAAGATGTCGCTCAAGGCGCTGGCCACAAGGATGTCCTGATCTTCCTCGCTGGCGTCCTTGTCGGCGTTTTCGTACTTGGCCTCGAGTTCTTCTTCCGACGGCATGCGCATGGCGCAGGTCAGCATCATGACTTCGCCTTGCGTTTCGCTGCCCGGGGCGAAGGTGGTGCCCCTGGGGTATTTCAGGATAGCATAGACCGAACGGTCGGCCGACTGGAAGACATTGGCCGCGATCAGCCAGTTGCTCTCAGCCGCGGTACCGTCGATGGCGTGATAGGTGACGTCGCCTTCATAGGGCTTCTTGCCGAGCATCGGATAGGTCAGGGTGATCCGGTCGCCGTCGGGCATATGGCGGATATGAACGTCCATGCCTTCATCTGCGTTGGCGATGTCCACCTGGGCAGCGTTGCCGAACGGCGTCGGGGCCTTGGCCAGGTCTGGACCGACCGGAAACATGTTACATGCCGACAGAACCAGCATCGCCGCCCCCGCCGTTACAAGTTTGAAAAAGCCCCTCATCACATCCTCCCCGGAAAACCAGATGCAATTTATGCGGCGGTTCGAACCGCGTCAATGCGCGCAATCGGCCACACCGGTCACACGCCGCATATTGGAAACGCCTTTTCGCTTGCCGGGTGTTCGTTTGCCGCTAGAGTGGGTTAACGGATTATGGTGTGTACGGAATTGAGTTCGGGGGATGGCATGAAGACCGGTCGCAAAACGCGGTGGATAAGCAACCTGGTTTCCTCGGGTTTGGCTGTGCTGGCCCTGGCCGCCGGGCTGGCCGCGCCCGCCGTTATGGCCGCCGATGCGCCGCAAACCAGCCCGGGCACCGCGATCGCCATCATGCAGGCTTCCGCCGCACTGCAAAGCGAGGACTGCGCCGGAGCGCGGGGACCGCTGAACCAGCTATGGAACGACCCTTATCTGGCCCAGGCCGATCCTGACCTGGCCGCCAGCATGCGCGCCTCCCTGATCGCCTGTACCGCCCAGACCGACGGCATGAAGGCGGCCATCTCCCTGTCAGCAGACAATATAAAGCGCCCGAGCGCCAATGCTGCGGCTTACGACCTGCACGTCTTCCTGCTGCTGATCGACAACCAGGTACTTGCCGCCAATATCGCGCTCAACGAGGGCCTGACGCGCTTCCCGGCGACGGCGGGGGACTTTACCGACATGTCGGTCATGGGGCTGCTGCTGCAACTGGCCGGCGTCGATGGTGAAGCCGGGCATAAACTGCTGAACCGTCTGCAAGAAGTGCGCTGGCAAGCGCACAATCCGGCGGCGCGGCCGCTGATCGGCTTCATGCGCGTCGAAGGCCTGCGCAAGGCCCTTGCCGCCGGCGACGAGACCCACGCCGCTCTGTACCGCAAGGATATTGCCGAGGACAGCCTGGTCTATGTCATCATGCAAGGTGATGGCGAGTTGAGCGATCCCAATGTGGCACCGTTCGACGTCCGTCCGGTGATTGATCGCGAGATTCGCGCCGCGACGGAGCATGTTGCTGGCAACCCTGCCGAACTTATGGTGCTGCGCTATCTGATCCTGCTGGAGCGCGCCGACGACCAGAGCAGCCTGGCCCTGACCCAACTGGACGGCATCTTTGCCCTGGTCGAGCAATATGGCCTGCAAAATTTCCAGAACATTGAATCCTATCCCGGCCTGCTGACCGATCGCGGTTCACTGCTGGCCGACCTGGGACGCCATATCGAGGCTGATAAGGCTTTCAAGGACGGCAATGCCAAGCTGACGCCGGAATATGCCATCAACCACAATCTCATCTATATCAACTACCTGACCGATAGCGGGCGGGAAAAGGAAGCCCTCGCCCTGGCGGCGGGCCTGAAGACGGAGTCGATGGAGCCTGACGACCAGTTGCAACTGGCAGGGGCCAAGGCCTGCGCTCTAGCCTATGCCGGCGACGAACCGGGCTATGCGGCATCGGTTGCCGGCCTTGCCAGCCAGCCGTTGCTGCGCGTCAAGCCGGCCCTGTGCGCTGGCGACAGCGAAGGCGCGGCCCAGGCTCTGATCGCGGCGATCCGGGATCCGGGCAGCCGGCTGTCGGTGATCATGTTCATGCAGAATGGCTTGGCGCCGATTCCGTTTGGCGAGCGCGATAGGGGTTTCGTGGCGGCCATGGCGGCGGTCAAGGCCCGCCCGGATGTGGTGGCGGCGGCTCAGGCAGCAAAAATAAATATTCGCACGTGGCCTTTGAGATTTTGAAAGTTCCAGAGCGCAATCCGATAAAGTGTGACGCACCCGCACGGGCGCTCCCGTTTTCGGATAAATTGCGCGACACAACAAAAACCTAGAGCGAGATGGTGATTCTACCTAAAGCCATCCCGCTCCAATCCTCCCCAGTAATCGACGGATGACGACAAATCCTTACTGCTGGCTCAGATCGCACCTGAGAGTTACAGCCTGCTTCTGCACGACGTCAACATAGTCCTGATAGTCGTGGCAGCTTAGGGTCTCCACGCGCTGACCGTCCTTGGAAGCATAGGCGGCCACTCTCAAGATCGGCCTGCCCTGAGAAATCAGATCAAACTTCGCCGGATCGACCGACTTGGCGGTCAGGCGGACGGTTTGGCTCGCCTTGGGCGGAAGGTCGTAAAGATCGGTGCCCAGATGGATGGTACCGTCTTTTGGATCGGCCATGGACGCCGTTTCCTGGGTGACGATGCCGAAATAGAGGGCGTCGAGGACCGCCGTCTCACCCGTGGCCTTGAGCTTGGCCACCGCAGCCGGCGTCAGCTTGAGCTCGACGGTGGAACGCAGGCTGGTCGGCTTCGACTCTTCGCCCGATTGCGGCGAACATTGAACCAGGGCGAGGCCGAGGCTCGCAAACAGGGGAATGGCAAACAAACGCATAGGACAGCCTTTTCAAACGCGATGCCGTGCAATAGCCGCGAATTGCGACAGTTTTGCAAAGCCCGATGGCATCTGAGTTATTTCAAATCGCAATTCACCTTTACCGGCTTTTCCTGGGCGACGGCGACATAATCCTGGAAGACGTCGCAGGCGATGGTCGCAACCTTGTTGCCGTCCTTGCTGGCGTAGACATTGATCAAGGCCAGCGGCTTTTGCTGCGTGATGTACGCGAGCTTGACCGGATCGACGCCGACGCCGCTCATGCGCACGGTCTGGCTGGCCGGTTCGACGGTCACCCTATCTGTGTTCAGGTGCAGAGTACCGTCCTTGGGATCGGCCATGGCCGCGGTCGCCGGAGTGACATTGCCGTAATAGAGCGTCTCCACCGTCAGCTTTTCACCGCGTGTTTTCAACCGGGCTTCGGCAGCAGGCGTCAGCGTAATGAGGACGTCATAGCTGAAATCGGCCGTCTGGGACGAAGCCGCTACGGCATCTGCGGCAGGCTTGGGTGAGCATTGGACAAGGCAGGCGGCGCCCAGCAGCAAGCCGGCAAAGACAGGCAATTTCGACATCGACGTTTTCCCTTTTGTGGTTACCCCATGTCTACACCATCTCGCTGCGGCTGCCTATTCTTCCCCAATCAGCTTGCAATGGATGGCAGCCGTGGTTGCCGGGGAGATCGGACCTTCGAAGAAACCGCAATCCAGCAGGTTGTCAGGGTTAACCGTGCGCGCGGTGTAGATATTGACCAGAACATAAGGCGTTGACGTGATGTCGGCGAGGCTGGCGGTCTTGAGCCCGGTTCCCGCAACATGGACCGTCTGGTCGGCCGGCTCGACCATGACATCGTCGCGCCCGAGATCGATCTGACCCATCTCGTCGGCTATCGACGCAGCCTTGTCTGTCGGCTCGCCCCAATACATGGCAGCCACATTGACCTTTTCCTTGATTTCGCCGAGCTTAGCCCTGGCCGCCGGACTGAAGGTCAGGGCGATGTCGAAACCCAGGGTCGTGGATGATGCCGAAAGGCTGTCCTCCGCGGGCTGGGAGGGCGGCGGCGAACAGGCCGTCGCCACCAGGAGCACAGCCAGGGTCGACAGAACAAACCGCATCAGACGATCCCCGATCCCATGAGCTTCAGCGCCGGCGAGAACGCTGGTCGCACCGGCGGCAGTTTCACCGTCAACCCGTCCATCCCCGGTTCAAACTGCAACGGCTCACCATGTCCCAGCAGTTCCACCCGCTCGACCTTGCCCTTGCGCAAGCGTGAACCCTCGGCCAGGCTGGCCAGGGTGACGAAGCCGCTATAGGGCCATTCCAGCGGCAGGGCGTAAAGCGTACCAGCTTTCGTGGTGTAGCGAATGTCCTCGTGGGTAAATGGCTTGGCCTCGGCTTCGTTTACATGGCCTTCGACGATCTTGAACGGACCTTCGCCAAAGATGGCATAGGGCCGCGAGCCGAAGATGGCCTCGCCATTGACGTCCAGCCACGCCTTCATCTCACCCAGGATAGCGACTTCCTTCTCGTCGATCTCGCCATTGCCGCGGACCGGGATTGACAGCAGCATGTTGCCATTCTTCGACACGATGTCGACCAGGCGCTGGATGACGTTTTTGGCGCTCTTATAGCCGTTGCGCTCATACAGGCCGCGATCATAGTGCCAGTTGCCGATGCAGGTGCAGGTCTGCCAGACATTATCGCGCAGGCGATCGGAATAGCCGCGCTCGATGTCCTCAGTGATAGCCTTGCGCTGGGTGTCGTCCAGTTTCTTGCCGGTGGCGATGACGTCCGCCGTGCCGTGCCACTTGGCGGCCTGATTGTAGTAATAGGCGGTGGCGTCCAGGCCGTATTGTTCCAGCGGCAGTCCGTAGTTATCGAAATAGACCAGGTCCGGCCTGTATTTGTCGATCATGTCATTCTGGCGCAGCAGCCACTTTTTCGCATAGTAGGCGCCGTTGGGCGGAACCGTCTCCAGCCACTGGCCGGAGGTGGAGTTGATGTGGTCCTGCATAGCCTTAACGGAATTGATGCCGTCGGGCGGTGGCATGTCGCCGAACCGGCCGGTATAGAGCTCTTGCGGGTCGTAGCCGTCCCACCACTTGCCCTTGCCGTCGGCCTTGGTCAGGCGGGCGGCGTCGTAGCGCAGACCCTTGACCGGCCCTTCGGCGTCGTAGCCATAGGCGGTCTGCCACCAATGCCAGGCATGGGCGGCGTGGTTGGACAGGCCGAACTTGAGGCCTTGGGCGCGGGCGGCCTTGGCAAAGTCGCCGCAGATGTCACGCTTGGGGCCAATATTGACCGAATTCCAGTTCTGGTATTTCGAATCGTAGAGATCGAAATTGTCGTGGTGGTTGGCCATGGCGACGAAGTACTTGGCGCCGATCGACTTGTAGAGCGCCAGCAGACCTTCCGGATCGAACTTCTCAGCCTTCCAGTCTTTCAGGAACTCCATGAAGCCGAACTGGGCCGGGTGGCCGTAGGTTTTGGTATGGTGCTCGTAATAGAAATTGCCCTGGATATACATCTGGCGGCCGTACCAGTCGCCGCATTCCGGGATGCATTGTGGGCCCCAGTGGGCCCACAGACCCAGCTTGGCGTCGCGGAACCAGTCCGGCGTCTGGTAGCCGGCGCCCAGCGACTCCCAGGTCGGCTTGAACGGGGCCGGGGCGGCTTCGGCAGCGGTAGGTAAGGCAGCCACAGCGGGTGCAGCGGTCAATAGGGTACGGCGCGACAGTTTCATTGGCTGATCTCCATCTCGAACGGTCCGGCGGGCAGGTCGTCCTGGCTGTAAAGGTTGACATAGGGGCTGTCGGCCCAGGCGTAGCGCACCTTGATGACGCCGATGCGGTTGGCGCCCTGGAGGATGATGCGGTCGCCGTCAGGTGTTGCCGAAACAAAGGTGCAGTCGGTTTCTGTACAGGCTTCAAAGCCCAGGGCAGTATTGCCGGAATAGGTGACCAGACCGCCGCTGGTGTTTTTGAAGGTGACGATCAGGTCATCGACCATGCGCGCGACACTGACCGGTTCCGGTCCCGAAGGCGTGACGGACCTGCCATAGACCACGCTCTGGGCGGCCCGGGCCAGGCGGTTGCCGATGACGGTCTTCTGCGTCGGATGGATGTCAAAACGGTCGCCGACATCCAGGCTGATGGCAAGGCCGGCATGGGGGTCGGCCTTGACGGCCAGGCGTTGCGATTCGCGCAGACGCGCCCAGCCGGAATTGACCGGCCTTGACGCCACCGGGCCATAGTCTGCCAGTTGCACAATCAGGAAGGGCAGGGCGGGATTGTCGAACTTTTGCCGCCAGTCGTTCATCCATGCCGTCACCAGGGACTGGTACTCGACGGGGGAATCGACATTGGCCTCGCCCTGGTACCAGGCGACTCCCTTGATTGTGTAGGGGGCAACGGGTGCGATCATGGCGTTGTAAAGGGTGGTCAGGCCGTTGGGCACGGCCCAGGGCTCGCCGGCCACCCTGGCGCCGGGACGGATCGGACCGGAGATCTTGTAGCGCCAGACATTGGGCAGGCCCACCGTGGAGCCATCCGCGAAGCGGATCTTCTTTTCGCTGGTCTTGCCGTAAAGGCCGCCACCGCCGCCGGTGTCGGTGACACGAACGACAATGACGTTGCGTCCGGCCTTAAGCGTGCCGGCGGGCAGGTCATAGTCTCGCGGTGTGTTCCAGCCGTAGGTCGTGCCGGCCTTGACGCCATTGATCCACGTGATGTCGACATCGTCGATGGGCCCCAGGCTCAGGCGCGCCGCCTGTGCCGCCTGGGCCTTCGTGACCGTGACGGCCGTGCGGTACCAGACGATGCCGTCGAACGTGGTCAGCTCCGGATCGGGTGAGCCCTCCCAGATGACATCGGGCACAATGGTCTTCCAGTCTGTGTCGCGGAACTTGGGCTCAATCCATTGCAGCTTGGTGGCGAGATCGTCCTCGGTCGCCTTCCAGGCGTCCTGGGTGGCGGCGGCCCACTGGGTCTGGGCGGCGGCCCGGTCGCTGGCGTAGAGGTTCAGGGCGTCGAGACCAGGACGATAGCTGGCGACTGCGCCCAGGCCCTCCTTGCTCATCCAGGCCTGGATAAAGGTGCCGCCCCAGGATGCATGGATCATGCCGACCGGGACATTTTCTGTCTTGGCCAGCGACTTGCTCATGAAGTAACAGACGGCCGAGGCATCGCCGACAGTCTGCGGTGTGACCACCTGCCACGGTGTCGCTTTGCCAAGCTCAGACTGCGGCGTGATGGCCGCGACGCGGTCGAGGGTGATGAAGCGCAGCTTGTCGTTGCTGGTGTTCAGTTCAGAGCCGGCATTGGTGGTATAGCGGACGGTAAATTCCATGTTCGACTGGCCGGAACACAGATAGACGTCACCGACCAGAATGTCGGCCAGGGTGGTCGTCTGGATGCCGTCCGAAACGGCCAGGGTGTAAGGCCCGCCGGCCTTGGCAGGTGGCAGTTGTGACGCCCACTTTCCGGCGGCATTGGCCGTTGCGGTCGCCTTGGAGCCGTTGAAGGTTACGGTGACGGCCGAACCGGGCACCGCCTTACCCCAGACCTTGATCGCGGCATCACGCTGCAGGACGGCGTGGTCGCCGAAGACACCGGCGAATCGTGGGGCTTCGGCGGCCAGAGCGCACACGGGAAGGACGAAACAGGCGATAGCGCCCAGGGCGGCTGCGCCGGCGCGCAATGGCAAGAACATAACAGCACCCTCAACTCTTGATCTTTGCGCCGATAACGGCAAACAATTGCCTGCAATTCAAGTGCTTTTTGTACGACAACTGACCCGTAAGATTTTCGCCGGCCAAAGGAATTTCATCAGCGAACACAGTGTGACCGTTATCAACCCATTTGCCAAGCCTTGGTTTGCGTCCTATACATGGCCTGAACCACAAGGCGCGGCGTCTTGAAACGCGCCGGGATGAATGAGGGATGTAATCAGTTTGGCGCGCAGGCTCAGTCGCCGGGGAGGCAATATCGTCACCATTCACGATGTGGCGCGCCATGTCGGTGTGTCGCCCATGACTGTGTCGCGCGTTATCAATGGTGAAAAAAACGTCCGCGAGGAAACTCGTACCAAGGTTCTGGCTTCGGTCGAGGCGCTGAACTACTCACCCAATCTTGCTGCGCGATCCCTGGCCACCCAGGATTCGGCGCGAATTGGTCTGCTCTATTCCAATCCGTCGGTTGCGTTTTTGAGCGAATTCCTGCTCGGTATCCTGTCGGAAAGCTCCCTTAGCGGAGCGCAACTTTTGATTGAATCGTGCGAAGGGCCCGAAGGCGCCACTGCCGCGCTGGAAAAGATGAAGGCCGCTGGCTGCGACGGCGTCATCCTGTCACCGCCGCTCAGCGATTCGTCGCGGGTCGCCAAGATTTTGCGCGACATGAACCTGCCGTTCGTCGGTGTAGCCATGGCGCGGCCGGACCCCCTGGTGTGCTGCGTTACCATCGACGACTACAAGGCCGCCTTGACCATGACCCGGCGGCTTATCGAGTTGGGCCACCGGCGCATCGGCTTTATCAAGGGCCACCCCAACGCCTATGCCAGTCAAATGCGTTTCGAAGGCTTCGAGGCGGCGATGAAAAAGGCCGATCTGGAGGTCGATCCGGCTTTGGTCGCTCAAGGCTATTTCACCTACCGCTCGGGCTTCGACGCCGCCGAACGGCTTCTGGCGCAGAAGGACAGGCCGACAGCCATCTTCGCCAGCAATGACGATATGGCCGCTGGCGCTGTGGCAACGGCTCACCGCCTGGGGCTGGACGTGCCCGACCACATCACCATCGTCGGTTTCGACGACACCGCCATGGCGTCGTCCGTATGGCCGGAACTGACCACGGTGCGTCAGCCGATTGCTGATATGGCGGCGCTGAGCGTCCGGTTGATGAATGATCAGATCCGCGCCAAACGGTTGGGGCGTCCTTTCGAACCTGTCCGTGAAATTCGCGATTTTTCGCTGATCGAGCGCCAGTCATCGGCACCCGTGGCGACAGGTGGAGGATTGTAAACGCATTATGATTTCAATTTTATGGAATCGTCACGAGTTCCTAACTTTGACTTGACAATGTGCTGCGTGTGACTGATATGTTAGCGCTAACAAATCGGTCCCGCCGCGACGTGTTTTCGCCGCAGCAGAGGGCTGTCAATAAGACGGGTTGAGGAAGAACGCGGGCTGTCCCGCAAAGGCTTTAAGGATTTGTACATGCCTGATACTCTGAGCCCGGCGTTTCTGCCTGTGGATTGGAAGAACGCTACCCTGGTCGGTCGCCTTGATACCGCCGATGGCCCGACCCCGATCCTGATCTCGGGTGGCGAGGTGTTCGACATGAGCGCTGTGGCACCGACAGTGTCGCAACTGATGAAGATGTGGCCACAAAGCGGCGCGCCGGACGGCGGACTATCTTTGGGCCAGTTGGAGTCCTTCAGCTTCGCTAAATCCTGGATCGGCGAGCGCAAGGGCCATCAGCTCCTGTCGCCGATCGACCTGCAGGTGGTCAAGGCTGCCGGCGTCACCTTCGCTGTCTCGGCTGTCGAGCGCGTCATCGAAGAGCGCGCCCGTGGCGATGCCGACAAGGCCCAGGGCATTCGTGATGCCCTGGCTGAGCGCGTTGGCTCTGACATTCGCTCGGTCAAGCCGGGCTCCGAAGAGTCGGCCAGGCTGAAGGCCGCGCTGATCGCTGACGACCTGTGGTCGCAATATCTCGAAGTCGCTATCGGCCCGGACGCTGAGGTCTTCACCAAGTCGGCCGTCCTGTCGTCAGTCGGCTGGGGCGATGAGGTCGGGGTTCGCTCCGACTCGACCTGGAACAATCCTGAACCTGAAGTCGTCATGGTGGTCGATCCCACCGGTCGCGCCGTCGGCGCCATGCTGGGCAACGACGTCAACCTGCGTTGTTTTGAAGGCCGTTCGGCCCTGTTGCTGGGCAAGGCCAAGGACAACAACGCGTCGTGCGCTCTTGGCCCGTTCATCCGCATGTTTGACGAAGGTTTTACCATCGACGATGTGCGCTCGGCCGTGCTGGATCTCAAGATCGACGGTCCGGAAGGTTACGAGCTGGTTGGCCGTTCGACCATGAGTGAGATCAGCCGCGATCCGCTGGACCTGATCGCTCAGGCGATGAGCGAGCACCACTATCCCGATGGCTTCGTCCTGATGCTGGGCACGCTTTTTGCACCGACCCAGGACCGAGACGTTCCCGGCCGTGGTTTTACGCACAAGGTCGGCGATGTGGTCAAGGTATCCTCGCCCAGGCTGGGTTGCCTCGAAAACCGTGTGACCTTCTCGAGGGACGCGCGCCACTGGACCTTCGGTATCGCCGACCTGATGCAGAACCTGGCTGACCGCGGACTGCTCAAACCTCGTAATGCCGCCCGGGCGCAAGCCCTGGCTTCTTGAGCCCGCCCATGGCGCCCAAATCGTATAACGAAAGAGTATCGTGACCATGTCCTCAGCCATCTATCCCAGTCTCAAGGGCCGTACGGTATTGATCACCGGCGGGGGCTCCGGTATCGGCGCCGGTCTGGTCACCGGCTTCGTCCGTCAGGGCGCTATCGTTCACTTCATCGACCTGGCGGACACCGTGTCAGCGACGCTGGAGCCCGGTGCGGCCACGTTTCATAAATGCGACCTGACCAATATTCCGGCGGTCGAAAAGGTGATTGCCGGCATTGGTCCGGTCGATATCCTCCTTAACAACGCTGCCAACGACGACCGTCATCGCCTGGAAGACGTCACAGAGGCCTATTTTGACAACCGCATCGCGGTCAACCTGAAGCACCTGCTGTTCTGCGCCAAGGCTGTGGTGCCGGGCATGAAGGCCAGGGGTGGCGGCGCCATCATCAACTTCGGTTCGATCTCCTGGCACCTGGGCCTGCCGGATCTGGTCCTTTACGAAACGGCCAAGGCCGGTATCGAGGGCATGACACGTGCCCTGGCCCGGGAACTGGGGCCGGACAATATCCGCGTTACGACCATCCTGCCCGGCAATGTGAAGACGCCGCGTCAGATGAAATGGTACACGCCCGAAGGCGAGCAGCAGATCGTCGATGCCCAGTGCCTGAAGGGCCGGATCGAGCCGGCGAACGTCGCTTCGCTGGCTTTGTTCCTGGCGTCCGACGATGCGTCGCTTTGCACGGGCCATGGCTACTGGATCGACGCCGGCTGGCGGTAGGCCTGAGTTAGCGTAACCGCCCCTTCTTATCCTCCACCGCTTGCGGGGGAGGTGTCGAGCAAGCGAGGTCCCTTATGGGCCGAAGCGCGTCGAGACGGAGGGGGCGTTCCGAGCTCCCGGCTCCCCCTCCGCCGCCATTCGGCGGCACCTCCCCCGCAAGCGGTGGAGGATAAGAAGGGCGGCGCCCTCAGCGGTGAGTAGATGTTGTCGCTTCCAACTTTCGGGAAATGAACATGACCGAACGCTTCCAGCCCATCTGTGTTTGGGACCGCAAGTGCACCCTGGGCGAGGGCCCTCTCTGGAGTGCCCATGACCACGCCCTGTGGTTCGTTGACATCAAGCGCTCTGAAGTCCTGCGTTATGACGTCAACATCGGCTCGCACCAGGTCTTTCATGCCCCATCACCCTGCGGCTTCCTGGCGCCTAAAAAATCCGGCGGATTTATCGTCGGCTGCAAGACCGGACTCTATGACCTGGACGCCAAAACTGGCCAGTTCGAATTCCGCCTTCAGGTCGAACCGGGCCTTCCGACCAATCGTCTCAATGATGGATATGTCGATCATCACGGCCGGTTGTGGTTCGGCTCGATGGACGACGACGAGGTCAATCCGACCGGCAAGCTCTATCGCTACGACAATCGCGGCCTTGTCGCCATGGACCATGACTATGTCATCACCAACGGTCCGGCGGTCAGCCCGGACGGCAGGACCCTTTACCACAATGACACCCTCAAAAAGATCATCTACGCCTTCGAGCTCGACGCCTCGGGCCATATTTCCAACAAGCGGGAATTCGCCCGCCTGGACACCAATGGCAAGCCGCCGGTAAGCGGCGATAGCGTAAGGGCAAAACATTATAGCGAACACGGCGAAGGCTATATGGACGGTCCGATCGTAGATTCCGCCGGCCAGGTCTGGGTCGGGTTGTTCTTTGGCTGGGGTGTCAACTGTTACGCGCCCGATGGTGGCTTAATCCGCCAGGTCCGGCTGCCGGTGTCCAATGTCACCAAGATCGCCTTCGGTGGCCACGACCTCAAGACCGTCTATGCCACCACGGCTGCCAAGGGCCTCAGCGCTGACGAGATCAAACAGCAACCCCAGGCCGGCGGCCTGTTCCGCTTCGACGTCGATATCCCGGGCCAGCCCCAAAACGTCTTCCAGGATTAAGCCCCATGTCCACAAGAAAGCCCGCAACCCAAAACGGTCGTTTCCGGTCCCAGGAATGGTTCGAAGCGCCTGGACATATCGACATGGCGGCGCTCTATCTCGAACGCTTCATGAACTATGGAATTACCCCCCAGGAGCTGCGGTCGGGCCGGCCGATCATCGGTTTCGCCCAGTCGGGCAGCGACATCGCGCCGTGCAACCGAATCCACCTGGAACTGGCCAAGCGTACCCGCGACGGCATCCGTGACGCCGGCGGCATCTGCATGGAGTTTCCGGTCCACCCGATCTTCGAAAACTGCCGCCGTCCGACCGCGGCTATTGACCGCAACCTCTCGATGATGACTCTGATCGAGATCCTGCACGCCTACCCGTTGGACGCGGTGGTCCTGACCACAGGCTGCGACAAGACCACACCGGCGGGCATTATGGCCGCCACTGCCGTCGATATCCCGGCTATTGTCCTGTCGGGCGGGCCGATGCTGGACGGCTGGCACGACGGCGACCTGGTTGGGTCCGGCACGGTCATCTGGCGCGCCCGACGCAAGCTGGGCGCCGGTGAAATCACCGAAGACGAATTCCTCGACATGGCCTGCGCCTCGGCCCCGTCGGCAGGTCACTGCAACACCATGGGCACGGCTTCGACGATGAACGCGGTCGCCGAGACTATGGGCCTGTCGCTGCCCGGCTGCTCGGCCATTCCGGCGCCGTACCGTGAGCGCGGCCAGATGGCCTATGAGACGGGCGTGCGTATCGTCGAGATGGCCTATGAGGACCTGAAGCCCTCCAAGATCCTGACCAAGGCGTCGTTCATGAACGCCATCGCCGCCGTCGCGGCCATCGGCGGGTCGACCAATGCCCAGCCGCACATCACCGCCATGGCCCGTCATGCCGGGGTCGATATCACCGATGCCGACTGGCGTGCGGCCTATGATATCCCGCTGCTTCTCAACATGCAGCCGGCCGGCAAATACCTCGGTGAGCGCTTCCATCGCGCCGGCGGTGTACCGGCCATCCTGCATGAACTGGCCGTCGCCAACCTGATCGACACCACGGCCGCGACTGTCACCGGCAAGACCCTGGGCGAGAACATCGACGGCAAGGCCTCAAAAGACCGCGAGATGATCAAGACCGTCGCCGAACCGATGATGGAACGCGCCGGTTTCCTGGTGCTGAAGGGCAACCTGTTCGACTTTGCCATCATGAAGACATCGGTGATCTCAAAGGAATTCCGTGCCCGCTACCTGTCGCGCCCGGGCTTCGAGAACATCTTTGAGTGCAAGGCGGTGGTGTTCGACGGCTCGACCGACTATCATGAACGCATCAACGATCCGGCGCTGAACATTGACGAAGACACCATCCTGGTTATCCGCGGCTCCGGTACCATCGGCTGGCCGGGCTCGGCGGAGGTCGTTAATATGCAGCCGCCCAACGACTTGCTGAAACGTGGCATCACCTCGCTGCCGACGCTCGGCGACGGCCGTCAGTCGGGCACGTCGGATTCGCCGTCCATCCTCAATGCCTCGCCGGAAAGTGCTGCCGGCGGCGGCCTGTCGTGGCTGAGGACCGGCGATATGATCCGCATCGACCTAACGACCGGCGCCTGCGACGCCCTGGTCGAGCCCGATGTCATCGCGCAACGCAAAAAAGAACCCTTGCCGCCCATCCCCGAGAGCATGACCCCGTGGCAGGAGATCTATCGCAGTACGGTCTCGCAACTGCACACGGGCGGCGTGATGGAGCCTGCCCTTAAGTTTACCCGCATCGCTGAAAAGATGCCGCGGCATAATCACTAACTGTGTTGCACTGCGTCACTGGTAGCGGTAACAAAGTTAACCGTGAATGCGCGCCGATTCAGGCGAATTTCGCGCGCAAAGCCTTTTAAAATATAGCTTTCTGCGATGGATTGGCTTGCGCGATCCTGCGCAAAAAGTTAAGGTTCCGTCAAGCATCACCCCAATCATAAGGCCACACAAAAAAGGTGCTTCAACAGACTAGGGAACGGGCAACATGCCCGACTTCAAGGGAGTAGAGGATGTCCTCGACAACAAAAACCGTGAACATGGGTCTGGTCATGGGTCTCGCCATTGGCGCGGCTCTAGGCGGATTGCTGTTCGGCTACGACACGGCCGTGATTAACGGCGCGGTTGAATCCATTAAACACAATTTCGTCGATCCCAGGATTGACCTCAGTGAACTGGAGCGCAATTCGCTGGCCGGTCAGGCCACGGGCATCGCGCTTCTGGGCTGCGTTTTCGGCTCCATCTTCGCCGGCCCGATCGCGACCTGGCTGGGCCGCCGCGTCGGCATGCTGATCGCGGCCTTCCTGTTCTTCGCCTCATCGGTCCTGTCCGGCTATCCGGAACTGGGCCTGGCGCCGATCGGCGGCATGGGGGTCGATGCGCTCAATCCCTTCATGGTCTATCGCTTCCTGGGCGGCGTGGCCATCGGCATGGCATCGCTGATTTCTCCCATGTACATCGCTGAAATCGCGCCGCCGAAACAACGCGGCCTGCTGGTTACGTTCCAGCAACTGGCCATTGTTGGCGGCATGCTTCTGGTGGCTATTGTCAACCTGCAGATCCAGCGCCTGGGTGGCGGCGATGAAACCTGGCTTCATGCAACGGGCTGGCGCTGGATGCTGGCCAGTTGCGCTATCCCCGCGGCCCTGTTCTTCCTGGCGGCGCTGATGATGCCGGACACGCCACGCTGGTACGTCCTGAAGGGCAAGGAAGAAAAGGCCCGCAAGCTGCTGAATGAATTGAACGACGCCGACACTGCCAATGCTACCTACACCGAGATCAAGGACAGCACGACGGCCCATTCCGGGAAGCTCTTGTCCTTCGGCATCGGCGTCCTCGTGGTTGGTGTCATGCTGTCGATCTTCCAGCAGTTTGTCGGCATCAATGCCGTGCTGTACTACTCCAACCTGATGTTCAAGAACATCGGTGCGGGCACGGACTCCGCCTTCCTCCAGACAGTGATCGTCATGGCGACCAATGTGGCCTTCACTCTGGTGGCGACCTTCACGGTCGACAGCTGGGGCCGCAAGCCGCTGCTGATTCTGGGCGCCATCATGATGGCCCTGGCCATGGCCGCCATGGGGTTCATGTTCCAAAGCAAGATGGAGGGGACCATGCTGCTCGCCGCCGCCATCTTCTACATCGCCGGCTTCGCCCTGTCCTGGGGTCCGGTGGTCTGGGTGATGCTGTCGGAAATGTTCCCGAACTCGATCAAGGGCGCGGCCATGTCGATCGCGGTCGCGGCGCAGTGGATTTCGAACTACGTCGTCACCTGGTCGTTCCTGGTCATCGACGGCGATTCGGGGTTAAACGCGACCTTCAACCACGGTTTTGCCTATTACCTCTATGCTGGCTTCTCGGTTCTTGCCGCGCTGTTTGTCTGGAAGTTCGTCCCAGAAACCAAGGGTAAGACCCTCGAAGCCATCGAAGGCTTCTGGAAGAAGTCGTAAGTCTGCGTACCGGGCGATCCGCAAGGATCGCCCGCCAATCTCTTAAGCGAATAACGAGAAATACTATGCTGCGCTTAAGCTCCAACGAAACCACGCTGGAAATCTGCCCCGAAATCGCGGGCAGCATCTTGCGTTTTGTCCATCAGGGCCGGGACATCCTGCGCCCCACAGCCCACGGGAGCGATGACGTCCTGATGACGGCCAGCTTTCCGCTGGTCCCCTATTGCAATCGCATCCGCAACGGCGAATTCGCCTTCGAAGGCAAAAAGATCAAGCTGACCCCGAACCTCGGCAACGGCCATCCGCACCCGCTGCACGGCCAGGGATGGCGCGCATCCTGGCAGGTGGTCGAGGCAGCCCCGACCAGAGTGGTTCTGGCCTACACCCACGAAGCCGATGAATGGCCGTGGGCCTATGAGGCGGTTCTGGTCTACGAACTGCGCCCGGCAGGCCTGCGCGCCTATCTCAGCGTCAAGAATCTATCGCGTAACACCATGCCAGCGGGTCTGGGCTTCCACCCCTATTTCCCGCGCACGCGCCAGACGCGTCTGAAGGCGGTGACAACGGGCATCTGGCGGGCAGACGACGAGTGCCTGCCGGTTTCGTGGCATGCCGGCGTTCTGCGCAAGGACTGGTCGCAGGGCGACATCGTCGACCACGAAGTGACGATTGACCATTGCTATACAGGCTTCGGCGGCCGCGCCGAGATCCTCGAAGGCGACACGCCGGTCCTGACACTTCGGGCCTCGCCGGACTGCAAGTGGCTGCACGTCTTCGCGCCGCTGGATCATCCGGACTTTTTCTGCGTCGAGCCGGTCAACCATATGCCGGACCCGTTCAACCAACCGAATTCGGGGTTGAAGTGCCTGAAGGCAGGGGAGACCTCGATGGTGTGGATGGACATCGCGGTCGCCTGACGGCATGTCGGGCCCGTGGTCCCAAGTCTTCATCTTACTTCCTTTGACTTCGCGCCGCTTTCTTTCCAGATCACGGTAAACGACACCTCGCGAAGGACAGGACCCAAAAGCGAAATGGAATGACTTTTCGACAAGATCGGCATAGATTGGCCGGCATTACCGAACGGCTTGAACACGCCGTCAAAGGCCTGCGCAACCCGTCGCCCGACATGCAAGACAGTCTTGCTCGCATGGTGTTGCAGGTCGTAGGCGAAGAGCAACCGGCCATACAATTGAGCGCCGAAGAAGAAGCGTCGTTTGGAAGACAATTCCGAGGACGCCTTATCAATTATGAATTTCCTTTTTGGCGCTTTTACGCAATTGCCGCGTCAGGGACTTCGGACATGACAGCGATTGCAGCATGACCGTTTTTGGCGGATATTGCAGTCATAACCGCGACGCCGAAAGGAGATGCGCTTGGCAGAACTCAAGACCAAACCCACGCAGGTGAGCGTCGAAGCCTTTCTCGACTCTGTCGAGCACCCGGTGCGCCGCGCTGACGGCAAGGCCCTCCGCGAGATGATGGAGCGTGTCACCGGTGAGCCCGCGGCGATGTGGGGCCCCTCAATTATCGGCTTTGGCACCTATCACTATCGCTATGCCAGCGGCCACGAAGGCGACATGTGCCGCATTGGCTTTTCGCCCCGTGCAGCCAATCTCGTCCTCTATGTCGGCGGCTTTCCGGACTATGAGGCTCTGCTGGCAAAGCTCGGCAAGCACAAGCTTTCCAAGGCCTGTCTCTATTTGAACAAGCTGGCTGATGTCGACTTGGGCGTGCTCGAGGAGATCACCCGGAAATCCTACGCGGCTACTCAGGACATTAACGAATGTCCCGTGTGCTGAAACGGATCTCCGGAAGCGAAAATTCCGGCTTTTGGGCGTGACCCGACAATACTGGACTATGATCGGGATGGGCACGTTTCAGCGGTTGCCTGCTGACTTCGCTCAGTCGAGCTGCTGTATCTCTATCTTTCGGAATTCGATCTGCTGGCCTTCCGCTTGCAACGCGATGTAACCCTTCCCCAGATGCAGCGAGCCCCCCGCTGCGGTAATCAGGGCCGCCGCATCCTTGTCAGCAGGATCCAACTCCGGTGCCGAATACTGCAGAACGGCCTTGCCATCAATGAAATGGGTGATCTCGCCATTGGGCAGGACCTCCACTTCCGCTGAGGTCCATTGGCCGACCGGCAGCAACGGCGAAGACGACAGAATACAGTGGCGCAGGTCGCGCCTGCCGTCGATGACGATGGTGGTGCCCGGCGTGCAGAGATTACCGGTCGGCTCCTCCTGCGGGCGTGGAACGCCCAGCAGTTGCAGTTCCAGACTGACCGGAAAGGCCTGGTCACGGCGCATGGTTTCGGGCGCCTGGGCGTGGAACATCAGGCCCGAATTGCTGACCTCCCATACCTTGATGTCGGGCAAAGGATCGCCGAACAGGCGGTACTCGAAGCGAATGCGAAACGCTTTCAGCGGCGCTTTCCAGAAAATGTGGCCGTACTCTGCGCCAAACCGGTTGTTGTAGTTGGCGTAGGAAACACGCAGCGCGCCATCCTCGACAACGAAGGTCTGTTTGGGATCTTCGCCGACCGCGTGACCGGCGAGTTTCGGTGTCCATCCGCCCAGCGTCTTGCCGTCGAAGATCGGTTCCCACTTGGCGTCCATCGCGGAAGCAGAGACGGGGACAGCGCCGATCAAGGCAAGGCTCAGCAGGATCAGATTTTTCATAGTATCTCCGGGGCTTAGGCTCAGTTCACCCAGCCACCGTCGATGACATGAATCTGGCCTGTGGTGAAGCTTGACTCGTCCGACGCCAGGTAGAGCGCCAGATTGGCCAATTCCCCGACCCGTCCGAAGCGGCCCATCGCCTGCCTCGCCGTGAACTCGGCATAGGCCTTGTCGAAGTCGCCGGTGTCGCGCAACCGTTGCAGCAGGGACGGGGTCTCGACCGTGCCCGGACAGATAGCGTTGCAGCGGATGCCCTTGGTCACAAAGTCCGCTGCTACCGCCTTGGTCAGGCCGATCACCGCCGCCTTGGTGGCGCCATAGGCGAAGCGATTGGGGATGCCCTTCACGGACGAGGCAATCGACGACATGTTGATGATCGACCCGCCGCCCCCAGTCTTCTCAAAATTGGCCAGCATACCCGGCAGGATGGCGCGGATCATGCGGTATTGCGCCGTTACATTCAGGTCGAGCGAGAACTGCCAGGCCTCTTCGTCGCAATCCAGAATCGACCCGGCGTGGACGTAGCCTGCGCAGTTGTAGAGCACGTTCACTTCCGGAAATTCGGAAGCAAGGGCCTTGAGAGCTTCGGCATTCGTGACGTCCAAAGCCCGTGCCGTGGCGCCCGCGATCGTGCCAACCAGGTCGGCCTTGATATCGGTGGCGATGACCTTGGCGCCTTCGGCGACGAACAGTTCCGCGGTGGCGCGGCCAATGCCCTGACCAGCAGCGGTGATCAGGGCGGTTTTCCCGGCAAGACGTGGCATGGACAGTGTCTCTTCTGTTGGCCGCAATGCGGCGTCAATGATGGAAAGGGTTGTCCACAGTTAAGCCAGATAAGCCGGATTTCAGGTTTGTCCGGTTATGGCTGAGTTCGTCACGCCGCTCGAACCATCTGACTTGTCTGGCTTATCTGTGGACAACCCCAGCTTAGGTAAGGCCGCTGACGCGGCGTCAGAACTGTTTCAAAGGCAGGCAGGCCGGGCCGACCGGATCGAACGCCTTATAGGTCAGGATAAACTCCTGGTGGCCCATCTCCTCGCTCAGGGTCTGACGGCCGGCGGCAACGTCCAGGACCAGCCGGGTGATCTCTTCGCCGACCTCGTCCAGGGTGGCGCGGCCTTCCATGATCCGGCCGGCGTCGATATCCATATCGGCCGACAGCTTGCGGTAGGTCTCCGGATTGGCGCACACCTTGATCACCGGCGAGATGGCCGAGCCGACAACGCTGCCGCGCCCTGTGGTGAACAGGGTCATGTGCGCCCCACAGGCGATCAGTTCGACAATTTCGGCATTGTCGGAAATATTGGGGAAGCCGAACCGCGGCTCACCATCCGGCACGACGTCGAGCAGGTACAAACCACCTGTTGGCGGCTGGTCGCCGGGCTTTAGAATTCCGCAGATCGGCGCCGCGCCCGACTTGGAGTAGGCGCCCATCGATTTTTCTTCCTGGGTGGTCAGCCCGCCCTCGGCATTGCCGGGCGCAAACGAGCCGTAGCCCATTATGGTGTAATAAGCCTCGGCTTTCTGGACGCAGGCTTCCAGTTCGATGCCCAGTTCCGGCGTGATGGCCCGCGACGCCATAATCTTCTCGCAGCCGACCAGTTCCCCGGTCTCCTCGAAGATACAGGCGCAACCCTGGGCGCCCAGATAATCAAACGCGCGACCGACCGCCGGGTTGGCCGTGATTCCGGACGTACCGTCGGAACC
The DNA here is from genome assembly GCF_000495835.1 of Asticcacaulis sp. AC402. Classification (GTDB taxonomy): domain Bacteria; phylum Pseudomonadota; class Alphaproteobacteria; order Caulobacterales; family Caulobacteraceae; genus Asticcacaulis. The sequence continues at coordinate 59,295 of NZ_AWGC01000014.1, forward strand.
GCCGCAGATCGTGCCGATGATCAGTTCCGACACATCCATCTCGCCACGCGGTGTCTGTCCCGCTATGGTTTGGATTCGGCGCACGGCCTCGACCCCCTTGCGGATGGTCTCCATGGTGCCGCCTTCGTTCTGGATGACGAAGGTTTCAACCGGCCGGCCCGACGCCTCGATGGCGCGTTTCAGCGAATTGCGGTTGAAACTCTCGCAGCCCAGCGACACAAGCACGACCCCGCCGACATTGGCATGGGTGCACAGCTTTTCCATCATGTCGTAGGCATAATGGTTGGGATAACAGCCGGGAAAACCGATCAGATGGACCTCGCTGTCATCAGCCTTGTCGACGATGCGGCGCGCGACGTGATGGGCGCATTCGACAAGATAGGCGACGGCGACGACATTGCGGATGCCCTTGCGGCCGTCGGCTCTCAGCCAGGCCTGGAAAGGTTTTTCAGCCATGACCTGTCACCTCACGCGTATGGGAACTGATGTAGTCGCTTTTCATATTGTGCATATGGACATGGTCGCCGCGCTTTGCATCGGCCGTCATCGATCCGATGGGCGCACCGTACTTGAGGACCTTGTCGCCAGCCCTCAGGTCGACGCGGGCGATCTTGTGGCCGACATCAATATCGCTGGACAGGCTGAGGTCGGCGCCGTCGAAGATCAGTATCTGGCCGCCGGCCGCATGCTCGCGGCACACCAGGACATTGTCATCGTCGTGCAACAGGATGAAGGGGCCGAAAATCATGACGCCACCGGTTGTTTCGTATCTTGTGGGACAGGTGCGTCCTCGCGCAGCAGGCCCTGGTCCTTCAGTGCATTCCATAAATCAGCGGGAATGTCGGTGTAGAGCAACTCGAGATTGTTTTCGACCTGACCGGATGACACCATACCCGGGATGACGCAGGCCACAGCCGGGTGGGCGAGGGGGAATTGCAGCGCCGCCGCCGCCAGCGCCACGCCGTGGTCGGCGCAGACGCGGCCCAGAGCTTTCGCCTTCGTGACCATAGCCTCAGGCGCCGCGGCATAGTTATAGTGGTTGTCACCAACCAGTATGCCAGAGTTGAATGGCCCGCCCAGGATGATCGACACCTTGCGACGCAAACATTGCGGCAGCAGGTCGTCGAGTGCGCCCTGCTCCAGCAGGGTATAGCGTCCAGCCAGCAGGATGGTGTCGAGATCAGTATCGGGCAGAACGTCCAGGCAGATGCTGGTCTCATTTACCCCTAAGCCGATCGCGCCGACATTGCGCGCCGCCTTCAGTTCGTCCATGGCGCGGTAACCGCTGTTCAGGAAGATCCTGGTGTGGTGGTCGGCATTATCGCCGTGCGGCATCGTGCCCAGGTCGTGACACAGCAGGATGTCGACATAATTGCGGTTCAGCCGGGTGCAACTGGCCTCAAACGAACGCATTATGCCGTCATAGGAATAGTCGAAGCGCGGCTCAAACGGGTCGCCGTCGACGAAGCCGTGACGCTCGGTGCCGGGCGGCGGCGTTGCGTGAAGCGGATCCAGCACGCGGCCAACCTTGGTCGACAAAATGATGCCGGGATTGAGCGCGGCGCCGACGCGGCGTTCCGACAGACCCTGACCGTAGTGCGGTGCCGTGTCGACATAGGTAATGCCATGGCGGAAGGCGGCGTCGAGCGCGGCTTCGGCGTCGGCATCTTCGACCTTGCGATACAGGTTGCCGATGCCCGCCGCGCCGAAACCAAGCGCGGTGACGCTTACCGGCGTCGTGCCGATGGCTTTGCAAGGCAGGTATGCGGTTAAGGTCACGGTTGCGCGTTTCGTCGCTGATGATTCAAGTTTGAAACTGTTCTTATAGATGAAACGGATAACAACCCCTCATCTGACAGGCAAGCAAATTATCCCGGACCGCCGAGCGATTTGCTCAAGCTTTTGGCCACTGCCTTCAGATGGCTGAGCGCCTCGTCATGGCTAACGCCACCATGGACGTGGATATAGGGCATGGTCAGGGCAGCGACCGTCGTCACATCGTTCATTACTGGCGCGGACAGATCGGTTATGCCGTCGATGTATTCCGACAGCGAGGTGAAATGCCCCTGGGACAGCGCCTTTTCGGCGTTGCTCTCGAAGGCTTTCCATTCCTCGCCAGTGGCGCCGGCCTTTAGCAAGGCACGCCACTGGTCACGAATCTTCGACTTCTGGAAGGCGTAAAGCACCACACCCGACGTCGAATGGATCAGTGGTCGCTGGTAACCGACTCGGACCGAAAAGCCCAGATCTCCGGGCGCCTCGATACGGGCGATGACCACCATGCGGTCATCGGAAGCAATGGCCAGGTGACAGGCCTGGCGGGTGGTGTCACTTAAGGATTGCATCAAGGGCAGGGCGCTGGCCAGCAGGTTCTGGCTGGGGCCGCGCGAAATGCCCAGCGAAAACAGCTTGTTGGTCAGTTCGAAGCCGTCGCCGCGCGACGAGGTGCCGACATAGCCGCGCGCCTCCAGCACCTGGACCATGCGGAACAATTCACTGACCGAACGGTCCAGTTGTTGAGAAATCTGCGACAAGGTCATCGACTGCTTGGCGCCGGCCAGCAATTCCAGCACGTCGAGGCCCTTTTCCAGTGCCGGCGCGCGGTACTTCGTAGCCGTTGTATTTCTAGGCATGGTGCGGCCCCTCATCAAAGGCGTAAATGCGGCGGGCATTGCCACCCAGTATGGCGTCACGCATGGCTGTGTCCTTATTGGCCAACCAGGCTGTCGTCCAGTCGAACCAGTCTCGGTAGCTGCTTTTCAACAGCACGACCGGCCAATCCGATCCCCACAGCAACCGGTCGGGTCCGAAAACCTCGAACAGATGGTCGGCATAGGGCGTGATTGGATTGTCGCCGGCCTCGGTCAGCAGGCCCGACAGCTTGCAGGCGATATTGGGGTTTTCGGCAACGCGTTGAATAACATCGGCCCAGGGCTGCATCTCGCCGGCGGCGATCGGCGGCTTGGCGCCGTGGTCGATGATAATGCGCAGGGCCGGGTAGCGCTTTGCGATGCCGTCGATGGCGGGGAGGTGACGCGTAAAGACCAGGGCGTCGAAGGTCAGGCCGCTTGCGGTCATTTCCTCCAGCGCTGGGCGGCAGGCCTCCTGCAGGATCCAGTCGTCCTCCAATCCCTGCAGCATCGGACGCAGACCTTTCAGCTTGGGCTGACGCGACAGGTGGGCGATGCGCTCCGCCGCCTGCGGCGACACGAAATCGGTCCACCCGACGACGGCCTTGACCAGCGGTTCTGCCTTGGCCAGGGAGAGCAGCCACAGGGTGTCGGCTTCGGATGGCTGGGACTGGACGAGGACGGTGCCGGAGATGCCGCAGGCTGTCGTCACGTCACGCAGGTCAGCGGCGACGAAATCACGGTAAATCTCTGGCAGGTCCGGTGTCGGCCACAACTGGTCGTTGCGGCCGATCTGCCAGAGATGCTGGTGAGCGTCGATGATCATCTCAGTGGGCCTTGACGGCCCTGGGCGCCGAAAAGGCATAGGCGGCGATAACAAGGAAACACGCCGCAGCTACGAGGAACGCAGTGCGAATGTGGCTGTGATCGGAAACGAAGCCCATGACCACGGTCAGCACAGCGCCACCGATAATGCTCATCACCAGCAGCGACGATCCTGTCTTGGTCAGGTTGCCGAGGCCGGCGATTGAGGTGGCAAAGATGGTCGGGAACATGATCGACATGAAGAAGCTCGACGCCACGAGGGCCCACATTCCGGTCTCTCCACCCAAGGCGACAGCAGCAACCATCAGGGCAATGTTGATGACGGCAAAAACCCCCAGGATCAGGTTCGGCGACAGCTTGCTCATCAACGCGGTGCCGAAGAAGCGTCCGACTGCAAAGGCGGCCAGTGCATAGTAGAGATAGGTGGCGGCGTCCTTATCGACCAGACCGATCTCCGTCTGGCCGTAGCGGATCATGTAGCTCCAGATACCGACTTGGGCGCCGACATAGAAGAACTGCGCCACGACGCCCACCAGGAAGCGCGGCTTTTCGAAGAGGCGGCCGATGGAGCGGACGAAGCCGACCTCTTCGCCGGCATCCTCCTCGGCATTATTCGTGGCGGCGGCGGGGAATTTGCTGAATAGAACCAGGGCGGCCCAGGCCAGGACGACGATGCCGATCACCAGATAGGGGCCTTGTACGGCCTTGACCTCGGAGATGTAGAAGGCCTGGCGGGCGGCTTCGGTCATGGTGCCCAGGGCGGTTTCGTCGTGCTCGATCCCAGACAGAATATAGGTCTGACCTATCCAGATGCCGGCCAGCGAACCTAAGGGATTGAAGGCCTGGGCCAGGTTGAGGCGGAAGGCCGCCTTGTCCGGCGGGCCCAGCACAGTGATCAGCGGATTGGCCGAGGTCTCCAGGAAGGCCAGGCCAGAAGCTATTACGAACAGGGCACCGAGGAAGGACGTGTATTGATGGTTTTCCGCCGCCGGCCAGAACAGGAAGGCGCCGATTGCGTAAAGCACCAGGCCGGTAATGACGGCGGCCTTGTAGCCGAGCTTGCGCATCAGGAAGGCTGCTGGCAGGGCCAGGAAGAAATAGCCCATATAGAAGGCTGACTGCACCAGGCCAGACTGCAGGTCGGTGAGGATGAAAGCCTTCTTGAACTGCGGGATCAGAATGTCGTTGAGATTGTTGGCCATGCCCCAGAAGAAGAACAAGGCGGTGATCAGCAGCACCGGCCAGAGCGCATTACGCGCCGGCGTGCCGGAGGCAGGCGAGGTCGACATGAAGTTTTTCCCTGTTTGTACGGGCCCGTAAAACCCTTGTTATTGTGGGGCAATTTATCATCACATATGAACGAAAACGTCAAATATGAAATTTGCCAAGGTGGATTTTGCTGGCTATAAACTCAGACAAATGGAGTGCGCGATGGCTGAGAAACTGTATTTCGCTTTGGATCTCAAGAATGATCCGGTCCTGATCGAGCGTTACAAGGCCTGGCACGCGCCCGGTGCGGTGCCGGCGGCGATCAACGCGTCGATTCGCGATGCCGGGATCGACGCGTTGGAGATTTTCCAGGTCGGTAACCGCTTGGTCATGGTCCTGACGCCGGGGGAGGGCTATGATCCGGCTGCCAAGGCTGCGGCGGATGCCGCCAGCGCCGATGTCCAGGCATGGGAAACCCTCATGTGGCAGTTCCAGCAGGCCTTGCCGTTTGCTATCGAAGGTGAAAAGTGGCTGCCCATGCAGCGAATCTATAGCCTCAGCGAACAGGACTAAAAAGTACTACAATTTCATGCCAGCCTGCGCTAAAGCTGAGCGGCGAGTACAAAATTAACAGGGAAAGTTCTTATGTTTACCGAGTCCAAGCGTCTCAAAATCGGTCTGATCGGACTCGGCAAGATCGCCGTCGACCAGCATATTCCGTCGATCCGCGGTAATCCGGCGTTGGAACTGGTGGCCGGCTGCAGCCCGACTTCGCGTGTCGACGGTCTGGCCGGTTATAACTCGATGGAAGAGATGCTGGCCGCCCATCCCGAAATCGACGCCATCGCCATCTGTACCCCACCGCAGATCCGGCACGCCATCGCCGGGAAAGTGATCGCTGCCGGCAAGCACACCTTCCTGGAAAAGCCGCCCGCCGCTACGTTGGGAGAGGCGGAGGCTATTGCAGCCTTGGCGAAAGCGAAGGGTGTCAGTCTGCTGGCGTCGTGGCATTCGCGGTTCGCCCCGGCCGTCGAGGCTGTGCGACAGTGGATTGCCGAACGCAAGGTGTCTTCGGTGAAGATCATGTGGAAGGAGAATGTCCGTCAGTGGCATCCCGGCCAGACGTGGATATTCGAAGCCGGCGGCATGGGGGTATTTGACCCAGGCATCAATTCGCTATCGATTCTTACGGCAATCCTGCCTGAGGCGGTGATCGTTAAAAAGGCCGACCTGCACATTCCGGTCAATTGCGACGCGCCGATCCAGGTCGAGATGGATATGACGACCGAAAGCGGCTTACCGATCCGGGCGGAATACGATTTCCTGCAAACCGGCATCCAGACCTGGAGTATCTATATCGAGAGCGCAAGGGGCGAAAAGCTCGCCCTGCACCTGGGCGGGACCGAACTGGAGATAAATGGCCACGTCAAGCTCAAGGAAAAGGAAGCCGAATATCCGGGTCTCTATGCCCACTTCCTGGGGCTTATCAATTCCGGCACGTCCGACGCCGACTTCGCACCGCTGCGCATCGTCGCCGACGCTATGCTGCTGGGCAAGCGAATCGCCGCGCCGGAGTATATCGAGTAGGATTTTTGAACCACGGATGGACACGGATTTGCGGTTCGTCCTGTTCTTGCTACGCGGCGGCATTGTAGGATGGTTTGGAACCGCGAATAAACGCGAATAAAGAAAGCACCTCAGGCGCTCAATGGTCCGGTGTGGGGATACGCTGAATGCAAGGATCGCCCCAAAATTCGCGTTCATTCGCGGTTCCAGGATAGCGGATTCCGCTGCTGCGCGGATGTTTCGGAAGGCAAAAAATTGTCCCAGGATCTGTTCGAGGCGGCCCGCGCCGCCATGCAGCACAGTCACTCGCCCTATTCGAAGTTCAAGGTCGGTGCAGCCTTACGCGACGAAAACGGCCGCATCCATGCCGGCTGCAATATCGAAAACGTCGCCTTCCCGGAAGGCCTCTGCGCCGAAGCCACGGCCATTGCACACCTGATCATGTCCGGCGCACGCCAGATAACCGAAGTCGCCGTCAGTGCCGATCGCCTGGACCTGGTCGCGCCGTGTGGTGGTTGCCGTCAGAAGCTGGCCGAGTTCGCCGCGCCGCAGACCCGCGTCTGGCTGTGCAATGCCGCTGGCCCGCAGACCTCTTTTACTGTGGGAGAACTGCTGCCAGTGGCCTTTGCGACGGACAGTCTGGGGTGAGCGCGGGAGCGATCGGACTCAGGCGTCGTCGACGAACTCGGCTTCTTCGGTGTTGGTGCGCGTAACCCGGGCGACGCGCAGGGCGTTGGTAGAGCCCGACTTGCCGAATGGCATCCCGGCAACGATGACAATGTCCTGGCCAGGCTCGGCAATGCCTTCGGATCTTGCCAGCTTGGTCGCCACCGCCACGGTCTCGGTCATCGAATGCGTAATCGGCGTCAGCACCGGATGCACGCCCCAGGTCAGGGCCAGGCGGCGGGCGGTCTGGAGGTTCGGCGTCAGACCCATGATCGGCGCTGTCGGGCGTTCGCGGGCGACGCGCAGAACCGTGCTGGACGAGTTCGTCATGGCGGCGATGGCCGCTGCGTCGATGGTCTGGGCTACCTGGCGGGCTGCCGCAGCAATCGCGCCTGACGTGGTCTTTTCTGGCTCGGGCCGGCGGCGGTCGGTCATGGTGCGCCAGCCGTCGTCCTTTTCGACGCGCGCCACGATGCGGTCCATGATGGTGACAGCTTCGATCGGGTATTGGCCGGCGGCGGTTTCGGCCGAAAGCATGACAGCGTCGGCGCCATCAAACACGGCCGTGGCGACGTCGGAGGCTTCGGCGCGGGTGGGGGTGGGCGCGGTGATCATCGATTCCAGCATCTGGGTGGCGACGATGACCGGTTTGCCGTGGGCGCGCGCACACTGCACGATGCGCTTCTGGGCCAGGGGGACTTCTTCTGGCGGCAATTCGACGCCGAGATCGCCGCGGGCGACCATGACGGCATCGCTCAGTGCCATGATCTCTTCGAGATTATCCAGCGCCTGAGGCTTTTCCAGCTTGGACAGTACCCAGGCGCGGCCCTTGATGATTTCGCGCGCCTCTATGACGTCTTCGGGACGCTGGACGAAGCTCAGGCCTATATACTCGATACCGCGCTCCAGCGCGAACTCCATGTCGGCGCGGTCCTTCTCGGTCAGGGCCGGGATAGGCAGGACGACGTCGGGGACATTGACACCCTTGCGGTCGCTTAGGCGCCCGCCGATGACAACGATGGTTTCCAGGTGGTCTTCCCGCACATGCGTCACGCGCAGCTTCAGCTTGCCGTCGTCGAGCAAGAGGTGCGAGCCGATCTGGGCGGCAGCTATGATTTCGGGGTGGGGCAGGGTAGCGCGGCGGGAGTCGCCTGGCGTCGGATTGAGGTCCAGGCGAAAGGCCTGGCCGGCGGTCAGGACGACGGCGCCGCCCATAAAGCGGCCGACGCGCAACTTCGGCCCCTGGACATCGGCCAGGATACCAATCGGATGCTTGGTTCTGGCTTCCAGGTCGCGGATCAGGTCGATGTTGCGGCCATGGTCTTCATGATTGCCGTGCGAAAAATTCAACCGGAAAACGTCGGCGCCAGCCTGGTGAAGCTGTGCCAGCATCTCGGCACTGGAGCTCGCGGGACCCAGGGTCGCAACGATTTTGGTTTTGCGGCGGCGGAGGATTTTCAAGGCACAACTCTTTGAAAACGTTGATTTTTTATCTGTTACCCTGACGCGCAGCTTAGCCCGGCGGGCAATCGGCGCCACAAAGCCTGTGTTCTGCCTCAGGGTCAAGTCAAATTTAGGTGGCATCATGACAGCGTTGTCGGCACAACCCTTGTCAAGCCACGTGGTTAAATCTCGCCTCAGACGCATGAGGTCTTGTCGGACAATAATTCAGCGGCTAACCTGAAGGTAAGCAAATCGTAAAAATCTTCCCTCGAACGATGTTTTTCGTTTGCCAACCATGCAAAAGCGCGCTTTTTGCAATTTGATTTAAATAATCGGTGAGGTCAGGGTCGTGCCGCGTCACTCATCGCATAACGTGTACAGGCAGGTAAAATGTCAGAATCTCAAACCGCAACCAAACCAGTTGGCGGTCTCGCCCTGGCGGTTGTTTACGTAACGACGCTCTTTTTTATATGGGCCCTGGTTACCAATCTTCTCGATCCGCTGTTGAAGACGATGAAAACCGTCTTTACCCTGACCCCCGTCCAGGCCAACCTCACTGGTTTCGCTTTCTTTATCGCCTATGGCGTGATGTCGCTGCCCTCGGCGGCGTTCCTGTCCAAGCTGGGCTATGCTAATTCGGTCATGGTCGGTTTGGCCGGTATTGTCATCGGTTGTTTCATGGCCATCGCGGCCGCCCACATGCACGTCTACACCATCTTCCTGATCGCCCTGTTCGTCATGGCGTCGGGCGTCACGCTGCTTCAGGTGGCTGCCAACCCGCTGATCGCCTCCATGGGCAAGCCGGAAGATTCGGCCTTCCGTCTGAACCTGTCGCAGTCGTTCAACTCGCTTGGCGCTGCCTGCGGCCTGTTCTTCGGCGCCAAGTTCCTGTTGAACGGCGAAATCTTCGACAAGGACGTGGTCATCACGGACGTTATGCGCGAAGAAGCCCTGGGCTTCGTCTCGAATGTCTATCTCGCCATCGGTTGCGCCCTGGTCGCCTTCATCCTCGCCATCTATTTGGTTCGGCACAAGATCACGGCGGCAGCGCCGAAGACCGGCAAGCTGGTTCTGCCATTTGTCGCCTTGACCTCCAAGTGGGCCAACCTCGGGTCGCTCGGCATCTTCCTGTATGTCGGCGCCGAAGTGGCGATTTCACTTAACCTGCTCCTGTTCCTTGAGCAGAAAAACATCCTGAACATCGAAGCGCAGTCGGCGGGTCAGTTGACGACCTTCTACATGCTTTTCGCCATGATCGGCCGTTTCACCGGTTCGGCCCTGCTGAGGTTCATCAAGGACTATTATCTGCTCACCTTCGTTGCGCTTGGAGCCATAGCGCTGAGCCTGGTGGTCATCCTTACCAAGGACTTGGTTCCGTCACAACCGACGGGCATGTTGAACGTCGTCCTGACCTCGGTGCCACTGACAACCGGTCTTATCCCGGCTGCGGCAGCCCTGCTGATCGGCCTGTTCAACTCGATTATGTTCCCGACTATCTTTACCTTGACCCTGCAGCGTTCCTCGGCGCCGACCTCGGCGACCTCAGGTCTGCTATGCATGGCCATTGTCGGCGGCGCCTTCTTGCCGCTGGCTTTCGCGAAGATCCAGGAAATGACCGGAAGCATGTCGCTGGGCTTTATTGCCCCGTTGCTTTGCTACGTCTACGTTCTGTGGTTCGCGATCGCGGCCAAGAAAGCTCCGACCCACGCCATCGAAGAAGGCGTTAGCACAGGTCACTAAATCGACCTTGCTGACGGCCCCCGGGTGTCAAAACCCGGGGGTTTTTCTCTTTCTGAATTCTTAAAACAAAGACGCGAAATTTAATGTTGTACGTCGGTGTAGACTTTGGTGGGACCAAGATCGAGGCGGCTGCCCTGTCGCAGAACGGCACCTTCCTGTCGCGCCAGCGTGAACCGAACCCGGGGAACTACAAGGACGCGCTTGAGACAGTCCGCCAGTTGATCGCCCGCGTCGAGGCCGAAGCCAAGCAGACCGATCCCAGTCTGGCCACTCGCGTCGCCACTATCGGCGTCGGCGCGCCCGGTTCGGTCAGCCCACGCACCGGTGTGATGCGCAACGCCAACTCGACCTGGCTGAATGGCACGACTTTCCGTGAGGACCTGGAGGCTGCGATCAAGCGCCCCGTCCGCCTGGCCAACGACGCCAACTGCCTGGCCCTGAGCGAGGCCATCGACGGCGCCGCCAAGGGGCTCAAAACCGTCTTCGCCATCATCGTCGGTACGGGGTGCGGCGGCGGACTGGTGGTCGACGGCCACCTCATCGAAGGCGCCAACGGGCTGACCGGCGAATGGGGCCATATTCCCCTGCCGTGGCAAAAGCCTGAGGAATTCCCCGGCCCAACCTGCTGGTGCGGCCACAAGGGCTGTCTGGAGACCTGGGTTTCGGGCACGGGTTTTGCCCGCGATTTCCAGGCCGTCACCGGCAAGGCGCTGCGCAGCGAGGAGATCATCAACGGCATGCGCGCCGGCGACGCGGAATGCGAAGCTGCTTTCGACCGCCTGATGGATCGGCTGGGCCGCGCCATGGCCGTGACGGTCAATATGCTGGATCCGGACGCCTTTGTTTTCGGCGGCGGCTTGTCCAACGTCCATGAAATCTATGATCGCCTGACAGCCAAGATACTGCCGTATGTCTTCAGCGATGGCTGGCGCGCCGAACTCAAGCCGGCGCAATGGGGCGACAGTTCGGGCGTGCGCGGCGCTGCCTATCTGTGGGCCCAGGGGCATTAATTCCGTCTTCCGCAGGCTTGTGGCGCGGGGCGATCTTTGTCAAGGTTCCCAAAACAGGGGCGGAACATGATCCGAACGAGTCTGATCGGTGTGGCAATGGCTGCGCTCGCAACGGCCGTAACAGCGCAAACCCCGACTCAGGCGCCAAATGGCCGCTACCGGGTCGTGATGCCGGGTGTGCAGGCCAGGCTAAAGCCTCCGGTGGTCAAGCCCGTCGTTCAACCCGCAGCCCAGCCGATCGCCCAGCAGAGCCTGGATGCGCTGCCTCCGCCACCGCCCGCACCTGAACGGTTGCCGCCGCCGCCGGTTGAGCCACGGCCTGATATCGTCGTTACCACCGCCACCGGCCTGTTAGGTGGAGAAAAACTGTGGGAGGACAGCCATGTCTTCAGGGCCGTGCCGTTTGCCCGGCCACCGGTCGGTGACCTGCGCTGGCGCGCGCCGCAGGATCCACTGTCGTGGCAGGGGGTGCGCTACACTAAAGATTCAGCGCCAGCGTGCCTTCAGGTCGATCTCGGCTGGCAGTCGGCCATGTCGCAATCGAGTGACGAGGATTGCCTGTACCTGGAGGTGCGCACACCCGATACCAAGGCGAAGTTGCCGGTCATGGTCTTCATCCACGGCGGCGCCAATCGCGCTGGCGGTGCCGCAGGCACGGTGATGGCTGGGTTTGCGTCCAAGGGCGTGGTCATCGTCTCCATACCCTATCGCCTCGGCGCGCTCGGCTTTCTGTCGCATCCGGCCCTGACCCAGGAGCAGGGCGGGGCGTCGGGGAATTACGCCCTTATGGACCAGGTCAAGGCGCTGGAGTGGGTGCGCGACAATATCGCGGGGTTTGGTGGAGATCCTGGCAATGTCACCATCTTCGGCCACAGTGCGGGCGCCCAGGATGTCGGCCTGCTGCTGACCTCGCCTCTGGCCAAGGGCCTGTTCCAAAAGGCAATCTCGCAATCAGGCCCGCCGCAGTTCGGCCTGCCCGCGCGCAGTCTGGCGCAGAACGAGGCCATTGGCGTGGAACTGGCACGCCGATACAGCATGAACGCGCCTGAAAGCGCCGCCGCCCTGGCCGATCTGCGCCGACAGCCGGCGATGGCATTGCAAATCCAGGCCGACCAGATTCCGCCGCCGGTCGAGGACGCCTCCTTTATCTGGCTGCAGGCCATTGTCGACGGCAAGGTTTTACCGCGTGCGCCTGAGGATGTTTTCCGAAGCGGCGAGGCGGCCAGGGTCCCGCTGATCATCGGCGTTTCGGCCCGGGAACTGGGGCTGCACGGCGGGCCGGATAACATTTACAAGGCGGTCTTTAAGGCTTTCGGCGAGGGCCGATTCAAGGCAATGAGCTTCTATCGAATCGACAAGGGTAAGCCGCCCAAGGCCGATCCGCTGCTCGGAGATACGGCCATGCAGATTTCGACCGACATCATGATGCGCTGCCCCGCCGACTGGACGGCGGCCCAGATGACCCGGGCCGGAAATTCGGCTTTTCTGTACCATCTGGGGGTCGATAAGGACGGCAAGGTCCACCATGGTTCGGAGCTGGATTTCGTGATGAACCCGCGTCCGGACGGGCAGGGGGATGAGACGTGGCCGCCGCTGCTGGACTATTGGGTGAACTTTGCGAAGACGGGCGATCCCAATGCGCCGGGCCTGCCGCGCTGGCCTGTCTATGGTGACGACAGAAGCTATATCGATTTCACCACCAAGGGGCCGTATGCGCGGACGGAACTGCGCGGGCCGGTGTGCAGTTTGCTCGACAGGCCGTGAACCGGCAGCTACAAATATACTATGACCGATATTCCCGAACAGCCCCTGGCCGGACGCCTGGTTGGTGATGAGCATCACCTCCTAGTGCGCATCTATTATGAAGACACCGACTTTTCCGGCGTCGTCTATTACGCCAACTATATGAAGTTTTTCGAGCGTGGACGGTCGGACTATTTGCGCCTGATCGGCGTCCACCACCACGAACTGGCGCAGATGGACCCGCCGCTGGCCTTCGCCGTCACCCATATCGATATCACCTACAAGGCGCCGGCCAGGATCGACGAAATCGTCCTGGTGCGGTCACGATCTACCGGTGTGAAGGGCGCGCAGTTCTTCCTGCACCAGCGAATCGAACGCGACGGCGTGTTACTGTGCGAAGCGCATTTCGACGCCGTTTGCCTGGGCTTCGACGGCCGGCCCCGCCGCCTGCCGCGGGTGCTACTTGACGCTGTGAATAACATCTTAACTGACCAAAACGGCACCTAAGGCTTCATTTCCCGCTGTCTCTTCGGGCGCGATTTTTCGAAAAAGATGCGAACACTTCTTCTAAACTTGCTTGCACGCCATAGAATTGTCGTGAAACTTGGGGCAATGTGGTTCACATATAAGCCTGTCATACGTCGGATTAACTGTTTTGGGGGTGCATCATGAGCGCCGGTACTGCCTCTCCTGCTTCGCTGGATTACATCAAAATGGTCATGGATGCCGATCTGGTCGTCCAGGTCGTGATGGTCATCCTGGCCTTCTCATCTGTCTGGTCGTGGGCCATCATGGTGCAGAAGTCGCTGGCCTTGGGCCGCATCAACAAGGAGGCTGATACCTTTGAGGCCGCGCTGAACTCTGGCCGGGCCCTTGACGATATCGCCGCCGCGATCGGCAATCAACCGAAGGAACCGTTTCAGAAACTGCTGGTGGCGGTCACTTCGGCCTGGCGTGACTATAAGGGCAAGTCGATGAACGCCGTCCAGGGGGAATTCCTGATGGCCCAGGTCGATCGCGAGCTGTCGCACATTGTTACGTCCGAGGCTGACAGTGTTGAAGACGGGCTGTCGATCCTGGCCGTCATCGCCACGGCGACCCCCTTCCTTGGCCTTTTCGGCACGGTCTGGGGCATCATGAACGCCTTCTCGGCCATCGCGTCCCAGGGCGATACCAACCTGACCACGGTGGCGCCGGCCATTTCAGAAGCCCTGTTTGCCACTGCTTTGGGCCTGTTCGCTGCCATCCCGGCCTATGTCGCGTTCAACCTGTTCAACGCCAAGGTATCGCGCTTCGCCACCCGCATGGAAAGCTTTGCCGATGAGCTGATGGTGTCCCTGACCCGCCGTCTCGGCGAAAAGCTGGGGGGCTGATCCGATGGCCATGGGTCTTGCCGGTCCGGGGGGGAGCCGCCGCGGCAATCGTCGCGTCCGCCGCCGCTCGGCGCTTTCCGAAATTAACGTGACGCCGATGGTCGACGTCATGCTGGTTCTGCTGATCATCTTTATGATCTCGGCGCCGCTGCTGAATTCGGGCATAGATATTAACCTGCCCAAGACCGAAGCCGCCGCGCTGAAGGAAGAGAGCGATCCTCTCACCGTGTCGGTCGACAGGGACGGTAACATCTATGTCAATGACAAGGCCGTCACCTACGACACACTGACGCCGCGCCTGCTGGCCATGACCAATGGCGAGACTGACAGGCCAATCTATATCCGTGGTGCCAGCGAGACCGACTGGGAAACCGTCGCTCAGGTGATGGGCAAGCTTTCGAGCTCGGGCTTCAACCGGATAAGCATCGTCACCGATCCGATGGGCAAGAGCAAGGCTGCTGGCACCGCTTCGTCGTCCGCGGGAGCCTCGTCCTAAGCCGATGAAGCGAGGTTTTCTTCCCGCCGTTGTGGTCTCCCTTCTCCTGCATGTGGGCTTGCTGGGGCTGGCCTATATCGGCTGGACGACGGCGCCGAAGCCTGTTCGGGTGACTTCGGTCGCTGTTGAGATCCTCTCGGACGTGACCAGTCAGGAAATGGCGCCGGCGCCCGTCGATGAGCTGGCGGTCAATCAGCCGGAACCGATACCTTCGGAAGAGACGGTCACACCGGCCCCGCCGGAACCCGATCCGCAGCCGGTGCCGGCACCCCAGAAGGCCTCTGCACCGGCCAAGCCGGACAAGAAACCCGAGCCGGCCAGAAAGGACAAGGCGCCACTGCCGGACCCGAAAGGGCAGAAAAAGCCGACGCCGGACAAGAAGGCGGCTGCGGAAAAGACTCTTGATCTCGACACTCTGAGCGCTACGCCATCGCAGTCAAACAGCCGACGGCCGCCGAAAGCCAATACCCAGGCCACGAATGGTCAGAATCAGCGCGGCAATGCCGATCAGGCCGCGGGCACAAAAGATGAGATGGATGCCCTGACACGGCGACTGAGCAAGTTGTGGTACCTGAACTGCGACGTTCCAGGCACCCGTCAGGTAAAAATCGAAATCTGGTTCAGGCTGTCGCCCAATGGCCGCATTGTCGAAGGCCCTCGCTGGGCGAACCGCCGCACCGATCCTGTCTGGGTGGCCAATGCCAACCTGGCTATCGCCGCCGTCCGCCGGGGCGAACCCTATACTGATCTTCCGCCTGCCTTGTACAACACAGACGGCGTGCAGCCTCTTTTTGACGCTCAGGCGGTTTGCCGTGGACGTTAAGCCCGCCCTGCAACAAGCCTACGACCTGACTGCCCAGGCCAATGTGTCGGGACAGCCATATTCCGGCCTGGACCGGACACTATATGGACCGAACCTAGTCATTCATTTCAGTGCCGCCCCGGTGTGTCGCAACTACAAGAAAGTCAGGTCATGACGAAGCCTTTTTCGCCCCTGTCCCGCCGAATGCTATTGGGTGCGCTTCCCGCCGCCGGCGTTGTGACGTCACTGGCCGGATCGGTGGCGGGCCAGTCGCAAGGTCCGCTGCGTGGAACGGTGAGTGAGGGCATTGTTCAGCCCCTGTCGATCGCCATCATGATTGCAGGGACAGAACCATCGGGTAACAATATCGGCGAGCAGATCACCAAAGTGATTATAGCTGACCTGCAAAGCTCGGGTTACTTCGCGCCGATCGATCCGCGTGCCTTCATCCAGACGTCGCTCGATGTCAATCTCTCGCCGGCATGGGAGAACTGGAGCGCTGTTAATGCCCAGTTCCTGGCCAACGGGCGTGCCTATATCAATGCGAACGGGCAGATACAGGCCGATGTCCATCTTTGGGACATCTACTCTCAAAAGGAAGTGCAGCTTTCGACGAATCCGAACAACCCCGGCATCGGGTTTGCGAACAATCCCGTCGAGTGGCGGCGTGTGGCGCATAAGCATGCCGATCTCATCTACGAGCGGCTGACCGGTGAGAAGGGCTATTTCGATACGCGCATCGCCTTCGTCGCCGAAAGCGGCAAACGTGGCGCCCGGGTCAAGCGCCTGGCGATGATGGATCAGGACGGGGCCAATCCGCAATATCTGCCAGTCGAAGGCTCGGGCAAGATTATCACGCCGCGCTTTTCGGCCGACGGCAACGAAATCGCCTATATGGCCCTGTCCGCGGACAGCGCCCGCATCTTTCTTTACAATGTGCGTGCCCAGCGCGGGGAGCAGGTGGGGCAGGTCCGCGGGATGGCGTTTGCGCCGCGTTACTCACCGGACGGGTCAAAACTAGCGTTTTCGGTGTCGCAGGGCGCCAATTCCGACATCTATGTGATGAACCTGAACACTCGCGCCGCGTCGCGGCTGACCTCGGACCCGGCCATCGACACCTCGCCGTCGTTCTCACCGGATGGGTCGCGTATCGCCTTCACCTCGGACCGCGGTGGTTCGCCCCAGATCTATGTGATGGGGGCGGACGGGTCGGGCGCGCGCCGCATCACCTTCGGCGGGGGGCTCTATTCGACCCCGGTGTTTTCTCCCAAGGGAGATTTGATCGCCTTTACCAAGCAGTCCAAGGGCCGTTTCTCGATCGGGGTGATGAATCCGGATGGTTCGGGTGAGCGCCTGCTGACTTCGTCCTACCTGGAGGAAGGCCCGACCTGGGCGCCCAATGGTCGCTATATCATGTTCTTCCGCGAACCGCCTGGTGGCATGCCTTCGCTGTGGATGGTCGAGGTCAACGGCCGGATCGAACGCAATGTGCCCTATCCTGGCGGCGCCTCCGATCCCGCCTGGTCGCCTCTTTTGGAGTAGGGGCACACCGGAGACGTGAAAAACCGTTTCGGATGGAATTTATGCCGCCTTTAGTTTGACAAAACTGCAAAGGCATATCATCGTGACGGAAAATAGGTTCTGTTGACATGTGAGTGTCGCAAAACCATGAAAAATACCCCTGGTTTCATAATTTCGTGAGAGGAATTATTATGAACGTATCGATGAAGTCGATCGTCAAGGTGGCCTTGGTAGCCTTCGTTATGACGTCTGTGGCAGCCTGTACCAAGAAGGAAGTGGCCCCGCCCCCCACCGTAACTCCGCCGGTCGCCACGACTCCGGCGCCCAAGCCGACGACACCTGTGCCGCCCGCCGCGACGGCCTTGCCTCCGGTCGGTGTGGCCCCCGGCTCGCAGCAGGACTTCATCGTCAATGTCGGCGATCGTGTCTATTTCGATACCGACCAGTCGTCCATCCGTTCCGACGCCGAGGGCGTTCTGGCGGCCCAGGCGGCCTGGCTGATCCGTTATCCGTCGGTCAAGGTCCGTATCGAAGGCAATGCTGACGAACGCGGCACCCGCGAATACAACTTCGCCCTGGGTGCACGTCGTGCCCAATCCGTGGCCGACTTCCTGACGTCCAAGGGCGTCGTGCCCTCGCGTATCTCGACCATCTCCTATGGCAAAGAACAGCCGATTGCCACCGGCGCGGACGAGGAGTCCTGGCAGCAGAACCGCAACAGCCACACGGCCATCGTTTCGGGCGCCAACTAGGGCGTTCCTGCCGAGTGATTATGGAGGGGCCTTCCGTCTTGGGCGGGAGGCCGTTTCCATGCCGTAGTGAAGGCTGCACAGCAAAGGGGTTTACGTCTTATTTCAGCCCGACTATGTTGCTAGGCCTCGAGCAAGGTGCGTTTTCACGGAATCAATCCGAAAAACGTGCGGAGCGCATGTATTTTGAATCTAGAGCGGGTTGTGTTCTTCTAAACGTTTCCATCAGAACACATCCCGCGCCAGGTTGCGCCGATTTATCGGCACCTATGTGTAACAGTTCTCAAGGGCGGGGTACAAGCCTATGGCGCATAACGGATTTTCTGACAAAAAGCGGGATTGGAAGCTGCGCGGCCGAATGACGGCGGGCGCCTCGATTGTGGCCCTGACGCTGGCGTTCGGAGCCGTGACGACGGCGGTGCTGGTTCCGGCCGTCGCCCACGCCCAGTTGTTTGGCGACGAGGACGAGGAGGAAGATCTTGGTCGTCCGGCGACGCCGGCAGGGGCCTGGGACGAAAAGCGCCTTCAACGCCTCGACCGCAATGTCCGCAAGTTGGAACGTGCCGTCGCCCGTACGGAAAACAAGAAGAATCCGCCGATCCTGATCGAGCCTGACCCTGAGGTCGTGGCCCTGCAGGCCACCGTCGACAGTTTGTCGCGCAAGCAGGACGAACAGGGGGAGGTGATCATTCGTCTGACCGGGCAGCTTGAGGAGGCGCTCTATGCCAATCAGCAACTGCAGGGCGTGGTCAACGCCCAGAATGCCCGTATCGACGTCCTGACGCGACGCGCCGATGTCGCTGACGCCCATATGAAGGATATCGAGGCGATGCTGGCGCCGCCGCCGCCGCCGCCGGCTTCGACGGGCACTGCGGAGGGCGATTTCGACCAGGCCTTTGCGCTTATGACCTCTGGCCAGACAGATGATGCTGGCCGGGCCTTCGAATCGTTCACCGCCACCTGGCCGGAAGCGACGCAACTGCCGGAAGCCTGGTTCCGGCTGGGCCAGATCCGCAGCATGAAACAGGATGCGTCGGGTGCTGTCGCGGCCTACGCCACCGCGCTCAAGGGCTGGCCGAAGACCTCGTGGGCGCCGGAAGCCACAGTGCGCCTGGCGGGGGCATTGACAGACTCAAACCGACCGACCGATGCCTGCCTGGCCCTGGCGCAGTTCGACAAGCTGTATGCCAAGACAGCGACCAACGAGCACAAGACGATGGCCAAGACGCTCAAGGCCAAGGATAAATGTCCCGCTTAAGAGTTTAGTGTCGAACCACCGATGGACACGGATTTTCAGGGCTGGCCTGACCCTCCGCGCAGCGGCCTTTTCCTAAAGGAATCCAGAGATTACACAGATTACACAGATTAAGAATCCAATCTGTGTAATCTGTGTAATCTGTGGACCCACTTCATTCACAAGTGCCGCTTCGCGGTATTTCCGGATTAGTCGGAAAGGCGTGTTCTTCTGTTCCCATCCGTGGTTCAACGCTTTTGATGATTGACAATTCGGTCTTTGGCCCTGATTTCGGTACCTTGCTAAACGGAAACGGTACGCTTGGGGTGGCCGTGTCAGGCGGGGGAGACTCGGTCGCCCTGCTATATCTGCTCGCCGAGTGGGGCCGGCGTCCGTTACATGTCTTCCATGTCAATCACGGCATCCATCCCGACAGCGGACAATGGGCGCACAGCGTGGCTGTGCATGCCGACCGGCTGGGCCTTGCGTTCACGGGCCTGGCCTGGACCGGCGACAAACCCGCTACCGGCCTGTCCGCCGCCGCCCGCACGGCACGCCACGCGCTGCTGGCCGATGCGGCTCGGGCCGCCGGAATTCGCGTTTTGTGCCTGGCCCATACCGCCGATGACATCGCCGAAGCCGCCTATATGCGCGACCTTGGCTCCAATGTCGGCTCGCCCCAGACCTGGTCGCCTTCGCCCGCCTGGCCCCAGGGCCGGGGGGTATTTCTATGCCGACCGCTGCTGGGCCACAGCCGCGCTGGGTTGCGTGATTTTTTGCGTGCGCGCAATCTGACCTGGATCGATGACCCGGCTAATGACAACCCACTCTCCCTGCGCGCCCGCGCCCGCCAGGCCCTGGCTGGCCAGGCGCCGGAACCGGCCAGGCAAGGCAAACGGGTGATGCGCGCCGAGGTCGAGGGCCTGCTGCACGATCCTGAGGGCTGGGCCGCCTTGGGCCTGTTACGGTTCGACGCCGAAGCTTTTCGCCGCCTGCCGCGGGAAGCGGCGCTCCATCTTCTGGTGACTGCCGCCGTCTGTGCCGGTGGCGGCGACCGGCTGCCGCGCGGTCCTAGTGTCGAGCGGCTCTATGGCGCGATGTCGGATGGCCAAGCCCATACCCTGGCCGGAGCCCGCATCCGCCAAACCCGCGGAATAATCCATGTTTTTCGGGAAGCCGGCGATATCGGCCGCCACGGCCCGCCACGGCAAGAGGCGGTTTGGGACGGTCGCTTCGAATTCGACCAGACAGTTGTCGTGACTGCCACCGGCCACGACCGCAGCCGTCTTGACGAGGTCGGAAACGCCTTTCTGAGGACTCTTCCGGCGCAACTGCGTGCCTCTCTGCCGATGGTCACCGGCGCGGGCCCACATCTTGCAGTGCCCCTTTACGGCGTTTCGGGGCAGAAGCATAATGAGACGGTGACGACGACCTGCTGGGTGCTGCCGCGTTTCAGGGCCAGCGCCTGCAGGGTCAGCTGCGAAACCGATTTGTGATCCCTTCCGGAAAAGTGCTGTAGCGAAACGACACGGCGCTCCCTATATGGGAGAGAATGTGCAAGACGGTCCCGCTGGGACCAGACGAGGATTGTAAGGCATGAACCTGCGGTCGATGGCTATAGTCGGCGTGATTCTGGCGGTATTGCTCGGAATCTATATCTATATGAACCAAGGCAAGGCGGGCACCGGCATGCCCCAGGGGCCCAAAGAGATTCCGTATTCGGAGTTGATGACCAAGATCAAGGGCGATGCCATAGCCAAGGTCACCATCCATAACGACGACATCCAGGCTATCGGCAAGGACAAGGCTACCTACCGCAGCACGTCGCCCTACGATCAGCGCAACCTGATCGAGGCTCTGGACCAGAAGAACGTCCAGTACGACGTCAAGTCCGGCCGCGTGTCAATGTTGATGAACGTCATCATGACCTTGTTGCCTGTTATCCTGATCATCGGCATCTGGATCTTCTTCATGCGTCAGATGCAGGGCGGCGGCCGTGGCGGCGCCATGGGCTTTGGCAAATCGAAGGCCCGCCTTCTGACCGAGCACAAGAACCGTGTCACCTTCCAGGATGTCGCCGGCATCGAAGAGGCCAAGGAAGAGCTTCAGGAGGTGGTCGACTTCCTGAAGGACCCGTCCAAGTTCCAGAAGCTGGGCGGCAAGATCCCAAAGGGCGCATTGCTGGTCGGCCCGCCGGGCACCGGCAAGACCTTGCTGGCCCGCGCCGTCGCGGGTGAAGCCGGCGTGCCCTTCTTCTCGATCTCGGGTTCGGACTTTGTCGAAATGTTCGTCGGTGTTGGCGCCAGCCGCGTCCGCGACATGTTCGACCAGGCCAAGAAAAACGCACCGTGCATCATCTTCATCGACGAAATCGACGCGGTCGGCCGTCATCGCGGCGCCGGTCATGGCGGCGGTAACGACGAGCGCGAACAGACCCTTAACCAGCTTCTGGTGGAGATGGATGGCTTCGAGGCCCAGGAGGGCATTATCATCATCGCGGCGACAAACCGTCCTGATGTGCTGGACTCGGCCCTGCTGCGTCCCGGCCGTTTCGACCGCCAGGTCACCGTGTCCAATCCCGATCTGTTTGGCCGTGAAGCCATCCTGCGCGTCCACATGAAGCCCGTGCCTTTGGCGGTTGATGTCGACGTCAAGGTCATTGCCCGCGGCACGCCCGGTTTCTCGGGCGCCGATCTTGCCAATCTGGTCAACGAGGCGGCGCTTATGGCGGCGCGCAAGGACCGCAAACTGGTCACCATGCGCGACTTCGAAGACGCCAAGGACAAGGTTCTGATGGGGGCCGAACGGCGGTCTTTGGCCATGACCGAACAGGAAAAGAAGAACACCGCCTATCACGAAGCCGGTCATGCCATCGTGGCCCTGAAGGCCCCGGACGCTGACCCCATTCACAAGGCGACGATCATCCCGCGCGGTCGCGCCCTGGGCATGGTCCAGCAACTGCCGGAGAACGACCGCCTTTCGGACACCTATGTCCAGATGACCTCGCGTCTGGCCATCCTGATGGCCGGCCGGGTGGCGGAAGAAATCATCTTCGGCAAGGACAAGGTGACCACGGGCGCTTCGTCGGATATCCAGTATGCAACCCGTCTGGCCAAGGCCATGGTGACCCGCTGGGGCTATTCGGATGTGCTGGGCTTTGTCAATTACAAGGACAGCGAAGATCAGCATGGTGCCTTTGGCCGCGACGTTTCGGAAGCGACGTCGCAGAAGATCGACGAGGAGATCCGCCGTCTGGTTCAGGCAGGTCATGACGACGCCAAGCGCATCCTGACGGAGAACCTGGATGGAATGCATCGCCTGGCCAAGACTCTTCTGGATATCGAGACCCTGACAGGCGATGAAATCGCCAAGATTCTCAACGGCGAGGAGATAGTACGCGACGATGACAGCGGCGTGTCCATCGAGTTGTCGTCCAATCTGGCTGTGCCGGAGACCGAGAATGTAGCGGCGGAATAGGCTGACGTGTTTGGATGAAGTGGAGCGGGCGGGACTTCGGTTCCGCCCGTTTTTGCGTACGGTAAAATCGACTCTCCCGGTAGGGCGATGGCCCGCTACGCGCTTCGCGGGAAACAGCTATCGGCCAACAGTGTCGAGACTGTTGCAGCGCAACAGCCATCAGAGATTTTGTGTTTTCAGACTGGTTTTGAGCGACCAGAGCCGACAAAAACGCGATTCGTTATCACTCTGTTAAGGACGATGGCGTTGAATGGACGCCTAGCCCGTCAGGTCGGCCTGCCCGCCGCGTGTCCGTCCCGCGGGCGCTCATAGGGTTGACGCCTCATGTTAATCCAGGAAGTGCCCAAGACCTGGTCTGGCACGTTCTCGCATGGGGCGCGCAGGTTTTTTGAAAACTGGAGACACGCATGCCCGCCGTCGTTCGTGGAGGCAGACGCCAAGCTTCCGCCCCGGCTCCTGCCCAAGGGAAGGCCCAGGGGAAGGGGAGCGCCAAGCCTGCCGGCAAGCGTCCGGCCGGACGCAAGGCTGCGGGACCCGCCGGCAAGTCAAGTGTCATTGGATCCGTCGCCGTCCCCAACGAGTTGCGCGCCTGGTTCGCTGTCGTCATCGTCGTCGTCCTGCTGGGGGTCGTCCTGTTCACCGGCCAGCGGGCTCAGGCCCTGGGTGGCGCTGTCACCGGCTTTGCCGACAGCCGCCTGGCGGCCATGGGATTGAAGCTGCAGAATATCCGTCTGGTCGGGGTCAGCGACGAGGCCGAGCCGGCCATTAAGCGCGCGTTGAAAAAAACCCTGACAGCCGGCCAGCCGATTGCCCTGTTGGACCTCAAAAAGCTCCAGGCTGAGATCGAAGCCGTTGGCTGGGTCAAGGAAGCCAGCGTTCGCCGCCAACTACCCGGCCTGCTGGTCGTCTCGATCGTCGAGCGCCCACGCCTGGCCGTGTGGCAGTACAGGGGTCGCGATACCGTTATCGACGATCAGGGTCATATCATTCCGGAGGCCCAGGCCAGCCGCTTCCTCGACCTGCCACTGGTCGTGGGCGAGGGCGCCAACGAAACCGCCAACGATATCCTGCAACTGATGCAGACGCGGCCGGCGCTTATGCAGAAGACCTACGCCCTGGTGCGCGTCGATACGCGGCGCTGGGATGTCCACCTGAAGAACGGCGCCATCATCAAACTGCCGGCGCTGAACCAGGAACAGGCGCTGAACACGCTTGACACCCTGATGGTGCGCCAGCGCGTGCTGGACCAGGGGTTTGCCGAAATCGACCTGCTCGATCCGGAAGCCCTTGTCGTCGTGCCCATCGAAGCCCATCCCAACCTTTGATCTGACCAGAGAAGAAGCTCATGTCACGATTTGAAGACCGCCAGAATGCCCGCCTGAACGTCCCGGCGCCACGCGCCCGGACGGCACCGCCGCCGGTGTCTGCCCATCAGGCACGCCCCACCGCCGCGACAGGTCTGATCGCCTCTCTTGACCTGGGCTCGTCCAAGATAGGCTGTTTTATCATGCGGCCGGAAGGGGCGCGTCACGCCGATCAGTCGATCCGCGTCGCCGGCGTCGGCTATGTTCAGTCACGCGGTATCCGCGCCGGCTCGATCATCGATATGGAGGCGGCCTCCCAGGCCATCGCCCAGGCCGTCGAGCGCGCCGAGGCCATGGCCAATGTGTCGATCCAAGGGGTGCGGGTGACGATCCCCGGCGCCCAGACGGCTTCGCACAGGGTGTCGGCCCAGGTGTCGCTGGGCTTGAAGCCTATCGCCGATCTCGACCTCAACCGTGCCATTGCGTCTGCGCTCGCTCAGGTCCGTTTCCCCAACCGCCGCGCCATACATTTGCTGCCGGTG
The DNA here is from genome assembly GCF_000495835.1 of Asticcacaulis sp. AC402. Classification (GTDB taxonomy): domain Bacteria; phylum Pseudomonadota; class Alphaproteobacteria; order Caulobacterales; family Caulobacteraceae; genus Asticcacaulis. Next base: position 83,625 of record NZ_AWGC01000014.1, read on the forward strand.
TCGTGGAGCGTCGACGAGCAGGCCGGGGTCAGCGATCCGCGCGGGCTTAATGGACGCAGTCTTGGCCTGGAGCTTCTGGTCGTTACCATTGACGAGAGCGTATTCAACAATATTCAGCAGTGTGTCAGCCAGGCCCATCTCGAGGTCCAGGCGATCGTCTCGGCACCCTTGGCGGCCGCTGTGGCTTCGTTGGAAGAGGACGAAAAGGATCTGGGCTGCATCTGTATCGATATGGGGGCGTCCAGCACGACGGCAGCGATCTTCGCCAACGGGACCCTGGTTCATGTCGACTGCCTCAATGTCGGTGGCCAGCACGTGACGGCGGACATCGCCCGCGGCCTGTCGACAACCCTGGCCGGCGCCGAGCGCCTGAAGACTCTCCATGGTTCGGCGATTGCCTCGTCCAATGAAGACCGTGAAACCGTCGAAGCCCCGCCGCGCGGCGATGAACGCGGCGGTGCGCCCATCATCGTGCCGCGTTCGATCCTGAAAGGGATCATCGCCCCGCGCGTCGAGGAAACCTTTGAGTTGCTGCGCGAAAAGATCAAGGCATCGGGAATTCACATCGAGCCGGGCGCCGGTATTGTGCTTACGGGTGGCGCCTCGCAACTGGCGGGCGTGCGTGAGTTGGCCATTCGGGTGTTCGACCGTCCTGTACGTCTGGGCCGTCCCATGCGCGTCCCGCACCTTGGCGACGCTGCGGCAGGGCCGTCGTTCGCGGCAACCGCAGGTGTAATCCTGCGCACCTTGTACGGTCCGCGCGATGTTGTGCCGGTGAAGAAGATCATGGCGGCCAAGATCGGCCCCAAGGATGCGCCGACCGGCGGGCATGGCAACCTCTTCATGCGCGTCGTCGAGTGGCTGAAATCCAACCTGTAGGTTAAGCCGTTCCGTAATCCGGAACCCGCACGAACGCCCGGGACGCACTATCCCAAAGTACGGTAGTTTCAACTCTTTACCAACGCCGTCGCTTCTTGCCGAATCGAACGCCGCGACAGAGTCAGCGCCGGGCCTAACGTCTCAATGGTCTGATACCAAGCCTCATAAAGAATGACGCTTGGTATTCGTTTTTTTTCAGCTCAAGCGCCGCATGGCTCCTCGCAAAAGCTCGGGCGCCCAAAGAACGTTCTCTGGCGCGCTTGCCAACCCACGATGAGTCAAGATTTTCGCGGGTTGGTATGATGCAGGTTTCCAGGCGGGGCCGGCCTGTGTAACCGATTTGCAGAATTGACTTTGCGCCAAAACTGCTCCCAAGTTGGTTAACAATCGTTAAGAAAATCAACTCTATTCATAATTCGGGGCACGAAATGCGCAAATCAGATGGTCTGTCAAAGTCGAGTGTTGGCTGTCGTCCCGTTTCTAATCCACGCGCCCGGCGCCTGTTCGGCTCATCGTCCTGGCTGACTATTGGCTTGGCCATGGCGACACTGGGAAGCGGGCTGCCCTCAGTTGTGTTCGCTGCCCTTCCTCCACCACCGCCGATATCCGTTGGGCAGAATGTCGTCAACCCGGTCTCCGGGGCGGATGAAAAAGTCGTTGAGGTCATTACGCCCTCGACCGTGCGGACCGACAAGGGCAATATTATCCTTCTGGCATCGGCCAAGGACGACGTTATCACCGTCAAGACGCCTGCGGGGCCGGTCTTTTATACGGTTACGGACGTCATCAAGAATGCCGATGGACGCGTTATTCAGGTCAAGGCCAAGGACGACAAGGGCGTCGAGTCGCTCATTGACCGGGTTATTGACAAATCGAAGGATATCGAGGGCGTTCCCAGTTTCGGCACGGGCGGTGACGGTTCGGGTTCCGTTCCTCTTTCGTTTCTCCCTGCTGTCGGCGACACGAACATCTATGTCGCCGGTGGTGCCGGCGGGAACGGTTCCGATGGTCATGACGGTGGGGGCGTACGGATCTGTTTTGGGATTCTGGGCTGCATAGAAATAGCTTACAACCCGAGCGCCGGCGGAAACGGCGGCAAGGGGCCAGATGTCGACCGCACGATTGACGCGGGCTGGGGCAATATCCAGACCATCTCGAGATCGCTGCCTGGGATCGCTGTGTCGAGTGTGGGGGGCAATGGTGGCCAGGGCGGCGATGCTTATGGTAACATTGACGCGGCGCGTGGCGGCACGGCAGGGGTCGGCGGCACGGTCAAGCTGAATACATCGGTCGAAGTTACGACCGGTGGCGAAGGGGCCTACGGTATCTTTGCGCAAAGCCGAGCAGGACAAGGGGGCAAGGGCGGTACAGGATACATAGCCAGCACCGGCGGCGGCGGCGGCGCAGCAGCCCAGGCTGGCACGGTTGACGTCACCAACTCGGGCAAGATCATTACGACAGGCAAGAACGCCATCGGAATCATGGCACAGAGCCTCGGCGGCGCGTCAGGCGATGGTGGCGGCAGTTATGGCATAATCGGCGAAGGTGGTGGTGGCAGCACCGGAGGCAATGGCAATACCGTGTCTGTCACCAACGCTGGCAAGGTCCAGACGGGCGGAGACTACGCCCATGGTGTATTTGCCCAGTCGATCGGGGGATCGGGCGGTAATGCCGGCGATGCCGGCGGCATCGTGACCTTCGGCAATACCGGATCCGCCGGTGGCAATGGTGCCGCGGCCAGCATCACAGCCAAGACCGGCTCTTCGGTGCTGACGACCGGCAAGCGCGCCTACGGCTTGTTTGCCCAGTCGGTTGGCGGCGGCGGTGGTTCTGGCGGCCTCAGCGTCGGACTGGCTACCCTGGGTTCGGACGGCGGGGCCGGCGGTGACGGCGGCACGGCCACGATCAGTATCGAGAGCGGCGCCACGGTTTCGACGACCGGAGAAAATTCACACAGCGTCTTTGCCCAGTCGGTCGGCGGCGGTGGCGGCGATGCCGGCGTCAGTGCCGGACTGGTGACCCTGGGCGGCGGCGGCAAGAAGGGTGGCCGGGCCAGCACCGTGACCGTAACCTCAGGCGGAGCACTCACCACCGATGGCCTGGATTCGCGGGGCATCTTCGCGCAGTCGGTCGGCGGTGGCGGCGGTTCGGCGGCCGGTTCTGGCGGTATCTTCGCACTGGGCGGCAAGGGTGATGTCGGCGGTCCGGGTGGTGATGTATCGGTCAGCGTGGGGACGACCGGCTCGGTTGTGACAACCAAGGCCGGCAGTGACGGTATCTTTGCCCAGTCGGTTGGCGGCGGTGGCGGTTCGGGCGGTAGCACGGGTGGCCTGGTCTCGCTGGGCGGCAAAGGCGCCGGCGGCGGTATCGGCGGTGTGGTCGGGATCGACAATGCCGGCCTGGTCTGGACCAAAGGCAGATATGCCCGGGGCATCTTCGCCCAGTCGGTCGGCGGTGGTGGCGGTTCCGGCGGCGACGCCGGCGGGCTGGTCTCGATCGGTGGCGAGGCGGGACCCGGCAGCACGGGCGGCCACGTGACCGTTGGCAATGCCGGATCGATTGTCACCGAAGGAAACCAGGCGACCGGCCTTCAGGCGCAGTCGATTGGCGGCGGTGGCGGCGACGGTGGCACGTCGGGCGGTGTCTTCCTGGTCATCGGCGGCAAGGGCAGCGCCGGCGGCGATGGCGGCGTCGTTACGGTCAATCATATTGGCAGTATTACGACGTCGGGAGAGGATTCCCACGGTATCTTCGCTCAGTCGGTCGGCGGCGGCGGCGGTAATGGCGGCGCCAGCTATTCGGTCAGCGCCTTTGCGGGCGTCTCACTGGGGGGGGATGGCAATGCCGGCGGCAAGGGGGGGCAGGTCGACCTGACCTTCAGGAACCGGACAGCGACGGGCGAGATTACCACCATCGGCGACCGGTCGCGCGGTATCTTCGCGCAGAGTGTCGGCGGCGGCGGTGGTTCCGGCGGCCTGGCGGCGCAGATGTCGGTCGGCTTCGGCGGCGCAGTCAGTCTCGCCATCGGTGGCAAGGGAAATAGCGGTGGCGCCGGGGGGCTGGTCCATGTCGGCGATGTCGTGGGCTGTTTCACGGCCAGCACCTGCTACGGTACCAACAAGGACGATCTCAAGATATTGACCTCGGGCGATAATTCCGAAGGCATGTATATCCAGTCGGTCGGTGGTGGTGGCGGTTCGGGCGGCTATGCCATTTCGACGGCAATCGCGGCCAGTCCGGGCGTTGCGGTGTCGCTGTCAGCGGCGGTCGGCGGCGCTGGCGGCAACGGTGGCGCTGGCGGTAACGTCATCGTGCGCTCGGGTGGTTCGATCCAGACCGGTGAAATCGGTGGCGCCTTTGTCATGAAGGACGGTGTCGCAACCACCGAGGTGCGTAACAACGGTGAGTTTTCGACAGGCCTTCTGGCGCAAAGCGTCGGCGGCGGCGGTGGCAAGGGTGGTTTCAGCATCTCGGCCTCTGTGGCCGCGGCGGGCGGTGGGGCCCTGGCCCTGGCCGGCGGCATCGGTGGATCGGGCGGCATGGGCGGCGATGGCGGCCTGAGTGATGTCGACTTCAATGGCAGCATCACGACCCTGGGCGACGACGCGGCAGGGGCGTTGATCCAGTCGGTTGGCGGCGGCGGCGGTTCCGGCGGCTATAACATCTCGGGCGCGGTCGGCCTGAGTGGCGGTGCTGGCGGCGGCGGCAGCCTGGGGATCGGCGGTAGCGGGGATACGGGCGGCGCTGGCGGCACGGCGCTGGGGACCATTGGTGGCGAGGTCCAGACGGTGGGCGACCGTTCGACGGGCGTCATCGTGCAGAGTGTCGGCGGCGGCGGCGGCAATGGCGGCTTTAACATATCCGGTGCGCTCGGCGCTGCGGGCGGCACGGGCGGCGCGGTCGCCATAGGCCTGGGCGGCACTGGCAAGGGCGGCGGCATTGGCGGTCGCGCCGAGGGGCGGACTCTCAGTACGATCGATACCTGGGGCGACGATTCCGGCGGCCTGCTGGTCCAGAGCGTTGGCGGCGGCGGTGGTAACGGCGGCTACAATATATCGGGGACGATCGGCGCTGGCGGTGGCGCTGGTGGTGCCGTGTCGGTTGGCATAGGTGGCAGCGCTGGTACAGGCAGCACCGGTGGTTACGCCTTTGGCGATGCACGCGGCGCGGTAACGACCAGAGGCTTTCGCTCGGCAGGCGTGACGGTGCAGAGCCTGGGCGGCGGCGGCGGCAATGGCGGCTTTAATGTCTCCGGTTCCCTGGGGGGCGGCGGCATAGGCGGCGGCGCAATTTCGGTCGGCCTTGGCGGCACGGGCGGCGGCGGCGGCGGCGGCGGCGAGGTCCATGGCTTCGCGACCAGTATTCATACGCTCAAGGCTCAGTCCACCGGCTTCCTGGCGCAAAGCGTCGGTGGCGGCGGTGGCAATGGTGGCTTCTCAATTGCCGGCAGTATCGGTGCCGGAGGAACGGTGGGCGGGGCGGTGTCCGTGTCGGTGGGCGGTTCGGGCGGTTCCGGCGGCAGCGCCGGCTGGACGGAGGGCCGGGTCAGCGGCCAGGTTATCACCGAGGGCGAGAATTCGACCGGCGTCGTCGTCCAGAGCCTGGGCGGCGGCGGCGGCAATGGCGGCTTTACCGTGGCGGGCGGGATCGGCGGGGGCGGTACCGCCGGTGTCGCGATCAATGTCGGGGTCGGCGGATCGGGCGGCACCGCGGGACATGGTGGTACTGTCGATGCCTCGGCGGCGGGGATCACGACCAAGGGAGACCGCTCGGGCGGCTTCCTGGCGCAGAGTGTCGGCGGCGGCGGCGGCAACGGCGGCTTCTCGATCGGTGCTGGAATTGGCGGCGGCGGAACGGGTGGAGGCGCCATTTCGGTGTCGGTGGGCGGCGCCGGCGCCGGTGGCGGCACTGGCGGTAAGGTCACCGGGACGGTTACGGGACTGGTCCTGACCGAGGGCGAAAGTTCGACCGGCGTGACCGTGCAGAGCCTGGGCGGCGGCGGTGGTAACGGTGGTTTCAGCGTGGCGGGCGGCATTGGCGCGGGCGGTACGGGCGGCGGGGCGATTTCGGTCGGCCTGGGCGGTTCGGGCGGCGGCGCTGGCCAGGCCGGCGAAGTTCACGGCTTCGCGCAGAGTATCGGGACCAAGGGCGAGAATTCCAGCGGTTTCCTGGCGCAAAGCGTGGGCGGCGGCGGCGGTAATGGTGGCTTCTCGATTGCCGGCAGTATTGGTGCCGGCGGAACGGGGGGCGGCGGCATTTCGGTCTCGATCGGTGGATCGGGCAGCGAAGGCGGCAATGCCGGCTATGTCGAAGGGCGCGTTTCAGGCCTGGTCTCGACGCAAGGTGTTGGCTCGGCGGGCGTCATTGTCCAGTCCATGGGCGGCGGCGGCGGCAATGGCGCCTTTTCGGTCGCCGGCGGCATCGGCGGTGGCGGCACGGGCGGCGGCGCGATCTCAGTCGGGCTGGGCGGCAGCGGTGGCAAGGCCGGGGACGGCGGCGAGGTCGATGCCTCGGCGGTTGCAATCACGACCACCAAGGACCAATCGGGCGGGTTCCTGGCGCAAAGCGTCGGGGGCGGTGGCGGCAACGGCGGATTCTCGATCGGCGCCGGAATTGGCGCCGGCGGCACCGGCGGCGGCGCAATCAGCGTTGGCATCGGTGGATCCGGCGCGGGCGGCGGTGAAGGCAAGCGCGTCGGCGCGAGCGTGATGGGCAATGTCTATACGGCCGGGACTGAGTCCGACGCCATCGTGGCCCAGAGTCTCGGCGGCGGCGGCGGCAATGGTGGATTTGCGATCGCGGGCAGTATCGGCGGCGGTGGAACCGGCGGCGGAGCGGTTGGTGTCGGGATCGGTGGTTCGGGCATGGGCGGGGGCAATGCCGGCCAGGTCGACCTGACGGTCACGGGAATTACCGAGACGCTTGGCAAGGACAGTGACGGCATCATCGCCCAAAGCGTTGGCGGCGGCGGCGGCAACGGGGGCTTCGCCGTTACCGGCAGTATTGCAGCGGGTGGAACAGGAGCGGGCACCGTCGGTGTGTCGGTTGGCGGTTCGGGCGGCGATGGCGGCAATTCGACCGGCAAGGTGACGCTGAACGTGACCGGAGGCGCAGCGGCTTCAGGTAAGACGGTCGCCGTGCAGACGCACGCGGCCGGCGGCCGCGGCGTCCTGGCGCAAAGCATCGGCGGCGGCGGCGGCAACGGTGGCTTCACGGTCGTTGCCGGAATTACCCTGGCCAAGACCGGTGCCGGCAATGTCGGCGTTGGGGTTGGCGGATCAGGCGGTAAGGGCGGCTATGCCAGCGCGGTCGAGGGCAATGTCACGGGTGATGTCACGACGCTCGGGGCCCGTGACGCAACGGGCGTTCTGATCCAGAGTGTCGGCGGCGGCGGCGGCAACGGCGGATTCAATGTCTCAGGCGGCCTGGCCGCTTCAACCAAGGGCGCAGGCAATGTGCTGGTCGGCGTCGGCGGCATGGGCGGTGACGGCGGCGCAAGCGGCGCGGTCACTGGCAAGGTGTCCGGCAACGTCTATACGGCCGGTGCCAATTCGGGCGGCGTCACCTATCAAAGTCTGGCCGGCGGCGGTGGCAATGGCGGCTTCAATGTTACCGGCGCGGTCGCCCTTACGGCGGGCGACAGCGGTGGCTCGGGCAATATCGGCGTCGGTGTCGGTGGTTTTGGCGGCAAGGCGAGCCACGCCAGCCTGGTCAATGCCTCGGTCATCGGCAATGTCACGACGATGGGCGACACGTCTCACGGCATATTGATGCAAAGCGTTGGCGGCGGTGGCGGCCAGGGCGGATTCAATGTGACGGGCAGTCTGACGGCGTCGGCCGGCAAGGGCGGCAATATCGGTGTCGGCCTGGGTGGCTTTGGCGGTGGCGGCGGTAATGCCAGCAGCGTCCATGGCACGCTGAGCGGCGACGTCTATACGCGCGGCAATGAAGCCTACGGCGCCACGTTGCAAAGTATGGGCGGTAGTGGCGGCAATGGCGGCTTCAATGTCACGGCTTCGGCCACACTGACCTCGGGTGACAATGGGTCCATTGGCGTCGGCATTGGCGGCTTCGGTCTTTCGGGCGGCACCGGGGGCAATGTCCATGGCGATATCTCTGGTAAATATGAGACCCATGGCGTCAATTCTGACGGTGTGGTCGTCCAGAGCGTCGGCGGCTCCGGCGGCAATGGCGGTCTGAACGTCACCGGGCAACTCAGCCTTTCGGCCAAGGGCAAGTCAGGCCAGGCCTCGGTTGGTATCGGCGGGTTCGGCGGCGACGGCGGTGCATCGGGCACGGCCTGGCTGAAACGCACCGGCGATACCCTGACGACGGGCAAGGATTCCGAAGCCATCATCGTCCAGAGCCTGGCGGGCGGCGGCGGCAATGGCGCCATCAACGTCACAGGTGGTCTTGTGGCATCTTCGGCCGACAATGCCGCAATCAATATCGGCATCGGCGGTTTCGGCGGCAAGGCCAGTCATGCCGACGCCGTGACAGCGACCGTCATCGGCAATGTCCGGGCAACCGGCATGGGCGCCGGGGCGGGCGGCTCAGACACCCCCAACCTGTTCAGTGGCGCCCTTGTGGCGCAAAGCGTGGGCGGCGGTGGTGGCAACGGAGGCCTGAACGTCTCGGGCGGCGTCAGCCTCACAAAATCGGCCTCTTCCGGCAAGGCGGCAGCGATCGGCATTGGTGGCTTCGGCGGCGGCGGCGGTAACGGCGGCACGGTCGATCTGACGGTTAGGGCGCCGGCTTCGGATCGCGTACAGGTCATCGTCGATGGTGACAACCGCGCGGCGATCATCGCGCAGTCGCTGGGCGGCGGTGGCGGCCTCGGCGGCCTGAACGTCTCGGGCGGTATCGCCAGCAACAGCGCCCTGGCCTTTGGCATGGGCGGCTTCGGCGGCGACGGCGGCCTGGCGAAAAAGGTCACGGCCGACGTCGATGCCGATATCCAGGCGACCGGAGACGGTGCCCGCGGCCTGTTTGCCCAGTCCCTGGGCGGCGGCGGCGGTGCCGGCGGCATCAATGTTTCGGGTACTGTCAATATCAACAGCAAGGACGACACTTCGATTACCTTTGGTCTGGGCGGTTTCGGCGGCGCGGGCAATATCAGCGGGGACGTTGATGTCAAACAGAAGGGCCTGGTCATTGTTACGGGCAAAAACGCTTTCGGCATCGTGGCCCAAAGCGTGGCTGGCGGCGGTGGCGATGGTGGACTGAATGTCTCGGCCAATATCGCCAATGCCAGCGCGGGCAAGTCGACAAACCGCATTGTGGCGGGCGTTGGCGGAACGGCTGGCGGCGGTGCGGATGCCGGTGATGTCAAGCTGAACAGCGTTGGCGCGATCACCGTCACCGGGCCCGACAGCACGTCGACTGAGGACAATTCCGACGACGAACTGACCGTGGTCTTTAATGCCGGTGGCATATTGGCCCAGTCGGTTGGCGGCGGCGGCGGCGTCGGTGGCATGAACATTACGGCGACCGTGGCGCGCAACGCCGGCAACACCCTGCAATTCGGCATGGGCGGCAATGGCGGCGCTGGCGGCAATGGCGGTATGGTCAGGGTGAACCGCGGTTACGAAACCGTTGCGGCGACCGAGACGGTCAATGCCTCAGCCATCCAGACGACCGGCGACTACAGTACCGGCCTTATCGCGCAGAGTGTGGGCGGCGGTGGCGGCATCGCGGGAATGAATTTCAACTTCGCCTACAACAAGGAATCCAATCCGAACGATGGCAAGACCTACAAGGCGGCCATCATTTCAGTCGGTGGTTCCGGCGCCGATGCCGGCAATGGTGACGTTGTTGTCGTCCGCCATAATGGCAGCATAGCGACTGACGGTCGTTACAGCCATGGCCTGATCGCGCAGAGCATCGGCGGCGGCGGCGGTGATTCTCATGCCAATCTTGGCGCGGGCGCCTTGGGCGGCAAGACCAAGGGCGTCAATATCGGTGTCGGCGGCGCCAATGGCTCAGGCGGAAGTGGCGCTGCGGTTACGGTCGATCATGTCGGCCAGATAACGACCCAGGGCGATTCCTCGGTCGGCATCAAGGCGCAAAGCATTGGCGGTGGCGGCGGTTCAGCCAGCAGCATCAACAAGATTCTTGATCCCATCCTCGATTTTGCGACGAGCCAGGCCGATGGCTCAAGTCTCGCCGTGAATATCGGACGCGCCGGCGGCAAGGGGGCGACCAGCGGTGCAGTGACGGTTGGTTCCGACGGCTCGATTGTCACCGAGGGCGATGAGTCGATCGGTATTCTGGCCCAGAGCATCGGCGGCGGCGGCGGTGACAGCGGAACAACCTCTGTCGGTGGGGATTTCGAGGGCAAGTCCGGCAGCTATGGCGGCAATCTGGCTATCGGTCTCGATGGCGGCGAGTCGGCTATCGGGGGCACTGTCACTGTCACGACAAAGGGGCTGATCCATACAGCGGGTGATCGGGCACACGCCATCTTCGCCCAGAGCCTGGGCGGCGGCGGTGGCATGGGCGGCACGGTTGGTGACAAGTTTACACTGAGCACTGACGCGGAAGAGGATACCACCTCCGCCAATATCAATATCGGCGGCGGCGGCGGTAAGGGCTCGCATTCCGACCAGGTCACCGTGATCAATTCGGCGACCCTTTGGACCCAGAACGACCGTTCCAGCGGGATCTGGGCCCAGTCGATCGGTGGTTCTGGCGGAGCCGGCGGCGACTATTTGCAGGCCAATATCGAGAGCGTAAAGGCGGAGAAGACGACGCGGACCTTCAACCTCAATGTCGGCGGGAGTGGCGGCGAGGGTGCGGTCGGCTATGGTGTCAAGGTGACCAATAGCGGCGCCATCCAGACCGACGGCCTGCAATCCTTCGGTATCCGGGCTGAGAGCATCGGCGGCGGCGGCGGCGACGGCGGTGCTGTCGCACAGGGTACATTGACGACCGGTGGCGGTAGTAAGCAGTCGATCGATATCAATGTCGGCGGCACGGGCGGAGAAGGCGCCGAAGCCGGTCTGGTCGAGGTTCGAAACGAAGGCAGCATCGTCACCAAGGGCTTCGCCGCGGAGGGTATCCGCGCGACCAGCACCGGAGGTGGCGGCGGCAATGCCGGCGTTATTCTGCATACACTTTTGGCCTCCAACAGTGGTGGGGGCCAGACCCAGGCCCTGACCATGAATTTCGGCGGTAACGGCGGTAAGGGCGGCACCGGCGGCAACGTCAAGGTTGCAAACGTCAAGACTGCGGCGACTGGCTCCGGGACCATCTGGACCGAGGGTGACTCGGCGCACGGGATTTTTGCCCAAAGCCTGGGCGGCGGCGGCGGCAATGGGTCTTCGATCGTCTCGATGACCGGGTTGCGCGGCTCGGCCGATTCGATATCGGTTGGCCTGCATTTCGGCGGCAAGGGCGGCAAGGGTAACCATTCCGGCACGGTGTTGGTCGACAATTCCGGCGGCATCTTCACGGACGGCAAGGGCGCTTACGGGATACTGGCCCAGTCGACAGGCGGTGGCGGCGGTAATGGTGGCCTCGTCATCGCGGCGGCGGCGTCCATTGGCCAAAAGTCCAAGACTCCGGTCCTCGCCATCGGCGGGATTGGTGGTGACGGCGGCTATGGAGGCGACGTTACGGTTACCAACTCCGGAATCATCCAGACGACTGGTGCCGGCGGCCACGGCATTGTGGCGCAGAGTATCGGAGGGGGAGGCGGAAACGCCGGCGTCGGACTCACGGCGACCGATAACCTTGCCAACGTTGTCGCGTCCAATCTGATCGCATTGGCGGTCGGTGCCACCGGGGGCGGCAAGGGCGGCGCCGGCGGTAATGTCACGGTCAATCAGACCGGCAATATCACCGTAACCGGTGAAGGCGCCCAGGCCATTGTCGCCGAAAGTATAAATGGCGGCGGCGGCAGGCTGGACTTCAGCATTGATGGCGTGGCGGGCCTGCCCGGCTCGTCCGTCGTGAGCCTGTTCAAGGACGTTTTCGACATCAAGGATGAAGACGTCGTCGAAGATCCCAAGATCGCGGCGCGACTGGGGGGCAGCGACCTGACGGATATGAATGCCGGCAAGGTCAAGATCATCTCCAAGGGCACGCTGGGTGTCGGCGGCGACAACGGCGTGGCCAGCTTCGACCAGTCGGTCGGTGGTGGTGGTGGCACCGTGCGTATCAAGACCCGCCAGGTGGATGCAGCGTCGATGGGTGACAATATCGGGGCAGCGGCCATTTCCTACTCGGTTAACCTGGGCGGCAGCAACGGCGTCAACAATTCCGGTGCCGATATCGACAATACCCACGATGGCGCTTTGATCACCACGGGCCGCAATTCGGCCGGCGTCCTGTCGCAGACCATCGGCGGTGGCGGCGGTCACGCCCTTGTTGACATCACGACCGAAGCCGGCGCCCTGGTCGGGCCGATCAACCTGGCCTTCGGCAGCCAGTCGGGCTCACATGAAGCCGGGGGCGACATCCTGCGTCGCCAGACCGGCAGTGTCGTGACAACCGGCGATCTGTCGACCGGCGTCATCCTGCAAAGCATTGGCGGCGGTGGCGGCTCGGCCAGCGTGGTCGTGCATCCGGCAGTGGTTCCGGCGTCGCTTTCGGCCAGGCTGGCGGGTAGCACACCGATCGCAAGCAATCGTGGCGGATTGAACGCCGCACCGGTCCCGGTGACCTCGACCGTCACGTTTGGCGCCACAGGCGGTACCATGCTGGACGGCGGTGATATTGATACGAGCTTCAGCGGCGGCGTCAGCACCTCGGGTGCCCACGCCCTTGGCATCTTTGCCCAGTCGATCGGGGCGGGCGGCGGAGAGCTGCGGTTGAGTGGCGTTGATACCCTCCAGCTGACCCTTGGCGGCAGTGGCGGTGCTTCGGGCACTGGCGGCTTGGTCAAGCTCGGTAATGCCGGCAATGTCGAGACGACAGGCGCCGGCGCGCATGGCATCTTCCTGCAGTCGATCGGCGGGGGGGGCGGGGGTGTCTTCGGCGTTGGTGACGGTTCAAGCGTGGTGTTAAACAGCGCCAATATCGGCAACGGTGGCTCGATCGACTTCAAGCAGGTCGGCTCGGTCATAACGTCGGGCATCGGCGCCTACGGTGTGGCCGCGCAAAGCCTGGGCGGCGGCGGCGGATGGGTCGACGGCCTGTTTGCCGGCACGGCCGGCGGTTCCGGTCAGGGCGGTGCGATTGGCCTAAACGTTGACGGCAATGTCGTCACCTCGGGTGCGGGCGCCACGGCGATCTTCGCGCAAAGTCTGGGTAGCCTGGGTGGCGGCAACATCACCATCGACGCCACCAGCCTGGTTCGCGGCAATGCCATCGGCATTTCACTGGACGGCGGCGCGGTCAATACGGTCACCTCAAAGGGATCGATCTCGGCCGTTTCCGGCCTGGCTATCAACGCCACGACCGGCGATGACAGAGTATTCAATGACGGCGTGGTGATCGGCAATATCGACCTCGGCAGCGGCGCCAACAGTTTCAGCAATCGCGCCGGTTCGAGTTTTGTCGCCTACACGACCATCGACCTGCATGACGGAGCGGGGCCGGTTCCGTCGTCCAGCACCTTCAGCAATTCCGGCGACTTCCTGATGGGCCTGTCGGCACCGCGCGTGCCGATCGACCTCGCCAACTCTGGCGTCTTCGACAATCTCGACGCCGTTGGCAATCCGCTTACCAACCTCATGCTGGGCTCACGCGTCGTCAATCAGGTCGAGCTGGACGGCAATTTCGTCCAGACGGCGACGGGCCATTTGGCCTTTGATGTCGCCTTTGGTCCCTATGCCTACGACAAAGTCAATGTAACAGGCAATGCAACGGTGGCCGGGACGGGTGATGTGATCCTGACCTGGCTCGAGAATGCTGCGCCTGCCACCCTGTTCGCCACTGGCGGCGACGGGGCGGACAACGGCCTGAATATCACCGACACCCTGGCTCTGGACTACCGCATTATCGCCGATACCTCGGGCGTTAGCCTGGCCTTTACGTCGAACTTCGGCCAGCCGTTCCTCAACCGAAACGAACGCGAAATCGGTCACCATATGGATTCGGCGATCTCAGCTGGCGATTCAGGCGGTATCGGCCGCTTGATGGCGCTGATCGGCAATCTTCAGGCCGGTGAAGAGGATCGCTACAAGGCGATATTCGACCAACTGAACCCGGAACCCTTCATGGCACCGTTGTTCGTGCAAACGACCGCCGGACGGCAGTTCGCTGGCCAGATGATGAAGTGCGACCAGGGTGCTGTTTCCCCTGCCGACAGTTGCATCTGGGGGCATGCAGCCTCCACCTCTGCAAAGCGCAAGGCCGACAACGAGAGCTATGGCTTCGACAATGCCATGGCCAGCTTCCAGGCGGGCCGTGAGGACCGACTCAACGAGCACTGGTCGGTGGCAACTGCCGTCGGTTATGACAGTATCGACGCCCTCTACGTCCGCGCCGACAAGGCATGGAGCAAGGGTAACAGCTTGAAGATGGGCCTGGGCTTCAAGCGCAGGTACACCGGTGGCAAGGTCCTGGGTCTATCTCTGTCGGGTGGATACCAGTCGCTCGAGACTGAACGCCGTGTCACTGTCTTTACGCCGGGGGTCGGGCAGTCGAAACCGTCCAGCGGCTACCTGATGGCACGGGGCAGCTTCGGCGGTACCTGGGCCCGGGATGCCTATTTCATCCAGCCAGCCGTCAGCCTGTCGGTGACTGCGCTGCACCAGTACGACTTCCGGGAAACGGGGCTCGACGGGCTCGGTGCTTCGGGGGCGTCCAGTACTCAGGTTTTCATGACGCTTAATCCTGAAGTGACCTTCGGGCTGGTCATGGACCAGAGGGCCGACAGCCATTCGGTTATATCGTTCAATATCGGCGCCCTGAAACAATCGACCGACAGGCTGAAGATGCCGTTCCGTCTGGTCGGGGCCAATACGGCTTCGAATCCGGCGCAAATCAGCACTGCGTTCGATGAGTACAATGTGCGCTACGGCGCCGATGCACAGTATGTCGGCAAGGACGATAAATTCTCGCTTCGGCTGTCTTTCGTTAACGAGGTTGGCAAGCTAAACAGCAACCAGAACTTCAACATGAGTGTGCGCTACAAGTTCTGACGCATTGTTATACCAACCCACGAAATTCTTGGCACATGCGGGTTGGCAAGCGCCACTGCACGGGCGGCCCCGATGGCGCTTCGCATAAGCTCGGGGGGGCCAGAAATGCACGCTGGCGCGCTTGCCAGCCCGCGATGAGCCACGATCATCGCGGGCGGGTGTTGTTCGCCGCCCTTCTTGGGCGCAATGAGTTGTCGCTGCCATGTGGGATATCTCACAGTTGGTCGGAAGCGGTGCAGATATGCAGGGTGCGGCCGTAATTCAGGTTGCGTTAACGCGATTTCAGCTATCACGGGAATTGCACAACTTGGCTGACTCATTTCGGACGCGATTGACGCCTAGAACGTCCACGTTTCGGTAATCTCTCTTAAAATTTATTACCGTGAGCACTTCAAATTTACCCGACTCAAGGTATCGGGTAAGAATTCGTTAAGCATGTTCGTAGTCTCCTGTTTGGAACCCGCAGGAGACAGCGAAGCGCCCCGCTTGACATGCCTCTGAAAGGGGAATTTTGTGAAAGGTTGGTCCGAGCCCATGGCTATTTCTCTTTCCGCACCGCGCGCCACGGAACTCAAGCCGCGTATCGTGGTCTTCGGCGTTGGTGGCGCCGGCGGCAACGCCGTCAACAATATGATCGAGGCCGGCCTGGAGGGCGTCGAGTTCGTCGTCGCCAATACCGACGCTCAGCAACTCCAGTTTTCCCGTACCGATGCCCGCATTCAGCTGGGCGTCGGCATCACCATGGGTCTTGGCGCCGGCGCGCATCCCGAGGTCGGCATGACTGCCGCCGAGGAATCGTCCGACCAGATCAACGAGCATCTGGACGGCGCGCACATGGTGTTCATCACCGCCGGCATGGGCGGCGGTACCGGTACCGGTGCAGCACCGATCATCGCCAAGTGTGCGCGTGAACGCGGCATACTAACGGTTGGCGTGGTCACCAAGCCTTTCACCTTCGAAGGCCGCCACCGCATGCGTCTGGCCGATGCCGGCATCGCCGAGTTGCAGCGTTATGTCGACACGCTGATCGTTATTCCGAACCAGAACCTGTTCCGGATTGCCAACGAACGCACCACCTTCGCAGAAGCCTTCGGCATGGCCGACCAGGTGCTGCACGCCGGCGTGCGCTCCATCACCGACCTGATGGTGCTGCCGGGCCTGATCAACCTCGACTTCGCCGACGTCCGCTCGGTCATGTCCGATATGGGCAAGGCCATGATGGGCACCGGAGAAGCCGCCGGCGAAGACCGCGCCCTGCTGGCGGCACAGAATGCCATCCAGAACCCGCTGCTGGACGAAACCTCTTTGAAGGGTGCCAAGGCTGTACTGGTCAACGTGACCGGCGGGCTGGACATGACCCTGCACGAGGTCGACGAAGCGGCCAATGCCATTTCTTCGGAAGTCGATCCGGATGCCAATATCATCTTCGGTGCTGCTTTCGATCCCAGTCTGGAAGGCAAGTTGCGCGTGTCGGTGGTCGCCACCGGCATGGACGGCGTCGCTCTGCAGACCCCGCTTGCCTCCCCGGTCAGGGCGCAGGTTCAGCCGCCGACGTTCGGTATGGGGTACGCGGCGCGCCAGGAAAGCCAGCCGCTGCCGGCTCCGCAAGCCAACCCGATCGCCGCCGAGGCACGCCAGCCGGCTGCCACGTCCAGCTTGACATCGTCCGGCGCGGTGGCCCGTTCCAGCCTGTTTGAAGAGCGCCATTCGGCTAAGGCTTCGCCGGCAACCGAGCCGGTCGTCAGCCGCAGTGTCGATTCCCC
Source organism: Asticcacaulis sp. AC402 (assembly GCF_000495835.1). Classification (GTDB taxonomy): domain Bacteria; phylum Pseudomonadota; class Alphaproteobacteria; order Caulobacterales; family Caulobacteraceae; genus Asticcacaulis. The sequence goes on from NZ_AWGC01000014.1 coordinate 100,357, forward strand.
AGTCGACGAGGACGCCTTTTTTGCCCACGCCCAGTCCGACGTAAAGCCTGAGCCTATGATTGAGGCGCCAGTGGCGCGTCCGGCGATTTCGCGTCCCAATCCTTACACAAACGCCCGCCTGGAAACCCCTTCGGCAGCGCCTGCGCCGCAGGTTACCGCCCGTCCGGCAACGCAACCGGCACCGCGTTTACAGACCGAAGACGAGGGACGCGAATCCTTCTGGCGCGGGCTGTTCCCGCAGCGTGGCGCTGCCGGTCCCCAGGGCGGACATCAGGGCGGACCTCAGGGTGGTTCTTTGGCAGGCCACGTCGAGCCGGTCGAAGAAGCGGCTCAGGATCGTTATGTTCCGGCGCCGCAGAAGTCGAACCTCAACCCGGCTACACGCCCTGTCGAGCAGCCCTCCATGGAAGCGGAGGACGATCTCGAAATACCTTCTTTCTTAAGGCGCCTCGCTAACTGATGACACCGTGCGCGGTGTCGCGGTTGATCCCCTGTACGTTTTAGGGCGCTGAAAGCAAATTCTAAGAAGCGTGGAAATCCAGGTCGACAGGCCTGGATTTTTCTTTTTGGGCCGGGTGTTGGGGCGATTAGAGCGGGATGCGTTATGATAGACCAGAAACCTCGCTCTGAGTTTTCGTTTTTGTCGCGCAATTTATCCGAAAAGTGGCGTCCACTTTATCGGATTGCGCTTTAGGTTTTCGTTTTTGTCGCGCAATTTTTCCGAAAAGTGCCTCACGCTATATCGGATTGCGCTCAAATACCAAGCCTCATAAAGAATGACGCTTGGTATTCGCTTTTTTTCAGCTCAAGCGCCGGACTAGGCGCCCCCCATGGCTCCTTGCGTAAGCTCGGGCGGCCAAGAAGCGTACTTTGGCGCCCTTGCCAATCCACGATGAGTCAAGGTCATCGTGGATTGGTGAAAAACCGCGTTAAGGACGTGGTTACAAAGCGAAATAGAAGTTCGTTTGTGAACGGACGTTGAAAATGAGATATCTGATGCGGGCGCAGCGCCCGCATTTTTTATGTCTGGCTGGGGCGGTAAACAGCGGTTTCTTCATCTGAAGAGTGTAGGTTAAGCGTCATGTTGCCTGATCAGAACGAACAGACTTTGGCTCACGCGGCGATCATCGCCGGCATGGGCCTGCACACGGGCGTTCCTGTGCGTATGGTGGTGCGTCCTGCGATAACCGGCACCGGCGTCGTCTTCGTGCGTTCCGACATCGACGGCATCGACAATCGCGTCCCGGCCGTGGCCCACAATGTCACCAAGACCAATCTTGGCACCGTCATTACGAATTCGGCCGGTGTTTCCGTCTCGACCATCGAACACGTCATGGCGGCCTTTGCGGCCATGAGTATCGACAATGTGGTTGTCGAACTCGATGGTCCCGAAGTGCCGATCATGGACGGGTCGGCCCTGCCATTCGTGCAACTGCTCGACCAGGCCGGCTTCCGCCGCCAGGCCCTGCCGCAACAGGTCATCGAGATCCTGAAGCCGATTGAAGTCGTCGACGGTGACAAGTCGGCCGTGCTTCTGCCCTGTGATCGTTTCGAGGTCCGTTTCGAGATCGATTTTCCGGGTACGCCGATCGGCCATCAGGAAGTCGACCTTGTGGTTACTGAGCAATCCTTCCGTGAAGAACTGGCCTCGGCCCGCACCTTCGGCTTCCTGCAGGGTGTCGAAGCGCTGCGCAAGGCCGGCCTGGCGCGTGGTGGATCGCTGGACAATGCCATTGTCATTGATGGTGACACCATCATGAACGAAGGCGGTCTGCGCTTCGCCGACGAATTTGCCCGCCACAAGGCCCTGGATGCCATCGGCGACCTTTATGTGCTGGGCATGCCGATTCTTGGCAGGTTTGAAGGAATCCGCGCCGGCCACGGCCTTAATAATGCCCTTGTTCGCGAACTACTGTCTCGTCCGGATGCCTACCGCATCGTCACCCGTGGCGCGGCCCTCGCCGACGTTGGCTAGTTCGCCCATCGGTTAATTCCGGTTGGCGGCGCCCTGACCATCGTGTAGATATCCTCAAATACTTAATCACTGCGTCCGGGGCGGGCGCTTATTCGAGGGTGTTCCGTGATCTCTGGTCGGCTTATCAAGACTTCGGCATTAGTTCTGGCCGCAGGCGTTGCCCTGACGGCGCTTTCGGGGTGCGCCAGCAAGCGCGAGCAGCAGCATCTGGTGTACGAAGAACGCCCGGTCGAGCTGCTCTATGCCACGGGCATGGAGCGCCTCGACGACAAGTCGTGGAACGAGGCCGGGCAATATTTCGAAGAAGTGCAGCGTCAGCACCCCTATTCGGAATGGTCACGCCGTGCCATCGTCATGACCATCTTCGCCCACTACCAGGCGGGCAAGTATGCCGAAGCCTCTGCGGCATCGGATCAGTTCATCCATCTGTATCCGGGTAGCGAACTGACCCCCTACGCCTATTACATGAAGGCCATCTGTTCGTTCGAGCAGATCGTAGATGTCGGCCGCGACCAGGCTTCGACCACCAACGCCCAGACTCTGTTGTCGGAGGTCGTTCGCCGCTATCCCAATAGCGAATATGCCAAGGATGCCCGCGTCAAGATCGACATGGTGCAAGACCAGCTGGCCGGCAAGGAAATGGAAATCGGCCGCTATTATATGGACGACAATCAGCCCCTGGCGGCGATCGGCCGATTTAAAACGGTGGCCAGCACCTATCAGACGACCTCGCACACGCCGGAGGCCCTGTACCGCCTCGTTGAGGCCAACGAGGTGATGGGTCTGCACGAGGAAGCCATGCGTAACGGCGCCGTTCTGGGTTACAACTATCCGGGCGATCGCTGGTATGCTGCGGCCTATAAGTTGCTGACCGAGAAGGGTGACCGTCCCGCTATCGCACCTGATCCCAATGGCAAGAAGGGCCCCGAGACGCCTGACACCAAGACGAACAAGAAGGGCTGGTTCGGGTTTTTGCGCCCGGACGCCGGCTAATCTTCCGCCCGCTAAGGCAAGGTTCCTGAAATGTTCTTGTCGAAGAGAACAAAATGAGGTCTAATGGGCACAGTGAATCACGGACTGCGCCCATGCTGACCCGCCTGACCATCAATGACGTCGTGCTTGTCGACCGCCTGGAGCTTGATATCCAGCCGGGCCTTAGCGTCCTGACGGGTGAAACCGGCGCCGGAAAATCGATCCTGCTCGACAGTCTGGGACTGGCGACCGGTGCGCGCGCCGATACCGGCCTGATCCGTTCTGGCGCATCGCAGGCTTCTGTAACGGCAGAATTCGAATTGCCGGCCGTTCATCCGGTCTATGATTTCCTTGAAGACAAGGGGTTGGCGCTGGAACCCGGCGAGACCCTGCTGTTGCGCCGCGTGGTAGGCCGTGACGGTCGTTCGAAAGCCTTCGTCAACGACCAACCGGTGAGCGTCGCTGTGCTCAAGGCGCTGGGTGACTCACTTTTGGAAGTTCATGGTCAGCACGAAACGGTGGGGCTGCTGGATGCGCGGTCGCACCTGGGCATGCTGGATGCCTATGGCGCCTGTGACGGCGAGCGGGCCCAGGTGGCTGAAGCGTGGAAAGCGCTGAAGGCGCTGAAGGACGAACACCGCGATCTGGTCAAGCGCGCCCTGGGCGACAAGGCCGAATTGGAGATCCTGACCCAGCGCCTGCAGGAACTGGAACGGCTGAATCCGCAGCCGGGAGAAGAAGGGCAACTGGCGTCAGAACGCGCCTTGCTGGGCGCGTCGGAACGGGCACTGGAAGATATCACCGAAGCGCGCGATGCCGTCGGCGGTGACCTGCTGTCGCAACGCCTTGCCAAGGCTTTCCGGGCGCTGGATCATGCCCGCACCCGCGCCATGCAGGCCGGTGCGACTGGCGAGGACGAGGTCTTGCAGCGTCTGACGGCGGCGGCCGATGCATTGGACCGCACGCTGATTGCTGCCGATGAGGCCCTGGCGCTTATGGATCAGGCCGGCAACAGCCTGGATCTGGAACCTGGTCAACTCGATCGCGTCGAGGAGCGGCTGTTTGCGCTGCGCGCCATGGCGCGCAAGCTGGGTGTGCTGGTCGATGATCTGCCAGCGGAACGGGTCCGCATCGCCAAGGCGCTGAGCGGGATCGAGGATCTCGATGCCCATCTGGCGCGGCTGGACAAGCAGATTGCCGCGGCCGAGGCGCTGTTCCATGCCGCTGTCGAAGCGTTGCGGGCGCGACGCGTGGCGGCCGGCGAGACCCTGTCAAACGCTGTAATGGCCGAATTGACGCCGCTAAAGCTGGATAAGGCGCGCTTCCGTGTGGCGCTGAAGGCGCTGGAACCGGAACGGTTTACGGCCGCCGGCGGCGATGTCGTCGAGTTTGAAGTCAAGACCAATCCTGGCGCCGAATGGGGTGGCCTGGGGGTCATCGCCTCGGGCGGGGAACTGGCGCGTTTTGCCCTGGCTTTGAAAGCGGCTCTGGCCGGACGCGGCGGAGAAGACACCGCGGGACCGGTGATGATTTTCGACGAGGTCGATCAGGGTGTCGGCGGTGCCGTGGCGGATGCCGTCGGGTTGCGGTTGAAGCGGCTGGCGGAGCGGTCGCAGGTGATCGTCGTCACCCATAGCCCCCAGGTGGCGGCGCGCGGCGACTCGCATCTCAAAGTCAGCAAGCACGTCCATGGCGATGGCATGCGGTCGCAGGTTGCGCGTCTGGATGCTAATGAGGCGCTGGAAGAACTGGCGCGGATGCTGTCGGGTGCCTCGATAACGCCGGAAGCGAGAGCGGCAGCGGTACGTCTTAAATCCGCTGAGACAGTGTGATAGACTTCGTCGGTAAGGAGGTGCGGCTATGATGTCTTTGCTCCGTCACCTGTTCTTTTTCCTGCTGCAGTTTTTCGGCATTACGGCGGCTGTAGTGATCGGCTGTGTTGCCTGGACGCTGAATGATCGCGGCATGTCCTATGCCGAGACCCTGGCCTTTCGCGCCGATCTCAAATTCTGGGCTCTGGTCGGTATGGTGGTGGCCGGTTTCTTTTGCCTGATCCTGCTGTGCTATCACCTTACACAGAAGGCGCTGGACGAACCCAACGACCCCGACAATGGACCGTGGCGGTACTGACGGTTTGTGACTTGTCCGCGCATAAGGATTGAACCTCGGATGGACACGGATGGATCGTGCGTCCTATACATCCGTGTTCATCCGTGTTCATCCGTGTCTATCCGTGGTTCTTCACATGACTCTCGACGACGCTCGCGCCCTGCATACCGAACTGGCGGTGCAGGTTCAGTATCATCGCAACCTCTACTACCGCGAAGAAACGCCGGAGCTGACCGACGCCGACTATGACGCGCTGGAAAAGCAACTGCGCGACCTGGAAGTGCGGTTTCCCGAGCTCAAGACTGCCGAGTCGCCGACACAGACTGTAGGGGCGGTGATCTTGGAAAAATTCTCGCCCGTGGTCCACGGCGTGCCGATGCTGTCGCTCGACAACGCTTTTGCTGACGAAGACGTCACTGATTTCGAGGACCGTATCCGCCGTTTCCTGAAACTGCCGGCCGAAGAGCCGGTGGTCTTTGCCGCCGAGCCCAAGATCGACGGCCTGTCGTGCAGCCTGCTATACGTCAAGGGCGAACTGGTGCGCGGGGCGACACGCGGCGACGGCCGTACCGGCGAAGACGTCACCGAGAACATTCGAACTATCGCCGATATTCCGCACCGCTTAAACGGCACCGGCCATCCCGAACGGATTGAAATCCGCGGCGAAATCTATGTGCCTTTGCAGGCCTTTGCCGACATGAACGCCAAGGCCCAGGCCGAAGGCGGTCGCACCTACGCCAATCCGCGCAACTTCGCCTCGGGTTCGTTGCGCCAGTTGGATGCGGCGGTGACCGCCGCGCGGCCGCTGTGCTTCTTTGCCTACACTTGGGGAGAAGTCTTTGGGGGAGAGGTGAGCGATGACGGTTTTGTCGCCACTCAGACCGAGGCTCTGGCGAAGTTCCGTGAATGGGGTTTGCAGGTCAATCCGCAGTCGGCCCAGGTCGATGGCGCGGCCGGTCTGCTGGAGGTCTATAACCGTATTGGCCGCGAGCGTTCTGGCTTGGGCTACGACATCGACGGCGTGGTCTACAAGGTCGATCGCCTGGACTGGCAGCGCCGGCTGGGCTTTGTGTCGCGGTCGCCGCGCTGGGCGATTGCCCACAAGTTTCCGGCGCAACAGGCCCTGACGCGTTTGGCGGCCATCGACATCCAGATCGGCCGAATGGGGACGCTGACGCCGGTGGCGCGGCTGCAGCCAGTCAATGTTGGCGGGGTCGTGGTCACCAATGTCACCCTGCACAATGCCGACGAGATCGAGCGCAAGGACATCCGTATCGGCGACATGGTCCGCGTCCAGCGCGCCGGGGATGTCATTCCCCAGATCGTGGGGATAGAACCCGACGAACGGCCGGATACGGCCGAGCCCTACGTATTCCCGACGGTTTGTCCCTGTCCGCTGAAGACCGAGGTCGTGCGCGAGCAGAACGCAGCGGGCACCGAGGGCGTAGCGCGCAAATGCAGCGGCGACCAGGCCTGCCCGCATCAGCGGACCGAGTATTTGAAATATGTTGTCTCGCGCCGGGTGCTGGATATCGAAGGTCTGGGCGAGACCTATATTGAGATCTTCAACCGCGGCGGTATCTTAGGCGAACCAGCCGACATCTATCGTCTGCATGAAAAGGCCGAGGAAGCCAAGGTGATCGTTCTGGAGGAGCGCAAGCGCCAGTCGACCGCCCGCCAGGAAAAGAGCGGCCAGGCGGTCAAGAAGCAACTGGCCGACACCGACCGCGCCTTTACCGAGCTGGATAAGCTGTTCGCTGCCATTGACATCCGGCGTGATCTGCCACTGGAGCGGTTTATTGCGGCCCTGGGCATAAAGCACGTCGGCGACACGACGGCAAAGCTGCTGGCGCGCGCCTTTGTCAGCGAGCGGGTCTTTCATGACACCCTGGTCAAGGCCGCGGCTGGTGACGAGGAAGCTTTCAACGCGGTCAAAGACCTGAATCAGGTCGGGCCGGTCATTGCTCGCTCGGTGACCAGCTATTTCGCCCACCCGTATCAGCGCGGCATCTATGAGCGCTTTATCGAGCAGGTGCGGGTGCAGGACGCCGAGGCCGTGGCGTCGACCTCGCCGGTGTCGGGCAAGACGGTGGTGTTCACGGGCACGCTGGAAAAGCTGACCCGCGACGAGGCCAAGGCCCAGGCGGAACGGCTGGGCGCCAAGGTGTCAGGTTCGGTGTCAAAAAAGACCGATATCGTCGTGGCTGGCCCGGGCGCCGGGTCGAAGCTCAAGACAGCGGCGGAACTGGGAATTCAAGTGCTCACCGAAGACGAGTGGCTGGCGCTGATTGGAGGATAAGGTGTTACGAAATCAGAGCTTTGAGGCTTTGGACAGCCGTTTCGTAACCCATGGGCGCTTTTTGGCTGTCGCAGGTCTTGACCGGCTTGTTGTCGCAGCCGCGGGTAATGCAACCGCTCAGGGACGCGCACATTAGCAGGGCGGCGGTGACGATCAGTATCTTGCGCATAGGGCATCCTCTTACTCTGTGCGAACTTGGCACAATTTGCCACCCTTGACCACAGCAACGTGACGGGTTCATGTGCGCCATGACCAAGATCGCCCTCGTTACCGGCGCCGACAGCGGTATCGGCCGCGCCGCCGCGCTTCACCTCTCTCATACCAAGCCTCATAAAGAATGACGCTTGGTATTCGCATTTTTTCAGCTCAAGCGCCGCATGGCTCCTCGCAAAAGCTCGGGCGCCCAAAGAACGTTCTCTGGCGCGCTTGCCAACCCACGATGAGTCAAGATTTTCGCGGGTTGGTATCAGGCCGGATTTGCGATGGGGCTGGCGGGCCGCCGCGCCGATGCCCTCGATGAGACCGCAAAGCTTGGCGCCAACATGCTGACCATGCCGACCGATATCACCGATCCGCAGGCCGTGACGGCTCTGTTCGACAAGACGGTGACTGAGTACGGTCGGCTTGATCTGCTGTTCAACAATGCCGGCTACAATTCGCCCTTTCTGCCGCTGGAAGACCTGCCATGGGACGAACTGCGCACGACACTGGATATCAATATCCTTGGCGCCATGCTGTGCGCCGGTCAGGCCATGCGCATAATGAAGGCGCAGAACCCGCGCAGCGGTCGGATCATCAATGCCGGCTCGCAGTCTGCCCACATGCCGCGTCCGCTGACGGCTGCTTACACCAAGCCTCATAAAGAATGACGCTTGGCATTCGTTTTTTTCAGCTCAAGCGCCGCATGGCTCCTCGCAAAAGCTCGGGCGCGCAGTCGCGCTTGCCAACCCACGATGAGTCAAGATTTTCGCGGGTTGGTATTACAGCGTGTCGAAACACGCCATCACCGGCCTGACCCGGTCATTGCTGACGGATGGCCGGACGTTCGGCGTCACCTGTTCGCAGATCGATGTCGGCAATGCTGTTAACGACATGTCGGGCCATAGGGTCACTGGCGCGATTCAGGCCGACGGGCAATTGCGGCCGGAACCGCGGATGTCGTCCGATGAGGTGGCGAAGCTGGTAGTCTACATCGCCAGTCTGCCACCGGAAGCCAATATTCCTTTTGTCACGGTCATGGCCGGCGCTATGCCGTTTTTCGGACGGGGCTAGAGCGGGGTTTTGATGGAATCAAAACCCCGCTCTAAGGTTTTGTTTTGTCGCGCAATTTTTCCGAAAAGTGGTGTCCACTTTATCGGATTGCGCTCTAAAGCGGCGCGCAGACCTCGTCCAGCCAGGCCCGGACGTCGGGTTTCACCATCGGCCCGACCAACCGGGTGACTTCGGCGTGGTAATCGTCCATGTATTGCCGCTCGGCGGGGCTCAACATCTCGACCATGATCAGGCTGCGGTCGATCGGTGCCCAGGTCAGGTTGGCGAAACCGTGCATGGCGCGTTCGCCGCCTTTGGGGATGACGGCTTCGGTGACATATTGCAGGTTCTCGATGCGGATGCCGAAATCGCCTTCCTTGTAAAAGCCGGGCTCGTTTGAAACGATCATCCCGGTTTGCAGGGCGTAGCGGTTCAGCGCCTTGGCGATCCGCTGGGGGCCTTCGTGGACCCCGAGATAGACGCCGACGCCGTGGCCGGTGCCATGGTCGTAATCGAAGCCTTCCGCCCACAGATATTGCCGTGCCAGGATATCCAGATGCGTGCCGGTGGTGCCGGCCGGGAACCTGGCTGTCGCCAGGGCGATATGGCCCTTCAGCACCAGGGTAAACATGCGTCTGTGCTCGGCTGTGGGCGTGCCGATCGCCATGGTGCGCGTAACGTCGGTGGTGCCGTCGGCATACTGCCCGCCGGAATCGACCAGCAGCAGGTTACCGGGCGCGATGCGCAGGTCCGACGCGGTGGTAACGCGATAGTGGGGCAGGGCGCCGTGCGGCCCGAAACCGGAAATGGTGTCAAAGGACAGATCCTTTAGTCCACCGGCTGCGACACGCATGGCTTCCAGCTTTTTGGCCACTTCAATCTCGGTTGGCAGGGTCTCTTGCGCTTCGGTCGCTACCCAGTGCAGGAACTCGGTCAGGACAGCGCCGTCGCGGATGTGTGCGGCCTTTGTCCCGGCGATCTCGGTTCGGTTCTTGCAGGCCTTGGGCAGCATACAGGGATCATCGGCCAGGAAAGGTTTGGCGCCGGCCGATTGCAACGCCTCCAGCCAGTAGGCCGACGACAGGTTGGCGTCGATCAGCACGCTACGGCCGGACAGGGCGCCGAGTGCGGCGGCGACTTCGCCGGGTGTGCGGACGCTGACCTCGTTGCCAAGCCATTCCAGCAAGCCGTTAGTGATCTTTGCGGGCTCAATAAACAGTTCGGCTGAGCCGTCATCTTTCAGCACGGCCTGGCCGAGGGGCAGGGGCGAACGGATGACATCGCCGCCGCGGATGTTGAACAACCAGGCCAGGGACGATGGTGCCGTAATCAGGGCGGCCGCCTGGCCGTTGGCTTTCAGGTTGCGCGCGATCTGGCCACGCTTGTCGGCCGAGGCGATGCCGGCAAATTCCAGCGGCTGGGGCACGATTGGCGCCGCCGGTTGCGACGGACGGGCCGCACCCCAGGCGACATCCAGCGGATTGGGCGACAGAGATTTCAGGGTGACGCCCGCGCTGGCGGCAGCCGTAAGCAGAGCGTTCAGGCTGGTCGGGCTGATCAGGGCGGCATCATAGCCGATGACCGCCCCGGACGAGGTGGCGGTGATTTCGTCGGCCAGGGAGGTGCCGTGGAAGTCCTTGACCTCCCAAACGCTTTGGTCTGTCTGTTCGCGCGATTGCAAGGTATAGCGGCCGTCGGCATAGAGGACAGCCTTGTCTTGAAAAACGATGGCGGCGCCGGCCGATCCCGTGAAACCCGACACCCAGGCCAGACGCTCATTGGCGTCGGGCAGGTATTCGTTCTGATGTTCGTCCTCATGCGGCACGATAAATCCGTCCAGCTCCAGCCGGCGCATTTCTGAGCGCAGCGCTGCGACATGGGTGACGCCCTGGGAGGGGTGCGTGGTGACGTCGAACTGCTGGAAAGCGGTCGGGGCGGAAAGTGTATCGGGAGTCATCGAGTCACCTGTCTGGTTACGCCAGCGACTATAGACGGCCAATGTGGCGACTTCAAATCCGCCGCCGCAATTTTGCTACTCGAGTTGGATAACCGTGATGTACCAGGTGCCGACGGGCTGGTTCTGAGCCTGCCACCAGAAGCCGTTGACGGTCTGGTTGGCCGCACCGAGGTCGGCGAGGGGGATTTCCACGACATTCCAGGTATTGGCGTTGAGACGGATGGTGTAGCCGGGATCGACCGGCTTGTCGCCAATCAGTGCTTTGACGGAAATGTTCTGGCCGCCGGCAGCCCCACCGTTCACATAGAAGGTCATCTTGGAATAGCCAGCCGTCGAAAACGGTGCGTGCTGAAGATACAGGGCCTGCCAGGGCTCGCTTTGCATTGAGATCGGTTTGACGTCGGCGCCGATATCAGTCGAAAGCGTCGTCTTGGCCCAACTCCAGTTGCTCCAGCCGGCGCCCAGAACGTCGTCATAAATGACCATCGGCTGGGGCGCAGTCGGGGCGGAATCCTGCGCCATGGCGGCTCCAGAAAATGCAAGGGCAGCGATAGCGCCCGTGAACAAACGGCGGTTGCAAATGGGCATGAAAGGGCTCCCTGAGATTTTTTATATTTGGTTTATTTAATACATATTACTCTATGAATTCAAAGCCACATTCGCAAGCACCCGTGGCGGGAAGACGATGGCTGTGGCTCGCGCGCCACGCACGGCGTCATGCTGCGGTTTTAGATCGCAGCGGTCAGGGGCGCTGGAAAAGACGATCCGTCAGTTACGCTGCATGACCAGGGTGCACCAGGCGTCGCGGTGGATGCGGCGCACAACCTTGAAACCGTGGCTGAGATAGGCCGCCTTGACGAAGCGTTCCTGGGTACGCAGCAGGCCCGACAGGATAACCAGGCCCTGCGATTTTAGCGCACCGCGGATATCCATCGACAGGCCGACCAGGGGGCGTGCCAGGATGTTGGCGAAGACCAGATCATACGGTCCGGATTGACGCACCTTGCGGTGGTTCAACCCGTTGGCGTAGACAAAGCGCGCTGTCGACTGGTTTAACCTGGCATTCTCGTTGGAGATGCGCACGCTGATCGGGTCGATATCGGTACCGACAGCAACGGCGGTTCCGGTCTTGGCAGCGGCGATGGCCAACACGCCGGTGCCGGCGCCGACATCGAGCACGCGGGCGAATCGCGATTTTTTGAGCAGGTCATTATAGGCGATCAGGCAGCCAACGGTGGTTCCGTGGTGGCCGGTGCCGAAGGCGGCGCCGGCTTCGATGCGCAAATTAACGGCATTGACCGGGGCGCGGCCGTGATCGTGAATGCCATAGACAAAGAAGCGGCCGGCGCGCACCGGCGGCAGGCCCGACAGCGCCATGGCCAACCAGTCGGCATCGGCCAACTGTTCGGCGGTGACGACCAGGTCCGGAAAATCCGTCAGAATACGTTGAATTCTCTGGTCTTCGTCTTCCTCCGTCGGGAAGGCATCGATGCGCCAGACGTCATGATCTTCGTCCTCTTCCAGGATCGAATAGGTCATGCCTTCTAACTCGATATCGGCATCCAGGGCATCGGCTGCGGCTTCGGCGACGGTGCGCGGGCCGCGGGCCACGATTTGTTGAGGATTATAGGGCATGCTGCTCTGCGGTAGGATTTGATTCAACGTCCGAACTCGGCTAATTTCCCAAAGAACGTGCGAGATTCGGACGGTTTGGCACTTAAGGACACAAGATGGCGAGAGCTAGCACAAAAAAGACAACTGGCGACAGTGAAATTCCGGCCGATGCCGGCGTGAAAAAGACGATCGCGCGCAAGGCCCCTGCGGCGGCGGCGGGCGACACTCCGGCCGAGAAGAAATCGGCCCCCAAGGCGACCGCGGCCAAGGCTGTTGCGCCCAGGACCGCTGCCCCCAAGGCTGCGACTGCCAAGGCCGCGCCGAACAAGGCGCCGCTGGTCAATGATGTCAAGCCAGCGGTGCTGGAACCAGCGCCCAAGGCCGTCAGGAAGGCGCCTGCCGCCAAGAAGACCGCGTCCAAGCAGGTCGAGGAAGTGCTCGAAAGCGCCAGGACCAAGCTGGACGAGGCCGCCGCTGTCGCCGCCGACAAGCTCGACGATCTGCGCGAAGCTGCCGAGCCGCACCTTAAGGAAGCCGGCGAAAAGGTCGAAGCCGCTCTGGACGCTGCCAAGGACAAGGTTGACGAGGCCATTGCCGCTGCCAAGCCGGTGGTCGAGGATCTCGCCCGCAAGGCGGATGACGTGATGGACAAGGCTGCCGACAAGGCGCATGAAATCACCGCCAAGGCGGCAGAGGCCACCAAGAAGAAGCCTGGCTTCTGGGCCCGCCTGTTCGGCGCCCAATAAGGCGTCGATCCTGACAGGATTTCGGAGGTGGGCTTGTAAAAGTCCGCCTCTTTTTTATACCTCCCTGCGCTTGCGCGGGGAGGGGGACCGCGCTAGCGAAGGCCAAAGGCCGTAGCGACGCGTGGTGGTGGGGCGACTTTCTTTCAGCAGCAGCAAAGTTTGCTACTATGACAGCAAGTCGCCCCACCACCATTTCGCTAGGCTGCACTTTGTTGGCCTCACTCATGGTCCTTCGCGCGCCGAGATATATTTCGGCTTCGCTCACCCCACCTGCGGCGGGGAGGTATAAGAAATGCTGAACACCCTTTTCCGCTCCTTTGAACGGCTGATCGATCCGTTCCGACCCCATGACGAGCTGGCCCCGCCACCGGGGCTGGTGGCCTATGTCTGGAGCTATCTGCGCCAGGTCTGGCCGCTGTTTGCCGCGGTGCTGGTGGTCGGGCTGCTGGCCACTCTTGCCGAGGTCATGGTGTTTCGCTTCATCGCGGACATCATCGATATCCTGACCTCCTCCGAGCCTGGCCAACTGTGGGCGCAGCACGGCGGAACCTTCCTCACCATGCTGTTGACCGTCGGTGTTGCCTGGCCGGTCCTGGTCCTGATCCAGTCCCTGTTGCTGCAACAGGGACTGACCACCCAGTTCCCTGTCCTGATCCGCTGGCAGTCGCACCGCCATATTGTGCGCCAGTCGATCAGCTTCTTCGCCAACGACTTCGCCGGCCGGGTGGCGTCCAAGGTCGCCGACACGGCGTCGGCCGTACGCAACACCCTGATTACGTTGAGCGACACCTTCCTCTACGTCCTCGTCTATTTTTCCAGCGCGCTTTACATGTTCCTGGAAGCCGATGTTCGCCTGGTCATTCCGCTGGTGGTCTGGTGCGCCGCCTATGGTCTGCTGTGTTGGCACTATGTCCCCAAACTGTCCAGGGCATCGGAGGAAGGCTCCGAAGCTCGCTCGGCCCTGGTGGGGCGGCTGGTCGACAGCTACACCAACATCCAAACCGTCAAACTGTTTGCCGATCCATCCCGCGAAGAAGCCTATGTCCGTGAGGCCATGGAGACCAATACCGTCAAATGGCAGGTCCAACAGCGGCTGATCACCCAGTTGGATGTGATCGTCAACCTGCTGAACATCGTCCTGTTGATCACGACCGCTGTGGTGGCCATCTGGCTGTGGAGTGAGGGCGCCATCACCATCGGCGCCATTGCCCTGGCCGGGGCTTTGACTCAGCGCATCCTCAACATGTCGGGTTGGGTCATGTTCCAGGTGACCAGCCTGTTCGAAAACATTGGCACCATCCAGAACGGCATCGTCACCATCGCCCAACCGCACAAGGTCACCGATGTACCCGATGCCATCGAACTCACCATCGACCAAGGCGTCATCCGGTTCGAGGATGTCCATTTCCATTACGGCGAGTCCGAACGCGCGGCCATCGGCGGCGTCAACCTAACTGTCGCCGCCGGCGAAAAGATCGGACTGGTCGGACCTTCGGGTGCCGGCAAGTCAACCCTGGTCAATGTTTTCCTCAGACTGCACGACGTCACCCAGGGCCGCATTCTGATCGACGGCCAGGATATTGCGAAAGTAACCCAGGATTCCTTGCGCGCCCATATCGGCATGGTGACCCAGGACACGTCACTGCTGCACCGCTCGATCCGCAGCAATATCGCCTATGGCCGGCCGGGAGCTTCGGACGACGAGATCATCGCGGCCGCCCGCCGCGCCCACGCGTGGGACTTTATCCCGGAACTGCGCGATAATCGCGGCCGCGCGGGCCTCGACGCCCATGTCGGCGAGCGCGGCGTCAAGCTGTCGGGCGGCCAGCGTCAGCGTATCGCCATCGCCCGGGTGTTGCTGAAAAACGCGCCGATCCTTGTGCTGGACGAAGCTACATCGGCGCTCGATTCCGAGGTCGAGGCCGCCATCCAGGACAGCTTGCTGGAACTGATGGCCGGCAAGACGGTGATCGCCATCGCCCACCGCCTCAGCACGATTGCGCGCATGGATCGTCTGGTAATCATGGACGGTGGCCGCATTATCGAGACCGGCAGTCACGCTGAGTTGATTCAGGCCGGCGGCCTCTATTCCAGGCTGTGGGCGCGCCAGACGGGAGGTTTTCTGGCTGAGATTGTCTAGAGCGCAATCCGATAAAGTGTGCAGCACTTTTCGGATAAATTGCGCGATAAAACAAAAACTTAGAGCGGGGTTTTGATTCCATAAAGACGCATACCGCTCTAAATGTGTACCGTTAGCGGGTGGCCGATTCGACACAGTTCCGAATAATCGGGCAGTCGCCGTCGTTCGTTCGTTGCGGTCGCAACGTGGTTAATGTTTCGTAATCTTTCAAAACGGGGCAAGACGCAGGGGCATGGCGACCACACAGGCAGCGGAGCAAAAGGCTCCGGCCGCATTTGGCAAAGGGCAGGCGGCAGGGTTGGGCGATTTTTCGCGCGCCATCCTGTTGGGGCTGGCCTATGTCGTCATCTCCTATCTGGCCGCCGGCCTGGGCGGCAGCGCGGTTGCGGGCAACGATACGGCCTGGCCCGCGTTCTGGTTCCTGCAAATCCTGATCTATGCCGCCTTGTCGGTGGTCATCGTGCTGTTCAGTCAGATGATCGACGACCGCGCGACAGATAGCGGCCTGGGTGGACCGGCCGTCTTCCTGATGTCGCTGGGCACCCTGGTCAGTTTCGCCGCCTTCGTCGTCAACGAGTTCAAGCAGGTTGCCGCGGGCGCCGACCACAACATCGTGCGCGAGGACTATGCCGCCTTCTTTGCCGCGCCCAAAGACCAGCCGCTGCCCTATCTCATCTTCTGCTCGGTGATGATGGCGGTCTATGCGGTCGCGGCCGGCATTGTCGTCTGGTCGCTGCTAACCAGCCGCGAGCAGGGACTTCTTCGCAAAGTCATGTCCTTCTTCCGCAAAGTCAGCACCTCTGACCAGCAGAAGCACGTCAACCAGCATATCGATGTCCGGGTGCGCGAACTGACCCGTCTGAGCGGTTTGCGCGACCAGATCCTCAGCGTTCAGGCCGAGTTGGCCGGCGAGACCACCCGGCGCGGCTGGCTGGTGCGGCAGTCGGGCGAGTTCCATACCCTTCGCCTGCACACCGATTTCAAGGCGGGCCAGATCGAGGACGCGCCGGATGCCGACACGGCTGGCCTGGCGCGGCCGCACTATGCTGCTGCCCTGGCGGCCGTGGATGCGGGGGTTGCCCAGCTGAATCAGGCGGCCACGGCCAGCACAGCTCGGGTCGAAGCCTTGACGCAGGACATCGCCAATCTGTTCATCGAGGCCGGTTTCGACACCGTCGCGCCGTTGCAGGCGCGCATCAAAGAGTTGGATAGTGAAACTCACAGCCTGCGCAGCCAGCTGAGCGGCGCCCAGGCCGTTGACGGCCTGCTGAGCCTGTCCGATACGCCGGAAAGCGACCATATCCACGGCGTTACCCGTCTGCTCGGCATAGGCATGTTTGTCACCGTCCTGCTGATGACGTTGAACAACTACCTGCTTGCACCGGAACTGACCGAGGAAATCCAGCTCGATCCGTGGACGGTGGTGACTCTGCTGGGGCTGTTCCTGCTTCAGGCGGTAGCCGCCTATTACGGCCTGACCAGCGCACGTATGTACCTGATCAAGCGCCAGATTGCCCAACGCGCCCGTCAGGCGCCGCCGGGCCCGACCCTGGCGCAGCGGGCGCTGGCCCTGGTGATGCTGGCCCTGCTGGGATTGCTGATCTACACCCTGATGCGCTTGTCCGAGCCCAGCGTCGCCCGACCCCTGAGGGCCATAGACTTGACCTGCCGGGCCTTCGACGATGCCGCCGGCTTCCAGACGCCCCAGGGCGTGTGGGTGTACAACTCGGTCGCCACTCTGGAAGCCGACAGCTGCCGGCTGGTCAAGCCGCTGGACCATGAGTCCTACATCGTCGTGGTCGGTGCCGCTTCGCCCGAAGGCGATGCGACAGAACAGTTCGAACTGGCGCGCAGCCGGGCGCATGTCCTGGCGCGGCAACTGCGCGCCGGCAGCGATCCGAAGCAGGTCAATGTATTCGTGGTCAATCTCGGCCGCGCCAACCCCGTCGAAATCCCTGTCGACGCTACGCCAGAGGCGAAGAAGGCGGCGACCCGGACCTGGCGGCCGCTTCTGGTGATGGCGGGCAATCTGGAGCCGGAGCGGCCGACCGTTTCCCAACGTCTAAAAGCGGTCTTTGTGCGCAAGCTGTCGAGCCTGCCACAAGCCGGCGATGTCCGTCCGGTGGTGCAGGGCGCTCTTGGCAAGACCCCGGGCCTGGACCTTAGTGGTTACGACCCGACGCAATGCCGCATCCACCGTTATGACGGCGAGGGCGTCCCAGCTCAAGAGATACCCTGCCAATAGTGTCCCTGTGACCTTTACGCTGCGCCGCGAAGGGCGATCGTCTTCGGGATGGTTTTTCATTGCACTTTAACGGGTCCGGCTCTAGGAGTTCCCGGCATTTGTTGTGAGGAGTGGCCCATGTTTGGCTGGGGAAAGAAGGACAAGAAACGTCCGGGCACCGGAGCGAAGTTCGAAACGGCAAAATTCGAATCGGTCGATGCCGTCCAGGCCGGACCGTCCGGCAGCGAGCCCCCCTCAACCCCTTCGGAGACCCGTTCCATGTCCAAAACCCGCGTTGAAACCGACACCTTTGGCCCGATCGAAGTCGCTTCCGACCGGTATTGGGGCGCTCAGGCGCAGCGTTCGCTCGGCAACTTCAAGATCGGCTGGGAAAAGCAGCCCCTGCCGATCGTGCGTGCGTTGGGTATCGTTAAGCGCGCCGCCGCCGAAACCAACCTGGCGCTGGGCAAGCTGGACCCCAAGGTTGCTGCCGCCATCGTCCAGGCCGCCAACGAGGTGATCGAAGGTAAGCTGGATGACCACTTCCCACTGGTGGTGTGGCAGACCGGTTCCGGCACCCAGTCGAACATGAACGCCAACGAGGTCATTTCGAACCGCGCCATCGAGATCCTGGGCGGCGAGATGGGCACCAAGAAGCCGGTCCATCCCAATGACCACGTCAACATGTCGCAATCGTCGAACGACACCTATCCGACCGCGATGCACGTCGCCTGCGCCGAAGAAATCGTCCACCGCCTGCTGCCGGCGCTTCAGGTCCTGCGCAATGCGTTGAACGACAAGGCCGAGGCGTGGAAAGACATCATCAAGATCGGTCGCACCCATACCCAGGACGCCACGCCGCTGACGCTCGGCCAGGAGTTTTCCGGCTATACGCAACAGTTGACCAACGGCATCGAGCGTATCCAGCAGACCCTGCCCAAGCTGATGCAACTGGCCCAGGGCGGCACCGCTGTGGGCACAGGTCTCAACGCGCCGATCGGTTTTGCCGAGGGGGTGGCCGAACGCATCGCCGCCATCACTGGCATGGGCTTCACCACAGCGCCGAACAAGTTCGAAGCCCTGGCCGCCCACGATGCCATGGTGTTCAGCCACGGCGCCATCAATACAGTCGCCGCCTCGCTGTTCAAGATCGCAAACGACATCCGTTTCTTAGGCTCCGGCCCGCGTTCGGGCCTGGGCGAACTGGCCCTGCCGGAAAACGAGCCGGGCTCCTCGATCATGCCGGGCAAGGTCAATCCGACCCAGTGTGAAGCCCTGACCCAGGTCTGCGTCCAGATCTTCGGCAACCACGCAGCCCTGACCTTTGCCGGCAGCCAGGGCCATTTCGAACTGAACGTGTTCAACCCGGTCATGGCCTACAACTTCCTGCAGTCGGTGCGGCTGATGGCCGATGCGGCGGTGTCTTTTACGGACAACTGTGTCGTCGGCATTGAACCGCGGCTGGACAATATCAAGCGCGGGCTGGAAAACTCGCTGATGCTGGTAACGGCGCTGAATGGCCGTCTGGGCTATGATATCTGCGCCAAGATCGCCAAGACCGCCCATAAGAACGGCACCACCCTGCGCGAAGAAGCCGTCGGCGGCGGCTACCTGACCAACGAAGAGTTCGACCAGTTTGTTCGTCCGGAAAACATGGTCAAGCCGGGCTGAGCCGATGGATCTGGCCGCGTTCGAACGTGACGGCGCGGCCCATTTTTCGGCGGTTCTCGATTCCGATGCCGTCGCGCGGCTGTGCGAGTGGCTGGAACCCGAACTTAAAGGCCGTCCTGGTGTGCGCTTGACCCGTGGCCTCGATGCGGTCCTGCCGGCCCTGACCGAAGTGGCTTCGCGGATGATCGGGCCAGGAGCGTTTCCGGTCCGCGCCGTTGTTTTCGACAAGACCTCCGAAACCAACTGGAGTGTCGCATGGCATCAGGATCGCACCATCGCCGTACGCGAACGCTGTGAGACGGTGGGCTATGGTCCGTGGTCGGTCAAGGATGGCATCCCCCATGTCGAACCACCGATATCCGTGATGGCGGGCATGATCACCTTGCGCCTGCATCTCGATGACTGTGACGCCGACAATGCCCCCCTGACAGTCGCACTCGGATCTCACCGTCGTGGTCGCGTGCCCGCGGCGGAGGTGGCTGCTTTGGCGCGATCCATGCCAAACCTGAGCTGCCGTGCGCAGGCGGGTGACGTCTGGGCCTATTCCACCCTTATTCTGCATGCATCCGATCGTTCGGAGTCACGGACGCGGCGCCGCGTCTTGCAGGTCGATTTCGCTGCCCAAGGCCTGCCGGGCGGGTTGGAGTGGCATGGGTTCTAACGGTCCGGCCATTCCCAAGGTGGCGGTTCGTTGTCTTCGATCCGGGTCTCACCATTGTGCTTGAAGAGCGCGATTTTCCGCGCTGGCGCCGCGCCTTCGATGGCGGCCACCAATTCCGGCGCGTGCGATACGACGATCATCTGACAGCGCTGGGATGCTTTGGCGATCAACCGGCCCAGCGGCGGCAGCAGGCTGGGATGCAGACTCATCTCGGGCTCGTTGAGCACCATCAGGGGCGGCGGCCGCGGTGACAACAAAGCCGCAATTAGCAGCAGATAGCGCAGGGTGCCGTCGGAGAGTTCCGCTGTCTGCAAAGGCCGGTTCAGGCCTGGCTGAGCCATGGACAGCTCGAAATAGGCGCCCTTGCTGGAGATATCTACGCTGGCGCCCGGAAAGGCATCAGCCAGCGCGGCGTTGAAATCCTCAGGAAAGCCGATTTCATATATGGTCTGGATGGCCGCCGCCAGGTCGTGACCAGCGCCGCTGAGGACGGGGGTCCGTGTGGCGATCTGCGGCTGGCGTACAGGCGCGTCGCGATCGGTGCGGAAGTGGTCATAAAAGCGCCAGTTGCGCATGAACTCGCGCAGCATCAGGAGTTCGCGGGCGTTCTGCGGATCGCCGGCATGGGTCATCATACTGTCGAAAGGTGCCAGATCCGTAGGAACGACGTGCCAATTGTGGTTGCCGTCGCGCACCTTGACCATGGGACCGCCGCGCCGGGCCAGTTCATTGCGTGGGCGCAGTATCTGCCCGACCCAAAGGCTTTCAGTCTTGATGACCGGATCGAGGTTGAACATGGACCGACCGGGGATCGGCAGACCCAGGTCGATGGCATAGCCGTAATCATCGGTGGCATATCCCAGTCGAATGCTGACAGGGCCTTTTCCGGGCCCGGCCCATAGCGCCGAATCGACGCCGCCTTCCAGCGCCAGAAGCCGCACCACGCCGCCCTGGGCGATCTCGGCCAGCAGGCGCAGCGCGCGATACAGGCTGGACTTACCGGAACCATTGGGGCCGGTAACGATATTCAGGGCTTCCAGCTCCAGCGACACATTTCGCAAGGAGCGATACCCGGCAAGGCTGAGCGTGGTGATCATGGGACCCCCAGAAGGCGTGGGCGAGCTTAGCGGAACTTTCTGGGCAAAGAAACATGCGCGTGCCTTTCCGTCATTGGTCATTTTACCATTCCGGGTTATAGTGCGTTAACCATTTCCAAAGGGGCTTACAGATGGCGCGCTATGTCGATACGGCTTTGAGGCCGGGCGAAAAAATTCTCTATGATGCCAAGGTCCACTGGGCCATCTTCGTCACGCCATTCGTCCGGCTGATCATCTTCGCCGCCGTGCTCAGCGTCATGTGGGGCGTGTTCAACTGGAAGGCCGGCGATATCAAGCTCGATCTCGACAGTGATCCGGAGTTCAAGGGCATCGTCAGCGGGCTCTTTCATTTCATCAGCAACGGCTTGTTCTTCGTCATCCTGGCGCTGGTGGCGCTGGGCGGGTTCGTCAATGCCCTGATCTACTATTTTAACTCCGATTTTGTGCTGACCGACCGGCGGGTGATCGCCAAGTTTGGCCTGCTGTCGCGTACGACCTCCGAACAGCGCCTGTCCAAGGTCGAAAGCATCCACGTCTATCAAAGCTTCCTCGGCCGCCTGCTCAACTACGGCAATATCACGGTAACCGGTACTGGATCGTCGGAGACCAAGTTTGGTCCCATGGTCGATCCGGTGGCATGCAAACATGCCCTGGAAGAGGAACTGGACCGCAACCGCAACAGCCGCGAGGATTGATCGGTGTTACAGCCGAAGAAACAGGCGCGGGAGCTTTTGCTCCACGCGCCTTGTTTTGCGCTTAGGCTTACTGAAAAGATTAGAGCGCAATCCGATAAAGTGGACACCACAGCACGGTCGTGCCCGTTTTCGGATTAATTACGCGACAAAACAAAAAAGCAGAGCGGGGTTTTGAGTCCATCAAAACACATCGCGCTCTAGAACTGGCCCAGGCTCAACAGGGCGATCGCCATGAAGCTGGTGAAGGTGGCCAGGGCGAAGATTGTGGGGATGGTGCGGGTCATGACAGGTTTCCTTTTGAATGCGGTTTGAGAACGAATTAGCCGTTCGAAGCGGTGGCTTCGACATTGGCCAGACTGTTTTGCAAGGTGTTCGACGGGCCGGTTGCGGTGACCAGGGAAACGATCATGAACAGGGTCACGACGAACAGGGCGGAAGCGGTAAGGACGGGGGTGGACATGTGCTTAACTCCTTGTGAAGCATGTTGATGTCCGTCATATGCGCCCCGAGCGTGCATAGTTCAAATTAATACCAAGTCATGAACTGGAATTAATTATTACGTAAAATCAATGAGTTATGATTACAACATGGTAAGGTTGGCGGCTTTTTGTGCGCTGCGCTTAAATCCTGGCGTGCGGGATCCTGCGGTCGGAAAATATCTCAAAACCGGGGTTTCGTTTCGGAAATATCGGATGTGTCAGGGTGTCGCAGACCGTCGATTACGGCCTGCGCGCAGCTTCGAAAAAGAATCGCAACATCTCTTGACTGGCGTCAGGCCCCTTGGGATCGGTGTAGGAACCGGCCGCATTGCCACCCGACCAGGCGTGGCCGGCGCCGTGGATGCGCCAGTGCTCGGTGCGAACCCGGCCACCAGTCTCCGACGTCACGGTTCGGGTGTAGGCCCGGCCGCCGGCTGACACGCCCTCATGAATCTGCGATGCCAGGCTATGGCCGGCGACGCACTGCGCGATCACCTGATCGCCGTTGCTTCGGTGGACCGTGTGATCGGCGTCGCCATGAAAGACGATGGTCGGGATGGGTATGCCGCCCGGCCGGCCCGCTGGCTTTGCGCCCTGGCTCATGGCGGCAAAGGCCGACGGTATGTCGTGGGCCGAACCGGCGGCCAGTCCGGAATGGACGCCGATAGCCGCGAAGAGCTCGGGATAGGTCACGGCGAGGATGGCGGCCTCTGCCCCGCCGGCAGATAACCCGGCGGCGAAAACCTGAGCCGGCAGGATTGCATGGTCGTCCATGATCTGGCGGATTATGCCGGCGATAATCGCCGGTTCGCCGCGGTCGCGGACCTGGTCTTCCGGCCTGAACCAGTTCCAGCACCGGTTGGCATTGGCATTTTGTGGCTGCGCCGGATAGGCGACAAGAAAACCGTGGTCCTCCGCAAGCCGGTTCATCCCGGTACCCGTGGCGAAGTCGTCCGGAGATTGCGTACAGCCATGCAACATGACGACCAGAGGCATGGGTGATCCGTCGTAATGGCTTGGAGTATAGAGCTTGTAATCGCGTTGCCCTGCCGCATTGGCAAACGAAAAGGTCGCGAAGTGCCTGCCCTCCGGCAACGACGCGGTTCCGGCTCCCCTCCGATAGGGCCGCGGCTTGCCCTCGTGCGCCGTCGAAGCGGTCCAGGCAGCGCTCGTCGTCGATGGTGGCGTCATATCTATGACGTCCGGATCGACCTCGCCGTGGTTGGGCGCTTTTCCGCTGAGGACAGCCAGTGCTTCCTGAAGCTTGCCCAGCTTGGTCAGCCGGGTAGCTTCCTTCATGTCGATCTTGGGGAACAGTTTCATGATATGTACGCGACTTAAATTAATGGATGCGGTCGGCCAGAGCGGCCTTGAGTTCCGCCGGGGCCTGAAGCGCTCCCAGGACACGGATGGAGCCGATGGTGGCGCGGGCCAGTTCGGCATCGATGTCCGTCGCCAGAGTGACCAGGCCCAGCACCTGGATATGGATCACTTCCCTGTGAGACCGGGCGGTTTCGAGGTCCTGGCGGCTGTAGTGGCGCAGACCGATATCGAGGTCGTGTCGCGCCACGGATTTTTTCACCGCATCATTGTGGCGCTCGAGCTGGCTACGGATGGCCGTACGGATAAGGTCCGTGCGGTTGGCATAGAAGCCTTCCTGGACCAGCAGGTCGATCTGACCCAGGTCGACATAGCCCAGGTTGATGGTGATCTTCTCGCTGTCGGGAAACTTCGCCCGTGGCGTCATCGCGTTCATAAAGCCATCCATATGCAATCCGTACGGATGGTGTATGGATGTGCAAGGGCGATATGCAAGACACGATCCCGGCATGATCAGGATATGTACCGTCGTCTGGGGTTACGTGATCCAGCCGGTCGCCGGCTTGATCGCCGCCGAATCCGGGAAAATGTCGCTGGCCAGCACCGACGGTGACAGGTCGTACAACTCAGTCAGGCTGCCCTTGATCACCGCGCGCAGGTCGGTGGTCGGCATCAGGTCGCGGCCTTCGTACAATTGGGCGGGGCTCAGACCCGGCCAGTCGCTGATCACCCGTCCGCCCTTGACCGCGCCGCCCACCAGGAAAGCGACCGTCGCCTGGCCATGGTCGGTGCCCTGGGTGCCGTTGACGGCGGCTGTGCGACCGAACTCGGTGACGACAAGAATGGCCGTGTCGCGCCATTTGGACCCGAGTTCGGTCTCGAACGCCGCCAGGGCGCCGTCCAGGTCGGTCAGCAACTCCGCCAGCTTTTTGGCTTCGCTGGCGTGAGTGTCCCAGCCGTTGAAAGCCAGGGCCGCTACGCGCGGGCCGTCGTCGCGCGCCAGTAATCGTGCTGCGCCGGACGCCATGGCGGTCATCGGGTATTTGCCAGGCGCCTCGCCGGTGGTTTCACCCGCCAGCCGGTCGGTCGCCAGGGCGGTGTCGAACGCCTTGGCCAAAGCGGGGTCGCTGTCCTGATACATGGCCAGGATGCGCGGGGGCAGGTTGTCGTCGCGCAGGCTTAAGGACGATGGCGCCCAACCCATGACCTCGGCTGCGCCGCGCATGACCAGCGGCGGCACCGGCCCGACGGCCAGGCCGGTGCCACCGGCGCGCTGGGCGCCGGGCAGGGCCACCAGCAGTCGGTTCAGCCAGCCGGTTTTGATGTGGCCGGGCGTCGGATAGCCTGACTCAAGCACGTCCTGGCCGTCGAAGTGCGACCGGTCACGGTAGGCGGTGGCACTGGCATGGATGACAGCGGCGTGGCCCGCCTGGTACTGGCGCGCCAGATTGCTCACGGACGGATGCAGGCCGAACATGGCGTCCAGCGGCAGGGTGTTGCCGATGGCCAGGTTCTGGCGCAGGCGGCTGTAACCCGGGTCGCCGACCGGTGGTACGGCCGCCAGGCCGTCGAGGGCGCCGCGCAGGATGATGGTGACGAAACGTGGATCGCGGGCCCCGGCCGCTGAGGCAATGTGCGGGATAAACGCCCCGAAGGCGGCTGTACCCGTGACCCTCAGAAAATGTCGACGGTTGATCATGGTCATCGCCTTATAAACTCGGGTGCCATGAAAGCCAGGCTGATGCCTTGGCGCAGGGTGTCGGCGCGCGCAATGGCATCAAGCGTCGTATCGTTCAGGCGCGGCCCCAGGATGGCTGGGGCAAATTCCCGCGGATCGGTATCGCGCGCCGTCCTGGCGGCGACCAGGGCGGCCACCTCCATTCGGGCGCTCAGGCCTTCGGGGGTGAGCCAGGCGGCACTTATGTCCGGGAAGCCGTTGGGCCCTGGCGGTTTCCATAGCGGCTGGCCCATGGCGGTCAGGGCGCGTTTGATCAGGCCGGGCGCCAATCGGGTATCGGTGGCGCGCAGCATGGCGATCAGATGTTCCTGCGGTGTGCGCAGTTTGGCCGGCGCCGGTACCCACGACTCCTCGGAGTCGATCAAGATGGCGTAGACCGACGGTAGATCGGCGTCGGTGGCCATCCAGGTTTCGGCCAGGCGGTTGACGAGGCTGCCCGGCGGATCATCGGCGACGAAATGGCGGGCCAGCTTGGTCGAGATGTGCTTGGCCGTCGCGGGATGGCGCGACAGCCCGACCATGATGTCGGCGGCCTGGAAGAAGCCGTCCTCGCGGTAGCTTTCGCCGAGGATCGTCTTTTCGCCGGGCTCGTGCTGGTTGTCGCGGAAGGTGAATTCGCCGACCGGCGCCTTGTCATGGGCGCGGCGCGACGCGCTCCAGCCGGTCAAGGCCTGGGCAAAGGCGGTAACATCGGCCTGGCTGTAGCCGGAATCAACGCCCAGTGTATGCAGTTCCAGGATTTCGCGCGCCAGGTTCTCGTTGATGTCGCGGCCCATGCTCTGGCCGACCTTCGAGTTGGGGCCGGTCGATGCAACATTGTCGAGATAGTAGAGCATGGTCGGATGGGTTTCGACCGCCAGCAGCAGGTCTGTGAACCGTCCGTAGACATAGGGCCGGATGGCTTCACGCTCATAGGCGCCGGTCGAAATATGGACCGATGATCCCTTGTCGACGCTGACGGCAAAGTGGTTCATCCAGAACATGACCAGCCGCTCACCGAAGCCGACCGGCGCTGTCATCAGGACGTCATGGTAGCGCGCAGTGATTTCGGCATCCAGCGCGGCGCTGACCGGCGAGACGGTCTTGTCGTCACTTGAAGCCTTGCGGCTGCGGAAGAATTCGGCGGCTTCGGCGATCAACTGGCTGGAGGTGGGGAGGCGGCCCTGGCCCGGCATGGCGACGCGGCCGCGGTCAATTTCATCGTGTATCATGTCGCGCGCTGGCCCCGGCAGGGCTTCAAGCCCGGCGACGGTACTACCCAGCCCAAACCGCGACAACGCTAATGCTGACTCAAAATCCACTGAACTGCGCCTGACGCCAAAAATCCGACTTCTCGGTTCGAAGCCTAGCGCGTCCTTGAGACGAAAATGGGGCTCGGGCATGGCTTAACCTGTAGACAGCTTTGAGAATGCGTCAGGCTGAGACGAAAAGTGCTGGTTTCGAGACCCGGAGCGGAGCGTACCGTGCTCAAGGCGCGAAGCGTTAGCACACCAGAGCTTAGTACGTGAGCACCGGAAACGCAGAAACTGGCACTTCGCAGGCCAGCCGAACGCATTTTAGTACGCTTCCGAGAAAATGTCTCCATCGCCGCTAAACCAGGCGCGTTTCATGCCTTGGGAGCGGAACGGCACGCTGACGTGACCCGCGGCGTTGACGGCGATGAGCCCGCCTTCACCGCCCATGCCGGCGATCTGGCCCAGGACGTCATTGGCAGCTTCGTCGAGGCCTTCGCCGGACCTATGGCGAAACGCCAGTTGTGCTGCGGCGTTGACGCGGATGAAGTACTCACCCTGACCGGTGCAGGAGACGGCGGTCTGCGGGTCAGCCCAGGTGCCGGCGCCGATCAACGGCGTGTCTCCGACCCGGCCAGGCAGCTTGCCGAACACACCTGCGGTCGAGGTCGCCGCCGCCAGTTCGCCGTGGGAATCGAGACAAACGCAACCGACGGTGCCGTGGTTCAGCGTGCCCGGCGGGTGGTTGGACTCAAAACGTCCAGCGCGGGTGAACCAGGTCTCGCCGCCGGGCAGGGGCGTCATGCCCTGGTCAGTCGCGAACTGAACGGCGCCATCCCCGGCCAGCATGACATGGGGCGTTTTTTCCAGAACAGCCCGGGCGACGAGGATCGGGTTCTGGAAGTTTTGCAAGACCGCAACGGCGCCACAGGCCTGGTCGGCGCCGCGCATCAGGCTCGCGTCCAGCTCGAATTGGCCAGCGGCGTTGGGCGAGGCACCACGGCCGGCAACATAGAGGCCGGAATCTTCCAGCGCCACAACGGCTTCGGTGACGACATCGAAGGCTCGGCCACCGGCGCGCAGGCTTTCACGAGCTTGGGTGGCGACTTCGCGCATATGGGCGATTTCGGTAGAGTAGTCTCGGCCCCGGCGCGCGCCGGCGCCGCCGTGAAGGGCAAGGGCGATCATGCGCGCCTCCGTTTTATCCGCAACCAGCTATGCGGCAAGCAACAGGAGGAAGCAAGCGCAAGTCAGACGGCGCGCAGCGATTTGACCAGGTTGAAGACCATGGTCTTGGCCTGTTCGTCGTGGCCTTCCTGGGACAGACCGTACAGGGTCTGCATGATCTCGTCGCTGACCGCCTCGACATGGGCCTGATTGACGACCTCATAGATGCCGGGTTGGACCTGCTCGCGGATCTCGTTGTCGTCGACCAGGGCTTCGGTGATTTTTTCGCCCTCACGCAGGCCGGTAAAGGTGATCTTGATGTCCTTGTCCGGACGCAGGCCGTAAAGTTTGATCATTCGGGTCGCCAGATCCATGATCTTGATCGGCGTGCCCATCTCCAGGATGTACAGGCCGGACTTATGGTCTGGCGTCTGGGCATTATACATGGCCGAGGTCAGGACCAGCTGGACCGCCTCGAAAATGGTCATGAAGTAACGCTCGACGTCCTTGTCAGTCAGGGTAATCGGGCCGCCGCGCTCAATCTGCGATTTAAACAAAGGCACGACCGACCCGGTCGAGCCCAGCACATTACCGAAACGGACGACGCAGGCCTGATGGGTATCGGAGATCTGGGTGCGGATCAGGTGTTCGGCCAGGCGCTTGGTGGCGCCCATCAGCGACGACGGCGCCACGGCCTTGTCCGAAGAGATCAGGACCAGTTGCTTGACGCCGGCAGCCTTGGCGGCGTCGATGACATATTGCGTCCCCAGAACGTTGGTCAGGACCGACTCGCACGGATTGAGCTCGACCATCGGCACGTGTTTCAGCGCGGCGGCATGGAAAATGACGTCGGGTCTGGCCTCGGCGACCACGGCGGCAAAGCGTTCCTTGCGCCGGATCGAACACAGGACCGGCCGGGCGGTGACCCCGGGAAAGTCGTTGCGGATGGCGCGGTCGATCTCATACAACGCCAGTTCAGAGTGATCGACCAGGGTGACGTGCCCAGCGCCCAGCGACAGGGCCTGCTTGCAGATTTCAGAACCGATCGAACCGCCGGCACCCGTGACGAGGATGCGCTTGCCGCTGTAAAAGGCTTTCAGGCCTTCGGTGTCGAGATAGACCTGGGGACGATGCAGCAGCACCTTGAACGACGCCGGATCAGACGGGTCGGGCAAGGGGAGAGGGTTGGATTTCTTGCCGAACAGCCGGGCCAGGAATCGCAAAAGCCGGTAATTGGAGAGACTCATGGAGATCCGGAGAGAAGGCTTGGCTTGATCGTTGGCTATTGAACCGGTTATGGGTCCATTATCAAGCCGTTATACTGGCCCAAGGGTAGATTCTTGCGGATGGTTTACGTTACGTCGATTTTTACAGCGGCGGGATGGGGAAGAATGGCGCAGGTTGCGGTTCTGTTTTTTGGCCGGATGGCAGACGTGGCGGGCGTGCGACAGATGTCACGTGAGGCTGATCGTTTGTACGCTTTGCGCGACGGAGTTCTGGCCGGTGCCGATGCAAAAGATGTTCGGATGAGTGTCAATCAAGTCCAGGTTTTCGCCGACCAAGACTTGCAAGATGGCGACGAGGTAGCGTTTTTTTCCGTCTTTTCTGGAGGTTAGGTGGTGATTCAACTTCTGGAAAAACCGCTCAATGCCGCCGCCGCCCATGCCGAGTTCCTGGTCGAACATGGCCATCACGGCGCTGTGGCCGCCTTTACCGGCGTGGTGCGCTCCGAGGCTCAGGAGGTCAACTACCTTTATCTCGACTGGTATCCCGGCATGACCGAGGCCTCGATCCGCGATATTGTTGATGCCGCCCAGGCGCGCTTCGACCTTTGCGCCGTAACTGTGCTGCACCGCTGTGGCCGGGTGGAAACGGGAGAGCCGGTGGTGTTTGTTGCTGCCGCGTCGGTGCACCGGCGGGCGGCGTTCGATGCTGTCGACTACATGATGGACCGGCTGAAGTCGGAGGCCGCCTTGTGGAAGCGCGAGGTCGGCGACGGTGTCAATCGCTGGGTCGAGCCGCGCGCCGACGATGCGGTCAGTCTGAAGAGGTGGTCATGAGCGATCTGTCGCATATCGACGCTGCCGGCCGCGCGCGCATGGTCGATGTTTCGGACAAGGCAGTGACCGCGCGGACTGCCCGGGCGGTGGGGCGGCTGGTTTGCGCTTCAGAAACGCTCGGCCAGGTACGTGAGGGCAAGACGCCGAAGGGGGCGGTGGTGTCGACGGCCGAGCTGGCCGGCGTGATGGCGGCCAAGAAAACCGCGGACCTGATCCCGCTGTGTCATCCGCTGGCGCTGAGCAAGGTCAAGGTCGAGATCGTCGAAGATTTGGACTTGCCCGGGTTTTCGATTACCGCTGAGGTCAAGACGACCGGGCAGACGGGAGTCGAAATGGAGGCACTGACGGCGGTCAGCGTCGCGGCCCTGACCCTCTATGACATGCTGAAGGCTGTCGATAAGACTATGCGGATAGAAGGTGTCGAAGTCGTCGCCAAGATCGGCGGCAAGGCGGATTTCGGCGCTGGTTAAGATTTTGGAACCACGGATGGATGTGGATCAACACGGATTTCCGGTTTGACCTGAACCAGCCGCGTATCGGCATCTATGTTTAAGACGCTCCACAGACTACACAGATTACACCAACCCGCGAAATTCTTGACACTCCTTCGGGTTGGCAAGCGCGCCAGCGTACGTTTCTGGTGCGCCCGAGCTTTTGCGAGGCGCCACGGGGGGCGCCTGGAGCGCAATCCGATAAAGTGTGCCGCACTTTTCGGTTAAATTGCGCGACAAAACAAAGAAACTTAGAGCGGGACTTGGATTCCATCAAAACTCATCCCGCTCTAGTCCGGCGTTTGAGCTAAAAAAATGCGAACACCAAGGGTCATTCTTTATGAGGCTTGGTGTTATACCTATCAACGAAAAGATTGACACATCGACAGTAGGCAGACCCCTCCGCCTCGACGCGCTTCGCCCTTTGGGCTCGCTTGCTCGGCACCTCCCCATTTGAAATGGGGAGGAGAAGAAACCATTGAACATATTCTTTTTTCTCCTCCCCATCCCTTTGTATGGACCGGGGACATGCCTGACAGGTGTTCGGAGACATACCTGACACATTAAGCTGACGATACAGGAGGGGTCCCCTTGCGGAAAGAATGTCAAAGTCAAAGTGGCTTGGTGTTAGATTCTTAATCCCTCTAATCTGTATCATCTGCAGATTTCTTTTGGGAAAATGCGGCGTCTCGGTTTTATCCGGATCGCCATAAAATCTGTGTTGATCGGTGTCCGTCGGCGGCTCGCAGCAAAAAGACCGCGAGGAATGGACGTCCCCGCGGTCTCTTTTTAAAAAAAGTCTTCGGTAATGGCTTACAATATAGGGTCACTCTTGCCCTGGCACGGGACGCCTGCAATCCCCTGTTCAAGGGGGGGAGATGTTAAAACATCTTTGCGCTGATCCCCAGCCACACCCGCCGACCTGGCTGGCCGTAGAAGCTGGCCGTTTCATAACGAGCGTCACCGGCGTTTTCGACTCGGCTATACAGGCGCACCCGATCGGTAAGGTCGAAGCTCAGGCGCAGGTCGACAAGATCGTAGCCTTCGAGCACGCGGCTGTTTGAGGCGTTGTCGAAACTGTCGCCGACATGGCGCAGACCGGCGCCCAGTGACAGGCGGTCGGTGACGCGGTAATCGACATCGATGCCGCCCGCTTGCTCTGGTGCGTGGGGCAAAGCCTTGCCCGTCTGTCCCGGCGAGTCATTGCGGGTATCGAGGAAGCTGTAGTCGCCACGGATCGTCCAGGCGCCGAAGCTGTAGTGGCCGGTCAACTCGACGCCGATAGCCTTCGAGCGATCGATACTGCCATAGCAACCATACATCTGATCCACGCGACAGTTGTCGTACTGGAAATTGATGAGATCGCGTACCGTGCGGGTAAAGGCAGTGACGCCGATGCGGCCGCTATCCGTGACATAGTCCGCCCCGGCGTCGATCGTGACGCCATTTTCCGGCATCAGCCCGGGCTGGCCGTAATCGCTGTACAACTGATACAGACTGGGAGCCTTTACCCCGGTCCCGGCGCTGGCGTGCAGGCGGAACGGCCCGACCGGCGCGCTGACCGAAGCCTGGACAATATTGAGGTTGCCGAAACTCGAACTGTCGTTGTGGCGTGCACTCAAAGCCAGCGTCGCAGACCCGACCTCCTGCATGACCTGCCCGTAGAGACCGTAGGTTGTCACCGAAACGCTCTGTGACGCGGGATTCGGATCCCACGGCGCCGGGCTGGCGAGGCGCATGGTATCGCGCTCGTACGAGACCCCGCCAAGCAGCCGCGTGCTATCGCTTAGCCGGTACAGGAGGTGATAGTTGGCCGACTGGATCTGGCCGAGGGCGATGAATTGCGAGCCATCGCTAAAATAGTCGTGACGGTTGGATTCGCTTTCGCTAATCGACAGGGTCTGTTCGCCGCTGTCGAAGCGATGCAGTAATGCGATGGCGCTGACACGGGTGCTTGTGCGGCCATATTCCTCGGTATCGGTGAACGCATACAGCGGTGCCGGGTAACCGTCATAGTCGTTGCGGCTGCGGCTGTAGGTGGTGAAGCCACGTACCGTAACATTGTCGGCGACGGCCAAGGCGCCTTTGGCGGACAGGCTGGTCTGGGTGAAGACGTCGGTTTCACGTCCACCGGCGAAGGTCGACACACCGTCGTCCTTCAGGGTCTGGCCGAACAGCCGCCAGGTGAAGCGGCCGGCCTTTCCGCCAGCGGCCGCGCGCGCCGAACCGCCATGTTCGAAGCCTTCCAGCGCAACCGTGCCCTCCAGAGGCGATCTCGTTTCGCGGGTCGTGATGCTGACCACCCCGCCCAGGGCGCCGGAGCCCCACAGGGTTGACAGCGGGCCGCGCAGGACTTCGATGCGGGCGGCGTCGTCGGTGGCGATCAGGCCAAGATTAGTACCGCCGCCAACCTGGGACGGGTCGTTGAGGCGGATACCGTCCAGCAGGTACAGGGTATGGTCGGCGCCGGCGCCGCGAATCGAGGCGCTGGCCGCTGAACCCGGGCCGCCGTTTCGGGTCAGGGTCAGGCTGGGCGTGCGAGTGAGCAGATCGGCGAGATAAACCGACTGATAGGTCTGGATATCGCGGTCGTCGAGTACTGCGACGGCCTGGCCGACCCGCGAGACGGGCAGGGCCTGCCGGGTGACCGTGACGACGACTTCCGTCATCGGTTCTGCGTGAGAAAACAGGGGAAAAGCTGCGGAGGCAGCGGTGAAGAGGAGGGTGCGCCTGATCATGTAAAGCGGTCTTTCGGTCAGAGACGAAAGCCGATGGACCACGGCGATGCGCGGCCCTTCGGCTGACATGGCATCGTCTCTCAAGGGGGCTCCCGAGCTGGTGCTGCACTTCCCGGCGGCACAAAGGACGACAGCCGCGGGCAGGTCTCCTGACTTGCGCCTCAAACGTTTCGCTGCACCTTCCCGGTTTGACCCAGTGGCATTGCAGAGAAACTCGGCGCTTACAGTTGCGGGCACAGTCCGGGATTTTCACCCGGTTCCCTATTCTCTCCCGCCATGGCGGGAGCACCTTCGGCACGTCGCCGCCTTAGACGGAAACCGTGGGCCGCGTCAAGCTCCGGCCGGTAAATCAGGGCGATCGTGCCACTGTGGCAACAAATTGCACTGGTATTGCGATGGGAACATGCTATCTCGCGTGCAAGCTAAACCGAAAGCCCAAGGTGCGTCTACGATGACTGGTGAGCAGGTCAACCCCATCCCCAACATCCTGACCATGATCCGGCTGGTGGCCGGGATCGTCATGTTCTGTCTGCTGGCGGGCTCCATGGGCGGTATCCCGTTCCTGAATGTCACGTCAGAAACGTTGTTTGCCTTGCAGCGCTGGGGTTTCTACACTTTCGTTATTGCCGCCTTTACCGATTTGTTCGACGGTATACTGGCGCGCAAGCTCCATGCCGAAAGCCAGTGGGGCGCCATTCTGGACCCTATCGCCGACAAGATTCTGGTCTGTGGCACGATATTGGGCCTGTTCACCATCAATACCGGCGATCCATATTTCGCCCTGCCGGCGGCCTTTATCCTGTTTCGTGAATTCGCCGTCAGCGCTCTTCGCGAAGCTGCCGCCGCCAAGGGCGTCAAGGTGCCGGTCAGTTTCCTCGGCAAGGCCAAAACCACGATACAACTCGTGGCTCTGGGTGCCATGCTGCTCGCGCAAAGCTGGTCAGCCTTCGATTTGCCGCCGGAATTTGCCGGCGGCGTTTTCGCTCTTGCCTACCTTCTGCTGTTGGCGGCCGTGATCGTATCGCTCTGGTCGGGATTTGCCTACTTCATTGCCGCACGGAAGGCGCTTTGATAGTTTTGTCGGGGCGTGCCGCCCGTCAGCGCGGTTTTTCGATGAATGGCTATGTCCTCAGGGCAACATTGCCAATTCGTAACGCAAGTTACGATGATTTAATTAGACCTTTGTAAGAAACTCGTAAAAGGTGCCCCAGCACGATTGGGTGCCGTTTGAAGTGGTATAATGTCCCTCGCTCTATCGACACTAATCTATGAGTGGCGGCGCTATATGGCCGCGGTCATTGCCCTTGCGGTCGCCGGACTGTTGGTCATGTCAATGGTCGGCATGTTCATGGGCATCGGCAAGAGCTTTACCGCAACGATCGACCGGTCCCCGGCCAATCTGATGATCCTTCCCACCGATGCCGAGGGCTTTGGCTCTACCCAGCCGCGGCGTAACATTCCGGTGCTGTATCAGCATCCAGAGGTGACGGAAGTTATGCCCTATTCGGTTAACTGGGCCTTCTGGTCAAACTTTCCGACTCCGGAACAGCCGTCCAAGAAGGATGGCGTCCAGGTTATTGTCGTCGATCCCATGGAAAATGCGGTGACCCTGCCGACGGACTTCCCGGAGAATGTTATCGTTGCCTTGCAGGAGCCCTACAGCGTCGTCGTCGATCGGACCAGCCTGGCCAAGCTTGGCGTCAAGGTCGGCGACAAGGCAACGCTGAACGGCAAAACGGTGACGGTGCGGGCAACCGTCGAAAACTATCCCAGCATGTTCAATGCCATGGTCTTTATGTCGCGCCAGACGGCCAAGCTGACCTATATCACAGATGAGGGCCCCCGTATCGGCACGATCCTTGTCAAGATATCTGACCCGGCGCGGGCAGAGCAGGTGGCCAAGGAACTGAATGTCATTGGCAAGGGGCAGTTCAAGGCCTGGACTCGTGAACAACTCTCCGAGCGCAATCAGGCCTTGATGTTCAAGGAAGCCTTTATCGTTATCCTGCTCGGCTTCATGCTGGTTGTCGGGGTCTTCATCGGCATCGTCATTACCTGGCAGACCCTGCAAGGCGCGATCCTTGCCAACATCAAAGAGTTCGCATCCCTGCGTGCCCTTGGCGTATCGATGGGCAGTCTTCGCCTTGTCATTATGGAACTCAGTTTTTGGGTTGGTGTGGCCGGCCTGGGCATGACGGCCATCCTGCTGGTCGGGGTCACCTACCTGGCCAAATTCTTCGCCTTGGGCATGTTTTACCCGCTGTGGTCGATCATCGCCGTCAGCGTCATGTTGCTCACCATCGCCGTCCTGTCGGGCCTGCTTTCGCTCGGCGTCCTGAAAAAGAGCCAGCCCGCGGATCTGTTACGATGAGCGCAAAATTAGCTTTGGACGCCAAGCAACTGACCAAAGGTTACAAGATCGGCAAGCAGCGCCAGGTGGTGTTGAAAAATGTCGATTTCACCGCCTGGCACGGTCAGGTTACCATGGTCATGGGGCCTTCGGGTTCGGGTAAGTCCACCTTGATCGCCGCCCTCTCGGGCCTGATGCAGCCCGATGAAGGTGAAGTTCTGGCCCTGGGTGAAAGCCTGTGGAAAAAGAAGCGCAGCAAGATTGACAAGTTTCGTCTTGACCATTGCGGTTTCATCTTTCAGGGGTTCAACCTGTTTCCCGCCCTGAGTGCGACGCAGCAGGTCGAGCAGGTGCTGAAATACTGCAACGTGCCCAAGGCAGACGTGCGTAAGCGTGCCGTAGCGGCGCTGGAGTCGGTCGGCCTGGGGCATCGGCTCAATCAGAAGCCAGCAGAACTGTCGGGCGGAGAAAAGCAACGGGTGGCCATCGCGCGCGCGCTGGCCAAGATGCCGCAACTGCTGTTTGCCGATGAACCCACGTCGGCGCTCGACTCGGTCAGCGGTCAGGTCGTTATCAAACTGCTGCATCAGGCTGCCAAGGAGCGGGGCGCCGCCGTTATTGTCGTGACCCACGACCCGCGCCTTGAAGCCTATGCCGACCGCGTCATTCACATGGAAGACGGGAAGATTCTGAGCGACACTATGATTTCGGAACCGCCCTCAATCGCCTGATATCGAAGAGAAACAAAGAAGCATCATGTCTCGCAAAACCGTTTCCGCTACAGCGCTTGCCGTTATTCTGACGGCCGCCGCCAGCTTCTCCCTCACGGCCTGCAACATGCCGGCGCCAGGCGGTAAGGCTGACCCCAAGGCCGAAGTCAAGGCGCCGCCCAGTCCCTATGCCGCCATTGCCAATGGCAAGGTCGATGTCGAGGGCGGCGTCATCGAAGTTGCCGCGCGCCGCGCCGGTATCGTCGAAGAGGTCCTGGTCCAGGAAGGTGATACGGTCACCAAGGGCCAGATACTGGCGCGCCAGGAAAACCGCGACAGTCTGCTGGCCGTCAACAGTGCCCGCGCTCAGGTCCGTCAGGCCGAAAGCCAACTGGCTCTGACCCAGGTCACTATCACCACGGCGCAACGCGAATATGACCGATTGGCCATGCTGGCGCCCTCCAACTTCGTGGCGCAGCAGAAACTCGACCAGGCGCGCGATGCGATCGCCACCGCCCAGGCGACCCTTGGGACGCAGCAGGCCGCGGTCGCCACGGCCCGCGCCCAACTGGCCCAGGCCGAGTACAATCTCGACCTGACCATTGTTCGTGCCCCGATGGACGGCAAGATTATCCGCCGCTATGCCAATCCAGGCGGCGGCGCCTCGACGCTCAACGTCTCCACTATGTTCGATCTCGAACCTGCCGTGCCGCACATCATCCGGTCGGAAATCGTCGAAAGCTCGATTCCGGATGTTTCGGTCGGCCAGGAGGTCGAGATCATCCCCGAAGCCGACCAGACCAAGACCTATATTGGCAAGGTGATCCGCATCGCGGCGACCTTCGGCGCGCGCAAACTGAAGTCGGACAGTGGCAACGAAGCCAGCGACGAAAGAGTCGTCGAGGTCGTTGTATCGGCAGACGGCACGCCCTTCCTGATCGGACAGCGCGTACTGGTCAAATACATGAAACCGGGCGAAAAGGCCGGGGTTAAGCGCGAAGCGCCCAAGCCCGCCGAACCGGCAAAGAAATAAGATGAAAAGCCGTCCTTCGGGGCGGCTTTTTTTCTGGTTCTTAACGCACCTGCGGTATTCAGAAGGGGTGAAGCCTCTTTCCACCCCCTTCGTGCCCGGTGCTGCTGTCCCCGCGGATCTCCCGGCGCGGCGCGGGGGCGCCAGCCTGGACGTCCTGCGTTTCCTGGCGGCGGCCTTTATTCTGCTGTTCCACTTTGGCCCGTCGGCGCCGGTCAATCTGCGCCTGGTCAGCCCGATCTTCGAACAGGGCTGGTTGGCCACGGACTTATTCCTGATGCTTTCGGGTTTCGTGCTGTCACGCGCCTATGGTGGCCGCCTGACCCAATCGCAGATGCGCCCGACCCACTTCTTCCTGAAACGCTTTGCCCGGCTGTGGCCGTCGCATCTCGTGGTGCTGCTGATCTTTGCCGTTTTTATCGTCACGGCGACCCTGCTAGGTTTCCCGCCTAACCACGGCGACCACTACGGTCTCAATGCCCTGTTTGCCCAGGCTTTCATGGTGCATGGCTGGGGCATTATCGGCACGCCGACCTGGAATATTCCGACTTGGACCCTGTCAGCCCTCCTGGTCTGTTACGGCCTGTTCGCGGTCTATGCCCGCTGGGTGCACCATCGATCCCTCATCGTGCTGGCCGGTATCGCGGCCGTCGTTCTGGCGGCGGCGCACGTCCTGTCCGAAACCTTGGCAAGCCATGCCTTCGCCGACCTGCCCCTGGCATGGGGGCTATTACGCGCCATTCCGTTGTTCATTCTCGGCAATCTGATCGAGCGCGCCACCGCCCGTTTACGCCTCAGCCAAGCCATGTTCTGGCCGCTGGCGACTGTGGCGCTCGCAGCGGCTTGCGGCCTGGCCTTGTTGCCGCGCCATCTTCTGAGCGACACGGTGATCCTGATGCTGCTGGGCACGGTCCTGGCCGTATCCGGTGGCGTAACATTCCGCGAATCCGTAGTGACGCAGCGCCTCGGCCGGGCCTCGTTTGCCCTGTTCCTAACCCACTCGCTGGTTGGCGCGGTTTGGTTCAGCCTGACGCCCAAAGTCGTGGCCATGCTGGGCCTGGGGCTGCCAGCGCAGTGGGCGCTTTGGGCCACGGCCCTTTTGGCGGCGATGATCACGGCCTTCTTGTTCGACGCCTTGGTCGACAAGCCGCTGAGCACTTGGGTATCGAAGTTTAGCTTCGTCCGCGGCGGAGTTTAATAATAGAACCGGCACTGAGCGATGAGAATGGCGTCGTGAAAAATTTCGTAGATCAGCCGATGCTCCTGGTCGATTCGACGCGACCAGTAACCTGACCATTCATGCTTCAGCGGTTCCGGTTGGGCTATACCTTCGAACGGTGATCGGCTTATGTCCTTGATCAGCGCGTTGATGCGTTTCAGCAACGCCTTATCGGTAGTCTGCCAGTAAAGATAATCTTCCCACGCGCGTTCGGAGAAGGTAACCTTCATTCTTCGATCAAATCGCGTTGAATACCGCGAGCCGCTCTCAGTTCGGCAATTGCCTCATCAAGACGTTGCGCATTCTTCGGGCTGGACCGCAGATACATGGTCTCCTGCCAGGACGAGAAATCCTCAAGCGACATGACGACGGCCGGTGCGCCGTTCTGACGGGTGATCAGAAGCGGCGCATGGTCCTCATTGACCTTGTCCAGTTGATTGGCCAGGTCGGCGCGGAAGGCTGAATAACTGATATGTCGCATAGGGCACCTATTGTACGGGTAGTTGTACAATGGTTCGCGGCGACCATCAAACCGCGTCCAGGCCGATATCGAAGTTCGGCGCCGAGTGGGTCAATGCTCCGACAGAAATCACATCCACGCCCGCCTCGGCAATGGCGCGCACCGTATCGAGATTGACCCCGCCCGAGGCTTCCAGGATGGTCTTGCCAGCCGCCAGCTTTACGGCTTCGGCGTACATATCCAGCGAGAAATTGTCGAGCAACAGCACGTCAGGTCCAAAAGGGAGTGCCTGTTTCAGTTGGGCGATCGAGTCGACTTCGATCTCAATCTTCATGGTGTGGCCGACCCCCGCCTTGGCGCGTTCCATGGCCTGAGCGACACCGCCGCAGATGGCAATGTGGTTGTCCTTGATCAGGATGGCGTCGTCCAGCCCGTAGCGGTGATTATGACCGCCGCCACACTTGACGGCGTGTTTCTGCAGGGCGCGCAACAGCGGCAGGGTCTTGCGCGTGCAGGCGATCTTGGTCTTCAGACCCTCGACCGTGGCGACATACTTCGAGGTCAGGGTGGAGACGCCTGACAGGTGGCACAGCAGGTTCAGCGCCACGCGCTCAGCGGCCAGGATGGCGCGCGCCTTGCCTTCGACGCGGGCAATGACGGCGCCTGGCTGGACATGACTGCCGTCGGGCAGCAGGATTTCGAAGCGCGCCTGCGGATCCATCAGCGACATGGCCAGGCGGGCGCAGTCAACACCGGCGGAGATGCCGTCTTCACGCGCCTTGAATTCGGCTTTGAAACGCGCATTGGGGGCGATGACGGCCTGGGCGGTGACGTCGCCGGCCAGGCCGAGATCCTCCCGCAAAGCGTCCTTGATTACGGGTTCGACAAGCAGGTCAGGCAGGCCGGTCAGATACATCAGGCGTATTCCCCTTGTGGTGCGCGGACATCAGTCCAGCTTGTAAATGTGCGTTTCGCTTCTGCCGAAGGCAATGGAAAATCGCTGCGATAATGAGAACCGCGACTCTCGTTGCGTTGCAAGGCCGAAACCACAATCAGACGTGCACTGACCAGGGCCAGGGCGCCCGGATAGCGGCTTTCCAGCGTTTCGATCAGCCTTAGCAGTTCCCCGAGACCCGCAGCGTCGCGGACCAGGCCGGCGTGCAGGCTCATGGCGTCGCGCAGGCGCTGAATGTCGGCGTTTGCAACCAGTGGTGGCACCTCTGGGATGATGGCATCCTTCGGATCGGGGTTGCGCAGTTCCTTTATTGCGGCCTCCCCAACTCTTTCACCGAAGGCCGCGGCTTCCAGCAGCGAGTTCGATGCCAGGCGGTTGGCGCCGTGAACGCCGGTCGAGGCACATTCCCCGGCGGCGTATAGCCCCTTCAAGGAGGTGTGGCCGGAGATGTCGGTGGCGATGCCGCCCATATGGTAATGGGCCGCCGGAGCGACGGGCAAGGGCATGGTACGCGGGTCGACGCCCTGCGCCATACACGAGGCAAACACCGTCGGGAACTCCTCCGGGAAGTGATCGCCGATGGCCTGACGGCAATCGAGAAAGGCGCCACGGCCCGACGCGTTCGCCTTATGCACGGCGCGGGCGACGATGTCGCGCGGCGCCAGTTCGCCATCGGGGTGATCCTCGAAGGCGAAACGTACACCGTCCTTGTCGACCAGGGTAGCGCCTTCGCCGCGCAGGGCCTCAGTGGCCAAGGGGGCCGGGTCGAGGCCGAATTTCAAACCCGTCGGGTGGAACTGGACGAATTCCGGATCGGCGATAACAGCGCCGGCCAGGGCGGCCATGGCCATGCCTTCGCCGCGCAGGTTGGCCGGGTTGGTTGTAACGGCGAACAGCCCGCCCGATCCGCCGCTGGCCATGATCACAGCCTGAGCAAACACATGGACGCGCCGTTCGCCGTGCTGCACCACGGCGCCGATCACATCTCCCTCGTGCGATGTGATCAGTCCGAGGGCAAAACTCGGTTCCCAGATTTCGATATGCGTAGCAGCCTGTGCGGCATTGACGACCGCCTCCAATATCGCCTTGCCGGCCAGGTCGCCGCCGACGCGGGCCACGCGGGCCAGGCCGTGGGCAGCCTCGCGGTTGAGGACGAAGTCGCCATTGGCCGCGTGGTCGAAAGGCGCGCCCATCTCGTTGAGCTTACGTACTGTCTCCGGACCCATATCCGTCAGCGTCTTGGCCGCCAGTTCGTCGACGATACCGGCGCCGGCGGCAATGGTGTCGCGGGCGTGAGCCTCGGGCGAATCCTGGTCCGACAGGGCCGCGGCGATCCCGCCCTGGGCCCAGGCCGAGGAACAGGCCACGCCCAGCGCCACGGGTGCCAGGACCAGGGTCTTGTGCGGAGCGGTGTTGAGCGCGACCGACAGACCGGCCAGACCAGCGCCGATGACCAGGGGACCGTTATGGATATAGATTTTCGCGGCCATGACAGGCCTCCTTCTGACTTTCCCTCTCCCCTCCCTGAGGGGAGAGGACGAGAGCCGAACGAAGTGACGGCGATCGGGTGAGGGGCCTTCCAAGAACGGCTGAACACCTGAATGTTCAGTATGCCCCTAACCCTAAACTCTCCCCGGCCTCGCCGGCAGGCAAAAGAACGGGGAGAGGGGATTAACTTATCATCTCGACATCGACGTGATGCCGGGCCTTGACCATGTCGTAGCGAGCCGGGACCTTGAGTGGCGGCATGTCGATCATGCGCTGCACCGCCTGTGCGGCGCGCGGGATCAGTTCGGGATCGACCGTCACCTCGAACTGGTGTTTGACCAGGCTGTCATAAATGCCTTGCAGCGTGATGCGCTTCATGTGCGGACACAGGTTGCAGGGCCGCAGGAATTCGACGCCCGGCGCATCGGCGGTGACATTATCCGCCATGGAGCATTCGGTGACCATGACCACCTGCTTTGGCTTGTTGCGCGTCACGTAGTCGCTCATGGCCGTGGTCGAACCGGTGAAGTCCGAGGCGGCGATCACCTCGGGCGGGCATTCCGGATGAGCCAGGACAATCGCATCCGGATAGGCCAGGCGCACCTGGGCGATATCGTCGGCATCGAAGCGCTCATGGACTTCGCAGGCGCCCGCCCAGGCGATGATCTTGATGTGGGTCTGGCGGGCGACATTTTTCGCCAGGAACTGGTCGGGGATCATGATGACCCGGTCGGTACCCCATTCCTTGGCGGCCCATTCCACCACCTGGACGGCATTGGCCGAGGTGCAGCAGATGTCGGTTTCAGCCTTCACATCGGCGGTGGTGTTGACATAGGTCACCACGGGCACGCCGGGATAGCGCTGCTTGATCAGGCGGACATCGGCGCCGGTGATGCTGGAGGCCAGCGAGCAGCCGGCACGCAGATCGGGGATCAGAACCGTCTTTTCGGGCGCCAGGATCTTCGAGGTTTCGGCCATGAAGTGGACCCCGCCCTGGACGATGATGGCGGCATCGGACTTGGCCGCTTCGCGCGCCAGGCCCAGGCTATCGCCGACATAGTCGCCGACGCCGTGGAAGATCTCCGGTGTCATGTAATTATGGGCCAGGACGACCGCGTTCTTTTCCTTTTTTAACCGGTTGATGGCTGCAATCAAAGGCGCCTGCAGCTGCCATTCCAACTCGGAGACCTTGCCGGCCAGACGGCCGCGGATGACCGCGGTTTCGGCTTCGACAGCCGGGGTGAACTCAAGGGGGAACCTGCGCTCAAGCGGAGGAGCGGTAGCGCCAAGAACATTATCGGGCATCGGCCTGGTCCTTTTCGACCCTTATGCTCATTTTCAGCATAAGGTAGCCTTAAAATAGCCAGAACGGAGCAGGATGCAATATGGCCGAGCAAATACCGTGATCACGAATTATGACAATTGGTGAAATCCGGCGAACCTACTTGATTCCTTACAGCCCTGTTCATATCTCGTTGCGGTGTATTTATAGGGAGAGTTATCATGGCTGATACTGTCGTTTCCACTGAGGTCGATCACGACAAGACCGTTGGCAAGGCGTTGTCGCAGGTTCTTGCCGACAGCTACACCCTTTATCTGAAGACCCATGGTTACCATTGGAATGTCCGCGGTTTGACCTTCCGCTCGCTGCACCTGCTGTTCATGGACCAGTACACCGAACAGTGGACGGCTCTGGATGAGATCGCCGAGCGTATCCTCGCCTTGGGCCAAGCCGCGCCGATGACCAATACCGCCTTTGCCAAACTGACCTCCGTCTCGGAAGGCGATCCTTCGAAGGCAGCCGAAGACATGGTCAGGGATCTGGCCGAAGGCCACAGGCAGGTAATCACGTCGCTGAAGGCGCTGGTCGCGGTATCTGAAAAGGCCGGCGACGGTCCGTCGCAGGACCTGGCCAATACGCGCCTGGCGGCTCATGAAAAGCACCTTTGGATGCTAAGTGCCACTCTGGGTTAAGGCGCAATACGGTAAAGTGAAAGCCACGTTCCGGAAAAAGTGCGCGGAAAAACAAATCCCGCTCTAACGCCGGTGAACGGGAATATTCCAGCGGGTTTTTCATCTGCCTCGCTGTGCAACAGCTGAACGGCAGACCAACCGGACGGGCGACGACACCGATGATCGAGCGCCTCGCGCCGCTTCTGGCGCTGGTCCTGTCACCCCGCGCCGCCATCCGCAAACTCTGGACATCGGCCACGCTCTCCGCCAAAAGGCGGCATGGTCTTCATCACGCCCCAGTTATCGGTTCCTGACGACGAACTGCACGAAAGCTTCGTGCGGGCGTCAGGGGCTGGCGGTCAGAATATCAACAAGGTCTCAACCGCTGTCGAGCTGCGCTTCTCGATCGTCAACAACTGGACCCTGCCTTACGACGTCAAGCAGCGCCTGATCCGGCTGGGTGGTCGCAGGGTCAACAGTCAGGGTGAACTGGTGCTGTTTATCCAGACTCACCGCACCCAGGATATGAACCGCAAGGCCGCTCTGGAACGCTTTGTCGAACTGGTCCAGAAGGCTGCCGAACCGCCGCCGCCGCCGCGCATCCGTACCAAGCCGACCAAGGGCTCGGTGCGCCGACGCCTCGCCGGAAAAGCAATACGCGCCGGCATCAAGGCCGGTCGCGCCACGCCGGGAGACGACGATGACGCCTGACATTCGCCGTTCGACCCTGAATGATCTTGACGGCATCACGACCATGTACCGGGCCGCAGCCGCGTCAGGCGGCCTTGCGCGCAAGCCTGAAGAGATTACGGCGACCTACGTCGCTGGCTTTCTGAACCAGGCAACCCAGACAGGCTTGAGTCTGCTGGTCATGGCTGACGGCCGGGTTGTCGGCGAGATCCATGGCTGGCCGATGCCCCAGTCGCAGTTCGCCCACGTCTTCGGCGACCTGACCATCGCCATTCATCCGCAGTTCCAGGGCCAGGGCTTAGGCCGGGCTCTGTTCGCGGCGCTGATCACCGAAATCGAAAGCGGTCTTAAGCATATTCGCCGGGTCGAGTTGGGCTGCCGTGCGAGCAACCTTCGCGCTCTCGCGTTGTACCACGGCCTGGGGTTTGTCGTCGAAGGGCGTCTGAAGAACCGGATCTATGACGAGGCCGGTTTCTACGAAGACGACCTCGTTATGGGACTTCTGGTGCGGTGACGCCAGAAGATGACGATGTGGTTAAAGGCTGATTTTTGAGCAATTCGCGGCGAACCCGTCCCCACACCAGGCTGTACAACAGGATTACGGTCGTCAGGCACGCGAAGCGAATATCGATCTGATACAGCAGGTCGACAGCGCGTGCCGCCAGGCCGACGGCGCTGGAAACGGCGCACAGGAGCCATACCCGGACCGCCAGCCGGAAGTGGCTTGGGTCACGGCGCTGTAGCCACAGCTGATAGAGATGTTCCTTGTGCGGCCGCATAACGTCCTTGCCCTGGCGCAGGCGGGTGATCAGTGTCAGGACCACATCGACGATCAGCGGCGCCAGGAGGAAACCGCCAAACCACACCGAGCCAATGCCGTAGGCCTTGACCACGAGGCTGGTACCGGTAATCAAAGCGCCTGCGAACAGGGCACCGGCATCACCCTGGAACGCCTTGCCCGTGAGATTGAAGGGCAGA
Organism: Asticcacaulis sp. AC402; assembly: GCF_000495835.1. GTDB lineage: Bacteria > Pseudomonadota > Alphaproteobacteria > Caulobacterales > Caulobacteraceae > Asticcacaulis. Next base: position 144,826 of record NZ_AWGC01000014.1, read on the forward strand.
AAGCCGAGATGGGCGCCGGCGGCGCACAGGCAGATCAGCAGTACCACGCCGAGATCGTTGCCCAGCGGCACCATGGGCGCCAGCAGAAGGATCAGGCCGGCCAGAACCACCAGGGCCAGGCTCTGTGTGCCGGATGCCAGGCCGTTGGCGCCGTCCATGAAGTTGATGGTGTTGATGCCCAGCACCAGCCACAGGGTACAGCCCAGCGTGCTGATGACGGGGTGAAGTGTTACAGTCATACCAGGGCCGAAGGTCAGGGTATCGACGTGGAACAGCCAGGCAAACAGCAGGCACAGACCGATCTGAAAACCGAGACGCAGCTTAGGTGGAAGGTCGATCAGGTCATCCAGCGCACCCGACAGGCCCATCAGGCTGGCGAACCCGAACAGGAGGGCACCATTGAACCATCCCCCGGGGATCATGTTGCCGAATAACCCTAGTGCTATGGCCGTAACCAGGCCGCAGGCGGCCATGATGGCCAGGCCGCCACTGGTCGGCGTGGGGGTGGTGTGGGCGCCGCGTTCGCGCGGCCGGTCGACGGGGCCGCCCCAAAGCACCAGAAGACTGAACAGGACCGCCGCAACGGCGGAACCTGCCAGTCCAAGCAGGACAAGGGCAGGCGAGATCAGCCAGGAATGCGACGAAATGCTCATATAGTGGAAGTCTTGCCCGGTTTTGTCTCTCGGGACAAGACCCGGCGTTTGGCTTATACCAAGCCCCATAAAGAAAGACGCTTGGTATTCGCTTTTTTCAGATCAAACGCCGCCGAAAGGGCGGTCCCGATGGCGCCTCGCAAAAGCTCTGGTGCCAACCCGCGATGAATCAAGGTCATCGAGGGTTGCTATCAAAAGGCAAAACGCACGTACAAAGTAAAGTCTTCGCCGTCAGGCGCTTATTTCAGGCTGGCACAGAAGCGTTGGATGCGCGAGCAGGCTTCGGTCAGTACGACCTCCGACGTCGCATAAGAGATACGGAAGAAAGGCGATAAACCAAAGGCGGCGCCATGAACCACGGCCACCTCTTCTTGCTGCAGCAACTCGCCGGCGAAGTCTTCGTCCGACGTGATAATCTTGCCCGATAGTGTTTGTTTGCCGATACAACCGGCCACAGACGGATAGACGTAGAAGGCGCCTTCCGGAGTCGGGCAGTGGATCCCCTTGGCGCCGTTCAGCATGGCCACGACCAGGTCGCGGCGCTTCTGGAAAATGGCGCTGCGCTGCGGGATAAAGTCCTGAGGCCCGTTCAGCGCCTCGACAGCGGCCCACTGCGCGATTGAGCACGGATTGGAGGTCGACTGCGAAATGATCTTCGACATGGCCTTGATTAGCGGCTCAGGCCCGGCGCAGTAGCCGATGCGCCATCCGGTCATAGAATAGGCCTTCGACACGCCGTTCATGGTCAGGGTACGCTCATACAGTTCCGGCACGACCTGGGCGATGGTGGCGTATTCGAATCCGTCGAACAGGATGTGTTCGTACATGTCGTCGGTCAGGATCCACACCTGCGGATGGCGCTTCAGTACCTCGCCCAGGGCGCGCAGTTCGTCCGCGGTATAAACCGCGCCAGAGGGATTAGAAGGCGAGTTGAGGATCACCCATTTGGTCTTCGGCGTAATCGCCGCTTCCAGGGTTTCGGGCTTCAGCTTGAAGCCGGTCTCCATCTCGCCGATGGCGAAAACGGGGGTGCCGCCAGCCAGCAGCACCATGTCGGGGTAGCTGACCCAGTAAGGGGCGGGGACGATGACTTCGTCGCCAGGATTTAGCGATGCCATCATGGCGTTGTAGATCACGGGCTTGCCGCCCGGGGAAACCGATACCTGGGTCGTCTTGTACTCCAGGCCGTTTTCACGCCTGAATTTGTCGACAATGGCCAACTTCAGCTCCGGGATGCCATCGACGTCGGTATAACGGGTTTCCCCACGCTTTATCGCCTTTATGGCGGCATCACAGATGTTTTCCGGTGTGTCAAAATCGGGTTCCCCGGCCGACAGGCTGATGACCTTCTTGCCCTGGCGAACCAGTTCTCGCGCCTTGGCTGAAACGGCCAGGGTGGGCGAGGGCTTTACCCGTTTAAGGGTCTCGGATTCGGAAAACACGGCCATGACGGGTCCTCTGGGATCGATAGCTGGGGCGGAAAAATGCAGCCCCTTCTTTACCCGGTGGCGCTCGTTTGTCCATGGTTCATAGTGCATACGAGTCAAATTCTCTTGCGTAGATAGAAGACTTGTCTGAAGTGTATCCTTCAGGCCATAATGGTGTGCGATGCACAATAAACTACACCAAATCTGGGAAAAGGTTTCAGACTTTCTTCTCAATCTCGATGCCAAAATGATCCGCGCCGTGTGGGTCAGCCTGCTGCTGCTGGCTCTGGTCGTCGGCGTGATCCTGATTGGCCGGTCACCGTGGGGCCAGGAGATGATGTCCGGCCTCGAGCACTGGATGGCGCAATATGCGCGTTCTCCGCTGGCCATCGTTATCGTGACTGTCGTCTTCTGTGTCTCCGGTCTGGTCGGCGCGCCGCAATTTGTCCTGATCGCCGCCAGCGTTGTCGCGTTCGGACCGGTCTGGGGCGGATTCTACAGCTGGTTCGCCACCCAGGTGGCGGCGGCAATGCAGTTCTATATCGGACGGTTCGCTGGTTCCGGGCTGCTGCAAAAACTGGGCGGCGACCGGCTCAACAAGCTCTCGACCTATGTCGGCAACAACGCCTTTTCTGCCTCCTTCATTGTGCGCAACATCCCGACGGCGCCGCCGATCGTGGTCAATATGGCCTTCGGCGCCTCCCACGCATCCTTCTGGGGCTTCACCGCAGGCTGCGCTCTGGGCAGCCTGCCCAAGATCATTCTGGTCGCCCTCATGGGCGGGTCACTCAGCGCCTTTACTGGCGAGGGACAGTGGAAACTGGCCTTGTCCATGGCAGCCCTCGCAGCGGTCTGGCTGGCCTTGATGCTGCTGGCCCGGACCCTGTACATGCGGGCCAAGAACAAGGGCTGAAACGGCCCTTGCACAGACGATGACAATAATACGTGATCACGTGCTGTCACGGGTATGATTAGTGAGAGAATACAAATGATTAACCAATTCTTCCGGGGGGTGAATACAACTTTTTCTTTGCAAGCCTGACAACCCTCTTGAAATTGGGTCCCATTAAGGGCAATTGAAGCCATTCCGGCAGCTCTGACCTGTTGATTCAAGGCGTAATCCTTGGCGTGGCAGGTGGTGTATCCGGGCATCCCAAGCATCGATTACAGACGCCAAAAAGACGCGTCCCAAGGCAGTTTCCTCCATGTTCAAGTCCTTCTTCGGCGGATTTTCCAATGACATCGCCATCGATCTCGGTACGGCCAATACCCTGATCTACATGAAGGGCCGGGGCATTGTCCTCAACGAGCCGTCCGTGGTTGCGCTGCGCAATGTCGGCGGCCGCAAGATCGTCCACGCCGTGGGTATCGAGGCCAAGCAGATGCTGGGCCGCACGCCTGGCCACATGGAGGCCATCCGGCCGATGAAGGACGGCGTCATCGCCGACTTCGAAGTGGCTGAGGAAATGATCAAGCACTTCATCCGCAAGGTTCACAACCGTCAGGGCTTTGTGAACCCCAAGGTCATCGTGTGCGTGCCTTCGGGCGCCACCGCTGTTGAACGCCGTGCCATCAACGACAGCTGCCTCAATGCCTCGGCACGCCGCGTCGGCCTGCTGGACGAACCCATGGCAGCGGCCATCGGCGCTGGCCTTCCGATCCACGAGCCGACCGGTTCGATGGTCGTCGATATCGGCGGCGGCACCACCGAAGTCGCCGTGCTGTCGCTGTCGGGTATCGTCTATTCCAAGTCGGTTCGCGTCGGCGGCGACAAGATGGACGAAGCCATCACCAACTTCATGCGCCGCAACCACAACCTGCTGATCGGTGAAACTACCGCCGAACGCATCAAGAAGGACATTGGCACTGCCCGCGTCCCCCACGACGGCGAAGGTATGGCCATCGACGTCAAGGGCCGCGACCTGATGCAGGGCGTGCCGCGCGAAGTCCGCATGTCGGAACGGCAGGCAGCCGAAGCCCTGGCCGAACCGGTTGCCCAGATCATTGATGCCGTCAAGGTGGCGCTGGAAGCGACTCCGCCGGAGTTGGCGGCCGACATTGCCGACAAGGGCATCATGCTGACCGGCGGCGGTGCCTTGCTGCGCGGCCTGGATATCGAAATCCGCGACCAGACCGGATTGCCGGTGTCGGTTGCCGAAGACCCGCTGAGCTGCGTCGCCATCGGCTGCGGCCGGGTGCTCGAACATCCCCGGTGGATGAAGGGCATTCTTGACGCCACGATGTCCTAGCCTCATGCCTGAAAGTGGCTCCACCGCACGGGCGGCCGCATTTTGGGATAAACATGAGGCGTCAGAAAAACTAGGGCAAAGTGACATTCAATCTTCAACCACTTTGACCTAGAATCGGCGTAGACTGAAAGCGACCGACGGCGGACCTAAATTACCATTGTAGTTCTCCGACAGTAGGGGATGAGTAGCGTGTCGTACGGAGACAACAAGCATTTCGAACACATCAAGCTGCCCATGACCTGGGCGGTGATGGGGGTGGTCGGTCTGGTCTGTATCATCGCAGCCTTGATGCTGCTGGGCGACCGCAGTGAACAGGTCGAAGCGGAGGCCTACGCCAAACGCTCCGGCTTCGACAGCGCCGCGGGACCGGTCAACAACGCCATCTCCTGGCCGGTGCAAAAGGTCGGTGCCGGCACGAACTGGCTGGACGACTATTTCTTCGCGGTCAGCGAGAACCGTGTCCTTCGCACGAAGGTCGCCCAGTTGTCGCAGTATGAAAACTTGTACAAGCAGGAGCGCGACCTCAACTCGCGCTACGAGAAGCTGTTGAACCTGCGCACCGAGCCGGAAATGGACATGGTGGCGGCGCGTTCGGTATCGGTTTCGCGCGGCCCCTTCGCCAATAACCGCCTGATCGATGCCGGCTCGAAGAAGGGGATCACCTTCGGAAATCCGGTCATTACCGACCAGGGCCTGGTCGGCCGCATCGTCGGCGTCTCACCCGACGTGTCGCGCGTGCTGATGGTGACCGACGTCACTTCGCACGTTCCGGTCATGGTTATGCGCTCGGACGCCCGCGCCATGATGAACGGCGACGGCAATACCGGATACACTAAGCTCGACTTCGTCCGCGGCAGGGACAGTGTCCGCGTCGGCGACCAGATACTGACGTCCGGCGACGGCGGCATCTTCCCGCGCGGCCTGCCAGTGGGCGAGGCGGTCAAGGGCGTCGACGGCGTCTGGCGCGTGCGCCTCTATTCCAACCGCGCCCCGATCGAACTGGTCAAGGTCGTCAAGTTCAAAGACTTCTCGCAATTGCCCGACCCCTCCACGCTTCTGCGCAGTCCGCCCGTCAGCGATATCCTGCCGCCGCCCGCCATGCCCAGGGTGGATCCCCAATCCGTGGCCCAATCTCAAGCCCCGGCCCCGGCCGCCGCCACGAGCAGCAGTGCATCGCCCGCCGCAACCCCAGCGCGGCCGGTAAATCGCGCTTCGTCGTCTTCGACGGCACCGCGTCCGCGTCCTGCCGCTGCCTCCTCGTCGTCGTCCAGTTCGGCATTACCACCGGAAGCGGCTCAGACTTCGACGGCCGCCTCTTCATCGCCAGCAGGGGCTCAGCCATGAAACCCCTGATGAAGCGCGGCCTGTTCGAACGCAGCCCGCTGAACCGGGGGATGCGCGGCGGCATGGCGTCCAGGATTATCGGCCCGTGGGACTGGATTCTGGCGCCGGCGCTGATCAGCCTTGCCGCGACCATTGTCCTGGCGACGGCCTTCCAGCCGTTAGGCCTGTACCTGCCTGAACCGGTAACGCCCCTGCTTCTGGCCTTTGCCTGGCCTTTGATCCGGCCATCCTATATTGCGCCCTTTGTCCTGGGGGGGCTGGGTATCTTCCTGGACTTTTTCTGGGGTGCGCCGCTGGGCTTCTGGACGCTCAACCTCATGCTGGTCTATGCCGTCCTGGTGTTTGCGCGCACCTATATCATCGGCCAGGACTGGCTCGTCGTTTTCGGCGTCTTCCTGTTGACGGAACTCGTCTTCTTCGGGCTCTGCACCGTGGTGATGAGCATCGACACTGGCAGCGTGCCGCGCCTGTTTGGCGTTTTTGAGCAGGCCTTCGCCACCACTCTGTTCTTTCCGGCGGTGTGGTATCTCATGGAGAAGTATCTCCATGCCGATGTTCGATTTCAGTAGGGCGGTTCGTCATGGCTGAAATGTCGATCGTCTTCAACGATATCAACAAGAGCCAGGGGGTTTTCACCCGGCGCGCCTTCCTGATGGGCGGCTTCGTGGCGTTTGGCCTGGTCGCGCTGACGGGGCGACTGGCGCATCTGCAAATCCTGCAGGGCAGCAAGTACTCCAAGATGTCGGTTGGCAATCAGTTCAATTTCCGCGTCATTCCCCCGCCACGCGGCGACATCCTGGACCGCAACGGCAAGGTCATCGCCGGCAACCGCCCGTCCTTTCGCGTGATGATCGAGACCAATGAGGTCAAGGACATCGATACGACGCTGGATCAGGTGTCCTACATCCTGCCCCAGACCATAACTATGCGCCGCCGCATCCTGCGCGACATCAACCAGAACAAGCGCTCGGTCCCCACCCTGATCGCCGGTGATCTGTCGTGGGAGGACTTTTCGAAGGTCAGCCTTTACGCTGCCGATATTCCCGGTGTGGTCGCCGACATGGATCAGCTTCGGGCCTATTACCACGGCGGCGCCTTCAGCCATGTCGTCGGTTACGTCTCCAAGATCAATGCCGCCGATATGAAGGTCCAGGAGACGAGGGCGGATGCCGACCTCAACCTGCTGCACCACCCCAGTTTCCGCATCGGCAAGCAGGGGATCGAAAAGTCGTTCGACAATGTGCTGCGCGGTACAGCCGGCGGGCGCAAGATAGAGGTCGACGCTGGCGGCAAGGTGGTCGGCGAAGACGGCGACGGTTCTATTCCGCCCGAGCCCGGAACGGACGTCACCCTGACCCTTGACCTCGACATCCAGAACCGTGCGCTGGAAGCCTTTGGCACCGATTCCGGCTCGGCGGTGATGATGAACATCCACAGCGGCGAAGTCATCTGCATGTTGTCGGCGCCCAGTTTCGATCCGAATCTTTTCGTCTCGGGTATCTCGTCCAAGGCCTATCGCGTCCTGGCCGACTATGAACGCAAGCCGCTGCTCGACAAGTCGGTGGGCTCGACTTTCGCGCCGGGCTCAACTTTCAAGATGGCGACCGCCCTGGCGATCCTCGACGCCGGTATTGACCCGGAGGAACAGGTTTTTTGCCGCGGCGGATTGCAGTCCGGCAACCGCTTTTTCCGCTGTCACGGTGTTCACGGCGCGGTCAATATGCGTAACGCGCACAAGTTTTCGTGCGACACCTATTTCTATGCCATGTGCAACCGCGCCGGCGTCGACCGCATCGCCAAGTTCGCCGGCAAGCTGGGTCTGGGCCATGTTTTTGACAGCTTCGAAATCGGCGGCCAGAAGAAGGGCCTTATCCCCACCGAGCAATGGAAGCGCGAATGGTTCAACGGCAGCACAAGAGCGCGTCATCTCGATCCCAAATGGCATCCGGGTGAAACTCTGTCGGTCGCCATCGGTCAGGGCTATGTCAACGTCTCGCCGCTGCAACTGGCCGTCTTTACTGCGCGTATAGCCAACGGCATGAAGGCCGTCGAACCGCACCTGGTGCGCAAGATCGGCGATCAGGTCATCGACCACACTAAGGAATATGCCGACCTCGGCATCCCCAAGGCGCACCTCGACATCGTGCGCGGCGGCATGTGGGCGGTGTCCAACGAACCCGGCGGCACCGGCAGGACCAATTCGCAGCTTGATCTTGGGCCAAACATTCAGATTTCCGGCAAGACCGGCACAGCTCAGGTTCGCGGTTACGACAAGGCCGGGACGCGCAAGGCCGCGGAATGGAAGTACAAGGACCACGGCCTGTTCGTCTGTTTCGGGCCTTCGGATGCACCGAAATATGCCTGTGCCGTCGTGGTCCAACATGGCGTCGCCGGCGGCCGCTTCGCCGCCCCTAAGGCGCGCGAGATCATGCGCCTGGCCATGATCAAGGATCCGGAAATTCAAAAGCGCATCACGGGCCCGGTCAACACGGCGCTGGACAAGGCGGCGCTGGAACGCGGCGAGGTTGCCGGCGCCAGCGACATGCCCAATGAAGGCCTGCGGGCCGAAGCTCCGCCGGGGGATTAGAGAGTACAATGGTTCAGAGCGCCCTTTCACGTCCCGGTCAGCGGGAACGTTACGACAGCAAGATCGGCCAGATCGACTGGGTCTTCGTCGCCCTGCTGTTGATGGTCGCCGGTATCGGTGCCCTGATCCAATACAGCGTCGGCGGCATGAGCTGGGAGCCGTGGGCCTATACGCAACTTCGCAACTTTGCTTTGTTCCTGACCATGGCCCTGATTCTGGCCGTGGTCGACCTGCGCTTCTGGCTGTGGATGGCCTATCCCGCCTATGCCGTGTCGCTGATCCTGCTTGTCCTGGTCGAGCTGTTCGGTGATACCCGCATGGGCGCCCAGCGCTGGCTGGAGTTCGGCCCGGTGTCGTTCCAGCCGTCGGAATTCATGAAGCTCGCCATCGTCCTGGCCCTGGCGCAATTCTACCATGAACGCAAGCCCGAAGACGCAAACTGGTCGTGGTGGCTGCTGGTACCGGCCCTGATGATCGCCGTGCCGTCGGGTCTGGTCATGCACCAGCCGGACCTGGGCACAGCCATGCTGATCATGCTGACCGGCGGCGCCGTCATGGTGCTGGCCGGCCTTAACTGGAAGGCCATCGCAGCGGCGGCGGTCGGCGCGGCGGCCTCGATTCCGCTGGCGTTTTTCTTCATCCTGCACGAATATCAGCGCAAACGTATCCTGACCTTCCTCAACCCCGAAGGCGACCCATCCGGCGACGGTTACCACATCCTGCAGTCCAAGATCGCCATGGGCTCGGGCGGCCTGCTGGGCAAGGGGCTGGGGCTGGGCTCGCAGTCTCAGTTGAACTTCCTGCCGGAAAAGCATACCGACTTCATCATGGCAGCGGTGTGCGAGGAACTGGGCATGGTCGGCGGCGCCATGGTGTTGCTGCTGAACGGCCTTATCATCATTATGGCACTGCGTATGGCGGCTTTGTCGCACTCGCACTTTGGCCGGCTGGCGGCGTCAGGAGCGATCGCGACCTATGCCTGCTATGTGCTGATCAACGGAGCCATGGTGATGGGCCTTTTCCCGGTGGTGGGGATTCCCATGCCGATGGTGTCCTATGGCGGGTCAGTCATGCTGACGGTGATGGCCGGTTTCGGGCTGATCCTGGGCGTCAAGGTCCACCGCTACCAGGAGTTGCCCAAGCAGTCGTCCCTCCTCGCTGCCTTCGAGTAGGGAAAATCCGCATCCCTGGCCGAGCAGTGCGTCGGCTGCGCTTGCAGGAATGACGTATACCTGCGTCGCTTGCCTCCGGCTGCCTGACTCAAGGCTGCCAATTTTCCGAGCGCGCGTTTTGAAACTTGACCCGGAAAGGGCGGCTCTCCGAAAACCCTTACTGCCTTGTCCTCCACCACGTGCGGGGAGGTGTCACGCAACCGATGCCCTTTATGGGCCGAAGTGCTGCCCGCCGGCGAGGCTCGAGACGCAAGCGGCGACAATCCACAGGCCGCTGCCTGTTACGTCCCCAACGCCACCAGAGCCTCATCCGCCGCCGCGACCAACCCTTCCAATATCCCGGGATCGCTGGACGAATGGCCGGCCTTCTTGACCAGGTTGAACTTCGCTTCCGGCCACGCCTGGTGCAGTTCCCAAGCCGTCGTCATTGGCGTAACGACGTCGTAGCGGCCCTGGATGATCCACGCCGGCACGTCCTTGAGCCGGCGGATGTTTTCCAAAACCCAGTTGTCGGATTCAAAGAATCCGCCGTTCTTAAAGTACCAACTCTCGATCCTGGCAAAGGCCAGGGCGAACTCGGGGTCGGAGAATTTCGACGCGGCTTCCGAAGGGCCCTCAATCGACAATGTATCGCCCTCCCAGCCGCTCCATGCCAGGGCACAGCGCGTGGCTTCGGCGCGATCGGCGCTGTTTAGCCGCCGGACATAGGCGTTCAGCATGTCGCCGCGCTCAGTCGCAGGGATCGGCGTTATGAATTTTTGCCAGATGTCGGGATAGAGGTGCGACGCACCCTCCTGGTAGAACCAGTCGAGCTCCGATTTACGCACCAGAAAAATGCCGCGCAGGATCAGAGCTGCAACACGGTCGGTGTGTTTCAAGGCATAGGCCAGCGCCAGGGTTGAACCCCACGAGCCACCGAACACCACCCATTTGTCGATTCCCAGTTTTTCGCGCAGCCGCTCAATGTCGGCCACGAGATGCCAGGTCGTATTATCCTCCAGCGAAACGTCTTGTGAGGCATGGGGTGTCGACTTGCCGCAGCCGCGCTGGTCCAGCATGACAATACGGTAGCCATCGGGGTTGAAATAGCAACGCAGGTTGGGCGAGGTGCCACCGCCGGGACCGCCGTGCAGCACGACGACGGCCAGGCCGGCGGGATTGCCGCTTTGTTCGTAATAGATACGATGTTTGCCTTCCGTCGCCATATAGCCGGTGTCGAACGGCTCGATGTCGGGATAAAGGCGCGGCGCGGGCCTGGGCTTCGAATTGGCAGAATCGGTCATGAGCTCTAAGACAAGAGGTAAGTTTTCGGAGGCGACAGGTTTCCGGTATCACTCTAAGGCCCAAATGGCGCAAGCCACAACCTTTTTCACGACACAAAAGCGGCAGGCCGTCTTCTACATCCTGCTGTTTTCAATGACCGGCGCCAGTCTGCCGTTTATGCCGGTGTGGCTGGCCGATCACGGCATGAGCGGCGCACAGATCGGCATGATCCTGGCATTGCCTTTGCTGTTGCGTGCCGTATCCGGGCCGGCCAGCGGCCTGTGGGCTGACCGGTTCACGCTGTACCGGACACCTATGATGGTGTTTGCGGCCGCAGCGGCGCTGATCTACGCCACAATGGGCCTGTCGGAGCTGTACGGTCCATGGCGTTTCACCGCCTTCCTGATCCTATATGCCTGCGCCTATACCTGCTCGACCAGCCTGTCGCCGATGATCGATTCGATGACGATTCAACTTTCGCGCAGCCAGGGATTTAACTATGCCATCCCGCGCTCGGTCGGATCGTTCGCCTTCGTAGTCGCCGAGGTGCTCCTGGGCCTGCTTTTGGCATGGGCGCCATCGGACCTGATTCTGCTGTGGGTCGTAGCATCGGCGGGGCTTATGGCGGTGTCGGCGCGGTTCGTCCTGCCGGCCGAGCCACGGCAAGACCTGCGACACCTTCAAGGTTCGGAATCGTCGTGGCAGAGATTGCGTGTCCTGGCAGGCAATCGCGGCCTGTGCTGGCTGTTGCTGGCGGTTGGGTGTCTGCAGGCGTCGCACAGCTTCTACTACGCCTTTTCGACCCTGATCTGGAAGGACAGTGGCCTGTCAATGGCGACCTGCGGCTATCTGTGGGCGGTCGGAGTGGTCGGGGAGATCGCCTTCATGATGTTTGCCGACCGCTTTCGCCGCCGGACGGGGCCGTGGCGGATGCTGATCCTGGCGGCCGTTCTAACGGTAGTGCGCTGGGGTGTGATGGCGTTCGGACCACCACTGTGGCTCCTGTGGCCCTTACAGTTGCTGCATCTGTTCAGTTTCGCAGCGGTCTATATGGCCGGGCTGGAACTGATCTATCGCTTAGCGCCGAAAGGCTATGAGGGCCTGGCCCAGACCGTGAACGCCGCCTATGCCAACGGGGTCATGATGGGTATCGGCACCCTTGCCTCGGGGGCGGTGTTCGCCGCCTTCGGTGTCGGCGGCTATGGCCTGATGGCGGGTTTAGCAGGCGTGGGCTTGTTCAGTGCGACTTGGTTGTATCTGAAACGCGAGCGGTTTCTGGCGGCCACCTGAATTGCTGGTGTCTCGGCATTGACGCAAAGATTCTTGCCACGAACGGCACGAACAGACACGAACTTAAGGTCAATTTACTCTGACCGCGAAGCGGGTTTTTTGTCTTGATGCCGCGCAGCGGCGGTTCGTGTGGTTCGTGTTAAAACGTCTTGCGGAATGAGGACCAACCCGAAAACCAGTCTACGCGCCACGGGCCTTACCCCCACAACGACGGCCTGGGCGGATGCAGCACCGAACCGGTAATCTCCAATCCGTTCTCGCGATCCTGGGCCAGCAGCAGCGGACCGTCGAGATCGACATACTCCGCCCCCTGGGCCAAAATCATCGCCGGCGCCATGCTGAGCGACGTCGCCACCATGCACCCGACCATGATGCCCATGCCGGCCTCCAGCGCCCGCGTCTTCAAGGCCAGCGCCTCGGTCAAACCGCCCGTCTTGTCGAGCTTGATATTGACCACCGCATATAGCCGCGATACCCGGTCCAACTCGGCGCGGGTATGCAGACTTTCATCGGCGCACAACGGCACCGGGCACTCATAATTCAACAACTGCTCGTCTTCTGACGCTTTCAGCGGCTGCTCGATCAGCTTAACCCCCAGCCGTTTCAACTCGGGCGCCACCCGTTGCAGGTCCTCGAACGACAGACCTTCGTTGCCGTCGACGATCAGCCGGGCATTGGGCGCATTGTGCCGAACCGCGGCCACCCGATCGATATCGTCAGCACCGCCGATTTTCAGTTTCAGCATCGGCCGGCGGCTATTGGCCTTGGCCTGCTGGCCCATGGCCTCGGGCGTATCCAAACTCAGCGTAAAGGCCGTCTTCAGCGGATCGAACCGGCGTAACCCGGCCGTCTTCCATGCCGGAATGCCGGTCCGCTTGGCGTTCAGGTCCCACAGGGCGCAGTCGACGGCGTTGCGTGCTGCTCCGGCCGGCAGAATCTGATACAGTTCGCTGAAATTGAGCGAGGTTTCGATCCGATGCCGTGCCGCTTCCAACTGCTCGAGACAACCTTCGAGGCTTTCCCCGTAACGGGCATAGGGCACGGACTCACCACGGCCGATAAAATCACGATCATGAAGTTCGACATAGATGACCCTGGCTTCGGTCTTCGAACCGCGGGCAATGGTAAAGTGCCCGGAGATCGGGAAGGTTTCGTCGCGTACAACAAGTCTCATGACAAGCCAGGAAGAAGCTTTGGAACCGCGAATGAACGCGAATGAACGCAAATCTTGAGCGCCAATGGCGCTCGGGTTTCAAGTTTCCACATGCCTCGGCCGGCCAATCTCTGAAATTCGCGTTTATTGGCGTTCATTCGCGGTTCCAAACCTTAAATCAGATCGGAAATCGCCGCATCCAGCAGCAGGTAAGCCCTGCCGGGATCGGTCGCCAGCACATCGTTCAACGCCCGAGACGGCTCCTTCGACATTAGCGCCATATTGATCTGCTGGTCGTAATAGGTGGCGAAGTCGTTCGCCTGCTGACGCAGGTTGGCGTCGGTCAGCAAGCGCCGGCTCAGCCGGCGGATGGCCGCCGGCGCGACGCGGCGAACGACCATGCGCGCGCCCTCATTGTCCTCGGCCATGATGGCGGAAATGGTTTCCTCGATGCGCGACCGCGACAGCAGGGCAACGGCGTCGACACCCATGGCGGCGACTTCATTGATCATGATGTCGTCCAGGCTGTCGAACTCGGGATCATGCGGCGGCTGGGGCGCAGACGGCGCTGGCTCATAGGTCTGGACCGAGGCCTCGGCGCGACTTTCGGTGGTGCTGTCCATGCCGTTCAGCAGATCGCGCCACGACCAGCCGTCGGCGCCGCCCTTGTTGGCAGCCAAAGGCTGGGCTTGCGGCTGAGCCTGCGGTGCAGGCCGGGGTGTTGCCAGCTGAGGTCCCGGGGAGGGACGAGTCTCGCTAACGGGTGACAGGCGCAGGCGTTGGGCCGATTGGCTCATGGCTGTAGGCGGTGTCGTGCGCAAAGCAGGCGCCGGCTGGGCAGCCGGCGCTGCCGGCGGTTCGGCGGGACGGCGCGCCGGGACATTTCGGCCATAGTCGCGGTCGCGCACTGCCGCGTCCGCGGTGTTCTGCGGCAGGGGCTGCTCGCCGGAAATCACCCCCATCAGGCGGACCGCCTCGGTCAACATGTCATAATTGCGCTTGACGCGATCCTGGAAAGCCTGGTCGACGGCTTCGGTCTCGATAGCGGCCCGCCGGGCAGCCGCGGTCATGGCGGCGACCCCGTCTTCGACCGCCTTGCGGATCTCGTCCAGACGATCGCGCGCCATAATGGGAAGTTGGTCGGCCGAACTGGTCAGTTCGTTCAGCGCGGCGGCGACCTCAGTAATCGCTTCGCGGGCATGGGAGAAGCTCTGGTCCAGCTTTTCGGCGGTCTGGTCGCCGGCCTCGGCGATCAATTCGGCCGAATTCTCAATCAGACGTCGGGCGGCGTTGAAGCGCGAGTCGAAGACCTCGTCGGCCTTCTTGCTGGCTTCAAATATGGTTTCGTTGAGCCGGTCGACGCGGTTCTGTGCGGTCTGGGCGGCCTGGTCGGCGGCCTTGCGTGCCTCGCTGGCCGACGTGGTCAACTGATCAAGTGCGCGGCGGGTTTCGGAGATCAGATCGTCGCGGGCGTCAGCGGCCATGGTCGAGATGTTGGACAAGGTGGCGTGGATGCGGGTTTCGAACGCCGTACGTTCGTTTTCGGCAGCCCCCATGACGGAACGGAAGTTCTCTTGCGCCGTCAGCACGATGTCGCGCAGCACGTCGATGCCGCGCGCCGAGGTCTCGCCCAGGTCAACGGTGGCGACACGGGTGATCGACAGGGCCTCGGTCAGCTGGGCGCGCTGGTTCTCGATATGGACGGCAAAGTCCTCCTGGTCGGCGCGCAAGCTCAGGGCGGCCGAGACCAGGCCGGCGCGCTGCTGCGACAGACCTTCCTCGACGCTGCGGATCTGGTCGGCTACGCCGGAGCCGGCGGTTTCCAGGCGCTGGGTCTGACGGTCCAGATCGTCGGAAATGCGCCGGGCCGTGTCGGACACATCCGAAGCGGCGCCCATCATGTCGGAAGCGGTGGAGGCCAGAGAGGCTTCGGCTTCGCGCAGTTGCGTCTGGGCGAGGTCCGAGGCATCGGCGACCATGCGGGCCTGTCGATCGACGGCTTCAATGATGCCGCTCGACTGGGCGCTGAGCGATTGCGTCATCACGGCGACGGCGTCGCGTTCGTGTTCCAGCGAGCGGGTGATGCTGGCCGTGGCGGCGCGGGCGATCTGGGCGGCGTCCTGCAGCCGATCGGTTTCGCTTTTCAGCCGGTTACTGAGTTCGGCGATATCGGCATGGGCCAGGCGGACGGCGCGGACGGCGTGGTCGACCTGGTTGCGAAGGGCGTCGACCAGTTCGGTGGTTTGCGACGCGGCCGAGGCAGCGGGCGCCAGCAGGGCGTCGGCCAGGGCCGCGGTGCGCTGGGTCTGGCGCGACAGGGCGGCGGCGTTGCGCAGGGCAAAGGCGGAGGCGAAAATCAGGCCGATGGGGAATAGAGCGAGGAACGCCAGTATGGCGAGACGCACAGGCTCCGAAGCAAAGGCGCTCAACGAGCCCTGTGCCCCCAGGACGAAGGCTGCCAGTCCACCGGCCCACAGCAGGCTGACCAGGGCGGTGGCGCCCCAAAAGAGCGTGGGTGAAGCTCCGGTGGCCTTCATGACGCCCTCGGGCTCGACCTTCAGGGTCGACAGGTCGCGGCGCACAGGTTCCTCGTTCGAAGTCTTCGCGGAGGCCGGGCGGGCCGGCGGAGTGGCCTCTGGCGGGGGAGTCAACTTTGCGCTCGCTTGGGGGGCGCTCGCTTGGGGGGCGCTGGCTCTTGGGGCGTTGGGTTTGGCGGCGATAGATTCGGCGCCGAAAACCGCCTCACGCCCGAATACGGTTTCAGGCCCGAATACTGTTTCAGGAATATCGAAATCAGTCGTTTCCGGTGCCTCGGGCGCTGTCGTCGTGAGCGGCGACTCGAGGATGTCCTCGGCGGCAGAGTCCACAGGCTCAAAGGCGTCCTCGCTGACAAGATCACCGCGCGGGGTACGTCGGCGGATGCCTTTCGGTTCGGTCAGGTTCAGCGGGGGGCGGCGTGATTTCATTCAAGTATCCTGTGGCCCGACTCAGGTTCACGTCAACGGCCTTTGCGCGAAGCGGACAGGATCGGTTTCTCCCAACGCGGGAAAGCTAGCCGCAAAGGGCTAATTTAGCAAAGGATTTCATCAGATTGCGGACAGGAATTTGTCCGTTTTGTTGTCCGTTCCGGGGCTGTTCCGTCACGTGTCAGCGCCGGGGCCGTAGCGGTTGTCGCCGGGTTTTCCTTCGGCGCTGAGATTGTAAGCGACAAACACGTTGTATACTGCCAGCAGGACGAAGGCGATTGTGCCGATGCCATTGAACACAACCAACTGAAAGAAGGGGGTAACAAGCTCGAAAAGCGCAAAGAAAAACGCCAGAAAATCGCCGGAATACATGGCTTTCACCAGCACCCAGGCGCCGAATCCCGTCACGCCAAGGCCCACCAGCAGGACCGGCCACAGGAGATAGCCGGGCAAGCCGCGATCATGCAGTCTTCGGATCGACAGCTGCGCGGCGCGGTATTGGAGGTAGAGGATGACGACAATGATGACGGCGACGGCGGCAATGGACAGCGGCATGTTGTGTTTGGTGAAGGTGACCGCCACAACCGAGGCCAGGATGATACCCAGGACCGTCATCCAGTCGAGCTTACCGGCGGTGTCCTTGTAGGCGCGACGGCCGATGCGGCCGTGGGTATTCCATGTCAGATCGATCATCCCAACCTCCGTAACCCTGTTAACCAAGTTTACGCGATGACTCAGTGTCCTGTACAGGCCTATTGCATGTGGGATGTTTTCCACCGACCACATTGACGGCAAGGTTTCCTGAACGCTCGTGTAGCGACATTTGGCAGGAAGGGGTTGAAGCCACGAATGGACAGACAAGGCCGCTTCGCGGCATCAGAAAGATGCCAAAGTTCGCCTGGGCGGTAACAAAGACATATGTGTTTGTCCCGCAGTTTCGCAAAGGCTGGGATGTTGTCGCCGCCAAGACAATAGGATATCGCTGGCACCATGCCGCCGTTTCCCGCTGTCGAATCCCGTGACGATGTCACTCTGGCCACCCTGTCCCTGGCGGTAGCCAAAGCGAAAACACCTGTCATTTTCAAAGGCGTGGTACGCGACTGGCCGTCCGTCCGGGCGGCGCTGAAATCCCCCGACGCCCTGATCGACTATCTCAAATCCTGCGACAACGGCACGCCGGCGGCGACCTTTCGCCAGCCAACGGGGGACGGCAGATTCTTCTACAACTCCACCATTGACGGCTTTACCTTCCAGCGCGGCAATTTGCCGGTCTCGGTAACTCTGGAACGCTTACGGAAAATCCAGAACGAGCCCGATGCCGAACATATCTACATCCAGTCGGCGCCGGTCAGGGACCATTTGCCGCGGATGAAGGCCGAGAACCAACTGCCCGGCGTTGAGGCCGAGCCGCGTATCTGGATCGGCAACACCTCGATCACCCAAATTCATTTCGACCTGTCGGAAAACCTGGTGTGCATGATTGGCGGCAAGAAACGCTTTATCCTCTTCCCGCCCGATCAGTTGCCGAACCTGTATATGGGGCCGTTCGAACGCACGGTGTCGAACGTGCCAACCTCGATGGCCAGCCTCGAAAGCCCGGATTTCGCGACCCATCCGCGCTTCGCCGAGGCGTTGAAATCGGCGACGGTGGCCGACCTGGAACCGGGCGACGTGCTCTACATCCCGTACATGTGGTGGCACCATGTCGTGTCGTCGGGCGGTTTCAATGTTCAGATGAACTACTGGTGGAACCCGGCTTTGGATATCCAGGCGGCCGGCGGCCAGCCGATGCAGGCCCTGGTCCTGGCGATGCTGGCTGTGCGTGATTTGCCCGAGGATCAGCGCGACGCCTGGAAAGGCATGTTTGACCACTTCGTCTTCCAAAAGAACGGCCCGCCGGCCGAGCACCTTCCGCCCGACCGTCGCGGCCTGATGGGTGACATGACCTTCGAGCAGCGTCTGGGCCTGCGCAGACATCTGGGCAAGAACCTGGCTGAGGATTGAGACGTCGTGTCTTCTTCGCGTCTTCGCGCCTTCGCGTGAAACGCTCGCCGTCGTCGCCGACAACTCGGTCGAAGAAAGGATGCCTCACGCGAAGACGCGAAGACGCGAAGGCTCAGCCTTCCAGCGGCTTCGACCGCGGCAGTTCGATCCCACTGGAACTAAAGCCATATCGGTTGGGCCGGCGGAGTCCGGGGATGATCAGCAGGAACAGTTGCCCGACCGTGACGGCCTTGTCGACAAGGCTAACCGCGGTGGCCTGCCAGGTGAGCGGCGCAGCTGTCATCGGATCGAAATCAGCCGCGGTCACCGGCAAAAACAGTTCGACGAAAAGGCCACTGAACAGCAGCATGGCCACAATAGCCGGGAGATTGATATCGTGCAGCCGCTTGGCATAGAGGCAAAACTGGCCATAGAGCACAACTAAACCGATCACCATTTGAACACTGTCGCGGAAAATCGCCAGGCCTGTCGGCAAATCGGCGGCGAACAGTCCGGGGCCCAGCAGGAGGACCGGGAAGACATATTGGATCAGGATCAGTATTAATCCGTAATAGAAGAAGGTCAGCCGGTCGATCCGGTCGCCCGGATGGAAGATACCCCGGATAACCGGGGGCACATAAACGCCAAGCCGCATAGTTTCCCCTATCGCCCGCGTAAACGGTCAGCCTTTGTGCCGTTCCCTGAGGATATCCAGCACAGGCCCTAACCCTGTCTCCCGGGCCATCAACAGGACGCTAAGATGATACAACAAATCAGCGGCTTCGTTATGCAGTTCGTCGAGATCGCCGGCGCGGCCGGCAAGCGCCGTTTCCAGCCCTTCCTCACCGACCTTCTGGGCGATCTTGGCGATCCCCTTGTGCATCAGCCGGGCCGTGTAGCTATCGGCCGGTGATGCCAGGGCGCGCTCAGTGACCACCTTGGCGAGGTGAGCCATGAAACCGATACCCGGCGCGGTCTCCATTCCGAAACAAGACGTCGTCTTGGTATGGCAGGTCGGGCCTTCTGGTCGCGCCAGTACCAGAAGCGCGTCCTCGTCGCAGTCGGCCAGGACGTGGTCCAGCACGAGCACATCGCCCGAAGTTTCGCCCTTGCGCCAGAGCCGGTCTTTCGAACGGGAATAAAACACGACCTGCCCGCCGGTCAGGGTTTCGCGCAAGGCGTCGGCGTTCATATAGCCCAGCATCAGGACCTGACGCGTGTCGACATGCTGCACGATAGCGGGCACCAGTCCGCCGGACTTGGCGAAGTCGATGCGGGCGATGTCGGCGACGCTGAGGGGGTTGGGCAGGTGGTGCTGCTCGGGCATAGTTATTGTCTCACAGCTATCCCGGCCTGGCGCAAGTCGCGCTTCAGGTCAGGGATGTGAATGATCTTTTTGTGGAAGACGCTGGCCGCCAAAGCGCCCGAAACGTCGGCCTGGTCGAACACGTCGACAAAGTGCTCCGGTGACCCGGCGCCGCCCGACGCCACCAGTGGAATATCCAGCAGGTCGCGCACCAGACGCAATTGCTTCAGGTCGTAACCCTTGCGAACCCCGTCCTGGTTCATGCAGTTGAGCACAATCTCGCCGGCGCCACGGTCGCGGGCCTCTACGACCCAGTCCAGGGTACGGCGTCCGGCCTGACGGATCTTGTCCGGATCGCCGGAATACTGATGGACGTAATAGTCGTTGTCCATTTCACGACTATCAATACCCACGACGACGCATTGCGACCCGGCCATGTCAGCCAGTTCGTTGATCAGGTCGGGCCGTTCCAAAGCCGGCGAATTGATCGACACCTTGTCGGCGCCGCTGTTCAGGCATTTGACCGCCTGTTCGGCCGAACGGATGCCGCCGGCGACGCAGAACGGGATATCGAGCGCGCGAGCGATGTCGCGGACCCAGTTGTAGTCGACCGTCCGGCCCTCCGATGACGCCGTGATGTCGTACAGCACCAGTTCGTCGGCGCCTTCGTCACGGTAGCGCAGTGCCATGTTGACGGCGTCGCCCAGCACTTCGTGGCCTATGAACTGCACGCCCTTGACGACCTGGCCGTCCTTGACGTCGAGACAGGGGATGATGCGTCTAGCCAACATTTAAAGCGGCCTTTAAATCTATCAATCCCTCGTAAATCGCCTTGCCGACGATGGCGCCGTGGACACCAAGGGTCTTGAGTTCGTAAAGGTCCTCAATCGAACGGACCCCGCCCGAAGCCTGAATTTCCAGGTCAGGCCGCTTGCGCCGCAAGGCCGTCATCAGCGCCATGTTCGGTCCCATAAGCATGCCGTCGCGCGACACATCGGTAACCAATATGCGCTGCGCAATGCCCACCGGGTAGTAGTCCAACACGTCCCACAGCGAAATGCCCGAACCTTCGACCCAGCCATGCAGGGCAGCGTCGAAATCGCCGTCGGTCGTTGGCAGGACGTCTAAAGCCAGGGTGATTCGGTCCTTGCCGAAATCGCTCAGCCAGCCGCGGACCTCGTCCGGGTTCTTGACCGCGGCCGACCCGACGACGACGGCGGACACGCCTTCGTCGAGCAGGGTCTGGACGTGGGCGCGCGTGCGGACGCCGCCGCCGGTCTGGATCTTGGCCTGGGACGCCTTGGCCAGCCGACCGATGAGGTCGTGTTGCTGCGGCGATCCGGCCCTGGCGCCGTCCAGATCGACGATGTGCACCCACTGCGCATGCTCGCCGTTGAACAGGCCCAGTCGTTTGAACGGGTCGGAGTCGTACTTGGTGACGGCGTCAAACCGGCCCTGCGACAGGCGGACACATTCTCCATTGATCAGGTCGATGGCGGGGTAGAGAATCATTTTGTTCTGCAAAGTCCTTGCGTGACACAACCAACGCCTCACCCCAACCCTCGCCCCACTAGAGGGGAAAGAGTTGAGGTGAGGGGTACTCGAACTAAAGCTTGACGAAATTCTCCAAAATCCGGGCGCCGGCGACCGATGACCGCTCCGGGTGGAACTGACAACCCCATACCTGGCCCTTGCGAACCATGGCAGCGAAGGGTGCGCCGTAGGTGGCAGTCGCGAGGGTAAAATCATTGACGGGACAGGCGAACGAGTGGACGAAATAGGCGTAGTCGCCGTTCGAGACGCCGGCGGTCAGCGGATCGTCGAGGGTGACCTGAAGCTGGTTCCAGCCCATGTGCGGCACGACCAGGTCTTTCGAGCCCTCCATCCGGGTAACGCGGCCGGGAATCAGCCCCAGGCATTCGACGTCACCCTCTTGCGAACTGTCGAACAATAGCTGCTGACCGAGGCACACGCCAAGTATCGGGCTTTTGAGATTTCTCAGAAGCGCGAATAATCCCAGCTCATGGATCCGGCTCATCGCGAAGCCGGCGGCGCCGACCCCCGGGAGGACGACTTTGGTCGCCGCGGCGATTTCCTCGGCATCGGACGACAGACGCGCTTCGACGCCCAGCCGTTCCAAAGCAAAAAGTACAGACGCGGTATTCGCACACCCGAGTTCAACGATCGTGATCATGCCAGCATGCCCTTGGTGGAGGGCAATGCGTCGCCTTCGATGCGCGTCGCCTGGCGCAGCGCCCGGCCCAGGGCCTTATAACAGGCCTCGGTCTTGTGGTGGTCGTTGCCGCCGCTAACCTCGACATGGATCGAGGCGCCCAAAGTTTCCGACAGCGAACGGAAGGCGTGGCCGGTCATCTCGGTCTGGTAGTCGCCGATGTGTGTCGACTGAAAATCGCCCTTGAAGACGCAGAACGGCCGGCCGCCCAGATCGATGCTGACCTTGGCCTCGGTCTCGTCCATCGGCAGGACGAAACCGAAACGGGCCATGCCGATGCGATCACCCAGCGCCTGTTTCAGTGCTGAACCGAAAGCCAGCATGCAGTCCTCGACCGTGTGGTGGCCGTCGATGTGCAGGTCGCCTTCGCAGGCCAGTTGCAACGAGAAGCCGCCGTGGGTCGCCACCTGGTCCAGCATGTGGTCGAAGAAGCCGATGCCGGTCTCGATCTTGACGGGCTTGGGCTGGTCGAGATTGACCAGGACCGAAATCCGCGTCTCCTTGGTGTCGCGCATGACCTCGCCGACGCGGGGCGGCTTGGTTTCGTCGGCGACGTCAAGCGCCTTCAGGATGCGGTTGTTGGTGGCGATATCGCCCAGCGCCATCAGCAGACCGGTCGGCGTCACCTGGGGCGACAGGCCCAGGCGTTTCAAGGCGGTCTGGGTGGCGATCAGGTTCTTCGGTCGCAGCAGGAGGAAGGGGCCGTCGTTCAGGTCGAACGATTCCAGCAGACTGGAGTCTTTGAGGCAACCGCGCAGGCGTGCCTGTTCACTGCGGATAAGGTCAATGCGTGCCTGGACCGACAAGGCGCGCGACGGCGACAGGGCGCTTTCGGCAGCGCGCACCGACGGCGTCGGCAAAGGGTGGGGCTCGCAATACTTCAGTAAACCCTGAAGCGTCTTGGTGTTGGCGATCAGGGCGCCGACACGGGCGCCGGACATGCCGAACAAAAAGGACATGCTTTTCAACACGATGACATTGGGCTCGCCGGTCGCCAGTTCGGTCAGCGAGTTGTTGGAGGCGTCGGCATAGCTTTCGTCGATGACCAGCAAGGTCGGGAAGATCTCGACCGCCAGGGTGCGGGCGGCAACGAGATCAAGCGCTCGTCCGTCCGTCTGGCTGGGGTTGTCGATCAGGTAGAAGCCGCCGCCACGCGTCAAGGTGCCGGTTTGGGGCGGCTTTCGGATGGTCAGGTTATAGACGCTGCACAAGTCCTCGATATAGTGATCCTGGCCGGCCCAGATGAATTCGTGGCCGTGGACGCGCAGGCGGCGCATCAGGATTTCCAGGCCGTGCGAGGCGCCGCGGGTGACGCTCAACTGGTGTTGCTCGACACCGTAGAAGGCGGCCATGCGCTCGCGCAGCGGCTCAAGCGAGGGCGGGATCGACTCAAGAGCCTGTCCGCCGAGAGACGAGAAGGGAGAGTTAAACATGGATCAAAACCTCGGGGGTTTTGGTGGTTTTTCTTGCTTCCGTCACGCTACACCTCCAGCCTGAAATCTGCGGCCAGGGCGTGCGCTTCAAGACCTTCCAGACGGGCGAGGCGGGCGGCGGCAGGGGCGATGGCGGCGGCGCCTTCGCGGGTCGCCTTCTGAACCACAAAGCTGGTCAGGAAGGACCGCACCGTGATGCCGTCATAGGCCTTGGCAGCGCCATCGGTCGGCAGGACGTGGCTGGGGCCGGCGGCATAGTCGCCGAAGGTTTCGGCGGCATAGGTGCCGGCAAAAATGGTCCCTGCGGCGGTCAGCAGCGGCACGATGGCATCAACGTCCTCTATCTGGATGGCGAGGTGCTCAGGGCCGTAAAGATTGGACACGTGGGACGCTTCAGAAATGCCAGAAACGATAAAGACGCGGGCTTGATTGAGGGATGCCTTGGCGATAGCGGCGCGCGGCAGACCCTCGACCTGGACGGCGACCTCGGCGATAACGCGTTGTGCGATGTCAGCCGATAGGGCGACGAGGATGACCTGGGCGTCGGCGTCATGTTCGGCCTGGCTGAGCAGGTCGGCGGCGACCAGTTTCACGTTGGCCGTATCGTCGGCGATAACCAGCAGTTCCGACGGGCCGGCCGGCATGTCGATAGCCAGGCCCGAGACGCGCTCGGTGGCGTATCTCTTCGCTTCGGTGACATACTTGTTGCCGGGGCCGAACAGCTTGTCGGCCGCGGGAACGCCATCAAGGACACCAAGCGCAAGGGCGGCGATGCCGTGGGCGCCGCCGACAGCCCACATTTCATTCAGTCCAGAAGCTGCGGCACAGGCGATCATCATTGGGTGGATCGAGCCATTCTTCGCCGGCGGCGTGATACAGACGCGGTTGGGTACGCCGGCGACGGCTGCCGGCACAGCGGTCATGATCAGGGTCGAGAACAGTGGCGCCAGGCCGCCCGGGATATACAGGCCAGCCGTGGTGATCGGGCGGAAAAGGCGTCGCAAGGACAGGCCCGGCTTGGGCGAAATGACGGGGCCGTCGCCGGGCAGTTCCGCTTGCTGAAAGGCGCGGACATTCTCGATAGCCAGTTCCATGGCGGCGAGATCGTCTGATGTCAGTTGGGCGCGTGCAGCATCGACAGTGCTTTCGCCCAATTTGATGTAACGCGGCGCGTAGCCGTCGAGTTTCACCGCCCAGTCGCGTAAACCGTCCAGGCCGCGCGCCCCGATATCGTCGAAGATCTCGCGCACCCGCGCCAAAACAGTCGGGTCGCGGCGGTTTTTCGGCCGGGCGAGGGCGGCCTTGCGCTGCGTCCCATCCAGTTCTTTCCAGATGAAGGTGCGCATCACGGCATCATTTTTTCGATGGGCAGCACCAGGATGGCCGAGGCGCCCGCCGCCTTCAGCCGGTCCAGGGTCTCCCAGAAGACGCTTTCGTCGCACACGGCATGGATGGCGACCATGGACGGGTCGACCAGGCTCATGATGGTCGGGCTGCCGGAACCGGGGATCAGGGCGATAATCTCATCGAGATGATCGCGCGGCGCGTTCATCATGACGTACTTGGCACCGGTCGACTTGGTGACGCCGTCGAAGCGACGCACCACCATGTCGTAGATATGCGCCAGGTCGGGTTGTGGGGCGTGCGGTGCCTTGATCAGGACGGCCTCGGATTTCAGCACCAGTTCGACGGGCTTGAGGTTATTGACCTCCAGCGTGGTGCCGGTGGAGACCAGGTCACAGATGGCGTCCGCAATATGCATCCGCGGTGCGACCTCGACCCCGCCGCGCATCTCGACGATGTCGGCGGTGATGCCGTTCTCGCTCAGCCATTGTTTCAGAATATTTGGATATGACGTGGCGATGCGCTTGCCGGCGACGCTCTGCGGCCCCTGGTAGTCGAAACCGGTCGGCACGGCCAGTTTCAGCGTGCACTTGCCGAACCCTAAGCGCATCACGATGATATCTTCCAGGTCCTTGTCCGGGAAGTGTTCCTTCAGCACGTTGAAGCCGACGATGCCCAGCTCGGCGACATTGTCGTCCACGAAGGTCGGAATGTCGTCGTCGCGCACCCGCAGCAGGTCGATCGGATGATTTTCGACCCGGTACAGCAGTTCGTTGGCGCCGCGGATGGCGCGCAGGCCAGCGCCGGTGATCAGCTCCAGCGAGCGTTCGGCCAGGCGGCCGGACTTCTGGACAGCGATGCGGAGGCGGGGTTCGGTCATAATTCAGGTCTTCTGTTTTTTATCGGTTTTCATGCGGGCGAGCACCGCGCGGTAGCCCTGATGAGGCATATTGTTCAGAAAATTGGCGACACGGGTGACTGTGGTGGTCGAGACGCCGGTCTGGTCTGAGATCTGGCGGTAGGACATTTCACCGTCATCCAATAGCCAGGCGACGCGGAAGCGTTCCGCCAGGGCCCGGATCTCCTTCGGCGTGCACAGGTCGGTCAGGAAATCCTTGACCTCCTCCTGGCTTTTTAGCTCCAGGAAGGCCTGATGCAGAAGGGTGATGTCGTCCTTGAGGCTGGGATGGTCGGCCGCCATACGCGTGTCTCCGGGTGTGCCAGCGGGCTGATACGTCAGCCGGCTGCGGTGCGCAAGGGAAACTATCCCGTGATGTCGCCGGAAAGTGCTGTACCATGTGGGCAGACGTCGGTCATGACAGCTTTCCTCCTCTTGGATGTTGTATCAATGTGTTATCGTGCTAATACATTTTGGCGTTTTCGTTGTCAACCGAACTCAGGCGATTTTTGCGACCCTTGACGATTGTCCGATCAGCTTCCACGATACGATTCTTTTTTTGAGGGGACTTTTTCATGCGCAAACATCTTTTTTTTCTGGCCCTGCCTTTGCTGTTTCTGGCAGCTTGCGAACGGGCGACCTCCAATACCCAGACGGTTATTTCCGACGACTGCGGCGTTAACTGGAAGCTGATAGCGGTTGGCGAGATGGTGCCGTCGCGTGTCGGCGTCTGTGCGCTGAAGGTCACGGTGCCCAGCTTTCCGATGCAGGGCGACACCCGGTTTCGCGTGGCGTTCCAGAACAGGGCTCTGGCCCATGCCGAACTGGCCTATTCCTATGAGATCACCGATCCGCTGAAGTTCATCTCCAACGCGAAATACCTCGGCAAGCAGAACGCTAAGGCGGACGACAAGGCCAACGATTCCGGCCGTTATGAAGGCGCGGAGAACATGGTGATCGACATCATCCTGCGCGATATTGCCACCGAGGACCTGATCGCTACCTCGATCATCGATTTCGACCAGGCCAAGTTCGAGGCGGCCTATCTGGCAAGGATCAACAAGAAACTGGCCGAGCGTGGCGTCACCATCCAGGCCCTGACCTTCAATATCGTGCCGGACGACCAGACGCGCCAGGCCATCGACGTGATTTCGGCGCGTAATGTCTATGCCAGTTTCGGGTTATCAGAATTGGGCGACCGGATCATGGTCGCCCGCGCCGGCGCCAGTCGCGTCGATCTCAACGTCGAGAAAGCCGGCCGCGAGAACTGAAGTCGGTAACGGGAAGGGGCGCCGAACTTAGCAATGAGCGCGCAAAAAGGCAGATTGCGCGCTCGCAAAGAAGGTTTCGGCCGCTTCCGGCGTCGCAAAGGCTGCCTTGGGCACGATCAGGGCGTGGTTGGAGCCGGTGAAGATCAGAATCGTCGCCGTGGTCTCGCGGACGTCCGCAACGTCAGACCATGCCGTTTCCCCATGCGCCCCGGCCTTTATCAGCCCGGTCTGCGACAGGGTCAGGGTGCTGGTCGTGGGGGACCGCACCAGAAAGGCGGCGGATTGCCAGAGATAGGCGAAGACCGGGCCGATCACAAAGGCGAAGATCGCTGCGAATCCAAAAGATGTCATCAGGCCGGTGACGATGAACAAGCCGCGCATCCCAGCCTCCACGGGCACACCGAAGAACACAACGCCCTCTGCATCAAGCGAAGTGCCCCAAAGAAAAGGCACTAGGGTAACGGCTGCCATAATGACTGCGTAGACGGCAAACCGTATCATGTTGCTGCGGCTAAGGGTAAACCGGGCCACCCAAGCAAGGACGAAATCGTGATAGTTCGGCCAGGCGATACGGTAGTCCCGGACGATTAGGGGCGTGTCGGTCATATCTCAATCAGCACGTCCGGCAATTCGTTGGGATTGTCGCCGGTCGGCGGGAAGTGCTGGCTGAGGGCCGCACCGCATACGGCGATGGCCTCCTCGAAGCCGCCCGTAGTGTCGCCGGCCTTGATGTGCTTCAGCAGAATGGTGACCGTGTCGTTCCAGAAGGTTTTGTCGACCTTGGCATAGATGCCGCTGTCGGCAATGACCTCGACGACATGTTCCTCGACCGCCAGGAAGATCATCACTCCGGTCCGGGCGGCCGTCAGGTGCAGGCCTCGGGCGTAAAACTGCTCCAGAGCCTTTTGGTGGACCTTGGCGCGGCGCGTCGCCAGCGGCGTAAGCGCCAGTTTGAGGCCCGTGAAGCGGATCAGAGCATAGGCCGCGACAAAGACGGCCAGTTGCATGCAGGCATAGGTGAAGATTACCTCCCACATGGCCAGGGTACCGTCGACGGCAATGCTGTTCCAGCCGAGGACAGAGGTCAGCACGCCAGCCAGCCAGTCGTGGGGCAGCATGCCGGTCCCTGCCATGATCAGAGGCAGGATCATGGCCAAAGCGGCCGCCCAGCCCAGCGGCGTTTCACCGTAGTCGAGCGCCTTGACCTTGACGATGCAGGTAATCTCTCCCGACGTCGTGGACTCGGCCTTGGCGATGGCGGCATTGATGCGGCTGTGGTCGATAGTCATTGTGGTCATTTTCACCAGCTCCCGCTTGAACCGCCGCCGCCGAACGACCCACCGCCGCCCGAGAAGCCGCCACCGCCACCGCCGGACCATCCACCGCCCCGGCCGCCGCTGAGCAACTGGCCCAGGATGAACCATTTCAGCCAGCCGGGCGAGAACAGGAACAGAATGAACAGGATGACGATGATGATGATCATCGGAAAACCACCGCCATTGGAGCTGCCGCTTTCGATGTTCTGGGTGGCCGCAGCCTGGGCTTTTTGAACGGCGACCTGGCGGTCCATGGCCAGTTGCTCGACGATGGCGTCAGCCCCCTTGGTGACGCCCGCCTCGTAATCGCCAGCCTTGAATTCCGGAAGAATGACGTTGCGGATAATGATCGACGACAGAGCGTCAGTCATTACCGGTTCCAGGCCATAGCCGACCTCGATGCGCACCTTGCGGTCATTGGGCGCCACCAGCAGCACAATGCCATTATTCTTGTAAGTCTCGCCGTTGGACGCCTGGACCTGGCCTTTCTGGCCGATACCCCAGGCGCGGCCCAGTTGGTAGGTATAGTCCTCGATGGCGTAGCCCTGCAGATCCTTGACCGTGACCACGACCACCTGATCGGTGGTCGCGTCTTCCAGACCCTTCAGTTTCAGATCGAGGTCGCGCTCGACGGCATCGGACAGGATGCCGGCCTCATCGATGACGCGGGTATTGTTCTGCGTCGGGAACTGCGGCGCGGCGAAGGCGACACTTGTAGCCGCTGTCGCACAAAGAACGAGCGTCAGCAAGGCCACGAGCCATGGCCGGATGGCCGAGAGGGCGAGGCGGATCATTGGCTTTGGCCTTGCTGCTGCGGCTTACTTGGACGTATTTGCGCCGACATCCGAGAAGTCGACGGTCGGAGCGACGTCGGCACCTGCGGGGGCCGTGAAGTACTGCATCGGCTTGGAACTGCCGTAGACCGTTTTCGCCCAAACGATGCTGGGGAAGGTGCGCAGAGTTGTGTTAAAGTCCTGAGCGGCCTCGTTATAGTCCTTGCGGGCGATAACGATGCGGTTCTCGGTGCCTTCCAGTTGCGACTGCAGAGTCAGGAAGTTCTCGTTCGACTTCAGTTGCGGGTATTGCTCCTGAATGACCATCAGGCGGCCGAGCGCCGACGACAGCCCATCCTGGGCTTTCTGGAATTGCTCAAACTTGGCCGGATCGGTGATGGTCGAGCCGTCCACGGTGACCTGGGTGGCCTTGGCGCGGGCCTCGGTCACGGCGATCAGGGTCGTGCTTTCCTGCTTGGCGGCACCCTTCACCGTGGCGACGAGGGCCGGCACCAGATCGGCGCGGCGCTTGTACTGGTTTTCGACCTCGGACCACTTGGCCTTGGCGGCTTCTTCCTTGGTTGGGATGGTGTTGAAACCGCAGCCCGCCAACCCGAGGGCCAGACCGGCAACAGCAACCAGACCCAAAATGCGCTTGAACATAAAACAGCTCCCTAGTGCCCATGCGGGGAGCCGTCAGCCCCCCGATCCGTAAACATGTGGCCCGTCTTAACCCATTTTTAAAGGGGGCAAAAGGGTATTTGGCGTCATCCGGCCTTCAGTTTTGCCGTTTGGGCCTTCAGTGCCTCGTTGGTTCTCGCCAGATATCCCCTCACTTGCGCCTCCCCGACAAGCGGGGAGGCGCAAGATAAGCGATAAAACCGAGATACATAAAGGCCGCAGGCTCACACGGTGCAGGCTGAAATTATCCTACTTCTTCGTGATCTGGTCGAAGACGCCGCCGTATTCGAACTGCTCCTTCTGGACCTTGGTCCATCCGCCAAAGTCGGCGATCGAGGCCAGCTTGAGTTGCGGGAAACGATCGGCATATCTGGCTGCCACCGCCACGCTGGTCGGGCGGTAGTAGTTTTGGGCGATAATCTCCTGGGACGCATCGTCATAGAGATAGTTCAGGTAGGCATTGGCGAGTTCGAGACTGCCGTTCTTTTCGGCAACCTTGTCGATAACGGCGACTGGCGGCTCGGCCAAAACAGAAATCGACGGCACAACGATTTCAAACTCACCCTTACCCAGTTTCTCAACCGACAGGTGAGCTTCGCTTTCCCAGGCGAGCAATACGTCGCCAACGCCGCGTTCGACAAAGGTCACGGTCGAGCCGCGGGCACCGGTATCCAGCACCGGCACATTCTTGAACAAAGCCTTGAGGTACTCAAGCCCGCCAGCGTCGCCGCCAGCCTGACGGCCATAGGCATAGGCGGCGAGATAGTTCCAGCGTGCCCCTCCCGAGGTCTTTGGATTGGGGGTTATGACACCCACGTCCGGCTTGACCAGGTCGCCCCAGTCCTTGATGGCCTTCGGGTTGCCCTTCTTGACCAGGAAGACGATGGTTGAGGTGTAGGGTGAAGAGTTGTGCGGCAGGCGGCCCTGCCAGTCCCTGGGCAGGAAGCCGGTCTTTTCGGCGATCGTGTCGATGTCTGCTGCGAGCGCCAGCGTAACGACATCGGCATTAACGCCGTCGATGACCGACCGTGCCTGGGCGCTGGAACCGCCGTGTGACTGGCGCACTGTCACGTCAGCATTACCCTTGCCTTTCCACCAGGCGGCGAAGGCGGCATTGTACTGTTCGTAAAGTTCGCGCGTCGGGTCGTAGGACACGTTCAGCAGCTTCGTCGCATTCATCTTTGCTGCGGGCCTGGAGCAGGCACCGAGGGCAACGGCCGAGGCGGCCAGGGAGCCCGCGAAAAGTTCACGCCGGTTCATAAGGTTGTCCTTTCGTAGAGGCGAGTTTACCCGCGCCGCGGAAATTGGCGGCGCGGGTAAAAAAATACAAGTGAATTAAAATGCCTTGCGAACCGTTACGCCGTAGGTACGCGGGTCACCGGGTTGACCATAGATGGCGCCCGAATTACCGGCCTGAACCGTAGTGAAGGCGAGGTATTCCTCATCGAGAGCGTTTTTTACCCAGAAAGTGACGTCGGTGCCGCCGTCACCGCGGAAACCTGTACGCAGGTTGAGCAGGGTCGAGCCTTCGATCAATGCATATTTCGACACCGACGCGTCGGAATACCAGTCGGAGCGGTAGCTCAGATCGAAACTACCGAACACCTCGCCATTGGCAGAGCTAAGTTTGGCGGACTTGCGCCATTCGCCGCCCACGGATCCGCTCCATTCGGACACGCCGGGAAGGCGTTTACCAGAAAGGTCATAAGCCGCCGTGGTCGCGGTCAGGAATTCCAGCGGCGGCGGTCCGTTACGGAACGAGTCGTACTTGGCGTCGGTCCACGACAGGGTGGCATAGCCGGTAAACCAGGCACTGGGACGCCAGGCAGTATCGACTTCGAAACCGCGCACGGTCACCTTTTCCACATTGGCCAGGTAACCGCGCAACGACCCCGGACCATTGTCGACGACATTGGCCTGGTAGTCGTCGATGTCGGTGGCGTAGGCGGCGAAGTTGGCGGTGACGGTCCGGTCAAAGAACTGCGTTTTCAGGCCCAGTTCCAGATTGGACGTGTCCTCCGGCTTGATCACGGCGCTGACCAGGGACGGATTGCCGGCCGCATCTGTCGGGATGCCGGCGGCATTGATGCCGCCCGACTTGTAACCCCTGGCCAGGGTGACATAGCCCAGGATATCGTCGCTGAAATCATAGGCAACGCTGAGCAGGCCGGTCGGACTCTGGTCAACAAAGGCGGCCTGATAGGTCTGGTTTCGGGCGATGCCGTTCTTGCGCGAGATCAGGGTGGCATCAAGGGTCGCCAGGCCGCCGGAAACGGTTTGGGCGAACTTGGCCGACTTTTCCTCATAGGTGTAGCGCAGGCCGCCGGTCAGGTGCAGCCTGGGTGTCACGTCCCAGGTAACCTGCCCAAAAGCGGCATAAGAGGTGGTTTCCGAATGGACGTCGGTGTCGGCACGGTAACCGGTCAGGAGATTGCCGGGCACGCTGGACCCGATCAGCCACAAGGCCGCGTCGGAGCCCCATTCCTCAACGCCATTGGTCTGGACCTCCTGGCCGAAGGCGTAAATCCCGGCGACCCACTTGAAATTGCTGTCACCATCCGAAGACAGACGAAACTCCTGGCTCCACTGGTTCTGGGCGGAAGGGTTGTTCGACTTGGTCCGGATCGAGAGGGCGGTGTAGTCGCGGTCGTTCTGCGGTGTCCAGTCCCAGGCCCTTACGGCGGAGATCGAGCTGAAGGTGACATCGCCCAGGTCCCAGTCGACACGGGCCGAACCACCCTGCAATATCTGACGCGCTTGCAGCGGTGAGTTGACATCGACCAGGCGGTCGTAGGGATTGGTCGAGGCCGGGGCGTAGTTGAACAGGCCAGCCAGGAAAGGGAACTGGGTGTTGGCCGGGCGCTGGGTTGCACCGTAGCGCACGAAGACCTGGGTGTTGGCTTCCGGGTCCTGATAGGCGTAGTCGTAGCTGAGCTTGACGTCGACGTCCTGCGTCGCCCGGATCAGAAGTTGGACGCGGGCGGCCTGGCTGTTGACATCCTGCTGATGGGTCTTGGTGGTGGTGTTGTAGAACCAGCCGTCGCGGCGGGTCGACCCCAAGGCGATGCGGCCAGCGATCTTGTCGGTCAACGCACCCGAAAGCACGGCCTTGGCCTGGACGAAGCCGTAATTGCCGCCGGTTACCTCGACATTGCCTTCCGGCGTAAAGGTCGGGGCGTTGGTGACCAGGTTCAGTGCGCCGGCCGTGGTGTTCTTGCCGAAAAGCGTGCCCTGCGGGCCGCGCAGGACTTCGACGCGGTTGATGTCGAGCAGGTCGACGACAGCCGAGCCGGGTCGGGCGTAATAAACTTCGTCGACATAGATGCCGACACCTGACTCCAGCCCGTCGTTGGTGAGGCCGATATTGCTGCCCAGACCGCGGATGGTAACGGCAGTGTTGCGAGGATTCTGCGACAGGAACTGCAGGCTGGGCTGTAGCTTGGTTACCTGTTCGATCGAATAGGTGCCGGTGGCTTCCAACTGGGTGCCGGACAGAACCGACACCGCGACCGGCACGTCCTGGACGTTTTCGTTGCGGCGGCGCGCGCTGATGATGACCGTCGTGGTGTTGCCAGAGACGGCAGCGGATTCGCCGGGCGTTGTCTGAGGCGAGGCCGCGGCATCGGCAAAGGCAGGCAGTACGGGGAGGGCAAAGGCAAGGGCCGTCGTGGCCAGAAGCAGGTTTCTCATGGCAGGTCTCTTTTTGTGGCTGTGTGCTGTTGTTAAGAACGGCGCGACTTCCAGAGGTCCGGTCAGATGGCCATTTGTGCGGACTATTTCCGCATTTCAGGAGATGCTTTCTGTGAGGGGTTTGCCGTTCACGTCGAAGCGGGTCTTTTCACTTTTTTCGATCTGCACGACACGGGAGTCATGGATAACAATCTCCAGGGCGCCGAAACGGATGTTGCGCAGGGTGTTCAGGATGTGACGCTCGGCCTCGCTGAGGTTGAAATCTGGGCGCACGGACAGGTCTGACGGTACACTCATGTGATCCTCGTCTGGAAAGCAGGATAGGGGAGGAAACGAAAAGGATTTAGGCGGATCGGGCTTCGAGAAGATCAGGTGCGGTTACCAGGTCCTGCAAACATCGGCCGTCCAAAATGGCCGACATGGCGTCACGGACATCGCGCATTAGCCGGCGCAGGTGACAGGTGGTCTCGTCGCGGCAGTCGTCGCATTTCTGGTAGGCCGTCAGGCTGGCACAGCGGATGGGCGCCAACGGACCATCGATGATGCGAATAACGTCGCCGAGATAGATATCGGCGGCCGGCCGGGCCAGAAAATAGCCACCAAAGATGCCACGCTTGGAATCGACGATGCCATTTTGGCGCAGTTCCTGAAGAATATTGTCCAAAAACTTCTGCGGTATGTCTTCAGCCTCCGCGATCTGCTTGCTGGGCAGGGTCGCAGAGGTGCTTTGAGCCATATGGATCAGCGCCTTCAACGCGTATTTGGCTTTCATGGATAGCATGTGTTGCCTCTCCGATGCCCGATTAAATCTACACCAATTTGATATGTTTTAATGGCAATCGGGTCAATGGTATTTAAACTAAACTGATCGTGTAGAAAATTAGACTGATTTGTGGCTGATCGCCACACAATGTCGTATGTGATAAAGTAGTTACGTGGCGGCGCGATGCGCCCCACCAAATACCAAGCCTCATAAAGAATGACTCTTGATATTCGCATTTTTTCAGCTCAAGCGCCGCATGGCTCCTCGCAAAAGCTCGGGCGCGCAGTCGCACTTGCCAACCCACGATGAGTCAAGATTTTCGCGGGTTGGTATAAAGCGTGTCGCTGTTGACTTTATATCCATATATCATGTAATCTTGATGTATGGATAAGATGCAATCGCTTAATGCCTTGGGTGCACTCAGCCAGGAAACCCGCCTCGACGTTTTCCGTCTGCTGGTACAGGTAGGCCCCCAAGGTTTGCCTGCGGGCGAGATCGGCGAGCGTCTCGGTGTTCGCCAAAACACCATGTCCGCCAATCTGTCCGTCCTGGCGCACGCCGGGCTGATCCGCGGCGCGCGCCAGGGGCGCAGCATCCGCTACTTTGCGGACATGAGCGGCTTAAAGGGCTTGCTGAGCTTCCTGATGGAAAACTGCTGCGGCGGTACCCCGGAGTTGTGTCAGCCGGTTATCGCCGAACTAACCTGCGCGTGCTAAGATCGTGACGAACAGTTTCTCCACATTACGCAAGCTGGTGGCTGAGGGCCTGGGTACTGCGCTGCTTCTCGCGATCGTCATCGGTTCGGGCATTATGGGCGAGACGCTGGCCGCCGGCAACACGGCCATCGCCTTGCTGGGCAATACGCTGGCGACCGGGGCGGGCCTCGTTGTTCTCATAACCCTGTTCGGCCCTGTATCGGGCGCCCATTTCAACCCCGTGGTAACACTGGCTTTCGTTCTCCGCAGGGAGATGAGCCTGGGGCTGGCCGCCGGATACATCCTCGCCCAGACGGTGGGGGCTGTTCTTGGGGTCTTTGCCGCCCATGCGATGTTCGGCCAGTCCATTATGCAGGTTTCGACCAGGCTTCGGGACGGACCTTCGCTGGCGTTTTCGGAGGCCGTGGCGACCTTTGGGCTGTTGGCGACGATCCTGGGCTGCATGCGCTTCAAACCGGACTTCACACCCATCGCCGTCGGCCTGTACATCACGTCCGCCTACTGGTTCACGGCCTCGACTGCGTTTGCCAATCCAGCTGTGACGATCGCTCGCAGCCTTTCGGACACGTTTGCGGGCATCGCGCCATCGTCCGTTGCACTGTTCGTCGCCGCCCAGTGCGTCGGCGCCGTACTGGCTGTCATAGTCTTCCGTTGGCTTCTGTCGCAGCAAACGACCGCCAACACGATCAAAGCTGAGGTTGAACTGTGAACGTAACCATCTATCATAATCCCGATTGCGGCACGTCGCGCAATGTCCTGGCGGCCATAGAAGCGGCCGGATACGCTCCAGCCGTGATCGACTATCTGAAGACCGGCTGGACGCTTGATCAACTGCGCAAGCTGTTTGCCGACGCAGGCCTGACACCGCGCCAGGCCCTGCGCGAAACCAAGTCGCCGGCGAAGGAGATGGGGCTGCTGGAGCCCGGCGTCGATGACGCGCACATTCTGTCGGCGATGGTGCAGGAACCCGTCTTGGTAAATCGACCGTTTGTTGTCACAGCCAGGGGAACGAAGTTGTGCCGCCCGTCCGAATCCGTGCTTGATGTGCTGGATACATGGCCTGCTGGCCCCTTCCACAAGGAAGACGGTGAGTTGATGATCGATGCTGACGGCCGCCGTGCGTCAAGCTGAACAGGCGAACGAAGCCACGTTCGACCCCATAGCCGCCGAGGCGCCAGGTTTACGTGACCTTTTGGCGGCCGAAGGTATGCTGACAGGCGACCTGCATAAGCCCAATCTCGTCTTCTGGAGTCTTTCCAGAAGCGGCGACGTCATCGGCTTTGTCGGCCGTGAGCTTTGCGGTGACGACGCCCTTTAAAGCGCAATCCGATAAGGTGGACGCCACCGCACGGGCGCTCCCGTTTTCGGATAAATTGCGCGACAAAACAGAAACTTAGAGCGGGGTTTTGATTCCATCAAAACTCATCCCGCTCTAGCCTGCACCTTCAAGAGCGCCTCGACCTTCTGCTCGAGTTCGCGGGCATCGAACGGCTTGGAGATATAGTCGTCCATGCCCGCTTGCAGACAGGTCTCGCGATCGCCCTTCAGGGCGTGCGCCGTCATGGCCAGAATCGGGATGCGTGTCCGGCCGCAGGCCCGCTCGGCCTGGCGAATCTGCTGCGTCGCTTCGAAACCGTCCATATCCGGCATCTGGACGTCCATCATAATCAGCGCGTACCGACCGGTCCACCAGTGCTCGATGGCCTTGCCTCCGTTGCCAACGACGTCGCAGTCGTAGCCTAAACGCTTGAGCAGGGTGGTGGCGACGAGGGCGTTGGCCGGATGGTCCTCGGCCAGCAGGATGCGGTGGCGCGCGGAGCCGGGGTGGCTGTCCGTGTCAGCGCCATGCGGTTCCGGTTGGCCCGAAGCCAGGAGGGGAAGCGCCAGGGACAACGCGAATACAGTCCCTTCGCCGACCGTGCTCTCGACCGTCAGCCGCCCGCCCAGCATTTCACTCAGGCGGCGGCTGATGGCGAGGCCCAGGCCTGATCCGCCGAAACGCCGGGAGATCGAAGCGTCCTCCTGGGTGAACTTGTTGAAGATGTGCTCGATCTTGTCGGCGGCGATTCCGACTCCTGTGTCGCTGACCCGGATGGTCAAAGGCAACAGGTCGCCGCGCATCGGCTCTGCCGTGACCTCAACCTTGATACGGCCGGATTGCGTGAACTTAACCGCATTGGACAACAGGTTCATCACGATCTGCTTTACCCTCAGGACGTCGGTTTCGACCACCGTCTCGGTGGGCAGGCCGAAGCTGAGCCCGCAGTCCAGCCCCTTTTCGCGCGCCTTGACCTCGGCGATGTCGAGGCATTCGCGCAGCGTCGCGTGCAGCAAGCACGGGGCCCGTTCCAGTTCGACCCGGTCGGCCTCGATTCGTGCCAGGTCCAGCACGTCGTTGATCAACTGCATCAGGGTGTCTGCGCTGTCCTTCATGGTCTGAAGGTATTTCGGATAGGCGTCCGTGTTGGTCTTGTAATTCAGCATAATATGGGTCAGGCCGACGATGGCGTTCAGCGGCGTCCGGATCTCATGCGACATGTTGGCCAGGAATTCCGACTTGGCGCGGTTGGCACTTTCGGCGGCGATACGCGCCTCGACCATGTCCTGGATGTCGGTGCACGTACCATACCAGGCGTTGCGTATGCCGGAAGCCTCGCGCACCGGCACGCCGCGGGCCTTGAACCAGCGGTAGCCGCCGTCGAAGCGGCGCAGGCGGTATTCCGTCTCGTACAGGCCCTCGCTGGCGACGGCCGCATTCCAGGCGTCGAACATAGCGTGATGGTCGTCGGGGTGCAGGCTGTCGACCCAGCCCTCGTTGATCAGATCGGCCATAGGTCGACCGGTATAGTGGGCCCACTGTTCGTTGATGTACGACACGCCGGCGTCGTGACCGGTCGCAATCCACACCAGTTGCGGCATGGCTTCTGCAAGACCGCGCCACCGTTCCTCGCTGTTACGCAGGGCAATGTCGGCTTCGCGGCGCTCCGTAGTGTCGTGGAAATACACGGAGACGCCGCCGCCTTCGACCGGATAGATGCGCACTGAAAACCATCTTTGCCATGGCGCATAAAAGTTTTCGAACTCGACCATGGTGCGCTCCGCCATGGCGCGGCGCAGGTGATCTTCTGTCGATGTCCCGACCGCGTGGGGAAAGGCCTCCCAGTGGGTGATGCCGATGAGGGCGTCCGGGTCGACGCCTCGGCTGGCAATGATATCCCGCCCGGCGCCGTTCATGTAGGTGATACGCCAATCCCGGTCCAGCACCATAATACCGTCCCGGATGCTTTCCAGGACGCGCTTGACCTGCGCCTCACCCTCATGGCGCAGGGCGGCCATTTCCAGCTGGGAGCGGACCTTAGCCACCAGCTCACGGGCGTTGAACGGCTTGACCAGATAGTCGTCGACTCCGGCGCCAAGTGCCTCGACCCGGGCTTCTTCGCCGGCGCGGGCGGACAGCATGATGACCGGAATCTGCCGGGTGGTTTCCTGGCCGCGCAGGCGCTGCAGCAGGCCAAAGCCGTCAAGATTGGGCATCATGACGTCGGTCAGGACCAGGGAGGGCGCCCCAGCCGGACTTTGAGCCTGGATCGCCTGCCAGGCCTGCTCGCCGTCGGTGACGGCCACGACCTCGTAGTCGTCACTGAGAAGACGTTGTATATAGTGGCGCATATCGGCATTGTCATCGGCCAGAATGACGCGCGGGCGCGCCCGGTCCGGCCTATCCAGCACAGCAAGTACGGAGTCCGCCGCCTGGGGTAACCAGCGCAGGGCCTCCTCGACAAATACGTCAGCCCGGCGGCTGCCCGGTATGGCGGACTCGTCACGGATCTGGTCGGCCGGCAGGTGAGACGTGCCGAAGGGCAGGCGGACGTAAAAGGTGCTGCCACGGCCCACCTCGCTGTCGACCCGGACCTCGCCGCCATGCAGTCGCACCAGTTCGCGCACCAGGGCCAGGCCGATTCCGCTGCCTTCGATGCTGCGGCCGTTCAGACCTTCGATACGGTGGAAGCGCGTAAAGATATGGTCGCGCTCGTGCTCGGGGATTCCGGGGCCAGTATCGCGCACCGCCAGGACGGCATGGCCGTCGTCTTCGCTCAGACGAATTTCGACTTCGCCAGCCAGAGTGTATTTGAAGGCGTTGGAGATCAGGTTGAGGACGATCTTTTCCCACATTTCGACATCGGCGTAGACGGGTTGCGTCAGGGGCGGGATGTCGAGGCGGTAGTCGAGATCGGCCTTGTCCATGGCAGAGCGGAAGTTGCTCGCCAGTTCGCTGGTAAAGTTGGCGAGGTTTACGGGCTGGAAGATCGCCTGGGCGCGGCCGGCCTCGATGCGCGAAAAGTCGAGCAGGACATTGACCAGCTTAAGCAGCCGCAGGGCGTTGCGGTTGGCGATGTTCAGCCGGTCGCGGTCGCGCGCGGTCGTCGCCGGGTCAGCCAGAACCTCCTCCAGCGGTGCCAGAAGCAGGGTCAGAGGTGTGCGAAATTCGTGGCTGACATTGGAGAAAAAGGTCGTCTTGGCGCGGTCGAGCTCGGCCAGGGTCTCGGCACGGCGGCGTTCGTTCTCATAGGCCTGGGCGTTGGCGATGCCGGCTGAAATCTGGCCGGCCACCAGCGTCATGAAGCTCTTGTAGTTTTCGTCATAGAGTCGATAGGGGTTCAAACCCGCAATCAGCACGCCGGCGCTGGCTTGCTCGCCGGCGGCGACGATGGGCTGGACGAGGGCGCAACTCGGGCTTACCGGCCAGGCGCCGCGGGGGAGGTTCTCCAGGCCGCTGACCAGGCGGGTTTCGCTGCTATCACTTATCAGCCATGGCGCGGAGCCGGTCATCAGGCGGTGCGGCGCCGCGGCATGGCCGGGCGCTATGCCGGTGGCACCGGCCAGGATCAGGTCGTCGCTGTCGTGCTCGTCCGGAACATAGATCAGAGCGAAGGGCAGATCGTGCGGATTGTTACTCAAGGCGCTCAGGGTCTGGGCGCAGGCCTGCGCCACGGTACGGGCGTCGGTAAGGGAAGACGCCAGGTCCCGCAGCAGGGCAACCTGGCGGTCGTTGATGACCCGGCGGGTGTCCTCGGTATTGGCGCAAATGATGCCGCCGGGTTCGCCTGTGTCGTCGGGGATCGGTGAATAGGAAAAAGTGTAATAGGTCTCTTCGGGATAGCCGTTGCGCTCCATCACCAGGAGTTGTTCTTCGACGTAGGTGCCTTCGTTGCCGCTCATGGCAGTGGCCAGCATTGGGCCAATATCCCCCCAGATATCGGCCCAGACGACCGAGGTCGGCTGACCCAGCATGTGCGGGTGTTTGCCGCCGATGATCGACCTGTAGGGATCGTTGTAGAGGAAGACGAGGTCTGGTCCCCAGCCGATCCAGATCGGTTGGCGCGACGTCAGCATTATGCGGACGGCGGTCTTGAGCGCTTGTGGCCAGTGGGAGACGGGGCCGAGCGAGGTCCGCGACCAGTCGAACTGCCGCATCAGGGCGGCGGTCTCGCTCTCGCCCCGAAACAGGTCGGCGGCAGCGGAATCTAACATGTCAGGTCGTGCCGTATCCGCCAACGCGCGTGTCTCCCCAGCTCCACATTTAGAATGGAACTCCGCATAAGGATTCAATGTGATGATAGCGCGTTGTGATAGGCCAAGCCCACTGAAACCTTGCGAAAGGGCACTTATGGCGTATGTACAAGTCCCGCAGGAGTTTTACCATGCAGCGCCATCTCTTCAACCACGACGGTTTGCGATTCTCCTACCTCGATAGTGGCGGCGAGGCCCCTGTCCTGCTGCTGCTTCATGCCCGCGGGATGCAAGCGTCCGACTTCAACTCAGTTGCCGGCCGATTTGCGCCAGGCTGGCGGGTGGTCGCCCTCGACCAGCGCGGCCACGGCGAGACCAGTCCGGCGCAAAACGTGAAGCCCCAGGACTATGTTGGCGACGTGGGTGCGCTTCTGGACCATCTGTCCATTGCCAGGCCGGTGGCCCTGCTGGGACATTCGCTGGGCGGGGAAATTGCCTCACGATTTGCCGCCGCCCATCCCAAGCGTGTGCGTGCCCTGATCATTGAGGACATGATTGTGCGTCACCAGCATGACTATGCCCTTGACTGGGAGGAGTCTTTGAAGGCCTGGCTGGCGACGTCGTTGCCTGCCCTTGTGCTGCGTGCTGGCAAACGTCCGGTCGTGCAGGGGGAGGATGTGAAAGAGAGGGTGCGCCGGCGACCCAATACACTTCTGGTCACTATCGACAGTGGCCAGTCCATCCACATCGACAAACCCGATGCCTTTGTCGCTACGGTGCTCGATTTCCTTGGCCGCCTGACAGGTTACGAAGCGAGTCTGCTGGTCGATGACGCCGCGTGATTGGCAGCACTCGCTGTAAAGTGCTGCTAACAAATTGAATTTATTGTAAAAATAGCTTGCTAAACCGCGGGCTTGTGGCACCATTTTGTGTGTGTGTCAACCTGAGGTCTATCGGTAATGCGCGTATCGCCTGAGTTCCGTCTCCAGATGCAGGGCTATGGTCTAACGACAGCCCACATACTCTATCACATGCCGGATTTCCG
The DNA here is from genome assembly GCF_000495835.1 of Asticcacaulis sp. AC402. Lineage (GTDB taxonomy): Bacteria > Pseudomonadota > Alphaproteobacteria > Caulobacterales > Caulobacteraceae > Asticcacaulis. The sequence continues at coordinate 185,893 of NZ_AWGC01000014.1, forward strand.
TTCCGTCCTGCAGACCTTTGTCTGGCAGGAGTACGATATCGCTCCGGATTTCCCGCATATGCGCAAGTTCCTCGATTTCTGGGAGCAAAATCTCGACGGCCCGCTGCATTCGGTGCGCTATAACCACCAGCGTCTTATCCGGCCGGGCGAATGGCGCGCGGTCGGCGGCGAGTTTACCCTGCATTAATGGCTGCTGGTGCGAGACCGGGTTGGGGCTTGCGCCTATGCGGTTGGAGCAGCTTTGAGATCATTGCAGAAGACGATTTCGCCGTTGGCGCAGCCACGCCTTGACGGTGGCGGCGTCTTCCAGACCTTCGGCCATGTCGTAGGCCCTGAGTGCAGATGCCGTGTCGCCCAGTCGGGTCGCCACTTCGGCCATGACCGCCCACCAGGGCTGATAGAGGCGCATCCGGTCCTCGCCCAGGTCGTCCAGTACCTGTTTGGCGGCCCGGGTTTCCCCGGCCTGAGCCAGGGCCGCGGCATATCCCGTCCAGGCGCCGAAACTGGGGTGCAGTGAAACCAGCGCCCGGTAAAGCGGCAGCACTGCCGATCGCGCCACACCGCGCTGTCGGGCCGAGATGTGGGCGCTCTGGATGGCGGCCTCCAACTGATACCGCCCCAACGTGAGGTTGCGGCTGGCCAAGTCCAGGGTCGCCTCCGCCTGGGCTATCAGGCCGCGGTCCCACAGCGTTACGTCCTGTTCGTCCATTGGAACATAGGCTCCATCGGCAGCGAACCGTGCGACTGCGCGCGCGTCGGAGAAGCGGATCAGGGCCAGCAAACCCAGGGCTTCGGGTTCGCCAGGACTGAGATCGACGCATAGCTGTGCCAGGTAGGCGGCTTCGCCTGCCAGGCCGCGCGTGTCAGAATCTGGTGTCGTCGTCCACGCGCTGGTATAGGCGGCATAGATGGCCTGGAGTACGCTGTCGAGACGCTGTGGCAAGGCCTCGCGTTCCGGGATTTCAAAGGCGAGGGTTGCGGCGGCAATTTTGGCCTTCACCCGGACAAGGCGCTGGCTCATGGCGGAGGGCGAGACGACGAAGGCGTCGGCAATGCTTCGCGAGTCCAGCCCCAGCACAGTTTGCAGCATTAGGGGCGCGTGCATCGAGGCTTCGATGTCGGGATGGGCACAGACGAACATCAACTTCAGCCTGTTGTCGGGAAATTGCCAGGTCACGGCATCCTCCGCTTCGGTCAAGGTGTGGCGAAGGTCAACCGCGAAAGCATCGGATACCTTGCGCTGTCGCAGGCGGTCGAATATTCGCCGCTTTGCAGTCGCCAGCAGCCAGGCATCGGGATGCTCGGGAACCCCCTCGGTTGGCCACCGCCACAAGGCCGCGGCGAAGGCGTCCTGGAGAGCATCCTCCGCTGCCGCAAGATCCCGGAAACCCGCCGCCAACCAGGCCAGTAAGCGGCCATAGTGGCGACGGGCTATGGCTTCGACGGTAGGCACTCAGTCGGCCTGGGGCGGCGGCGGCAAAACCGGACGTACCTCGACCGTACCGCCCTTGGTGATGGGACAACGTTTGGCCCAGGCGATGGCGTCGTCGAGGCTGTCGACCTCGATCACGAAAAAGCCCCCAAGAAGCTCACGCGCGTCAGGAAACGGGCCATCCTGGACGGTTTTGGATGCGCCGTCGAACACGACCCGCGTAGCGGTTGAGGGCAATTCCAGTCCGGCCCCGCCGGCAAAAATGCCGCTTTCGGCAATAGCGCGCGAATAGGCCATCCAGCCGCCCCAGTATTCGCCCGCCCGGGCATTGTTCCGGTCTTCAAAGCCTTCGTGAGTTTCAGAAATCATAAGTGCAAACTGCATGGTTTTGTAACTTTCTAGAGTGAGGTTAGCGAACAAAAGCGCAATCCCATAAAGTGTGCAGCACTTTTCGGAAAAATTGCGCGACAAAACAAAAAACTAGAGCGGGGTATTGAGTCCATCAAAACGCATCCCGCACTAATAGGCGCCCGTCATGTCGGCATTTTGCGTCGGGTTGGGCGCGGTGCGATGGATTTGGATCGAGCCCGTCAAGACTGCCGGCGCTTGACCCGCCAGGGTTTGCGCGGCGGCCAGGTCATCGGTCTCAATGATGAAGTATCCGCCCAAGATCTTGTTTCCATCAAGATACGTGCCCTTGTGCCAGCCGGACTGATCGAGCGTCGTTACATCGGTTGCGTCCAGGGCCGTGCCGCCGCGCAGCGCTCCGGCTTGCATGAGGCTGGCGGCAAATTGGTTATAACCTGCCCAATAGGCTTTCCCGGCGTCGCTGCGGTCATTACGCAAGGCAAACTGGCTCGGGGCTTCGTAAATGAAAAGCGTGAAAGTTTCGGCCTGGGCCGATCCAGCCAGGAGGGCTAGGCTGACGACGCCAGCCAAGGTCTTGAGAGTCGAAAAAACCATGAGATAAGTCCTTTTGTAGCCACCGGATCCAGCGTCCGGTCGACCACAGACGTTTCAAGGCGACTCAAACATACAGCTGGTTCAAAATAATTTTGAAAAGTTTTGCCGTTTTCGCGATCGACGCATTTCAGCGGGGGGAGGCAAAAGTGTCACACGCCTTGCTGTATACACATCCGTAAAGGCCTGACAGGTTTGCTGGTTGACAGGTCCGCCGCAGGGCTGGTTAACATTTCAGGTCCTTGGAGCGTTGCCAGCGTGACCGGGCAGGCACGTGTTTTTCCTACGAAAGTCCGACATGATCCCCAATATGCCTGAGTTGCCCGACCTGTCCGAGGTTCCTGCCATGGCGCGTTCGCTGCTGGCGCAATGGGATCAGCCGCCAGCCGGGCCGGAAGACATCGGCTCGCCCTTATTGTGGACGTTGTTTGGGGCTTTCGTCGTCATCGCCCTGATCATCGACTTCTCGGCCATGAAAAGGCAGGGCGCCCACAAGGTGTCCCTGGCCGAGGCCGCCCTTTGGTCGTTCATCTGGATTGCGGCCAGTATGGCCTTCATGGTCTTCCTGTGGTGGCGGATGGGCGGCGGCAGTGGCGACGCGGCCCTGGAAGCCTTTGCCCAGCATAAGGCCCTGGAATTCCTAACCGGCTATCTGGTGGAAAAGGCCCTGGCGGTCGACAACATTTTCGTTTTCCTGATGCTGTTTACCTATTTCGCTGTCCCGGCCGAGTTCCAGAAGCGCGCCTTAATGATCGGAATCCTGGCGGCCCTGGTGCTGCGCGGCGCCCTGATCCTGGTCGGGGCCTGGCTGATCAATGAATTCCACTGGGTCCTGTATGTTTTCGGCGCCTTCCTGGTCTTTACCGGCTTCAAGATGTGGGCCGCCGCTGGCAAGGAGGCCGATCTCGACTCCAATCCGGCGTTGAACTGGGTGCGCAAAAGCTTTGCCATTTCGCCGACTTACGACGGCGAAAAGTTCTTCACCCGTGTCGACCGCAAGACCATGGCGACGCCGCTGCTGGTCGTGGTGCTGCTGATCGGTATTGTCGATGTCGTGTTCGCCGTCGATTCCATCCCGGCCATTTTCGCCATCACCACCGACCCGTTTATCGTCTTGACGTCGAATGTCATGGCCATCCTGGGCCTGCGAGCGATGTATTTCCTTCTGGCCGGGGTGCATGAACGCTTCCACCTGCTGCCCTACGGCCTGGCCCTGGTGCTGGTGCTGATCGGCGCCAAGATGCTGCTGATCGACCTCTACAAGATCCCGATCCAGTGGTCTTTGGGTGCTACGGCGGTGATCCTGACATTTACGGTCCTTCTGTCGCTGATGATCAAGCCGAAAAGTTCGAAGCCGCATGGCGCCTTCCCGTTCAATGCCAAGAAGGATACACCGGACGATCAGGCGAAGACTTAGAATATGATGGGCACCGCTTCCGAATGGCACGATGCCTACGCAGCGCTGCTGGAGGGTGAGATCGAGGCCTTGGCCTGGTTGCCGATCCCGGCGGATACACCGGACGTGGTCGCTAATCTGGGATCGCCGTCGTTCGTTTTTTCCGGCGCGGTTTTGCTTGCGCCTGCCTGTGGTACCGAGTTGTACCTGACCTGGAAACAGCAAGACCATCAATACCGTTTGATGGCCAATAATCGACTCGATTGGTTGCCGAACAGCCTGGACCGTATCCGATGCACCTTCGACGGTCCGTGGAAAGCTATCCAGGGTGGCAGGTTGGCCGAGGTTCGGCTGTTCCAGGCGCCGGGCTTGGACGATATTCTACAGATCGTCGGCGTCCGGCACACCATTGTTCACGAACACGGCGAAGCTTGGTTTTGGGTGGGTTGCGGCGACGCCGACGACCTCGGCGATCGCGACGATCTGTGGGTGGGCGTTAACGTCGAACCCGGCAACCTGGCCGACCTGGTCGAAATCCCGATCTGATCAGGCGAAGACGTAGACTTTCGTCGGTAGCAGGCTGACCGTGTCGCCCACATGAAGGTCACTGGCTTCGGAATCGTGGGCGTGCTGTGTTTCGAACACCTGGCCGTCAGCCGTTTGCAACTCCAGGCGCAGGTTGGCACCGGCCGGCAGGACCGACAGCACCTTGACGGCAAAGCCCGGACCGGAACGGCTGATCTGGGTGTCGAACGGCCGGAAGCGCGCGGTGACAGCGCCATCCGAAGCGCCCTTGACGATGGCCGTAGCGGTGAAGCCGCCGAAGTCGATCGTGCCGCCGAGCAGCGTGCCCGGCGCCTGATTATTGGCGCCTAAGAACTCGAACACAAAGGCCGACTTTGGTTCGCGGTACAGTTCCAGCGGAGCGCCGATCTGCTCGATACGCCCCTCTTTCAAAACCACCACGCGGTCGGCAAGATCGAGCGCCTCCTCCTGGTCGTGGGTGACGAAAACCGTGGTGACACCGGTCTCATCGTGGATGCGGCGCAGCCAGCGGCGCAGGTCCTTGCGGACCAGGGCATCGAGGGCGCCGAAAGGCTCATCGAGCAGCAGGATGCGCGGCTCGATCGCCAAGGCCCGCGCCAGGGCCACACGCTGGCGTTGGCCACCGGACAACTGGGCAGGAAAGCGCTTGCCGTACTCTTCGAGCTGGATCAGCTTCAGCAGGCTTTCGACCTTCGCCTTGATCTGGGCCTTGGTCTTGCGCTCGCCGGCCGGCCGCACCGTAAGCCCGAAAGCGATGTTCTCGGCGACTGTCATGTGGCGGAACAGGGCGTAGGACTGGAACACCATGCCGATGCGGCGTTCGCGGGCGTTCAGCGACAGGAAATTCTCGCCGTCGAAGGCAATGGCGCCGGAATCGGGCTGATCCAGGCCGGCCAGCAGCCGCAATAGGGTTGTCTTGCCCGAACCCGAAGGACCCAAAAGCGCCAGGAATTCTCCTGGTTCGGCTTCGAAGGTGACGTCCGACAGGGCTGCGAACTTGGTGAAGGTCTTGGTGATGTTCGAAACAGTTAGCGACATTAATGCCTCCGGTTGGCGGCCAGCTCATCGGCAAAGCGCCATTCCAGCACGGATTTCAGAATAAGGGTGACAATGGCCAGACCGGCCAGGATGGAGGCGCAGGCAAAGGCCGCGACGGCTTCGTATTGATTGTACAGGATCTCGATCTGCAGCGGCAGGGTATTGGTCTGGCCGCGGATATGGCCGGAGACAACGCTCACGGCACCGAATTCGCCCATGGCGCGGGCGGTGCACAGCAGGACGCCGTACACCAGCGCCCATTTGATATTGGGCAGGGTGATGCGGAAGAAAATATCCCAGCCACGCGCCCCCAGCGTCCTGGCGGCAACTTCCTCGTCCGTGCCCTGGTCATTCATCAGCGGAATCAGTTCGCGTGCCACGAAGGGCAGGGTGACCAGGACCGTGGCGAGGACCAGGCCGGGCAGGGCGAAGACAATGTGGATGTCGTTCAAGCGCAGCCAGGCGCCGAACCAGCCTTGCGCCCCGAACAAAAGCATCCAGACCAGGCCGGCAATGACCGGCGAAATGGTAAAGGGCAGGTCGATAATGGTCAGCAGCAGGCCCTTGCCCTTGAATTCGAAGCGCGTGATACACCACGCGGCGGCGATGCCGAAAACCGCATTGAGCGGCACAGCAATGGCGGCGACCAGCAGAGTCAGCTGGATGGCAGCGATGGTGTCAGGTTCGGTCACGGCAGCAAGGAAGGGAGCAGCGCCTTCCTTTGAGGCCTCGACCAGGACAGTGACCAAGGGCAGAAGAATGATAAGAGCCAGCCAAAAGACGGCGACCAGGCTTAGACCGACGGCGGCGGGCGTCTTTGGTGCTTCAGCGGGACGGGCTCTCACGCGCGGCCTCGCTTGAACAGCCAGATTTGCAAGGCGTTGATGATGGCCAGGATAACCAGCGAACACAGCAGCATGATCATTCCGACCGAAGCGGCGCCGGCATAGTCGTATTCCTGCAGCTTGATAATGATCAATTGCGGAGTGATCTCCGAAACATAGGGCATGTTGCCGGCAATGAAAATGACCGAGCCGTATTCACCGACGGCGCGCGCCATGGCCAGGGAAAACCCTGTCAGCAGCGCCGGCGCCAGACCCGGCAGGATAACACGGATGGCGGTCTGCCACGGCGAAGCGCCCAAGGTCAGGGCGGCTTCCTCGACCTCGGCATCGAAGTCGGCCAGGACCGGTTGGACGCTGCGGACCACAAACGGAAGTCCGACAAAGACCAGGGCGACGAATATGCCAAGCGGCGTATAGGCGACCTTGATACCCAGCGGCGCCAGAAGGCTGCCGACCCAGCCATTGGTGGCATAGAGGGTACACAGAGCAATGCCGGCGACAGCGGTTGGCAGGGCGAACGGCAGGTCGACGAAAGCGTCGAGGATGTTCACGCCGGGGAATTTGTAGCGCGTCAGGACCCAGGCGATGATCAGGCCGACAAACAGGTTCAGGGTGGCGGCGGCGGCGGCTGTGACAAAGCTGAGGCGCAGCGAGGCCAGAACGCGGCCGTCGGTAACGACAGACCAGAAGCCGTCCCAGCCGTGTTCCCACGGCCGCGCGGCCAGGGCGGCCAGGGGGATCAACACGATCAGAGACACGTAGGCGATGGTGAAGCCCAGCGACATCTTGAAGCCCGGCAGCACGCGATTGGTGTGCAGGCTGGGGTGGGGTGGGGTAAAATTCTCGGGCGTGCCGTTGGTCGGCTGCGCGGCGGTGGATGCGGTCATGACGGCCTATACAGGTCGAAGTCGTTGTACGTCGTGGTCGTTGAGGACCATGGCAGGAATTGCCGCACCCGTGTCGGTTCCAAAGGCGACCAACCTGGTGTAGTTTCGCCTATAGCGTAGCTTCGCGCCAAGGTCATATCAGAAATTCTGCGCGCTTTCATCAGCGGGCCTGACTCACCGTCCCAACTTGCTGTGACGGGTGCGTGATCAGCGGATATGCGGGGCGACCCGTGTCTCTAATGACCTGGCTCAAAGCCTGGCACCCCGACACCGCGTGGCAATTGCTGCCCCTGCTAGTCCGCAAGGGCACGAAAAAGGAAAGGCCGTTTATGGTCTTGGACGGCCGGCGCCGGCTTCTGGGTTTCCGGAGTCTGCAGGAACAGGGTCTGATAACCGAAGACCTCGTCATATCTGCGGAACTTTGCGAGACTCAGGAGGCGATAGCTGCCGCCCCGGTTACCGCCGATGGTGCGCGGCTTCCAGTTGGCCCTGCCGACAAGATCCTGGCGATCCGGGCCATGGCCGAAAAGAAATTCTCGGACGACAAGATCGCACGCGGTCTGTGTATGGATCTGGTCGAGGTCAAGAAATTCCACGTTGTCTCGCGCGCCCACCTGGATGCCATCATGGCATTCAAGACCAAATTCATCGACTTCAATACCCTAAAATGGTCGCCCGTATTCCAACGCTCGCCGAGCAGGAAGCCGTCATCAAACAGGGCCGGCAGTACGGTCACCTCAGTGCATGCCAGGTTCGTGATTATCTTGATCAGGAAAGCCTGTCGGTCGCCTCGTCGATAATGAAGATCGTAGGCGTGGATGCCTATGTCGCAGCGGCGGGCAGGGTATCTTCCGACCTGCTGAATGAGTTGCCGGACATGTGCCTGGATACCCCGGTTGCCGCCTCGCTTTGGGCCGAAAGGCTTCAGCCGCTTAGGCAGGTGTTCGAAGGGCTCGGTATTACGACGCTTATCAACCCTGATGAGGACGCAGAGTTTCCGGGAGAGTTCGGTGACCCGGGGTACCGCTACAGCCGCAGCAAGGAGGAGCGTAAAGCTCTTGCCGAGGCCCAGGCCAGATTGGCCACGGCCCGCGAAGCATTGCCGCCGGTGCCGGAGAGTGGTGCGTTCGATGTGGCTAATCTTGAGCCGTTCTGCCGGGCGTTGTTCGACCAGGAAGTTGCCCGCCTGGCGCCGATGCCTGTCAGGGCTGTATTGATCGTTCCGGGAGACAGAACCCTGCTGGAATTCAAGTTTGCCACCTATGTCGAAGACCTCAGCGCCTGGGAGGAGTCCAAGTGCGTTGCGATCGATGCGGCACCCAAGGCCGAGCCCCGCGCCTTTGACACCGTTCCGGAACACAAGATCCAGATCGACACCGAAGGCGAGAGCAATGCCTTCCACCGTCTGGCGACCGAAATGGCTGTCCGTGGCCTCCAGTGTTCCTTGGCCAGTTCGTTCTCAGCGGCGCTCAAACTCCAGGTCTGCAGCATGTTTGAAAAGGTAGTTCTCTCGCAGCAGGGCAACTACATCGACGACCGCGACCTGAAGGTCAGCTACACGCACAATATCCAGTCCGCAAACTACGGCGCTGTGGAGGGTCTGGACCAAAACCTGGTTCAGCGCCTGCTGGAATTCAAGGACGCCTACGTCGCGACGCTACTTCATGAATATGGCCATGCGACAGTCGCAAAGCATCGTCTCGACCGGTTTGCCGTTCATGAAAGCCGGGAGGACTAAGCTCGGGAGGAACTCGTAGCAGAGCTGACCTCGCATCTTACCTCACTTCACTTGAGTATTTACCCATCGCAGTCGGTCTTTCAGGACCATATCGCCTATCTTGGCTATTGGGCGGCTCTGCTGAAAGATCGGCCGAACGAGTTGCTCAAAGCAGCCGGCAAGGCACATCTGGCGTGTGACATGATCCTCAAATGCCGCCATGCCCAATTTGCTTCTGAAGCGTTGCCAGAGATGGCTCTTGCCGGGTGATCCGTGAGCAGGCTGAAGATCCGGCCGTTTGTCGAAGGCTGCATCATATGGGCGGGTGCACATGGCGGACGACCTTGGTAAAAGGGCGGCTTGACGCCGCCCTTTCGCTTTTGGCCAAAAACGACGGAGAAGAACCTCGCGGGATCTTTTCCATTAACCGCCGACGCGGGCTCTCACACCTCAGACGGCGCAGTTGGCTTATGGGCGCGGCCCTGCCAAGTCAGGACCGTGCCAAGCCGTGCTTTGGCCGAGGCTTTTGTTCAGTGGCTTGGATTTTCGAACCCACTTTCTCATCGTTGCAACAACAACTGGACGGGACCGGCGAAACATGCTGGACGGCCCCCGGCCGGTACCTTGTCAGCGGTGACCGCTATTCGTCTCCTTCGCGCCCAAGGGAGACATCCACACGTGCGAGGACGAAAGTTGCTTTGGTCGCCTCCTCGCCTCCTTCTGTAAACATAATTTTGGCATATCGCGAAACCCTTGGCAGGAGGCTTCCTTTCCACCACGCCTGAGCGCAAATCAACAAGATTACGCCTGACAGCGAACACCGGCGACGTTCGCTGACTTTCCTGCGGCTCGCCGTGCTTCGCTTTGCATTTTCAAATTAGGTTCGGCTTTGGCGAGGCGAACGGAATGATGCCGTCCACGAGCGCCACTCACTTTTGGCCTGTCGGCGCAACGCAAATGTTCGGTGCAACATCAATATGTTTCAACTCAATATTTTTCTAAAACCCTCAAGAACTGTGCAAGCTAATGATGACAGGCGCGCTGACAATATTGACAAGGCCAGAGGCACCCTCCACGTCGACCTTGAACCTGTAGTAGATAAGATTGTTTTCGACATCGTAGACGGGAAGCGCCTCCGGCAGGTCCATTGATAGCGAGAGCGCGTTGGACACCACTGTTCCGACGAGCAGCCAGTTACCCTGCGCGTTCATACGGAAAACATAATATTTGCCGTTATGCACGGTTCTATTCCATGCCAAATGCACAAGCTTATAGCCGTCTTGCGCAGGGGATAGGCTGACAACCGGCGTTGGAGCCTCCGGGTTGACGACGTCGATGATGGAGGTTTGCAAAATACGCGTGGGTTCGGAAACAACCAGCGTCATTACGACTGCCTGTGTCTTGTCCTCGTAAGTCACCTTTCTTGTCCAGGCGAGACGGTAAAACAAGTCGTCGCCGTACGGAGGATAGCCGTCGACGGCAATGTCATCGGCAAAATCGTCGAATACAATTACGGTGTCATCTGTATTTACGGTGCCATCTGCATTCGCGCCTAGACTTGCCACGGGGACATCCTTGACGAGTTGCATAGTCCGAAGGCTTTGTGCGTCGCCGTGGTTCTTGCTGCGGTAGATGCGTAAGGTTTCCATGGGATCAACGGCCCTGGGCGCCAAGATTGCGAAGGTGACCTGAGGGTTGGTCCCGCTTGCAGGTTCGAACGGAATAAAGCGGATTTTGCGCAGAACTGGCGCGGCCGGCGGGGTCAGATTGACGAGTTTGACCGGCGGTGAAATGACGCTGAAATTACCCAACAGCATTCGGTTGCCGATTTCGCGAGCGGTATAGAAATAGAGCGTTTTGGCGTTCATTGATCCATCGAGCGTAAAGTCAGTGAACTGAAAGCTGTTGGCGATCGCATTGGCGTCATTGGAGCTCGGCCGCTTAGCCATCGGCGCGAGGTCGAATCCGGGCTTGCCCGGAGCCAACAAATCGCCATTGGCATCGCGAAAGACCTGTGGACCATTATGAGGCACATAGGACGAGTCCTGCCTTATCTGACTGTAGAACAGCGGTTGCTCGGTCAGGGGAACGAAAGCCCGGAAGAGGGCCGCTTGGATGGATGCGGTATCGGCGGCCCCGTTTGTCACGAAGGCGCTTTCCGCGTCAGGCATGGGGAAGATGTAACCAGTCGTGTCCGGCAAGGGTGGAAAGGCCGTGAGGGAATCTGTCCCCGTAATGAAGTCGAAAAGGTTTTTGAATCGATCTCGCACCCAGACGTCACCGCCGTCAGGAAATACGACGGCGCGAACGAGATCAAGCGTACTGCTGTTCGTGACCGCATCCTTGGTATTCGAATAAAGCGCGCCCAGGATACTGAGTGCGTCAGCTCGATAGACAACTGCCGCGAAGGGTTCATGCTCAAACGTCAACGACATGGTGTAGCTCGCGACGCCCCGACTGTCCGGCGGCGTTGCGTAGTTGGGCCCTGACGGCTGCCGCGGCCGCATCGGCGCGATGACTTCCAACGCCGTAACCAACTGCGGCACGCCGATGTTCGAGCAATAGGCGTGGCTCGTCGTGTCAAGCGTCGTGCTGTCCTTCGACCTTAGACCCAGAAGCGTTGTCCGAGAACCTTCTCCAGTAGCGGGAAGCAGGCTGTTCTTATCGAAAGCCGCCGCCGTTTCGGCTTTGAGATAGACCTTGTATCCAGGATAGTAGTTGACCAGGATCGACGTCGATGGATCGGTCAAGATATGATCGGCTTCACCGCTGTCATCAATGACGTGCAAGACCAGGTAGCCTGACGCGTCGGTCGCGATCTGGAGGACCTTCAGGGACCGTCGGTCGTCGAGGTCGCGACCGAAGACCGACGCACGGGCGTGGCCTTTCCACCAGCTTACGGGATTTGGTTCACCGGCTTGAGGGTGTGGATCCAACTTGAACGTCGTAAAGCTTATCGTATAGTGCGGCGGCGTTGTTGGCACGAGTGACGGCGCGATGATTGCCTGCTCCCAGATGCCCCTAAGGTAACGAGTGACACTGGAATTGTCGGAACGCGTGAAATCTTCTGTATAGTACGACCAGCCAGTGCCACCGATCTGAACCTTGGCGGTAAGGGGATTTGGGCTGTTAGTCGTTGTGAAACCCCAGCTCGATGCCGACGCCATATTTTCTATGGCCATCATCAGGTCGCCGGGCGCAGCGGCGACCGGAACATTCTGCCTGATAAGCGTATTGACGCCACTGTTATTGATTGCCCCCGACGTGACATCCTTGCGGACGATGAACACTGGGTTGGCGTCCGAATTCGGGTCGGGCCATTGGATATCCTCAATGACCAGTCTTTGCCCGCCAGCGACCACGACTCCGCCAATAAAATTGCTCTTCAGGGCAGCAGATAGGGCGGGCGAAGCGGTTTGACCGTTCGAGTAGGTATACGGAACACAAGCCAGGCTCGCCTGTCCGGCATCGGCTAGTGTACCCACGACACCTACCGCGCCGTTGACATTGCGCGGAAGGTTCTGCCGATGGACAAACTCGATCGTGTCGGCGAAAACGTGCGTCGCCCCGTCATTGAAGCCATAAGCGTCATCGTGCGCCATGCCATAGTTGAAGCAGACCCTGACAAGCGACGCATCGCCTGCCTGGACGAGTGGCGGGAGCAGGTCCTGTTCGTCCGATGTTGTCAGGGTCAGCACCGCTTCGGCCTGAATGAACTGGGTCTGGATATCAGTCGGCGGCAGCAGGGTGTTGCGCCGTTTGAAGACGGTCGTATCTGTGGCCTGGACAGGGCTTAGGTTCGATGGACGCGAAAACACGTTGACGCCGAAGACGGCATATTCGTGAATACCTGCTTCCGTTTCGGCATGGATGAATGCCCGGTCAAACTGCGCTCCCGGAAAAGGCGTGGTCAGGATTTCGAACTGTGCCGGGTTCGACGTGTCCTTGTAAGTTGGATCATGGGCGATTTCCGGCTTCCGCCAGACGGCTTCACCCTGTTTGCGGTATTCAACGCCATAGGTGACCGGAAGACTTGCCATTGACAGGTCGAAATTGAAGGACGGCTGAAAAAACGACTGGCCCGGCGTGTAGAGCGGTACGCAACCAGGATTCAGGCGAATGAAACGTACCGTGCCGTCCGGAGTATAACCCGCGGAGTCGGTCAGGGCGTACGGCACGCCTGACCCGGTCGGAACGGTGAGGCCGTAACCGACGGAGTCGAGGTCGGGTACCAGGGGCAATCGGCTCTGGCTCAAATTTGTCGGCAGGCCAATATATAGGTGTTGGACGGGGCGCGGCCCCTTCCCGTCGCCCAAGTCAGCGACGGTTCTGTATTCGGCCATGTGAACATAGTCATTACCGGCTACGATCTGGTCATCGACGTAACCAAGGCCCAGCATCCGAGCCACGTGATAGTCAAGCGACGCGAGCTGGAGAAGTTCCAGATAGCTGAGCGTGATCAACCCATTATCGGGATCGTTGCTGACAACGGACCGATTGGCCATTGGGTCCGACTGACTCAGTTGCAAATAGATTTGCACGGCCGCGCCGAGGCCGTCCGTTGGAGTCGTCCAACGATCCTTGTAGTTGTCGACTTTGACGAAGGCGCCGTCATTGAATTTGCGCCACAGACCATCGACTTGAAAACGGGAAGGGTCCTCAAGGCGTTTGAACGCTTCATTCTGAACCGTGGTCAATGCGAAGCGGCCCAATTGCGTCCAAGCCGAGCGCGCATCGATATCGGCGAGAACGTCGTCGTAGATCGTGAAGGCAAACGAAGAGGCCAGACCCGACGTTGCACGCACGCGGATGGCACGTATGTTTTCGGCAAAAAGCCTTACCGTCGGTCCATCAGTTGCCGTCAAGGTGCGCCGGGACGACACAGTCCGCGGCGCACTCGGACGGTTTTCGCCGACCGAGTGCGTTTCGATGTCGATAGATTGCGATCCAAAACCCTGTATCGTGACATCGCAGGCGATGGCGATAGAATTGCGTAGTTCGATTTCAAGCGGTTGGCTGCCATAGGCCGCGAGGAAGCTCGTAAAATTGGTCATCGGGTCGGACGTTGTGCTCGCGGCATCGAACGCGGCCTGATCGAGAAAACGGACGCCGAAGACCTGGGCATTGGCGCCGGGGCCGGCGCAGAAGAAGACTGTCGGATTGGACGTGTCGACATAGCTCGGGTTGGCGGTCATCAGGTCAAGCGTGAGCTTGGGTAGGACGCTCGGCCATTTGGCGCGATAAAGGGTGACGAAGTCATCAGGACGATTGAAGCCGCTGACAACCGTCGCATTGTTTCCCTGTGGCAGATGGTTTGACAACGCGCCCGTTAGGAACCATCGGAGGAGAATACCGTGTGAAGCCTCCGTGCCGTCCGAGCCCGCCGTCCGGAGATTGAGATCCGGGGATTGAAGCTTGCGCTCACCCTTTCGTTCCAAACTCACGCCGCATAAGGAAGCCGTTTTTGCAAAGTCGGATTGAACCGCCACATTGACATTCACAATTTCTGCGTGAAAAGGCGCGGTCTTGATCTCCTTCGTTGTTCCAGGGCGAAGGTCGATCGGTGATATTGATGGAATCATCTTCGTGTGTGTCGGCAACTCAAGATTCACTGTCCGGCAACATTCAAGCGCACTGTCTGTTGCTAACATCCAGGAGTCGGAGTGGTCCGTCTTGCTGTATGTCGACCCAGCCGCCTGAACCGTCTGGTCGATCGACACCCGAAGATCAAGAACCGACGCTGCCTGGTCGAACTGGAAGCCGATCCGGATCTTAGCGACATAGGACTGCCCCCAATAGCCCGTGAGAGCTGAACCTAGGTAGGTGTCGCCCGCTGGAGTTACTCGCAGGGCCGTCGCCGAATTAAATGCCGAGAGCGGAAGCGCGGCGCTGAAGATGAAAAAATCATTTCCACAACTTTGCAGGCTGATGGGCTGAACTGCAGGGTCAGCAAGGGAAAAGACATTACCCTCCATGCCCTCACTAACCCCGTCGAATGGGAGCACGGCCAAAAGCGTGCCGCGTCCGCCAACCCAGTCGGTGCCTATGCAACCCGACACCAAAAACTCAAACGGATAGTCTGTTGAAAGTCCTGTCCGCAGGGAAAAGCCGGGACCATCTGACTCCGAGTTCACGGACCATAGCGCCTTGGTCGCCAGATCGGCGGCAAGGAAAAGGACCATGCCGGAATTTCCAAGCGCCTGGTAGTCGATAACATCGGATGCAGATGCCCAGGGACTTGGAGCTGGACATGAAGCTGACTGGTAATCGCCGACAATGACGTAACCATCGCCCTTGACGAAGATATCGTACATCCGCGCCCACGCGTCCGGCAATTCAAACCGGCCGGCGCGCTTCTGAACACCCGAGCCATCGAGCAGGATCAACTCGGCCTGCTGGGCGACCCCCTTGTTGCCGGCGAGCGCGTACCAGAAAACAACAAGATAACGTTCCGTCTTTCCGGGTCCGCGTATTACACGCCCCCAACTGGACCATCCCTTGGGTGACAGACGCTTCGACCATAATACGACACCACCTGCGTCGATGCGCAGAAGGACGAAACCAGAATAGCGCATGTCGTCCGGGCTCGGGCCGACTCCGCCCAAAAGCAGAAAATCGCCTTTATCCGTAACGACGCCGTCGACAAAAACAAACGGAAACTGGAGCTTATAAGTCTTTGACGTCAGAAGCACGCCATCCTGACCAAGCCAGGACACCAGGCCGGCCCCCGCCTTGCCGCCAATCGCCAGCCACCGTGCCTTGCCCTTGCCGACCTTCTTACCACCCACCTGCAAGATCTTGCGGAATCGGCTGCTCGTCGTGAACTTGTAGGTTTTGGCAAAAGTCACGGCAGGGTTCCTCAGGGTTTGTCGAAGGGACCGCACATCGCGGTTTCGCTTTGGAAGTCGTTTCCTGCCCACGCCTGAATGGCAAATAGGACCGAGACGTTCTGAGTGGGGAAAGCGCCTTGATCTGTCATGACGAAGGCCTGGCAACGATCACGCGAATAAAGGACGTGGATGGCGACGTCGTCGTCACCCGAACGCAGCGACAGGCATCCGGAAGCCGGCAGATGCGCGTGCAACAGCGGTTCCGGACTACGTATCCAAAGCCCGTAGGGGGTCGACGGAGACACGCCGGTGTTGGAGAGGAAATTGAATTCCAACGACATGACTGGTCCGGGCGGCAGCAATTGCAGGTGGCCAAAAATCAGGTGGTCGAAGACATCGGCATAGGCTTGCGTGTCGTTACTGACTCCTAGCGCAAGGATGTCGCGCGCGGTGCTCAGCAATGTCGCTTCGCTAGCGGCGTTCGCCAAATTGTGATCGACGGCAAAAACGGCCAGACGGGAATCCGCTCCCTCACCAAGCTTATAGCTGGCAATGTGGGTGGCGAAATCAGGGTAGATGGACGTCTTGAAGGGATAGCGGCCGGTTTCGCTGGCCAAATCGCTTTGGAGGTTACGGTTCAACACGACGGCCGTATAGAGCTTGCCAGGCTTAAGATCGCCCATGGCGACCTTGAGCGACTGGCGCCTTGGGGCGATTGGATCTCCACCGATCGTCAGACACGCGGTCGCGTTTTCGCCGGCATCCGGCACCGGCGCACGAAAGGCGTTTACTGCGGTGATTTCTGGCGTCTGGAAAGGTAGGCTGTCATACCAGCTTTGGGTCCCCAGTGAGGGTGTTGACTGGAATGGCGCCTGATTGGCCGCCACAGCTGGGAGTTGCGGGTCTCGCGGGGGTACTTGGGCCGGGTCCTTGACGACCAGTTCGAGGTTGTAACGGCAGGCCGGGCCGCCGAGATCGGTCCAGATGGTGAAGAAATGGTAAGCGTAGGGCGGGCTAAGGGCCAGCCTCAAGATCACCGCTTTGTAATAGAGGGGTTTGCTGTAGAGCAAATCACCACCCGGATCAGGATAAGAAGAACTGCCGTCGGCATAGAACCTGAAGGCGCGCTCTGGCACTTCGGGACGACCATCGTCTCTTACTGCGTCGAGCGAACTCGGGGTGTCCATGGCGACGCCGTCGAAATGGCCGAGCGGGCCGCTCGTGCGGAAATGAACGCAGTATACCTGTGGCGCTGAGAGCGTGGTCACGTTGTATTCGTCGGTGACGGCGTCTGTTGTCTTAAGCGTTATGCGATAAGTCTGATTCGGCTGCCAGATCGGCGCGATGACTCCGGAGATGGCGTCACGCATGCGCGTATAATCGGCGGCAATCGCGTCGATATCCGGCAGGGTCTGGTTCCAAGCGTAATCGCTTTGCGTCAGCCAGCAGACTTCATGAACAAACGTACCGCACTGCCAGTCCGCCGGGAACATGTTTGCGTCGCCGGGGGCCATTTGGCGAATGTAGTCGATCTGCGCCTGGAAGTTTACCTTCGTACCTTTCAGATTTGCGATGTCGGTTGCGAGCGCAGCACACTGCGCCGCCGTCATGCCGCGGGCTTTGCCAAAGGAAAACACGGAGGATATGCGTTTGAAAATTCCGGCAAAAAATCCCTGGGTGTGCCCCTTTGACCCGGTTTCGCCGCCGGAGTGGTCGGGCAACGGGCAAGATTTCGTATATTTCGCCTCAGCCGCCGTCAGTTGCTTGTCGACGATCCCGAGTTGGTGCACAAGATTTTCGAGATGGCTTCCAAAATCGCCGTGCGGAGCGCACGCCTTGTTGTGCAGGGCCATCCATTGGCCGACCAAAGTGCTGATATCGGCGGCGATTGACGGCCTTTGTGCCGAACTGGCCCTTATGAAGTCGTCCTGCCGCAAAACGATCTTGTCGATCAGTGCCTGCTGTCCCTGGGTGTCCGGCGCTGGTGTTTCGAGCACGACGCGATCGATCGGCACAGACGGATCATCATAGATGACCGGACCGCCAATTAGGGCGTTGCGCGACTTCACCAATGGAGCGCCGACATCTTCGTACACCGGTGGAATCCATGGGAGATTAGCGACGCCGGGTACCGCCTTGACGCGCTGCCAACGTATCGTCACCTGAGGCGCCGTGGTCGTGATCGTCAGCTTGCAATAGACGCTGGGCGAGATAAGCCGGAATGTCGCCGTTCCCTCGGGCGCAATCCCCAGCGATACAGGATCGAAGCCTGGGAGGGACAGCGGCACCGCCGCCACGCGGTCGCCTTCGACCCGATAAAGTATGTTGCCATGCTGATAATCGAATCCTGTCAACAGCCCCTGCGGCACGGTCCAGGTCAGGCACTGGTTCTCGCGCGCGCGCGCGACGCAATAGGTCGAGCGGGCGGTCATTCCCATCTCTTCAGGGACAAATCCGACCGCATCCTGCATCCAACTGAACGGCGTGAGGGCGAGGAATCGGATCTGGCTATAGCCGGGGTCCTGTTTCTGCCAAACGCCGATCGGCATGTTATCGATCTGGGCTTGAGTCAGGTCCGGCAAGGCGGCCGCTGGCGCCAGGGCCCGATAGGGATTGTAGCTAAGCCAGCCTGTGCCGGCCAGGTTACGAATATGAATCTCGACGCTTTGCAGCGCATAGGCATGCGTAACTACGCGAGAACCATATTGCGGGGGCATGCGTTCAACTTGGCCCGACGGCGGGCTGGTGTACCCACCGATGTTCGTGACAAGCGAGGCGGCGACCGGCTTCTTGAACTTGACATCGATATAGGTGTCAAGCGGGATCGAAGGCGTATTTGCCGGCAGAACAAAATTTGGGTCGTTGTTGAAGACGACCTCGTAGGTGGATCCGGACCGCATATGCACGCCTACCGCCGGAAGCGGATCGCTGGGTTTCCCAAGTACGGGGACCGGATCGCGGAGCACAGTGGTCGATTGCTCCCACTTGAAGTCCAGGGTCAAGCACTTCGTGTATTTCTTGACCACAAGATCCACGCTGACGCAAATCTCAACCGAACCAGCGATCAGGAACGGCGTTGGCACCTCGACGGTCAAGACGGCAGCCAGCTCGATATAGAGGCCTAGCTTGAATAGCCTGACGTCGATGTGGCCACCCAACGCCACGCCTCCCCCGGCCTGAAAACGTTCGAAGGCTATGTGCGCCCAGGTGTCAAGATAGGCATAGGCCGACAGGCTGACCGGTCCATAGGTCTTGTCGAAGTTGAAATGAACCCCCGCACCCATGTCCATGCCACTCGCTGAGAGCATGAGATAGGCGTAGCCATCGAAGAGGTTGAGAACACGCGCCTTGACGGGCGAGTCATTGGTGCCGAAGTGGACGTACCATGCCGACGCATTGTGGAAAAAGAACGCGGCCTGCATGACCGCGTCGAGCTTCAGCACCTTGCCGTTGTCACGCGGGATCAGGTAGTTGACACCCAACCCCATCTCGACCGATTCCGGGGACAGCGTCATATAGGCGTAAAACGGCGGATCATCGTCGATAGAAACGTGATGGTCAGCCAGGACGTCGGCGCGGCCTTCAAGGACGACAAGAAGCGGGTTCTGGACCAATAGGAAGAGCTGGGCGGAAAAAGTCTTTCCCTTGTCCGCCATGGTTTCAAGGCCCATGCCGATGCCGACGGAGAAAGGATTGTCCGTGCCGACGGCTACTTCCGGTCCTGCGAACTTGTCTTCGTTGATGCCCCTTGGAGGAGCCAGCAGATAGTCGCCCCAGGTTGCATCGCTCGGAAGCGTCGGTATCTTGGATTTCGAGGCAATATAGCGGTAGCCAAACTCGCCCCTGAAACTGTAGATGCCGAGCGAGGTCGACCCGAGCGGCAAGGCCTTCGGAAGCTCAAGCTGGACGTCGACGACCCAGGCCGGATAGCTTGTGTCGTACTTCATTTTCGCGCCGCCGACGATCTTGCCACTCAGCAGCTTGAACGACACGGAGCCGATGTAAACGGGATCCTTCAGGGCCAAGTAGCCCTTGAGGACGAGGACCTCATCCCCGCCCGCAGCCGTGGCCGGGATGACCATGTCGATCTCAAGGCCTTCGATACGCATGAAACAGTGCTGCGGCTGTCCTGTGGCATGGTCGTCAACGGTAAAGTAGAACTTGATGCCGTCGCCGCGGCCGCCGCACCGGCCAGGGTCCATGCTGATCGCCGCGTCAAATCCGAAATACCAATATTTGCGCATGGTATTTCCGTGCACTTGCTCGTGCGTGCCGAAATGCAGCGCGGTGATGGCAATCCGTGCAGGGCCGATTGCGATCACCACGCTTTCGGGCAGAGTAATATCGCCCCCCCTGATCTCCATACTGCCGTCGGAATGAAACAGCAGGCCTTCAACGGCAATGGGCGCCTTGATGAAGGACGAGAGCACGCTGTTGATACTGAAATCGAGATCGCCGCTGGTCTCGATATAAACGCGATCGTCGTCCCGGCCGACCTTGATCTTTTTCGCCTTGAAGATGAAGACGTTGGGGAAGATAAAATCGTAGCCGTCGTCCTTGCTGGCGGTAACTTCGAACTCGCCGTCCTTGCCCAGGTGCATCTCGATGTCGATGACCTGATCGGCTCCGCTGGGACTATTTGTCGTCTTGAAGCCCGCGACGATGAGGCTACCCTTGATATTGCTTTCCAACAGGATGTTCTGCTGAAACGTCATGTCAAAGTATGAAAAGCCAACCGTAAACCCCCTGCGCGGTTCACTTGTTGTCTGTCGGCCGAGCGTGAAGGTCAGGGCAGCGCCATCGGGCGGCGGGCTGGTCGCGGCCGGGTCCGGCAGCCCCGCCGTCAGTGCCTCAAGACGGACCGTCCCGGTAAAGCCGCCGGTGCCGATAATCAGGCCGCGGCCGACGATGCCGAGCGTCGTGTCAACTGGGGTCTGGTGGAACCACTTTTCCGGCAGCCCGATGACGGCATTGCCGACATAAACCCCCATGAAATCCGCCGGCCGGCCGTCGGCATCAGCCTCGGCGATGTTGGACGTACGGCTGAGGTCGATCTTGATGTCATCGAAATCGAGCGTCAGCCCGAAGCCGGGGATCATCGAGCGGGTCAGGCTGGCCTCGACGTCCTCGGCGATATGGATGGCGAAGCCGGTGGCGCTGTCGTAGGCGATGCCGCCGGCGGTGAAGGTCAGGCGCGACTTCGGTGGTTCTGGGGGCGGATTTTGCGGTGGATTTTGGGGCGGATTTTCGAGAGGCACGTTGTTGGCGTCGATCGGCACCAGGACGGTGCGCGGCACCTCGATTGCCATCTTGACGCTGTTCAGCCCCAGCGAGAACTGCGGCAGCAGCAGGGCCTCGATATCGTCGCGGGTGATGCCGCCCAGCCAGCCCCGGAACAGCATCACCAGCTTGGCGATGCTGCCATCGAGGTCGTTCAGGTCCTCGATGACGGTTTCGAAGGCGGCCTGGAAGATATCGATGTCGGTCTGGGCGGTCTGGCTGATCGTCTCGACCTGCTGGAGAATATATTCGATCTCGCTATAGCCGACCGGCGGATTGGCGAGGGTCAGGCCGGCCAGTGGCGAGGCGCCTCCCTGCCAGCCTTTCAGCAGGTTGACCAGCGCCGCGTAGGGCTGCGGATCGTCGATGAAGCAGGCGACCACGCCTTCCAGGAACTGTGCCTCGTCGATGTCAGCCAGTTTGAGGAAGATATCGAAAAACCCCTGGGCGCTGCCGGAAAAGCTCAGGGTCTCGAAATCGGACACGTATTTCAGGATGGGCCAGCGGTAGTCGAAAGAGACTGGCAATTCGGAATCGTCATCGGTTTCGTCACTGCTCTCGTCGTCGGCCGGAAAGAAGATGATCCTTAATCCGGAGCCGAACACGTCGAAGCCCAGTTCGGGGGTCAGCAGGACGAGGCTGTAGAATTTCCCGTCGTTCTCCGGCGTCGTTTCGACGACCAGCTCGCGGTAGCGCACGCTGGAAAGCACTTGATCGACGGCATTCTCCAGCCCTGTGATGTCGCCGGGAATGACGTCGGCGTCGATCAGTAGCGACAGGGGCGGATACTGGGGCATAACCTGATCACCAGTATTTTAATAGATTGAAGAGCTTGAAATCGATGTAGACGATACTGTCTTTGAGGCCGCCGACGCCGCGCGCCGCGTCTTGGTCGTCCCTGCTGCGTCTCACCAGAGGCCCGGCTTGCGGAATTCGGCTCGTTCCCGGTTGCGACATTCGAGCCGCAGCCTCGGTCTGGACGTGGGCGTTCAGCGTATTGGTGATGATCGTCAGATCGGCTGCGGTAATGTCGCCGTTAGCGACCATGGCCGTGGCGGCGGCGACAATGCGGCCAGTCACCGCGTCCAGCATGGCAAAGGCGCGCATGGCGCTCAAGGCGGGATTATATATGGGTTCGTTGTTCTCGGATTTGCGCAGGTGGTCGCCGAAGAACGTCTTAGCGTCTTGTTTTTGATCGTGGCTCAGCGAAGTCCATGTCGCCCAGCTGCACGGCGAGGGCGATACGTAACCGGCGACGTCGAAACTGATGCGCATACCGAGGCCGGCTGGGTCGGGGCTGACATAGATGCTGGCCGTGGCGCGACGCAGTGCCGGGTCATTATTGTCCTTATTGTCCTTCTGGACTTCGGCGCTCACAACCGTATTGATGGCGCCGGTCGCCGGGGTTTTCTGGCCCACGCCGCGACCGGCGAGATTTGAGTTTACGGTGAACGTAAAATTATTGGCGCCCTTCAGTGCCAGGATCATGGCCTCGAGTGCCTGCGGCGCATTGCCTTGCGTGAAGAACTGGAGGCTGCTTGCCGGATCGACACGAAAGTCATCGGTGCCGAACAGATTTTCGGCCACGAGAACCGGCACGGGCGGCGTACTGTATTTAAAGATAATATAGACAAGCTCTTCCAACCCGCCTTGTCCCCCACTCGAACTAAGCATCGCGTTCAGGGTCATCGGCTTGTTATTGTTATCCGCGAAATTGATAGGGAGGTCGGGATAACGGCCAATTGGAAGCTTCTTGTCCGTCTCTTTCAAGAGAAAACACATCTCCGGCTTAAGGCACTGGCGGCTCGCCGGGCTGATGTTGCCGATGCCGACAGCCGTGAAGCTTATCTTCGGGGCCTCCGATCTCTTGCTGACGAAATTGTTGTCGAGTCCGTAATACAGAACCGATGCGTTGGTCCTGGGGCTGTCCGTTTCCATCAGGATATTGACGTTTGCAATCGCGGGCTCGACCCCGGCGCCGTCGGCGGTGAGGTCGTATTTTACGAAGCAAAGCCCATAATTGTCGAGGCCGAAAAGACCTTTTGTTTCCGTGCCGTCGCCGACACCGTAAAACCGGATGCTGCCGTAGGACTCGCTCAGGGCCGGCCCCAATTGCGAAACCAGCCACTGCATTTCCTCTTCGACTATGTCTGTGATGGAGTCATGGAATGCCTCGACCATCACGCGCCGCACCTGGATGCCTTCCATTGCAAGGTCGACCTTTTCCTTCGGCGATCGGCTGCTGCCCGTATGGCGCGTTACCTTGAATTTCGAACAGAGGAGGGGCTTGGTCAGGATACCCAGGCAATTGGGTGAAATCAGGTCGTTTATATATAGTTCAGGACTAAAGCACCGCCTGTAATAATAGCTTTCGTAAAACGACGAAGAAATGTCGTAACGCTTGCATTTTAGCTTCCATTTTACCTTGTCCGTCACGACGTCGCGAACATCTGAATAAAAGGCGTGAAAGCGAACGGGGCAATTATATTTTTTAGTGGATCCGTCAAGCAAGGTTTCCGATGAGGGATCGTAAACCAGCGATACCGGCTGGGAGTCATAAGACGGCTTGATCCGGACGGCGACGCCGGTCGGTGTCGATGGATTGAAATTTGCCGTCATGGCGAAGTCGAACAGCGCCAGCTTGGCATTCACCCAATTGACATGCTTGTAGGCGACGGCGGCATTGCGGCAGCATTTTTTTTCGCACAGATACCAGACCGCGAAGTGATAAAGTCCGAGATAAAGGTAATATTGAAAAAGGAACTTCTGCTGATCCGTAGCAAGGTTTGAAAAATAGACGTTTATACTGTCGAAGAAACTGTTGTTGTCTGCAATGCCGTCCACAAGTATCAGGCCGCCATTGGGATCGGATGGAACGGCATTGTCGTTAATCATGGCCACGAAGAAAATGCTATTGATTCGGTCTAATAATTCATCGTTTTGGTTTATGTTGGCGGTGTCGGTATCATTCCGGACCGAACGGCTGATTTTGGCCCGAAGAAATTTGGCGAATTCACCGAAGAGCAGATCTATTCGCGATTCAATCGCCAGAAATGTGGTTCGCTGTGGAGGAACCGGTTCGAAATCGCTCCAGTCGACGGCGGCGGTGCTAAAGATCGGCATGGGCATAAACCGTCGGTAGGTTGGGGTCGTTCTGCCGTGAAACAATCGTCCCGGTTTTCCCGATAAAAGATACAACCGGCCCTGACTCGTAGTAACCCTTCTTGTCGTCCAGGGCCTTATGCCGCTCCTGCGAGCCAGGCAGAGAAATGAAGGGCAGGCAGAGCGTATTTCGTGCGGTGAGCGCCGCCGGCGAAAAGCCTGCCTCGTATTCGGCCCTGGTAAAAGCCAAGATGAAGAGTGTATCGTTCGATGGGAAATATCCGACGTCGATGCCGGTCATACCGGTAGGCGTGAGCGTGGTAGCCGCCGGGTTGAATTTGCGTTTGACGGCGACTTGCTCCAATTTCGGAGGCAAAAAATCACCGATGAACCCCGGCAAAGTCTTGGACGAAAAGCCAGGCAATATTAGGTGCTGTGCCGGCGTCCTAGTCTTGGCCTTGTAAGCCTTGCCGCGTCCGACCTCCGACTGTACCGTTTCGTAATCATAGTAAACCATCGGGGCAAGGAACAAGTAGATATTTAATTCGTCACGTGCAATGCCTGGCCTGGCAATAACCGCGTCAAAATCTTTTGTTGACCAGCTTACCAGAAGGTCTTCGTCGAAAATCCTGACCAGGGTTGGCGCGGTCACGGGCGGAAAAACGGTCGAGTCAAAGGCAGGAAATGCGTAGCTGAGGGCTCCGGCATAAACGGGCTCAAGGCCCGAGGCGGCCGGCGCCTCGCCAGGCATCGGGCGCTTGAAATGGCATAGTTTGTTATAACCGGCCACGAGCATTTTCGCCGTGCCGTCGGCGACCAGTGGCCAGGCGATTTTGACTTCGTCCAGAAAGCCCGGATCCGGACCTGCCGGACATTCCAGAAAGCGCTCGCTATCGTTCAGGGTCCTGGAAATGTCACGCCGCGCCTTCGACAGGTAGATGAGGGGCCGGGTATTGGCGGTGTTGGGCAGGCCGAATCGCGGATGGACCTGGTCACCGTCGACACCTGCCGGCGGGACCGAAGTGTTGATCGAGCAAATGGGCCAGCCACTGGCGTAGTAGTCGATCATCGAGGCTGCGCGCAACAGGCTGGTGTCGGCGATGTAGGGCGCCAGGGACACGTTTGGATCGAAGGTGAACTGGATGTTCCGGCCGGCCTCCTTGTAATAATTGACGGAATAGCCGTGACCGTTGCGGATATCGAGCCACACGCGATTGCGGTTCGCAAAGCCCGCGCCGCTGGCCCCCTTGAGTATGTTCGAATAGATTTCCGGACCCTTTGCAGGACAGAGCAAGCCGTTCTTCAACGCGTAAAGGTTCGAGGACGATGTCGCCTTGGGGTTGAAAAACGATCCCCACAGGGCGCAGGGATCGATGAAGGTCAGGCAGGCTTCCCGATCGTGCCAGGACTTGAAACTGCCATAGTCTGCAGGGTCGGTGGTGGAAGGCAAGGGATCGGCCTTGATGTAATAATCCCGCATACGCGCCGCTTCGATGCGGGCCGGAAAGACCATGCGGTCGACGACCATGTCGATCCCGCACGGCGTGTTGGCCTTGAACCGGCCCAGGATATCCTTACCCTCTACGGTCGGCAGTTGGACATCCGGATCGGCCCCGTAAAACAGATTGTCGAGCGGCGCCTGGCCATCGAAGCGCTCCGGCCGGACGGGAAAGGTCGCGTCGAGATGAAGCCCCAGGAGCTTGCTCAGAGGGAGTTGGGTTTTATCATTGTTGTTGCGCGGCGTTTTCCATATCTTGCCCGCAGCCTTGATCAGGTCGTTGCCGGCAAGCGCAGTGTTGACGTTTTTCCCATCGGCCGTCAGCAGGCTGGCCGGATCGACGCCCTTGTAAATGATATAGCGGATGGCCGGGAAATTGGCCGGGCCGGGCGGCTCCGGCTTGAGAATGAGGCTCAACGTTCCACCATCATCCTTTTGCGCGCAAATCTGACCCTTGCAAAAGGCGTAGACCGGGGCGTCAGCGGAAACCGTGTGGGCGTCGGTGGTGCGAAAACGGTCGCGCGTGCCGTCGAAATCCGTATAGCCGAAACCCTGCGAAGCATTCTGCGCGTTCAACAGGGCGGGATCGGTGAAAAAGCAGAATTGTCCGTTCATTCGCCCCAGACCCCGCTTCACGAAGCTCTATTCATGCGCTTCAATTGGCTTGCAAGCAAGCGGAATTGGCGGGGCATTTGATGGGCAGCTGAAATACCGGATTATCCGCTTGGCGCCCTATGCGGAATGTTGGTTTTGATTTCGAACCCGCGCCTGAAAGCGGACATATGTACAGTGTCGAAATCCAACGAACCTAGACTTCGCTGAATCTTGTTAAAAAAATAGGCTGGTAGCCTTCGGCTGTTCTTGAGTTCGATATCAAAAGGCGAAGATCTATTTCTGCCGGCCCAGCCTATAGAATTCACGCTCGATCGTGAACTCCTCATGTTCCTTTTCGAGGTCAAGGAGATTTCGCCTTCGCCCTATGGCTATAAGCTGGTCGCCAAGAACGTACCCGACGACAATTTTTATGTGACAGCCGACTTTTACAAGCTTTTGCATTAGCGTTTCGCCACCGAGCTGGAGTTGTTCGAGCGAGCAGACGGCCAATGCCATTTGATGGCACTTGGCACGATAGCCGTGGTCTATAGCAGAAAATCAATCATCTGCTGGTCATGGCAGCTCGCGAACTGGAAGGCCGCGATGCCAGCCCTACGGCTGGTGTCATCGACAGTCAAAGCGTCAAAACGACCGAAAGCGGCGGTGTGCGTGGTTATGATGCCGGGAAAAAGATCACAGGCCGCAAACGACATGTCCTTACCGACACCTTGGGGCTGCTGCTGTTTGTCATCATCCATTCGGCCGATATTCAGGACCGCGACGGCGCACCCGCTGTACTTCGCGCCGTTCGCTACCACTTTCCTGGTTACGCCATGTCTTCGCTGATGGTGGCTATTCTGGCGACAAACTTAAGGGAGCTATGAAGGACCACGGGGATTGGACCGTAGAGATCATAAAGCGTTGTGATACCGCCAAAGGCTTCGAAGTCTTGCCACGCCGTTGGGTCGTCGAACGCACCTTCGCTTGGCTGGGACGATGCAGGCGGCTGGCCAAAGATTGGGAAACATCCATCCAAAGCGCAACCGCTTGGACCGTCATCGCCAGCGTCAGGCTCCTGACCCGGAGACTCGCAAGGTACTGCTATGTCTCATGAACTTTTGAGTCGGGCTATAAGAGGCTGATCAAATCCGGCTGCATATAGTCGTAGTCGTCCGGGATATCGAGACAGACGACTCGTGCCTTGCCGATATAGGCTTTGAAATGGCGGCTCAACTTGTTGCGGGGGGCCTTCTCCATCACGAAGATGATGTCGATGCCTTCGAAATGCTCAGGCGTCAGCGGATCGACGGCATCGTGAGCCAGTCCTGCCGAACTGGCCTCGATGTCGGGATATTGCGAAAACACCTGCTCCGCCGTCGGGCTTCGTAGTCTGTTGGCGGTGCAGATAAACAGAAACCGCTGCATCACAAATTGAGCAGGGCCGGATCGCCGCCCTGAGCCGTGATGTTCACCGACACCGCCCGCTCCGAGGCAAACCGGGTCAGGCTCAGCGGACCACCGGCCTTGGGACCCGTGCCCGACAGGCCTTCGCCGCCGAACGGCTGAACCCCGACCACGGCCCCGATGACCGTGCGGTTGACATAGACATTGCCGACTGGAACCGCCTGCATGATGCGTTCGGCAAAGGCTTCCAGGCGCGAATGAACGCCAAGCGTCAGGCCGTAACCGCTGGCCTTCAGGGCCTCGGTCATCGCTTCCGGGTTTTGAGAATCATAGCGAACGATATGCAGAATCGGGCCGAAGACCTCACGTTCCAATTCCTGCGGGCCCGAAATTTCGGCCAGGGTCGGGGCAAAGAAATAGCCGTTCAAATCGGCGGGCATGGGAGAGCGATGCAGCACCTGCCCCCTGGCCGTCAGGGTATCGAGGTGCCGTTGCAGCATGTCCTGAGCGTCGGCGTCGATGACAGGGCCGACATCGACATCGAAATGTGCCGGATCGCCGAGGCGGAGTTGATCCATGGCCCCTTTCAAGGTGGCGATATAGTCGTCGGCCAGTTCGCTGGGCAGGAACAGCAGGCGCAAGGCCGAGCAGCGCTGACCGGCCGAGCCGAAGGCCGAGGCGATGACATCGTCGACCACCTGCTCCCTCAGGGCGGTGGTGTCGACGAACATGCCGTTTAGTCCACCGGTCTCGGCGATAAAGGGCACGATCGGCCCTTCCTTGTCGGCCAGGGTTTTGTTGATCATTCGCGCTGTGTCCGTGCCACCGGTAAAGGCCACACCGGCGATGCCGGGATGGGCCGCCAGGGCCGCGCCCACGCTGGCGCCACCGCCGGGCAACAGGGCCAGCAGGTCTGGCTTCAGTCCGGCGCCATAGAACAGCTTGACCGCCTTCTGCGCGATCAGCGGGGTCTGTTCGGCCGGCTTGGCCAGGACGGCATTGCCGGCCGCCAGAGCGGCGGCGATCTGACCGGTGAAGATGGCCAGCGGGAAGTTCCAAGGCGAGATACAGACGAAGACGCCACGGCCATGCAGTTCGTGCGAATTGCGCTCTCCGACCGGGCCGGTCAGGATTTTCGGGCCGCAGAATTGCTCGCGCGCCAGCTTGGCGTAGTAACGGCAGAAGTCGGCCGCTTCGCGAACTTCGGAAATGGCGTCGCCCCAGGTCTTGCCGGCTTCGCGCACCAGGACGGCGCACAGCTTGTCATGGCGGTCTTCCAGGGCATCGGCCATGGCCTCCAGCACCCTGGCACGGCCGTCGCCACCCAGGGCGTTCCACGCCGGCTGCGCGGCGGCGGCGCGGTCAAAGGCTTCGGCGATCATGGTTGGATCGGCATCGTGGGCCTCGCCGACAATGCGCGTGCGATCGGCCGGGGCGTAAATGTGCGCGGCATAGGTTGAATGGGGCTTGCCGCCGATCAGGGCATTGGCGTCCTTCGGGTCGTTGTCGAGTGCCGCAACCGCCGCCGTCAAGCGTTGACGGATGGCGGCAACGGAGATGTCGGGTCCATGCGAGTTCAGTCGGTCGCCATACATGTCGCGCGGCAGTGGCAGGCGGGCGTGGCGCGCGGGATGGGCCATGACCTTGACCACGGGGTCGCTGATGACGTCGGCTGGGCGGATGCGCTCATCCAGCAAGGCATTGACGAAGCTGCTGTTGGCGCCGTTTTCGAGCAGGCGGCGGACGAGATAGGGCAACAGGTCCTCATGGCCGCCGACCGGGGCGTAGGCGCGCAGCGGGAAGGGCTCGAACTGATCCAGCGCCTCGGCATAGAGTTGCTCGCCCATGCCATGGAGGCGCTGGAATTCCACCTTGACGCCCCTGGCATTGGCCATGCGGCGTACGGCGGCCAGCGAGTGGGCGTTGTGCGTGGCGAACTGCGAATAGATGTAGGGCGCCGCGTCGATCAGGGCCCTGGCGCAGACCAGATAGGACAGGTCGGTCGCCGCCTTGGTGGTGTGGACGGGATAGTCTTCGCGGCCATAGACCTGGGCGCGTTTGATTTCGGTGTCCCAGTAGGCGCCCTTGACCAGGCGGACCATTAGCCGACGGCCGCTGGATTTGGCCAATTCCCGTAAAGCGGAAATGACCTCGGGGCAGCGCTTCTGGTAGGCCTGGACGGCCAGGCCGAGACCCGTCCAGTCGCCCAGTTCCGCTTCGTGCGACAGGCGGTCGAGAATCTTCAGGGACAGGGCCAGTCGATCGGTTTCCTCGGCATCGAGCGTGAAGTTGATATCGGCTTTCGCTGCCTGGATGGCCAGGGCCTTAACACGCGGATAAAGATGGGTCAGAACATCGGCGTCCTTCACGGCCTCGTAGCGCGAATAGAGCGCCGACAGCTTGACGGAGATGCCATGATCCGCCTCGGGCCCGCCCCTGGCGACCTTGCTCAGCGCCGTGATGGCGTCGGCATAGGCCTGGGCATAGCGGACGGCGTCGTGTTCGGTGCGCGCGCCTTCGCCCAGCATGTCGAAGGAGCAGAGATAGCCGTCCTTCTTGGAGCGTTTCAGAGCGTCCTCGATGGTACGGCCCAGAACGAACTGCTCACCCATGATGCGGATGGCCTGGGCCACCGCGGCGCGGATGACCGGTTCACCCATGCGCTGGGTCAGGCCGGCGAGATAGCCGCCGAGATCAGTCTTGGCCTTGTCTTCGACGTCGATGATCTTGCCGGTCAGCATCAGTCCCCAGGTCGAGGCATTGACGAACCAGTTGTCGGAATGGCCGAGGTGCGACGCCCAGTCGGCGGCGGAAATCTTCTCCGCAATCAGCTGGTCGCGGGTGGCTTCATCCGGCACGCGCAGCAGGGCTTCTGCGAGACACATCAGGGCCAGGCCTTCGCGGGTGCCGAGCGAAAATTCCTTCAGAAAGCTTTCGACGACACCCTGGCGCTGGGCGGCCTTGCGGGTGGCGCGGACCAGGGATTCGGCCTCGGCGCGAACGACAGCGCGGGTCTCGTCATCCAGCGGATTGTCACGAAGCAAGCGGGCGCAGATACCGGCATCGGACAGATATTTGTGGTCGTCAAGGCTGTCCCAGTCGAAGACCTGAACGGGGTCCGAAGTGCGCGCGGGGCTGGCGTCGGGCATGGGGCGTGGCTCCTTGAATGGGCTGTTTGTTACGCCAGATACTATTGTGAAGCGGCAAAGAAAAGAGGCATTCCGCGACGCGCAGGATGTGCATGCCCGCGCGCGGTTGTCACTATGGTTCGCGGCTTTGTGATAGAGCTCGGACAGCGGTGACCGCGGTGCTGAAACAGGCCTGGAGCAGATAACCGCCCGTCGGCGCTTCCCAGTCCAGCATTTCGCCGATCGCATAAACGCCAGGCAAGGCCTTCAGTTCGAAGCTGTCGGTGACCGCGTCGAGTGCGATGCCGCCGGCGCTGGAAATGGCCCGGTCCAGGCCCTGGACGGCCGTCAACCGCACCGTCACCGCTTTGACGTCCGCTGCGTCTGTTTCGTGCATCAGCGCGATCGCCGCCGGTGTCAGGCCCAGGGCCTTGCGAAGGCGGTTGCTGAGGCTGTCCTTGGGCGAGGCGCGGCCCAGTTTCGAGATCACCTGCCCCTGGGTCAGATCCGGGCGCAGGTCGAGGCTGAGATCGGCATGACCATCACGGGCAATCGCATCACGCAAAGCGGCGCTGAGGGCATAGATGGCGCCCCCTTCAACGCCGCCTCGGGTCAGCATGACCTCACCGCGCACCGTCTTGCCGCCAAAGGTCAGGGCGATGGTTTTCAACGGCGTGCCAGCATGGCGCCCGGTAAACACCGCGCTCCACGCCACAGTAAAACCAACGTTGGACGGTTGAAATGGCTTAACCGGCACACCGCAACCTTCTAGAATAGCCTTCCAGCCGCCGTCTCCGCCCAGACGCGGCCAACTGGCGCCGCCCAGGGCTAGCATTGTGGCGTCGGCTCTGATTCGCAAAAGCTTTCCGTCCTGTTGGAACAACAGTTGACCTTCGTCCCAGCCGAGCCAGTCGTGACGCTGATGGAGGGTGACGCCCTGGCTTTCCAGTCGTTTCAACCACGCGCGCAGCAGGGGCGAGGCCTTCATGGCCTTGGGAAACACCCGTCCGCTGGAGCCTACAAAGGTCTCGGCGCCCATGCCATCGGCCCAGGCGCGCAGATCGGCCGGGGTGAACGCTTCCAGGCTGGTGCGCAAACGCGCGGCGGCCTTGCCGTAGCGCGACACGAACCGTTCGAACGGCTCCGAATGCGTCAGGTTCAGTCCGCCGCGTCCGGCCATAAGAAACTTGCGCGCCGGCGAAGGCATGCGGTCATACACGGCAACGTTAAGACCTGCGGCGCTCAACACTTCGGCGCACATCAAACCGGCCGGACCGGCGCCAATGACAACAACCTGCATGAACTCGCCTTAACCTCGTTCGCATTCTGTGCAAAGCTATGAACCATGGATATCGAGGTTCACGAAATCGGCCACGGCAAGAACCGGGTTGTGGTCATAGACAACTTTTTGCCCGACGCCCACCATGCTGTCGATGCCGCCGCGGCGCTGGCGCCATTCCCGGCCGAGAGCGGTACGGCCTATCCTGGCCTGCGCCGCGTGGTCACTGAGGCGGATGGCGCCGCCGACGCCTATATGGTCGCCGTGCTGGAGCAAGCGTCACCTTTTATCGGTGGAGTGTTCGATGCCGAGTCGTTCGAGCTGGTGGAGGCAAGCTTCTCACTGGTGACACGGCAACGCGACGACCTGGCCGCGACCCAGCGTGTGCCACACTTCGATTCGCCCGATCCCGGCCTTCTGGCTGTGCTGCACTATCTCAACGATATTCCCGGCACCGGCACCTGTTTCTACCGTCACCGCGCCACCGGAATCGAGCGCGTTACTCCTGACGCCCTGCCAGTGCTGAGTGCTGCCGCGGCGCAGGAACTCGCGCAATTCGGCCAGCCTAAACCCGGATTCATCGGTGATTCGGACGAACGCTATGAGAAGATCCTGCACGTCGATGGGCGCTTTAACCGCCTGCTGATCTATCAGGGATCGCTGTTGCATTCGGGCTTTATCCCCGACAATTTCACCTTCAGCAGCGAGCCGCGGACCGGACGGCTGACCGGTAATCTCTTTGTTCGCATCACCTGATCAACGCCTGTGTTTTTTACGAAAATTGGCTGGTACTGCGTACAACATCCTTACGTCGTATAGGGGATGATAAGGTGTGTTCACGAAAGGACCACTCTTATGAAACGTTTCCTGTTGATTTCCTGTTGCGTTCTTTTCCCGATGTCGCTGACGCTGGCCGCCTGCAATACTGTCGAAGGTGCAGGTAAGGACGTGGAAGCCGTGGGCGAATCCGTTCAGGACGCCGCCAACTAGGCTGAAAACGCCATCATGAGGCTGCGACGTCCCACGTCGCAGCCTTTTGCGTATTGTAAGCTCATCTCGCCAAAAAATGCCATATTCCGGACTCATACCGGACCACGACGACTGAATCTGAGGAGTCTGCCATGAAGCGTTTTGTCATAATCTCGATGCTGGCCCTGCTGCCGCTGTTGACCACTGCCTGCAACACCATCCAGGGCATTGGCGAAGACGTCACCGCCGTCGGCAAGGGCCTGGAAGACGCCGTCAATTAATCCATGAACCGGGGTCGTCGCGCCGTACTCGTGGCTTTACCGGGTGTGCTTGCGGGGTGCACGCACGCCACCGTTCCGACCCAGGGCCGGGCCAAAACCCTCGTAGACGCCGCGCGCGACCAGATCCGTAAAACTGTCAGCTACGACAGCGCCTATACGAAGATCAGCTACCCCATGGGTGACGTGCCGCTGGAACGCGGCGTCTGCACCGACGTCGTCATCCGCGCCTACCGCAAGCTGGGCCTGGACCTGCAAA
Source organism: Asticcacaulis sp. AC402 (assembly GCF_000495835.1). Classification (GTDB taxonomy): domain Bacteria; phylum Pseudomonadota; class Alphaproteobacteria; order Caulobacterales; family Caulobacteraceae; genus Asticcacaulis. The sequence continues at coordinate 219,335 of NZ_AWGC01000014.1, forward strand.
AGCTGGTCCACGACGACATGGCTGCCAATTTCGAGCTGTATCCGAAACGGTGGGAGCTGACAGCGCCCGACCCGAATATCGATCATCGCCGGGTGCCCAACCTGATGGTCTTTTTTTCGCGCTTTGCCGCGTCTTTGCCGGTGACCAAAGATCCAGCCGACTACCAGCCCGGCGACATCATCACCAACCTGCCTTACGGCCGCACCCATATTGCCGTCGTTGGCGACCGAAAATCCTGGCGGTCGGGCCGGCTGATGGTGATCCAGAATGGAGGTCTGGGTGCACGCGAAGACGACGAACTGTTCGCCTATCCACTCACTGGCCACTACCGATACAGCCTTTGAAAATCATTGAGGCTGGTCTGCAAAAGGCCGGTTTCTGCGCTTCCGGTGCTCACGTACTTAAGTACGCTCCGCTCCGGTTCTCGAAACCAGCCCTTTTCGACTCAGCCTGAATGATTTTCTGGTTGGTCTATATGCGGTCGCAATTGCGTTTTACGTCTTGATCCCGTGACAGGGGAATCGGTGATGGACCGACGTGCTTTAATTTTTGCCTTGCCGGTTCTGGCTGCCTTTCCAGCCCGGGCCGATACGCCGGCGCAGAAGCTGGTCGCTGCCGTACGCGAACAGACCCGCCACCGCGTCACCTATGACGGCGCCTATACCCGCATTCCCTATCCGATGGGCGATGTCGCCGCCGACCGCGGCGTCTGCACCGACGTCGTCATCCGCGGCTACCGAACCGCACTTGGCATCGACCTGCAGCAGAAGGTCCACGAGGATATGAAGGCCCATTTCGCCCTCTATCCCAAGGCCTGGGGCCTGAAGCGCGCCGACAGAAATATCGACCACCGCCGCGTACCCAATCTGCGCGTCTTCTTCAAACGCTTCGGCATAGCCCGGCCGGTCAGCCGGCAGGTATCGGACTATGCCGCCGGCGATCTGGTGACCTACAACCTGCCAGGTAACCTGCCGCACATCGCCGTCGTCACCGACCCGGAGCGGCAACGGGTCGTGCACAATATCGGCGCCGGGCCAAAGGAGGAGGCCGTCCTCTTCGACTACGATGTCACGGGGCATTACCGCTATGGGCTTTAAGCGCGTCCTGGTCTGGCTGGTCGAAAAACTGTTTGAACTGCACCTGGCGGTGGCGGCCGTGCTGATCGTCAAGGTCTTCCTGCCGTTGTCGGACGATGCCTATGTCAGCCTCAATGCCTTCGCCGGCGGGATTGAGGACACCTATCGTGGCACCGTCGAAGACGCCGCCTATGTCACCACCAACTTCCTTGAAGGGTCCTACACTGCCTATGCCGTCCAGACCTATCTGGCGTCAGTCTATGTCGTTGCGGTCTACGGCTATCTGTCGAGCCTCTATATCTTCGCCTCGCTGTTGGCCTGCCTCCTGGGTGACCGGCACTATGTGCGCAACGCCCTGGCGGCCTACGGTTTCGGCGCCGTCATCTTCCTGGTCCGCTTCGTACACGCCTACGATCTCGACATGTTGCGCCTCGCGGTTGCCATGCTGGTGCTGGGCCTGGGCGTGGTGTTATGGACCGCGGCCATGGGCGAGGGCCTGTCACGCCGGATCGGCGGCAAACTCACACCGGCCGTGTCACGGTCACCGGCCGGCCGCGTACGCCTCGATCTCGGCACGTAGCTGCGCCTTGCGGTCGAAATCGATGAAGGCCCCGTCGATGCTGTTCAGCGCCAGGGTGACGCAGTCCTTCTTGCCGATCAGGCCGCGCCCAGTCAGGGCCTTGAAGTTGTCATTGACGTAGCCACCGAAATAGGCCGGATCGTCGGAATTGATCGTCGCCTTCAGCCCCTGTTTCAGCATGGCCGGAATGGGATGAAAATCCAGATCGGGCACGACGCACAGCTTGTGGTTCGACAGCGGGCATACAGTCAGGGTCAGGCCTTCGTCAATGATGCGGGCGACCAGCAGCGGGTCTTCAAGCGCCCGGTTGCCGTGATCGATCCGGTCGATTTCCAGGACATCGAGCGCTTCATAAACATAGTCTGGTGGGCCTTCTTCACCGGCATGGCAGCACAGCATCAGGCCCATGTCGCGCGCCTTGGCGAACACACCGGCGAACTTCGACGGAGGATGGCCGAGTTCGGATGAATCGAGCCCAACCGCGACCAGGCGGTCGAGATAGGGCTGCGCCATCGCCAGGCTGTCGAAGGCGGCGTCTTCGCTGAGGTGGCGCAGGAAACTGTGAATCAGCGACACGGACAGGTTCAGGGTTTTGGCATCCTGTATGGCGCGCCACAGGCCGTCGATGACGACGGCATAGGGGATGCCGCGGTCGGTATGGGTTTGCGGATCGAAGAAGATCTCGGCATGGCGGACATTGTCGGCGGCGGCGCGGCGGAAATAGGCCATGGCCAGGTCGTAGAAGTCGTCCTCGGTCTGCAGGACATTGGCGCCCTGGTAATAGATGTCGAGAAAGTCCTGGAGATTGGAAAAGTCGTAGGCGGCGCGCACGGCTTCGACATCGGCGAAGGGCAGGGCGATATGGTTGCGCCGGGCCAGGGCGAACATCAATTCAGGTTCCAGCGAGCCTTCGATGTGCAGGTGCAGTTCCGCCTTGGGCAGGCCATCGACAAAGGTAGCGAGGGCGGCGACGGCGTAGGTATCGGGCATGGCGGGAAGTTCCTGTTGCACTGTCACATGTCACGGCAAAACAAGGCGAAAGGCAAGGGGCTTATGGTCTTGTTACCAAGCCTCACAAAGAATGACGCCTGGTATCTGCATTTTTTCAGCTCAAGTGCCGCCGCACGGGCGGCCCCGATGGCGCCTCGCAAAAGCTCGGGAGCCCCAGAGACGTACGCAGTCGCGCTTGCCAACCCGCAACGCGTCAAGGTTATCGCGGACTGGCTCTGCTGCGAGCCACTCGATGCTATATCCGCTTCTCCATATCTTCCGGTTCTACCCCTTTGGTCACCGGGAAGGACTTTGCCACGACGATCAACTGCACCAGCGTGCAGGCGGCAAAAAACAAACGGCAGGGCCCTGGTCTGGGCGGCGACCATGGAAACACCGGCGCGATCACCGCATTGGCGACCCAGTGAGTTGCCGAACCCAGTCTCTGGCCGGTGGCGCGGACCGGGCTTGGGAAGATTTCGCTCATCTAGACCCAGATGACCGCGCCCTGGCTGAAAGCTCATGACTCAATGAACAGGATCAGTGGCGGCAGCAGCCTCGCCTGGCCGTGGTCCCCTCCCATGATCACGGTCGCACCCGACAGGGCGGCGGTCACCCCGGCAGCGCCGTACCCAGGCGTTCGATTCGGCCAAGGCGATGTTGCGGGATTTGCTGGCATAATCCATCGTCCGGCCCTAAGCTCGCGCCGTTGAGTCACCGGGACCGGCCATGGCGCTTGAAACCGAACTAGACCTGGGCAAAGCTGTCAGCCGACCCATGATGCGCGGTGCGGCCCGCCTCCGCAGGCTGCTGCAAACCTCCGACCTGATGTTCATCGTCCTGGCCGCTGGAGTCGGGCTGCTGGCCGGAGTCATGTCGGCAGCGCTGGCGCACGTCGCCCACGCCATTCAGGTTTTGCTTTACGGTTTCTCGCCCGATATGCGACTGAGCGGCCAACTTGAGCTCGACTGGTGGCATCTGCTGGCCCTGCCAGCCGGTGGGCTGGTTCTGGGCGCCGTCCGTTTTGCCTTCCCACGCCGGACCCGCGCGCCGATCGACGCCGTCGAAGCCAATGCCCTGCACGGCGGCCGCATCCCGGCCCGCGACACCCTGATTGTCTCGCTGCAAACCCTGATTTCCAATGGTTTCGGCGCTTCGGTCGGCCTGGAAGCCGCCTTCGCCCAAATGGGCGGTGGGGTGGCGTCGAAAATCGGCCAGTGGCTCGAACTCAAGCGTTCATACCTGCGCACTCTGGTCGGCGCCGGGGCCGGCGGGGCCATCGGTGCAGCGTTCGGAGCGCCGTTAGCCGGCGCCTTTTACGCTTTCGAGATCGTGCTGGGCGCCTATACCCCGGCGGCCCTGGCGCCCGTCGCGGCCGCCTCGCTGATGGCCGTCCTGGCCGCGACCCTGATGAACAATGAACCCTTTGTGATGGCCAGCACGATCGGCCGGGTGATCGAGATTCAGGGCTATCTGCTCTATGCCGTTCTGGGCCTCATCTGCGCCGGTCTGGGGATTCTGATCATGCGCCTGATCGCCCTCGCCGAGTCGATCGTGCGCAAGCTGCCGATCGGCGAGATCTGGCGTCCCCTGGCTGGCGGCATCCTCCTGATGCCGCTCGCCTTCATTGCCCCCCAAGTCCTGTCGTCGGGGCACGGCGCCATGCATCTCTATCTCGATCAGCAGCCCCTGATGACCACTCTGCTGGCGGTGTTCGCGTTGAAGGTCTGCGCCTCGGTGATTTCCCTGGCCTTCGGTTTTCGCGGCGGCCTGTTCTTTGCCTCCTTGTTCCTGGGCTCGCTGGTCGGCGCAGCCTTCGCACAAGCCGTCAACTTCATTTATCCGGCAGCCATGCTCGACACCACCAACGCCGCATTGGTCGGCATGGGCGCCCTGGCCGTAGCCGTGGTGGGCGGGCCGATGACCATGTCATTCATGGTGCTGGAAGTGACCCAGGATTTTGCCCTTACAGCCGCCGTGGTGACCGCTGCTCTGGTTAGCGCCGCCATCGTCCGCGACAAGTTCGGTTATTCGTTCTCAACGTGGCGGCTGCACCTGCGTGGCCATTCGATTCGCACCGCCCGCGATGTCGGCTGGGTCAGGGCCCTGACCGCCCAGAGCCTGATGCGGCGCAATCATACCACCCTGCGTGACGAGGAAAGTCTGGGCCGGATGCGCGAACAGGTCCCCCTGGGGTCGACGGCGCGCGTGCTTCTGATCGACCGCAACGGCGATTACCGTGGCATCCTGCCGACAGCCGACGCCTACCAGGACAAGCATGACCTTGCGACGCCGCTCAGCGCCTTGGCCAAACAGACCGAAGTCTATGTTCGGCCGGACATGGATATCGCCGCCATCCTGCGGATGTTCGAACATTTCGGTGTCGACGATTTGGCAGTGGTCAATGAAGACCATAAGCTCCTGGGCCTGCTGACCGAGCGCTATGTCAACCGGCGCTACGCCGAAGAACTGGAAAAGGCCCAGAGGGAGTTTTTCGGGGAATAAAGAGGTCCCCTGCCAAATCGAAAGCGAAAAAAATGAAGGGGATGGTCTGACGAGGTCCTTGATGCCTAGAGCGGGATGGCTTTAGGTAGAATCGCCATCTCGCTCTAAGTTTTTGTTTTTTCGCGCAATTTATCCGAAAAGTGCTGCACACTTTATCGGATTGCGCTCTAGCAGAGCGGGGTTTCGATTCTACCAAAACACCTCCCGCTCTCGGATCCGAAAGAACGTCAGCCCCCCCTCACTTCGACTATGTTTTTCGGCGGAGTTCGTGTTCCATGCGTGAGACCGCGCCCTGTGTTGAGAGCCAGATGACGGCTTCGGTGGCGGCGACGATGACGGCCTCCAGCGGCCCGTTGAGCAGAGACGGCCGCAAATGCGCGACGGCATGGCTAAGATGGGCGTTTTCCTCGACCTGAATGGCCAGTATAATGTCTCGCAAAGGCTCGTCGCGCCCGCTCAGATACCGGATCTGCGCGTCGAGATGGCGGTGGACAGTCTGCTCGACCGCCTTGGTGCAGGCCATGACGGCGTTTACGCCCATCGCTGCCGTGGCCAGGCCAAGGACATAGCCGCCAATGCCCCATAACCACATGGCGGTGCAGGGCCGGGCCTTGCGTTCCTGCATCGCTTTCAGGAATTTGCCGCAATGGTCGATCTCGTGGCTCAAGGTCTCGGTCAAAAAAGTTATCAACGACGGCTGCCAGCGCCGGGCCGCCCACAGTTGGGCACGATAGATGCGGATGGCGCCGAATTCGCCGGCATGATTGACCTTCAGAATGCGGGCGATGGTGCGCGTGGTCATGTCCATCTGGCAACCTCGGTTCGTAGGTGCAACACGATTTCGGATTCGAACCAGGGATTTTTGCGCAGCCAGATACTGTTGCGCGGGCTGGGATGCACCATCGGCAGGAAGCCATCTCCGATATAGTCGCGCCAAGCGCGCACGGTTTGCCCCAACGTCGCTTTGCGCCTCTCGCCGAGATAGCGTGCCTGGGCATAGGTGCCGATCAGCACGGTCAGGCGGATATCGGGCAAGGTCTGCATCACGCGATCATGCCACAGAGGCGCGCATTCGGGCCGAGGCGGATTGTCGCCTGCCTTGCCGCGGCCGGGATAGCAGAAACCCGTCGGCATGATGGCAAATAGCGCCTCATCGTAGAATTGCCCGGAAGTCACCCCTAGCCAGTCTCGCAGACGCTTTCCCGAGGCATCGTCCCACGGAACGCCCGAGGCATGGACCCTGGTGCCGGGCGCCTGACCTATGATCAGGATCCGCGCCCGCGCATCGCCGACGCGAACCACCGGCCGTGGCCCCAGCGGCAGGTGGGCGGCACACACCCGGCAGGCGGCTATCTCTTGAGATAAGGTCATGGTCCTGATAGTTACTCTAACTGTGGCCGTTCGACAGGGGGAGATAATGGCGGGCAAGAAAATGCACCCGGGGTGCCTCATCGCCCTGATTGTTGGTGGTTTATTGGGTCTGCTCGTGCTCGTGCACCTGGCGATCGCTTTATATTTTCTGAAATCGAAGTTCGAAATCAGGAACCCCGAATTGAGCGACGACAGTTCCGCCAAGGCATCGATCTCAAGAGCGCCGGTTGCGGCTCTTGCCGATCCGTTGCAAGTCAACGCCAGATCGGCGGACGGTGCCTTTGTCCGTGAAGGATCGGATCAGCTTTTCGGTTATTACCGCCCAATGGCACCGATCGTCAGCGGAGTCTATCGTATCGAGGACATCGTACTGGGCTCCCAGGACGAATTTGTCAGCGTCAAGAGCGCCGACGATGTCATCGGCTGGGCGCCGGTGCGGGTGGTTGTCTCCAGCGCAGAGCGTGGACGACTGAACGTCATGCCGGCCAGCTACAGCGTTATCGATGACAAGGTCATTTTCACGGGACGCCAGGATCAGGTCGGCGAAGTGACCTTTGCGGGCACGGTCCGGCTCGACAAGATTCAGCCCTATGTCGAGGAGGGCAAGGCGTCAACCGAGGTGGTAATGACCGGTGACCTGACGATCAATGGCGCGAGTCATAATGGCGTGCAGTTCACCTATCATCCTGGCAACTAGTGCGGAATGCGCGCTGATGCAAACCAATGTGCCGCTCTGAATTTTTGTTGTGTAACGTAATTTATCCGAAAATGGGGATGCCCGTGCGGTGGCTTCACACCTTATCGGATTGCGCTCTAGATTTTTACGCTTATGCCGGAGGGCGCCGGTAAACCTTCGGAAAGGCTGGTTCAGTTGGCTTCCCAGGGATTGGCAGCATTCGCCGGACGCGGCAGGGCAAAGCAGAAATGCGCCCCGCCCAGTTCGCCTGGCGGCCGCAGGACCAGGCTGCTGCCGTGGCCCTGCAGGATTTGCCGTGCCAGGCTCAAACCGACGCCTGTGCCATTGGCCTTGGTGGTGTAGAACGGCAGGAAGATGGTCTCGGCCATGGCCGTTTCGATGCCGCGGCCACTGTCCTCGATGGCGACCTCGACCTGGTGGCCGGCCAGGGTCAGAGCCAGCCGCACCCGCGGTTGGGCACTGTCGAAGGCGGCTTCGGCGGCGTTGTTCAGCAAATTTGTCAGGCAGAGCCGGATTTGTTCGGCGTCCATCACGGCAATGGCGCCGGCGATATCGGTCCTGAGTTCAAAGGAAACGCCGTGCCTGTCCCATTGCGCCCGGAAGGACCGGGCGACTTCGTCGGCGAACGGCCCCAGCGCGATGGGTCGGGTGTCAGGCGGCGGCAGCCGCGTCAGGATGCGGTAGGAATCGACGAACCCGACCAGGCCTTCGGTCCGCGCCACTACGGTGCGGAGCGCGCCGCGCGCCGTCGCCAGGCTTTCGGGCGTATTGTCATCGATCAGCTCCAGGGCGCTGCGGCTCATCGAAGCCACCGGGGTCAAGGCGTTCATCAACTCGTGGTTCAGCACCTTGAGCAGGTCGCGCAGGGCCGAGGCCTCGGCGGCGCGGACTTCCGGCGTGATGTCGATCAGGATGGCCAGCAGGGCGTGGTCCAGCCGCGCCTTATGGATGGCGTAACGGCCGCCGGCCCAGTCGATCTGGCCGCGCAGGCTGTCCAGCCGGTCGCCCGGCCCCAAAAGAGCCCAGCGCGTGGCCACCGGCAGTTCGGACGAGACGTCGAACATCTGGCGGGCGGCGCGGTTGACGGCGATCAGCCGGCCGTCCTCCTCCTGCAGCAGCAGGGGGGAGGGGGTTTCGTCGACGAGGGCGCCAAGCCGGCGACGGCTCTGTTCGGAGGCGAAGGTAGCGTCGGGCGCGCGCTGGACCGGAGATTGTCGGCGGCGCTGGTTCAGCAGCAGGATATTGATCAGGATCAGGCCGGCGACGGCGCAGACCAGGGCGGTGGCGACATGGCCAGCGCCGGCGGCGGCCCAGCACAGGGCGCCAAAGACAAAGACGCCGGCCTGGGCCCCGCCGAGACGGATCCAGCCGCTAAAGCCCATTTTTAGAGACCATGCTTTTCCATCCGCCGGTATAGCGCCGCGCGCGTCAGACCCAGCTCCTTGGCGGCATGGGAGATGTTGAAAGCGTGGCGGTTCAGCGCCTCGCGAATTAGTTCCCGTTCCGAGCGTTCCAGATTGAGGTCAACCGGCGGCGGAGGCGGTGGCGCCACACGCGGTTGTTCGATGGCGGCATTCAGTGTGGCGATCAGCCGGTCATTGTGCCATGGCTTGACGACAAAGTCCTCGGCCCCCAGACGCATGGCCTGAACGGCGATGCTGAGGCCGCTGTGGCCGGTGATGACGACGATGGGCGTGTGCGGATCGACTCGCTTACGCTCCTCAAGGAAGGTCAGTCCGGCCTCGCCCGACGTATCGCCGCGGCGAAAGTTGAGATCCAGCAGGATGATATCGAACGTCTGGTCAGCCAGGTGCGCGCGGGCCTCGTCCGGGGTTTGGGCACCGGTCATGTCATAGCCATGCCGGCGCAGGGCCAGACCACCCGCCGCCAGGATATCGGCGTCATCATCTAGAAACAGGGCTTTGCGGCGGGAGTCAGACATGTTCGATTTCGGACACTTGAGGGGTCGATGATGACCCTAAAATGGCGCAGAAGTTCCAAAAAGTCAAATAAAATCTGGTGTTTATGTCAATTGTAAAACCTGTGGTAAGTTATAATCGTATCCGGACGCCTCGCCCCCGCCCCTGTGGGGCTGAGGTGGTCCGGACTTCCCGCGGGGGGCGCCGGGAGGGGGACTGATCGCGGCGGGGACGTTTGTCTCCGCCGGGTCACGTCAACGGGTAAAGCTCCTGGCTTACGCCTTGGCGCACGCCGTGATAGTTCTGATTGTCTGTCGCTGCCGGTGCCCCGTCTTCATGATCGATCTCAAAAATATCACCCGCCTGTATCGCTCTGCTGAGGTTCAGATCGCAGCCCTGCGCAACATCGACCTGTCCATCGCTGCGGGTGAGTTTCTGGCGATCATGGGTCCGTCGGGCTGTGGTAAGTCGACCCTGTTGAACATACTGGGCGCGATCGACCGCCCGACCACGGGAACCTACCACTACGCCGGCGAAGACCTGACGCGCCTGAATGAGGCGAAACTGGCCGAGTTCCGTGCCCGCCATCTGGGCTTCGTGTTTCAGAGCTTTAACCTGGTCGACGACCTGACGGTGCAGGAGAATGTCGAGCTGGGCGTACTGTACCGCAAGGACCTTAGGGCTAAGCGCAAGGCCCTGGTCGAAGCGGCTCTGGACCGGGTGGGCCTGGCGCACCGGGCGCGCCACTTTCCGAACCAGCTGTCCGGTGGCCAACAACAGCGTGTGGCGATTGCCCGCGCCATTGCCGGTTCGCCCGACCTGATCCTTGCCGACGAACCGACCGGCAACCTGGACAGCGAAAACGGCGCCCAGATCATGTCGATCCTCAAAGGTTTGAATGCCGCAGGCTCGACGATCGTCATGGTGACGCATTCGCGGGCCCAGGCGGACCAGGCGTCACGTCAGGTCGACATGCTGGACGGGCGTCTGCTGCTGTCCGTGTCGCGGGCGGTATAACCACGTGTTGCGGTCCTTCCTGCTCGCCTTCTATCGGACCTCGGCGCGGCACCCGCTCTATACAGCGCTGAATGTCCTGGGCCTGGCTTTCGGTATCGCCGTCTTCATCGTCATAAGCCTGTACGTCCACCATGAAGCCACCTTTGACGCCTGGATGCCGAATGCGGGCCGCATCCACGAGATAAGCACAGTCAAACGGGCTTGGGACGGCAAGGGCGAACCGCGCTACGCCAGCGCCGGCCTCGCCCTGGACGCCGTCCGCGCGGCTGTGCCGCAAGCCCCGTCGACCCAGCTTGTCACGACCTGGTCCATTCTCCAGCATGATGGCGAACCGGTGGAGGAGGAGGAATACCTCGTCAGTGCCCAGTTCTTCGATGTCTTCGACCTGCCGCTGATTGCGGGCAAAAGGGACAAGGCCCTGACGCCGGATTCGATCGTGATCAGCGAGTCCAAGGCGCGCAAATACTTCGGTCATACCGACGTCGTCGGACGTAAGATCCTGTTGCGCGATCTGATAGTCGGTGTCCTTGACGTACCAGAGGGCACCTCCGTCTGGCGCGGCTATACGGTGACGGCTGTCCTGGCCGACACGCCACCCAATTCCAGCCTGCGCTTTCATTTCCTACGCCTCCTGACGCCGCAAAGAGCCGCCGTTTTTCCCCATTGGGACAATTGGGATGTCAGCGAACACCGGACTTTCGTCTTGCTGAACGGCGCGAAACCGGCGGCCCAGGTGAATGTGCGCCTGGACGCCTTCGTCGACGGCAACGGTCGCAGCGTCCTTCTCGATGCCGAATACCCCGGCCTTCCGCGCCACGAGCGGTTGCGCCTGCGCCTCGTCCCCCTGGCCAGTGAACACCTGAGCGACCGCAAGGCGGTAGCCTCCGTCCTGGCCTTGGGAACGCTCGGCGTTCTGGCCTTCGCCATAGCCCTGCTCAACTACCTCAATCTGGCAACCGCCCGCACGATGGTTCGGGCGCGCGAAGCCGCATTGCGGCGCACCCTGGGCGCGACTGAGGGCGCGTTGCGGGTACAGTTCCTGGGTGAGGCGGCCCTGGTGTCGCTGATGGCGGTGGTACTGGGCTTCAGCTTCGTTGAGTTGGCCTTGCCCTTCGTCAATGATCTGGGCGGGATGTCGCTACGTCTCGACTATCTCCATTCCTGGGCCTTCCTCGCCGGGGTTACGGCGGCGGTGCTTCTGTGCGGCGCTGCGGCTGGGCTGTATCCGGCTTTTCTGATGGCGGCCTACAGGCCGGCGGCCGTCTTTGCGTCAACGCAAACATCAGCCGGTGGCCGCCTGGCCATCTGGTTGCGTGAAATACTGGTCTTCGTGCAATTTACCCTTGTCACGGCCTTCCTGATCGTCGTCATAGGGTTTGCGACGCAGTTGCGCCATGTCCAGACGTCCGACCTCGGCTTCGAACGTGAAGGGCTCCTGATCACCAATGCCCTGAACGGGGTCACCTTCGACCCAGGCAAGATCAGCGCCATTACCTCGCAGTGGGTCGCGCTGCCCAATGTGGTATCGCTGAGCAGCGGCGTTGCGCCGGGGGCCTATTACAAATGGGGTCTGACACCTATGCGACGGCCGGGGCCGGGCGCGCAACCGGTTGATGCCACCGTCCTCATGATCGGTGAACACTACTTCTCAGTCTTCAGCACCAGGCTCCTCGCAGGCCGCGTCCTGACCCGCGACGACCAGGTGCCGGTAGAGGCCGTCCAGGCGTCCATGCGGGTGCCGCTGACCATGAACGTCGTCGTCAATCGACGCGCCGCGCAGGCCTATGGTTTTTCCTCACCTGAGGTTGCCCTGGGGCAGGACCTGATTTTTGCGAAAAGGACCCTTCGCATTGTCGGTGTCGTTGACGATCAAAGATTCGGCCCTCCGTCCGACCCGATCGTTCCGCTCGTCTTTTACTCCATGACCCAGATGCAGCAAAAACAGTCGACGATTCTCAGGTACGAGGGCGTGGCCGAAGACGTCATGCGGGCGCGCATGTTATCGGTGTGGCGGCAACTGGCGCCCGATGTTCCGCTCGACCTGACGTCCGGTACCGAGGCGCTGGAGCATTATTACCAGGCCGACCGCCGCATGACGCGGCTGTTCGTCATGGGCGCCTGCCTGGTCGGGCTGATCGGAGTCATCGGCCTCTACGGCATGGCCGCCTTCAGCACGTCGGCCCGGGCGGTGGAAATCGGATTGCGCAAGGCCATGGGGGGCTCGCGGCCCGGCATCGCCTGGTTGCTGGTGACGCAGTTTCTGCGGCCCGTAGTTCTGGCGAACCTGGTCGCCTGGCCCGTCGCGTGGTGGGTTCTGGACCACTGGCTGCGCCGGTTCGACGACCGGGTCCCACTCTATCCGGCCTTTTTCCTGGCCGGATCCGGCGTGGCGCTGCTGATTTCCGTCGTGACCGTCGCCGGCTTGACCTGGAAAGCGGCAGGCTCATTGCCCGGAAAGACTCTCAGGCACGAATAGCCATTGAAAAATGCGTCCGTGCGTTTAAGAGGTCAGACCAATGTCACAACGAACGAACACAGGTCATCCTATGAAGATCACCGCCGCGAGAGTTATCGTCACCTGTCCGGGGCGCAATTTCGTCACCCTCAAGATCGAGACCGACCAGGGTGTTTACGGCATCGGCGACGCCACCCTGAACGGCCGTGAGTTGTCGGTGGTGGCCTATCTGGAAGAGCACGTCATTCCGGCCCTGATCGGCAAGGACCCGCGCCGTATCGAAGACGCCTGGCAGTATTTCTACCGTGGCGCCTACTGGCGCCGCGGGCCGGTGACGATGCGCGCCATCGCCGCCGTCGACGTGGCCCTTTGGGACATCAAGGGCAAGATGGCCGGCATGTCGATCACCGACCTGCTAGGTGGAGCATCGCGCGACTCGGTCCTGGTCTACGGCCACGCCAACGGTGCCGACCTCGAAGGTACAATCGACGCCGTCGGCCAATATATCGACCTCGGCTACACGGCCATCCGCGCCCAATCGGGTATTCCCGGCATCAAGCTGGCCTATGGCGTCGGCCGCGGCACCCTGCATTACGAACCGGCCGATGCGACTCTGCCGACCGAAACCGTGTGGAACACGTCGAAGTACCTTGACTACTGCCCCAAGCTGTTCGACGCCCTGCGCTCGAACTACGGCAACGACCATGAACTGCTGCACGACGGCCACCACCGCCTGACGCCCAACGAAGCCGCGCAACTGGGCAAGAACCTGGAGCCCTATCGCCTGTTCTGGCTCGAGGACATCACCCCGGCCGAAAACCAGGAAGCTTTCCGGCATATCCGCCAGCATACGACGACGCCGCTGGCCGTGGGGGAAATCTTCAACACCATCTGGGACGCCAAGGACCTGATCCAGAACCAGCTGATCGATTACATCCGCATGACGATCGTCGGTTCGGGCGGCATCACGCACCTGCGCCGTGTGGCCGATTTCGCCGCCCTGTGGCAGGTGCGCACCGGTTCGCATGGGGCGACGGATTTGTCGCCGGTGACCATGGGGGCGGCGCTTCAGTTCGACATGTGGGTGCCCAACTTCGGCATCCAGGAATACATGCGCCACACCGAAGAGACCGACGCGGTCTTCCCGCACGCCTACAGCTTCGACAAGGGCCGCCTGCATCCGGGCGCAGTGGTGGGCCACGGCGTCGATATCGACGAGGCCCTGGCGGCGAGATATCCTTACAAACCGGCTCAACTTCCCGTCGCCCGTCTCGAAGACGGCACGATGTGGAATTGGTAGTGGAAAACGAAAAGTCACAATAAATCAGATATTTGAAAATTGTTCCATTTTTTGGAAATAATTTTCAGAAAAATTGACCCATTGAACGCGACGGCTTATTCTTGACTATCCTTCCCCGCAAGCGGGGGAGGTGTCGAGCAAGCGAGCCCTCTTTGGGCGACGCGCGTCGAGACAGAGCGAGCCCAGCCCAAAGTCTCTTCACCGGCACCTCCCGCATGCGACGGAGATCGTATCAAAGGAGGTCGCCATGACTTTTGTTCCCGTCAACGGCTATCAGGTCGCTCAAACCCTGCACCACTTCATCACCGAGGACGCCGTCCCCGGCAGCGGCATCGAGACGACGCAAGTCTGGCATGCTTTGACCACCCTCTTGACGGAGTATGCCGGCCGCAACCGCGATCTGCTGCGACGCCGTGACCAGCTGCAGGCCGAACTCGACAATTGGCACCGCGTTCACCCGATCGTCGACCCGACGGCTTACCGCACATTTCTCACCGATATCGGTTACCTGACGGCCGAACCCGAACCGTTCGAGGTCACGACGACGAATGTCGACGACGAAATCGCCCGCCTGGCCGGCCCGCAACTGGTCGTTCCGGTCTCCAATCCGCGCTACGCCCTGAACGCCGCCAATGCGCGCTGGGGCAGCCTGTACGACGCCCTTTATGGTACCGATGCCCTAGGTTCCCAACCGCCCGGCGGCACCTACGACGCCCGGCACGGCGCCACGGTCCAGGATCAGGCGCGGCAATGGCTGGACGCCTTTGCACCGCTGCAAGGTGCTTCCCACGCCGAGGTTACCGCCTACCACGCCAGCGATACTCTGACCGCCGATACAGCCAGCGGCCCGGTTGCCCTGATTGACCCGTCGCAGTTTGCCGGCCATTGCCCGGGCGGCATCCTGCTGCGCCATCACGGCCTGCACCTGGAACTGGTCATCGACCGCAACCACGCCATCGGCGCCAAACACCCCGCCGGTCTCGCCGACATCATCGTCGAGGCCGCCCTGTCGACCATCATGGATATGGAGGACAGCGTCGCTGCCGTTGACGCCGACGACAAGGTCCTTGTCTACCGGAACTGGCTGGGCCTTACGCGCGGCAGTTTAAGCGAAGCCGTCACCAAGGGCGGCCGGACGATGGAACGCCGGCTGAACCCCGACCGGACCTATGCGGCGCCGGACGGCTCCACGCTGACCCTGCACGGTCGCAGCCTGATGCTGGCGCGCAATGTCGGCCTTCACATGTACAGCGACATGGTGCTGGACGGTGAGGGGGCCTCCGTGCCCGAAGGCCTGGTCGACCTGATCGTCACCGCCCTGATCGCGCGCCACGACGGCGGTGCCAATTCGCGCGCGGCCTCCGCCTACATCGTCAAGCCGAAGCTGCACGGCCCGGAGGAAGTTGCCTTTGCGGTTGAGACCTTTGCCCGCGCGGAAGCGCTGCTCGACCTGCCGCACGGCACGCTGAAGATTGGCATCATGGACGAGGAACGCCGGACCAGCGTCAATCTTCAGGCCTGTATCCGCGCCGCCGCCGACCGGGTCTTCTTCATCAACACCGGCTTCCTCGACCGTACCGGTGACGAGATCCACTCGGTCATGGAAGCCGGCCCCGTCGTCCGCAAGGCCGATATGAAAAAGGCCGCCTGGATCAGCGCTTACGAAAACGCCAATGTCGACGCCGGCCTGATTTGCGGGCTGCCGGGCCATGCCCAGATCGGCAAAGGCATGTGGGCGGCGCCCGACCGAATGAACGACATGCTGGCGCAGAAGATCGGCCACCCGCAATCAGGGGCCTCGACGGCCTGGGTGCCCTCGCCGACCGCGGCCGTGCTGCACGCCATCCACTACCATCTGACCGACGTCGCCGCTCGCCAGGCCGAACTGCGCCAGCGCCAGCCGGCTTCGCTGGACGACCTGCTGACCCCGCCGGTGATGACGCAATACCCGTCGCAAGCCGATATGGAAGAGGAACTGGACAACAATCTCCAGGGCATTCTGGGCTATGTCGTGCGTTGGATCGACTTTGGCGTCGGCTGTTCCAAGGTGCCGGATATCCACGATGTCGGCCTGATGGAAGACCGCGCCACCTTGCGCATCTCCAGCCAGCACGTCGCCAACTGGCTGCGCCACGGGCTCATTACCGCAGATCAAGTTGAACAGCGCCTTCGCCATATGGCAGCGGTGGTCGACCGCCAGAACGCCGGCGACCTGGCCTACGTCCCGATGGCCCCGGCCTGCGACGGCCTGGCCTTCCGCGCCGCCCGCGACCTGGTGCTGGAGGGCCGCGTCCAACCGAACGGCTACACTGAGTTCGTCCTGCACCGCTACCGTCGCGAAGCGAAGGCCCAAGCGACTCAGGCCGCTTAATCTTATCCTCCCCCGCAAGCGGTGGAGGTGAGAAACAGTCAGGCCGACTATCGATGCAAGAAGCTATTTGTCGGAGTTAAAAGCCGCGCTTTCCCCTGTCGTTTGATCGTTGACGGCCCGAAACCCTTTCTGCTATCCGTAAGACGCCTCAATTGTCCTACAAAAAAATCGAGAGAGCAGGAGACACCCATGTTTGCCAAATCCTTGCTGGTTGCCGCCAGCGTGGCTGCTGTCATGTTCGCCGCACCGCTTGCCCAGGCGGACACTGTAAAAGCTACCGCTACCTTGAAATCAGACGCACCCGGCGCCGTCATCAACAAATATGTCTACGGTCAGTTTTCCGAGCACCTGGGCGCCGGCATCTATGGCGGTACCTGGGTCGGTGAAGACTCAGCCATTCCCAACACGCGCGGCATCCGCAACGACATCGTCGCGGCGTTGAAGGACCTGCACGTGCCCCTGATCCGCTGGCCGGGCGGCTGCTTCGCCGACGAATACCACTGGCGCGACGGCATCGGCCCCCGCGACAAGCGCCCGTCGCGCAAGAACAACTGGTGGGGCGGTACGCCTGAAACGAACCACTTCGGTACGCACGAATTCTTCGATTTCGCCGAGCAGGTTGGTGCTGACGCCTATGTCAACATCAACATGGGGTCCGGCAGTCCGACGGAGATGCGGGAGTGGATCGAGTACATGACGTCGCCGGGCCAGGACACCCTGGCCCAGGAGCGTCGCAGCAACGGCCGCGACAAGCCCTTCAAGGTGCCGGTGATCGGCCTCGGCAACGAGACCTGGGGCTGCGGCGGCGAAATGCGGCCTGAGTACTATTCCGATCTTTACCGCCAGTACACGCCCTTCTTCCACAAGAACGCTGACAATCCTGCCGCCCGTGTTGCGGTCGGCCCGGCGGGTGACGATGTCAACTGGACCGAAGTGGTCATGAAGAACATCGGTCCCAACCGCATGGAGGCCATCGCCCTTCACTATTACACGCTTCCGACCGGTGACTGGGGCAAGAAGGGCGCTTCCATCAAGTTCACGCAGCAGGAATGGGTCGATACCTTTGCGCAGACCATGCGGATGGATGGCTTCATCCAAAAGCATATCGCCATCATGGACAAGTACGACCCGGAGAAGAAGGTCGCGCTCTATGTTGACGAATGGGGCACCTGGTATGATGTCGAACCGGGCACCAATCCGGGCCACCTGTATCAGCTCAATACCCTGCGCGATGGTGTGCTGGCCGCGGCCAACTTCAACATCTTCCACAAGTATCCTGATCGGGTGAAGATGACGGCCATAGCCCAGACGATAAATGTGCTGCAGGCCGTGATCCTCACGGACGGCGACAAGATGGCGCTGACCCCGACCTATCACGCCTTCAAGATGTACGTGCCGTTCCAGGACGCCACCATGATCCCGCTGGACGTGCAGGCCCCGGCCTACACCCTGGGCGGCAAGACCATCCCGTCGTTCAATGCCTCGGCTGCCAAGGCTAAGGACGGTCATGTCTATATTGGCATCGCCAATATGAACCCGATCGACGGCCTGAACCTCAGCATCGACCTGGCCAGCCTGAAGGCCAAGGGCGTTTCCGGTCAGGTGCTAACGGCCCCAAAGATGGATTCGCTGAACCGCCCGGGCGCCAAGCCCGAGGTGGTTCCGGTTGACTACAAGGGCGGCAAGGTCAAGGGCTCGACCCTGACGCTTGACATTCCGGCCAAGTCCGTCGTCGTTGTCCGCCTCGATTAATGGGCGACGGGCCGCCGGTTCCCACCGGCGGCCTTTACGGCTGAACCGGTGACGTGCTGGAGGAATAATGACGGTCATAGCCCTAAGCCACGGCGAACCCATCGTCTTGACCGGTGAAGCCTCCAACCGCACGCTTGACGACGTCACGCGCTGCGAACTGCACGGCTTCGAGATCGAAAACCCCAAAGGCATGGCGCTGGTCTGCGCCGGTGGTGGTTATCTGAAGCTGGTATTCGAGAAAGAAGGCATCGACGTCGCGCGGTGGCTCAACACGCTCGGCTACAACGCCTATGTCCTGGCCCACCGCCTGCCAGGCGCCACTGACGAGGACAGCGTCCAGCCCTGCGATATCGCTTTGCGGGACGGCCTTAGGGCGATGACGGCCTTAAGCGACTGGGATCTGCCGTTCTTTCTGGTCGGCCTGTCGTCGGGCGGGCACCTGGCCGGCACACTGGCCTGTCAAAAGACGCCTCTGAATCTCAGGGGCGCGATCATCGCCTATGCCCCGGTCAACGCTAACCATAAGGACTACAAGGCACCGGCCGGCAAGGCCGACTTCCCGCCGCCGGAAAAGCAGGCATTTTATGATGCCTGGCCGATCGGCATTGCCGCCGAGCCGCACGGCATTCCGAAATGCCCGGTCTTTCTGGCCTATGCCCTTCACGACACGGCTGTCCCTGTCGAACATGCGCTGAATTTCATCCGGTCGGCGCGCGACCTGAACTTGGACCTGGACGCTCACATCTTCGGACAGGCGCCCCATGGTTTTGCCTTGCGCGATCATGACGGCAGCCATACTTTGTGGCCGGAGTTGGCCCGCGACTGGCTGGAACGCCACCGCCGCTCTTGATCTCTGGCCAAGGATCGGGAACGGCGGTAAGGTTGTGTCCAACAAACGGTCGGTTCGTCGAAACCTGTCAGCACAAGCAGGATGTCTTGCGTTCAGGAGTTGGCGTCGTAATGGACGATGTGAAAACTGTCGCAGATATGGGAGGTCAAGGCGAGGCCATGCTTTGTGCCGGTGACGCCCTGGACGCCAAGGCCTGCATCAGGGCCAAACGCGGTCGTGGCCGTGCGCGCGCCTTCGATCCTGACGCCGTGCTGGAAAAAGTGCTGCAAATCTTCTGGGAACGCGGCTTTGCCGCAACCTCGCTCGACAACATTGCGACGACGACGGACGTCAGCCGGCCCAGCCTTGCCGGGGCGGTCGGCGACAAGGAACAGCTCCATATCAAGTCCATGGACCTCTACCGCCAGCGCATCAATGAGCAACTCGACAAGGTCCTGACCTGCAACGGCGAAGCATGCACGTTGCTGTCGATCGTAAGGCGTTGTTTCGACATCATGGTCGACACCTTTACCGGCGCCAAGCGCTACGGCGATTTGAAGCCTAAGGCGGATCCGAAAGTGTTGTCGCAGATGATGGTGGGTTTGACGGCAAATACCAAGCCTCATAAGGAATGACGCTTCGTATTCGCATTTTTTCAGCTCAAGCGCCGGACTAGGCGCCCCCCATGGCTCCTCGCAAAAGCTCGGGCGCGCAGTCGCGCTTGCCAACCCGCGATGAGTCAAGGTCATCGAGGGTTGGTATAATACCGGCATGCGCGCCCGCGCCGGCGCCAACCGCGAGGACCTGAGCCAGATTATCGCCGATACCACGGCCTACCTGTTTAGTTGAAGGCTCATCGCAGCCGCTTCAGGCAGTTTCCTGCATAGCGCAGTACTGCCGAACAAACTGTTCATGGCTCATCATCCCCGCCACGGCGCGGTCAATACTGGCCTTCATATCGCGGAAAACACCCTCGGCCTGTGGGCGCTTCATGAGTTGCCCCAGCCGGTGCCAGCCACGCGGCTCGATCCTCTGGCCCATCATGACCTGAAGCCAGGAATCGAGGCGGAAGAGTTCGCCACCTGCCTGCCAGGCAATGCCTTCCGCGGCAAAGACCTCGATACGATGCATCAGACTGTCTGGCACCGACATGGTCTGGCGGTCGCGCCAGAAGCCGCTTTCGCCGCGCTGATTGGCTTTATAGTGCAGGATGACGAAGTCGCGCACCATCTCCAGTTCCTGTGCGGACAAGGTGTTGAAGTGATCGATCAGGGATGGACTTATACCATTGAACGGGAACATCTGGATCAGACGCGTTACGCCGATCTGGAATAGGTGAATGCTGGTCGATTCCAGCGGTTCGATAAATCCGCTCGACAGGCCCAGAGTCACGCAATTCTTGTTCCAGGTTTTCCGTCGCCGGCCGGTGACAAACTTGATCTGGCGCGGTTCGACCAGAGTGGGAGCGTCCAGCGCCCCCATAAGCTGCTCGTGCGCCGCGTCGTCCGACAGATAGGCGCTACTGTAGACCAGGCCGTTGCCAACGCGGTTCTGCAATGGGATGCGCCACCGCCAGCCGGCATCGTGGGCTATGGCTCGGGTGTAGGGATTGAGCGGGCCGAGGGACTGGGTCTGCACCGCCACCGCTCGGTTCATGGGAAGCCAGTGTGTCCAGTCCTCGTAACCCGTCTTCAGTGTTTGTTCGATCAGCAGGCCGCGAAAGCCGGTACAATCGATGAACAGGTCGCCTTCGATAACCTCGCCGGATTCGAGGTGCAAGGCCGCGATGAAACCTGATTCCGGCTCTTGCTCGACCTGGGAAATCTTGCCCTCAACCCGTTTGACCCCGTGCTTTTCACTAAGGCCACGCAGGAATTGACCGTATAGGCCGGCGTCGAAATGGTAAGCGTAGTTGAGACCACTTTTTTCCGAAGTTTGAAACTTGCCGGCCTCTGCCGCTTGCAATTCCAAACAGTAATCAGACAACTCGCCACCATAACCATCGGAGCGGGCTTGAAGCCAGATATGGTGAAACGGAGCCATCCAACTCGACTTGCCGACCGTTCCGAACGCGTGAATATAGCGGTCGCCGGGCCGGGCCCAGTTTTCGAACGCGATGCCCAGTTTAAAAGTGCCATTTGTGGCGCGCAAAAAATCCCGTTCGTCGATCCCCAGCAGGTGATGGAAGGTTCTTACCGTTGGGATGGTTGCCTCACCGACCCCGACAATGCCGATATCGTCCGACTCGACGAGTGTGATGTCGAGAAGCGGGCCGAGCAACCGACTCAGTGCGGCGGCAGCACACCAGCCTGCCGTCCCGCCGCCAGCGATGACGACCCGCTTGATCACATGACCTTCCATAGGGTCTCTCCCAACAGTTTGTTCTTTTATCGGTTCATTTTGTTGAGCAATGTGGCGCGAAGACGTCGCGCCTTTATCTCATCCAGTGGTCCCAGATTGCCGTGGGCATGTTCCGGCAAGTGCTCCCTCGAACGGTCGGCGGGGCCAAAAATGTAGTAGTCGAACAGTTCGCGCCAGGCCTGCTTTTCGGTGTCCGGCCTGTCGCGAAGGCTCAAGATGCCGTGCAGCAGAGTGGTCATCGGTGTGTCCATATAGACAGGCGTCGTGTTCCACCAGTAGTTCACGAGTATGTTGAAATCGTCCAGCGCCTCGACATGGTGCCACCACAAAGCGGGGTAGAACAGAACATCACCAGGTTCCATTTCGGCGACCTGACCAGCCGCCTCGGCCAGGCGAAAACGCGGGTAGCGATCGTAATCCGGGTTGCGGAAATCAACCATGCTGACGACCTGGCCGCCCGGGGTCGGCTCCAACGGTCCAGGATACAGGTTCTGGACCTGGTCGGGCGGGAACAAGGTGAAACGGCGGCGGCCGGCAACGCAGACCGCTAAATTGTGAGACATGTCGTAATGACAGGTCGCCGTGGTGTGGTTGCCGATCCAGATGCTGCGCAGCAGGTTGTGGGCGAACATCGGGTGGTCGAGTTTCAGCCCGTTGGCGTCGCTCAGGCCCGGCAAATAGATGCTCAGGTCGGTCGAACCGATATAGAAGGCGGGTGCCGCTGGATCGCCGGCATGCTTCAGAATTCGTTCCAGGAATTCGTCAAGCGCCACGCGTTCGGCGGTGAAGTTCAGGCCCTTGACATCGTCATCGTAGAAGAAACGACCGCCGATCTCCGGCGCACCGGTGTAACCGACAACGCGTTTGTCCTGGTAAAAGGTCTTGAGATAATCAGCAGCACGGCGCGCCGATACCCGGCCTTCGCGGACGAGCGGCCAGTCGCGCGCCAGGCCCGCGAGGATGACCGGAGACTGGCCAGCCATCAGGTCATCGAAAGGGAGGGAGTCCGGTGAGATGCCAGCGGTGATCGGTGTGGTTCTGGTGATGTTTGGCATGGCCTCGGCTCAGACAAGCACCGCTCGGCGCTGGTTCTTCATCTCGATGATCCGGCGGACATTACCGAGAGAGGCCAGTGCATAGTAGGCAAGGCCGAGATAGCCCTGCTTGTTCAGGCGCTCCAGAGTGGCGCCATCCAGTTTATTCAAGGCCTCCTGGCTGATCGAAAATATCTCGGGGATATTGTACTCAGTGCTGTCGTCCAGCTTGACCTCAATCTGGACAGCGGCGATCAGCCCGGCCTGGATAAAGGCATTGAACATGCCGCGGCTCTGCTCGACGCCGGAGTGGATGGTGCGCAGCGCCCGGGCATGGCGTTCCAGATGCGGGGAATTGCCGCCTTGCGGCAGGAAAAGCGGATGGCCTTCGTCGTGACTGACGCGAGGATCGTCCAGGTTGACGGCCATGGTGGGCTCGCGCTTGACCTCGCCGGCGTCTTCGCGCTCGCGGAAGCCGATCATGAACGGACCGCGGTCCTGCATGGCGGGGATGTAGCGTGCCTGCCAGGTACCCTCGTCGAGAAACAGGTTCTCACCCTTGTCAAGCCCCAGCAGGGCGTAGGCCTGAAGGCCGCCGCGTTCGTCGCGACGGAAGTAGATCGGATATTCGCGCTGAACCTCGGCGAACTCGTTGCAGAAGACCGCGACTTCATTGATGGCGTCGCCGTATTGTGGTCCGTGTCCGCTGATGACCTTCAGGTCGTGGTGCTGGACATTGTCGAGGGCAACGGCGTTAGGCATGGCGGCAGGCTTTCGAACTTAAGGAGTAACTAGAAGATTCTGAAAGATTAGCCCGGTTGTGCCGGGTTTCAAATAAAAGAAAAAGGCCGCGGCGAACCGCGGCCTTTCCCGTGACGGCGAACCGTCCCAAGACTTAGAACTTGTAACGCACGCCCAGTTGGTAACGCGAGTCCAGTTCTTGAGCGTAGTAGATATTGACCTTGTCGCGGCCATGGGTGCGGAGGTGCTCCTTACCCAGGTTGAGGCCCTCGAAGGACAGTTGGATGCTCGGTGTTATCTGATAGTTAACCGACAGGTCGATCACGCCGAACTCTTCGACGTAGGTCGGGTTTCCGGCTGCACCGTCGCGGCCGGTACCAGCCAGGTATTCGTCACGCCAATTATAGGACAGACGACCCGACAGCGGACCCTTGTCGTAGATTGCGGTGACGTTGTAAGTGTTCGACAGACCCAGCAGTGCGAACTGCGTGGTGCCTGGAGGCGCCGAATTGTCGAAATTAACATCTCCGGAAACTGTGGTCAGGCTGCCCGTAACACCGAAGCCCGTGTCGCCGAAGAAGTGCTGGAAGGCAAATTCCGTACCATGCACGTTGCCGCTGCGCGAGTTCTGCGGCGTGTTGGTTTCAAACACGAACAGAGGATCGCTCGAGTCCGGAACGATGTCGTAGGCGGCCAGAATCTGGTCGACAAACGCCTGGTTCAGGTTTCCGGCCGTGGAATTGGCCTGGTACTCGGTCTTCGCAGCCGTGGCATTACCGCTGTGCTTGATCAGCAGGGCCGTCATGGTGAACAGGTTCACGTCCGTCGTGCTCTGGCTGATTTCACCCAGTGCAACCCGGGCATTGCCGGAACGCGAACCGTTGGCGCCCGACGACGGGTCACGCAGGCCGAAGTGATTGGCCTGAACGCGGCCGGTTGTGATGAAGTTCGCCACGTCCTTGTTGTAGAAGCCTGCTGAAACATAGCTCGACGGGGCGTAGTACCATTCGGCCGAGAAGTCGATGTTCGAAGACTCGAACGGCAGCAGGGCCGGGTTGCCGCGGGTGGCAGTCGGGTTGACGCCGTTCAGGGTTGGACGCGGCGGCGTGCCGACAGACGTCGTGGCGTACATGCTGCCGTAGGGTGCGCGGGCAATCGTCTTGGAATACGAACCGCGTACCTTGATGTCGTCGGTCAGGTTGACCACGACGTCGATATTCGGCAGCCAGTTGTCGTAGTCAGCTTCCAGGGCGAAGGTCGCGACTCCGGTACCGAAGTTGGTCGCGAAGTCATTGTCGGCCGTCCAGCGGATGGCTGTCGGAATGCTCTGAAGGGCCGACGCCGTCACGTCGGTCTTTTCATAGCGCATACCAGCGACCACCGTGGTCGGGAAACCGACCAGATCGCCCTTCATCGTGAACTGACCGTAGACCGACTTAATGTCTTCTTCGATTGTGTTCGCGGTGATGGATGCCGTCGGAATAGGCTGGTTGTATCCGGCCGCCAGCTTCCTGTAGAGCTCGATGGCGTCGCCACGGAAAGCGATGTTGGATTGACCGGGGGTGAAGTCCTGGAAAAGACCACCGAGGTCGAAGGTCGAAATCACACCCGGGGCATATTGCGCCACGTCGCCAGGGTTCGAAATACCCCAGTCGCCGAGCGCGTGATAGGTGCTGCCGGTGGTGGTGGTCATTTCCGACTTGATCCAGTCGACCCCGAAGTCGAAGCGGCTTTCGCCGTCGAAGTCATAGGTGAAGTCGACACGGGCTTCGTCGATCTGGTGCGTCTGGCTGTTGGTGGCTGTACGGGCAACCTGCGAACCCAGGTCGCCGGCGTCAAGCTTGCCGTTGCAGTTACCGCGGCCATTTTGGGCAGCGCAGTCAACAACGGTGTACTTTTGGACAGGCACTTCGCCGCGGAAGTCAACCGAGTGGGTGCGGACGACCGGGGCACCAATCGACACCATGGTCGAAGACGAGCCATTCGGGTTGTTTGGCAGGGCTTCCCCCTTGGAGTGGGCGAGGTCGAAGGTCAGGCTCATGCGGTCCGAGATATCCCAGGCGGCATTGAATCCGACCGAGGTCAGTGTATCCTTTGTGGCGCGCATCTGCTGTTCGAAGCCGATGTCCTTGGTGCCGGACAGGGTTTCTTCCAGATAAACGGCGTTGTAAACACCTGATTCACCCTTTTCGAAGGTGATCTTGTCGAATGGACGGTTGAACCAGTTGGTCTGGTCGTTACGTTGTTCGGAGACTTCGGAGGTAGCGAACAGCGCGTCGAAGGTCAACAACAGGCTCTCGGTCGGGCGCCATTGCACCGTTCCCTGAATGTTTGTGCGCTCGCTGTGGTTTTCCGAGAAGTGGTAGCGGCTATCGTTCGGATAGCTGACCAGGGCATCGTCGGGTGGACGGTTGGTGATCTGTGTCAATAAGACGCCGTTCGTGTCATAGCGTAAACGGCCAGCGCTGCTGGGCAGGAACAGCGAGGCGGTCGAACCGGCCGGGCGAGCGGCAAAGTAGTCGATGTTCCAGGAGTTCTGGGTCGACGAACGGGTCGCGACGTCGCGCTCGGAAACCGAGCCGAACAGAGATACGCCGAAGGTGTTCGAGTCGTTGGCCCAGCTATAGGCTCCGGAAACTTCCGGTGTCCATTCGTCGCCGGTGACCATATTGTCGCCATGCAGGCCCTTGACCGTGATGGAGCCGGTGGCGCCGCTCTTGCCGATCGGTCGCAGGGTCTTGATGTTCATGGTGGCGCCGAGGCCGCCCGATGGGATGTTGGCGCGGCCGGTCTTGTAGACTTCGAAGCCTGAAACGCCGTCCGAAGCGATGTTGCCGAAGTCGAAGTTACGCGAGCCACCGCCGGCGAAGTCGCCGGTGTCAGAGCCCACAACCTGAATATTGGCAGTCGGCAGGCTGCGGCCGTTCAGGGTCACGAGGTTGAAGCTGGGGCCGAAACCGCGAACAGTGACTTCCGAACCTTCGCCGTTGACGCGATTGATCGAGACGCCCGGAATGCGCTGAATCGATTCGGCCAGGTTGGTGTCCGGATACTTGCCGATGTCTTCAGCCGAAATGGCGTCGACGATGCCGGTCGCGTTCTTCTTAATATTCATCGAACGCTGAAGCGAGCCACGGATCGTCACCACAGTGATGACTTCGTCGACCGGGGCAGCCGCCGGGGCGTCCTGCGCGAAGGCCGGTGCAGCGATTGCGCACAGGGCCAGAGTGGATGCGCCGCTAAGGAACGCAGCCCGCAGCACACCGCTGCTCCGCTTACGCGATACAGTTTTAGTCATGGTAGTCCTCCCAACATAGGTTTTTTTAGGGTACTCTTCTGCTCCCCGCCGCTGCGCCTGTTTAATGGCGTCAGTCATGCAGGTGTACAGCTACTGAACCGCGAACCCATGAACGCAATGGCGCACGGGTCCGCAGCAATCGAATAAAGCGATGGGGGTTATTGCCCTTCCGCGATGTCTTCCCAAACACAAGGCTTGTAGTCGCCGCGGAGACGGCCGACTCAGCCTTTTTATAATATTGTCGGTAACGCTAACATGACGAGGTTATCCACGCCAGCATGACTTTGGCCGGAATACACAGTCGCCACAATACGTTGCATAACGGCTACACACTGCCGTTTGACGGCGTAGGCTGATCGTGTCCAGGAACGCCCGGGTAGGCGGGCGGCCCAAGCCCGTAACAAGGCTGTCAATGCGCACCGGCTGACCGGTTTCGAAACAACGATTGGCGGCGATTCCGATCATGATGGAGGCAGCGCCACCGCGTTCTTCGCCTGTCCGCAGCAGCGAATCGGGCGGTGCGCCGGGATCGAAAACATCGGCCAGCATGACGGCATCGCCAGCCAGATCGAGATTGCCAGCCAGATCGAGATTGCCAGCCAGATCGAGATTGAAAGTGCAGGCGGCCTTTTCCGGACAGGTCTGGCCGCGTTCATGGGGACCCGACCTAGCTAAGCTTCGCCATGGCCGGGGTATAGACGTCGCGTTTGCCGGTGGCGGTGACGGTCACCGGCATGTCCGACAGCCACCAATTAACAAGGTCGAAAGGGTGCGTTGCCCTGTGGACCATCACACCGCCGGAGATCGACGTGTTACCGTGCCAGCGGCGGAAATAGTCGGCGCCGTGCACGGTATTGATCAGCCAATGGAAGTCGACCGACAGGATGTCGCCGATGGCGCCAGATATGAGTATCTCTTTGATCTGGCTGCGGAACGGCGCGTAGCGGTGGTTGAAACTGACCCGGACGCGGCCGCCGGTGCGCTTGACGGCGTCCAGAATGGCCTCGGCCATGACCGCGTCGCGCTTGGTTTCACGAACCATGCGGTCGAAGTCGGATGCTAAACAGGTTTTGGGGGCAGGGGCGCCAGCCTTGGCGGCGCGGCTGACGACATGGTTTATTTGGCCTGGATTGATATCGCAGATGACGACCCGTCTGCCATGGTCCTTGTGCGCCCCCCAAAGCGCGTCCTGGTAACTGCAGGCGCGGCGCGTGAAGCGTCGCTTGGTGCTTTTTGGCCCAACATGCGCCCTGTCCGTCCGCAGCGTGCGAAAAAATGGGCCTGCTGCGTTGTGGCTTGACCTTGCCCGGCTTTCCAACCTACTCTTCGCAACTTGAAGTGGGGGAGTTACGACGCGTGCCCGATTCCGGCGCAGCCAGCCTTGACAGCACCGGCGCGGGCCCTGCGCCCGGCGGTTCCTCTGGCGTGCCCTCAGGGAGTGATGCCAGCCTTCAGCACGCCCGTGACCTGATCGAGACAGCCAACAAGCGCAACGATCTGCAGACCACCTTCGTCGACGCGGTCAAGATCGATCCCAAGGCCTTGGAAGGCTGGAACAAATTCCTCGAAGGCCTTGGCAATCTCTTTAAGGGGGCAGCGGAACTGCTCGCGCCCCTGGCGCCAATCATGCCATATCTTTTGTACGCGCTGGGTATAGCCATTATCCTTTTGTTATTGTCACCTGTGGTGCGGATGTTCATAGCTTCGCGGTTTGAGCGTCTGTTCGCCCGAGATCACCTCAAGGCCGATCAGCCCTGGCGTCCAACCAAGGCCGCCGTTGTCGCCTTGCTGCACGATATCGACGCTTTGGCTGCTCAGGGGCTGTATGATGAGGCCGTCCACCTGCTGCTGGTCCGTTCGGTTGCCGACATCAACAATTTCCGTCCGGACCTCGTGCGGCTGCACTATTCATCGCGCGATATCTGTTCGCACCCGCTGCTTCCCGCGGGAGCACGCGCTGCTTTCGAAAAGATCGTGGCCTGGGTGGAGCGAAGCTATTTCGCCGGTGTTCCGGCTGGCAAGGCCGGTTTTGAAGCCTGCCGTCAGGCCTACGTGGAGTTCATTGCGGCGGAGGGCATTGCCTGATGGCCCCAATGACGAAAACGGCGAAGAGAAAGACCCTGGTGAAGAACTGGGTAAAGACTGGGGGCGAACGCCTGACCTCCGGCAAGATGTCAGACTGGCTGCCGGCCGTCGCCCTGTTTCTGTGCCTGTCGATGTTCGCCATCGCCGCTCTGGTGCTGTTTCAGGTCGGGTCGGACCCGAAAAGCCCACAATCGGCGCTGCCGACCTCGGTATCGGCCCAGGGCTTCCAGGGCCTTCGCCGGCTGCTTGACGCCGACGGGAACTATACCGTCATCAACCGTTTCGAGGATACGGGTCCGGCCGAACGCGGCGACCTGGAAATCATCACCTTGGATAACAGCGGCGATCTGTTCCTGGCGGGCTTCGACGCCTTCGAAGAGCAGGAGAACGACTCCTCGTCGCAGTCGTCAGCCGCTTCGGACAGCGTTGCGAATCCCAATGCGGAGCGCGAAATGGCCCGTTTGCGTGCCATGGCCGATTCCGGGATGGTGCCGGATCCAAAACGGGCCAACCACATCCTGTACAGGCCGCTGGGCAAGGCGGTGCTGATTGTGGCACCCAAGTGGGATGCCCGTACCTATCCGCGCAACCCGCGTTGGTCCCAGGGGCCGCAACTGCGGGCGGCGCGTGAGATTTCCCACGTGCTGCAGCTTTTATCGCCCGTGACCGAAACCGAAACTCTGTACGACGCGGACGACAAGATCGTCCGTCCGCTCAAGGTGGACGGGCGCGAAACCTATGTCGATTACGATGTCACCTACAGCTACACGGTCGTCACCTACGATATCTCACGCCTCACTCGTCCGGCGCCGGCAAGGCCGCAAAAGCCAAGCCCGAACAACTATCGCCCTACGGACCAACAGACGCAACGCGATCCCGACCTGCCGGTCGACAGTGACGTAGTACTGACGCCGGTGCCAGGACAGGCTGAATTTTTGACCCCCATGCGCTTCGGCAAGATCTCTGGCCTGCAGAGCATTTCCGGTCCCAATCTGGTGCCGGTGCTGGTGGCGGCGGACGGCCGACCCGTGCTCTCACGCGTTGTCATCGCCGGTGGTGCCTCGACCACGGTTCCGGTCTATGTGCTCAGCGACCCCGATCTGCTGAACAATCAGATCCTGGCGAAACCCGAAAAAGTGGTTGCCGCCCTGGAACTGCTCGATAACGTCACCCCCGGCGACAAAAAATCGTCGAAGGTGGTGTTCAATATGACCTTCAACGGCTTGAGCTTTGACCGCGATCTGCTGCATGCCTTGAGCCGTCCGCCGTTCCTGGCCCTACCCCTGGCCCTTCTGATTCTTGGCCTGGCCCTGATGTGGGCGGCCTTCGCCCGCTTCGGTCCTGCGCAGGAAGCCCCGGCCGGCCCGCCTTTGGGCCGCGGCGTGAAAACCCTGGCTGATAATGCCGCACGCCTGCTGGCGGTCACCTTCAAGGAAGCCAGGCTGGGACCGGCCTACGCCGCCCTGGTGCGCGACCAGGTTATCCGCAGCAAGGGCTTTATGCAGGTCGATCCATCGCAAAGCCTGGATGACCTGGCCGAACGGATCGGTAAAACCCACGGCTCTACCGACAGCTATCTGGACCTCAAGGACAAGGCGGCGCGTGTCGCCACCGTCCATCAACTCATCGACGTGACGCTCAAACTGCACGCCTGGAAGACGGAGATCGAACGTGCTCATATCTGACATTCAAAGCCTGGCCCAGCGCCTGAGGGCTGAAATCGCCAAGGTCATCGTTGGCCAGCACGACACCGTCGACCTGCTGCTGACGGCCCTGTTTTCCGGCGGCCATATCCTGCTCGAAGGCCCGCCGGGCACAGCCAAGACCCTGCTGGCCAGAACCTTCTGCCAGGCGCTGTCGCTGCGCTTCGGCCGCATTCAGTTCACGCCGGACATGCTGCCGGGCGACATACTGGGGTCGAACCTGTTCAACTTCCAGACCTCGACCTTCAGCCTGTCGAAGGGGCCGATCTTCTGTGACATGCTGCTCGCCGACGAAATCAACCGCACACCACCCAAGACGCAGGCCGCCCTGCTGGAAGCCATGCAGGAGCGACACGTTACCCTGGACGGCGTGCGCCACGACCTCGGTAGCCACTTCACGGTCATCGCCACCCAGAATCCGATCGAACAACAGGGCACTTATCCGCTGCCGGAAGCCCAACTGGATCGTTTCCTGTTCAAGCACGTTCTGGGCTACCCGTCGGTCGACGAGGAAAGGCGGATCATCGACAGTTCGGGCAATGCCTCGGCCGCGACGGATCCGGCGACCGCCGGGGTTTCTGCCGTCCTGTCGTCCGCCGAACTGGCGATGGCCATCGGCACCGTGGCAGCTGTGAAACTGAACCCGGCCAATCTCGACTATATCGTCGCCCTGGTGCGCGCCACGCGCGATGCCCCGCTGCTCAGCGTCGGTGCCAGCCCGCGCGCCGGCGCCCTGCTGGCCAGGGCGG
>NZ_AWGC01000015.1 GCF_000495835.1 Asticcacaulis sp. AC402
GGGCGGCATAGGACAGGTTTTCCATCCGGCGCTTGGTGACCCCTTTGATCCTTTCCAGCGAACCCGTCGATTGCGACGCGATCAAACGGGCGATATTGAGCGCTTCACGCGCCGGCAGTTCAAACTGTTGAACAATCTGCAGCGGGTAGTTCGCCTTTTGCATCCAGATCACGGCGAGGTTTCGCCAGGCGCCGCCAACGGCGTGAAAGGTCTTTTGGTGGAAGCGTTCGCGATGTGGCTCCAGAACCTCGACGATCCTTTTGCGAGTATGTTCGATCAGGATCGGCGACGGCGCACCAAGAGCAAAGGGCCCCAGCGGCAAGGTGATGCCCCGGAAGGCGTCCCCTCCCTCAAGCTCGATCAGTTCCAGCGACGACCCGCCGAGGTCGCCTACCACACCCTTGGCATCGGCGTGGCCGCACAGGACGCCAAGGGCAGAATAGTGGGCTTCTTCAGCGCCGCTGAGAACACGAACATCGAAGCCGGTTTGTGTGCGGATGGTTTCGACGAAGGCAGCGCCGTCGCTGGCGTCGCGAATAGCGGCTGTGGCGACGGTATGGACGTCCTTGAGCTGGTAGGAGTCAATAATGGCACGGAAACGGCGTAGGGCAATCAGCGTGTCGCGACTGCCATCGGGATGGAGCGTTCCTGTGGCCCCAAGGCTTCGGCCAAGGCCGGCGAGGACTTTTTCGTTATACACCGGCCAGATGGAGCGGCCTTCGATCCGGTAGGTAACGAGGCGGACGGAATTGGACCCGATGTCGATGACGGCCGTATTGTAGTTCGCCAAGACGCGGTCTCCCGTGCAGCACTCGCGCAGGCGCTATGGCGGTTTATCCAACACGGCGCAATAGGGAAGTGTTGTGAATCTGCCCTACTTGCGAACACCAACGTGATCAAAGGCTTGGGGCAGGTCCTTGACCCTGCGGCCGCGGCCAGACAGGGACGGATGTGTCATGAAGTAGTCATGCATGGAAAAGGGCCGGTCAAGGTGGCTCGTAACGATTCGGTTATAGACCCCGTCCGCCCCCAACTGCCAGCTTTGGGCTTCGTCGTTCAAATTGGCGACCATGATCTGATCCAGCACCTGGCGGTGAACCGTCGGATTCTCGATCGGAATCAAGGTCTCGACCCGACGGTCGAGATTGCGACTCATCCAGTCGGCGGATGAGATGAATACGCGCGCCTGATCTGACGGCATCGGCTTGCCATTGGCGAAGCAGACAATGCGTGAATGTTCCAGGAACCGGCCGACGATCGATTTGACGCGGATATTGTCCGACACCCCGGGGACGCCCGGCCGCAGGCAGCAGATGCCGCGGATAATCAGGTCAATCTGCACGCCGGCCTGGCTGGCGATGTACAGCTTCTTGATGATGGTGGAGTCGACCAGCGCGTTTAACTTGGCCCAGATCTGTGCCGGCTTGCCGGCGCAGGCGTTGGCGATTTCCTGATCTATCAGGTGGAGCAGGCCGGGCTTTAAAGTAATGGGTGAGAAGTAGAGCTTCTCCATCATTTCGGGCCGGGCGTAGCCGGTGATAAAGTTAAACACCCGCATGGCGTCGCGGCCCAGGTCGGCATTATCGGTGAACAGCGACAGGTCGGTATATACCTTGGCGGTGATCGGGTGGTAGTTTCCGGTGCCGAAATGGCAGTAGGTACGCAGCATTTCACCTTCGCGCCGGACCACGACCGACAGCTTGGCGTGGGTCTTGTACTCGACGAAGCCGTAGACGACGTGAACGCCGGCGCGTTCCATGGCCCGGGCCCACTTCAGATTGGCTTCTTCGTCGAAGCGCGCCTTGATCTCAACCAGGGCGGTAACGTTTTTGCCTTGCTCGGCGCCCTCGATCAGCGCGGCGACGATGGGGCTGTCCTTCGAAGTCCGGTACAGGGTCTGCTTTATGGCGATGACGTTGGGGTCGTGCGCCGCCTGGCGCAGGAATTGGACCACGGCGTCGAAGCTTTCGAACGGGTGGTGTACCAGGAAGTCCTTTTCGCGGATCGTGGTGAACATGTCGCCGCCATTGTCGCGAATGCGCTCGGGAAAGCGCGGTTCGAACGGGGCGAATTTCAAATCGTTGCGATCGCGAGGGATCAACTGCGACAGTTCCGATTGGCCCAGAATGCCTTCGATCAGAACGACATGCTCCGGCCGGGCCCGAAGTTGCCCAATGATGAAGGTGCGCAGATCCTCGGGCATGGTAGCATCGATTTCGACACGGACCACGGAGCCGAGGCGGCGCTGTTTGATCAGGGCCTCAAACTCGCGGACCAGGTCTTCGGCTTCTTCTTCCAGTTCGATGTCGGAATCGCGCAGGATGCGGAACAGCCCGCGCGAGACAATATCGAATCCGGGAAAGATCTGGGGCAGGCAGAAAGAGACAAAATTCTCGAGACTTATAAACTTGCGTTTGCCGCCGCGTGTGGCGGTCTCGATCTCCCAGAAGCGCTTTACCCCGGTTGGGATCGGCACCAGGGCATACATGGTGCGGTTGTCTTTGCGCCGGAGCAGCTTCAGGACGATCGAAAAGCCCAGGTTGGGAATAAAGGGAAAGGGATGGGCCGGGTCAATGGCCAGGGGCGTCAGAACCGGGAAGAGCTGGCTTTCGAACTGCTTTTCCAGCCAGGCACTATCTGTCTTCGACAGGTCTTTGGGGGACAGCAGACACAGGCCGGTGGCGGTCAACTCGGCGCGCAGCTTCAGCCATACGGCCTGCTGCTTGATCATCAACTGGCCGGCGGCGCGGTTAACAGCTTCGAGTTGTTCGGCTGGCGTGTGGCCGTCGGGACTGACGACCCGGACGCCTTCGCGCACCTGACCCTGCAGGCCGGCGACACGCACCATGTAGAATTCGTCGAGATTGTTGGCCGAAATCGACAGGAAGCGCAGTCGTTCCAACAGGGGATGGCGGATGTTTTCGGCCTCTTCGATGACCCTCTGGTTGAAGGCCAGCCAGGAAAGCTCACGGTTGATGTAGTAGGCGCTGCCCAAGGGGGCATCCGTGTCCAGATTGATGACCGGTACTGTCTTGTTCGACGCAGGCATTGCGGCGGGCAAGGCCGCGGCAAGGGCAGCCGGTGCGTCGGTGGCGGAGTGGGCAGTCGAATCGTCGGACATGTCTGAGCTTTGCGATTTTTTGGAGATCCTAGCGCAATGCTGCGCAATGGCCAGTGATTTAGATGTCCCCATCGTCAAACAAGGTTTCGCTCTGTTCCAGGAAGTCCCGGATCAGCGCCTTGTTGAACGCGCGGCCATTGGCATAGTGTTCGAGGTCTGTGACAATTTTTTGTGCCGCCGGGACCGAACGCTCGGCGCGCGCCGACAGATATGCCAGTGTATCGTCGCTGGGGTGGATGAAACGCTCGGCGAACAGCTTCTTCAGCACGACCACTAAAAGGGCTTCATCGGGCTCCGGCAGCACGATCAGACGCATGGCACGCAGGCGCGAGCCCAGGTCGGGCAGGGTCGTCTGCCAGGTAATCGGTTGGACTTTTGTCGTCATGACGAGGTGATGGCCGGATTTTTCGACGTAGTTGCTGAGGTGGAAGAGGGCTTCCTCGCAAGCCTGGTCGGCATCGTCGACGACATAGTTGCCGCTCAGGCCGGCCAGATCCAGGTGCTGCGTGTCCTTCGGGTTCAGCAGGTGCGCGCCCGCTTGGGCGGCGTAGATGTGGCAGAGATGCGTCTTGCCACTGCCGGAGGCACCCTGCAGGATGAGGTGCGGGCTAATCCAGGCGTGCGGCGTCGTAAGGATATCGAGCACGCCCTGCAGGGCCGCATTGACGGCGAAGCTGTCGCGGCTGAAACGGTCGTAGCGTTCGAGGTCGAGTGGAAGTTGACGGGCCATGCCCGGAATCTAGGCCTTACTGTCGGCCATGACAATCGCTGCTGTGACGCGGCTTGTGGATGACTTCGTTTATAGCTTTCGACTTGACAATCGGAGCGCATCATGTGCCCTACGCGGCCTGATTTACAGGCTGATTTTGGGCTTTGCGACCATGCACATCTATCGATCCCACACCTGCGGCGCCCTGCGCCTGACCGACGCCGATTCCCAGGCGCGCCTGTCCGGGTGGATCCACCGCAAGCGCGACTTCGGTGGCCTGCTGTTCATCGACCTGCGCGACCATTACGGCATTACCCAACTGGTGTTCAATCCGTCGTCGCCGGGCTTTGCCAAGGTCGAACGTTTGCGCGCCGAGAGCGTGATCCGGGTCGACGGCAATGTCGTGGCGCGCGATCCCGAGACCTTCAACCCGAACCTGGATACGGGAGAGGTCGAGGTCCGTGTCACCGAAGTCGAGGTGCTGTCGGAAGCGGCTGAACTGCCCTTGCCGGTGTTCGGCGAGCCGGACTATCCGGAAGAGGTGCGTTTGAAGAACCGCTTCCTGGACCTGCGTCGTGAGACCCTGCACAAGAATATCGTCCTGCGCTCGAAGGTGATCCAGTCGATCCGCAACCGCATGGTTGGGCAGGGCTTTCTGGAATACCAGACCCCGATCCTGACAGCGTCTTCGCCGGAAGGCGCGCGCGACTTCCTTGTGCCGTCGCGGATGCACCCGGGCAAGTTCTATGCCCTGCCCCAGGCGCCGCAGCAGTTCAAGCAGTTGCTGATGGTGTCGGGCTTCGACCGCTACTTCCAGATCGCCCCCTGTTTCCGCGACGAAGACCTGCGGGCCGATCGTTCACTGGAATTCTACCAGCTCGACGTCGAGATGAGCTTTGTCACGCAAGAGGATGTTTTTGCTGCGATTGAGCCGGTAATGCATGGTCTGTTCACCGAGTTCGGCGACGGCAAGCGCGTCTCGTCCTATCCATTCCAGCGTATTCCGTACAGGGAGTCGATTGCCAAATACGGGTCCGACAAGCCGGACCTGCGCAACCCGATCGAGATGCAGGACGTGTCAGTGCATTTCGCCGGCTCTGGCTTCAAAGTGTTTGCCTCGATCCTGGAGCAGGACGGTACGGCCGTGTGGGCCATTCCGGCCAGGACCGGTGGTTCGCGTGCCTTCTGCGACAAGATGAATTCTTGGGCTCAGGGCGAGGGCCAAAAGGGCCTGGGCTACATCTTCTGGCGGACGCCAGAAGGCGTGGCTGAAGGTCTGGAAGCCGCCGGTCCGATCGCCAAGAACATCGGCGAAGAGCGTACCGAGGCCCTGCGTCAGCAGTTGGGCCTTGGTAATGGCGATGCCGCCTTCTTTGTTGCCGGCAAGGTCGACGAGTTCGTCAAATTCGCTGGCCTGGCGCGGACGAAGGTCGGGACCGATCTGGGTCTGGTGGATGAGGATCAGTTCCGTTTCTGCTGGATCGTCGACTTCCCGATGTTCGAGTGGAACGAGGAAGAGAAGAAGATCGACTTCTCGCACAATCCGTTCTCGATGCCGCAGGGCGAGATGGAGGCCTTGCTGACCAAGGACCCGCGCGAGATCCTGGCCTATCAGTACGACATCGTCTGCAATGGCTATGAGCTGTGTTCAGGTGCAATCCGGAACCACAAGCAGGAGATCATGCTGAAGGCCTTCGAGATCGCGGGCTACGGTCACGATGTGGTCGAGTCGCAGTTCGGCGGCATGCTGAATGCGTTCAAGTACGGCGCGCCGCCGCACGGCGGTCTGGCGCCGGGGATCGACCGGATCGTCATGCTCCTGGCTGGTCAGACGGCCATTCGTGAAGTCATTGCCTTTCCGTTGAACCAGCAGGGCCAGGACGTAATGATGAGCGCGCCGGCGGATGCGCTGGATAAGCAGTTGAAGGAATTGCACATCCGTACGGCACTGCCGATCAAGCTTGGTTAGATTATGGGGGCGCGGACCCCAAACCCCATTTGTTCACCGAGCTTAGTCAGCTGAAACGCTAATTCTTTAAAAAGTGTTAGCGTTTCCCTGTCATACTGCCCGTCACCTCCGACAGAATGTCCGGGAGGCCTCTGGTTTGACGGTTTCGGAAGATGAATTCCATCAACACCAATTTGGGCGCCATGGTGGCCCTCCAGAACCTGAATAAGATCACAGCGGACCTGCGCGTGACGCAGAACCGCATCTCGACAGGGCTCAAGGTTGCCAGCGCCAAGGATGACGGCGC
This sequence comes from Asticcacaulis sp. AC402, assembly GCF_000495835.1. GTDB lineage: Bacteria > Pseudomonadota > Alphaproteobacteria > Caulobacterales > Caulobacteraceae > Asticcacaulis. Next base: position 6,086 of record NZ_AWGC01000015.1, read on the forward strand.
CCTCTACGCCATAGCCCAGTCGCAACGCGCTCAGGTCAAGTCGCTCGACTCCGTCAAGATGTCTCTTTCGCGAACCTCATCGACCGTCGACGTTGCTATGATCGCCGGCGAGTCGATCCAGGACATGCTGAGCGATCTCAAGGAAAAGGCCCTGGCGGCATCGGACACCTCGCTGGACACGACCGCACGCGATGCGCTTAAGGCTGATTTCGTTTCGATCCGCAACCAGATCACCAAGAGCCTGGCCAATGCCACCTTCAACGGCATCAACCTGCTCAATGGCTCCAGGACCTCAATTGGCGCTCTGGCCAATGCCCAGGGTAACAGTCAGCTGACGGTGATGGCCCAGAACCTGTCGCTGGGCGGCGGTATCATTACCCTGGGGGCGACGGCGGATTTCGCGACCGCGACCTCGGCGCAAAACCTGCTGTCGACCCTGGACGACTCGATCAGCAATGTCTCGGGTGCCCTGGCCAGGTTAGGTACCTCGTCCAAGGCGCTGGACCGGCACGCTACCTTTATTGGCAAGCTCCAGGATTCGATGGAGGCCGGCGTCGGCAAGCTTGTTGATGCCGACATGCCCAGGGAAAGCACGCGCTTGCAGGCATTGCAGATCAAACAGCAGCTGGCCATTCAGGCGTTGTCGATCGCCAACCAGTCGCAGTCCTATATGCTAAGTCTCTTCCGCTAGAGCGAGATGAGTTTTGAAGGAATCAAAACCCCGCTCCAGGCTTTTTTTCTTTGGCGCGCAATATTTCCGAAAAGTGCTGAACACATTGTCGGATTGCGCTTTGGGTTTTTGTTTTGTCGCGCAACTTTTCCGAAAAGTGCTGAACACTTTATCGGATTGCGTTCTTTTTCGACGTCTCACGCCAAACCCGGTGACTCAGGTGCGAAGAAGCCCCGGTCTCACACCGGGGCTTTATTACTGTCTTAGCTGTGTTCGGTCTTCGACAGAAATTATTGATTGCACACCGGGACGCGGATTCCCGCCGGTGCCTGGGTGCTTTCGTCGCCGCAGGCGCTGTCAAACTGCGTCTGGGTCAAACCGGTGGCCGACGACATTTCGGCGCCTGAGAAGTTCACACCGCTCAGGTTGGCGCCGCGGAAATTGGCGTGCTCGAGATAAGCCCCGACGAAATTGGCATTGGTCATGTCCGCACCGGCAAAGCTGGCCCGGCCAAACAAGGCCGCCGAACCGTTGACGTCGCGCAGGTCGGCGCCGGAGAAGTTGCTGCCGTTGAAGATGCCGAGGCCGAGATCTGCCTGACGCAAACGCGCCCCGGCGAAATTCTTGTTCTTCAACGTGCGACCGACGAGATCGGCCTGGAACAGGTTGCACTTGGGGCAATTGGCGCCATTCTGGGCTGCGCCGATCTGGGACGCATTCTGAGCCAGAGCCGGGGAGGCCAGCAGACCGAGGGCCAGGACTGCCAGGGTAATGCGTTTCATTAGAGAACACCTTCGCTGATTGTGGCAATCACTCAGCAAACCCGGTGCCAGTTAACTAATCCTCCCCCGAAAGCGATGGAGGATAAACAGGATTCACTCGTCTTCGTTAACCGCTTCGCGTTTGCGGGCAAACGGTACCACCACCAGATTGTCTGTTGCTGTGCCTCTGGCAAAACCCTTGGAGATCAGTTGCGACGCCGGCATCGCGCCTTCGGGTTCACGCGGTGCATCGCCATGCCCCAGACCATCGGCATTCAAGGCTTCCGGGTCTGCATTGCTCAGGTCGTCGCGGTCGAGATAGGAAATCGCCAACTCCCGAAAGATATAGTCCAGGATCGAAGTCGCCGACCGCACCCGGTCATTTCCCGTCACTGGCCCAGCCGGCTCGAAGCGGGTAAACACAAAGGCATCGACAAACTCATCCAGCGGCACGCCATACTGTAAACCGATCGATATCGCGATGGCGAAATTGTTCATCAATGACCGGAAGGCAGCGCCTTCCTTGTGCATGTCGATAAAAATCTCACCGAGCGAGCCGTCCTCATACTCGCCGGTATGGATGTAGACCTTATGCCCGCCAACCCCCGCCTTTTGGATATAGCCCTTGCGCCGGTCGGGCAGCTTGGTCCGCGACCGCTCGCGCTCAATGATCTTCTCTATGATCCGGGACGACGCCGACGCCGATGTCGAAGCGGGCGCAGCCACCGCTTCATGCGCCCGTCTCGGTGCCTCGTCGTACAACGGGATGTCCAGTCTCAGATCGGCCGGCGGCTCGGCTCGGCTGATCGTGACCGCGCGCAGTTCCAGACCGGCCGCCAGGGCATAGAGCTTCATGACTTCGGTGGGTGTCTGATCCCACGCGACGACCAGGCCGGCGGTCGACGGCGAATCGACAAAGGCCTCGCAGGCCTGTCGCAGGGCCAACTGAGCCTTCAGCCCGGGAGGGGCGATCAACCGCCATGCCGTCTCGTTCAAAACCTTAAGCGAATCCAGTTCGCGGTGCCCAAAAATATAGCCTTCAGCAACGCTTTGTTCGGCGGTAGAAAAACCCATGATATCCAGCAGGTTCAGATCCGAATTTGCCAGATCGCTTTCGCTCAGGCCCCAGATGTCGCGAATAAAGTTGACGTCGAGATGGCGCGTCGAAAACACTTCGCCGAGGCTCGATGCCGTCATTAGCGATTCCTGAAGCTGACTGATCTCAAACTCGCTCAGCCCCTTTGACTTCAGGGCGGTGGCATTGATGTGGGGCGCGTCGTAAAGGCTGCGATGGCCGAGCAGATGGCCGCGGACCTCGTCCCAGTCGGCCGCCAGGGTCTGCAAGCCCTTGATCACAGGCGCTTTCAAAACCGTGACGAAGGTGCCGTCATCGCCTTCCATGGCCCCGCGGACGTCACGGATCGCCTGATCACCCAGGGTGACGCCCAGGCGCAAAGCCAGGTCTTCATCGCAGAACAGGGCTGTCGACTGGGCATTACGCAGACCGGTCAGCTTGGCCAGCTTCAGTGCCGACTGGATCAACTCCAGGCTGCGGCCTTTCAGGTCGCCATGGCCTTTCAGCGCGGTAATCTGGTAGAGCTTGCCGCTCAGCCGGTCAATGAAGGCAGCCTTGTCGGCCTTGAAACCGTCGTGCGGCGAGAGTTTTTGCGCCAGGACGGCCGACGTATGGACTGCCGCGGATTCCAGCAGGGCGAACAGGTGCGATGCGTAGTCGCCGGCGGCGGCATCGCTCAGGGAAATACCCAGTCCCATCAGGGCATCGGTCAAGCCCGCCAGGGTCAGGCCGACCGGACGTTCCGCATGAAGTTTAAGACAGTCGGCATAAGTTTCTGAAAATGCTACAGAAGCTTCGATATCCAATGCCCATGTCCACGCGGTGACCGCGTCCGCGAAGGCTTCCGTCTGGAAGACGCCGGCGTCATCGAAGAACCGGGCGACGTTGAGGGCGGCCTTTGGCGCCAGGTTCTGGCCTTCCAGAGCTTCGGCATCGCGCGGATCGAAAACCAGATGCAGGCCCGGTGTTTCCAGGGCGGTCTCTGCCAGCAGAACGGCCAAAGGATCGCCGGCGCTGATGGTATCGCGGGCAGCGACGACGGCGAGGTGGCGCGTTTTCGTGACGTCCGGCGAGGCCGGCAACCAGCCCGTGTTCCCGGTCTGGCTGAGCTGGATCTGGCGAGCGATCAGAGCGTCACCGGCACCCAGGCTGCGCGCACGCGCGGCGGCGCGGGCGAGAGCCGGATTGTGTTTCAAGGCGGCGGCGTGCTCACCCTCGCTGCGGGCGATGGCGCTGGAAATGTCATCCAGCGCCGCGGCCAACCGGTTCTGGGTGGCGTCGCGCAGCTTGTCGGCGCGGGCATCCACCAGTCGTCGCGTCAGGACTTGACGCCCGGCAGGGTCGTCGAGATAGAGCGGTGCCGCTTCTGTCGCCTGAGGCACGATATCGCCCGCTGTCGGGTGGATGCGGTGCCCGGAAGCAAGACCCATCGCCGGCGCGGCCAGACCGGCGAGAAGCGTGGCTTCCAGTGCTTCGGCGAACTCACTGGCTTCGGCGGGCGAGCCGAAGTGGCCCAAACGCAGGCCCCACTGCGACAGACGATGGGCGTAGTCGGCCATGGCGCCGCCGAAGGCGTCGCTGTCGGCATCTCCCGATCGTGTCCAGGTGCCCGATGGCAGGTCAGCCGCCAGCGAATCGGCCCAGTCCAGCCAGGCTTCTGCCTGGGCGGACGGCATGTTGCGCGGGCAGATGACCTCGGTAAAGGTGCCGGCGCGCTCGATAACGCGCGATTCCAGGTCACCAGGAGCAATCAGACGGCGTAGGGCAGGAGACAAAAAGGCCATGGCAGGGTCCGGAAAAACGCAGGGCTGTGGTTAACTGTATCGCGCAACAGGCGAGACATCAATAAATGTGGTAGGACTTTCAACAATCGTCCACAATATGTTGATGTTGTCGTATTGCCGCTTCGGGGAGAAATTTTGCCGATGTCGCTTTACCAGACCGCACCGGGTCACTATAGTTCGTTGTGATGTGTGACTAAGGACCCGTTGGAAATTAACTGAGTCGGTGCGCGACACGAAGGCACAATTGATTTGTGACCTTAACGCACGTGATGACCTGGTTCATTTCCAGCAGACGCTAAGGAAGTAAGTACCTTGCTGGATAAGATTTTTTTGTGGTGGAGCGGCGCGACCCTGGGCACGCTGTTTACCGTCGGCCGGCGCGGGCGCCAGGTTGGCACAGATGAGTTCGGCAACCGCTATTTCGAAGACCGGTCTGCGTCCAATTCGTATGATGTCGGGCGCAAGCGTCGTTACGTCCTCTACAAGGGCTATGCCGACGCGTCGAAGATCCCGCCCGACTGGCATGGCTGGATGCACTATCTTTACGATACCCCGCCTTCCGAGGAAGCTTTGCCGCGCAAGGCGTGGGAAAAGCCGCACCTGCCCAATATGAGCGGCACGCCCCTGGCGCAGTTCCCGAAGGGGTCCATGAACAACGAAACGCCCGAGCGCCAGAAGACCAGCGGCGACTACGAAGCCTGGAAACCGTAGGAGTTCGACCATGGTCCAGCGCGCGCAAATGAAGGTCTCCGGGAAAGTGCCCTGGGCTGTGGTCGGTGTGGTGGCCCTGTGCGCTGTCGTCTCGGCTTCTGCCCAGACCGCGCCGCCGACCCGCGGTGACGGTGGCCGCCAGGTGCCGCGTTATGTCGACGACGCTGACTACGATCCGCAGCCCTATTATGTCGATGGCGTCGAATATAAGCCCTACACGCCGGAAAAGAAAAAGGCCGCCAAGCCCGCTGCGACGACAGCGGCGCCCGCACCTCAACCGGCGACGCCCGCCGCCCCCGTACAGGAACTAAAACCCTATGTGCCGCCGGCCGGAGTCCAGGCACAGGCCGAACCGGAGGCCAAACCGAAGGCGGCTTCGTCGGCATCGTCGTCGTCGTCGTCCTCCAGCGGCGTGGCCTATGTGAATAAGAAGCGTCCGCGATATGGCACGGCGATCATTGAAGCACTGGACAAGATCAACGCCGAAAGCGTGCGCTTCGAAGCGCCAATCGGCCAGCCGGTGCGCTACAAGGGCCTGATCTATCTGGTCAAGGCGTGCGAAACGACGGCTGACGACGAAGCCCATTCCGACGTTATGGCCTATATGACGGTGCGCACCAATCCACTGCCGGCGACCAATACCTCAGCAGGCACCAAATCCAGGCAGGTCTTCCAGGGCTGGAGCTTTGCTTCGACCCCTAGCCTGAACCCGATGCAGCATCCGATCTATGACGCCTGGATCATCGGTTGCCGCAAGCCCTTGGGCGGCACGGCGAGCTAGAGTGCATTCCGATAAAGTGTGACGCACTTTTCGGACAGATTGCGCGACACAACAAAAATCTAGAGCGGGGTTTTGATTCCGTCAAAACTCATCCCGCTCTAAAGCAGATTCTGCTCCTGCTTCAGGAGGAAATCCATCACGTCTTTTCCGGTCGAGGTTGACGGCAGGTCGTAAAAATCCGCTTTCAGATCAACGGAGGCGGCCAAAATTTCCAGATAGTCCGTCTTTTCGACTTCAACGACGCCGAACTGGGTGAGGTGTTCGGTCTGGAATTGGCAGTCGAGCAGCTTAAACCCGCCGGCCTTCAAGCGTGCCACCAGATGGACCAGCGCGATCTTGGAGGCATCGGTTGCCCGCGACACCATGCTTTCGCCGAAAAAGGCGCCGCCAATCGCCACGCCGTACAGCCCGCCAATAAGATGACCGTCGCGCCAGACCTCGACGCTATGGGCCAGGCCGCGGGCGAACAGCGCCTGATAAAGGGCTTGGATCGAATGTGAAATCCACGTCGAGGTGCGATTGACGGCTTCCTCGGCGCAAAGCTCGATCACTTGTGGGAAGGCGGTGTCGATGCGGACGGCGTAGTCGTCCTTGCGCACGGTCCGCGCCAGCCGCGAGGGGATATGAAACTCGTCCAGCGGCAGTATGCCACGCATCGGCGGGTCGACCAGAAACAGGTAGTCGTCGTCGCGCGCATCCGACATCGGAAAGACGCCGCAGCGGTAACAGTCAATCAGGTCGTCAAGCGAGAAGTCGGCCATAGGCCTGGTTACTTAGGTGATTTGCCGCAAATTTTCCAAGAGGAAATGCGATCAAATCGGCTGGCAGACGAACTTGTCCAGGATTTTGTGATTCATGCTGAAAAACGGCCGCGGCTCTACCGTCGTGGCGAGCGCGCCAAGACGATATTCCAGATCACAGCCTTGTCCCACAGGTGGTAGCGCTTGGCCGGTGCCCAACCAGGTAACCCAAAGATCAAGACGCTTTCCGGGAAGATCCGTGACTGTAATGCGGCGCATAAAATGTATGTAGCCTGAACCCGGTGGCTCGGGTCCCCATTCCAAAATCACGATGTTAGTCAGGGCGTGAGTTGGCTGCTGATCAATGGCATGTTGCGCCGTCGCCGGAAGGGCGGCGAAAAATAATCCGGCACCCAGAACACAGGTCTTCATGCAGATCCCCTTTGCAACCTCCAGAATATGAGGGTAATACCGTCAAAACTATGACCGTGACTGACTTGTCACTAGCAAGTCTATCGACTTGCGAAATGCAAGAGGTTGGCGTGCTTGTTTTTCGAAAGCTTGACGATTGCGAGATGCAAGTTATGTTGCCCCTCGATGGCCTTGACCCTCTTACGGCTCCCAGTTGCATCCGGCCATTTCTGCGTTGCCGCGCACTATACCTCCCCGCGCTCTTCGCGTGGGGAGGGGGACCATAAGCAGAGCGAAACGCAGTGAAGCGGCGCGCAATGGTGGTGGGGCGACTTGCCGAGTTTCAGATAGAAGCGGACGGTAGAAAGTAAGTCGCCCCACCACCCTTCTTCGGCCTTCGCTACGCTATGGCCTCGAACGGTTCCCCGCCCCACACGAAGAGCGTGGGGAGGTATAAAGATGCTTGACGCTAGGTGTGTGTCACTCTTTATGTTGCCTGGTATTATAGCCTCAGTTCACCTTGATCCATGCCGTCCCAGTAATTGACCCGGTCGGCCTTAACGTGGATCATCACCAGGCCGGGCGTGTCGAGCCCGTCCTTGAACCAGGCCTCGCTATCCTTCACCCAGTGCTTTTCCATTTCGGCGCGGTCATTGACCAGTTCGGCATGGCCGGTGACCGACACGAAAAAGGGCTTGGACAGCAGTCCCGCTTCGCGCGAATAGGCGAGGTTAACTTTGGGATTGGCGGCGATTTCCTGTGCGGCCGATGATATGCCATCGGCGAAGAACCAGTTATCGCCGTTCCAGTCGACCTTGCGGTTATTGCTCATCGGGCGGGATGAGAGCTCGCCGGTGACGGTTTTGGACGTCAGCATGCACAGATCAATATCACGCATAGTCTTGGAAATGTCTTGCAGGGACAGGGTCATGATTACCTCCATAGGGCTGGAGGCATTGTTGCGTCGTCGTGATAAAGTTTCGAGACGGTTGGCCCTGCGCTCTGATGAGTAACGGGTGCAGGGTGCGTTGTCCAAGGTCAACGCTTGTGTTTCCTGGTTGCGCAGTTTAACCGAAAAGTAGGGGCCACTTTTCGGATTGCGCTTGGGCACCCTGCCCGCCGGGGCGCTTAGTGAGCTTCTTGCGCCTTGATCCACTTTTCCAGCCAGTGGATATTGTAATCCCCCGTTTGGATGTCCTTTTCGTTCAGCAGGTCGAGGAACAGCGGAATGGTCGTGTCGATGCCGCTGACGACGGTTTCCTGCAACGCGCGCTTGAGTCGCGCCAGGGCTTCGGGACGATCGCGGCCGTGGACGATCAGCTTACCGACGAGGCTGTCGTAATAGGGCGGGATGGCATAGCCGTTATAGATCGCCGAATCCATGCGCACGCCCAGACCACCGGGGGCGTGGAAATCCGTCACCGTACCGGGCGACGGCACGAAGGTGCGGGCGTTCTCGGCGTTGATACGGACTTCGATGGCGTGGGTGGTCAGGTCGATATCGCTTTGCTGGAACGACAAAGGATAGCCTTCGGCGATGCGGATCTGCTCACGCACCAGGTCGAGGTCGGTGACGTATTCGGTAACCGGGTGCTCGACCTGAAGGCGGGTGTTCATCTCGATGAAGAAGAACTCGCCATCCTCGTACAGGAACTCGATCGTCCCGACGCCGAGATAGCCGATCTTCCGAATCGCCTCGACGCAGACCATGCCGATCTTGTCGCGGGCGGCCTTGTCGATGACGGGTGAGGGCGCTTCTTCCAGCACCTTCTGGTGGCGGCGCTGCAGGGAACAGTCACGCTCGCCCAGGTGGCAGACATTGCCCTGGCTGTCGGCTATGATCTGGATCTCGATGTGGCGCGGTTTCTGAAGGTAGCGCTCCATATAGACCGTGCCGTCGCCAAACGCGGCTGCGGCTTCCGACTGGGCCGACATAACGGCCTCGGCCAGCGAATCGCGGTCCTTGGCGACCTTCATGCCGCGGCCACCGCCGCCGGAGGCGGCCTTGATCAGGACGGGGAAGCCGATGGTTTCGGCGGCTGCCATGGCTTCCTCGACGGTGGCAACGCCGCCGTCCGAGCCCGGGACGACGGGGATACCCGAATCCCTGGCAGCCTGTTTCGCTGTGATCTTGTCGCCCATCATGCGGATATGATCGGCCTTGGGGCCAATAAAGGTCATGCCGTGAGCGCTGACGATATCGGCGAACTTGGCGTTTTCCGACAGGAAGCCGTAGCCAGGGTGGATCGCCTGGGCGCCGGTGATTTCGGCAGCAGCGATGATCGACGGGATGTTGAGATACGACTTGAACGCCGCTGCTGGCCCGATACAGACCGATTCATCGGCCAGGTGGACGTGCATGGCGTTGCGGTCGGCCTCGGAATGGACGGCCACTGTGGCGATGCCCATCTCCTTGGCGGCGCGGATGACGCGCAACGCGATCTCGCCGCGGTTGGCGATCAGGATCTTGTCGAAGGTTTTCATGATCGGCTTACTCGAACACGACCAGCGGCGCGCCGTATTCAACCGGCTGCGCATCGTTGACCAGGATCTGGGCGACCACGCCTTCGCGCGGCGACGGGATTGGGTTCATCGTCTTCATGGCTTCGATGATCAGCAGGGTCTGGCCTTGCTTGACCTTGTCGCCGACCTTGATGAAGGCGGCGGCGCCGGGCTGAGCCGACAGATAGACCGTGCCGACCATGGGCGAGGTGATTGCGTCCTTGGGGGCCGCAGCTGTGGGCGCGGCGGGCGCGGCTTCGACGGCGGGTGCCGCGATCGGTGCAGGCGATGCGTAGGCCTGGGGCGCCATGGCATAATTAACCACCGGGGCGGCGGTTAGCTGCCGCGCCACGCGAATCTTGAGATCGCCCTGTTCGACCTCGATCTCCGTCAACTCGGTCTCCTTCAGGATGTCGGCGAGCTTGCGGACCAGCTTGGGATCGATCGGGTCAACGGAGGGTTTTGCGGTCGTCATGTAGGAACCTTGATTGGGGCCTGAGCGTTACGGAATCAGGCTTTGAGCATGGCGAGAACGGCCTGGACGGCCAGTTCATAACCAATGGGACCAAATCCTGCAATAATCCCTTTTGCAGCCAATGACACATAAGAGTGATGGCGGAAGGGTTCGCGGGTCTGGGGGTTTGAGAGATGGCACTCGATCACCGGGATCGCCAGCGCCTTGAGCGCGTCAAGCAGGGCAACGGAGGTGTGTCCGTAGCCGGCCGGATTGATAATGAGGGCGCAGCCGGACTCACGGGCTTCGTGGATCCAGTCGATCAGTTCGCCTTCGTGGTTGGACTGGCGAAAAACAAGATCGGTGCCCGTGCCCGAGAGACGGGCGCGGCAGCGCGATTCGATATCGGCCAGGGTATCGTAGCCATAAATTTCCGGCTCGCGGACCCCAAGGAGGTTGAGATTGGGGCCATTGAGGACATATATGGGTTTAGACATGAACCTGCTTGAGGGCAGTTGGCGAAAGCGCGTCTTGTAGCGCGGAGATTTCCGGCTCACAAGCGCAAGACACGCGGATGGTTACGCATTTGCACAAAAATGGCGCAAAAATGGTGAAAATTCTGTTGAATGGCGAAACGCGTGAGGTTACGGCGGGCAATCTGGCGGCGCTGATTGACGAGATCGGGCTGGACGGACGCAAGGTCGCTGTCGAGCGCAATCTCGAAATCGTTCCGCGTTCGACCTATCTGGCGACCGAGCTCGTAGACGGCGATCGGCTGGAAATCGTGCATTTTGTAGGTGGTGGTAACTGATGGCGGACAGGGCAGTGAGTCAAAGCGAAGCGGGGGCTGAGACCTGGACCGTTGCGGGGCGCACCTTCAACTCGCGCCTGATCGTCGGCACAGGCAAGTACAAGGACTATGCCCAGAATGCCGCGGCGGCCGAGGCCTCCGGCGCCGAGATCGTCACGGTGGCCGTTCGCCGGGTCAATATCTCCGACCCCAGCCAGCCGATGCTGATGGACTTTGTCCGGCCTGACCGCTTCACCTACCTGCCCAATACGGCCGGCTGCTATACCGGCGAGGATGCCGTGCGGACCCTGCGCCTGGCGCGCGAGGCCGGTGGCTGGGATCTGGTCAAGCTGGAGGTGCTGTCGGACCCGAAGACACTGTATCCGGACATGGAAGAGACCCTGCGGTCGCTGAAACTGCTGGTCAAGGAGGGGTTCCAGGTCATGGTCTATTGCTCAGACGACCCGGTATATGCCCGTAAGCTGGAAGAAGCGGGGGCGGTGGCCATCATGCCGCTGGCCGCGCCGATAGGCTCGGGGCTGGGGGTGCAGAACCCGGTGACGCTGCGAATCATCATCGAGAACGCCAAGGTGCCGGTCCTGGTCGATGCCGGCGTCGGTACAGCTTCGGATGCGGCCGTGGCCATGGAACTGGGCTGCGACGCGGTGCTGATGAATACGGCGATTGCCGAGGCCAAGGACCCTATTCGTATGGCGCGGGCCATGAAGCACGCCGTCATTGCCGGACGCGAGGCCTACCTGGCCGGCCGGATGCAGCGTAAGCTGTACGCCGATCCCTCGTCGCCGCTGGGCGGGTTGATATAGGGCAGGCGTGGAGAAGGTGCCGGGCTTGCAGAACGTCTGCACGTGGTAATTTTCTGACGTTTCACCGACAAGTCGCTGTCGTGAAGGGGCAGAAATGTCTCTGACCACTTTTTCTCAGGTTGCGCACTGCTCCCCCGGTTTTGCCGGAGGCCAGGTCAGTTTGTCCTAATCGGTTGGGGCAAACTCAATCCGTTTAAGCGAGTCCATCGTAGTCCTTACCTCGTTGATAATCGAAGAGATCACGGTCTTTGCGCTCAGGCGCTGTCATGGCACCATGTGAGGCCTGCCGGCGTTAGCCATCATCGATGAGGCAATTACTTTGGTGGAACGCGGTCAGCCTGGGTATCGTCTCCATCTGAACGCGTATGAGTTTTTTTCGAAGGGATGGGCGCTGAGGATGGACGTTGACTTTCCGGCATCGCGCGACGCCGGCATACGAAGGTTGGCCGATTTTGTCGCCAAGGCTGGGGAGCCCTATGCCCGGGATCGGAACATCGATGCCGGTCCCAGGCAGCCGACAGCGGTTTCTCGCCTGTCGGCCTATGTGCGGTATCGCCTGATCAGCGAGGATGAAATTGTTGCCGCAGTCCTGGCGCAGCACAGCCTGCGCGAGGCTGACAAGTTTGTGCAGGAGATTCTCTGGCGAACCTATTGGAAGGGGTGGCTGGAACTGCACCCGGACGCGTGGACGCGCTTTTTAGCAGAACGGGCGCACAGCCGGGAGAGCTTTCACGACATCAAGGCGATAGGGGACGCCGAGCAAGGTCGTACCGGCATCGCGGGGTTTGATGACTGGGCCTTGGAACTTCAGGAGACGGGGTATCTGCACAATCATGCGCGGATGTGGTTCGCCTCGATCTGGATTTTTACGCTGGGGCTGCCGTGGAGCCTCGGGGCAGACTTCTTCCTGCGCCACCTGATCGACGCGGATGCGGCCAGCAATACGTTGTCGTGGCGATGGGTCGCCGGGCTGCAAACGGCAGGGAAGACGTATCTGGCCACTCGGGACAATATCGCGCGGTACACCCGGGGTCGGTTCGCGCCGGTTGGGCTTGCGCGTGAGGCCAGGGCGCTGAATGAGACAACAACCGTGCCGGTGCGCCCCTTACCCGAAATGGGTGTATTTGATGCAAAGCAGGCGTCGACGCTGCTGATTACCCCTGAGGATTTTCTGGCCGAAACCTGCGTCCCGAAGGGCGCCGCGATCACATCTGTGGTTGTCGCCTCAAGCGCGGCGTTGCTTTGGGGTGACAAGGCCCGACAATTTGTGAAGGCGGCGGCGGCTGACGCGGCGCAAAGGGCCAGCGCGCATTTTCAGTGTCCCGTCGAGACAATCGATGCCATGGGGGTCAGCGAGGTTATCGCGGCGGCACAAAGGGACGGCACGCAACAGGTGATTACGCCCTATGCTCCCGTCGGACCCGTGGCGGACGCCCTAGCGCTTCTTGGGTCGGAGTTGGCTCACGAGGGTATCCGCTTAATCCCGCTCCGCCGTCAATGGGATACGCTGTTCTGGCCCCGGGCGACTAAGGGCTTTTTTGCTTTCAAGGCGGCGATCCCGGCGCTGCTTGAGGAGCTTGACCTCACGTGAGCGGCCTTCTGCACGTCGTCTGGTTCAAGCGGGATCTGCGCATCCATGATCATCGTGCGCTGGCGGCGGCGGCGGCGGCGGGCCCGGTTCTGCCGCTGTATATCGTAGAGCCGGCCTTTTGGGCGCAGGCGGATGCGTCGGCGCGACAATGGGCATTCGCGGCGGAAAGCCTGCGCGAACTTCAGGCAGCTTTGGGGGCGTTGGGTCAGTCCCTTTGCGTGTTGAGGGGCGATGCCGTCGAGATATTCCGGAAAATTCATGCACGGCAAGGTATTGCCGGGCTGTGGAGCCACGAAGAAACGGGCAATGGCTGGACCTATGCGCGAGATATCGCCGTTTCGTCCTGGGCGAAGAGTGAAGCGGTGCCGTGGCGTGAGTTCAGGCAGTTTGGTGTCCAGCGGCGCCTGAAATCGAGAGACGGCTGGGCGAAAGCGTGGGACCGCGACATGGCCGAGACAGTCACGTTGGCGCCGAAGTCTCTGCCTGGGTTGGCGCGCGCGTGGCCCGGTTATATTCCCACTGCGGCAGAACTTGGTCTGGAGCCTGATCCGTGTCCAGGTCGTCAGCCGGGTGGTCGACAGGCAGGGCGTGCGTCTCTCGAAAGTTTTCTAAACGAACGCGGACGCGATTATCGCTACCAGATGTCGAGTCCAGTGACGGCGTTCGAAGCCAGTTCGCGCGTTTCCCCGCACCTCACCTGGGGAACGCTTTCCCTTCGTGAGGTGACCCAGGCGACCCGGGGGCGGATGCGGGATTTAAATGCCGCGGATCGGGCTCAGGCGAAGGCATGGCGCGCGTCGATGATTTCCTTTGCCGGGCGTTTGCACTGGCATTGCCACTTTATGCAAAAGCTGGAAGACGAGCCGAGGCTCGAGTTTGAAAATCTGCATCCGGCCTATGATGGCCTGCGTCCTGAACTTGCCGACGATCGGGTTCTGGCGGCGTGGAAGCATGGGCAGACGGGGTATCCGTTCGTTGATGCCTGCATGCGCGCGCTTGACCATCACGGGTGGATTAATTTCCGGATGCGAGCGATGTTGATATCGTTCGCCAGTTATCATTTGTGGTTACCGTGGCGGGCCAGCGGTCTGCACCTGGCGCGTTTGTTCGTCGACTACGAGCCCGGGATCCACTGGCCACAGGTGCAGATGCAGTCGGGTACGACTGGGATTAACACTGTGCGCGTCTACAATCCGGTCAAACAGGGGTATGATCAGGATCCAACAGGCGACTTCGTGCGGCGCTATGTGCCGGAACTTGGTCCGGTGCCGGGCAGTTTCATCCATGAACCATGGCAGTGGGACGGGGCCAAAGGGCTCGCTTATCCCCGTCCGATTGTCGATCATGCGCTGGCAGCCAAGGCTGCGCGTGACACGCTGTACGGCCTGCGAGACAACAGCGCTCATAAGACGGTGTCGAACCAGATTGCGGCAAAGCACGGAAGTCGTAGGGCTGGCCTGCCGATGACCGCGCCGGCGCGCGGCGGGAGGTCGCAAGGAGCCAGGCTGAATGAGGTTACGGGCGCACAGCTGATGCTGGATCTGGATTGACGACCAAGGACCTTGACGACGTTACGAACATTTTAGCTGGCCATGAGACCGCTATTTGTAGCTTGCGCGATTGGCGGTCATTCTGCGTACGCGTTTGCGCAAAGCCCTGTAGCGACTTGTGCGAAGGTTTTCCCGCATCAATGCCTTAACCTGATCGGCTGACAGGCCGTGGTTATGTTTGATAGTTTCGAAGCCAATATGGTCGCTGAGCGCCATGTCGATAATTTCGTCGATGGTAGCTGCGTCAAGGTTTTTGTAGGTCATGTTTTGTGTCTCACACGGGGATGCCAGCCAGGAGCGCCAGTATCCGATTTGCCGAGCCGCGGGCTGGCTTGCTGTACCAACCCTCAATGACCTTGACTCATTTCGGGTTGGCAAACGCGCTAAAAAACGTTTCTGGCGCGGCTGGGCTGTTGCCAGGAGCCATCGGGGCCTCAAGTGCGGCGGCGCCTGAGCCGAAAAAATGCTAATCCCAAGCGTCTTCGTTTATTGGGCGTGGATTTCTATATGGGTCGGACATTGAATACCTCGGCGATAGTGGGCGCGGAGCTGTTTGATGATGGAGACGTTCAGGCCCCGGTCCGGTTTGAGATCGTTACGGATCAGGTCGTACAATCCGTGGTCTGGCAGGTCCAGGACACGTTCGGCTATCAGCAGGGCGGGGTCGTCAAGAGCTGCCTCTTCGCCTCTAAAAAAGCTCGACAGGATCATATCCATTTCCCTGAATCCACGATAGGTGGCGCGGTAAACAAGCCGGCGACGCCTCGCTTCGTAAGAATCTTGGTCGCGGCCGGCAGCCTGGACGGTTGTCATGGCTTGCGCCACAACGCAGGCCATGCCGTCGATCAGGGCATCAGCAACGGTGGCTCGGCCAAGATTGATTTGGCGCACAACCGAAAGGCGAGCTAGGATGGATAGGGAGTGTGCGTTCAGCCCGCCGCCAAGTTGGACCTCGACACCGTGGCGTGAAGCGTAACGGGCAAGAGATGTTATACGACCGAGCTCGACTTCGAGACGGTCGAGGTCGGTGCTGTCGATCGCCTCACAGAGAGACAGGGTATCGAGCTCGATGGCTTCGAAGCCAGCCCTTAGCGCCGCCTCAATAGTGTCGAGGTTTGGTTCGACGCAGATGACAGTTCGAATGCCAGCTCCGCCCAGGCTGGATATCACCCGATGGATGTGGTTAACGTTGAATTTGAGCGAGAGACCGGCGCCAACCATGGCTCGAACACGGGTTTCGGCGCCCAGGTATACGGCATTAGGACGGTGATCCAGAGCCAGGGCTACCGAGTCGGTTGCGGGGGTCATGCGAAGATTAAACGCGGCTTCGACGAGGTGGCAGGCCAGGGCACAGTCGCGCAGATCCGTTTCGGTGACCAACCCACGATCTTCCGTTATGTGAAGCATGACGCCGTTGGCGCCACCTTTGAGAGCAGCTGAGGCCAGACTACCGAGCGAGACGCGGCCCTGCGGGGCGATGCCCGGCAGTAAGGCTGCTGTCTCAAGGCTTACCGTGAGACGCTTCGGCGTGTGGACTCCGTTCATAATAAAGCTCTCTCATCTGAGCGGGATGCGTTTTGATGGAATCAAAATCCTGCTCTACGTTTTTGTTTTGTCGCGCAATTTTTCCGAAACGTGGCGCCCGCTTTCTCGAATTGCGCTCTTGGGTGACTCGCAGGGCGAGGTAATTTTTTTGCGTCCTTGTTTGCACAAGCTGACCGGATACGAAGTCACGCCGCGCGAAGATGAGTGACAAGATGACGCGGTGAAAAGGTTTGGATATTTGAACTGGTGTCGGCGCGGATGCGTATTGGTGAAGACACAACAAGACGGCTAGCAAAATGTTCAAGCGCACGACCGTGCCCACCAGCCCAGCTAAGCGACTGCTCGCTCTGGGAGGGCTGGCCGCTGCGGGTGTCGGCAGTGTTGTCGTCGAAGGTGCGAAGCAACTGGCACGCGGCCGCAAGCCTGACCTCGGCGCGCTGATTTTCAGTGGATCGACCGGGTTGCAGGTCGCTGAGCATCTTGCCAGGATGCGTGGCGCGGCGATGAAGGTTGGTCAAATCCTGTCGATGGACAATGGTGATTTGCTGCCGCCGGAGTTTAGCCAGGCATTGGCGCAGTTGCAGCAGGCGGCGCACACAATGCCGAACCATCAGGTCGACAGTGTGCTGCGGGCGGGGTGGGGTGCCGGGTGGCGCGACGCTTTTCACGCTTTCAGCCCTGCGCCCATTGCGGCCGCTTCAATTGGTCAGGTGCACAAGGCTGTTTTGAAGTCCGGGCAAGTCCTCGCGGTCAAAATACAGTTCCCGAACGTGAAGACGAGTATCGACGCGGATGTGGCAAATATATCGGGGCTGTTGAAGGCCGCCGGGTTGGCGAATAGCCTGAAGGGATTGGATAGCTTGATTGAAAAGGCGCGCGTGCAGTTACATCAGGAGACGGATTATCTGCGCGAGGCGGACTTCATGGAGAGTTACAGGGCTGAGCTTGCTGGTTCGCCGCAATACCTGGTCCCTGCCGCTTATGAGCCGCTGACCCGACCCAATATCCTGGCTATGGATTTCATGGAAGGGGAGGATCTGGAGACGGTTGTCAATGAAAGCCAGGCTATGCGTGACCAGACGGCGACGCGGTTGTTCGAGTTGTGCTTGAAAGAACTGTTCGCGCTGGGCGTCATGCAGACCGATCCGAATTTCGCCAATTACAAGTGGGTACGAAAGACCGGGCAGATTGTGTTATTGGATTTTGGCGCCACACGTCCTGTGCCTGACCAGACGGTCCTGGCGTATCGCAAGTTGATGCAGGCGGGTCTTAACGAGGATCGCGAGGCCGTGCGTGCGGCACTGGTGGACATCGGAATGATGACCGAGGGCGTAAACCTGAGATATGCCGGCGAGATAAAAACCATGATGGATGTGATGATACGACATTTCGGTCGTGCCACAGTCGATTTTGCCGATCGCACCTTCGTGCCGGTGATTAAAGCCCAGGGCAGCAAGATTGCCCTGGACCGGTCTACATGGCACGTGCCGCCGGCCGATACTCTGTTCGTGCAGCGCAAGCTAACGGGGACGGCGATGTTTGGCGTCAAGGCCAAAGCCCGTATAGGGTTGCGCGGGTTGGTGGTCGAGGCTTTGCGCGGGAACGGTTCGTGAGACGCGTGACTTGCCAATTGCCAGGCGCTGATGTGCGATGCGCAGGCTTTTCACGCGTCTGACAGGCGGGCACGCGGCTGCGGCTACGTGTCAATTCAGCCTTGGGAAAAGGAGTCCCGCTCTCATCGACAAGCACTCTGTCTACGACAGGTGCGCGGCTATAACAAAGTGCTGCGCCGATGCTGTCGCGAGTAGGCAAGGAACTACCAGGGCGGTGGTCAACTGGCGCAGTCTGTAGAAGTTTTCGGGGAGAAAACCCTGCCTGCATAAGTTGCCGTCCACCCAAAGAGCGATGCAGAGGCCAAGTGCCAGGACAATACAAGCGCCCGACGGGCTGGCGGTGAAGAGCAGAACCACACCCCATCCTTGCAGAGCCAGCAGATTGCTGATGATGATGATCCAGGCTTTAGGCGCTGGTTCGGTCAGAAAGAAGCTCCACTGAATGCCACCCAGGAATGACAGAATAACTGCAGCGTAAACCACGGCTGCATAGGCAGGATCGAAAGGAAGCTGCAACAGACGCCAGGCTGCTAAAGAGCAGCCGAGGAAGGGCAGGGCGCCGGCCAAGGTGAGCGGTGTGACGAAAGGGTGCAGGGTCTGTCCCGTGGATTTCTTAGTCATTGTGTTTCGCAAATCGCATCTGGTGTAGCCATGTACGCGATAAACGACCCCACCCGCAATGGCCTGGGCGGTTATGGTCACGGGTGTGACCTCATCGACCCCGCTGCGGGTCCGGTTCAGGACGAGCGCCGACTCGCCAGTAGCGTTGAAAAACAGATTTGACCCTCAGGGTGCGCGATCGTACTGATGGGGCTCAACTCAATCATAAAGACAAAATTCGGGGACAGGAGCACTGTTCCCCACAAGTTTGGAGCACGTGCCCGGTAGGCCAACGCTCGCCACGCGGCACGACGAAACTGCGAGGAGCAAGAAACGTGAGGAGATGGCTCAGAAGCCAGGCTTTTTGACAGGTTTGGTCGGTGCGATCGGCTTGGGCGTCGGTTTCGGCAGCAGGTTTGTCGACAACGGTTGAAGCACGACGGTCTGGCTGAGGCTGCGGCCCGCGCGAGTCGCGGTGATGGTCACCGGCGTCGGTTGCAGCACGCGCGTCCTGGGGGTTACGGCGAAGGTGCTGACAAACTCGGTAAACCGGCCGGGTGAAACTTCGGTGCGCTGTTCGCCCACCTTAATGGTCGACGGCAGGTTGATCAGGCCAGCCGGGCTGGCCGTCAGGTTGACGGTAACCTCGCCGTAAAATATGCCGCTGCCGTCTCCGATCTCTACCCGACCGGATATCGATCCATTGTGCGCCAGACGGTCGCTGCTGAGGCTGAAGGCGTTGAGACGGGCTGGCGTCAGCGTAATTGACGTGGTGTGGACGGTGCCATATCTGACATTGCCTGACATGGCGATGGTCTGGGCGGCTATGGTTACCGGCGTCGCCTGGTCGACACCGCTGCTGATTCGGGTCAGGACCTCAGAGGCCTCACCCGTGCCATTCGAGAAGAGATTTTCACCTCCCGCTGAGTCGATGGCGCTGAGGGGCGTGACTTCGACGCGATTTCTCACGGTGCATCCGCGTGGGACGGGCGCCGAAAACGTGGTCTTTACCTTGAACTGGTCCACGCCGCCGATCACGGTCGTGCGGTCGACGCTGACGCCTGTGATCGTGATGCTCTCGGGCGGGGGACAGTCCTGCGCCCCGACTGATACGGGCACCGTCAGGACCAGGCTTAGGACGGTCCACATGACAAGGTTGCGGCGAATTGACATTGATAATTCAGGCATTGAAAGACCCCCTTTCAAGGACTTGGGTCAGGGACCCGGGCGTTTGTAAAAACTTCAGGACTGCTGCTGCATCTACTCGAACGCCTGGCGCCAGTTACCGTGTTTGGGGCCTCTAAGCTGCAGCACCCTGATACTGCTGTGATAGGACTCACCCGTCGCCAAACCGTCACCGGGCAGGTTCCAGACGATGATCATGCCCAGGTCGCTGCTGCCAGAAATGGGCGCTGCCTTGGTGACCCGAACGAGCTTTGCGGGGATGTTTCCGGGGTCCTGGACGAAGGTCGCAGCGGTCCACGGTGCCGCCAGGTTTTTGCCCTCGAACAGGCGGAAGGTGCACTGGTCCGTCCCCTTGGCGAATCCAAGCAGATCATACAGGGGCTTGGCCCGAAGCGTCAGAGTCTGGCCATTGGTACCGTACTCGAAACCGCACTCCCAATTGCCTCGTGCCGAGGTCGCCGAAACGGTATAGCCCTCGATGCGGGCCTCGATGACGGCCTCCTGAAGCCTGACAAGCTGCAAATCTGACTCGACATAGTCGATCGCGCGCGACATCCGCTCGGAGATAAAATCCGTGCCGTTGGCGACCTGAACAAAGATGGTCTTTGGGCCCGAGGCTCCGGTCACGACGTGTTCGACCTTGCCGTTGCTGCCGAGCGGCCACCAAATAGCGCCGGCAAAGCCTGGGTCTTGCGATGTGCGGAACTGGTTGGCCGTGCCTTCGAACTCGACTTTCATGGCCACATTGCCATAGGTAAACCCACGGGTTTCCTGCAGCGTCAGGTTGGTCAGACGCGGGTTTGCGAAGGTTATGTCGCTGCTGACGATGTTGGAATGGACAAATGTCGCCGGGCTGGAGGGCGAGGGACCACGGACCTGAAGGTAGACCCGTTTAGTACCGTTGCCGATCGATAGATTGTAGCTGGGCTGAGCAATAAAGGTCTGCCAGCCAGCGCCGGCAAAATTGGGGTCCTCCGACACACGGTACTGGGTCACACCGGCCGGCGTACCACCGAGGACGATGTCCAGAATAACGCTGCGTTCGCGGGTGGCGGTGGCGCCGGCATTCATCCGGAAGCTGGAGATGACCGGGTTGAAACTAACCACGGGGGTGATCGGCTTCTTGAGGATGGGGGCGACCAGCTTGTTGCCGGTGGGCTTCACCTGGGCGAGGGCGGTACCAGCCAAGGACAGGCTCAGTAGGGAAGTGGTAAGAACAAGGGCAAGCTTACGCATAGTGGAATCCTTTTCTTGGAATGGAGTCTAAGGCAGCAAAAGGTCTTTCAGGATTTTGCCCTGATCGGGCGGCAGGTCAGGCCAGATCAGACGGGCAGCGTCACGGCGAGCGCGGGTAGAGTTTTTCGGTGACGCCTTTTGGAATCCTTTGTTGTTTTTGGCTCAGGCGGTAGTCGAGGGCCGCACCGGGACGGCGCCTTAGCGTCGCCCAGGTGCGGCTGGATCGACGATCTAGGGAATGGATCTGAGATTGGTCGAGTTGCTGCCGGGGCTTGTGATGCGCACCGTGTAGCCACGGTTTTCAACCACCGCATCGGACCCCAGACCCACATGGAAGCACAGCGGTCCCAGGCTTTCACGGGCGATCGCCACAGTCTGGGTCGGGCGCTGGAAGGTGTCGATCTGCGTGGCGCCCGCGGCCAGGGTGCCGGTAAAGCTCATCGTGTCAACCACGGTGCCCCCCAAACGCAACTCCGCCGTGACCGTCCCGGTAAAGGCGGCATTTCCGCTGTTGCGGATGCCCCAGTTGAGGTTGCCCAGGGTCGTCTGGCCCAGGGCGACGGTCCGCACACCATTAGGCCCAGGGGCCGGTTGGGGCAGGGCGGCACACCAGGCTTCGCTTTGCAATGTGCTCAGAATCTGCGAATTTTCTCCCGGCAGGTTACCGACGGTAGTGGTACCGCCGCTGGTGACATAGAGCCGGTTGCCGGGGTCAAAGGCGGTGATATTCGCTGCGGCCGGCGGCGGTGGTGGCGGAGTGGGTGTGGCAGTGGCCTGGTAGTTGAAACTGGCTGAAGCGATATTCGACCCCATGAAACGGCGGCGGAAATCGGTTTCGCTTGCCCACACCGTGTCATTAACTTCGCGCCGCGTCAGCGAGTTGCTGAACACAGTGGCGGTCCCCGTGCGGGGCTGACGGTACAGGCTCAGGCTGGGTTGAAGGCTGAAGAACCAGGTTCCGGCGGCGGTGATGTTCTCCCATCGCACGGTGCCGCTGAACCGGCCGGCCTCAATGGTCGGGCTTAGCATGCGGGCGGTGCCGGTCACCGCCGACAGGTTGCCGAAATTCAGCGCGATCTGTGTGAATTGGCCCAGATTGTTGCCCACCACTTCCGGCCGACGCTCGATGGTCGGAACACGTCCGGTGTTGTCGAGCGCCGTGCGCGACTGGATCTGGGGCAGGGGGCGGATCGCAAAACCATGTACTTCCGCCAGGGGGACAAAGTCCAGCGCACATTGCGGCGGGATGCCCGCTTCGAGATTGAAGTTTTCTGGAAGGCACGGATCGTTCGGTTTGATGATGCGTGGCGGGTTTCTCAGGAAGCTTTCGTTGAAGGCGTAAAGTTCCAGGCCCCCGAACAGCTTCTGGGTCGACGTGCTCACCGGACTGGTGAATCGGATGGTCATAACCTTGTCCGTCGCTTTTTCACCACAAGCCGTGTTGCCGTTGCGACGCGACACAACCGCAGCCGTCACATCCGGCGCCGAGTCGAAATTGACAACAACCCGCTGAACCAGATCCAGGTTGCTTCCGATCAGCACAAGTCCGGTATCGCCGGCAAAGATATCGAGATGCCGGCCGGCTCCGGAATCGGTACGGTAAATGACCGGATTGGTCAGGCCTGCCGGATCGTAGGTGCCGCATGTGGCGTCAGACGTATCGACGCCCATGATATAGGCCAGTTTCGCCTTGCGTACGGTGGTGACGATCGGGGGCTTGGGGATGGGCTTGAGCAGAACGGGTGGTTTGACGACGGTTTGCGCCGAGGCGCTCATCAGGGGCAGGGCACTGACGCCCAGCGTCAGCAGGGCAGACAGGATCATTGCGCGGGACATGGTGTCTCCTCGAGAAAAAGGTTAAAAAAAACGGAAAATTACTCGGGTGGCCCGACGGCGTTCTCTACCGGAGGGGCGTTCACTGGCAGATGTTTAGGGTGTTTTCCTCCTGATGATGGGTGTGATGGGGACGGTCGCTACGGCAGCAGCAGATCCTTCAGGATCTCCCCCTGATCGTTGGGCAAGTCGGGCCAGGTCAGGCGGGCGTCGTCCTTGCGGGCCCGGGTGAACAATCGCCCGCGTGCCAGCTTGCCGGTGATCTGACCCAGATCGCTGCCCGGCGCGATGACCGTGCTCCACTGGCCGATAAGCTGTTCGATCTGGGCCGGTCGGGCCCATTGTGGACCGGCAAAGGCCATCGATGGCGATGGCGTCACCAGCACTAGAACGGCGTCGCGCTTGTCTGTGGTTATGCGGCGGTTGAAGGCCGATCCGACCATAGGCACGTCGCCGAGTAGTGGCGTCTTGGTGGTCGAAGAGTCACGAACGCTTTCGGATAGGCCTGACAGGATCAGGGTCGTGCCGAAAGCGACCTCGACGGTCGTGCTGACGGTCTGGCGCCAGGTGTTGAGCGCCTCGTTGAAATTGCCAGCCGGCTCTCCCGACAGAAAGGAGCGCGTCACCTCGATACGCAACCGTGTGCCTACCGCAGTTATCTCCACCGGCGTCACCTTGATCTGGGTGCCAATGTCGATGGTTTCCAGTTGTGAGAAGTTGACACCGGTCACCGCAACCTTGGCCGAGCGGCCGACGAAAAAGTCGGCGGGCTCACCGCGATAGGCCGTCAGCATGGGCCGGGCCACAACCTGGTAGTACTGCCCGAAACGGTTAAACAGGTTCATATTATAGGTCAGTTGCGGGATAGAAATGGCCTCGGTTACCGTGCGCTGCATATTGCGGTTACCTTGCGCGTCGCCGGTCGTGGCACGTTGGCTTTGCAGGCCATACTGCGCCGTCAACCCGTCCAGCAGGTTGATGCCGATACTATCGCGCTGGGAGGTCTGCGACAGGATTATGGCAACATCGACCGAGATCTGATCGGGCGCCAGGGGAACCTGCGGGCCGTCGCTGATCGGCATCGCCGCGTCTTCGGTCCGCACCAGATCGCTGATGCGGACATGCATCGGGGCCGCCGCATCGGGGCGTAGCTCTGCATAGCGGGCATAGCTTTGCCACGCCTCCGCCTTGCGCCCCGTGGCGGCATAGGACAGTCCGGAAAGTCGCACTGCCTCAGCGTGGGTCCGGGCATCCGCCGGAAGTTGCGTTACCCGCTCTGCGGTCAGTGCCGCCAGTTTTGGATCGCCGGACATGTAGGCGCTCATCGACAGGGCCAGCAGGGCGTGCGTATTGTCAGGGCGCATCATCACGGCACGGGCAAAATAGGCCTGGGCCTCATCGTAACGTCCCCGGTCATAGACAGCCTTCCCGGCCAGGGCCGCTGCCCAGAAGGCGTCCTGGTCGCTGCGCAGAGCCAGGTCGTAGCCGGCCGCCGCCAGATCAAGCGTCTCGGGATCGCCCTTGGCCGCCGCATGATAGGTGAGCGCCAGAAGGGTCTGGGCGTTAGGATCATTCGGATTGCGCGCAGCCGCATCGCCGAAGCCCGCCAGCGCCGTCGAGGTATCGCCGGCCATCAGGGCGTCCCTGGCTTGCATCAGACGTGCACCTGTCGGTTGGCTGTGCGCCGCTAAGAGGGATGCGGGCGGTGGCGTTGTGGCGCAGGCGGACACGCTGCATAGCAAAAGGGCGGAAAGAGAGAGATGACGTAAGACCATGGTTCAGGACTCCAGTGACCACACGGCTTTGACCGTGGGTGATGAAAAGGCGAGGAAGGGACCCGACGGCGCGTGGGCAAAGCTCCAGTCGCGGAAGAAGGCGTCTTTGATCGGCAGAGCCTGACCCGAACCCATGGCGCGGCAGTTTGAACCGCAGGCGCGGGCCACCGGCATCGGCTTCAGGCTTTGATAGAGGGCATGAAAGGCGTCGTTGCGGACGCTGCCATTAACCGGCTGGTCGAGCCCCCCTGCCGCCGAGATCAGCCGGTTGAGATCGACCGGCGCCAAAGCGCGGACACTCCGGCTTACCGCAGGATCTTTAGGGTGGTAAAGGCCGGCGCGGCGGGCATGGACCTCGACGGTTGCACCGTTGACGATCAGCAACACAACCTGCGTGTTGCCGTAATCGGCGATATGACAGATGGCGCTTTGCCGCGCAGTCAGCACCGACTTGACGCCGGCCCGAAACGCGAAAACCGGCGTAGCCCGCACTGCACCCGCGGCGGCTGTGGCGGTCAGCAGTCCGGCGCTGAGAACGGTCCGGCGGGTCGGAAGGAGCATGGCATAAGGCCCAGTTGAGAAGGCCTCCAGCATGACGCCAGGACGCGAAAATGCGATGTTGCAAACTGTTGCACGACGCGGGTAATCGTCGCGCGGCCGTGTCGCAAACCGTTGTGGAGCAACGATTCTCTGGTGCGTAAGCTAAAGCGGAATGAAATTAGGCAACCGCGGGTGCGCGTAGCGCGCTGACACGGCGGGCGATCTCTTCGTCACCGCTCCACAGCCGCAGAATACGTCCCACGACGGCAGCCTCGCCCCAGCGCTCTTTTCGGCTCTCGGCGCGTGCCAGAAGATCAAGCACCTGGCCGCGATCCTGAGCGACCGAGGCGAGCAGAACCGGCCAGGCATGCGTCTTTCGCTTCCCGGCCGAAAGTTCGGACACGGCCTTTTGCATCAGGACCGACTGAACGGAATCAACGCCCTGGGTCAAGGCCGCACGAAGCCTTTGTGCATAGATCTGTTCGTCGGCACTACCGCGAAGACGGGCAAAGACCGAATAGGTCTGCACGAAGGAGACGTAATCGCCATCGGAGAGCTGGATGATGCTGAGGCAATCCTGCGCCACCACAAAATCGGGATGGTCGCGCAACAGATCGGTCAAGGCCTGGCGCGCCCGGGCCTCATCGCCCGCCGCCCACTGTGCCCAGGCGAGGTCGGTCCGAATGGCGACGGAACCCGGCTCGATCAGCCGCGCCGCGTTCAGCTCCCGCAAAGCAGCCACATGTTGCCCATTGTCCGACAGGACGTTGCCGTACCAGAAATGCGTCTGGGCATTGCGTGGCGCCAGGTCCAGCGCACGGCGAAAGGCCATTCCCGCTGACCTGGGATCGTTGTCCCACCAGTACGCGACGAAACCGATCGCCCGATGTGCCTCGGCCAGATCAGGATCCAGATTCAATGCGGTCCTGGCGGCGGTGCGCGCCGCCTCGAAGGCCGCCTTGTCGTTCACAGAATCGAACTCACGCGACAACAGATGCACATCGGCCAGGGCCGCCCAGGCCGGGGCGAAATCAGGCGCGCGTTGCGTCACCGTGGTGAAGGCTGCCATGGCCTGGCGCAGGGTATCCGGCTTGCGACTGGCCCAGAGGTCGCGGCCTTCAAGATAGAGGGTCGCAACCTCTGGATTTGAGGGAAGGGCTTGTCGCTGCTGCGCGGGACGAGGCCACAGTAAGACCAGCGCCACCACCATGGCCAGGATGGTGGCAAGCGCGGCGCCCGCCAGCCAAAGACGGCGACCGCGGGGGACGATAGACGCCGGAATGGGCCCGGCAACTGGCCCGGAAGCCAGACCGGAAACAGGCGCTTCGGAAATGTCGTGACCGAGATCATCCTGGCTGCTCGCCCACTGATCCAGGTCTTCCTTAAGGGCATAGACGGTTCCCGTCTTGCCGCCCGGCAGCCGGCGCACGGGTAGGCCGCGCTCACGCGCCCAGCGCATGACGGTTGTCCGATCGCGACCGAAATGGTTGCCGATCGACTTCCATCCATCCAGCCGGTTCGATGCGTTCACCACGGTCTCCGCTGCGCTATGATCCGACTATACGTGCGTCGTCTCAGATTTCAAAGCCCCGAGGCGCAGAAGGCTTCGAGATAAAACACTGACACAAGATTTTGCGTAGTATGGAACGCTGCGTTCTGTAGGCAGGATTCGGCTGGGCAAGGCCCAAGAGCGCAATCCGATAAAGTGTGACGCACTTTTCGGACAAATTGCGCGACAAAACAAAAACTTAGAGCGAGATGGCGATTCTACCAAAAGCCATCTCGCGATACAGCGCAATCCGATAAAGTGTGACGCACTTTTCGGACAAATTGCGCGACAAGACAAAAAACTTAGAGCGGGATTTTGATTCCGTCAAAACTCATCATGCTCTTGCAACGTGTTAAGTGCGACACAGGCACGCGTTTCGTCATGCCAACTGCAGATAGCCAGGCAAAACCGCCACGCTCTCAAGTTTGCATCACTGTCCTGCCGAATAGCTTTTCTATTAAGAATTTTGCCGGTATAAGTTCTCTGTAAGTTCTGAGGGCTGTTTATTCTCCAGTATCGGATGCCTGTTTCGTGAAATCGAGTTCTGTACGTTTGCCCTTTTATGCCGCCCTTATGGCCGCCCTGGCCCTGGGTTCGCTGGTCCCGGCCACCGCTGACGCCCGTCCCATCTTCGCCGACGCCCGCCGGCAACTGGGCGGCAACATCAGCCCCTATGCCCACTTTCTCATTGGCCGTTTCGCCATGACCCAGGGCGATATCGGAACTGCCGCCAATGCCATGGGGGCCGCAGCCTTCGGCGACCCGACCAATGGCGAGTTGCAGGAAAAAGCCTTCCTGGTCGGCATTCTCAACGGCAATCTCGACCAGGCCGTCCTTCTGGCCGCCGACCTGACGCCGACCACGCAGACCAGCCGCTTCATGGTGCCGATGATCGGCGCCGTCACCGCGGTCAAGGCTGGCAAGCCTGCCATTGCGCAAAAGAACATCGACGCCGCCCTGGCTGTTAACGGCCGCGGCCGTGCCGCCGTGCTGCTGAAACCCTATATCCAGGCGATGAACGGCGACTGGAAGGCCGCCGTCGACGAGTCCGGCGAAGCTGCCGTAGCGCCCGGCGACCGCGACAAGCTGCTTGACATGCTGGTCCGGTCCGAACGCGCCCGCCTGCACGAACTGAAGGGCCGCCACAAGGAGGCCGAGGCGATCTACACCGCGCTGTATCAGCCGGGCGCTGCCGCTTTTATCTTCGGACCGGATTATGCCGGATTTCTCGAACGCCGCGGCCGCAAAGCCGAGGCCCGCACGGTTTGGGCTGAGATCGTCACCCAGTCGGGCGACCCGACGGCGGTCCTGGCCATCAAGCGTATTGACGGTCCCAACGACGCCAGGCCCGCCCTGCCGGACCTGAAGCAGAGCATGGCCCAGGCCCTGTTCCTGGCCGCTACCCTCTCGTTCAGCGAACGCGACTCGGAGATGGCTTTGGCAACCCTGCGCCTTTCGCTGCATCTCGATCCGGGCTCCGAACGCGGCCGCATCTTTCTGGGCCAGATTCAGCAGGAATTGCGTGACCCGAGCGCCGCCGAAGCCGCCTGGGCCAGTGTGCCGACGAACTCCGTCTATGCTAACGAAGCCACACTGCGCCGCATCTGGAACCTGCGTAACCGCGGTGAGACCAACTCTGCCCTTAGCCTGGCCAACCAGGCCCTGGCGCGCGACCCGGACAATCTCAGCCTGGTCATGGAAAAGGCCAGTATTCTGCACGAAAGCCAAGACGACGCTGGCGCGCTTGACCTCCTTAATGGGCGGATCGCCCGGGCCGGCAGCGGCGACTTCACGTGGCAGACCTGGTTTCTCCAGGCCATGCTGTATGACGGCGTCAACCAGTGGGACAAGGCCGAGGAAGCGATCAACAAGGCGCGCGCCCTCAATGAAACGCGGCCGGAAGTCCTCAACTTCCTGGGCTATGGCTGGATCAATCAAGGCGTCAAGGTCGAAGAAGGCATGGAACTGGTCCGCCAGGCCCTGGCTGTCAATCCAAAGTCTGGCGCCATGCTCGATTCGCTCGGCTGGGGCTATTACAAGCTCGGTGATTACGATCAGGCCCTGACCTATATAGAACAGGCGGTACAGTTGGCACCTTCGGATGCCGAGATCAACGAGCATCTGGGCGACGTCTACAAGGCCGTCGGTCGCGACATCGAAGCCACTTACGAATGGCAGCGGGTTCTGACCTTGGGGGCCAGCGACAAGCAGGCGGCCGCCGTGCGACGGAAACTGGAAGCCCAGGCCGCCGCCGCCAAGGTGGAAACCCCGGTCAAGATAACTGCGCTGAACGAGACGGCGCAGCCTGTTCAACCGTGACGTCGCGGCTGGCGCCTGCCAAGGTCAATCTGTACCTGCACGTGGCAGCACCCGATGCCCGGCGCTATCATCCGCTGCAAAGTCTGGTGATGTTTGCCGATATCGGTGATGAGGTCGCGCTGTCAGCCGGCGAGAGCCGTCTTACCCTAGACGGCCCGTTTGCTGCAGGGTTGAGCAGCGGTGACGACAATCTGATCCTGAAAGCCGTGCGCCGCTTCGCGGCGGCGGCCGGTGTCAATGTTGACCGGGCGCTGCACTTGACCAAGAACCTGCCGGTGGCGTCCGGCCTTGGTGGCGGCAGCGCTGATGCCGGGGCGGTCCTGCACCTGTTGCGCCAGGCGGTTGCGCCGGATATGAGCGATGCCGACCTTGGGGCAATTGCCGCCGGAATCGGCGCCGATGGCGTCATGTGCCTGTGGAACAGGTCAGCCTTTGCCGAAGGTTATGGCGAAATCCTTACCCCGGTCGCCATGCCGGAGTTGCCCTGCGTGCTGATAAATCCACGGGTTGAATGCTCCACCGCCGCCGTCTATAGCGGCTTCGACCACCTGGGCCGGTTCGAGGGAATCGATGCCAAGGCCGAGTTTGACCGGCTTTCAACGATTGATGCCGTCATTGCGGCGCTAAAGTGCACGCGCAACGACCTGGAACCGGCAGCCATCCGGCAGCAGCCAGTCATTGCCGATGTCCTGGCCAGCTTAAACGGCCAACCGCAAACCCTGCTGGCGCGGATGTCGGGATCGGGGGCGACCTGTTTCGCGCTGTGTGCGAACCCAGACGCCGCCGAGACCCTAAGCCACCGTATGCAGGCCCTTTGGCCGGCTGCCTGGGTCCAGGCGTGCACCCTGGGCTGACTTTTCCGGTCGTTTCGCTCGCAGCGCCATTTCGATCGTGATGTCCGGATCATTGAGGAACTTGCGGTAGGCGACAGAGTCCATCGGATAGATGGCGATCTTTCCGCTCGTGTTATAGTGAGCGCCGAAACCGTAGGACTTGGTCAGCGGCGAAGCGCGCATGCACGGATGGCCCTTCGAGAAGAAGGCGGCGCGATGGCCTTCTCGGTGTTCAGGCGCGATGCGGTTGCGACGGCAATAGACTTCGAAATTGAAGCTGTCGAGATCGTATTCGTAAGGGTGTTCGCCCAGCAGGCTGTAGTGCAGCCAGGCCAAAGACGGTTCGCCGTTTTTTTCCGGCGGAACTATCCCCTGTGTCGCCTGGGTGTCATCCGCGACTGCGATGAAAGTATTGGTGATTTTCATAGCACTAATCCCTGATATTTTTGAGATTTCTACACCGGGCAATGGCGGTATCTTCCGGAAGGAAACACCCGCACAGCGCAAAAATACGATAGGAATTTGTATCTTTGACGCCTCATGCCAAAAAGTGGCGACCACTTTTTGGCATGAGGCTAGGTTGAGAATACGCCTTTTCGTCGCAGGACAAAGCACAAAATCACTGTCGGGATTGCGATGACCGCAGTGCTGATAAAGAAGGCCGAATAGGCATTGAACAAACCCAGATTGGGCGTCAACAGATCGACCAAGAGGCCGGTAAAGTTTTTCAGAGTCTTACCTAACAGAGCCGCCACGCTGTACATCAATGCATAGTGGGTAAGGGTGTGCTCGCGCCCGGTCATCCGGGTCATGAAGGCGACCCAGGCTGTTTCGGCGATACCGTTGGAAAAATTGTCGGCGACCAAGGTGAAGGCGAAGACGCCCAGATGGCCATGGGCGACAGCCATCCACGAAAAGCAGATATTGGACACAGGGCCGATGATGGCGCCCAGGATAAAGGCGCGCTGCAAACCGAACACGAGCAGGCAGGCCCCCCCGGCCGCGATCCCCAGCAGCGACGCCCATAACCCGACACCGGCGCGCATGGCGGCGATGGCGTCCGAATCGATGCCCGTGTCGGCATACATGGTCCCCGCCATATTGGTCAGGTAGTCAGGCAGGCGATACAGCGCCAGGGTCAGCAGGATCAGACCGGCCGTACCCCTGTGTTCATTGAAGAAGCTGATGAAGGGATCAATCACCAGTTCCTTAAGGTTGCGCACCTGAGATCTTACCTGAAGCTCGACTTCGGTACGATGGGCGAACAGGGTGGCGGTGATGCCGACAACCAGCAGACAGGCGATCGCGGTATAGGACACCGGCCAGCCGACCCGCTTCGACAAGACAAGAATCAAGGAATCGGTAATGAGGAGACCTGCCCGCCACCCATAGGCCCAGAAGGCCGGGTTTAACGCCTGGTCGGCGTCGTTCTGCGTCTGCTCAACCCGCCAGGCATCAACGGCAATCTCCTGAGATGCCGCCGCGAACGCGAGAAAGACCATGGCGGCGATGAACACCCACAGATGTTGCGGCCCGATTACCGCCATCAGGATCAGGCCGGCGGCAACGCCCAGTTGGCTGAGCAGCATGTAGCTGCGCCTCTGGCCCAGCCAATCATAGAGAAACGGTATGCGCGCCTTGTCCATCCACGGCGCCCACAGGAATTTGAGGCCGTAGATCATGCTTACGAAGCCGACAAAACCGATAACGGTCAGCGAGATGCCGTAGCTTCTTAACCAGAAGTTCAAGGTTCCGCCCATGAGCAGGACGGGCAGGGCACAGGAAAACCCGAGACCCAGCAGGGTCCAGGTCGTTGGTTTTTTCAGCGCCGAACCGACAGAGTTCATACGGGTGCGCAGCGAGGGTTTGACATCGGCGTCGGTCATGGTCGCCATGAAAGCCGGATTCTCCTTTTCCGGACAGCAAATTTACCGGGTTTTTGGCTTGCGGCACAGGATACGTCCCTCTATGTTCGCGCCACATTTTCAGGCGATTTCAACACCATGCCAGAGACCAAAGAACCCCTTTCTTTTCAGGACCTGATCCTGACGCTGCATCACTACTGGTCCGAACAGGGCTGCGTTATTCTCCAGCCGTACGACGTCGAGGTCGGCGCCGGTACGCTGCACCCGGCAACCGTACTGCGCGCCCTGGGTTCCAAGCCGTGGAAATGCGCCTATGTCCAGCCGTCGCGCCGTCCCGTCGACGGCCGTTACGGCGAAAACCCGAACCGCCTGCAACACTATTACCAATACCAGGTTATCCTGAAACCCAATCCGGATAACCTGCAGGACCTGTATCTTGGGTCGCTGATGGCGATCGGGCTGGATGTTAACCTGCACGACATCCGTTTTGTCGAGGACGACTGGGAAAACCCGACCGTCGGGGCCTGGGGTCTGGGCTGGGAGGTGTGGTGCGACGGCATGGAAGTCACCCAGTACACCTACTTCCAGGGTGTCGGCGGCATCGAAGTCGATGTCGTGTCGGGTGAACTGACCTACGGGCTGGAACGCCTGTGCATGTATCTGCAGAACGTTGACAATGTTTACGACCTGAAGTTCAACAAGGCCGGCGTCACCTACGGCGAAGTTTTCCGTGAGCAGGAGCGCCAGTTCTCGGCCTTCAATTTCGAGGCGTCGGACGTTGCCACCTTAAAGCGCCAGTTTGAAGACATGGAAAGCAATGTGACGCGTATTCTCAACACGCCGAACAGCCTGGGCTATCCCCTGGTCCTGCCGGCCTATGACCATGTGCTGAAGGCGTCGCACCTGTTCAACCTGATGGACGCCCGCGGCGCCATCGCCGTCGCCGAGCGGCAATCCTACATCGGCCGCATTCGGGATCTGTGTAAGGCCTGCGCGCAGGAATGGGCGCGCCAGGAAGAGGCCGGCGTTGCGCAACGCGTGAGGGGAGTCGCCTGATGCCCCAACTTCTCATCGAACTCTTTTCCGAAGAAATTCCGGCCCGGATGCAACCGGGCGCGGCGCGCGATTTCGAGCGCCTGTTCGGCGCCAGGCTGACCGCCTCGGGCCTGACGTCGGAGTCGATCAAGGCCTATGTCGGGCCGCGTCGTTTAGCCTTGGTGGTTGAGGGCCTGCCGGTCGAACAGGCCGCCGTCACCGAAGAAGTCAAGGGCCCCAAGGATGGGGCACCGGAACAGGCCATGGCGGGCTTCCTGCGCAAGGTCGGCCTGAGCCAGGATCAACTGGTCCTTGAAAACGGCGTGTGGATGGCGCGGATCGAAAAACCCGGCCGCCGCACCATCGACGCCTTGCCTGACATGCTGCGCGAGGTCATCCTGGCCTTCCCTTGGCCGAAGTCGATGCGGTCGGGTACCAGCAACTTCCGCTGGGTGCGGCCTTTGAAGCGCATCCTGTTCCTGTTCGACGGCCAGATCGTTCCGTTCGAACTGGAAGGCCTCACGGCGGCCAACCTGACCGAAGGCCACCGCTTTCTCGGTTCTGGTAAGGCGCTCACTGTCAGCGATTTTTCCAGCTATCAGAAGGCCCTGGCGGAGAATTCTGTCATCCTGGACCATGCCGAGCGTCAGGCCTTTATCCTGAAAGAAGCCAAGGCGATCTGCGAAGACGCCGGCTGCGAACTGATCGAGGACCAGGGCCTTCTGGAAGAAGTGGCGGGGCTAAACGAGTTCCCGATGCCGATCCTTGGCGACATGGACCCGCAATTTCTGGCCCTGCCGCCGGAGGTCATCCGGACCTCGATGCGAACGCACCAGAAGTATTTCGCTGTGCGCAACACGGCGACCGGCAAGATGGCACCGCACTTCGTCATCGTCGCCAATATCCGCGCCAGCGACGGCGGCGCGGAGATCAAACGCGGCAATGCCAAGGTGCTGTCGGCGCGTCTGTCAGACGGCGTCTTCTTCTGGAATGAAGACAACAAAACCGGCAATTTCGACCTCTGGTTGCAGCGGCTGAAAGGTACCACCTTCCACGTTAAGCTGGGCACCATGGCCCAGCGGGTTGAGCGCATTTCGGCTCTGGCCGCGCACATCGCCGGTCATATCGGCGCCGATATCGAGACCGCGCGTGAGGCCGCGCGCCTGGCCAAGGCCGACCTGGCCTCCAAGATGGTTGGGGAGTTCCCTGAACTTCAAGGGGTTATGGGCGGCTATTACGCGGACGCTTTAAAACTGAAGCCGGAAATCGCCGACGCCATCCGCGAGCACTACAAGCCGCAGGGGCCGTCGGATTCGGTTCCGACGGGCAAGGTCAGCGCGGCGGTTGCTCTCGCCGACAAGATCGATACCCTGGTCGGCTTTTTCGCCGTTGGTGAAAAGCCGACGGGTTCGAAAGACCCCTATGCCCTGCGCCGTTCGGCCCTCGGCATCCTGCGCATTATTCGTGAGCAGAGCATGTCTCTGCCGCTGGGTGAACTGGTCAATGCCTGGTACTCCAGCCGGGGGGAGTTGCCTGTCGAGGTACAGGCGGTCGAAACGGTCGGTACGGAAATTCTTGCCTTTTTTGCCGAACGCCTGAAGGTGCAACTGCGCGACGAAGGCCGCCGTTACGATGTCCTGGAAGCGACCTTCGGCAGCGATGACGTTGTCAACACCCTATCCCGTATCGAGGCGGTAGAAGCGGTTGCCGCCACACCGGAGGGCGAAGATCTTCTGACCCTGCATAAGCGTGCTGCCAATATCCTGGCCGCCAGCAAGACAGAACTGCCGCATGCGACGCCGCGGAGTTACGACGGCATAGATCCGCTGGAAAAGACCCTGCTGGAGGCGCTCGAAAAGGCACGTCCCATGGTCCAATCTCACATTTCGGAAGAAAATTACGCCGGAGCCTTGAAATCAATTGCTGCATTGCGGCAAAAGGTTGATATCTTCCTCGACGGAGTGCTGGTCAATGCGGATGACGAAGACGTCAAAGCCAACCGCCTGGCCATACTGCGCGGGGTATGCGAACTGTCGGCGCCGATCGCGGATCTGAGCAAAATCGCCTGACGCGGCGGAACGGCAAAAAGTAAGATGAACCAAGAGGTTCCCAAGAAACGTTATTGCGTGCCTGAAACAAAAAATAAACATGAAGAGGGAAAGTTTCATGTCTAAACACTGGGTCTATGCTTTTAAAGCGGGTCAAGCCGATGGCGATGCCTCGATGAAGGCGCTTCTGGGCGGCAAGGGGGCCAATCTGGCCGAGATGTCGTCTTTGAACCTGCCGGTTCCGGCCGGGTTCACCATCACTACCGAAGCCTGCGTCCACTATTACCAGAACAATTCCGAGCTGCCTGCCGGTCTGGTCGAGGAGGTCGAGGCCAATCTCGCCCATCTCGAGAAAAACACCGGCAAGGGCTTCGGCGATGTCGTCAACCCGCTGCTGGTTAGTGTGCGCTCAGGCGCACGCGCGTCGATGCCGGGCATGATGGATACGGTCCTGAACCTGGGCCTCAACGATGCCACCGTTGATGGCCTGACCTCTCTGACCGGCGACCGCCGCTTCGCGCTGGATTGTTACCGCCGCTTCATCACCATGTACTCCAACGTCGTCCTGGGTGTGAACCATCACAGCTTTGAGGACATTCTGGACGATCACAAGGATCGCCTGGGCATCACCATCGATACCGACATCACCGCCAAGGATTGGGAACGCATCATCGCCGACTACAAGGCCATGGTGAAGTCCGAACTGGGCCGCGACTTTCCGCAGGACCCAAAGGATCAACTGTGGGGTGCCATCAAGGCCGTCTTCGGGTCGTGGATGAACGAGCGCGCTAAGTTCTACCGCAAGATGCACGACATTCCCGAGGATTGGGGCACGGCCGTCAACATACAGTCGATGGTCTTCGGCAATATGGGCAATACCTCGGCCACCGGCGTCGCCTTTACACGCAACCCGTCAACCGGCGACAGCGACCTGTACGGCGAATTCCTGCTCAATGCCCAGGGTGAAGACGTCGTCGCCGGCATCCGCACGCCCCAGGCCCTGACCAAGAAGGCCCGCGAGGACATGGGCGAGCGCTCGCCGTCGATGGAAGAATCGCTGCCGGAAGTGTTCGCCCAGTTCAAAACCACTGTCGATACGCTGGAAAACCACTATCGCGATGTCCAGGACGTCGAGTTCACGGTCGAGCAGGGCAAGCTGTACATGCTGCAGACCCGCAACGCCAAGCGGACATCGAAGGCAGCGCTGAAAATTGCCGTCGACATGGCCAAAGAAGGCCTGATCACGCCGCAGGAAGCGCTGATGCGGATCGATCCGGGCACGCTGGATCAACTTTTGCACCCGATGCTGGACCCCAAGGCCGACAAGATTGTCATCGCCAAGGGCCTGCCGGCGTCGCCGGGCGCGGCGTCCGGCAAGATCGTCTTCACCGCCGAGGACGCCGTGCGCTTTGCCGCTGGCGGCGAGGACGTCATCCTGGTCCGCGACGAAACCAGCCCCGAAGACATCAAGGGCATGTACGCCGCCAAGGCCATTGTCACCGCGCGGGGCGGCATGACATCGCACGCCGCCGTCGTCGCTCGCGGTATGGGCCGGCCGTGCGTTTCCGGCGCCGGTGAAATGCAGATTTATGCCGAGCGTGGCGAATTCGCCTCGCGCGGCCAGACCTACCGCCATGGTGAGGTCATCACCCTGGACGGGTCGACAGGTGAAATCATGAAGGGCGCGATCCGCATGATCGAGCCGGAATTCTCCGAGGACTTCCACCAGATCATGGCGTGGGCGGATGACTACAAGGTGCTCGACGTCCGGGCCAATGCTGAAACGCCAGCGGATGCCCGCACGGCGCTGGGCTTTGGCGCCAAGGGCATCGGCCTGTGTCGCACCGAGCATATGTTCTTCGACGAAGACCGGATCGCGGCCGTGCGTGAAATGATCCTGGCCGACGACGAGGCTGGCCGCCGCAAGGCTCTGGCCAAGATCGAACCGATGCAGCAAAAGGACTTCACCGAACTGTTCCGGATCATGGACGGCCTGCCGGTGACCATCCGCCTGCTGGATCCGCCGCTGCACGAATTTCTGCCGCATACCGAGGAAGACGTTGCCCAGGTGGCGGAAATGTCGGGCGTCGGCGCCGACAAGCTGTACAAGCGCACGAAGGAACTATCCGAAACCAACCCGATGTTGGGCTGGCGCGGCTGCCGTCTCGGCATTACCTTCCCCGAAATCTACGAAAGCCAGCTGAAGGCGCTGTTC
Source organism: Asticcacaulis sp. AC402 (assembly GCF_000495835.1). Classification (GTDB taxonomy): domain Bacteria; phylum Pseudomonadota; class Alphaproteobacteria; order Caulobacterales; family Caulobacteraceae; genus Asticcacaulis. The sequence goes on from NZ_AWGC01000015.1 coordinate 42,921, forward strand.
AATGCGGCGGTGGAGGTCCAGGAAGGCGGAGGCAATCCGCTGCCAGAGATCATGCACCCGCTGGTCGCCACCCAGGAAGAAATGGCCAAGCTGTCGGCCCTGACCCACGAGGTGGCACATGCCGTCTTCGAGGCACGCGGCAAGACTGTTGCCTACAAGGTCGGCACAATGATCGAACTGCCGCGCGCCGCCCTGATGGCCAACCGGTTGGCCGAAACAGCGGAGTTCTTCTCCTTCGGCACCAACGACCTGACCCAGACGACCTATGGTATTTCGCGCGATGACTCAGGCCGCTTCCTTAACCCCTATATCGAAAAGGGGATTTTTGCCAAGGATCCGTTCGTCAGCCTGGACCAGGAGGGCGTCGGCGCTCTGATCGAGATGGCGGTTGCCAGGGGCAAGGCGACGCGTCCCGACATTAAGCTGGGCCTGTGCGGTGAGCATGGCGGCGATCCGGCCTCCATAGCCTTTTGCCACAAGGTCGGACTTGCCTATGTGTCGTGCTCGCCCTATCGCGTTCCGGTGGCGCGTCTGGCGGCGGCGCAAGCGGCGATTGCCGCCGACAGTCAATGAATCAAGCGGCCGGGCGGGTAATTGCGCCACACCCGGCCGTCTCGATCAATTTTGTCCCTCACGGGTTGTTTTGGCTGGTTGCCGAGGCCGGTCAAACGCGATAACCTTTAGTTAACAAAACAAAGCGTGGGGTGTTTGCATGAAAGCCGGGGCCGTATGGTTCGTAGGTCTGACCGGACTGGTTGCGCTGGGCGCTGTCGGTCTGTACAAAACCTTGCCGGGCGTCGAAAGCGACGTCCGCGCCAGCGTTGTCAAGGCTTTGGCCGACAACGGTTTCAGCGATGTCCGCGCCGAGGTTTCGGGCCAGACGGTGACCTTAAGCGTCGGCGATACCGTAGCCGATCCGGCCGCACATCTGGCACACGCCAAGGCCATCGTCACCAAATTGGACGGAAAGGTCTCAGACGTGCGCTTCCTGTCGATGCCGCAGGCCGCTCCGGTTCAGATTGCCGCGCCAAATCCGTCGTCACTGGTCCAGACGCCGGCCGAGGTGATAAAGGGCGAGAAAGCCACGACCATCGTTGCCAGTAATAGCCTCCCGCCGGTCGCGGGCGATTCAGCACGCGACGCCGCCATTGAGGTCGCCCGCACCTGCGACGACCGAATTTCGTCCGCTATGGGGTCGCGCAAGCTGAACTATCGCTTCGGCACCTACGAACTGACCGCCGAAAGCGAGCCTCTGCTGGACGATATTGCCAAGGTCGTGGTCGACTGCCCGGCCGACGTCAAGCTGATCGTCGCCGGCTATACCGATACGACGGGTGATGCCAAGGCTAATCAGTTGATCTCGCAGGCGCGCGCTCAGGCCGCCGCCGATGGCCTGGTCAAACGCGGTGTTGCCGCCAATCGTATTTCGGTGCAGGGCCTGGGGGGCACCTCGCCTGTTGCCGACAATTCCACGCCCGAAGGGCGCGCCGCCAACCGCCGTATCGTCGTTCGCGCCACTGCCGGTTAAGGGGAGCAAAATGCTGCATCTGTTGTTCGAATTGCGTTTCCTGTTGCTGGGCGTCGCCTTCCTGGGCCTCGCCACCGGCTTTATCGCACGCAAGGTGGGTTGATATGCCGTCGCTTGTCCTTCAGTCCGTTCTGCTCCTTGTCGGCGTCTTCGCAGTTTTTTCTGTTGTCGGCTGGCTGATGGCCGGCAAGCGCAAGGCGAGGCAGATCCGCCCCTACGAAGTTGTTGACTGGTCAGTGCCTGAAGCCGTCGAACAGCCGGCGCCCTTCCGCCCACAGCCGGTGGCCTATCTCGACGCCGCCGCCGAGGCCTTTACCTCCGGCGTCGTCAAGGCACCAGAGCCCGATCGCTCGCCCTATATGCCGATCAATCCGTTGCCGCAGCCGTTGGCGCCGAATGCCGCGGTCCAGAATTTTGGCGCTCAGTATCTGGGTTCTCTACACCAGATTGACGATTTCGGTGCCGTGCGCCGGGTTTCCAGCCTGGCTGCCATGACGCCGGAAAGCGTCGAAGCCGCAGTTCAGCAGGCCGGTTCCGGTTTGGAGCCCGTGCGACTGGTGGTGCCGCAAGGACCTGTGGACGACCTGACGGTGATTTCCGGCATTACGGCGGATCAGCAACAGCAGCTTAATGCCCTGGGTATCTTCCATTTCTGGCAGATCGCCGGTTGGTCGCCGGAGCACGTCGCCTGGGTGGCCAGCCGACTGCCCACCTCGCGCCGGATTGCCCGTGAAAACTGGATGTCCCAGGCAGCCCGTCTGGCGCGGCTGCATTAAGCGCAAGCCGATAAAGTGTGCAGCACTTTTCGGAAAAATTGCGCGACAAAACTAAAACGGAAAGCGGGCTTTTGATTCCATAAAAAGCCCGTGTTTGTCGGTGTAATACCAAGCCACCTTGACTTTGACATTCTTTCCGCAAGGGGACCCCTCCGTCTCGACGCGCTACGATCTTCGATCTCCGCTTGCTCGCCACCTCCCCATCGAAGGGATGGGGAGGAGAAAAAGAATATGTTCAATGGTTTCTTCTCCTCCCCATTTCAAATGGGGAGGTGCCGAGCAAGCGAGCCCAAAGGGCGAAGCGCGTCGAGGCGGAGGGGTCTCCCTACTGTCGATGTGTCAATCTTTTCGTTGATAGGTATAAACTCCGGAGAACGACTATACCGGCTTGACCAGAAGTATCTTCTTTTTCCCTTGGGACACCTTGATGACGCCGTCGGCCGTCAGGTCGGCCGCCGTCACCAGTTGATTGCCGTCGCTGATCGCGACATCGTTTACCCGCAAGCCACCGCCCAGGGCAAGGCGGCGGGCTTCGCCGTTCGACGCTGTCAGGCCGATCTTGGTCGCCAGGGCCGCCAGCATGATTCCCTCATCCAATACCACCCGCTCTATCTCGACCGTCGGCATGTCAGCCGACATTACGCCCTGCTCGAACGCCTTCTGAGCCGTATCACGCGCTGTTGCCGCCGCTTCATCACCGTGCAGCAGCTTCGTGGCTTCGTCAGCCAGCACCTTCTTGGCGTCGTTGATCTCGGCGCCTTGCAGCGCTTCCAGACGAGCGATCTCGTCCAGAGGCAGTTCGGTAAACAGGCGCAGGAACCGGCCGACATCCTTGTCCTCGGCGTTGCGCCAGTACTGCCAGTAGTCGTAGGGTGACAGCAGGTCGGCATTCAGCCACACCGCGCCCGAGGCAGTCTTACCCATCTTGGCGCCCGATGCTGTGGTCAGCAACGGCGTGGTCAGCCCGAAGGCATGCGCGCCAGATTTTTCTGGGCTAACGACATCGCTGATTGAACGCGTATCTGCACCCATGCGGCGGGTCAGTTCGACACCGTTGATGATGTTGCCCCACTGGTCCGAGCCGCCCATCTGCAGGATGCAGCCGTGACGCTCGTTCAGTTCCCGGAAATCGACCGCCTGCATCAGCATGTAGTTGAATTCCAGGAAGGTCAGGGGCTGTTCGCGTTCCAGCCGCAGCTTGACCGAATCAAAGGTCATCATGCGGTTGATGGTAAAGTGCGTCCCGAACATCCGCAGGAATTCGATATAGCCGTAGCCCGACAACCAATCGTCGTTATTGACCATTATCGCCTGGTTGCCGTCTTCACCGAACTCAAGAAATTTCGTGAAGACCTGTTTGATGCCATTCAGGTTTTCCGAAATCTTGTCGTCGGTCAGCATCTGGCGCTGGGTGTCCTTGCCCGACGGGTCGCCAACCTTGGTCGTGCCTCCGCCCATCAGAACGATCGGCTTGTGACCGGTCTTTTGCAGCCAGCGCAGCATCATGATCTGGACCAGGCTGCCGGCGTGCAACGACGAAGCCGTGGCGTCGAAGCCGATATAGGCCGTAATCATGCCCTTGGCCGCCAGGCTGTCCAGCGCCTCGGCGTCGGTGCACTGGTGGATGAAACCGCGCGCCTGGAGGGTGCGCAGGAATTCGGATTTGAAACTTGGCTCGGTCATGATTTGCGTGCAGTATCGGTTTGAAAGAAAGAACGGTGTGTGACGAAAGCACCGTCCGGCGTCAAGTCAGGCGTGGAGAAAATCATGAAAGTGTTGGGGTTTATGACCGGGACGTCGCTCGACGGCATCGACCTGGCGATTCTGGAAACCGATGGTGAGGCGATCGAAACCTTTGGGCCTTGGGCTGAAAACGCCATGCCGCCGCGGGTGCGCGATGTGCTGGAAAACGCCGTGCGCGCCGCCCTGGCCTGGCCGCGCGGCGCTGCCGAACCGCCCGTGTTCGAGGAAGCTCGCCGGGTTCTGGTCGGATTTCATCTTGAGGCGGCAGATTATTTCCTGCGTCAAAACGGCCTGGGTTTCAAGGACTTCGACGTCTTGGGCGTCCACGGCCAGACGGTCCTCCACGAACGCCCCCAGCCAGGTCGCAAGGGCCGCACCGTGCAACTGTTCGATGGCCAGGCTTTTGCTGACGCCACCGGCGTTACTGTTGTCAGCGACTTTCGTCAGGCCGATGTCGCCGCCGGTGGGGAAGGTGCGCCTTTGGCCCCCGTCTATCACCGCGCCCTGGTCCGCAAGGCAGGGCTGGACCTGCCCGTTGTGTTAGTCAATCTGGGTGGCGTCGCCAATATCACCCTTGTCGACGAGGACCTGAACCTCACGGCGCTGGATACAGGTCCTGCCAACGGGCTGATGGACCAGTGGATGCGCCAGCACGGCCGTGGCGACTTTGACCATGAAGGCCAACTGGCGGCCTCGGGTTCGGTCAACGAGGCTATGGTCGCCGCCTATATGGGCCATCCTTTTTTTGCGGCGTCCCCGCCGAAGTCGCTTGATCGCTATGACTTTACGTTGGAACGGGTCCAGGGGATGACCATCGAGGACGGCATGGCGACCCTGTCAGCCTTCACCCTGCAAAGCCTGCTCGCCGGGATTGCTTCGGTCGGCGCCAGGCCGCAGACGGTCATCCTGGCCGGCGGTGGCCGTCACAATGCCCACTTGGTGCGATGCATAGCGGAGGCGCTTTCGCCGGCCCGCGTTGTCTTGGCCGAGGATTTGGGCTGGCGTGGCGGAGCGGTCGAGGCGGAAGCCTTTGCTTATATGGCGGCGCGGTCACTGCGTGGTCTGCCCATTTCCTTCCCGGGCACGACCTCGGCGCCGGAGCCGCTGACAGGGGGCGTGATCTCCTCGCCGAGGGGGCGGAACCAGTCGGTCGCTTGACGTATCGCTGGCAATGTGGGCGGTGTTCGCGCCAACTGCCCGTGACACATTTGTAATCCAACGCCGTCTTGGAGGCGCCCGGCCGCCGTGGTAGTCACGACGGATACAGGTCTGGGGAGGTTTCCATGGTCGGCAAGTCGTTTTTGGGTTTGGGTGCGGCCTTAGCGCTGCTGGTGGCTTCCGGATCCGCGCTGGCGGTCACGCCGGAGCAATCGGCCAGGATAGACCTGATCGTAAAGCAGGCAATGGACGCCAACCAGACGCCCTCGGCCCAGATTGCCGTTGTCGAAAAGGGCAAGATCGCCTTTTCCAAAGCCTATGGCCTGGCTCAGATCGGGCCGGATGTGCCGGCGACCACGGCGTCTCGCTATCAGATCGCCTCGGTGTCGAAGGCCTTCACCGCGGCAGCCGTAATGTTGCTGGTCGACGAGGGCAAGCTGTCGATGGAAGACAAGGTGGCGAAATGGTTCCCGGACTTGACCCAGTCCGGCGACATCACGATCCGCCAACTGCTCAGCCATACGTCTGGCTATTCGGATTACTGGCCACAGGACTATGTCATGCCGTCGGTCCAGGGCCAGACCACGCCGCGCGCCATCTTGGACCAGTTCGCCAAGGCACCGCTTGACTATCAGCCGGGCGAGGACTGGCAATATTCCAATACCGGCTACGTCGTTGCCGGCCAGATCGTCGAAGAGGTTTCCGGCAAGCCGCTGTACAAATTCATCGAGGAACACATCTTCAAACCGGCCGGGATCACCGACGGCCTTGATGCTTCGGCGGTCGACCTGAAGGCGCCTGACGCCCTGGGTTATCAGCGCCAGGGGCTGGGTCCGAACCGTTTGACACCGAAAGCCGGCCGTGGCTGGCCCTACGCCTCTTGGCCCCTGGCCCTGACGGCGGAGGACGTCGCCAGGTGGGACCTGACCCTGATCCGGCGGTCGCTGTTGTCACCGACGGGCCACGACATCCAGATTCAGACGGTCAAGCTGAACAATGGCAAGGACACCGGCTATGGCATGGGCTGGTTCGTCGCCAAGGCCAATGGCCGGACTCTGGTCAATCATGGCGGCGAGGGTGCCGGTTATCTGACCGAAAACCGTATCTATCTCGAAGACGGCGTGGCGATCGTGGTTCTGACCAACACCATGACGGGTTCGGCCCACACCGACATCGCTGACCGTATTGCCTATATCCTGCTGCCGCAGCAGGGCGTCGACGCCAAGGTCCTGGCGGCGTTCGAAGGGCTGCAAAAGGGCGAGGCAGACCGCGCCGTATTTACTGACAACTTCAACGATTTCCTGACCGACCGGGCCCTGGCCGACCATCGTCAGAATCTTGGGACCATGGGCGGGCCGCTGCAGTTCACCCTGGCGCGATCGTCGAACCGCGGCGGCATGGAGGCGCGCAGCTATCGTATTCGCATGGAAAATGGCAAGGATCTGCGCTTGAGCGTCTATGTCACCAAGGACGGCAAGTTTGAACAGTTTTTGGTCTACGGCGTGAATTGAATTGCGGTTATGCTCTTCAGCGCCGGCTATGTTGTGGTTTTTTGAGGGGATAGTTCATGAATCCGGGCGACTGCGTTCGCCGCGTCGCCCGCACCCGTTGCGGCACTGGCCGATGGTATCCCCGCAGCTTTCCAAGGAAAATGGAGCCACAGCCAGACTTTGATCACGGCTGGCCATAACAAGCTCGCGGGCTCATACAGCGATGTCGGCGACGCCGGTCAGATGACAGTGGACTTGACCCTGTCCCGGCAGAACAGCATTCTGACCTTATCTGGTGACCTGAACAGTCAGCTTGTTCGATGCCGCGAAAAGTGGAATCACGTCATCGATGAACGTCAGCGCCTAAGATCACTCGGCGTGGCCGGCCATGCGACGGTCGATATAGCTGCCGACATGACGCTCGACCTCACTTAACTGCTCTGTCCAGAAGTGGTTTGCGTCCGGCACGACCTCATGGTCGATGGTGATGCCCTTCTGGGTGCGCAGTTTGGCGACGACGCGATCGACCTCTGAGGTCGGCACAATGCTGTCATTGCCGCCATGCAGGAACATTCCCGAAGCCGGGCAGGGCGCCAGAAAACTGAAATCATAGGCATTGGTCGGCGGCGACACCGAGATGAAGCCGTCGGTTTCCGGCCGGCGCATCAGCAGTTGCATGCCAATATAGGCGCCGAAGTCGTAGCCGGCGACCCAGAACTGCGCCGCGGTCGGGTTCTTGGCCTGCAGCCAGTCGAGTGCGGTGGCGGCGTCGGCTAACTCGCCAATCCCTGCGTCGAACTCACCCTGGGACTTTTGCACGCCGCGGAAGTTAAAGCGCAGGACAGAGAAGCCGCGCGTCATGAACAGGTGGAACAATTGCACCGTGACCGGATTGTTCATGTGCCCGCCAGCCTTGGGGTGCGGATGCAGAATCAGGGCGATCGGCGCGTTCTCTGTCTTGCCGGCGCTGTATCGGGCTTCGATGCGTCCGGCGGCTCCCGCCAGGATGACTTCAGGCATGCAATCACCTTGTAAATTCAAAATATTTCGCAGCGCACACCATAATTCTTGACTAATTTAGTCGGAATTATTAAATTCACCCTAAGGCCTCATGGCGCGCCCTTGCCGCGCCTCTTAGCACAAAGATTTGTCTTTGCGCAGGTTTTTGCAAGAATTCCGCGAAGGTAGCCGATGCGCTTATCCACCAAGGGACGCTATGCAGTCATGGCCATGACCGACCTTGCGCTGAACGGTCAGGTGGGGCGGCCGATTTCGCTGTCGGAGATCTCCGAACGGCAACAGATTTCGCTGTCCTATCTCGAGCAACTGTTCGCCCGCCTGCGCAAGGCCGGGCTGGTCAAGAGCGCCCGCGGTCCGGGTGGCGGCTACTCGCTGTCGCGCGGCGCCGAGCGCTTGTTCGTTTCGGAAATCGTTCTGGCGGTCGACGAGCCGATCAAGGCGACGCGCTGCGAACTGACCTCCAACAAGCTGGGCGCCAACAAGCGCCTGGGAAAGGATCAGGCGGCGCTCGAAATCGGCTGTATGCCCGGCGGTCAACGCTGTTTGACGCACAATCTCTGGGAAGATCTCGGCGTCGCCATCCATGACTATTTGTCACAGGTATCGCTCGAAGACGTCGTGCGTAAACGTACCCGTAAGAAGGTACAAATCACCACGCCGGAACCGGTTCGGCCGCCGCAATTGCAGGAAGCCTGATGACCCTCTACCTCGATCACGCTGCAACGTCGCCGCTGCGCCCTCAGGCGCGCGAGGCGTTTTTGCGTGCGTCGGAACTGGGGGGCAATCCATCGTCCATCCATGCCGCCGGCCGCAAGGCCAAGGTTGTGCTGGAAGACGCTCGGTCGGATGTCCTGGGTGCTATCGGCGGTATCGGCGCTGGCCTGGTCTTTACCTCCGGCGGCACCGAAGCCAATGCCCTGGCTCTGGAGCAGGCCAGAGAATTCGACTATGTCGTGGTGTCGGCCGGTGAGCATGACAGCGTCTACGGCGCGGTGACGGGTGCGGTGGTCGCGCCTCTGACGGCGGACGGACAGGTCGACCTGGTTGCTCTGGAAAGCCTGTTGGCGCGCGACGGACGACCTTTCGTTTGCATCATGCTGGCCAATAACGAAATCGGCGTCATCAATGACATTGCCCGGGCAGCAGAGGTGGTTCATGCCCGCGACGGTTGGCTGCATGTCGATGCCGTCCAGGCCCTGGGAAAGATAGAGCTTGATTTTCAAAAGCTTGGCGCCGACTCCTTAGCGATTAGTTCACACAAGGTCGGCGGTGGCCAGGGCGTCGGCGCCCTGGTCTACGACCGTGATCGTACTGTGAAAGCCCGGACCTTCGGCGGAGGTCAGGAGTTGGGCTTGCGCGCCGGCACCGAGAATGTTCCCGGCATCGCTGCTTTCGCTGCGGCCGCAAAGGCTTGCCGGCCGGTCTGCGAGGACGTAAGCCGCGCCCAAGCCATGGTCGAAGCGGCTCTGCAGATTCTGGGTATCACCGTTCTGGGAGCCAACGCGCCTCGCGTCCCGGGCGTGCTGTGCCTGGCGCAGCCCTACTGGGCGTCGAACCTGCAACTGATCCACTTGGACATGGCCGGCGTCTACGTTTCATCGGGATCGGCCTGTTCGTCGGGCAAGGTCAAGTCGAGTCGCGTGGTATCTGCCATGGGCCGGCCGGATCTGGCCGACAAGGTGTTGCGGGTGTCGGCCGGTTGGACGACCCAGGCAGAGGACTGGCAGCGTTTTTATGACGTCTGGTCAAAAGGATACGAAGTGTATTTAAAGCGTCACGCAAAGGAAATGGCGTAATGGCCGCGGTCAAGGAAACCATCGAGACGGTCGCCAAGCTCGAAACCTATGAGCATGGCTTCGTCACCGATATCGAGATGGAGTTCGCCCCCAAGGGGTTGAACGCCGACATCGTGCGCTTCATTTCGGCTAAGAAGAACGAGCCCGAATGGATGCTGGAGATGCGTCTGGCGGCGTTCGAGCGTTGGCTGACCATGGAAGAACCCGACTGGGCGAAGGTCAACTACACCCGGGTCAATTACCAGGATCTGTACTACTACGCCGCGCCGAAAAAGAAGGTTGGGCCCAAGTCGCTGGACGAGATCGACCCGGAAATCCTCAAGACCTACGAAAAGCTCGGTATCCCGCTTCGGGAGCAGATGGTCCTTGCCGGGGTTGAAGGCGCGCCAAAATACGCTGTCGATGCTGTCTTCGATTCGGTGTCGGTTGTCACGACCTTCAAGGATGAACTGAAGAAATATGGCGTCATTTTCTGTTCTATTTCCGAGGCCTTGCGCGAACATCCTGAACTGGTACGTCAATATCTCGGCACCGTCGTGCCGGTGTCGGACAACTATTTCGCTGCCCTGAACGCAGCGGTTTTTTCCGACGGATCGTTTGTCTATGTCCCGCCGGGCGTGCGCTGTCCGATGGAGCTGTCGACCTATTTCCGCATCAATGCCGAAAACACCGGCCAGTTCGAACGCACCCTGATCATCGCCGACAAGGGCGCCTATGTCTCCTATCTGGAAGGCTGCACGGCGCCCCAACGCGACGAAAACCAGCTTCACGCCGCCGTGGTTGAACTGGTCGCTCTGGACGACGCCAATATCAAATATTCGACGGTGCAGAACTGGTACCCCGGCGACGCCGAGGGCAAGGGCGGGATCTACAACTTCGTCACCAAGCGTGCTGACTGCCGCGGCGCCCGTTCGAAGGTATCGTGGACCCAGGTCGAGACCGGGTCGGCCGTCACGTGGAAATACCCGTCCTGCATCCTGCGTGGCGACGACAGCGTCGGTGAGTTCTACTCGATAGCTGTCACCAATGGCGCGCAACAGGCCGATACCGGCACCAAGATGATCCACCTGGGCAAGAACACCCGCTCGCGTATCATCTCCAAGGGCGTGTCGGCGGGCCGTTCGTCCAACACCTATCGCGGCCTTGTCTCGGCCCACGCCAAGGCAACGGGTGCGCGCAACTTCACCCAATGCGATAGCCTGCTGATTGGCAAGACCTGCGCTGCCCACACCGTGCCCTATGTCGAATCGGATACGGCGAAGGCGCAGTTCGAGCATGAAGCGACGACGACGCGTCTGAGCGAGGACCAGTTGTTCTACGCCATGCAGCGCGGCCTGAGCCAGGAAGAGGCTGTAGCCCTGCTGGTCAACGGCTTTGTTCGCGAGGTATTGCAGGAACTGCCCATGGAATTCGCCGTCGAAGCCCAGAAACTGGTCGCCATCAGTTTGGAAGGAAGTGTGGGATGACCGAAGGTTCGCGTCCCAGCCTTGAAAGCATTGTCGGCGGTCCGCGCCCGCGCTGGCAGCATAGGACTGCCAGATCTATCTTTGAGTATGTTGTCGGCCTTCCTGTCTGCATAGGCTTGGGTCTCGCTTTCAACATTTGGCGCCCCGAGGCTGAGCTGAATGCCATAGCCGTTGCCGTTGCTGGTTTTCTGTTGACGGTGGGAGGCCTGTTTCTCAGCCGGTGGTGGTATGCACGGGAATGTGCCTGGCAACATTCCGAACTGCTCTCTCGCGCAGGCCGGCATGGTTATTCGGAGGCGGACGTCGTCGATTTCGAAGAACGGCTGGAGTCAGAGCAATATGCGCGCGAAGACGAACTTTGCAGATAAAACCGAAACCTGGCCCTTTCGGCGATAAAGCCGATAAAATGACCTAGCAACCAAGGCGAATTGCATTGCTTTCCATACAAAACCTCACTGTCTCTGTTGACACCAAGACCATCCTGAAGGGCCTTAGCCTGGCCGTGCCCAATGGCGAGGTCCATGCCATCATGGGTCCCAACGGCGCTGGCAAGTCGACCCTGGGCTACGCCCTGGCCGGCCGTCCGAACTACAACGTCATCAGCGGCACCGCCACCTTCAACGGCGAGGACCTGCTGGACAAGGATGTCCACGAACGCGCTGCCGCTGGCCTTTACCTGTCCTTCCAGTATCCTCTCGAAATTCCCGGCGTTCCGGCCTTAACTTTCCTCCGCACCGCATTGAATGCACAAAAGAAACTGCGTGGCGAAGACGAAGTGTCCGCGCCGGATTTCCTGCGCCGGATGCGCGAGATCGCCAAGTCGCTGAAGATCGACATGGACATGCTCAAGCGGCCGCTCAATGTTGGTTTTTCCGGCGGCGAGAAGAAGCGCATGGAGGTGCTGCAGATGGCCATGCTGGAACCAAAGTTCCTGATCCTTGACGAAACCGATTCCGGCCTCGATATCGATGCGCTGAAGGTCGTGTCGGATGGCGTCAATGCCCTGCGTTCGCCTGATCGCGGCATGTTGGTCATCACCCACTACCAGCGCCTGTTGGACCATATCAAACCTGACCAGGTCCACGTCCTGGTCGCTGGCCGCATCGTCAAGTCGGGCGGTCCGGAACTGGCGCTGGAACTGGAAGCGCGCGGCTATGACGAATATCTGGGAGTTGCGGCGTGAACGCTCTGACGCCCCTTGATATCTTTGATCCGTCGTCCTACCCAACGCGCCGCGACGAGGAGTGGAAATACTCAGATTTGTCGCGTTTGCTGCGCGAGGCGCCGGAACGGTTCGCGCCGGTAGAGTTGGATTGGGACGCTCTGCCGCCTCAGCAAGCCGATGGCAATGCGGTTATCGTCAACGGTGGTTTCAGCCAGACTCCAAAGATACTGGCGAATCTTGCTGACAGAGCTCATCTTACATACATCAGTTGGGGATATCCTAAAGCCATCCTAGGGCACCAGGGCGAAGGGCATGTCCGGATCGAAGCGGGCCGCAAGGTCTGCATTTTCGAGGTCTATGACTTTGGTATCGCGCCGGAAGTACATCGCGAATGTACTTATGTCGGGAACACAGCCTTGCATTTTTACTTGGAAGAAGGTGCTCATCTGATCCGGATCGTCATTCTGAACGAGCCGGCCGCCGCGATATCCATTCGGCGATCAACTGTTGAGACCTCGCCTAACAGCGTATTTAAACAATACGTTTTCTCAACTGGCGCGAAGTTCCAGCGCTTCGAAACCCACGTTCGCCATGCGGGCCATGGCGCTGAGGTGGTTCTCGACGGCGCCTATTTGCTGAAAGACAAGCGCCATTTCGACATGACCACACGTGTAACCCATGCCGAGATCAACGGTACCACCAGCCAGACTATCCGCGGCTTGGTCAAGGATCAGGCCACGGCTGTATTTCAAGGACGCATTCTGGTCGAACGTGGCGCCGATGGCACCGACGCCCGCATGCGCCACCAGGCACTGATACTGAACGATGGCGCGCACATCCGTGCAAAGCCGGAGTTGGAAATCTATGCCGACGACGTCCAATGCGCCCATGGAAATACGATCGGTGCACTGGACGAAGAATCGCTGTTCTTTTGCCAAGCCCGAGGCATGGATGAAGCGACGGCGCGCGGCCTACTGACCCATGCTTTCGTGCTACCGGTTGCCGATGGCATTGAAGACGAGGAAATCCGCGGAAAAGTATTGGAATTCCTCGAAGGGGCGGGGGAGAATTTTCATGCCGTTTGATGTCGAAAAGGCCCGCGGCGATTTTCCGATTCTGGGCCGTGTGATCAACAACAAGCCTCTGGTCTATCTCGACAGTGGCGCCTCGGCGCAAAAGCCGGAAACCGTGATCGAGGCGATGTCGCACGCCATGCGACATTCCTATGCCAATGTGCACCGTGGCCTGTACCGTATGGCCAACGAGGTCACCGACGCCTACGAGGCCGGCCGCGAGACCGTGGCGAGCTTCATCGGCGCGGAAACGAATGAGATTGTCTTCACCAAGTCGGCGACCGAAGCGGTCAACCTGGTGGCCAATAGCTGGGGCGATCGGCTGCAGGCCGGCGACGAGATCCTGACGACCGAGATGGAGCACCACGCCAACATCGTGCCGTGGTACATGTTGGCCAAGCGCCGTGGCGCGGTGCTGCGCTACGTGCCCATGCTGGATGACGGCAGCCTCGACATGGCGGCGTTTGACGCGGTTCTCACTCCCAAGGTCAAGATCGTTGCCGTCACCCACATGTCGAATGTGCTGGGGACCATCAATCCTGTCGCCGATATCGTCGCTAAATCCCATGCCATCGGCGCGAAAGTGATGATCGATGGCGCCCAGGGCGTCGTGCACCTCAAGGTCGACGTCAAGGCGATCGATGCCGACTTCTATGTCTTCTCGGCGCACAAGCTGTACGGCCCCACCGGGCTGGGCGTGCTGTACGCCAAGTCCGAACTGCTGCATGACATGCCGCCATGGCAGGGCGGCGGCGAGATGATCGGCCGTGTTACAAAAGAAGAGATCACCTGGAACGAACCGCCGCACCGCTTCGAAGCCGGTACGCCCGCTATCCTGGAGGTCATCGGCCTGAAAGCCGCCATCGACTGGCTGAACCAGTTCGACCGCGCCGAGGTCGAGGCCCATGAACACGCCCTGTATCAGCGTGCCTATGATCGCCTGACCCAGATCAATAGTCTGCGCGTCCATGGCACGGCGCCGGGCAAGGGCTCGATCCTGACCTTTTCGCTGGGCCAGGCCCATGCCCACGACGTGGCGCAGATCCTGGACCGTTATAATGTCGCTGTGCGCGCAGGCACCCACTGCGCCGAGCCGTTGATGACCCGTTTGGGCGTGACCTCTACCGTTCGCGCCTCCATCGCCCTATATAATACCCAAGCCGAGATCGACACGCTGGCCGAAGCTGTCGAGAAGGCCCAATCCTTCTTCGCCTGAAAGCGATTTTCGTATGAGTGACGACGCAACCCCGACCCAGGACCTGTTTAGCCTCGACGATATGGGGGCCAATCAACCGCAGGCTCTGGAACAGGCCGAGCTGGAACGGCTGACCGATGAACTGATTACTGCCTTCAAGTCGGTGTACGACCCGGAAATTCCGGTCGACATCTACGAACTGGGACTGATCTACCGCGTCGACGTCTCCGATGAACGCCATGTTGTCGTCGACATGACCCTCACCGCGCCGGGTTGCCCAGTGGCCGGGGAAATGCCGGGCTGGGTCGAACAGGCCGTAACCGGCGTCAAGGGCGTCGCCTCGGCCGAGGTCAACCTGGTTTTCGAACCACCCTGGGATTCCTCGCGAATGAGCGATGAAGCCAAGCTTCAACTGAATATGTTCTGATCATGGAAATCCAACCAACCCTTACCCTGCGTCCCCGCCGTCCACGCCCGGCCGTCGTTACCCTGACCGATGCTGCTGCCGACCAGGTCAAGGCGATCATGGCCCGCGCCGACAACACCTATGCCGGCCTGCGCGTCGGCGTAAAGCAAGGCGGCTGTGCCGGCCAGGAGTATGTCCTGTCCTACGCTGACGCGATTAGCCCGCTCGACGAGGTTGTGACCGACAAGGGCGTCACCGTGCTGATCGACCCGAAGGCCGTCCTGTATCTGGTCGGCACGGTCATCGATTATGAGACCACCAAGCTGGCGTCGAAATTCGTGTTCAAGAATCCGAACGAGACCGACGCCTGTGGCTGCGGCGAAAGCGTCACCATCAAGCCGGTCGCTGAGTAACCCGCGGGACACAATCTGTTGGTATAGGCCGATTGACATCGAAGCTTCACATCTCTGCAATCACCCCGTCATGACGGACGCCTAGCGCTGATGGCGATGACGTGCGCGTAAGGCACGTCTTGTCCCATGGGGTTTGATCATGCATGTTTCCGCCTTCCGTCCGTGGCTGATGGCCGCGGCCAGCCTTGTCGCCGTCGCTGCCGCCACCTCCGTCCAGGCTCAGGACGCTTCGCAAGACGCTGCTTTGACCGCGCAAGAGCAGCCGATCGAGGTGATCATCACCACGCAAAAGCGCAGCCAGGCGCAGTTCAAGGTGCCGGTGGCGGTAACGGCGGTGTCGCAAAGCTTCATGGATGAGGTCGGCATCAACGACTTCGCCCAGCTGTCGCGCTTCGTGCCGGGCTTCGAGGTCCAGGACCAATCGCCGAACAATCCCGGCTTCGTGATCCGCGGCATTACGTCGGATTCCGGTGAATCGGTCGGTGAAACGCGCGTATCGGTCTTTCAGGATGGCGTGTCGATCTCGCGGTCGCGCGGTTCCTATGTCGAGCTGTTCGACCTGAACCGCGTCGAAATCGCCAAGGGGCCGCAATCGACCCTGTTTGGCCGTGGCGCCCTGATCGGAGCCGTCAACATCATACAGGCCAAGGCGAACCCGACGGCGTTCGCCGCCAGCGCCGCGCTTAGCCTGGGAAGCCTTGACTACCGCCAGTTCGACGCCATGATCAACCTGCCGCTCGGCGACACCGCGGCCGTGCGTGTCGCCGGCCGCACCAAGAGCCGCGATGGCTATACCGAGAACCTGCTGGGCGGCGAGGCCTTCAACAGCCTGGACACCGATGCCGCGCGTATCTCGTTCAACTGGCAGCCGACCGAGGCGTTCAACCTCGATCTGATCTACAATTTCCAGCAGGACGGCAATAGTGGCACCGGCTTCAAGTCGGGCACCTTTGTGCCGACCGACCCGACGACGGGCCAGGTCCTGGGCGATACCAGTCCCTTCACCGGCGCAGCTTTGGTTGCCACCGACGGCTTCAAGGGCGGCCGCGAACTGGGATTGGACCGCACAGTCGAAGGCACAACCCTGCTGATGACCTATCGCCTGTCGCCAGCCTTTAGCCTGACCTCGACGACGGCGGTGCGCCGCTTCAATTCCAGCGAAGTGTTTGATGCTGATGGCTTCTCCCTCGGTCTTCTGACCGCAGCTGAGGACGCCAAGGCACGTCAGGCGTCGCAGGAAATCCGCCTGAACTATGACGGCGATCGTTTGTCGTGGTTTGCCGGCGCCAGCTATTTCGACGAACATGGCTCGCAGCATGTGCCGTTGCAGATCGACGAACTGGGCTATCTGGCCTTGCTCAACAATCTGCTCAATCCAGCGCAACCGGCGACCAGCGCCCAGATTCGCGCTGGCCTGGGCGCCACCTCCTATGCTCCGTTCGTCAGCTTCCTGAAAGCCAACCATCGCGAAGCCTATACCAATTTTGGCGACACGACCTCGACGGACGTCTTTGGCGACCTGACCTACCGGTTCACGCCGAAGTTCGAGCTCAGCCTCGGCGTCCGCTATACCCAGGACGACAAGACCAGCGGTTACCGCGCTGAAGTTTCAGACAACTCTGGCCTGGCTGCCCTGCAAGTGGCCAATGCAGCGACCACGGCCTGGGCGACGCAGTTCTTTCTGACAAACGGTTTCCCACCTTCAGCTTTGCAGCAACAGGGGTATTTCCAGGCGCAGTTCGGCGGCGCCCTGGCCCTGCCGCTGGGCCTGACGGTCCAGCCGACGAACGGCCGTATCGACAAGCCATTCGAGGATGATGGCGTCACCTGGCGCCTGGCCGGACGTTATGAATTCAGCCCGCAGGTCTCGACCTATCTGTCCTTCGCCACAGGCCGTCAACCAAAGACCTTCTCCGGAAGCGCCCCGTCTCTGCCCGGCGGCGCGCCGAGGTTTACCGAAGCTGCAGCGGAAACGGTTGACAGCGTTGAACTGGGGGTCAAGTCCCGTCTGATGAATGGTCGCCTGATCTGGGACAGCGCCGTCTACAATTACGACTACCAGAACTTCCGCACCACGGTCCAAACCGGTCCAACCACCTTCGAAGAACGCAGCGCCGGTGAAGCCAATGCTTACGGTGTCGAAACCCAGACCCGCTTCCGCGCGCGTCCCGGCTTCGACCTGTTCGCGAGCTATGCCTACAGCCACGCCCGCTTCGGCAACGGCCTCTATGAAGGCAACAGCTTCCGTCTCAATCCGGACCACAAGCTGTCGCTGGGGGCGCATTTCGTCCGCAACAGTGGCGGCGCGGTGTGGACGGTCACCCCGACCTACAGCTGGCAGTCGGAAATCTTTTTTGACGACGACAACGATCTCAACGATGCGAAACAAGACGAGGTCCAGAAGGCTTATGGCCTGCTAAACCTGCGCTTCGGCTACGCGCCGGACAATGCGCGCTGGAAGCTGGAATTGTTCGTCGACAACGCGACCGACAAGAACTACCTGAAGGATGCTGGCAATACCGGCGACGGGGTCGGCATCCCGACCTTCATCGAAGGCGCTCCGCGGACCTACGGTCTGACCTTCCGCATCCGCAACTGACCTCGGCAGGTCCCGGGCGACGTTGCGCGTCGCCCGGGACTATGTCATGTCATGCTGCGGACATGCAAAGGAGGCGGGTATGCGTTTGAGATTGATCACGCTGGCCGCCATGCTCCTGGCGATGCCTGCCTATGCCGAGATTCAGCGCGACTATAGGCACCCCTGGGAAAAGGAAATCGGCTACGCAGCCGCGGTTCGCCATGGCGACACGTTGTATGTTTCCGGGGTTGTGGGGCAGGGCGCCACCATGGCCGAGCAAATGGCCGATTGTTATCGAAAAATCGGCGAGATCCTGACGGCCCATGGCCTGAATAGTAGGGCTGTCGTTAAGGAAACCATATATACGCGCGATATCGAGGCTGTGAAGGCCGCCATTGCGGTGCGCAAACTGTTTTACACCGGTGATGCCTATCCCGCCGCGACCTGGGTACAAGTTGATCGCTTGTTTAATGCAAGTGATGACATAGAGATCGAGGTCCAGGTGGCGTTTTTGAGCGAAATCCAATAATTTGTGCGGCACGATCGGCTAAACTGCACGACCAGACAAAAAGTCAGAGATCAATCCGATAAAGTGGACACCACTTTTCGGAAAAGCTGCGCGAGAAAACGAAAAACTCAGAGCTGCTTTTTCGATGTTATCAAAACACATAGCGGTCCAGTTCCCTCGTCGTAAGGCGTTGTGCTTGCACCTGCGTATCGGCGTATCGACAGATGAACCAGATGCGTCGCGCCGGTATTGTGTTTTAGATTCAGCGCGCTTTACTTTTCTACCAATACGGACGCCTGGAAGGGGGCTCCAGTCGCCTCGGCGATCAGCTGCTGCGATCGCGTTTCGATCTGGTCGCGCAGCAGGTCCAGGAAGGCGTTCTTGTCCATGCCGGGCTCAATTGGATCGAGGAATTCCAGCACCGCGGTACCAGGCGTTTTCTTATAGTGTTCTTCCTGCCAGAACAGACCCAGGTTCGTGGCCACCGGCACGACCGGCATGTTGAAATTGGTCATCATGTGCCAAACGCCCGAACGATACCTGCGGTAGGTACCTGGTGCATTGAGGTGGCCTTCGGGGTAGATCAGGATGCTGCGGCCGTCTTTCGCGGCGTCGGCCGAGCGCGAGGCCAGGTTCTTGCGCGCTTCGTGGCCGCCGCAGTTATTGACGACAATGGCTCCCAGCTTTTGCAGCAAGGTGCCCATCAGCGGAAATTTCTCAAGATGGTCGCCGGTGACGAAGGCCAGGTCGCCGAACTGCGAATAGATGCAGTAGCCGTCACCCCAGCTGTGGTGCTTGCAGGCAAAGATGACTGGCCCGGCGGGCAGGCGCGCCTTGCCGCGGACCTCCAGCTTGATCCCGGCGAAGATATCCATCGCCTGGACCATGCGGCGGGTATAACGCCTGATGACCCAGCCCACCGGCTTACGGCCAGGGAAGACGGTCAGGAACAGCGCAGTCATGCCATAGACTACTGACAGGAACCAATAGGCGATGGAAAAAAGAAAACTGTTCATGAAATGAGGCCTCGAGGCAGAGGTGAGTTTGAACATTGTTCAAACTCTGAGTCAAGACCTGAAATAATGGTGATCAGGCGGCGTTGGAACCGCGCGTCTCGCCCTCGGCGACGGTGACCTTGTTGCGGCCGTTGTTCTTGGACAGGTAGAGGGCCTTGTCCGCACGATCGAGCAGGTCGAATGAGTCTTCGCCGTGGGTGCGCTGGGCAATGCCAGCCGAGATGGTGACGGTACCCAGGTCTTCGTTGGTCGAGCGGCGCTTGAGGACGCGTGATGCGATTTCGGTCCGGGCCTCGTTAAGCAGGCGTTCCACCGTGTTCGCGGTTTCACCCGGGAACAGCAGACCGAATTCCTCGCCGCCATAACGTGCGGCCAAACGCGGCGGACGGCCAATACGCGCCAGGACCGAGGCGACATAGCGCAGGACCTGATCGCCGGTCTGGTGGCCCCAGGTGTCATTGAAGCGCTTGAAATGGTCGATATCGATAACGGCCAGGGTTAGCGGTCTGGTGACGTCGTCGCTGTCGCAGTGGGCGTCGAGCGCTTCGTCAAAGGCCTTGCGGTTAGCCAGGTTGGTCAAGGCATCGGTCATGGCCTCCATTCGCACCTGATCCAGATGTTTGCGCAGGCGGGTGACTTCGCGAGAGGATTCCGACAGGCGGCCTTCCAGCACGCTGTGCTGGGTGAGGACCTGGGTGGTCGCGGTGGTCAGGCTGTCGATCAGACCCTTCAGGGCGGCCGTATCGACGGCGCTCATCGTCTTTTTGGCGCCTTCGAGCGTTTCGCCGTAGTGCTTTTGGGCCTTCTGGGCTTCGACAATGACTTCGGTGATCGAGGCCAATTCGCGCGTCAGCTTTAGGCCGGCGTCGCGAACTTCGTCGTTCAGTTTGAGGCGGGAGATGAACTTGGCCGCCAGGCTTTCTGAGATTTCTTCGGAAATGGTTTCGCCCGCCGCGATCAGACGGTAGATTTCCTGGGCCAGGGCGCCGTCGGGGTCACCGGCAACATGCAGCCAAAGTTCGTAGTTGAGCGGAGTTGGCCACACGCCGTGGTCTTGCATCAGTCGCAGAGCTTCTGCCGCCAAAGCATAGGCGGCGGGGCTTCTGACGCTGATTTCTATATCGTTGCTCATCAATCCCTCTGGCGTCCCTTACAGGGTCACTTATCTCGTGACAGGGAGACTTTAGAGAAATTGTTCTGACAGGCGGTTAACGGCGGGTACTTTTCGTCATGAATCCGCTTTTATGGTAACCGGACGCAGAAGAAAGGCGGGCATGTGATCGCCAAACGGACTATCGACCTTGGCTTTATCATTTGATTTTTCTGACGTTTTTTCGCGACGAGACGGCTTTTCGGGCCTGATTTCAGCCTTCGCCGGAGCGGTAGCGGGCGCTTCTTTTCTGGGCTCTGCGACCGCTTTTTCCACCGGTTCATAGGACGCGACCGTGTCACGCTTGCCCTTGGGTGCGTAATCGCGGTCGCTGCGTGCCCTTGGGCGACTGCTTTCGCGTTTTGCCGGGCGCGGTGATTCGTCCAAGGCACTGTAATCGATGTCAAGTTCCAGGACCGCCGGATCTTTTTTGATCAGCTTGACGACCTTGTCGTAATTCTTTTCGTCGGCCTGAGACAGCAGGAGATAGGCATCGCCCGAGCGGCCCGCCCGGCCGGTGCGGCCAATACGGTGAACATAGTCGTCAGCGTGGTGCGGAACATCGAAGTTGAAGATCTGCCCGACGTCAGGGATATCGAGACCGCGCGCGGCCACATCCGAGGCCACCAACAGGGTCAGGTCGCCCTTGCGGAACGAGTCGAGCGTCTTCATGCGCAGCGCCTGGTCGAGGTCGCCGTGGATCGGGGCGGCATTGAAACCATGGCTGATCAGTGACTTGGCGACGATATCGACATCGGTCTTGCGATTGCAGAACACGATACCGTTCTTGATGGTCAGGGTCTTGAGCAGGGCGCGCAGGGCTATGCGCTTAGCGCGCACGTCCTTATGCGGGATACGCAGGACGTACTGGCTGATGTTCTCGTTGGTTGAGGCCGGGCGCGACACCTCGATGCGGACCGGGTTGCGCAGGAACTGGCTGGTAAGCCGGGTGATTTCCGGTGGCATGGTCGCCGAGAAGAACAGGGTCTGGCGGTTCGGCGGCGTCAACTTGAAAATACGTTCAATGTCGGGGATGAAACCCATATCGAGCATGCGGTCGGCTTCGTCGACCACCATGATCTGGACTCCGGTCAGCAGGACCTTGGAGCGCTCAAACAGGTCAAGCAGACGACCGGGCGTGCAAATCAGCACGTCAACGCCCTTGTCGAGTTTGGCGACCTGGTCGGCCATCGAGACACCGCCGATCAGCAGGGCCCAGTTGAGCTTGTGATACTTTGCATACTTCTCGAACGCCTCGGCGACCTGGTCGGCCAGTTCGCGCGTTGGAGCCAGGACGATTGAGCGCGGCATGCGGGCTTTGGAGCGGCCGGCGGCCAGGCGCTCGATCATTGGCAGGGTGAAGGCGGCGGTTTTACCGGTGCCGGTCTGGGCAATGCCCAGGACGTCGAGGCCGGTGAGGGCGATAGGAATCGCCTGTTCTTGGATGGCCGTGGGGGTATCATACCCCGTCTCGGCAATCGCCTTGAGCACTTCGGCGCCCAGGCCCAGATCTGAAAACTTCGTCATTGGGGTTCATTGCGCTTTTGCGGTGCGGTAGTCAATGGACGTGTAACGGGGTTTGGGGCCTGCGGCCCCATAAAACCTTCCCTTGATCTTCTTCTGACCTCATCTTTAGGGGCGAGGTCAGAAGAAGGAAAATGAAGACTTGGGGGCGAAGCCCTTTGCTCGTCGCGTAGCTCCGAGCGTTCGTCGCGGAAGTCGACACACTGTGTCGACTTCGTACGCTTTGCGTTCAGCGAAACGAAGCGCCTCACCTGATTACACGTCCAGGTCCTCTGTCGCGAATTCCGCGTTGTCCTGAATAAACCGGTACCGCAGTTCCGGTTTGCGACCCATCAGGGTCTCGACCAGATTTTCGATATCCTCTTCGTCATGCGGCAGTGTCACCCGCGCCAGGGTCCGCGTCTTCGGATCCATGGTGGTTTCCTTCAACTGCGCCGGCATCATCTCACCCAGGCCCTTGAAGCGGCCGATTTCCGGCTTCTTGCCCTTGAAATGCTTGGCCAGAATCTCGGCGCGGTGGGCGTCGTCCTTGGCATAATGCACTTCCTTGCCATGGCCGATGCGGTATAGCGGTGGCATGGCCAGGTACAGGTTGCCGTTGCGGACCATCGCCGGCATGGTGCGGTAAAAGAAGGTAATCAAAAGACTGGCAATGTGGGCGCCGTCGACATCGGCGTCGGTCATGATGATGATGCGCTCGTAGCGCAGATCCTCTTCCTTGAACCTGGCGCCAGGCTGAACGCCCAAGGCGAGCCCCAGATCTGACAGCTCAGAGTTCTGCCGCAACTTGTCCACCGTGGCTGAAGCCACGTTCAGGATCTTGCCGCGCAGGGGCAGAATAGCCTGTGTATTGCGGTCGCGGCCTTGCTTGGCGGAACCACCGGCCGAATCGCCTTCGACAATGAACAATTCGGTGCCAATGGCATCCTGGCGCGAACAGTCGGCCAACTTGCCTGGAAGACGCAACTTGCGCGTTGCCGAAGCACGCTGAACTTCCTTGTCCTTGCGCTTTTTTAGCCGTTCTTCGGCCTTCTCAATGATAAATTGCAGCAGCTTCTCGGCCTGCTTCGGCGACCCGGTCAGCCAGTGGTCAAACGGGTCGGCCAGGGCGCGTTCGACCAGGCGAGCGGCATCGCTCGACGACAGCCGGTCCTTGGTTTGCCCCTGGAATTCCGGATTGCGGATGAAGACCGAAATGACGATGCCGGCATAGGCCGCGACGTCTTCCGCCGTGATCAACGCACCGCGCTTGTCGCCGGTCATCTCGGCATAGGTCTTCAGCGAGCGCGTCAGGGCGGCGCGCAGCCCGGACTCGTGGGTGCCGCCGTCAGGAGTCGGGATGGTATTACAATAGGATTGGACGAAGCTGTCGTGGTCGTCGAATCCGGCCGCCGACCAGACGACGGCCCATTCGACCGCGCCCGCATCATCCTTGCGTTCAACACGCCCCGAAAAAATTTCGGTTATCGACTCAGTTCCCTGGATGCGTTCGGCCAGGTAGTCGGCCAGGCCGTTGGGGAAGAAGAACTTGTCTTCCGGCGGCGTCTGGTCGTGGATCTGAGACGGTGCGCATTTCCAGAAGATCTGCACGCCACGGAACAGATAGGCCTTGGCCTTGGCCATCCGATACAGCCGCGCCGGCTTGAAACGAATGCTGGTGCCAAAGATGTCGACATCCGGCAGGAAACGCAGCTTCGAGCCGTGCTTCTTCGACGGCTGGACCTGCTCGATCGGCGCCAGGACGAGGCCGCGCGAGAAGTTTTGCTGCCACTCATGACCGTCGCGCCACACGGTGACCTCCAGCCGTTCCGACAGGGCATTGACCACCGACGCGCCGACCCCGTGGAGACCGCCCGAGGTGGCGTAGGCCTTGCCCGAGAACTTGCCGCCGGAATGCAGCACAGTCATGATAACTTCGAGCGCGGACTTGCCGGGATATTTCGGGTGCGGATCGACCGGGATACCGCGACCATCATCGCGGACGCTGACATAACCGTCGGCATCCATCTCGACCCAGATCGACTTGGCGTGATTCGCTACCGCCTCGTCCATAGCGTTGTCCAGCACTTCGGCGAACAGGTGGTGCAGCGCCTTTTCGTCCGTGCCGCCAATATACATGCCCGGCCGCATCCGCACCGGCTCAAGCCCTTCCAGCACCTCGATGCTGGAGGCGGCGTAGCTCGAATCGGGGATGTGGGGTTGCGAGAGGGGCACGGGATTGGAGGCTACGAGTTTGGCCGCGGGCTGTGGACGCTTGGCGGCAGGGGGCGATTCGGGGGTAGGGGAGCCTTCAGGCTCCTCACCACCGTTGAACAGGTTGGGCTGGGGCGTGGTCGAAGTCATGGGCTTTACGGTGACGTGATTCGTTTCGAATCAAGTAAGCGAAACGCCCGACTTGGCAAGGCATACACAAAGAAAAAGGCCGCAGGTCGATAACGACTTGCGGCCCAATTGTAAGCCTTGCGGCCGGTTAGCCAGGAGATAATCTCTTAGAAGCCGACCTTCAGCGTCGCATAGATGTTGTCCGGCAGGTCCTCGCTGGGGACGTCGATAGGATCGACATCGGGACGGCCAGCGTCTGAGTAGCGAACGTCAAGCGACAGCGCGTCGGTGATGGCGTAGGTCACGCCGACGTTCCAGGTGGAGTAACCGGCAGCTTCATAGTTGCCGATGGCGCCCGAAACGGTCCACTTGTCGCCGATCGGCTGGGAAGCGTTAACTTCGTAATACGGATCTTCCAGGTCTTCGGCTGGCAGATACATGGCGAAGCCGATCGAGCCGGCGCCCATAGGGTGGCTGACGGCGGCCTTCAGTTCACCAAAGTCGAAATCACTGTTGTCGCTTTGATCTGGGTAAAAGTAGTGGATGTAACCGAAGTCAAACGAGAAATCGCCGGCAGACGGCGTGATGCCGGCATACAGGTCAACCTCGGTGCTGGCGGTATCGGCGCCAAAGTCAACGTTCGAACCCCATGCGCCAACGTAGTACATGCCCTTTTTGTAGTCTACGCCGCCCTGCAAAGCCGCGTTATCGTCAGTCTGGGTGACGCCGCGCCAAACATAGTTATTGGTGGCGGCGATGTTGAAGCTCAGCTCACCGGCGTCCTGCGCCGACGCTGCGCCGGCGAACAGGGCGCTGAGAGCTACAGCAGCGACAAGAAGAGTCTTTTTCATAGTTAAAGTTCCCAGTTCCTTGGTTACGGCCGGTGCGACACAGGCACCGGCATTGAGTCGATTAGGTGTGTCGGTAAAACCTATATTAATGTACCAAAAAATGCGAACGGGTATAGCCCCCATGAGCGTTTCGCCACGCTTTGATGCATATTTACCACGATTATTTCAAAGGCTTACAGCATATTTACAGACTTGGGGGCGAGACCTGGATTTCGCCGGCGCTGCCGGGCCGGCACGCATTTGTCATATTTAATTCACTGAAAACACTGCGCTTTCGCCGGGTTGCTTTCTCGCGAGTGCGAAACAAAGCAGGGCCGCGGCGGCGAACCGCAGCGGCCCTTCAGCGTAAACCCAGGTCAGGTTCAGAATACGGCCTTCAGCGTAACAGCCAGGCGCGGCTTGGCCGGTTCCAGCCATTCCGGGATGTTGGTGTCCGAGAATCGGGCGTCAAGCGCCAGGGTCGGGTTGAAGGCGTAAGTGACGCCGATGCTTCCGACCGAATACTTGAGGCCGGAAAGATCCTGTTCCCCGACAGCGCCCGACACGGTGAGCTTGTCGGTCACCGGATAGGCGGCGTTGATTTCATAGTAGGTGGTGTCGTCGAAGTCGATGTTGTGGAAGTAGGCGGCGCCGATAGAACCCTTGGGAAGGGCATAGGTGACGGCAGCCTTAGCTTCAGTAGAATTAAGCGTTTCATCGCCATACTGATAGGTGACGAGGCCGAGGTCAAACGTGGCAGCGCCGACGACCGGCTTGATGCCGGCGTACAAGTCGACTTCGTAGTCGGCGAAGTCGACGTTCGAGGCCCAGCCGCCCGCGTAGAACATGCCGTTGCTGTAGTCGACGCCACCCTGAATGGCCGGGCTGCCATCGGTCTGGGTGAAGCCGCGGAAGACGTAGTCATTGGTCACGGCGATATTGTAGCTGACGGTGCCTTCGGCCGAAGCGGAACCAGCGAAAGCCATGGTAGCGGCAGCGAGAGCGGTCGCGGCCAGGAGAATCTTCTTCATTGTGTTGTTCCTCAGATGCGTTATGTCCAACCCGACCCAAGGCGTTTCCCGTATAGTTTTGACGTTTTTTATTGCAGTGCAATCAAGTTTGCACATTTATGACAGCCATCCAAGACCTGTGTCAATATAACCCGTTGGTGTGACTAAAAATACACAATTGATATAATCAGTCGGCCATTACTGGCTATGTGCCAACAAAAAAGGGCGCTTCCGAAGAAGCGCCCCGTCTCTTTTGTGCAACAGGTTAAATTTGGGTAAGTAGGTTTAGTGATCCATGACTTCGTCGTGTTGCGACGAGTCAAGACCGGCGTCTTCATCAGCTTCAGACACGCGCAAACCTGTCGTGAACTTGCAGATGATGAGGATGATCAGAGTGCCGATTGCTGACCAGGCGACGGTGACGCCCAGGCCATACAACTGCTTCATGACCTGTTCAATGCCCGGGTTGCCCAGAGAATTTACAGCCGGGTTAGCCAGAACGCCCGTCAGCACAGCGCCCAGGAAACCACCGGCACCATGGATGCCGAAAGCGTCGAGCGAGTCGTCGTAGCCGAGCAGCTTCTTGATCCAGGTTGCCGAAATGTAGCAGACCGGACCGGCGAGCGCGCCGCAAATTATAGCACCGACAGGGTCTACGAAACCGCAGGCCGGGGTAATGACGACCAGGCCGGATACCAGACCGGACAGGATGCCGATCAGTGATGGCTTGCCGCGGAAGACCCACTCAACGATCTTCCAGGAAATGCCACCCATACAGGCTGCCAAAATGGTGTTCAGCAGAGCGACAGAGGCGATGCCGTCACCCGCCCACTCCGAACCGGCGTTGAAGCCGATCCAGCCGACGAACAGGAGCGACGCACCGATCATCACGAACACAACGTTGCCCGGAGCCATGTTTTCCGAGCCGTAACCCTTGCGGCGGCCGAGGAACAGGGCTGCGACCAGACCCGCGACACCGGAGTTGCAGTGAACCACGGCGCCACCGGCAAAGTCGAGAACGCCAGCCTGACCCAGTAAACCACCGCCCCAGACCATGTGGCAGATCGGCGCATAAACCAGAAGCGACCACAGAATCATGAAGAGAATCAGACCCGAGAACTTGACACGTTCGGCAAAGGCGCCGGTGATCAGGGCCGGGGTGATGATGGCGAAGGTCAGTTGATAGGCAATCCAAGTATATTCAGGAATGCCCGCAACGAAGCCATTGCTGTAGGCGGTCGTCATGGTTGTCTTGGCAAGCAACAGATTGTCGAAGCCGCCAAAGAACAGGTTCAATGTGTCGGCGGGTATGCCGAACAAGGGTTCGGCGACCTTGCCGAACGCCATAGAGTAACCGACAGCCCACCATGCAACGGAAACGAAGCAGGTGATGGCGACCGATTGGGTAACCGTAGCGACGATGTTTTTCCTGCGCACCATGCCGCCATAAAACAGCGCCAGGCCCGGCAGGGTCATCATCAGCACCATGGCGGTACAGAAGATGAGGAAGGTAGTAGCGGCTGGATCCAGCACCAGTTCGACCTGGGATGGAAGCAGGGTCGCAGCCGCCGGAGCGGCTTCCGCTGCAGGAGCAGCTTCCGCGACCGCAGAGGCGGTTTCAGAAGCCACGGCTTCGGCCGAGGCCACCGCTGTGTCCTGGGCGAGAACGACACTGGCGGCGGGAGCCACCAGAAGGAGGGCGGCGGCCGCAGCCACAGCTCTCGAGAGTTTGATCCACGTTTTCAAAGTATCCCCCTTGGATAAGCGGATATTGCACATGCTCACAGTGCCGTGACTTCGAAGGATCGGAAAGGGGATTGTGAGGTTAACGAAGCGTAAGGCTGGTTCGCCGGGACATTTGCGTCATTTATGTGTCAAATTGTGGCAAAAGCCAGCCAAAACACCAGAAATAGATATGGTAACTAACGAAACTAAATTAGTATCAATGGTAATAAAGGCAGAACTGCGAAGAGGTCAAAAATAGAGAAAGGCCGCCCGTTGCCGGGCGGCCAGTAGCAGATGGGAAGGGCTGTAGCAAGTTATAAGTAACGTGCCGAGCCGTCCAATAGTGGGTCAGGCTGAGTCGAAAAGTGGTGGTTTCGAGACCTGGAGCGGAGCGTAGACAAGCGCGTCAGCACCGGGAGAGCAGGAAACAGCACTTTGCAGGCCAGCATCACCTATTAACTAGCACTTGTAGTACATGTCGAACTCGACCGGGTGGGGTCGCAGTTCGAGATTCATGACTTCTTCCATTTTCAGGTCGATGTAGGAATCGATGAAATCGTCATCCATGACGCCGCCCTTTTTCAGGAAGGCGCGGTCCTTGTCCAGGCATTGCAAGGCTTCGCGAAGGCTGCCGCAGACTTCCGGGATGTTCTTTTGCTCTTCGGGGGGCAGGTGGTACAGATCCTTGTCCGCCGGCGCGCCCGGATCGATGCGGTTCTCGATACCGTCGAGGCCGGCCATCAGCAGGGCTGTGAAGGTCAGGTAAGGATTCCCCATCGGATCCGGGAAGCGCGCTTCGATACGCTTGCCCTTCGGCGAAGACACCCACGGAATGCGGATCGAGGCGGAGCGGTTGCGGGACGAATAGGCGAGCTTGACCGGAGCTTCATAGCCCGGGACCAGGCGCTTGTAGCTGTTGGTCGTCGAGTTCGAGAAAGCGTTGATCGCCTTGGCGTGCTTGATTATGCCGCCGATGTACCACAGGCACAGGTCGGACAGGCCGGCATACTTGTCACCGGCAAACAAAGGCTTGCCGTTGTTCCAGATCGACTGGTGGACGTGCATGCCCGAACCGTTGTCGCCGAACATCGGCTTGGCCATGAAGGTGGCCGTCTTGCCGTAGGCATGGGCAACGTTATGGACGACGTACTTGTACAGCTGCAGGCGGTCGGCCATGGTCAGCATGTCCGAGAACTTCAGGCCCAGTTCATGTTGCGCGGGCGCCACTTCGTGGTGGTGCTTTTCAGGTTCCATGCCCAGTTCACCCATGACCGCCAGCATTTCTCCGCGCAGATCCTGCGCCGAGTCGACCGGGTTGACGGGGAAGTAACCGCCCTTGATCCCTGGGCGGTGGCCCATATTGCCTTCGGGGTAGACCTTGGCCGAGTTGCCCGGCAGCTCAGAAGCGTCATAGGCGTAACCGGTGTTTTCCGGCGCGATCGACCAGCGGACGTCGTCGAAGATAAAGAATTCGGCTTCGGGACCGAAATAGACTGTGTCGCCCACGCCCGACGCCTTGACATAGGCCAGGGCCTTCTTGGAAATTGAGCGAGGATCGCGGTTGTAGGGTTCGTTGGTGTCGGGGTTTACGACGTCACAGAACAGGAACAGTGTGGTCTGCTGATAGAAGGGGTCGATATAGGCCGTCTTTAAATCAGGACGCAGCTTCATGTCCGACTCGTTGATCGCCTTCCAGCCGGCGATCGACGAACCGTCGAACATAGTACCGTCGTCGAGGAAGTCTTCGTCGACCAGGTCGATGTCGAAGGTTACGTGTTGCATTTTGCCGCGCACGTCGGAGAAGCGCACGTCGACATACTTGACGTCCTTTTCCTTGATGAGCTTGAGAATGTCGGCAGAAGTCATGTTTGACGCCCCGTTAAGCCGTTAAATACAAAGGGAGCTTTCAGACCGCCTGCGGTCCGGACTCCCCGGTTCGGATGCGAACGACGTCGAGAACGTCACTCACGAAGATTTTGCCGTCGCCGATCTTGCCGGTGCGTGCCGCGGTCTGGATGGCCTCCAGGGCGGCGGGGGCAAGGTCGTCGGCCACGACCAGTTCGATCTTGATCTTCGGAAGAAAATCAACAACGTACTCGGCTCCCCGGTAGAGTTCCGAGTGGCCTTTCTGGCGACCATAGCCCTTGGCCTCCAAAACGGTCATCCCTTGAACCCCGATCTCCTGAAGGGCTTCCTTCACTTCATCGAGCTTGAAGGGTTTGATGACGGCTTCTATCTTTTTCATGAGGTATCCATAAAACTTTTAGACCGTTCAACGTTGTAACATGTTTGCATCGCGCAAGAATGCAAGCCGTTTTGGTAACGCCCGGCTCACATGGCTGAAAGAAACGATTACGATACGTGAACGCTGAGATTTGGGACTTAGCCCTGCGATGGGCCAAACACAAAGTGAAATAGCGTTTTAGCTCAGATTCGCCGTGCATAAAGGGAAAATTTACGCGAATCACATGCTGCGGCATGCCCGAATGCGATAGTGGTCACAACTGCAATTATGTCGAAGCGTCAAGCGGCAGACTGAAGCCCGAAAATCGCAGTTATGCTGCGATGCGGTGCCAGTCCGGTTTGTTCCGTGTCCCGACGTGTCCCCCCAGTCTGAAACGACCCAGTCTGACACAACCCGTCTGTTGTCACCGAGCCTGCCGTCACCGAACCTGCCTGGGGGGCGATGAACCCGCGGGCAAGCGCCCGGTCCCTCCAATTCGAAAACTCTTCTGGAAGGGCGCCTTTCGAGCAACTTGACGGTCGGGCACGGATCCGGGGCATAAGCTGCCGCGTATTGCCCTTAAAGGCGCCCGGGAGGTCCTGGCCAATTTCCGTGCCGCCGATCAACAAGACCCCAACGGTGCCACCAGCCCTATCGTCGATCTGTATCGCGCCAGGGGCCGGTCTGCAAAAATGGTCGAAAGCTTCGTTAACTATCGGAAGAAGATCCGGACGACGGCGCCGTGCCGGTCGGCAAGTTCACCTGACAGTGACCGGTTGACATTGCGCCCGGCGCACAGTCACCTTTGGTCTGTTTTCAGGAGCACCGCATGCTATCGCCAATCGTCCGACTGAGTTGCCTTGCCGCGGTGCTGCTGGGCTGCAGTCTTCCCGCCGTCGCGGCTCAACCACCCGCCCAGACCGTCTTTATCAACGGGAAGGTAATGACGCTCGATCCCGGCGGCACCGTCGCCCAGGCCGTGGCGATCCGTGAAGGTCGGATCGTCTTTGTTGGCGACGACATCGGCGCCAAGGCCCTGACTGGCCGCAAGACCGCTGTTGTCGACCTGAAAGGCCGGACCCTTATGCCGGGTCTGGTTGATGGCCACATGCACCCGCAATCGGGGGGCTTGCGCACGCTTGGCTGCAACCTCAATTATGAACGGCTGACTCGCGAAGATTTCCTGGGCCGCGTCCAGGCCTGCCTCGATGCCGAGGCCGATGCCCCGGCCGATCGCTGGCTGGTCGTCATCAACTGGTTCCAGCAGGATATGATCCCTACGGGCTACGCTCCGACCCACGCCGACCTCGATACCCTGATGACTCAGCGCCCGGTCATGGTGCGCTCGTCATTCGGACACTCAGCCCTGGTCAATTCGGCCGGGTTGGCCTTAGCCAAAATTGGCCGCGACACACGGGACCCCAAGGATGGTCGTATCGTCCGCGGTCCCGATGGCGAGGCCACCGGCCTGCTTGAAGACGCCGCCCAGTCGCTCGTCCAGGACCTGGTGCCGCCTCCCGATGAAGAGACAAATCTCAAGGCGGCCCGAATCGCGCTGAAACTGATGGCAGAGCAGGGGATTACCACCTTCCTCGATGCCTATACCGATATCGAGACCCTCACCGCCTATCAGACCCTGTACCGCAACGGCGAACTGACGGCGCGCGGCCACTTTGCCGTGCTGGTCGACGCCGGCGAAAACTACAACTCTGAGGCTGCCGTGGCCGAGGTGGTACGCCAGCGCCAAATTTACGACACCGGCGATCAGGGCGCAAAACCGGCCTTGCGCATCCATACCGCCAAGCTGTTCCTCGACGGCGTCATTACAGCACCGGCCTTCACCGGGGTGATGGTGGCACCATACTTCGAGAATGTTGGAAGTGAATCCGATCCCCACTGGCGTCCAGGCAGCAACCGCGGACCCAAAACCTATTTCAGTTACGAACAGTTGACTGACACCCTGCGCCGTCTGGTTGATGCCGGCATCGATCCGCACATGCATGCCGATGGCGACGGCGCCGTGCGACTGGCGCTGGATGCCGTGGCCGACCTGCGCCGCAGCCGTCCGGGTGTGGACGTCCGCCCGGCTGTCGCTCACGCCGAAATCGTTGATCCCGCAGATTTTCCGAGGTTTGCCGAACTGAATGTTGTACCGGTCCTGTCGTTCCAGTGGGGCAAGCCCGCCGCTGACACCATCGAGGGCGCGCGAGACTATCTCGGTCCCTACCGCCACGCCATTTTGGAGCCGTCGGGCTTGTTGGCCATCTATGGCGCCCGACTGACTTTTGGCAGTGACTGGCCGGTTGATCCATTGAATGAATGGTTCGCGTTGAAAGTCGCCGTGACCCGCACGACGACGCGCGATGATCAGGCCAAGTACCCCGGCCGTTTGGGCATCGACCCTGGTCTGGACCTGGACGCGGCCCTGCGCGCCATGACCTCTGGCTCAGCCTATGCCCTGCAGGTTGAACAGGATGTTGGCTCGATCGAACCCGGCAACTATGCTGACCTGATCGTGCTTGATCGCGACCTGTCTGCGACGCCGCCGGAGGACCTCGGCGACACGCAGGTGATGTTGACCATGCTCGGCGGCAAGGTCGTGTACCTGAGAGAGTAGGCGACTGCAGGCCAAATGGGTTCATCGGGGTGTTTTCGACGCGCCGGCTGGCTAAGCCTGTCACCTTGTTAACCCGGTCAGACTTCGGCGTGCAGGTTCGGAGTCTACCCACGGCGGAAGTTCTTGGCAAAACGTCTGGTGCACAGTCCCGTAAGTGGTGCAGGACGTCTCGAAAAAATCGCCCGACCCAATGAGAACTTACGCCGGGGTGAAATTTGAGCAAAACAGATCCGGTTATAGGTAGAATCCGATCCTGTTCGGCCGTCGCAGATACTCTACAACCTACCCGCAAAAGTTGGGGCCGCGAGGATAGTCCATGTTGAAGGTGCTGATCGTTGAGGACGACCTGATGATTGCCGACATGACAGAAGCCTGTCTTTTGGCGTCCGGCTACCGGGTTTGCGGCATTGCACGGACCGTGGACAAGGCTGTAGCCCTGGCCAGGCTGCACCTTCCTGATCTTGCGGTGATAGATTTGCGACTGGCCGAAGGCGGATTTGGTACGGAAATCGCCTTTCAGTTGCATAAGCTCCGGCGAACGGGCATTTTGTTTGTCAGCGGCAACGCGATGCAATTCGAGTTGACATCCGATGATGGCGACGCCTGTCTGGTGAAACCGTATTTGACGAAGGATTTGCTAAGCAGCCTCAGTATCGTTAGCGATATCGCCACCACCGGTTCAAGTCATAAAACCCACCCGCGTGGTTTCAAGCTCCTAAAGACTGCCTTGCCTGAACGTGGAGCCGCCCATGTCTGAGAACGCTGCCCATGTCTGACAACGCTGCAAGAGTATACAAGCTGCTTCGCCAACAGGCGGCGATCGCCGGTTTCGGCAGCTATGCGCTGCGCGAAGGTGACCTGCACAAGGTGCTGACGGAAGCCGCAAGGGTCTGCGCACTCGGTCTTGACGTTCCGTTCAGCAAGGTGTGCCGTTTCCGCGAAAGCGAAAACGATCTGCTCGTTGAAGCCGGCTACGGCTGGAAGCCCGGCGTGGTCGGCAACGTCGTCTCCAGGGCCGACGAAAGCACACCGCAGGGGCGCGCCTTCATTACCGGACAGCCCTCCATCGCCAACGACCTGCGCGCTGACAATGGGTTCGAATTGCCACCCTTCTATGCCGATCATGGCATCATTTCGACCGTCGACGTTGTCATCCATATCAAGGACAAGCAGCCCTACGGCGTACTCGAGATCGACAACAATGTTCAACAGAACTACGATCAGCACGACATCAACTTCCTGACCGGTTTTGCCAATGTCCTGGCTGAGGCCGTCGCGACCTCGGCGCGCCTGGAACTGTTACAGGCGACCATCGGCGAGATGAAGGCCCTGGTCTCGGAAAAGGACCGGCTTTTGGACCAGAAAAAGGTTCTGGCCGAAGAACTTCAGCACAGGGTCCGCAATAATCTGCAATTGATCTACGGCATGCTGACGAAACAGTTGGACGATACCAGCGATGAAGCCGGTCAACGCGGTCTGAGGGCCATCGCGCGCCGCGTATTCACGCTGGCCAAGGTTTACGAAAACCTGCTCGGCACAGAAATGACTCATGCCACCGACTTCGGAAACTATGTGAAGTCCTTATGCGTCAATCTGGCAGAAATCCAGGATGGCGATATCGAAGGTATTGCGCTGACCTGTGCCAGCGAATCTTTCCTGCTGGAACTGGACGTGGTTACAGCCTTGGGTATCATCGTCGCGGAACTCGTCACTAACAGTTACGACCATGCCTTTGCCGACGGGACCGGCACTATAGCCGTGTCCGTGTTCCGCGACCCTGCTGCGCCCGAGACCGGCCATCTGACTGTACTTGACGATGGAAAGGGATTTGGCGAACGGGCGGGCAGTAAACGGCATGGTGTTGGACTTGTTCGCCGGCTTGTCGAGCAAATCGGTGGGGATATTCATCTGGTTGCAAGTAAGGGCACGCTCTGGTCGATGACTTTTCCAATCCAGGAGCCCGTCAAAGTTCTGCCATAGGTAGCCTAGGAATCGAGAGCAACACGCGTTTTGATGAAATCAAAACTCTGTTCCAAGTTTCTGTTTTGTCGCGCAATTTTTCCGAAAACGGGAACGCCCGTGCAGTGGTGTCCACCTTATCGGATTGCGCTCTAATACCAAGCCTCATAAAGAATGACGCTTGGTATTCGCATTTTTTCAGCTCAAGCGCCGCTTGGCTCCTCGCGTAAGCTCGGGCGGGCAGTCGCCCTTGCCAATCCACGATGAGTCAAGGTCATCGTGGATTGGTATAACACCAAGACTCATGAAGAATGACGCTTGGTATTCGCTTTTTTGCAGCTCAAGGGCCGGACTATGCGCCCCCCATGGCTCCTCGCAAAAGCTCGGGCGCCCCAGAAACGTACGCTGTCGCGCTTGCCAACCCACGATGAGTCAAGGTCATCGTAGATTGGTATAACGTCACATATGCGGGTTCGACGGATCTGCGATGCCGCTGGTGGCAATGCGCACCAGATCCGGCAGGGACCTGGCCTGAAGTTTTTTCATGATGGACGCGCGATGATTTTCGACGGTGCGCTGGCTGATTCCCAAGTCAGCGGCGATGTTCTTGTTAGGGTGCCCTGACATAATCATCGCCATGATGTCGCTTTGCCTCGGTGTCAGCCTTGCAATACGCTCAACCGCCGACCGGTGTTCGGTCTCGAAAGTGGCCCGACGCCGAGACGCCTTGACTGCCGTCTCAACGCAGGCGATCAGCCGGCGACGGGTGACAGGTTTTTCCAGGAAATCCCACGCTCCCGCTTTCATAGCCTCGACCGCCATAGTCACATCGCCATGACCCGTAATCATAATGACGGGAATTGTGTGGCCGCTGCTGCGAAAATCTTGCAATAGCTCCAGACCGTTCATGCCAGGCAGCCGTGAGTCGAGCAGCAGGCAAGCGTTTCCAACTGAGGTATAATCGCTCAGAAAGGCTTCACCCGTTCCGTATTCTACGACAGACAGTCCTTCACCCTCAAGGAAGTCTCGCAAGACGTCACGGATAATGCAGTCATCGTCGACCACGTAAATCAGAGGTTGCGTCCGCGTCGGGCCGCTGTGCAAGGGGGAAGTTTGAAGTGGCAATAGCTGTTGTTTCTGGCCCGTTGCGGACTCGCAATGTGGGTCGATCTAACACTCTGCTGCAATGCGCAAATTTTCAATGCGTATTTTCCGATCCTATCCATTATCTGACTTTGCAAGACATATATTGACTTTCGACAAATGTCGGCTTGCCAAAAATGTGTGCCTCGAAACTTTTGCCGGCGTCGGATTCTGATTTCCGGTTGTGGCAGGGAAAGCGTGTAAAATGCAACTCGTCGACTTCATTCGTGGAAATACCGCCGCGATTGTGGCGGATTGGGAGAGCTTCGCACGGACCCTCGTGCCCGCCGGCGTCCACATGGGGCCGCTGGTGATGCGCGACCATATTGTCCAGATCCTCGACTTCATCGTCACCGATATCGAATCGGCACAGACCCTGGCCGAGCAAACCGAAAAGTCCCATGGCGACAAGCCGAAGGGCCATAACCCGAGCGCCGCCGAGATCCACGCGTCTCTGCGCTATGACGGAGGCTTCAATATGGATCAGATGGTCTCGGAGTATCGCGCGCTGCGGGCCAGCGTGACCAAGCTGTGGCTGGCCTCTTCTCCGGTCGTGACCGGCGCCCATGTCAATGCCCTGATACGTTTCAACGAAGCCATCGATCAGGCGCTGACGGAATCGATTCGCGACTACTCCCAAAAACTCGACCTGGCGCGCAACCTGTTCCTCGGGATACTTAGCCATGACCTGCGCAATCCGCTGGGCGCGATTTCCATGTCGGCGCAGCTGACCATGAAGGTCGGATCTTTGGGAGAGCGGCAAACCATGCTGCAAAACCAAATTGTCGAAAGTTCGGTGCGGGCCAGTGAGATCGTCAGCAATCTGCTCGATCTGACGCTCGCCCGGCTGGGGTCGGGTTTGCCGATTGTCCGCCAGGTCATGGATATGGGATTTACTGGCCACCAGTTGGTCGATGAAATGCGCGTCCTGCATCCCGCCCGCGAGTTCGTTTTGAAGGTGTCCGGCGATGTACGGGGCGCCTGGGACAAGGCGCGCATCGGCCAGGTGTTTTCCAACCTGCTGGGTAATGCAGTTCAGTACGGATTTCGAAGCTCGCCCATCACGGTCCGTGTCGAAGGCACACCCCACGCCGTAGTGCTTTCGGTGCACAATGAAGGCATACCGATTGCGCCGGAAAACCAGCACACCATCTTCAACGCTCTGACCCGAGCCCAATCAAATGACGAAACCAAAAGCCGGCCAATATCAACAAATCTTGGTCTCGGCCTATACATTTCAAAAGAAATTGTTGCGGCCCACGGCGGTACGATAAGCTTTACATCTACCGAAGTCGGGTGAACGCTGTTTAGGGCATGTTTTCCACGTGAAGCCGAAAGCTTGACGGACGTCCGATTTGCGGAAGCCGTGGGTACGCAAAAATTGAAATCTTAAGTAGTTTCCGAGGCTGCCCGGCCGTCGTCACCCGCGCTAAGGTTGTTGATCTGATGTCATCATAGCGACGACGGGTGAAATCTCCCGAAAATCTCCGAATTCGTTGGGGTCTCCGCTGCCCCCTTCAAGTGCACACGCGCCGCTTGAAGGTAAAAAGACCAAGACAGTGGCTGTCTCGACAAAACCACTTCGTCCTGGATTTCAAATCGTCCGGGATTTCGATTTCGAGAGTGCCCATGACCACCGTCGCTGAAAGAACAAAGTTCCCGCAGGTCCTGTTGGTAGAGGACAACCGCGGCGATGCCATTCTGATTCGCAAGGCGTTTGAAAGGGCCGATGTACCGGGCAGGGTCACGGTCGCGGACACCGCGGAAATGGGGTTGAAAATCCTGCGGCAGGGGGGAGATTACGCCCAGGCGCCGCGTCCGGATCTCATCCTGGTGGACCTCAACCTGCCTTACATGTCAGGCAGCGAATTTCTGACTCAGGTCAAGACCGACCCGGATCTTCGGGTAATTCCGGCGATCGTGATGAGCAGTTCCAAGGCGGAAACGGACCTGCTGGATGCCTACAAGGCCTATGCCAATGGTTTCGTAACCAAGCCGTTTACGCGAGACGATTACGACCGTGTCGTGAGCAGCCTTGAGGACTACTGGTTCCAATTTATCGAAACGCCTGACCCCCGACGCTCGGTTTTGGCAAAGACGGGAGACCCGATGGTCGAACCCGCTTCATGAAAATTGATTGATACGATGCCAGAATGCCGCGCGCGCGACTATGGGTGTGCGGCATGCAAATTGGGAAACACCGACTGCACGAGTCCATTGCTTGTCAGGTGCAAGGTCTCCGCCACGACCGACTGAGACACGGCGATCTGGCCCAGCACCCACGGGACCAGCACGGCAAGTTGCGCGGCGGCGATTTGAGCAGCAACCAGATTCAGCGGTACCCGCGCAGGGCCTTTGGCTTGCGCCAACCTGACCAGGCGGGCTTCGATCAGGTCAGCCAACACGCCCAACATCACATCGCGCGCTGGCAGGTAGAACAGCACCCGGCCTAAAGCCTGCCGCGCCTTGAAGTGCTGCAACCACCATCCGAGATGGGCCGGCAAATCGCGCGATCCAATCACCGAAGCCAGGGCCGACATCGGCTCGGTCAAGCTGTCGCGCAACAGGTCGTCCTTGACGCGGAAATGCTCATACAGGGTTGAACGGCCGACATTGGCTCGCGCCGCTACTGCAGCCACCGTCACGGCGGGGTAGTCTCGCTCAAAAATCAGCGCGATAAAGGCCTGGCGGATCGCCTGGCGTGTCCGGTCCTGACGTCGATCCAATCTCTCATCAACAGACATCTTCTTCCCTTTGTCCGGTACTGGACAAAGCCTATGCCGAATTTTGCCGAACAGCGCACGTCTTTTGATAGACTGACAATACCCTTATGAAAGAGCACCCCATGCCCGCCGTCCTCGACCAACGCCTCTTCCTGCCAACAAAGAACTTCTTCCGCTCGATAGATTTCTATACTCGTATGGGCTGGACTTCGGCTTATCAGGATGCCGACCTGGCTTTGATGAAACTCAGCCCCTCGCATTTCTTCCTGCAGAATGCCTTTGTCGAAGCATGGGCGCACAACACCATGGTGCATCTTGTTGTCGATGACGCTGCGGCCTGGTACGACACAGCCTGCAGGGTCAAGACCGAAGGCGGGTTCGCCGAGGTGACGGTGCATCCGCCGCGTCGCGAAGCCTATGGCGCTCTGGCCACCCATGTCCTCGATCCGGCCGGGGTGTTGCTGTTCTTTGCCCAGACCGATCCGCCGGCGACGTAGTTAACCCTGGCTCAGCCGGCTGGAAATCTCGTGCGCCGACAAAGTGATATTCGCCGCAGGCCCGCTGTCGGACAATATCTTCTGAGCGATCACCTCGTTGGCGGGGCCCAGGACGTCGAAGTGACCTGCACCCGGCACCTCGATGAAATCGATGGCCGGATTGCTGTTCTCTTCCTTCATGATGCGCAGCGCTTCAACATTGCCCTGGTCACCTTCGATAACGAACAGCCGACCGGCCGCACACGTCAGCCACAGGACCGGAGCGCGCAGTTCCCGTTCCGCAGCCGGCAGGGTCGTAAAATCGCGGGGAACGAACCCCTGGCCGTAGACGGCCGTGTCATGAACGGGGCCGAACGAAAACACCGCCCGGAAGCGATCGCCGCGCGTTTCCGCAGTCAGCAAGACAAGGGTGCCGCCGGTGCTGTGCCCGCCGAGATAAATGCGGTTCGGGTCGACATAGGGCTGACTGGCAAGATAGTCCGCCGCCGCCAGGACATCGTCGACTTCGCCATACAACCCCTCGATCTGCCCGGGATTTCGGTTGCCTCCGCGCAGGGATGGGAACATGGTGACGATGCCGGCCTTGACGTAGGCCGAGGCCGATTGATCATTGTCAAGCGGCCGGGGTGACCAGACATCTCCGATGGAGTTGGTTTCGCCGCCGGTCATCCAGATAATGGCCGGATGCTTTTGGCCATCGCCGGGATCGGGGGTGATATAGGCGGCCAGGTCTCCAACGGCGGACGGATAGGTGACGGCCTTGAACAGCTTTTTCGGCGGGGCATCCAAGCCGCCGCCATTCGCTGACGCATAATGGATAGTGGTTTTGAACTTCGCCCGTGATTCGGCCAGGGTTCCCGGTGCCTGGGCCTTAGCGTTGCTGCACCCGGCGCAGGCCACGAGCCCGGCGATCGCAAAAAGTCGACGGTTCAACATGAAAAGTCCCCCTGAAAGCTGGGGATGTAACAGGTCGCCAAGCGGAGCGTCAACAGTGGGTTGTCTCCAACCCCCGAGCGGAACAGAGAGTCAGGAGCTTTTCGTTTATCTTGCCTGTGGTCCTGGCGAAGTATGGTGTGGTGATCCTGTTTACCTTGTGCCGGAAAGCGGATTGTCGCTTTCAATGTTTCGCCAATCCCTATCGTATGTCCTCTCCCGTTGAGCCGTTGCTGCGTCACCTAATCTTCGAGTGGCAGGCGCGAAAAGGCAGTTTTCGGCAAACGGTACAACGGGAGCTGACAGGCGGGCGGCGGCTACATGTTTGGCGCGAAGGAAGGCGCAGGCACCTTGATCAGGTCCGTGTGTGGGGTGTCACCGCGCATGAACTCACGAATCACCTCGGTGACCTCCGGCGACACCATGAACAGATTGTGGCCTGCATTCGCGACCGTGACTGTTGTCGCGTTCGACAGGCCGGCGACGGCCGCCTGCTGCTCGCGCGGGTAGGTGCGCCCGTCCAGCGTGCCGGTCAGCACCAGCACAGGAATATCGCTTTGCGCAGTAGCGCGGAAACCGTCGCCGAGGTCGAGGCCCAGCACGCCTGTCAACTGCGGCATGGGATAGTTGAGCACGTCGCCGAGCAGGGCAGATCTGGCCTCGTCTTGGACCTGGGCAAGACGTTGCGCGCCGATACCCGAGGCAACATCCATGGCCAGCGGCATCAGACGAAACGCTTCCGGCGCACCGGGCACGACAAAGCGGCCGAACAACCCGGCGAGAGGCTCAGTGTAGCCGGCATCAACGGCGAGATACAGCATCAGCAGTTGCGCAGCGCTCCCCGGGTCGGAAATCAAAGTGCTCGCCGCCATCTGCATGTTTTCGGTCGTGAGCAGCATGTCTTTCGGCCCGCCCGTTGTCGGGACATGGAGCATAACGGGTTCGGCATCTAATTTGGCATGGACGCGACGCATGAGGG
This sequence comes from Asticcacaulis sp. AC402, assembly GCF_000495835.1. Classification (GTDB taxonomy): domain Bacteria; phylum Pseudomonadota; class Alphaproteobacteria; order Caulobacterales; family Caulobacteraceae; genus Asticcacaulis. The sequence goes on from NZ_AWGC01000015.1 coordinate 83,888, forward strand.
CCTTGATATCGGGGAAGGCCGCCTTTGCGGCAGGTTCCAGATCGACGGCGGCTTGCAAACGGTCGAAATAGGCGTCGGTTTCGGACGGCAGCTTTACTGTCTGATCCAATCCCTCGACGCTGGCCAGAACGATCCGGTCGATACGGGGCGACATCGTCTTGACCGCGGCCAAGGCCAGGTGCGTGCCATAGGAAATACCCCAGAGCGTAATCTTGTCGGCGCCGAGATGGACGCGCAGGGCATCGAGGTCGCGCGCGTTCTCCACCGTCGTATAGCCGGCGGGATCGAAGCCGGATGTGCGCCAGAAGGCACCGCACTGTTCGGCAGCCTGGCGCAGGAGCCGGTTCGATTCGTCCCTGGCGACCACGCGATCCAGTGGGATGACGACGTCAGAAACGCATTTGGGCGCCATTTCCGACAGGCCTGTGCCGCGCTGATCCAAGGCTATGACGTCGCCGAACTCGCGCATCGCCATGAACAATGGAAAACGCTCACCCTTGGCGGTGTCGATACCGGAGCCGCCCGGTCCGCCGGCCAGATAGACGATCGGCGAACCCGGATGCCCACCTGTGGCGGCGAAGCGGACATAGTGGACCTCGATCGTCCGGCTTTTGGGATCGGCGCGGTTTTCCGGCACCGACATGACGCCGTGAAAGGCTTCAACCTTGTCGCCAGCGCGGCTTTCGAAGAGGATGGCGTTTTCTGGCGCGTCTTCGGCGGCGTAGGCCGGTATTGCCAGCCAGAGACAGAGAAGCGGGGCGAGGGATATTCTGGGGATCATGAGGGCACCTGAACGGGCTGACCGAACCCGCATAGTCCGGAGAGCGGGCCGGATTACACGCGCCTTTCGGCCGGCGGCGGTGGATTTCCGGTGACCGGCGGTGACCGGCAGCGCCAAATCGGCTAACGGTTGGAGCATGAAGCCGTTTTTCGCCGTGCTCGCCCTTCTGTTCCTTTGTCTCCAGGCCGCCGGCGCCGCGGCCGGCGAAGTCATGATCCATGACATATCCGTCTGCCCATCCCGCTTCGAGACAACCCAATGCGTCAAAACCTCAATTGCCGAACTCGATCCCCAGGGCCGCGATCTCTGGGTCCATGCCCGGGTCTCCATGACATCCGAACAGGGCCCGCTTGGCCTTTTTGTCCTGGCCAAGGCGTCCAGCGAGGCCTGGGTCAACGGCGTCCGTATCGGAACCAACGGCGTTCCCGGCGCCTCGCGCGCGCTGGAAAAGCCCGGCCGCATGGACGTGGTGTTTGCCATTCCAGACGGCCTGTTGCACGCCGGTGACAACGACATCGTCCTGCGGCTGTCGTCGTTTCATGGCATGCTGCACCTAAGCCAGCCGGTTCACCAACTCTTTATCGCCCCGTATCGCGATCCCCAGGACACCATCCTGCGACTTTACTGGCCATCTCTGGTTACCTTCGGCGTCTTGCTGGCGGGAGCTTTCTTTTTTGCCGCCTCGGCCATTTCCGCTGTGAACCGGCGCGACCCCTTGCTGTTGTCCCTAATGTCGCTGTTTGCAGCAGGCCAGTTGTTTACCGAGGTCTACCGCGGCCTGGCGCCCTATGACTACCCGGTCCAGGACGTGCGCCTGATCGCCATTACCGCCTGTTCCATTGCCTTCGGCCTGACCCTGGCAGCGTTGATCGTATCGCGGTTTGTCGAACGCCATGCCCTGGCGGTCTATGCCGCCATCGCTGCCCTGATTCTGGCGCCAGCAGTTTTCATGCCCGGTTTTGACGGCAAGGCGACGGTTTCGCTCCTGGCCGCCGCGGTCGGTTGCGCGGCGATCGCCGGCCGTGCCGCATTCAACAGGGACATGGCAGGCAAGTTCTCGTTTGCTGCTTTGGTGGTTTTTGCAGGGTCGATCTTGGTGTTTCCCAACCTGTTCCTCGACGTCTTGTTTTTCTACGAAGTCGCTGCGCTGTTACTGGTCTTCTTTGCCGCCCGGGCCGTGACGTTCGAGCGGCAGCGGCGGGACCATGAAAGGGAACAGATTCGCGCCCACGACCTGGAAGTGGCATTGGCCGGCGCGACCCTGCCGCAAACTCCCGCCGTCATCCGGGTCAACGGCGCCGGCACGATTAACATCGTCAACGCTTCGGACATCACCCTGTGCAAGGGGGCCGACGACTATGTCGAACTTCATATGGCGGACGGTCGCAAGATACTTCACAACGGCGCCATGTCTGACCTTGAAATGGAACTGCCCGTCGGCTTTCTGCGCGTCCATCGCTCATATATCGTAAATTCCAGAGTTATAGAAACATTGAAGCGTGAGGTAAGTGGCGTAGGAATCCTAACCCTTTCCAATGGTGCTCAGGTACCCGTGAGCCGGCGCATTATGCCGAAGGTCCGTAGCGCGCTTTTCACGTGACGGCAACGGAGGTGTTTGCTATGTCACCTGGATTGCCCCGATTGGCCTTTCCCTCAGCCTTGCCTTTTAAAGATGTAAAAGATTCCATTGCATGGCCCCTCCGAAAGTACCCATAGCCGCCAAATCACCGGCGAACCTTCGCCAGCAACTGGAGGCCCAGCTTGCCTCCGGCCCGGTGGACGAAACCTCGCCCCAGGCCCTGGCTGACCTGGCCTGGCTTTATGGCCAAACCGGGGACAGGCGCCAGGCGATTGACCACTATGAGCGCGCAGCAGCCCTGGCGCCCTTGCCCCAGCCTGCCGTCATCGATTATGCCATGCTCCTGCTGGACGACGGACAACTGGAAAAGGCCGCCGATCTGGTCGAGCCGCGAATGAACGCCAAGCCGAAAGACTTCACTCTGGTCAATCTTATGGGGGTCGTGCGACGCCGGCAGAAACGCTTCAGCGAGGCCTTGGAGCGATACCAGCAGGCCAAGAAGCTGGACCCAAAGGCCATCGGACCGTGGCTCAACTCGGGCAATGTCTACATGGATGTCCATGAGGGCGCCAAGGCGGAAGAGGCCTTTTTCAAGGTCACCCGCATGGACCCGAAGAACGCCGAATATGTCCGTCTTCTCGGGCGTTCCCAGCAGGTCCAGGGTCAGTTGGTCAAGGCCATTGCCACCTTGCGCCGCTGCCTGATGATGCAGTCCAACAATGTCAAGGCGGTCAAGGACCTGGCCTTTGTCCTCACCCAGGCCGGGCGCCCGGAGGAAGCCCTGACCGTCATCGAACAACGGCTTAAGCTTATGCCGGGTGATGCCGGGCTGTGGCAGGCCAAGGGTGATGCGCTACGCCGGTCCGGCAGGGTCGATGAGGCCGTGCCCTGTCTCCAGGAAGCCCTGCGGTTGAACCCAAAGGAGTCGGAAGCCTGGGTCAGCCTTGCCCGGGCCCTGGCGCCGACCGACCGCGAGCAAGCGAATATGTGCTACCGCCGGGCGCTGGAGTTCGACCCTTCGTCGCTACGTATCCTGGAAGAACTGTGCGGCAGTCTGAACCGCAGCCGCTATGGCGCCGAGGCCGAACACATAGCTGAGTCCTACCGGTTGGGTTGCCGTCTCGCCGAATTGTATGGGTCGACCGACGCGCCGGTTTCCCAGGACGCCAAGTCCGTGTTGACACGATGCCTGGACTTTGACCGGGTTGCGCGCCTGGGCGATAAGCGCGCCATGTGGTCCCATTGGCTGCGCAAGGGCGAGGGCGCGGCCTTCCACCTGGAGTTGGCCGGGGTCAAGACGTTCGAGGACCGGCTGGATCTTGTGGAGTGTCACCGCGCCTGGGGTAAGGGCGCCGAGGCGACGCGTCCGCCGGCCGCCATCTCGCACGCGCCAGCCATCGTGCGGTCCAAGATTCGTGTCGGCATTTTTTCAAACGACTTGCGCGAACATCCGGTGACATATTTCGCCCAGCCCCTGCTCGAACTGTACGACCGCGACCGGTTCGAGCTCTATTGCTATTCGGGGTTTGCCGGGGCGCCCGACCGGGTGCGGAAATACCTTGAGGGGCGTGTCGACGTCTTCCGTTCCGTGCCGCGCATGCCAGAACTGCAACTGGCGCAGACCTTTGCCAACGACCAACTCGACATCCTGTTCGAACTGGGCGCCACCACCATGGACAAGTTTGAAGCCATGGCCTACCGGCCGGCCCCGGTTCAGGTGAGCTGGCTGGGCTATCCCCATTCCTGCGGGCTGTCGACCATCGACTACATCCTGGTTGATCCGTATCTCAAGCCCGAAGATCCACGCCTGCTGCTGGAAAAGCCGTTTGAGCTGCCTGATACCTGGGTTACCCTGGGCAACATCGGCTTCTTCGATGTCGAAATCCTGCCGGAGACTCCGGAGACTCGCCGCGGTTTCATCACCTTCGGCACCATGAACAACCCCTACAAATATACGCCGGAAGCGATCGCGGCGTGGGCGGCGATCATGAACCGCGTGCCCAATTCGCGCTTCCTGTTCGTTCGTCCCGAAGGCAATGTCGAGGCCTTCTGCACCAATGCCGAAAAGGTCTTCGGCGCGCACGGAATCGCCGCCGACCGCCTGCTGTTCACGGCGGTGCGCGGCCGCCACTTGCCGCACTACAATGATATCGATATCGCGCTGGACACCTTCCCACACGTTGGCGGCACCACCACGTGCGAGACGCTGTGGATGGGGGTTCCGGTCATTACCCTGGTTGGGCCGGCCTTCTTCGAGCGGCTGAGCTTTTCCAATCTCAGCAATGCCGGCCTGGGCCATCTGTGTGCCGTGTCTGTGGCAGACTATATCGACAAGGCGGTAGACCTTGCCCAGGATCGGGCCCAGCGCCAGCATCTGCGCATCAACCTGCGAAGCCAGATCGCGCAGCACCCGTTGGGCCAGCCCCAGCGCTTTACCGATGCCTTCTACGGCAAGATCAAGGACGTGCTGGGATGAAGGCCCCAATGAAGGCGATGATCTTGGCGGGCGGGCGTGGCACCCGTATCTCCGAAGAATCGCAGTCGCGGCCCAAGCCTATGGTCGAGATCGGCGGTATGCCGATCCTGTGGCATATCATGAAGATCTATGCCGCCCACGGCGTCACTGACTTCGTCGTCTGCCTGGGCTACAAGGGATATCTGATAAAGGATTTCTTCTGCAACTACGCCCTGCACCGCGCTGACCTGACCGTCGGCCTGCGCAGCGGCGGGGTGACCATCCACGCTGCCGAAACCGAGGACTGGAACGTCACCCTGGTCGAAACCGGCGAAGACACCCAGACCGGCGGGCGCATCCGCCGCGCGGCGAAGTATCTCGGCGACGACGACGCCTTCTGCCTGACCTATGGCGACGGGGTCGGCAGTGTCGACATCGCTGGCTCGCTGGCCTTTCACAAGGCACATGGTCGGTTGGCGACCGTGACCGGAGTTCAGCCGCCGGGTCGCTTCGGCGCGCTCGATATCGATGATGGCCATGTCCGCCGGTTCCTTGAAAAGCCAAAAGGCGATGGTGGCTATATCAATGGCGGTTTCTTCGTGCTGGATCGACGCGTCGTCGACTATATTGACGGCGACGACACAGTGTGGGAGAGCGGACCACTGGAGCACCTGGCGGCCGACGACCAGTTGATGGCGTTTCGCCATGACGGCTTCTGGCAGCCCATGGACACCCTGCGTGAAAAAATCCAGTTAGAACAGATGTGGGACAGCGGCGATGCGCCGTGGAAAATCTGGTGACGTCCGCCTGGGCAGGCCGCCGGGTTCTGGTCACCGGGCATACCGGTTTCAAAGGGGCGTGGATGTGCGCCGTCCTGGAACGGTTGGGGGCGCAGATCACCGGCCTGGCCCTGCCGCCAGAACCGGGAGACAACAACCTGTTCAGTATGCTGGCGCCGTCGATGGGCACGGTCAGCCGCCTGGCCGACATCCGAGACGGCGCGGCCGTAAAGGCGATCGTAACTGACGCCCGGCCGGAAATGGTTATCCACCTGGCGGCCCAGTCCCTGGTGCGCAAATCCTACGACCAGCCATTCGAGACCTTCGACGTTAATGTCCGCGGCACCCTCACGTTGCTCCAGGCCCTGGTCGATTCCGGCCAGAGCGCGCCCGTGCTGGTGATTACCAGTGACAAGGTTTACCGCAATGACAACCAGGGCCGCAGCTTTCTGGAAAGCGATGCCCTGGGCGGGGAAGACCCTTACAGTGCCTCCAAGGCGGCGTGCGAAATCGCCGCTCGCGCCTTTGCCGACACGACGGGGCTTAAGGTGGCGACGGCGCGCGCCGGGAATGTCGTCGGTGGTGGCGACTTCGCCCGGGACCGTTTGCTGACCGATGCCTGGCAGGCCTATGTTACCCGCACGCCGCTGACCCTTCGCCATCCCGATGCCACCCGGCCATGGCAGCACGTCCTCGATGTCGTGTTCGCCTATCTGCGCCATGCCGCCCAGTTGCTGAATGAACTAGCAGGCGCGCCGGCCGCCGTGAATATTGGGCCGGAAGCCGATCCGTTGACCGTCAGTGACGCCCTGGTTGCTTTCTATTCGCAACTGACCTGGAGCCCGCCGCACCAGGTCCAAAGCGACGCGCAACGGCCGGAGAAGACCCGGCTGGACCTCGATCCTGGCCTGGCCTGGCGGGCGCTGGGCTGGCGTAACCGCCTGTCCCAGACCGAGGCCCTGCACTGGGCAGCGCAATGGTACAGCGCCTGGGACAGCGGACAGTCACCCGTCGACATCACTACCGGCCAGATTGAGGCGTATCTGAACCACCATGGCACCTGATTCCGCGTCCCACTGCCGTTTCTGCCGCACACCGTTCAGTCGCGTCTTCCTCGACCTCGGTCTTACGCCGCTGGCCAACAGTTACCTGACCGATGCCCAGTTGGAGCGGCCGGAGCCAACGTATCCGCTGAAGGTTCATGTCTGCGAGGCCTGCCTGTTGGTCCAGGCTCAGCCGGTGGTGCCGGCCGAGGACATCTTCAGCGACTACGCCTATTTCTCGTCGTTCTCGTCGACCTGGCTGGACCACGCGGCGCGCTATTGTGGCGATATGCGCGACCGGCTGAGCCTGACCGCCGACAGTTTCGTTGTCGAAATCGCCAGCAATGACGGCTATCTGCTGAAGAACTTCGTTGCCGCGGGCATTCCCTGTCTCGGGGTCGAGCCCGCCGCCAATGTGGCGGCGCAAGCCGTGCGCCAGGGCGTGCCGACCGACGTGGCCTTCTTCGGCGCTGAAACCGCGACGCGGTTGCGCGACGCCTACCGCCCGGCCAACCTGATGGCGGCCAACAATGTCCTGGCTCATGTGCCCGACCTCAATGACTTTGTCGCCGGGTTCAAGATACTGCTGGCGTCTGGAGGCACGGCGACGGTCGAATTCCCGCACATCCTGGAACTGATCCGCGACGTCCAGTTCGACACCATCTACCATGAGCATTACAGCTATTTTTCGCTGTTCACCCTGGAGAAGGTCTTCGCCCATCACGGCCTGTGCCTGTTCGATGCCCAGCGCCTGCCGACCCACGGCGGATCGCTGCGCATCTTCATTTGCCACAAGGACGACGACCGGGCAGGGGAGGCCGCCGCCAACCTGTCAGAGCTTCGTGCGATAGAGCGCGAAGCCGGTCTCGACGGCATCGAAGGCTATGCTGGCATGGCGGCGCGCGTCGACGCCGTGGTCACCGGGCTTAAAGGCTTTTTGAGTGAGGTTGCGGCTTCCGGCAAACGGGTGGCCGCCTGGGGCGCCGCCGCCAAGGGTAATACACTGCTGAACGTCGCCGGCGTGACCGCGGACCATATCGCCTTCGTGGTCGACCGCAACCCCGCCAAGCAGGGACACTACCTGCCGGGGAGTCACGTTCCGGTGGTCACACCGCAGACCCTGTTTGACGAAAAGCCTGACTATCTGCTGATCCTGCCGTGGAACCTGGCAGATGAAATCCGCGCCGAAGCCGACGCGATCCGCGGATGGGGCGGTCGCTTCGTCACCGCCATTCCTGAACTGCGGATTCGTGACTGATGCGCTTCGAGGCGACACCTATCCCCGGCGCCATGATCGTCGCGCAACAGCCGATCAGTGATGAGCGCGGTTCGTTTGCGCGGACCTATTGCCGCGATACCTTTGCTGTTGCCGGCCTCGATTTCGTACCGGTCCAGGAAAGTCTGTCGAAGAACCGGGCGCGCTTTACCTTGCGCGGCATGCACTTGCAGACGGCGCCCCATGCCGAACAGAAACTGGTGCGCTGTACCCGTGGCGCCGTGTTCGATGTCGCCGTCGATCTGCGTCCGGACAGCCCGTCGCGCGGTCGCTGGTTCGGGCTCGAATTGTCGGCCGACAACGGCCTTTCTCTGTTTATCCCGCGCGGGGTCGCCCACGGCTTTTTGACCCTGCGCGACGATGCCGAGGTGTTTTATCTGATCGACGTGCCCTATGCCGCCGGTTCGGCGACCGGCGTGCGGTGGAACAGCCCGGTGTTCGCGATCGCCTGGCCGTCGGCGCCGGCGGTGATTTCAGATCGCGACTCCCAATGGCCTGACGATGCGTAAAATCGTCGTTACCGGCGCCTCGGGTTTTGTCGGGCGCCATGTCCTGCAGCCACTGTTGGATCAAGGGTTCGAAGTCCATGCTATCGGGCGGACGGTTGGATCGGGGCCAGCGGACATCACCTGGCATCGGCTGGACCTGCTGAGCCAATCGGCTGAGCCCCTGCTGGCGGCGTTGCGCCCCAGCCACCTGCTGCATTGCGCCTGGATCACCGAACATGGGCGTTACTGGGGCGCACCGGAAAACGCTGATTGGGTCCGGGCCAGCCAGGCCCTGATCGAGGCCTTTGGGCGCCATGGCGGGCAGCGCGTGGTCGGCGTCGGCAGTTGCGCCGAATATGACTGGACGCTGGAAGGCGATGCGCCCTGGCCGGAAACGCGGGCTTGCGTCCCGGCGACGGTCTACGGCCGCGCCAAGCTGGGACTGGCCACCTGGCTGGCCGACCGCGCGCCGGACTTAGGCCTCGACTATGCCTGGGCGCGTTTGTTTTTTCTGTTTGGCGAAGACGAGCACCCGCAACGCATCATACCCTACCTGATCCGCTGCGCGCTGACGGGGGAAACCGCGCGCTGCACGTCTGGGCTTCAGGTCCGGGATTTCCTAAACACCCGACTATGCGGTGAATACCTGGCGTCCGTCGTGGCGTCTGACCTTACCGGCCCGGTCAATATCGGCAGCGGCGAGGGCGTCACCCTGCGCGACCTGGCAGGCTTTATCGAAACCGCTGTTGGTCGCAAACTGGAGGTTGACTTCGGCGCCTTGCCGGATCGGCCGGGCGATACGGCCAGCATTGTCGCGAACATCAATCAGATTGGCACTGCCTGCAATTTGCCGCGCTCTGATTTGACAGGAGAATTGGCGAGGGCCGTTCGACGCGGACGTTAGGCCTGTAAACCCAGCAGATTCGGTGGCAGCTAATACCAAGCCTCATAAAGAATGACGCTTGGTATTCGCATTTTTTCAGCTCAAACGCCGCGTGGCTCCTCGCAAAAGCTCGGGCGCCCAAAGAACGTTCTCTGGCGCGCTTGCCAACCCGCGATGAGTCAAGGTCATCGAGGGTTGGTATAACTGAATGCGTAAGTATTCTCCAACCATTCCGTAGCCGGGCACATCATTTCCTTGACCTCTTCGACGCTTTCCGCCAAGAACCCCACCGGACCTTGCGGATGTGGCGGAACTGGTAGACGCACTGGGTTTAGGTTCCAGCGCTGCAAGGCGTGGAGGTTCGAGTCCTCTCATCCGCACCATTTTTTTCGCTCACGGCTAACTCGCTTCGCTCGTGCCGCCGCGGGGCGGCGAAATGTCGCCGGCGCCCAATCGGGCGCTGTTGTCCGCGCGCACACTTCATGCCTGTGACCGAGACGTGGCGAAGACGGCGCGCAGGTCGCCGGGCCAGGCACTGAACCGGCGCTGAAAACACCTGTTGAAACAAGAAGTATCGCTGAACCCGACCTCCAAAGCGATGTCGGCGACTGTCCTCCCGTTGCCGCCGCGTTCGGCCAGCCGGCGGCTGGCTTGAAACAGACGACCTTCGGCGAAATGCCCCGACAGGTTAAGACCGGCGGCATCGACTCCTCCCGGGTGCAGGACTCGACCGACAAGGTCAGCCTCGAAGACTGCAGGGCGTTAATGGCGGCCTATGGCGCGGGATGGAAGTCGTACGAGCGGCGCTTGCTGGTGACCGCTCTATGGCGTCCGCTCGCAAGAAGAGCCCTCCGGCTCGAGCGCTGCCTTCCGCCGAGGCTCAAGTCGGAGAGGCCTGCTTACTGGCGGCCGGTAACAGGCGATGGCGGTTCATCCAGGTGGGGGACTTGCGCTTTCGTGTCGATCTGCCACATAGCAAGGCATGACCGAAGCGCCCGCCTATCCCAAAATCTTCCGTCCCTGGCTGAGCATCGCGCTGCTGGGGGTTTGTCTGGTCCTGATCGTTGGAAAGCTTGTTGTCCTGCTGCTGGATCCGTCGACTCTTCAGGAAGCCATACGTAGCTTGCCGCTGTACCTGCCACTGGCGGCGCTGTTTGGCTGGTACATGACCAATCGGCTGATCCTCTCTGCCGAAAGCTTCGATCATCGCTATCTATGGAAGCATCAGGTCTATCGGCGTGCTGACATCGTCAGTATCGAAGACACGCGCAGTGTCCGCGGGCGAATCTCGCTCGTACTGATGGTTCGCGAGCCCGATGGGCGCAGCCGCCCGATCTATATCTCGCCGCCGGGCAAGGGCGGCCAGGCGTTCGTCGACTGGCTGCGTGGTCTGCCGGGTTCAGAAAACCTTTCGCCGCTGGATGCTGCCGGGAAATGACAAAGACCCAGGGCATGTATGAAGGCCGTGGGAGACGCCGGAATGGGTCAGTCTTATAAACCTGAAAATGCTCCAGCGCGAAAGCTCGCCGGGCTGAGCAGCGATTTCACCATGACGACCAGTTCGCAGATCCCGGCATTGTGGGAGAGGTTCAGTACCCATGCCCAGCCGGAACGACTCGAGCCAGACGTCCATAATGGCGTCGGCGAGGGCGAGGTTACAATCTGAATCGCTGCAGTGGCCTAAAGGTTTTGTAACTGGTGCTTCCTTGCGTGCGTGATAGCGTGCCCTCGAGAGAAGGAACATATCATGCGGTGGACAGGGCTTTTTGCGGCGGCCACTTGGTTGGCTGCCGGCAGCGTCATGGCGCAGGACTTCGAAATCGGCGCTTTCCGTCAGCACCGCGCGGCGGCCGTTGCCGCGGTCAACAGCGGTAACTTCGCCACAGCCCGCATGGAGGTCAGCCAGGCGCGAGCTATGCTGCCGTCGGCACCGTCGGTTCTGCTGCTGGGGGCGCAGATTGAGGCTGCTGCCGGGGATTCTCAAGCCACCAAGGCGTGGCTCGATGACTATCTCAAGCGCGGGCTGTGGTTTGATCCGGCACGCTATCCCGGCCTGGCGGCGGTACTCGATGACGCCGGCAAGGCGCAACTGGCGGCCAATGGCGCCGACTTCGGCACCTTCTCCACGCTTGCCGAGATACCTGATGCCGTCCTGGTCGAAAACGTAGCAATAGCCGGCGACGGCAAACTCTATTTCAGCACTGTCCGCGAAGGCGCTCTGAACCGCTTTGAACCACGCTTTATCGTCCACGACTTGCCGGGCGGGCAGGGCGGCTACGGTTTGGTGGCGGACGGCAAGACGGCGTGGCTGGCCGTCAGTCCCGGCGGGGTTGCCGGTGTCTCGGCTGCCCTGCGTGAAGCGGAACTGCTGCACATCGACCTCAAGGACGGTACGGTGGTGGCCCGCTTCAGCGATTATGGCGCCAAGGGGTTCAACGACCTGGCCCTAGGCCGCACCGACCTTTACTCCAGCGACAGTCAGGGCGGCGCAGTCTACCGGCTGAAGGGCCGGGCAGGGAAGATCGAAACCTTGATTCCTGCCGGTAAGCTGGGCTCGCCGCAGGGGTTGGCCGAAAGCCCGGATGGCAAGACGCTGATCGTCGCCGACTACCCATCGGGCCTGTGGCGGGTGGATCTGGCCACTGGTGCGGCGTCCTTGCTGGCGGTGCCGGACGATGTCGCCCTGCCCGGGACCGATGGCGTGACCCGGGACGGTAACGATCTGATCGTCGTCCAGAATGGCGTCAGTCCTGCAAGGGTGCTGCGCGTTCATCTGACGCCCGACTGGCAGGTCATTGAGTCGGTAGAGGTTTTGTTGCGCGGCGGTGTGCTGGAAGAACCGACCGGGGGCGTGATCTATGGCGGCGATTACGTCTTTGTTGCGCGCAGCCAATGGACGGATTTCGGCGAAGACGGCGCGAAAGTGCCTGCAGGCGTCAAACCGGCAATCATCGGACGGTTGAAGCTGCGTGATTGAAGGGCGACCTAATCTTTGGTTATGCCGGCAAACAGTTTCGTCTTGTGGGTGCGTAAACGGCGGGTCGTCATGGCTCAGACCGACAGAACCCCTGGTGTGGATCATGGTCTTTGTCGCCGCGTCGTTGACGGCCTCGACCCGGTCGCTAACGGCCAGTCAGGATGATCAGACCTGAAAGCTACATTAAAAACCCGTTGCGTCGCGGCGCGGTCCATCGGATAGTCACGTCTGCAATCTGTTCGGGGCTCCCGCATGAAATCGAAATTAGCGCTGTTCATTCTCGCCGCCATGATACTGGGCGTTGCCGCCGGTTGGGGGACTCACACCTATCTTGACCCGGCCTATAAGCCGACGGCGATCATGGTCTTCGGGCTGCTGACTAAGATATTCATCACGTTGATCAAGATGATCATTGCGCCCCTGGTGCTGTTCACCCTGATTGCCGGCATCGGTCATATGGAAGACGCTGCCACTGTCGGCCGGGTCGGCGCCAAGGCCATGGCCTGGTTTATTGCCGCCTCGATCATCTCGCTGCTGCTGGGCATGGTCATGGTGGAATGGCTGCAGCCCGGCGCGGGCATGAGCCTGACAGCCGCCGGCGACGTCGCCAAGGTGCCGTCAACCTCGGGTTTCACGTTCGAAAGCTTTATCCTGCACCTGATTCCGTCATCGATCATCGACGCCATGGCCAAGAATGAGATTCTGCAGATTGTTGTGTTTTCCGTGTTTGTCGGTACGGCCATCGCCATGCTCGACGACAAGTCGCCCCAGATTATGCACCTGGCCGAACAGGGTGCGGCCATCATGCTGAAAGTGACCGAACTGGTCATGTTGTTCGCGCCGTTTGCCATATTTGGTGCCCTGGCCAAGACCGTGGCGGAGCAGGGACTCCCGATCCTGGTCACCTATGCCAAGTTCATGGGCGGCTTCTATGCGTCCCTCGGTGTGCTGTGGGTCATCCTCATCGGGGCGGGGCTGCTGGTCGTTGGCTGGCGTATCTTCAAGATCCTGAATGTTGTGCGCGATCCGACGCTGCTGGCCTTTTCGACGGCATCGTCCGAAGCCGCCTATCCTAAGGTGCTTCAGGCCTTGCCGCAGGTCGGCGTGTCGAAGAAGATTGTCTCCTTCGTCCTTCCGCTGGGCTATTCGTTCAATCTCGACGGCTCGATGATGTACTGCACCTTTGCGACGCTCTTCATTGCCCAGGCCCATGGCGTTCATTTCACCACCGGCCAGATGGTGATGATGCTGTTCCTGCTGCTGGTTACATCCAAGGGCATTGCCGGCGTGCCGCGGGCCTCGCTGGTGGTGATCATGGCGACCCTGACCTATTTCGGCCTGCCGGAAGAATGGATCGCCCTGGTGCTGGGGGTTGACCACTTGCTCGATATGGGCCGGTCTGCGACCAATGTCATCGGCAATACGGTCGCGTCGGCCGCCGTCGCCAAGTGGGAAGGTCAGTTGGAGCTCGAAGTTCAGCCTGAGAAGGCCTAGGGCGAACGGCGCTGGGGACAATCGGGATTTTTTCCGTGCAGAGGCGTTTCCACAGACATAAGCGTTGACCTGACCGGCAATCATGCCATAAGGGCTCATCTTTCGGCGCGCCCGCACCAAGCGGTCGCGCTTTGTCTCTTTCAGCCGCCGGATTCGGGCCCGTTCAGGGAGCGGACACTGACCCGGCATAAGGTGCAAAAATCGATGCAAGTCGTTGAAAAACTGAATGAAGGTCTCAGCCGCGTTCTCGAGGTCACGATCGCCAAAGACCAGCTTAATTCAAAGCTGGACGCCAAGATCGCAGAGATCGCCCCCAAGATGAACATCAAGGGATTCCGCCCCGGCAAGGTGCCGCAGGGCCATGTCCGCAAGATGTACGGCAAGGAGCTGATGAGCGAGATCGTTCAGGAAACGCTCAACGAAACGACTCAAAAAGCCCTCGACCAGGCCTCGATCCGTCCGGCCTCGCAGCCGGAACTGACGCCGATCGGCGATATCGAAGACGTCATCAAGGGCAAATCAGACCTGGCCTATTCGATCGCTGTCGAAATGATGCCGATCTTCACGCCGGTCGAGCCAGCCTCGATCGAACTGACCCGCCCGGTCTACGAACCCTCTGACGCCGATATCGACGAAGCTTTGAAGAACGTCGTGTCACAGTCCAAGCAATACGAGGCCAAGGCCGGCAAGGGCAAGGCTGCGCCGAAGGCCGAAGACGGCGACAAGCTGATCATCGACTTCGTCGGCAAGATCGGCGACGAGGCCTTTGAAGGCGGTTCAGCCGAAGACGCCGAACTGGTTATCGGTTCGGGCCAGTTCATCCCGGGCTTCGAAGAGCAACTGGTCGGCGCCAAGAAGGGCGAGACCAAAACGCTCAATGTCACCTTCCCGGACAACTACGGTGCCAAGAACCTGGCTGGCAAGGAAGCCACCTTCGAGACCACTGTCAAGGATATCCTGGCGGCGAAGGAGGCCGAAGCCGATGACGAGCTTGCCAAGACCCTGGGTCTCGAAAGCCTCGACGCGCTGAAGAATATTCTAAAGACCCAACTGGAGCAGCAGTTCAAGAGCGCTTCGCGCTTCAAGATGAAACGCGCCCTGCTGGATGTTTTGGACGAAAAGCACAACTTCGACTTACCGTCGCGTATGCTTGAGGCTGAATTCCAGGGCATCTGGAACCAGGTCGAGCAGGACAAGGCCAATGGCCAACTGTCCGAAGAGGATGGCGCCAAGTCCGAAGAGGACCTGAAGGCCGAATACCGCAAGATCGCCGAGCGCCGCGTGCGCTTAGGGTTGGTCCTGGCCGAGATCGGTACCCGTCAGAACGTCCAGGTCACCGAACAGGAAGTCAGCCAGGCGGTCATGCAGGAAGCCCGCAACTATCCGGGCCAGGAGCGCCAGGTGTTCGACTTCTACCGCAACAACCCGGCCGCTGCGGCGCAAATCCGCGCGCCGATCTACGAAGAAAAGGTCTGCGATCTGATCTTCACCCTGGCTACGGTCACCGATTCGCCCATCAGCAAGGAAGACCTGCTGAAGGAAGAGGAAGAAGCCTAGGAAGTTTCGACTGTGAAATTGGAAAGAGGCCCGCGGTTGCGGGCCTCTTTTTGTATGTTAGGCTTGGATATTTAGAGAGCGTCTTATGGTAGGATTCCTCAAACGTAAACCACAAGAAGCGGTCCTTGTTCGGCAGAGGCAATGTCCTTTGTGACAGTTTGTGGTTTCCATAACGGCTCTTGGACGTGCAGATTGGGGTGGGATGGGCTATTCAATTCATATCGAGCGTATCGACGCATCTGGCCAGCTGGTCTCAATCGAACTGCATGAGGTGGCCAACGCAGTAAAAAATGTCGAAGGAATGCGTTTAGCGGCGGTGCCGGCTTCGACCACAAATCCCAACACTGGTGAGGTAATTAGCACGTGCAGTATCATTGGAAAAATCGAAATATACTTACTTGCTAGTGATGAATGGGTACGCGTTTTTATCTTATCCTCGAGCGGAAAAATTACCTTCCGTGCTCCATTCGATTTTGACGATGGTAGTTCAGTAGTTAGGTCGTTTGCGCGGATATTGGCGCAAAGACTTCAGGCGGTTATCGTCGGGGACGAAGGTGAGTATTACACGTAAATTTTCGCGTCGGACGACCGCCTTATGCTGCGACGATGGAATCTAGCCGTTCATAGCTGCCTTCCATGCCGTCGGCCATGCCGGTGGCCATGGCGCCGTCGCGGGCTTCCTTCGACGGATAGGCGACGATCAGAGTCATTTCGGTCCGGCCGTCTTTTTCCTCGAGCATAAGCTTGCAGGTGGTCTGGCCGCCGGTCCAGTCTTCATCAAACAGCTCGGTATGGACGATCTTGTTCGGCGCTTCAATCTCGAGATAGGTCCCGCCCATGCCCATGGTGCGCTCCGCCTTCTTCCAGACATAGCGGAACGTTCCGCCGACCCGCAGGTCGATTTCGCAAACTGGCATGGTCCAACCGTCCGGGCCCAGCAGCCAGCGCCTGACCAGTTCGGGCTTGGTGTGAGCGTCAAAGACCAGCTGTGCCGGCGCCTTGAACGGGCGACAAAAGCGAAGTTCCGTGTCGGATGGCGTGGTGATTTCCAGATCGCCGTAAAGCTTGGTTATGGTGTTCATGATTTTTTCCATTCAGGCGAGGGGACGTATGAGCGATCTCTGGTGCTGCGAAGAGTCGGAACCGGTTTCGGGGCCCTTGGTGTAAACCTCCCACAGGTCCGGTTGGCGGCGGTAACGCCATGCAGTTTATGGATGCCCGGGCCCACGACCTGCGTGATGTCGGATAACGGACAGTTGAGGGCGATCTTGGCGACCGTCTGCGGGGGCAGGTCGACAACGTCGGGAGGGCTGATCATTCGCGTTTTCTTAGTTTACAGGATCGGTGGAGGTCGGGCCGGCCTGGAGTTCTTCCAGCAAGCCGTCGAGGCGCTGGTAACTCGCCTCCAGGGCGCGGACATAGTCTTCCATCCACGAGGTCGCCGCTTTCAGCGGCTCGGTCTGGGCGCGGACGGGGCGTTTCTGGCCATCGCGGCTGCGGGTCACCAGACCGGCGTGCTCCAGCACCTTCAGGTGCTTGGAAATGGCAGGCTGGCTCATGGCGAAGGGCGCAGCCAGGTCCATCACCGTCGCCTCACCGGCGGCCAGACGGGCCAGGATGGCGCGTCGGGTAGGGTCGGCCAGGGCAATGAAGGTGGCGTCCAGATCGGCAGGAGGCATTTGCATAACTTTCAGGTTATATAACGCATTAGTTATATATTCTGACGTCTAACGCCTGTCAATACGGTCTTCAAACTCTGCTGCCAAACATTGGCCGCAGGTAATCGCCCCTTGAAAAGCGGTGCGCAAATTGCCAAGTTGGCCTCGACAGAGCGGCGCACACCTAGGGTTAAGATTTAGCCTTTACACCAGCGCTTGAAGGCTCTTTTCAAAAACCCAAAAGGATTCGTGAATGCGCGACCCCATTGACTATATCAACATGAACCTGGTGCCGATGGTGGTGGAGCAGTCCAGCCGCGGCGAACGCGCCTACGACATCTTCTCGCGCCTGCTCAAGGAGCGCATTATCTTCCTGACCGGTCCGTTCGAGGATGGCATGGCGACATTGATCTGCGCCCAGCTGCTTTTCCTCGAATCGGAAAACCCGAAGAAGGAAATCGCCATGTATATCAACTCGCCGGGCGGTCAGGTGACCTCGGCCCTGGCGATCTATGATACCATGCAATACATCAAGTCACCGGTCTCGACGGTCTGTATGGGCATGGCGGCCTCGGCCGGCTCGCTCATTCTGCAGGCCGGTGAAAAGGGCCAGCGGATTTCGCTGCCCAACTCCAAGATCATGGTGCACCAGCCCTCGGGCGGGGCGCGCGGTATGGCCTCGGACATCGAAATCCAGGCCGAAGACATGCGCAAGACCAAGCGCCTGCTCAATGAAATCTACGTCAAGCATACCGGCCAGAATTATGACACGATCGAAAAGACTCTGGACCGTGACCGCTACATGACGGCCGACGAAGCCAAGGATTTCGGCCTTATCGATCATGTGTACGAAAAGCGTTCCGACGCCGAGACCACCGCTGCCTGAGCCACATTGACAGTCGACTGAACAAACGCGGTTCCGGTAACGGAGCCGCGTTCTTCTTTTTGTGCCGCCGCACGGCCGGTGGCAGGGCAGGCGAACAAGGCACGGAAAAGACTGAAAGACACGGTTCTTAGTGGTTTGAACCCGCCGTGCATCGGCCTTTTCGTAAAAGGAATCAATAGATTACACAGGTTACACAGATTATTCTTAATCCCTCTAATCTGTGCAATCTGTGGACCCACTTCAATAAATGTTGCGACTGCGCGGCGGGGTCAGATCATCTTGAATTGGGCTTCCTTCCGTGGATTTCATGTATCCTTTTCTTTGATTCAGTAAGCTCAAGGCTTTTGCTTGAACACCCGATAGTGGCCATGGCGGGCGGCGGCGATCATGGCGTGATCGCCGGCCGTGTCACCATAGGCCTGGTCCAGGTCGACGTCGTCGCCGAACACGGCCCGCAGCCGGCACATCTTTTCTCCGCCGCGGCAATTGATGCCGTCCAACTCCGGTTTCAACCGCCCGTCGGCCGTGAAGCCGAGCTTCGTCCCGATCACCCGGTCTGCCCCGATCATGGCACCGAACGGCCCGACCAGCAGTTCCGGCGAGGCGGTCACAATGACGCGCTTTAGTTTCGTTTCTGCCAGCGAATCCCATTTGGACACCGCATCCGGCCGAAACAGCGACCGTCCCGTCACGCTCACGAAGGCTTGAATCAGAATCTCGAGTTCGGTCTGGTGAATGTCGCCCAACACATTGTACAAAAGCTTTGACTTCAATGCCCCGCGATCGCGCGTGCCGATATAGCTGACGAACGGCCCGGGTTTTGCAAGGATGATCCTGCTCAGTCCCACCGGGCCACGGAGGAACATCAGGAACGCGGTAAAGCTGTCCTTCCAGGTCAGAGTGCCGTCGAAGTCGAAAGCTGCCAGGGCCGGCGCACAGATTCGGGGCAGTGTGGTTGAGGAAGCGGGGGGGCTGGACAGCATATTTTACACTTGGCGGAAGGGATGTGACTTTTATTGCACGCCCGGATCACCATATGTGGGGATCATGGCCCAGATGAGCTCTTAGCGCAGTTGAGCCCCGCTCTAAACTGTGCATAAATGCGGATCAATCGGGGAAAAGCATTTTTGTGGAATGGCGCTCTTAGGCTTTGTTTAGCATTCAAAGGCTAAGGTACCAGGATTATGCGGTGATTTGGCAGCTAAAAATGCCGTCTTTTCCGCGACTTGAAGGTGAAAAAAGCATATGACGAAAGCCGCGACAGGCGACAGCAAAAGCACCCTCTACTGTTCTTTCTGCGGAAAGAGCCAGCACGAGGTGCGTAAACTCATCGCCGGGCCGACCGTTTTCATCTGCGATGAATGCGTCGAGCTGTGCATGGATATCATCCGCGAAGAGCACAAGATCGCCTTCGTCAAGTCCAAGGATGGCGTACCGACGCCCAAGGAAATCCGTGAAGTGCTCGATGATTACGTCATCGGCCAGGGCCAGGCCAAGAAGGTGCTGTCGGTCGCGGTCCACAACCATTACAAGCGTCTGAACCATGCCCAGAAGGGTAATGATGTCGAACTGGCCAAGTCCAACATCCTGCTG
This sequence comes from Asticcacaulis sp. AC402, assembly GCF_000495835.1. Lineage (GTDB taxonomy): Bacteria > Pseudomonadota > Alphaproteobacteria > Caulobacterales > Caulobacteraceae > Asticcacaulis. Next base: position 103,337 of record NZ_AWGC01000015.1, read on the forward strand.
ATCGGTCCGACCGGTTCGGGTAAGACCCTGCTGGCCCAGACCTTGGCGCGAATCATCGACGTCCCCTTCACCATGGCCGATGCCACGACCCTGACCGAGGCCGGTTATGTCGGTGAAGATGTCGAGAACATCATCCTGAAGCTGTTGCAGGCCGCCGACTACAATGTTGAACGCGCCCAGCGTGGCATCGTTTATATCGACGAAGTCGACAAGATTTCGCGCAAGTCCGACAACCCGTCGATCACCCGCGACGTGTCGGGTGAAGGCGTACAGCAGGCCCTGCTGAAGATCATGGAAGGCACGGTTGCCTCGGTTCCGCCCCAGGGTGGCCGCAAGCATCCGCAGCAGGAATTCCTGCAGGTCGACACCACCAATATCCTGTTCATCTGCGGCGGCGCTTTCGCGGGACTGGAAAAGATCATTTCCGGCCGCGGTAAGGGCACCAGCATCGGGTTCGGCGCTTCTGTCAAGGATCCGGAGGACCGCCGCACCGGTGAAATCCTGCGCAACGTCGAACCCGACGACCTGATGAAGTTCGGCCTGATCCCGGAATTTATCGGTCGCTTGCCGGTCCTGGCGACGTTGGAAGACCTTGATGAGGTTACCCTCGTCAAGATCCTGACCGAACCGAAGAACGCCCTGATCAAACAGTATCAGCGTCTGTTCGAAATGGAAAACGTGTCGCTGAACTTCACGCCGGAAGCCCTGATGGGCGTGGCGAAGAAGGCGATTGTCCGCAAGACCGGCGCCCGCGGCCTGCGTTCCATCCTGGAAGGCATCCTGCTGGACACCATGTACGAACTGCCGACCATGCAAGGCGTCGAGGAGGTGGTGATCAATGGCGAGGTCGTCGAAGAACGCGCTCAGCCGCTGCTGATCTACGCCGAAAAGCGGTCAAGCGGCGCTTCTGCTTAAGGCTTGCGCGGCGACCTGTTTTACAGAGAGGCGGTCCGGAAGCGGGCCGCCTTTTACTTTTCCAGCGCTTCGGCCATGTCGCGCAGGGTTTCGACCGTGTTGAGATTCCGCGCCGTCATATCGGCCTTGAGGCAGCGGTCCAGTTTTTCCATTAGCTTCGACCGGCCGATGCCATCGGGCGCGTAAAAATAGAACGCCTCATCGCTCAGGTGGTAGGCCTCGTTGTAAGCCTTCAGTTCCTGCATCAGGTCGTTTTTTACCCCTGTCGCCGGCGCCTTGAGGAAAAAGATGTGCTGGGCCTTACCCCTGTGCTCGTGATCCTTGAATGGATTGGCTGCCATCAGCTTTTCCAGGTGTTTCAGATCGATCAGGAACAGTTTTGACCGGAAACCGAAGTTTTTCTCGACCAGATCCTCAATCATGCCTTGCAGGTCGGCCTCGCTGCGATCCGAGCGGAACAGGACATTGCCGCTGGCGATATAGGTTTTGACGTCACTCAGACCCTCGGCCTCGAGCCGTTTCACCAGGTCTTTCATCGGCATGCGGTTGCCGCCGATATTGATACCGCGGAAAAGGCCGATCCAGATTTTTCCGGGCTCAGTTGTGTTGGGCCCAGTTGTTTCGACCTTTGACATGAATCAAGCCTTTTGCAGGATTTTGCCCTTACGGTGGCATCTGCGACAAAAAGCATCACAAAATGGGCTGGAGTTCGCAAGCGATTTGCCACATTGTCGAAAAACAGCGTGCGCTACATGGTTTTTTGCTTATGTCGTCTTGTCTGCAAACGAGGCAGGCGGTATCTGCGCTGGAAATACACATCGCGCCTGAGTGCACGATGACGGAGTTTGAGATGGACTACACCGCCGCTTTCGAGGCTGCCGTTGACCGGGTACGGTCCGAGGGACGTTACCGCGTGTTCGCCAATCTGAAGCGCCACGCCGGCGCCTTCCCGCGCGCGACCTGGATTCGCGAGGACGGCTCGGAAGTCGACGTCACCGTATGGTGTTCCAACGACTATCTCGGTCAGGGCCAGAACCCGATCGTGCTCGACGCCATGCACAAGGCGATCGATGAGGTCGGCTCAGGTTCGGGCGGCACCCGCAATATCTCCGGCACCACCTTCTACCACAATGCCCTGGAAGCCGAACTGGCCGACCTGCATCAGAAGGAAGCCGCCCTGGTCTTCACCTCGGGCTATGTCGCCAATGAAGCCGCCCTGTCGACCCTTTACAAGATCCTGCCGGGCCTGATCGTCTTCTCGGACGCGCTCAATCACGCTTCGATGATCGAAGGTATCCGCAATGGCCGCGGCGAGCGCCATATCTACCGCCATAACGACCTGCAACACCTTGAAGAACTGCTGCGTGCGGCGCCGGCCAATGCACCCAAGCTGATCGCTTTCGAGTCGGTTTATTCGATGGACGGCGATATCGCCGACATCCGCGCCACGGTCGCCCTGGCGAAAAAGTACAATGCCCTGACCTATATCGACGAAGTGCATGCTGTCGGCATGTACGGCGAGCGCGGCGCAGGTGTCGCCGAACGTGACGGAATTATGGGCGAGATCGACATTATCGAAGGCACCCTGGGCAAGGCGTTTGGCATGATGGGTGGCTATATCGCGGCCAAGGCTGTCGTGGTTGATGCCATTCGTCTGTGGGCGTCGGGCTTTATCTTTACGACGTCGCTGCCACCGGCGATCATGGCCGGCGCTGCGGCCAGCGTGCGGTACCTTAAGGTGCATAACGAAAAGCGCATCGCTCACCAGGAACGCGCGCGTACGCTGATGGAACGCCTCAAGTCGGTCGGTATCCCTGTCTTCCCGTCGGAATCGCATATTGTGCCGGTGCTGGTTGGTTCGGCCGTCCACTGCAAGATGATCTCGGACATCCTGCTCAATGACTTCGGTATCTATGTCCAGCCCATCAACTATCCGACCGTGCCAAAGGGTACCGAGCGCCTGCGTTTCACGCCGTCGCCCGACCATGACGATCGCATGATGGATCATCTGGTCGTGGCTATGGACAAGCTGTGGACGCACTGTAACGTCGCGCGCATGCCGGCCGTGGCATAACGTTTGGCGGCTGAGCTTGCTGTTCCGACAGCAAGAAGGCTTGTCCACAGATAAGCCAGATAAGTCAGATGGATAGCGCTAAACGTGCACGATCCGGCGATGGCTATGCCTTTTCTTACAGACGAGCTTTGCTCGTCAGTCATCTGAGCCGTTGAGGCGCTGTCGGCCGCCCCAAAAACTCTGTCCATCTGACTTATCTGGCTTATCTGTGGACAACGCTTCTTACCGCCGACTTGGACAGACTCAGCCGTTTGCGATACACTTTCCATCATGTCCGAAATCTATCTCGAGCTCCTGCGCAACGGCAACTTTCTCAAATGTACGGCGGTCGATGCGGCCACCGGCGAGGAGGCCATCGCCATCGGGCCGCTCAATTACCCGGAAGGGGTAAAACGCCTTGCTATACAGAAATTAAGAAACAAACTGTCCGGCCGCAGGCCACCGCCCAAACCCGGCATCATCGTCTGAGGCGAAAAAGCTTCCGCTTTTGAAAACATCGACATAGGATGCCCTGACCGGGGAGGCACCATGTCAGAAGCGTTTCATATCGCCGAATACAACAATCTGAAGGCCGAGATACTGCTCAAGATGAGACAGGTCGACGACTCCTTTCGTTTCATGTTGATCGCGGTGGCGGCGACCATGACCTGGGTGGTGTCAAACTATAAGACCTTCAATGACGGCCTTTACGTCATCCTGTTCTTTGTACCGCTGTTTATTTCGGTCTCTTTCACCCTCTATCTCATCGGGCTGAACAAGTCGGTGCTGTGGCGCACGGCCTATATCCGTGAGTTGGAACGCCGCTACGGCGATGACAGCCACGGCTGGGAAAGCAGCCCGCAACATCAGCGCTTTGCCGCTAAGCGCACCAGCTATGCCACGGCGCGTGGGCTGATCTATGCGCTGAACCTTCTTACCTTGCTGTTTGCAGGTTACATGCTGGTCGAAAATACGACCATTGTCGAACAGGTGAGAGCGCTTGCAAGGATTTAGTTGCTTCCATTGAGAACAACCGCGTTGGGGGTTGTTCAAATGCCTTGGCCTTAAGCCTTGCTCTGGAGGCGCTTAAAGCGTAAACGCTGCCGCATCCCCTCCCGCTCCAAAAGTACAGGATTCGACATCTTGAACGCTCCCGCCGCTGCCTCGGCCTTCCGTCCCGAAGGCTTCTTCCACAACGATCTCGCCACCGCAGACCAAGCCGTGCTGCGCGCCATCACAGGCGAAATGCACCGGCAGCAGGAGCAGATCGAACTTATCGCGTCGGAAAACATTGTTTCGAAAGCGGTGCTGGAAGCGCAGGGCTCTGTCCTGACCAACAAATATGCCGAAGGCTATCCCGGCCGCCGCTACTATGGTGGTTGCGAATATGCCGACGAAGTCGAAAGACTGGCCATCGAACGGGCCAAGCAGCTGTTTAGCTGCAATTTCGCCAATGTCCAGCCGCACTCGGGCGCCCAGGCCAACCAGGCTGTGTTCTTTTCGCTGCTTCAGCCGGGCGACACCTATATGGGCATGGACCTGGCGTGCGGCGGCCACCTGACCCACGGTTCGCCGGCCAATCAGTCGGGCAAGTGGTTTCATGTCGTACCCTACGGCGTGACCGAACTCGAAAATATCATCGACTACGACCAGGTCGCCAGGCTGGCCGAGCAGAACAAGCCCAAGCTGATCATAGCCGGGGCTTCCAACTATCCGCGCCATATCGACTTTAAGCGCTTTCGCGAGATCGCCGATTCGGTTGGCGCCTATCTGTTCGTCGACATGGCCCACTATGCCGGCCTTGTGGCCGGCGGCGTTTATCCCGATCCGCTGCCGCACGCCCACATCGTCACCACCACGACGCACAAGACCCTGCGAGGTCCGCGGGGCGGCTTGATCCTCAGCAATGACGAAGCGCTCGGCAAAAAAATCAACTCGGCAGTTTTCCCAGGTTTGCAGGGCGGGCCGCTTATGCACGTCATCGCCGCCAAGGCGGTCGCCTTCGGTGAAGCGCTGCAACCGTCGTTCAAGGCCTATGCCAAACAGGTTGTCGTCAACGCCCAGGTCCTTGCCGACACCTTGATCGAGCGCGGTCTGGCTATCGTCACCGGCGGCACGGACAGCCACGTCTTATCGGTCGACCTGCGCTCTAAGGGCCAGACCGGCAAGGCAACCGAAGCCGCGCTGGAGGCCGCCTTCATCACCTGCAATAAGAACGGCATTCCGTTCGACCCGCAGCCCTTCACCATCACCTCGGGTGTTCGCTTGGGCACCCCGGCCGGCACGACCCGCGGCTTTTCCGCAGGTGAGTTCCGCGCCATCGGCCACCTGATCGCCGACGTTGTCGACGGTATGAAGTCCAACAGTGGCGAACCCGACCTTGCCGTCCAGGAAAATGTCCGCGCCCAGGTCAAGGAATTGACAGCCCAGTTCCCGATCTACAGCTGATCTAAACACGCAAAAGCGATGGTCACACGCTCGGCCATAGCTTTACCTGCGGGGGATATGTGATACTGATCGTTGCGTGATTTTGCACCGCGAGATGCAAGATTCGCCAAGAAGGATAAGGATGCGCTGCCCGTTCTGCGGAAATGTTGAAACCCAGGTCAAGGATTCGCGCCCGTCGGAAGACGGGGCGGCGATCCGGCGCCGGCGGTCGTGCGCGGAATGTGGTGGCCGCTTTACCACCTTCGAGCGGGTGCAACTGCGCGACCTGATGATCGTCAAACGGTCCGGCCGCCGCACACCCTTCGATCGCGCCAAGCTGGAACGCTCGGTCGCCATCGCCCTGCGCAAGCGACCGGTCGACCAGGATCATGTCGACCGCATGGTTTCGGGCATAGTCCGCCAACTTGAAAGCATGGGTGAGACTGATATTTCGTCAGAAATCGTCGGAGGCCTGGTGATGGAAGCCCTGCGCGCGATCGATGTCGTCGCCTATGTCCGCTACGCCTCGGTGTATCGCGACTTCCGCGAGACTTCGGATTTCGCCAAGTTCCTGGGCGACGAGGGGCTTAACCAGCAGTCCGGCGCGGCCCCCAGGGCAACGCCGGTCCCTAAGGGCGACTCCAGGGGGCCGTCGCGCATCGAACGCGGCCTGGGCGAGCAGGATCTGTCTCCGACAGACGACGCTTGAACCGGTGCGCCCTCAGGTAACTTTAAAGCTGGCGACAACCCTTGATGGCCGTATCGCGACAGCGTCGGGCGAAAGCCGCTGGATCACCGGCGAGGAGGCGCGGCGCTGCGTCCACGAACTGCGCGCCGGCCATGACGCCGTTTTGGTCGGTATTGAAACCGCACTCAAGGACGACCCGGAACTGACCGTCCGCCTGCAAGGCTATGAGGGCTACCAGCCGACCCGTGTGGTGCTCGATTCGAAAGGCCGCTTGCCGCTGAATGCCAAGATGGTTCAGACGGCGCGGGTCATTCCGACCTATGTCGTTACCACCACCGACCTGCCGCGCGAAATGCTGGCCGCTCAGGTCAAGGCGATCAAGGTGCCGTCAAAGCATCAACGCGTCGACCTGGATGCTGCCCTGGAGGCCTTGTCCCGAGTGGGTATCGAACGGCTGTTTGTTGAAGGCGGCGGCGTGGTGGCGACGGCTTTTCTGCGCGCCGGTTATGTCGACCGGCTTGAATGGTTTCGCTCCAGCACCATCTTGGGCGGAGATGGACGACCCGTCTTCGGGCATCTCAACCTGGAAAGGCTGGACCAGATGTTCAAGTTCACCCGTCTGGGCGTCCAGGCGGTCGGAGACGACCTGTGGGAAAGCTATGAGTTGATATAAGGTTTGGAACCACGGACGGACGCGGATCGGCACGGCGAAGAGGCCTGTTTGTATCCGCCTTTATCCGCGTTCATCCATGGTTCATTTTCTGGGGCAAAAACGTGTTTACAGGGATTATCACAAGTCAGGGAACCGTTGCGGCGCTGGAGCGTTCGCCGGGGGGCGTGCGGCTGACCATCAAGGTCGGCTTTGACCTGTCGGATGTAGCGCTGGGCGCTTCGATCAGCCACGCCGGTTGCTGCCTGACGGTTGTCGCCATCAGCGAAGACGGCTACGATCTCGATGTCTCTAATGAGACCGTAAACGTCACCAATCTATCCGGTTGGCAGGTCGGCACGCAGGTCAATCTCGAACGCGCGCTGAAAATCGGCGATGAACTGGGCGGGCATATTGTCTCAGGTCACGTCGACGGCCTCGCCGAACTGATAGGCGTCGTGCAGGACGGCGACAGCTATCGCTTGACCCTCCGTGCCCCGGCGCCGCTGCACCGTTTCATAGCCCCCAAGGGTTCGGTGGCTCTCGACGGCGTCTCGCTGACGGTCAACGAGGTCGAAGGCGACACCTTCGGCGTCAATATAATTCCACATACCTGGAACTATACGACTCTGTCGCAGACCAGGATTGGCGACAAGGTCAACCTTGAAGTCGATCGCCTGGCGCGCTATGCCGCGCGCTGGTTTGAAACCGAACCCATTGCCACATCCGGTAAGTAAGAGCCGCCATCATGAGTCTGCACAGCGTTCCGAACGATCTCGACAGCCCGATCTCCTCGATCGAGGACATTCTGGAGGACGCGCGCAACGGCCGGCCCTATATTCTGGTCGATGCCGAAGACCGCGAGAACGAGGGCGATGTCGTCATCCCGGCCCAGATGGCGACACCCGATATCATCAACTTCATGGCGCGATTTGCCCGCGGCCTGATCTGCCTATCGATCACCGGTGACCGCGCCAAGACCCTGCGCCTGCCGCCGATGGTCCATGACAACGGCGCGCGCAACGGCACCGCTTTTACCGTTTCGATTGAAGCCAAGGAGGGCATATCGACCGGGATTTCGCCACGAGACCGAGCCCTGACCATCGCCGTCGCCATCGATCCAACCAAGGACTCGCGCGATATCGTCTCGCCGGGTCACGTTTTCCCGCTCGTGGCGCGCGATGGTGGTGTGCTGGTCCGCGCCGGCCACACAGAAGCCGCCGTCGATATTTCGCGAATGGCAGGGCTGTCGCCGGCGGGAGTGATCTGCGAGATCATCAATGACGATGGTACCATGGCACGGTTACCGGACCTGATCAAATTCGCCCAGACCCACGGCATGAAGATCGGCACCATCGCCGACCTGATCGCTTATCGGCGGCGCACTGAACGCTTCGTTGAACGTGTGTTAGAACGGCCGTTTAACAGCCAGTGGGGTGGCTTGTTTCGCCTGTTTGTTTATCGCAACCAACTGGACGGCGCGGAGCACCTGGCTCTTGTGACCCACATGCCCCAGGCAGGGAAGCCGACCCTGGTGCGGATGCATCAGCTCGACATCGCCTCGGACGTCCTGGCCGGGTTCGGCGACAGTCTGCGCGCCGGCTATATCGAAAGAGCGATGGAAATCATGGCGGGGCATGACGGTCCTGCGGTGATGGTGCTTCTGCGCGATCCGGATCCTAAGGTATTGTCCCAGCGTTTCGGCGATGAGACCGCGGGGCAGGGCAGCCGGGGCCTGCGCGACTATGGGGTTGGCGCACAGATACTGCTCGATCTCGGGGTGCGTGATATGATTGCGCTGTCGGGCACCCGTCCCAAGCCAGCCGCTCTCGAAGGCTATGGTCTGTCGATCATCGACTGGAAGACGCTGTAGAAACTCCTCTCTCCGGTGACGGGAGAGGTCAGGGGCGGGGGCTTCGGTAGGGGCCGGTGCACCTGAATTGGCAGCAAAGCCCCTCACCCGATCGCCTTCACTTCGTTCGGCTCTCGTCCTCTCCCCGTAAACGGGGAGAGGGAAAATAGGCAAAGCGCGCGAATTTGGCTTTGTGCCATAAGCTTTAGGCGGTATTGAGCGCCTCTTGACCTTTGTTCACTCAGGACGACTCGCTTGTCTCAGGAAAATCCGCTCCGCCTACTGATCGTCGAAAGCCGATTCTACGACGACATCGCCGATGAGCTTTTGGCCGGCGCCAAGGATGCGCTCGATGCCCACGGTGTCGCCTACGATGTCGTTACTGTGCCGGGTGCCTTCGAAATTCCGGCAGCGATCGCTATGGCCGAGGATGCCGCCCATCGTCCGATGGGCAAGTCCTATGACGGCTATGTCGCGCTCGGTTGCGTCATTCGCGGCGACACCACCCATTACGACTATGTGTGCATGGAATCGGCACGTGGTCTCATGGACCTGTCCTGCCAGCAGCGTCTGGCCATCGGCTATGGCATCCTGACCGTTGAGGACGAGGATCAGGCCTGGGTTCGCGCCCGCCGCGCGGAAGGCGATAAGGGCGGCACGGTTGCCAAGGTCTGCCTCAGCATGATCGCACTCCGTAAATCCCTGGTAGAAGGTTCGGTATGAGCGACGCCAAGCCCAACAGCCTTAAAGCCGTGATGGATCAGCTCAATGCCGGGACCGGCGCCAAGCCGCTGACCCAACGCGACAAGCGCGCACGCACGGTGGCGCGCCTGGTTCTGGTCCAGGCCCTGTACCAGATGGAACTGACTGGTACCGGCGTCGAAACCGTCATTCGGGAATTTGTCGATCACCGCTTCGACTCCGACCTGGACGGCGAACCCATGGCGCACGCCGACGAGGAATTCTTTTCCGAAGGCGCCCGTTCCATCGTCCGCGAACAAGCGACCATCGACCCGCTGGTGTCCAGTCGCCTGGCCTCGGGCTGGCGGTTGGAACGACTCGACACCACCGTCCGCGCCATCCTGCGCGCCGGCGCCTGGGAGCTGAAGTTCCGCCCCGACGTAGGTCTCGAAGTGGTCATTAATGAATATGTTGAGATCGCCCGCGCCTTCTTCGGCGAAACCGAGGCCCGGTTCGTCAATGCGGCATTGGACGGTGTGGCCAAAGACGTTCGTAAGCCATAGCTAAAGTCGGGTCTTCACGCCTTTTTGCACGCGTGAATTCGCGCCTTTAGAGTAAAACCGTCGCCTGATTTTTCTTTTTTTCGCAAAACGCTTCTGTTGCACGGCACAATTGACAGTATTTTGCCTGGGGTCGGAGTTCGCTTATGAGTGAGCATCAGCATGACGAGTTCTCCATTATCGACCAACTGTTCAAGCCGCTCGCCGGGCTTTGCCGCGAGGCGAGGGGGCTGGTTGACGACGTCGCTGTCATCGCTGCCGACGGCAACCACGATCTGGTTGTCTCGACCGACGCCATGGTCGCCGGGGTCCATTTTTTTGAGTACGATCCGCTGGATTTGGTGGCGCGCAAGCTGATGCGGGTCAATCTTTCCGATATCATTGCCAAGGGTGCCATTCCATACGGCTATACCCTGGTAACTGCCTGGCCGCGTGGTACTACCTATTCTGAAAAGCAGGACTTTGCCCGCGGACTAAAGATAGAACAGGACCGTTTCGGCCTCGACCTGTTCGGCGGCGATACCGTTTCGACCCATGGTCCGTTGCACGTTTCGATGACGATATTCGGTCGCGTCCCGCGGGGACAGGCCCTGTCACGGCTTGGCGCGCGGTCGGGCGACAAGATACTTGTCAGTGGCTATATCGGCCAGGGTTATCTGGGGCTGAAGGCGCTGCGGGGAGAGTTCCTCGGCGTGTCCCACGCCGACGAGAACGATGTCATCAGCGCCTATCACCTGCCCGAGATCCGCCCGGATCTGGCAGTCTGTGTCCGTGATCATGCCCGCGCCTCGATGGACATTTCCGACGGTCTGCTCGCCGACGCCGACCACATGGCGCGCATCAACAAGCTGATGATCCGCATTGACCTCAATAAGGTGCCGACCTCGATGGCAGCGCGCGCCGCCATGGGTGCAGGACTGTCGCCGGTCGAACTGGTCACTGGCGGCGACGACTACCAGATCCTGTGCGCCGCCGATGACGCAGGTGCCAAGGCGCTTGTCATGGCGGGATTTTACGAGATCGGCACTTGCCTGGGTCTGTCTGAAGATACCCCGGCCGGGGCCGAGTTGTGGGCTGATGGCCGCCGAATCGAGGTCGCTGCCAAGGGTTATAGCCACCCGTTGTAACGAACCGCCTTTGCCGCAATAGATTGAGCCAAGACGCTTTCCACTGTCCGTGCCAATTGCTTTGCGGGCAAGATGATCATTGCGGCAGAGCCTCAGCAGCGACGCTTGCGCCAGTGTCCTGGCATGTCTTCCGGGTGAACTCATACCAAGCGCCACAAATAATGACTCTTGGTATTTGCATTTTTTCAGCTCGAACGCCGCCGCACGGGCGGCCCCGATGACCCCTCGCAAAAACTCGGGCGCCCGAGAAACGCCTTTTGGCCCGCTTGCCAAACCGCGATGTGTCAAGAATTGCGCGGGTTGGCGTCATGCCCTTTGGGCCTTGGTGCGAAGTTTTTTTGCTGAAAACTAACGATTCAAATGGCGAAGACACCGCCTGGCCAAATTGCGCCGTTGAGGGGCCGGTCTTAGCATTGCGCCATAACGAGGCCTGGGTTGGCTTAGAGCGCAATCCGATAAAGTGTGACGCACTTTTCGGACAAATTGCGCGACAAAACAAAAACTTAGAGCGAGATGGCGATTCTACCAAAAGCCATCTCGCTATAGAAAGATTCGGAGTTTGGCAGATGACACGGACTTGGACTATAACCGCCGTTGCCGGGGCATGTCTCGCCGCGGCCCTCTCCGTACCGGCGGTCGCGGCCGAAGGCAATTACCGCTATGAAAGCTGTTACAGCCGCGACCAGTACGCCACCGGCAGCGGTGTGGTTGCCGGCGCTATCGTCGGAGGAGCGTTCGGCGGACCGGCGGGCGCCATCCTCGGCGGTGCGATCGGCGGCGCGGCGGGAGATGACAGCGTCGATTGTCGCTACGAACGCTACGAAGGCGCCGACTATGATGGCGGCAATCGTTACCGACGTGATGGCCCTTACACCGAAGGCACGGTTGACCGCGACGGTTATCGTCAGGGCTACACCGACCGCTCTGGTAATGATCACCGTCTGAATGGCTTGGATCGCGGTTATCACGTCGATAGCTACACCTATCGCCGATCGACCTACCGCGAAGGCAATTACGACCGCTACGGCGTCTGGCATGCCGATCGCGCCTCCAGGGGCCGCGGCTTTCGCCCGAACTAGAGCGGGCTTTTGATGGAACCCAAACCCCGCTCTTCGTTTTTGTTTTGTCGCGCAATTCTTCCGAAAACGGGGACGCCCGTGCAATGGCTTCGACTTTATCGGATCGCGTTCAAAAGTCGATACGACTCACTGAACGGGAACGCAGACTTCGATCGACGCGCATGCCGTAAAACTGACCTGAGCCGGCCCTGCCGCGGTTATTGCTGTCGTTTCCAGCGCCGTGAAACGTACTGCAACGGCTATGAAGACGGTTATCGCGAAGGCCGCTGCGTGGGCGACTGTTGAAAAACACGTCGAGAACATCGCATGTTAACGGAGGGCTTTTCTCGTTTCTTAAGCCTTTGTACCTATAATGGCGACATGACCCGCTTACCCGATCGCCGTCTGTTTCTCCTTGGTCTGCCGCTCGCCTGTGTCGCGACTGGCGCCCACGCCGGCGGCGGTGGGGCGAAGCAGGCTTCCGAACCCGCGGTGCGTCTGGCATCGATCGGCATTCCGGTTGTTCGCAACCGGCAGGTCGTCAACTATCTTTTTGTCAGCGTGCGCATAAACCTGACCATGACGGCGCCTGAGGCCAAGCTGCGCGAACTGGAGCCGGTCTTCCGAGATACGGTCGTTCGGGTCTCTCATCGAATCTCGTTTGGTAAGGCCGATCGCCACGACCAACTCGACGAAGCGCGCTTCAAGTCAGCGATGATGCCCGAATTTACCAGGATCGCGGGTCCAGGCAATATCAAGTCGATCGATATCGTGTCGCAGAGCCCCAAGAAGCATCTGGGGTAGTGCCAAGGCCCGAAAAGTGGTCGGGCATCATGGGGGAGGCCTTAGGTGTCAGAAAACGACTTGGACCTGTACTGCGCTTGCGTTTAGAGTTTTCTCTCTAAGTATTTGTATTTTCATAATATAGACTTTTGTTGCGTCGCAACAATATTTGCACCTGCCGCAGGGCCCTTAACTATAATGGCTGACAGCGCTTTCTTGCCTTGAAACTCAATTCGACTTTTGGCACTCTCCGCGCCAATCAAAAGGCAAGGGGCTGATTTTGTTTTCGTTTCCCATGAGTTCTGGTCCCATGAGTTCTGGTCCCAGTAAGTCTGGTCCCAGTAAGTCTGGGCGAAGCAATTCTGGCGCTTTTTGATCCCGATAAACCCGGGGGCTGGCCACGGCCGTGACCTCCCAATAAGGATACAGGGGTAAATTATTATGAATAATGCTTTGATGCTGGCCATTGGGGCCGGCATAGTCGGGTTGCTGTACGGTGTCGTACAGGCCATGACCCTGATGAAGGCCAGTGCCGGCAATGCGCGGATGCAGGAAATTGCCGCCGCCATCCAGGAAGGTGCGGCTGCCTATCTGAAGCGTCAGTACATCACCATCGGTATTGTCGGTGTGGTTATTTTTCTCCTCGCCTGGGTGGTCCTTGGGCAATGGTCGGCTATCGGCTTTGCCATCGGCGCCATCCTGTCGGGCGCGGCCGGTTATGCCGGCATGCTGATCTCAGTTCGTGCCAATGTGCGTACGGCGCAGGCGGCTTCGGAAAGCCTTGCCAAGGGCCTGAACATGGCCTTCTCGGCCGGTGCAGTAACCGGTATGTTCGTAGCCGGCGGCGCGCTGCTGGGCGTGGCGGGCTATTATGCGCTGCTGACCGTCGGCCTGGGACTGGCGCCTACGGATCGTGACGTCATCAACGCCCTGGTTGCCCTGGGCTTCGGCGCTTCCCTTATCTCAATCTTCGCCCGTCTCGGCGGCGGCATCTTCACCAAGGGCGCCGACGTCGGCGGCGATATGGTTGGCAAGGTCGAGGCCGGTATCCCGGAGGATGACCCGCGCAACCCGGCCACCATAGCTGACAACGTCGGTGACAATGTCGGCGACTGCGCCGGCATGGCGGCCGACCTGTTCGAAACCTATGCCGTTACCATCGTAGCGACTATGGTGTTGGCCACCATCTTCTTCGGTGACCAGCCCGCCCTGCTGAATGCTATGCTGATGCTGCCCCTGGTTATCGGCGGCGTCTGTATCTTCACCTCGATCATCGGCACCTTCTTTGTGTCGCTGGGTAAGGATAAGGATATCATGGGCGCCCTGTACAAGGGCCTGATTGCCACCGGCGTCCTGTCGGTCGCCGCCGTCGCCGGCGTTATTCACCTGTTTGTCGGCTTCGACACCCCCATCACCTATGACGGCGGCCCTGCCGGCGTAACCGGTATGACGCTGTTCTGGTGCGGCATGGTCGGCCTGGCGGTTACCGCCGCCTTTATTGTCGTGACAGAATACTACACCGGCACGGGCAAGCGGCCCGTTGTCTCGATTGCCCAGGCATCGGTCACCGGACACGGTACCAATGTCATCCAGGGTCTGGCCATATCGATGGAATCCACCGCCGTTCCGGCGCTGGTCATCTGCGCCGGTATCATCGCCTGCCACTTGCTGGCCGGCCTGTTCGGCATCGCCATCGCTACCACCACAATGCTGGCCCTCGCCGGGATGATCGTGGCGCTTGATGCCTTTGGCCCGGTCACTGATAACGCCGGGGGCATCGCTGAAATGGCGGGCCTGCCCAGCGATGTCCGTCACACCACTGACGCCCTGGACGCCGTCGGCAACACCACCAAGGCCGTCACCAAGGGCTATGCCATTGGTTCGGCCGGTCTCGGCGCCCTGGTGCTGTTCGCCGCCTACACCTCGGACCTGCAGCACTTTGCCGAAACCGCCACCAGCGGCATTTTCGTCGGCATGGAGAACCTGACCTTCTCGCTGTCGTCACCGTGGGTGGTCGTCGGCCTTCTGATCGGCGGCCTGCTGCCGTACCTGTTCGGCGGCATGGGCATGACCGCCGTCGGCACGGCGGCTCAGGCCGTGGTCGAGGAAGTCCGCCGTCAGTTCCGTGAAGATCCAGGCATCATGGCCGGCACCTCCAAGCCGAACTATGGCCGCGCGGTCGACATGCTGACCAAGGCCGCGATCCGGGAAATGATCATCCCGTCGCTGCTGCCGGTTCTGTCGCCAATCGTTCTGTTCGCTGCGGTGTTTTACCTTGGCGGTCCGGTTCCGGCATTCGAAGCGGTCGGCGCGATGCTGTTGGGCGTGATCGTCACGGGCATCTTCGTCGCCATCTCGATGACCTCGGGCGGCGGCGCCTGGGACAATGCCAAGAAGTCGTTCGAAGACGGTTTCGTCGACAAGGACGGCGTCAAGCACCTCAAAGGCTCTGATGCACACAAGGCTTCGGTGACAGGCGACACGGTCGGCGATCCGTACAAGGACACGGCTGGCCCGGCGGTCAATCCGATGATCAAGATCACCAACATCGTCGCTCTGCTGATGCTGGCGGTCCTGGCCGGACACTGAGTGCTTTGCCTTCGAGCTATGGGCCCCTGCCGGAAACGGCGGGGGCTCTTTCTTTGCTCGTGACGGTTTGGAGGGGCGGTTCCTTGGCAAGGTTCGAGTTTGAGTTTTCAACGTGCGAAAACGAAGCCTCCAGTAGTGCCAGGTGCTATCAAATCCCAAAGGCGGATCAGATCTCTTGTCGGCATCGGCCCGGGTTGGTGTTCGAC
This sequence comes from Asticcacaulis sp. AC402, assembly GCF_000495835.1. Lineage (GTDB taxonomy): Bacteria > Pseudomonadota > Alphaproteobacteria > Caulobacterales > Caulobacteraceae > Asticcacaulis. The sequence goes on from NZ_AWGC01000015.1 coordinate 118,925, forward strand.
TTATTGTAAATGCGCTGCTGACCGACTGAACCCGGGACCTGCTCCAGCATCGTCATCTAGAGAGGGGTTTGCTTTGATGGAATCAAAGCCCGGCGTTAACTTCTTGTTTTGTCGCGCAATTTTTCCGAAAACGGGGACGCCCGTGCGGTGGCTTCCACTTTATTGGAGTTCGCTCTATCAGCCGCGGATCAGGAATTTTTCGAGTCATATTGGCCTTTAGCAAGTCGAAAGAATGCATTTTCGTGCAATATTTTAAATGTATATGACCAACCATTGCGTGAGTAGGTTGAATATCTCAGGTGGAAATTAAATAAAGGTATGGGAAATTTACAATAATTATTGGAATGTACTAGGCTGGCAATGTTGAAAAACATTGGAATATTTTATCGTCTTTGGCGTGACCAATGACAACAATCTCAATCCAACTTTCATATCTTCGATCAGGACAAGTGGTCGCGACACATACGCCCAGCCTCAAAGTCCAAGAACGGCGATCCATGAAAAAGAAACTCAGTGAAGGCCTCTCGGCGCTCGTCAAGGCGCGCACAGGCATTGATGGCCTTGACGAGATAACCGGTGGTGGATTGCCGGCCGGCCGGCCAACCCTGGTGTGCGGCAGCGCCGGATGCGGCAAGACCATGCTGGCGATGGAATTCCTTGTGCGCGGCGCCACGCAGTTCGACGAGCCCGGCGTTTTCATGATGTTTGAGGAAAATGCCGCGGAACTCACCGCCAATGTCCGTTCTCTCGGCTTCGATCTCGAAAAGCTGATCGCCGAAAAGAAGATCGTGCTCGACTACGTCCATATCGAACGCAGCGAAATTGAGGAAACCGGCGAATACGATCTCGAAGGCCTGTTTATCCGGCTTGGCCATGCCATCGACACCATAGGCGCCAAGCGCGTCGTCCTCGACACGATCGAGGCCTTGTTCGCCGGCCTGCCCAATCAGGCTGTGCTGCGCGCCGAGCTGCGCCGGCTTTTCCGCTGGCTGAAGGATCGCGGAATGACGGCGGTCATTACCGGCGAGAAGGGCGACGGAAACGCCATCACACGCTACGGTCTGGAGGAATACGTCGCAGATTGCGTCATTATTCTCGACCAGCGCATCCGTGAACAGGTGTCCACCCGGCGCCTGCGTGTCCTGAAATACCGCGGTACGGCCCATGGTATGAATGAATACCCCTTCCTGATCAGCCCGCACGGGTTTTCGGTTTTGCCGATTACGTCTTTGTTGCTCGAGCACGCGGTGTCGACACAACGGGTGCCGACCGGCATCGACCGGCTGGACGAGATGCTGGGCGGTCAAGGTGTCTTTCAGGGCAGCAGCGTTCTGGTTTCCGGCTCTTCCGGAACCGGTAAAAGCAGTATTGCGGCAAAGTTTATCGAGACGGCGTGTGAGCGGGGCGAGCGCGCCCTGTTCTTTGCCTACGAAGAATCAGCCGCTCAGATCGTGCGCAATATGCGCTCGGTCGATATCGACCTTCAACCGTGGATCGATCGGGGTTTGCTGCAAATCCAGTCTTCGCGTCCAACCCTGCAAGGCCTGGAGCAGCACCTGGTCCTGATGCATGGCGCCGTGCAAACTTTCCGGCCTACGGTCGTCGTTGTCGATCCGATCAGCAACCTGACCCTCGCGGATGACGACTCTGAGGTGAAGCCGACCTTGATGCGGCTCATAGACTTCCTGAAGAAGGAACAGATCACAGCCGTTTTTACCAGCCTGATAACCGGCGGGGATTCGGTTTCGGCGCCCGAGGACACCCTGCTTGGCGTGTCGTCACTGATGGATACCTGGCTGCTTCTGCGCAATGTCGAATTTACCGGCGAACGCAACCGCACCATCTTCGTGCGCAAATCGCGCGGCATGGCGCATTCGAATCAGGTGCGTGAATTCATCCTCAGTGACCGTGGTATAGACCTGGTCGATGTTTATCTGGGCGGAGACCGCGTCCTGACGGGTAGCGCGCGCGTCGCTCAGGAAGCCCAGGAACGCGATGCAGCGACGCTGCGCGGTGAGGATCACGAGCGAAAGCTGCGTCAACTTGGCAGCAAGCGCAAGGCCATCGAAGCCCAGATCGCTGCCTTGCAGGCCGAAGCCGAGGCCGACAGCGAGGAAGTCCACTTTGCCATCGCTCAGGAGCTTTTGCAGCAGAAGGCGACCCATCGTAACGCAGATGCGATGAAGCACCAGCGCAGCGGTTCAACCGAGCAACTGGAAGACCTGGTGAAAGAAATCGTATGACCGCCCCTGCAGTACCTGTGTCTGACAATGACGATAATCCGCGGCTGACTTTCCAGTTACGACTGTACATTGCCGGGCAAACCGAGAAGTCGGTCGCGGCCATCTCCAACCTCGGGCGCATTTGCGAAACCTATCTTGCCGGGCGGTATTCCCTCGAGGTCATCGACCTGAGGGAAGCGCCGCACCTGGCCATTCGCGATCAGATTCTGGCCATACCGACGCTTGTGCGTCGGCTGCCGTCGCCGATCAAGAAGATCATCGGTGATCTTTCGAATGAAGAGCGTGTATTGGTCGGCCTCGACATCCAGTCGCGAGAGCGGGATGTGTTTTTGATGGACCCGAAAACCTGCTCTAAGTTTCTGTTTTGTCACGCAATTGTTCCGAAAAGTGCTGCAGGCTCCCTCGGATTGTACTTTACGAGCATGACGTCATGACAAATGCGCACCTCGAAGCCGTCGAGCCGGCGGGTGAAACAACCCACTACGTTCTGCATCTTTACGTCACCGGCAGCACGCCGCGCTCGATCCAGGCCATCGCTAATATCCGCAAGATCTGCGAAGCGCACCTGGTAGGCCGCTATGACCTGGACGTTGTCGACATATCTGAGGACCCGATGCGGGCCCAAAGCGAACAGATCATTGCGGCCCCGACACTGATCAAGACCTTGCCTCTGCCGCTGCGGCGCTTCATCGGCGACATGTCGCAGACCGATCGCATCATGGTTGGGCTGGATCTGCGCGCCGGGGGGGCGGCGATCCCGACTGAGCGATCATGACCCATAAAGTCGGCATCGATGCACCTGACCACCTGGCCACCTCGGCCTTGATCGCAGAAAATGCGCGGTTGCAGATACGCCTGGCAGAAGCTGAAGAGACGCTTCGTGCCATCCGTACAGATGAGGTCGATGCCCTGGTCGTGCAGAGCGCTGTCGGGCCAAAGCTCTATACGTTGCAAGGCCTGGACGCTGAAATCATGCGGTTTCGCGGTGACATGCTGGCACAGGTCAGCGACGCCGTCATTGCGATCGATAAGGATGAGCGTATTACCTACATCAATGCCGCCGCTGAAGATCTCTACGGCGTGTCGGCATCTCAGGCGCTTGGAAGCACCCTGCCGCGGGTTTACGACCTTAGATGGTTCCATCCTGCGGATGAAGTTGCTGCTCATACTGACCTGGATGACTTGGGTGAATGGCGCGGCGAAAACATCCATATCCGGTCCGACGGAAGAGAGCTGAACGTCGAATCTAGCGTCACGGTCTTGCGTAATATCGGTGGTGAAGCGACGGGCCGGCTGGCCGTCGTTCGCGATATCACCGAACGCAAACAGCACGAAAACAAGCTGCAGGTCTCGGAAGTGCGCTATCGGCGCCTGTTCGAAGCCGCGCATGACGGGATACTTGTCATCGACCCGGGGACATCAAAGATTATCGATGCCAATCCTTTCATGACGCAGTTGCTGGGTTACCCGTACAGCGATCTCATCGGGAAAGAGCTTTTTGAGATCGGTCTGTGGAAGGACGGGCGTGCCAGCCAGGATATGTTTGCCAAACTGAAACTCTCGGGGCAGGTCCGCTATGAAAACCTGCCGCTTGAGCGCGTGAGCGGCGAACATCAGGATGTCGAGGTCGTCGCCAATCTTTATGAGGAAAACGGCCGTTCCGTCATCCAGTGCAACATCCGCGATATCAGCGAGCGCCGACGTTCCGAAGCCCATGTCGAGATGCTGATGGCGGAAGTCAATCATCGCGCCAAAAACCTGCTGGCTGTGGTTCAGGCGGTTGCCTATCAAACTGCCAGGCAAGGCGATCCGGCGACTCTGATGACACGCCTGTCCGAGCGCATCAACGGCCTTGCCATCGGCCAGGACCTGTTGGTCAAAAATCAGTGGCACGGCGTTGATGTCGCAGACCTGGTCAGGGGACAACTGGCGCATTTCGCGGACCTGATCGGCACACGCGTGAGCCTTTCCGGTCCCACCCTGCGGTTGACGTCCGAAGCGGCGCAAGCGATCGGCATGGCTTTGCATGAACTGGCCACCAATGCGGTCAAATATGGCGCTCTGTCAAATCTGGAGGGTTGCGTGCACATTGCCTGGAAAACCCTGCCCGGAAACCAACCGACTTTTGACATGTCGTGGGTGGAAAGTGGTGGTCCCGCCGTCACGGTGCCCACCCATAAAGGATTTGGTCATACAATAATCGGGCGCCTGGTCGAAGCGTCGGTTCAGGGCGTCACGCAGATTGCATTTGAGCCTGGCGGACTCATGTGGCGTCTAACGGCGCCGATGGACAATGCCATCGCTCCCGCCAATCCTGCCAAATCTGCCAGTCCAGCCAGTGCGGTCCTCTGATGCTCAATCATGCCCTTCAGGCGGTATCCGTTTCAAGCGCGCGTATTCTTATCGTCGAAGACGAGGCCATGCTGGCCTATGTCCTTGAAGAACTTTTAATTCACGACGGTTTCACCATCGCCGGCGTTGCCGGACGGCTGGAGGCCGCACTCGATATCATCGCAACGGGTAACTGTGACGCCGCCATTCTTGACGCCAACCTGGCCGGCACCAGTTCGGCGCCTGCGGCAACAGCGCTTGCGGCGCGGGGCGTGCCGTTTATCGTCGTTTCAGGGTATTCGCCAGACCAACTGCAGGAAGTCGCCTTCGAAGGGGCGATTCATCTCCAAAAGCCCTGTGATATCAATGCGCTCACGCGGGCCCTGCGCGGACTGCTCAAACCGCGGTAACAAGCGCTTTTTATGCGCAAGCGTCGCGCAGCTTATGTCGCCAAACACAAGAGCTTGTGCAGCGCCTTTCATGACGCACCACATCATAATCTTGCGATTATCGAACTCTTGCAGAACCAAGGGGCAAGGCTTAGCTGAAGCCTTGCCCCAAAAAAAGGAGAGTAGGTGTGGTGCGACTCTTGTATGTCCATGAAGCGAACCCAGGAGAAGACAGGCGTTCCCTGTTCCTCGCGGGACCAAGCCCCCGCGGACAGGGTGAGCCTGACTGGAGGAAGCAGGCCTGCGCTCACCTCAATCAGATCGGCTTTGACGGGGCTGTCTATAACCCGCTGCCGCGAGACGGCCTGTACAATCCGAACTACGACCATGGCGCCCAAATTGACTGGGAGCTCGAACATCTTGCAAAAGCCGGCACCATCGTCTTCTGGATACCCCGGGATCTCGTGATGCTCCCGGGTTTCACGACCAATGTTGAATTTGGCCGCTTCAGCCGGCGAGGAAATGTGGTGCTCGGGTATCCCGACGCTGCTCCCAAGATGCGCTATCTGCATCACCTTGCCAATCTAGACGGCGTGCCGGTATTCCATTCGATGGAGCAGACGCTTGATGCAGCGGTCACTATGTTGCCGTCATAACAAAAAAGCCTCCGACGGATACCGGAGGCTCTCAAATCCAAATTCCTGACAGGACGACTATTCGCGGCGGCGGCGGCCGCCAGGATTGGTGTCCGAGCTATTGTCGATGCGCTGTTGGCCCACGGTGCCCAGGATCTGTTCCAGCGCCGTCAGCGAACGGCCGCGAGTTGGTGTCTTGTTCTGGTTCGGCGTCAGTTCACGGCCATCGGCCAGGCTCAGAGCCTTGACTTCGGTCACTGTTTGGCCTGTCGGGTCGAAATTGATGACGGTCACGTTGCGCGCCGTCACCTTGGCCTGCTTGTAGGTCATCTTCTGTGACGTCTGGTCGATATAGTACCATTCTGTCGGCTTGTAGATCGAGGTCTGTGACGGATCGCCCAGCTTGTCGAGTACGGTCGCCTTGGTGTCGCCGACCTTGATGTCCTTCGACGGCAGTGCGTCATAGGCGAGGTAGCCGCTGTGGCTCACGGTCGGCGCACAGGCCGAGGCCAGAACCGCTGCGCTGGCAAGAGCACCGAACAGGGCTACGGTCTTGAGAGAAGGCAGGCGCATGGATATCCTGTGACACAACTTGGCGAAACGTACCGGGCTAAAACGGTATTTGACCTATCGGAAAATACGGCTTACGGCAAGCATAAGGCCTAATAAGGGCGAAAGACCAGCAATTTTTTTACCACGAACCTTGCCGGCTGGCGAGGTTCGCGGAGGGTATTACGGTGAGCTTCCTCGACAGTCTCAGCAATTTTTTCAAACCGCGTCCTGTCAAGGCGATCGGAAATCAACTCTATGCCGCCTGCGTTGCCCAGGCACGCCTTCCGCGCTTCTATCTTGACTATGGCGTGGCCGACGAAATCGGCACCCGGTTCGAACTCCTGACCCTTCATGTGGTCATGGTTGTGACGCGGCTGAAATCGGAGAAAACGGAACAGGCGGACGACACGGCCCAGACCCTGTTCGACGCCTTCCTCCTGGCGCTCGATTCGACCCTGCGCGAGCAGGGGACCGGCGATCTGACCGTGCCCAAGAAGATGAAGAAGATCGGCCAGGTGGTCTATACCCGTCTTGCCAAATGGGATGGATTATGGCGCGATGGCGCCGGCCGGGACGTCCAGGCCGGCTACATTGCGCGGACGGTTTATGCCGGCGACGAGGACGGTGACGAGGTCGCATCGGACATCGCGGGCCGCAAAGCTGCCGCCTTGGGTTTGTATGTTGACGAGGCACGCGCGGCGCTGAAAATAGATGAGCTGGTCGCCGGCCGCATCAGCTGGCCGGTGCCGATTGCGCTGGACGAAGCTGCGTAAGGAGTGGTGAGCATGGATACGCACGAGGATAAAGGTCTGTGGGAGCACAAGGTGCGTTTCGACACGGCGCTTCGCGGCCTCAAGCTGGAGCTGACAGCCGATACGGAGCGACGCGCGGTGATCGCTGCTGGTTTCGGCATGGTTTCGCTCGACGCCCTGACGGCGCACATCGAAACGCGCCCGGGAGCAGGGACAGTGCCGATCGTACGTATCCGGCTGAGGCTGGAGGGCGCGGTCACCCAGGAATGTGGCATCAGCCTGGAACCGTTCAGTCACCCGCTGTTCGGCGACCTGGAAATTGACTGCATTGAAAAGGCCCGTGTCACGGACCAGGTCGCTGAGATCGGCGAACACGAATTGACGCTTAACGATCTCGACGAGCCCGATGTCATTGCCAACGGCCAGATTGACCTCGGCCAATATGTTATAGAGGCCCTGGGCGATGCCTATGACCCTTTCGCGCGCAAACCTGGCGTCGTCTTCGACGAGCCCGCGGCGGAACGCGAGCCGTCGCCCTTTGCCGTGCTGGCCAATCTGAAACGGGACGAGTAACGTCGGGCGCAGCGTCACAAGGGCGACACGTCTTTTGTTGCCTGCCCGGACTTATGCGGGGTGCCAGGGGGGGGGGGGCTAATACCAAACCTCATAAAGAATGACGCTCGGTATTCGCTTTTTTTTCAGCTCAAACGCCGCCTGGCTCCTCGCAAAAGCTCGGGCGACCAGTCGGCCTTGCCAACCCGCAATGAGTCAAGAATTTCGCGGGTTGGTATAATGCGGCGCCTGAGCGGAAAAAATGCAATATCGCTTGCATAGTTGCGAACTCGCGCTATCGTCCGCCGCTCGATTTCGCGTAACCATTCTACGGGTATTTCAACTCCGTGCCGACTGACCCATACCCTGCCCAGGCCGCCAAATATCCCGATGGCGCCCTTGTGATTGCCATCGACGCCATGGGCGGCGATCACGGACCGGCGGTAACGGTGGCGGGAGCAGCCCTGGCGCTGAATGACCGGCCGGAGCTGTTTTTCCAGCTTCATGGCGATTCGGCGAAGATTGAGGTGGAACTGGCGCGTCACGCGGCTCTTAAGACGCGCAGCGCCATCATCCATACCGACCAGTGTGTCGCCATGGATGAAAAGCCGGCCCAGGCCATCCGTCGGCGCAACACCTCGCTGTCCAATGCCATTCATGCCGTCAAGGCCGGAAACGCACGTGCGGTTATCTCTGCCGGCAATACGGGCGCCCTGATGGCCCTGTCCAAGATGATCCTGAAGATGATGACCGACGATCTGGAACGGCCAGCGATAGGGTGTTCCTGGCCTAACCGACGCGGTTTCGGCACGGTGCTTGATGTCGGCGCAAACGTCACCTCGGACGCCCATCAACTGATCGAATTCGCCTTGATGGGGGCGGCGTTTCACCGCGCTCTGCGCGGCACGGAAAGCCCCAGCATCGGCCTGCTTAATGTTGGGTCGGAAGACGTCAAGGGCCATGATGAGGTGCGCGAAGCCCATCAGTTGCTGCGTGACAACACTTTGGGCTTGAACTATTATGGATTTGTCGAGGGCACCGACCTGTGCGATGGCACGGTCGATGTTATCGTCACCGACGGCTTTACCGGCAATGTCGCACTAAAAACGGCCGAAGGCGCGGCGCGTTTCATCAAGGATTTGATGAAAGGTGCCTTCAAATCCTCGCCTCTCGCCATGCTGGGTGCTCTTCTGGCGGGGCCTGCGCTTAAGGCCATGGCGCGACGGATTGATCCCGGCGCCGGGAATGGCGGTCCGCTATTGGGTCTGAGGGGCATTGTCATCAAGTCACATGGCGGTGCCGACGCCCGGGCCTTTGCCAACGCCATCAAGGTCGGCGTCTCTCTGGCCGCCAGCACCTACGAGAAAGACATAGCCGTGGCCCTGTCGCGTTTTTCACAAAGCGTTGCAGATCACAAGGCAACCCTTGCCGCAGCCGCGGCGGATGCAAATATAACCGCCGTGGCGGGACAGTAAGGTTATTCGAAAAGCATGCGCGCGCTGAGATCGGCGGTCACGGGGGTGGGTGGTTACCTGCCGGAACAGATCGTCACCAATGAAGACTTCACCAAGATGGTCGATACGTCCGACGCATGGATCGTCGAACGCACGGGTATCCGTCAGCGCCACAAAGTTGCGCCGGGCCAGAAGACTTCGGACCTGGCGGTCGAAGCAGCCAAGGTAGCCCTGGCCGCGGCCGGGCGCTCGCCGGCGGACGTCGACATGGTGATTGTTGCCACGACGACGCCCGACATGCCGTTTCCGTCGACAGCCTCGATCGTGCAGCAGAAACTGGGGACGCCTTCATGCGCCGCCTTCGATGTCCAGGCCGTGTGCTCGGGCTTCGTCTATGCGCTCACCGTTGCCGATGGCTTCGTGGCGCGCGGCCTGGCCAAATGCGTCCTCGTCATCGGCGCTGAGGCCATGAGCCAACTTCTCGACTATACCGACCGCGGCACATGCATACTGTTCGGCGACGGCGCCGGCGCGGTTCTGCTGGAGCCGGTGGAAGGCTCGGGCACCAACGCCGACCGTGGTATCCTGGGTTTTGACCTGCAATGCGATGGATCCAAGTTGGACCTGCTGTATGTCGACGGTGGCTTGTTCGAAGACTCGAACCGTATCGGCAAGATCCGCATGCAAGGCAACCAGGTCTTCAAGCACGCTGTCCACAAGATTTCGGAAGCTGCGGAAAATGCCGTCGTGAAGTCCGGTCTCAACATTGCCGATGTCGATTGGTTCATTCCGCATCAGGCCAATCAACGTATCCTCAACGGCGTTGCCGACAAGCTGGGTCTGGATCGCAACAAGGTGATTTCGACTGTCGCGATGCACGCCAACACCTCGGCGGCTTCGATTCCGCTCGCCTGGTATTGTGGCGTCCAGGACGGCAGGGTCAAGCCGGGCGATCTGGTACTGATCGAGGCTCTGGGCGGGGGGCTGACCTGGGGCGCCGCTGCAATCCGGCTCTGATTCGCCGGAAACGGGCAAAATGTCAGGCCTTTCGCCCGAGTCATGTTTTTTGTTATCAGATGGCCATAAGCCTTTGACGGCAACGGGAATTTGCGGCATTGTTAATCTGTCGGGACTTGACAGCTGAGTCTGTAGCTCAAGTCTGGGCCTCGACGTGCGGTGACCATCAATCCCCGGGGCAACTGAGCATGAAATCGCAAACGCTGACGCGTGCCGAACTTTTTGAAGATGTCCATAACGAGTTGGGCCTTCCGCGCCAGGAATGCGCGGCCATTGTCGAACGAACGCTCGACCTGGTGGTAGACGCGCTTGAACGTGGTGAGATGGTCAAGCTGTCCGGCTTTGGTGTCTTTCAGGTGCGCGAGAAGAATGCGCGCGTCGGCCGCAATCCCAAGACGGGCAAGCCGGCCCCCATAGATCCCCGCAAGGTCATAAGCTTCCGCGCTTCACAGATCATGAAGGCGCGGGTCGATGCCGGCGTAGACGCCTAAGCAGACCGCAACACCCAAAACTGAGCAGGACGCGCAGTGACCAAAGGGCCTTTAGCCTTACGCACGATTTCCGAGACCGCCGACCAACTCGGCGTGCAGCAGCATGTGCTACGGTTTTGGGAAACCAAGTTTCCGTTCATTCGCCCGACCAAGCGGGCAGGTGGCCGCCGCTTCTATCGCCCCCAGGACATCGAACTGCTGCTGGGGGTGAAAACCCTGTTGTACGATCGCGGTTACACCATCCGCGGTGTCCAGAAGCTGTTCAAGGATGAAGGCCAGAAGGCCATCCTGTCGCCCGGCAGTGAAGGCGCCAAGGCCTATGTTACCGAGGCGGGCTCAGTGCCGGAAGAACGGATGCCAGCGGATGCGGGAGCCCCACCAGCCCGCGTCTCTATGTTCGATTTCGCTCAGGATCTTGACGGCTTGCAAGCCAGGATGCTGTCGGCGGAAACGCGTGACCGCTTCCTTAACATCGCCAAGGCGCTGGAAGAGGCGCAGGAGCATCTGGGCCGGCATATCGGCCGCACCGGCGGCCGCGGCCAGCCGCGCGGCAAGTTTTCCTGAAAGCCGCACACATTGTAGAACCGATCGACCTTTTGAGTGGCTGCGTTATTGTACTTTCGGGTCTATCCTGAACGACTTGGATGAAAAACAATATGTTTCGCGCGACGCGGCGAAGGCGCGAAAGTCACGCCATTGTTGTGTTTATGCAGTGTTCGGGCGATGATGCTGGCGCGGTGTTTTCGGACTTTTTTGACAGCGATTGCGGAGCGAGCGTTTTCTCGAACTTTATCTGAATAATTCTGACACGGGGATTGCCGCCAAGAATTTTCGTCTCTATAAGCCGCGTCTCTTCACATTGAATGTGAAGTTTGACGGAGCGTGGCGCAGCCTGGTAGCGCACTTGACTGGGGGTCAAGGGGTCGCAGGTTCGAATCCTGTCGCTCCGACCAAATAAGCAAAAAGACCGGAGAGTCTGTCTCCGGTCTTTTCTTTGGTATTTTTTCCATGCCGCTTTTCGTGCTTCCGCCTGCGTGCCAGCGATGTCCTGACTCTATAGCAGGATGTGTTCTGATGGAATCAAAGGCGCTGCTCTGGCTATTTGTTCTGCCGCAAAGTTTGATCAAACACGGGGCCGGTCCTGCGGCGCTGCGCACTGCATCGGGTCGCATGCTCGATTTTGGCTAACCCGCGAAATCCTTGACACACCGCGCGTTGGCAAGCGCGCCAGCGTACGTTTTTGGGCGCCCGACCTTGTGCGAGGAGCTATGGGGGGCTAGAGCGCAATCCGATAAAGTGTTAAGCACTTTTCGGATAAATTGCGCGACAAAACAAAAACTTAGAGCAGCGTTTTGATTCCATAAAAACGCATACCGTTCTGGCGCAACGACACTGCGTGGGAGCCCCGTTTTAAAGCCATTTGGCCGAAGCCATTATTGATTCACGGATTTTGCCCGGCTAAAACATCACACCGCGATGAGCCAGGAAGGGCTTTAGCCTCCAATGACCCCGGAATTCACGCCCGTCACTCCCCCCCGTTGTTTGGAGTCTTTTGCATACCAGCAGGTTTTCGCCGGTGTAGTGGACGACGTATTCATTCTCGCTTACGCCTTATCGTGCCCGTGCGGGCGTTCGTTTTTTTCCGGTGGCATTTTATGTCGGGGTGACGCTGAGACGGGTGTTGTTCTCGTGTGTCGCGTTTGTCGCGCAGCCCACCGACTGTTCGATGTGACTGTCGATGGATGCGATGGCGAATGGGGCAGCCGTACTTTCCTTCGGGACCTGCCCGTTGAGGTGCGACCGCTGGGGGACAAGACGGGAGAGATAAGGTTTTCTCGCGTCGTCGCCGTCTTCACCTTCAGCGTACCTTGGCGGGAACTGAGTGAAATTGCCCGGTCATACAACAAACCTTGGGCCCAATTCTTCGATTGGTTTACTGTGTTCGATGGCGACTTCGCCGCCTTTCGCGACACCGATGGTTTGTGGGCTTGTGAATGCGCATGACTCAAACCACGCTTCTTCAGTCACACTATTCCATCGGCTACAGGCCCTAGACCGGGATGAGTTTTGATGGAATCAAAATCTCGCTCTAAGTTTTTTTTGTCGCGCAATTTTCCGAAAACGGGAGCGCCCGTGCGGGTGCCACCCACTTTATCGGATTGCGCTATAAGCTCGGGTCTATGTTCGCATGCAAAGTTAGCGTTTTGGCAGCCGTGTCTGCATTTTCAGCCTCACTGTCGTCAGGGTGCGGTGCTTCAGGGCGGTGAGACAGCAACATAACGCTGTCGCCATCACGCGTTCGGGGAATTCGGTTTCAAGATGATCCAGGTCAATCTTGCCGTAGCTATCAATATCCGCTCAATCTGTGTCTGCCCTGGCCACGGTTTCGAGATTGTCGGCGCGTTGCCAAGGGCAAATCACTATAAATGCGAGCACTATGTCGAAGCCTGTGCTATGTTTTGACTCTGTGACGGGGAGAGGAAAGATGCGGACGATTCTGGCGAAACTGTGCACTGCGCTGCTCGTGGCAGCCGCATCTCCCGGAGCGGTCTTGGCCGCGGACTTGCCGGTTGCACCGCCGTCACCCATGATGCGCTCGGGCGCGGACGCGCCTAACATCGTTCCCTTCGCCCAGACATTCTCGCTTGGCACCTTGAGCCTCGGGTTTGAGAGCGTGACCCTGAAGGACATGCGCGCCAAGTTGGGCAGCGGCATAATCGACAGTCTGGGCGATGGCGGTGAGCGCATCGAATGGCTGTGCTACGACCTGCCGGGTGCCCGTCTGTGGCTCACCGAAGAACTGTCGGAAATCAGCGAAGTGACAATGATGAAGCGCTCGAAGGCGGCGCCGGTGTCATCTCACTGTCCGGCACTGCCTGCCAAATTTCACTCGGTCAAGGTCGATGGATATCTGACCCTTGGGACCAGCCGGGCCGACCTGATCCAGCGACTGGGCCAGCCGGCCAGGCAAGCCGGAGACTGGTTAACGTTCCATCGCACGTCCTCGACCAAGGGGGATGAATACAACGAACTGGTCATCCGTCTCGACAACGGAAAGGTCGCAGCGCTCTGGGCAAAGAGGCTGACCACCTATTGAACGTCACGAAACCATCACGCAACTGTCGTATAATGCGACCTGGGAGAGCCATAAGCAAAAGGAGACTGAATGAAGACTGACGTGGCCCTGTGGCAGGCCCTAAATGCGTACAATATCGACGCCGCCAACACGGTGTTGCCCTTCAGCCGCCGATTGGCCCGGGACCAAGGTTGGTCCTACGGCTACGCCCAGGCAACGGTTGAGGAATACAAGAGGTATATCTACCTCGTCTGCATTTCCGGCACGGTGCTGACGCCCTCGGAAGATGTCGACCAAGCGTGGCACCTGCACCTGATCTATACGCGAGACTACTGGGACCGCTTCTGCGATCGCACCCTGGGGCGAAGGATCCACCATAGCCCGACCGAAGGTGGCGTTACTGAGGATAGCAGGTATCTCGATGCCTACCGGCGAACCCTCGAACTCTACGAAAGCGAGTTTGGCACGCCGCCACCCATCAGTATCTGGCCCAGTCCGGCGCTACGGTTCCAATCCAATCCTGGCACATTAAATGTCATCCGCCTGCCGAAACGGCAGGTTTTTTTATGCCTGGCGTCTGGATCGGCACTGATGCTGGCGGGTTGCGCCGCCAAGCTGGCGGCGGCGGCTGATACGGTTCTGGCCTGGACCGGGTTCGTTGCCATGGCCGCGATACTGGTCATGTTGAACCTCAAACGCCTGATTGCCAAAGGGCTGGCCGGGTTCCTGCTGATGGCCTTGCCGATCGTCGGCGTCATGACTTGGCTGCTGGGCGACTTTGCCCACGACCAGACAAGGGGGCAATTGCCTATAGATTACAGCCGCGCCCTGATGGCCACCGTCTTTCTGGGCCTGTGGATATTGCTTTACCTGGCACCCCCAGGTAACGGCGGAAGTTCAGGCTGCGGCAGCGAGAGTTCCGGTTGCGGTGGCGGCTGTGGCGGAGATTGAAACACGAGCGCGCAATCCGATAAAGTGTGCAGCACTTTTCGGAAAAATTGCGCGACAAAACAAAGACGTAGAGCGGGGTTTTGATTCCATCAAAACACATCCCCAACAATCAAAGGAGAGAGTTCCATGTCCATCATTACCATTGTAGTTTTGATCCTTGCCGCCCTTGTGGCCATTGTTCTGGCGGTTGTGATGATCGCCGGCTCTGCTGGCCGGCGCAGACCCGGTGCAAAGACCGATGACGGTTCTGCTGGTCTTATGCCCTTGTGGTTCGTCGGCACACAGACGGGCGAAGACAATAGCGGCGGCGGCGGCAGCTCCGGCGACAGCAGCAGTTCCAGCGACAGCAGCAGTTCCGGCGGAGATGGCGGCGGCGGCGGCGGTGGTGGTGGCGGGGATTAGTTTCGTATTGAGATCAGATTTTTTGATCCCTAAACCCGAAGCGGTTTCATAGTCGTAAGGAGCGGATCGATGATCAACGTATTGCAACAAATCTGGTTTCCCATCACCGCCATGCTGACGGTACTGGTGTTGGTGCTTTTCGCCTTGAACCACCGTTCGCGCCAGCGCCGGCGGGCTGCTGTGCACAGCCAGCCCATCGTCGTGGCGCCTGTGGAAACCCGGCGCGATGAAGACCGGTAGGGCAGCGTAGCGCGCGCAAGACCTACTTCTTGTTGTTGCGTTTGTAGTTTTCGGACCAGGCTATCAACGGAATCAGCGGCACACCCCACAAGGTTCCGGCCAGCGCATAGAAGACCAATGCTGTCATCGGTCCACCGCGGATAAGCTGGCCCAAGGATGCCACCAGCCACACGTAGACGAACAGGAAGATAATGATGGCGCCACAGGTAATGGCTCGCCGCTGTGGCAAGGTGAGGCGTGGCTTCTGATCGTCGGACATGGGTTTAGTGCTTTTCGGTCAGCCGGGTCAGGTGGAAGAGGGCCAGCAGCACGGTGCTGCCGACCAGCGAGACCAGCAGAATCGACATGAAGCGGTCATCCAGCATGTTCGCCGTCTGGACGAAGAAGTTCAACAGCACGGCTCCGAAAATACCGACGAACAGGTTTATCGGAAAGCTGAAGCGCGACTTGCTCATCGCATTGGCGATCCAGCCGACGACAAAGCCGGCTAATGTTGCCAGGACGTAGTTCTCTGCTGTCATGGAGCCTATTTCTTTTCGTGCGCCGCTTGAAATCGATGTGCCGGTGTGGGCAAATTGGGTCTGCCGTTCCCAGCCTTGTTACCGCCTTATGGCGCCCGCGGCAAGGCGTGGCGCGGCGCTGACGTAAAAAGTAAGAGTGAGAGACAAGGTGATATGGCGCGACTTCCTTTAAGGTCTCCCCTGGTGGCGGCATGGCTGTTCGCGGCGGCCTTCCTAATCGTTGTCCTGATCGGGGTCGGTGGCGCGACGCGCCTGACCGAGTCGGGCCTGTCGATTACGGAATGGGAACCGATCCACGGCATCATTCCACCGACCAATGCCGGCGAGTGGGAGCAGGAATTCGCCGAATACAAACAGATTCCGCAGTTCAAACAGCTCAACCCGAAGATGACCCTGGCGGAGTTCAAAGGCATTTATTGGTGGGAGTGGAGCCACCGCGTCCTGGCTCGCGTCCTGGGCCTGGTATATACCTTGGGCTTCGCTGCCCTTCTCTTGCTCAAAGAGGTGCCGTCGCGACTGATCTGGCGTTGCGCCGCCTTGGTGGCCTTGGTGTGGCTCCAGGGCCTGATCGGCTGGCTGATGGTGCGAAGTGGGCTCGAATTCCGCGTTTCGGTGGCGCCGGAAATGTTGATGGTACACTTGGGCATGGCCTTGCTGATTCTGATGGGAACGGTTTGGACGGGCCTTGAAGCCGGGGAGGGCCAGATGCGTGGCCGCGGCGCCCCCTTGAATTGGCGCGGCCGGGCCGGCGGGCTTCTCGGTCTGGTCCTGCTGCAATGCCTGCTGGGCGCTCTGGTGGCGGGCAATCGTGCGGGTCTGGTCTATACCGACTTTCCGCTGATGAACGGTGAAATCCTGCCGCCGGTCGCATGGGCCAAGGGGATCGGCTACAGCTTCTTCCACGACCAGGGCCTGGTACAGTTCATGCATCGTTTGACGGGCATGATACTGGGCATTTATGCGGTCTACTTTGTCGTTCGGCTGCATATGAAGGCGAATGATGACGCCTTGAAGTCGTTTGGCACGGTGACAACGGTCCTGATATGGTCTCAGGCGGCTTTGGGCGTGGCCACGCTATGGACTGTGGTCAATGTCTGGCTGGCTCTGTCACACCAACTCCTGGCGGTCATCGTCGTGATCGTGACGACCGTCCTGACCTGGCGGGTTTTCCGCGCTGATCGGGTGTTCCGGAGCACCGGGTTCTAACACCAATCCACGATGACCTTGACTCATCGTGGATTGGCAAGGGCGCCAAAGAACGCTTCTTGGCCGCCCGAGCTTACGCGAGGAGCCATGGGGGGCGCCTAGTCCGGCGCTTGAGCTGAAAAAATGCGAATACCAAGCGTCATTCTTTATGAGGCTTGGTATAGAGCACATTCCGATAAAGTGGCGTCCACCCTATCGGATTACGCTCCAGTCACGCAGTCTCGCAGGCCGGTGAAAAGGTAAAGTATCAGGCTATGCCAGGACGGGCTGGTCGCTGAATTGCCCCCACGGGCCGGTGATGGCGACCGTGAAGCCCGGGTTCTGGATATTGGCGAACAGGGTCGATCCGTCCGGCGAGAAGGTTACGCCGGCCCATTCCGAGTCATTGCTGACATTGGCCGCAAACGTCGCCAGCCTGCCCTGCGGTGTCACGATACGCAGGTGGTTGACGAGGATGTCCGAGTAACGGTCCTCGCAGAGATAGAGGTGGCCCCAAGGGGCCGTCGTCAGGTTGTCGGCATAGTCGAGCTTTCGCAGATCGCCGGATTCGATAAACAGTTCCAGCCGGCCGGGCTGGGCTTTTTCATCGGTCGCGCCTTCATAGGGGCTCGGCACATAGCGCATGATCTGGCCGTATTCTTTACGTCCGCCAGAGGTGCAGGCAAAGAACAGTTCGCCATTGCCCCAGTGAATGCCTTCGCCGCGCGCGAAGATGGCGGCGCCTTTCTTGCGGGCTTGCAGGCGCAGGGAATCGTCGGGGCTTTCCGGATCGGTAAGATCGACCCAGCCGACCTTGAAACTGTCGCCTACATTCCACAGCGCTGTCTTGAAGTTGCTGGTGTCAGCACCCGGTGCGTCAAGGATCATCAGGGCCTGGAGCTTGCCGCCGGAGTGCAGATAACGCGTGTCGTTCGGGAGAAAACGGTACAGCACGCCGTCGCCCGTGTCTTCGGTCATATAGACCACGCCGGTGCGAGGATCGATTGCGGCGGCTTCCCGCTTGAACCGGCCCATGGCCTTGATCGGGATTGGCGCAGCCAGGCCTTTATAGCCGGACGGGATTTCGAAGATATAACCGTGCTCTTTGCGCACGCCCATACCCGGCCTGGCGGTGCTTTCTTCGCAGGTCAGCCACGAACCCCACGGTGTCAGGCCGCCGGCGCAGTTGGTGGTCGTCCCGGTCAGCGACAGAAAGTGCTGCTCCAGCTGCTGAGTGCGGAGATTGTAGATCAGGGTCGTCGTCCCGCCGCACAGCGGGAAACCGTCATCGGCAAAGTCGTAGACGCGGGCCTTGTCCAGCTTCTTGATGCGTTCCGCCTTGGGCCCCAGCGGCCCGGAGTCGCGGTCCTTGAACCCGATTTCATGGTTACGCACCAAAACAACCTTGTCCGGGCTGGTGTGGGGGAAGGCCGCCATGCCGTCGTGACTGCCAGGCACGACGAAGCCATCGTCCATGTCATCGCCGGTGCGCGAGACGATCTTGTAGGAAAAGCCCTTGGGCAGGTTGATCAGGCGGGCCGGATCGTCGATAAGCGGGCCATAGGCTTCCACTTCGTTAAGGTAGCCCGGGTCCGCTGCCGGGACCACGCGTTCTGCTCTGGCCCGTGTGCCAAGTCCGGCAAAGGCCAGGGATGTAGCAGCGGCGGCGCTGCCGATCAGGGTGCGGCGGGACAGGGACATGTGGACAACTCCGGGAACGCGATGGACCTGAAACGGTTCAATGCCTTAGTTCCGCCAGGTGTAAAAGCGAAATATTTGCGACAGAATAGAGCGGTAATAAAATACCATTGACAAAATTCTCAATAAAAACAAATAGATTTGGCGGAATTTCCGAAAAATAGCGCATTGACAGAACCGGGGGCCTCCTGTAAACGCAGCCCACCTTAAATCGTGCCGGCCTTATCTGGCGCGCAATCACAGGACTACACCTTATGTTGACTTCGACCACCGCGGCGCTGAAGCCCGCCGATGTCGAGAAGAAGTGGATCGTGATCGATGCCGAGGACGCCGTTGTCGGCCGTCTGGCCGCGTTCATTGCCATGCGTCTTCGCGGCAAGCACCTGCCGACCTATACCCCGAACGTTGATTCCGGCGACAATATCATCGTCATAAATGCCGAGAAGGTCCACCTCACCGGCAAGAAGCATAACGAGATTTTTTACTGGCACACTGGCCACCCGGGCGGCGTAAAGCAACGTACCTTGGGTCAGCTGCTGTCGGGCAAGTACCCGGAGCGCGTCCTGACCAAGGCCGTTGAGCGCATGTTGCCCAAGGAAAGCCCTTTGGCACGCAAGCAAATGACCCAGCTGCGCATCTATGCCGGCAACACCCATCCCCATGAAGCCCAGAGCCCGGAAGTCGTCGACTTCAAGGCCCTGAGTCGCAAGAACGTCCGGAGCGCTTAAGAATGGCTGAGAACCAAGGTATGGAAGCGCTTGCCGCTTTGTCGCCGACCGCCGCTGATGCGCCTGTTGAACGCACGCAACAGCTCGACAAATATGGCCGCGCATATGCCACCGGCAAGCGTAAGAACGCCATTGCTCGGGTCTGGATCAAGCCGGGTTCCGGCAAATGGATCATCAACGATCGCGAGCAGGAAGTCTATTTCGCCCGTCCGGTGCTGCGCATGATGATCGCCCAGCCGCTGAACCTGACCGAACGTGCGACCCAGTTCGACGTTATGGTTTCGGTTCAGGGTTCGGGCCTGTCCGGCCAGGCCGGCGCTATCCGTCACGGCCTGTCCAAGGCCCTGACCTACTTCGAACCGGGCCTTCGCCCGGCTCTCAAGGCCGCCGGCTTCCTGACGCGCGACTCGCGCGTCGTCGAACGCAAGAAGTACGGTCGGGCCAAGGCTCGCCGTTCCTTCCAGTTCTCGAAGCGTTAATCGCACGGGTTCACACCTCATGCAGAAAGCGCTTCGGGCAACCGAAGCGCTTTTTTCTTGTCCGTATGGACCGTGTGGTCAGTGGTGATAAAATTTTGTCACGGACCACGCGGACACACGGAATTTCGATCAGGAGTTGCCATAATGTCCAAGACAGTCTTCATCGACGGCGAAGCCGGGACCACCGGATTGCAGATACGAGAGCGGTTGGAAGGCCGTACGGATATCGAGCTGATCCGCCTGGCCGACGATCAACGCAAGGACCTGGACGCGCGCCGCGATGCGCTGAACAACGCCGACATTGTTATCCTCTGCCTGCCTGACGACGCGGCCAAGGAAGCCGTCGCCCTGATCGACAACCCCGATACGGCCGTGATAGATGCCTCGACCGCCCACCGCGTTGCCGACGGCTGGACCTATGGCTTTGCCGAAATGGCCGAGGAACAACGCGAAGCCATCCGACACGCCAAGCGTATCAGCAATCCGGGCTGCTACGCTACGGGCTTTATTGCTCTGGTACGGCCACTCACCGATGTCGGCATCATCCCGCCGTTCTGGCCAGCCTACTGCAACGCGGTGTCCGGCTATTCCGGTGGCGGCAAGTCGATGATCGCGGAGTTCGAACAGGGCGGCACGAAGGACAGCTATCGCATCTACAAGACCGATCTGAGCCATAAGCACCTGCCGGAAATGACCCTGTTCGGTGGGCTGGAATCGCCGCCACTGTTTACCCCAGGGGTCGGCCGCTACGCCCAGGGCATGATCGTCGAGGTCCCGCTTCAGTTGTGGGCCTTGCCGGACGAACCGAGCGTCGAGCAGCTTCACGAGGTGCTGAGCGCCGCCTACGAGGACGAACGCTTTGTCACCGTGGTACCGTTGGAGGACTCCCAGGCGATCCGGCATCTCCAGCCGGAAATGCTGAACGGCACCAACCAACTTCGCATTCACGTCTTTGGTGATGAGGCCGGCCAGCAGGCGCGCCTGGTCGCCGTGCTCGACAATCTTGGCAAGGGAGCGTCGGGTGCTGCTGTACAAAACCTCAATCTGGTATTAGGCATGGATGAGGACTTGGGCCTCAATTGAAGGACTTTGAATGTTCACCGCGATCCTGACCTGGCTGGCCTTTTACATCATGATCTGGTGGATCACCTTGTTCGTGGTCCTGCCGATCGGCGGTAACCCCAGCCAGCACGAAGCAGGTGTCGAGGTTATCAAGGGCAATGATCCGGGCGCTCCGGTCAATCCGCGCCTTTGGCAGAAGGTCAAGTTGAACTCCATTGTGGCTGCCGTCGTCTGGGTGGTCGTTCTGCTCGGCAGCCTGCTCTTCCGCGTTCAGTTGCCGGCCATAGTCAATTAGAGCGCAGCCCGAGAAAGGGTGCAGCACTTTTCGGAAAAACTGCGCGACAAAACAAAAACTTAGAGCGGAGTTTTGATTCCACCGAAACACATCCCGCTAACGCTGTTTCTCATAAAGCCTTACGCGTGGCATGGTCATTTGCGATTAGCAAATGAGACGGTTGGGGATTTGGCCCGTCGAAGCTTCCAACGACCCGTACTGAGAAATTCCCCTTCCGATCTCATACCGCCGTCATGACACGCTGCCGCCGCAATTTTGTCTTTGCTAAGCCGGACGCATCTCTCTAGGTTGCGGCCACTTCAAACAGCTACGGATTCCCTGACCATGCGCCTGTCGCGCTTCTTTCTGCCGCTCCTCAAGGAAAACCCCGCCGAGGCACAGATCGTCTCGCACCGCCTGATGCTGCGCACCGGCATGATCCGACAGCAGGCCGCCGGCATTTATGCCTGGCTGCCGCTGGGCTTGAAGGTCCTGCGCAAGGTGGAACGCATCGTTGAGGAAGAAATGGCGCGCGCCGGCTCGATCCAGCTTCTGATGCCGACCCTGCAACTGGCCGACCTGTGGCGTGAATCCGGCCGTTACGAGGACTACGGCCAGGAGATGTTGCGTATCAAGGACCGTCACGACCGCGACCTGCTGTACGGCCCCACGGCCGAAGAAGCCGTAACCGAGGTCTTCCGGGCCAGCGTTAAGTCGTACAAGGACCTGCCCCTCAACCTGTACCAGATCTCATGGAAGTTCCGCGACGAGCAGCGTCCACGCTTTGGCGTCATGCGCGGCCGGGAATTCCTGATGAAGGACGCCTATTCCTTCGATGTCGACGAAGCGTCGGCGCGCAAGGCCTATAACCGGATGTTTGTCGCCTATCTCAACACCTTCTCGCGCATGGGCCTTAAGGCCGTGCCAATGCGCGCCGATACTGGCCCGATCGGCGGTGACCTCAGCCACGAATTCATTATCCTGGCTGATACCGGCGAAAGCGCCGTCTTCTGCCACAAGGATCTGGTCGATATGCCGCCCCCCGGTAACGATGTCGACTGGAACGACCTGCAAGGTGTGGTCGACCAACGGACCGCGCTTTATGCCGCCACCGAGGAAATGCACGACGAAGCCGCCTTCGGTGAAGTCCCCGAGGACAAGAAGCTGTCCGCGCGCGGTATCGAGGTCGGCCATATCTTCTATTTCGGCGAGAAATACTCCAAGCCGATGAAAGCCACGGTCAATGGCCCCGACGGCGAAGTCACCGTCCACATGGGCTCGTACGGCGTTGGCGTCTCGCGCCTGTTGGGTGCCATCATCGAAGCGTCGCACGACGAAGCCGGCATCATCTGGCCGGAGAGTGTCGCGCCCTTTGATGTTGCCCTGATCAACCTGCGGTCCGGCGATGCCGATTGCGACGCTGCCTGCGACCAGGCCTATGCGGCGCTGACGGCGGCCGGCCGTGACGTGCTGTATCACGACACCGACGAGCGCCCCGGCGCCAAGTTCGCCTCCATGGACCTGATCGGTATCCCCTGGCAGCTCATCATAGGGCCCAAGGGCCTGGCTGAAGGTAACGCCGAACTCAAGAACCGCGCGACCGGCGAGCGCCAGACAGCGCCGTTCGACGATGTCCTGGCACAATTGACCAAGAGTAAAGCATGAACCTGCTGTCGCTGTTGCGCTTTCGGGCGTGGGAATTCGACCTGTCGTTGAAGTACCTGCGCACCAAGCGCAAGGACGGTGGCATTGCTGTCATCGCGATCATTTCCTTTGTTGGGATCGCTCTGGCAGTGACGGCGTTAATCAGCGTTTTGTCGATCATGAACGGCTTCCGCGAAGAGCTGATGAGTCGCGTCCTGGCTTTCGGTGGACACGGCTATGTCTATGGTCGCGCCATCGACGATTTCGCCCATCGCGACGATATGGTGGCGCGGCTGAAAAATGTGCCGGGTGTGATCAGTGCCTCTCCGTTTATCGATTCCCCTGGCCTGATTCAGACGGGCGCCGGCCGCACCGGCGGCGGCATCATGCGCGGCGTGGTGCCGGAAGATCTGAAAAAAACTCCCATTATTGCTGATACAATTGCCCCCGGCGGCTCGATGGAGCAGTTCGGAATCGGCGATTACGGAGGCGATGTCGTGCTCATGGGCGACGGCCTGGCGCGGCAGATCAATGCCATTCCGGGCGACGAGGTAACCCTGATCTCGCCGGGACGCTCGACCTCTTTCGGAGCTGCGCCACTGCGCAAGACCTATATCGTCGGCGGCCTGTTCCATAGCGGAGTCAGCCAGATTGACCAGTCTTTTGTCTATATGCCAATTCAGCAGGCCCAGTTGTTCTTCGATCGTGAGGACGAATGGGATGCGCTCGAAATCAGGGTCGACAAACCCTACGAGGTCCAGGAATACCGCGACGCCATCGTAAAGGCGGTCGGCGAGGGTGGTTTGTTCGAAGACTGGACGATCCAAAACGCCGCAACCTGGAGCGCGCTGAAGATTGAACGCGCCGCCATGCGCTTTATCCTGTTCTTTATCGTCATCATCGCAACCATGAATATCATTTCCGGCGTTGTCATGCTGGTGAAGAACAAGGCGCGCGACGTCGCTATCCTTCGCACTATGGGAGCAGGGAGGGCGTCTATCACCCGGGTCTTCTTCCTGACCGGTGTGATGATCGGCGCTGCCGGCACGGCAACCGGTCTGCTGCTGGGCGTGCTGTTCTGCACATTTATCCGCCAAATCCAATTGGCTCTCGAAGCGGTTTTCAACGTCAAGGTTTTCGATTCCAGCGTCTATTACCTCGACTATGTTCCGGCCAAGATGGAACTGTCGGAAGTGATCTTCGTTGCGGTGGCCTCGCTGCTGGCGTCCTGTCTGTCGACTTTGTTCCCGGCCCTGTGGGCGTCCAAGCTCGAACCGGTGGAGGCTTTGCGCTATGAGTAAGCCTGTTCTCAACCTGAAAGGCCTGCACCGCGACTACGACATCGGCGACGGTCGCAAACTGGCGGTTCTGAAGGGGGTTGACCTGGAGGTTATGCCCGGCGAACTGGTAGGCCTGATCGGGCCGTCGGGCTCGGGCAAGTCGTCCCTGCTGCACGCCATCGGCCTGCTTGAAGCCATTTCGGACGAATCGAAAAAAGACAAAAAGACCGCAAAGTCTGCGCAAACGACTGCTGCAGAACTGCTGATTGACGGCGGTGATTTCACCCGGGCCGACGATGACGCCCGCACCCGGACACGTCTGCACAAGATCGGCTTCGTGTATCAGTTCCACCACCTGCTCCCGGAATATACAGCGCTGGGCAATGTCGCGGTGCCGCAACGCATCCTGGGGCGACCGGCCAAGGAGGCGGAAGCGCGGGCTCGGGAGTTGCTGACGGCGCTTGGCCTGGCCGAACGGCTGGACCATCTGCCGTCGCAGCTGTCGGGTGGAGAACAGCAGCGTGTGGCCGTGGCGCGTGCCCTAGCCAACCGGCCTTGCCTGCTGCTGGCGGACGAACCGACGGGCAATCTCGACCCGGCGACATCGCAGCAGGTGTTCGAAGCGCTGAAAACGATCATCAAGGCCCAGGGGGTGGGGGCAGTGATTGCGACTCATAACTTGCATTTGGCAACCCATATGGACCGTGTCGTCCGCCTCGAAGACGGCAAGCTGGTCGAAGTCGCCCCGGAAGCCGTCTGATGCACCTGACTTATCCTCCACCGCACGCGGGGGAGGTGTCGAGCAAGGGAGCCTTCTTAGGCGACCGCGTCGAGACGGAGGGGGAGCCGGGAGCTCCTAACTTTCCTAGAGAGACGCTGCCTATCTTTGGAGATATACGGTAGGAACGATCGCTCTATCCAGCCCGTGGAGGCAGCCTTCGAATTTGAAAGCCGGTCTTGTTCTGTTCAAAACCGGCGTCCTGATAAAACTTCAGGACCTCCGGCCGCTTCGAACCTGTCAGCAGCATGACCTTATAGCAGCCGGCATGCCATGCCGCCTCCGTCGCGTGCTTGAGGACAGCCTTGCCATATCCCCTGCTGCGAAACCTCGCGTCGGTCACGACGTTTTCGATCAGGGCATAGGGTGCCGCACCGCGCGTGAGATTTGGGATCACGACAAGCGTACAACTCGCGACGATTGCCTCACCCAAACATCCAACGAGAATAGTACTGCCTGGATAAAGCTTCAGCAGCTCCAGATTTCTCAAGCCGTCCTCAACCGTCGTTTCCTTATCGGCGGGATCAAGATGGCGGTACAGGTTCAGCAGGTCTGCTATATCTTCGCGGTCGGCAGATCGAATTTTCATGTCGTACCCCGCCGCGCAGCAGCATTCAATAGTAAGATCTTTGAAACCGCGAATGAACGCGAATAAGCGCGAATAGAGAGCGCAAAGGCGCTAAGGCATGGATTGACAGGCCGCGGCCGGGCAGGCACGTCCTGAAATTCGCTTTTATTCGCGTTCATTCCCGGTTTCAACCTCTTTGGGGAGGGAAGGCCGCTGCGCGGCGTCAGAAAGACCGCAAACCCCGGCAGCTTGTTCCCCTAGGCACACGCCACCCTGTGAATAAAAATCTCCATAAATTCAAATATGTATATGATTTGTTCCCATTGTGAACAGATTCCTGTTGCAGTGAGAACAAATGGAGAATATAGAACAAAACAGGAATAAAGCTGTTGAGGATGTGGACAAATGGTTAGTGCGGTTCATAACGTGTTGTCTTTCGCCGCCGTTGCGGGTTTTGTTGTGGTCATGTGTCATCTGATGTCGCTGGCCGCCTGAGTCGTAGCCAGCCTGGACACAGGCAGGAGCGTTAGCCGTGAGCGAAGACTTCATTCATTTGCGCGTGCGCTCGGCCTATTCGCTCCTGGAAGGGGCGGTCAAGGCCTACGATATGGGCAAGCTGGCCCATAAGAACGGTATGCCGGCGGTTGCCATCACCGACCGGTGCAATCTTTACGGCGCGCTCGAATTTTCCCAGGCCTGCAAGGATGCCGGCGTCCAGCCGCTTGTCGGCTGCGCCCTCCCGGTCAAGGGCATTGGCGGTACGCCGACGGAAAAGTGGGCCCGCATCCCGACCCTCGTTATCCTGTGCCAGAACGAGCAGGGCTGGCTCAACCTCACCAAGCTGTCGTCCATCGCCTACGTCGAGTCCGACAATATGGACGAACCGCATGTTACCTGGGAGCAAGTTACCGCACATTGTGAGGGCCTGCTGCTGCTGTCGGGCGGTTATGACGGCCCGGTCGACGTCCTGTTCCGCCAGAACCGGCCGGACGAAGGCAAGGTGGCTCTGCAAGCCATGCTGCAAGCCTTCGGCGACCGGTTCTACATCGAGCTTCAGCGTCACGACGGCCGGCCGAAAGGCAGCGCCACCGAGGCAGGCCTGGTCGAGTTCGCCTATGGCAACGACGTTCCCCTGGTCGCCACCAACGATGCATATTTCGCCGCGGCGGAGCTTTATCGTGCCCACGAAGCCCTGCTGTGTATCTCCGACAGCACCTTCATGGGCATCGACGATCGCCGCAAGGTCACTAAGGACCACTGGTTCAAGCCGGCTGCTGCCATGCGTGAACTGTTCGCCGACCTGCCCGAAGCCTGCGACAACACCATCGAAATCGCCCGCCGTTGCGCCTTCCTGGTCAACAAGCGCGATCCTATCCTGCCGCGCTTCGACACGGGCGCGGGCCGTAACGAAAACGAAGAACTGGCCTGGCAGGCGCGCGAAGGCCTGAAGATGCGCCTGAAACAGGTCAAGCTGGCCTGTCCCGAGGAAGATTACTGGGCGCGGCTGGAACGCGAGATTGGCGTCATCCAGAATATGGGATTTCCCGGCTACTTCCTGATCGTTTCGGACTTTATCAAGTGGGCCAAGTCGCATGGCGTGCCGGTCGGGCCGGGGCGGGGGTCCGGCGCCGGCTCGCTGGTCGCCTGGGCGCTGACCATTACCGACCTGGATCCGTTGCGGTTTGGTCTGCTGTTCGAACGCTTCCTCAATCCTGAACGGGTCTCTATGCCCGACTTCGACATCGACTTCTGCCAGGAACGCCGCGAAGAGGTCATCTCCTACGTCCAGCACAAATACGGCCGCGACCGCGTGGCCCAGATCATCACCTTTGGTACGCTTCAGGCGCGCGCCGTGCTGCGAGACGTCGGCCGGGTGATGCAACTGCCGTTGGGTCAGGTCGACCGCCTGTGTAAAATGGTGCCGAACAACCCGGCTAACCCGACCACCCTCGCGCAGGCCATCGAACTCGAACCGCGCCTGCGCGAGGCCAGGGACGACGACGAGCAGGTCAAGAACCTTCTCGACACGGCGCTGAAGCTCGAAGGTCTTTACCGCAACGCCTCGACCCACGCCGCCGGCATCGTTATCGGCGACCGCCCGTTGACCGAACTGGTGCCGCTCTACCGTGATCCGCGTTCCGACATTCCGGCGACCCAGTTCAACATGAAGTGGGTGGAAAGCGCCGGCCTGGTCAAGTTCGATTTCCTGGGGCTGAAGACTCTGACCGTGCTGGACCGCGCCGTGCGTTATCTCAAGAAGCGCGGCGTTGATATCAACTTCACCACCTTGCCGCTGGACGATACGGCGACCTATGAGCTTCTCGCCTCAGGCCAGTCGATCGGCGTGTTCCAGCTTGAAAGTCAGGGCATGCGCGATACCCTGCGCAAGATGCGCTGTTCGTCGCTGGAAGAGATCACCGCCCTGATCTCGCTCTACCGTCCGGGCCCGATGGACAATATCGACACCTATGTCGACCGCAAGTTCGGCCGGATGGAGATCGACATGCTCCACGCCAGCCTGGAGCCGGTGCTGAAGGAAACCTACGGCGTCATCATCTACCAGGAGCAGGTGATGCAGATTGCCCAGGTCCTGTCGGGCTACAGCCTGGGCGAAGCCGACCTGCTGCGCCGCGCCATGGGTAAGAAGAAGAAGGAAGAAATGGACCTGCAGAAGGTCCGTTTCATCACCGGCGCCAAGGAGAAGGGGGTTGCGGAATCGCAATCCGACTTCATCTTCGAACTGGTCAACAAGTTCGCCGGCTACGGGTTCAACAAGTCGCACGCCGCCGCCTACGCCTTTATTTCCTACCAGACCGGCTACCTCAAGGCCAACCACCCGGTCGAGTTCTTCGCCGCCTCGTTCAGCCTCGATATCGCCAATACCGATAAACTGGCCGTCTTCTACCAGGATGCCCGCCGCTTCGGCGTAACCATCCGCCCGCCCGATATCAACCGGTCCATGGCCGATTTCGACGTCGAGAACGGCGAACTGCTCTACGCCTTGGGCGCCATCCGTAACGTCGGCTTCGAAGCCATGCTGAGCGTAGTCCAGGCGCGCGAAGAGGGCGGCAAGTTCACCGACCTGTTCGATTTCCTGGAGCGGATCGACCCGAAATCCGTCAACAAGCGCGCCATTGAAAACCTGGCCAAGGCGGGCGCCTTCGATTCCCTCCACCCCAATCGGGCGCAGATCGTGGCCGCCGCCGACATGCTGGTCGCCTATGCCCAGAGCGTGGCGGCGGAACGCGCTTCGGCCCAGGTCAGCCTTTTCGGTTCGACCGAAGCCTCGCGCCCACGCCTGCCCAAGGTGTTGGCGTCGGCAGGACCGGAACGGCTGGACGAGGAACTGGCGGCTATCGGCTTTTATCTGTCCGGCCATCCGCTCGAGGACATGCTGGATGTCTTTAAGCGCCGCAAGATCACCCTCTATGCCGAGGCCGTGGGGCTGGCCCTGGAGGGCCATGACGCCTTCCGCATGGCCGGGATTGTCCGTCGCCGGCAAGAACGTGCTGCGGCCGGCTCAGGTGAGAAGTTCGCCTTCGTCACCCTGTCCGACCCGAGTGGCGAGTACGAAGTCCTGTTCCCACCGGAATCGCTGCGCCGTTGCCGCGATCAACTGGAGCCGGGCGCCTCGATCGTTCTCAAGGTCCGTTGCAAGGGCAAAGAGGGCGAGGTCCGTTTCTTCGGCGACGAGGCTGGTCCGATGGCGACCAGCCTCAAGACTGATGATCTGGGTTTGAAATTGCACGTCTCGGCCCAGGTCATCAACCTGGCTGACCTGCGCGCCCAACTTGAGGCGTCGAAACTGCCGAACGGTGGCAAGATCAGCCTGTTGAGCGACCTGGCGGGCCAGGGTCAGATCGAGTTCGACCTGCCGCACCGCTATAGCCTCGACGCCCACCTGCGCGGCCGCCTGAAAGCCATGCCGGGCGTCCTGTATTGCGAAGACGTGTAATTCCAACCCGCGAAAATCTTGACTCTTCGTGGGTTGGCAAGCGCGCCAGAGAACGTACTTCGGGCGCCCGAGCTTTTGCGAGGAGCCATGGGGGACGCCTAATCCGGCGCTTGAGCTAAAAAAAAGCGAATACCAAGCGTCATTCTTTATGAGGCTTGGTATAAGTCTTGTTTGGCCATCCCTGTAGACGGTCGAAATTGAGTGAGCTTTTCTTTCTTGTACGTCCCCAACAGGCGGGGAGGTACATGACAAAAATTTACCTCCCAACAGCTCACAGCTCCTCATCTGATTCCCGTGTCCTTTTAGCGACGGACAGGCTCCTCCGACGCGCTGACGAAGTTGAGCGAAATCCTTCACAACCACTTTGTCAAATCAGGCCACACCTCGTTTCAACCGAACCCATTTTCTTTACCGCAAGGCTTGATTTTTTCCGAAATTGTGAATAGGTGCACGCCATCTCACACGCAGGCGCGCGCCTTCTCCAAATGGCGATAGCGTTCCGAGGTCTTCATCCGGCATGGGCTGGACGGACTTTTCTGTCTGCGGCGGATTATCGGAAGAAGGATACCCTATCTATGGCTATGCCAGAAATCTCCATGCGTCTGCTCCTCGAAGCCGGCGCCCACTTCGGCCACCAGACCCACCGCTGGAACCCGAAGATGGAACGTTACCTGTTCGGTGCCCGCTCGAACATCCATATCATTGACCTGTCGCAGACCCTGCCGCTGTTCCATCAGGCGCTCCTGAAAGTGCGCGAAGTGGCCGCCGCTGGTGGCCGCGTACTGTTCGTCGGCACCAAGCGTCAAGCCCAGGGCCCGGTCGCCGTGGCCGCCAAGCGTTCGGCACAGTACTATGTCAACCACCGCTGGCTGGGCGGCACGCTCACCAACTGGCGCACCATCTCGGGCTCCATCGCGCGCCTGCGTGAGCTGGAAAACGTTCTGGACAGCAATCCGGCTGGTCGTTCCAAGAAGGAACTGCTGACCCTGACCCGCGAGCGCGAAAAGCTGGAGCTTTCACTGGGCGGCATCAAGGACATGGGCGGCATCCCCGACCTGATGTTCGTGATCGATACCAACAAGGAAGCGATTGCCATCCAGGAAGCGCGCAAGCTGAATATACCGGTCATCGGCATCCTCGACTCGAACTCGGATCCGGATGGCATTACCTATCCGGTCCCGGGGAACGATGACGCCGCCCGCGCATTGCAGCTGTACTGCGATCTGATCGCTGACGCGGTCCTCGATGGCCTGGCCGCCGGCCAGGTCGCCTCGGGTGTCGACCTGGGCGCCGCGATTGCCCCGATGGAGCCGGCTCTGGCTGAGCCCGCACTCGCACCCGCGGCTGAAGAAGCCCCGGCGGACACTACCGCCGAGGTCTAATACCAACCCGCGAAAATCTTGACTCATCGTGGGTTGGCAAGCGCGACTGCGCGCCCGAGCTTTTGCGAGGAGCCATGCGGCGCTTGAGCTGAAAAAAGCGAATACCAAGCGTCATTCTTTATGAGGCTTGGTATAAGGCTTCTTGTGTAACCGGCCGACGGAAGTTCGGCCGAGTGTTTTCGCGGCAGCCTGGGCCGGAGAGGTCCCGGCTGTCGCTAATATGACATCTATCGCCGCTAAGGCTGCGGCGATTTTAATCTTACTGATTCTGGAGGATTTCCATGGCCGAGATCACTGCTGCCCTGGTGAAGGAACTGCGCGAAAAGTCCGGCGTAGGCATGATGGACTGCAAGAAGGCGCTGTCGGAAAACGACGGCGACATCGAAGCATCCCTGGACTGGCTGCGCGCCAAAGGCCTGTCCAAGGCGGCCAAGAAGGCCGACCGTATCGCCGCCGAAGGTCTGGTCGTTATCGCCACCAGCGGCACGACCGCCGCAGCCGTCGAAGTCAACGCTGAAACCGACTTCGTAGCCCGCAACGACCTGTTCCAGGCCCTGGCTCGCGCCGCCGGCCAATCGGGGCTGACAGCCAATTCGGCCGAGGAGGTTCACGCTTCGGTCGAAGACCAGATCACCCATCTGATTGCCACCATTGGCGAAAACATGATGGTTCGCCGCTTCGCCAAGCTGAGTGTTTCGCAAGGCGTCGTCGCGACCTACATCCACAACGCCGTCGCACCGGACCTCGGCCGTATCGGCGTGCTGGTAGCGCTCGAATCTGCGGGTGACCCGGCTGTGCTGAACGAAGTCGGTCGCAAGATTGCCATGCATGTCGCTGCCACCCAGCCGCAGTCGTTGACGACCGACGACCTCGACCCGGCCGCCGTCGAACGCGAAAAGGCGATCTTCACTGAGCAGGCCCTAGAATCGGGCAAGCCGGCTCAGGTCGTTGAGAAGATGGTTGAAGGCCGCATCCGCAAGTTCTTCGAAGAAGTCGTGCTGACCAAGCAGGCCTTCGTCATGAATCCGGATCAAACCATTGAGCAATTGGTCGCCGACACAGCCAAGCAACTGGGCACGCCCGTCACCCTGACTGGCTTTACCCGCCTGGCCCTGGGCGAAGGCGTCGAAAAGAAGCAGGACGACTTCGCTGCCGAAGTCGCCGCCATGACCGGCGGCGTCGCTTAAGCGGGATTGGCCATAAAAAGAACAGGGCGCGGACGTTCGCAACGTTCGCGCCCTTTTCTTTGCAGGCACAAAGCGCTAAACCCGGCGCGGGGCGCGGCATCCAGGCCGATTCATTGGCCACTTGATTCACCGGAGAGCACTATGACCGCGACGGCGGCGCTGAAATACAAACGCATACTGCTCAAGGTCTCCGGCGAAGTTCTGATGGGCGAGCAGGGCTTCGGTATCGACATGAAGACCGTGCAGGCAGTGGCCGAGGAAGTCGCAGAAGTCGCGCGCCTGGGCGTTGAGTTGTGCCTGGTCATTGGCGGTGGCAACATCTTCCGTGGCCTGTCCAAGGCCGCCGTCGGCATGGAAAGGTCCAGTGCCGACTATATGGGCATGCTGGCCACGGTCATGAACGCCCTGGCCATGCAGAATGCGCTTGAAAAGCAAGGCATCGACACCCGCGTCCAGTCGGCCATCCAGATGAACGCCGTATGCGAACCGTTCGTCAGACGGCGCGCTATCCGCCATCTCGAAAAGGGGCGAGTCGTGATCTTCGCTGCCGGCACCGGCGCACCTTATTTTACCACGGATACCGCGGCCGCTCTGCGCGCGGCGGAAATGACGTGTGATGCCCTGTTCAAAGGGACTTCGGTGGACGGCGTCTATACTGCTGACCCGAAGAAGGATCCGTCCGCCGAACGCTACGAGAAACTCACCTATCTTGAAGTCCTGTCGCGCGACCTGAAGGTAATGGACGCCTCCGCCGTGTCGCTCATGCGCGAGAACACCATCCCCATCGTTGTTTTTTCCATCCGTACGCCCGGCGCGCTGAACGAAGTGATCCACGGACGAGGAACCCACACCGTCATAACCAACTAAAAGAAGGGTGCAATTCATGGCAAAGCCCGATCTCAACCGCTACAAGGAACGCATGGACAAGGCCGTCCTTGCGCTCAAGGAAGACTATTCCGGCCTGCGCACCGGCCGGGCCTCGGCCTCGCTATTGGATCAGGTGGTCGTCGACGCCTATGGTTCTACCATGCCCCTGAACGCTTGCGCTGCCGTTAGCGTCCCCGAACCGCGCATGATCAATGTCAGCGTCTGGGACCGCGGCCTGACGATTTCGGTGGAAAAGGCCATTCGCAATTCAGGTCTCGGCCTGAACCCGATCACGGATGGCCAAACCCTGCGCATCCCGATCCCGCCCCTGACCGAGGAACGCCGCAAGGATCTGGTCAAGATCGCCGGCAAGTATGCCGAAACTCAGCGAGTCGCCGTGCGCAATGTTCGCCGCGAAGCCATGGACGACTTGAAAAAGGCGGAAAAAGCATCGGAGATCAGCGAGGATGAAGAAAAGAAGGGCAGCACGGAGGTGCAAAGCTTTACCGACGCCGCCATCAAACGCATCGACGAGGTTCTGAAGACCAAAGAAGCCGAAATTATGCAGGTCTAAAGCGCAATCCGATAAAGTGGACGCCACTTTTCGGATAGACTGCGCGATAGAATAGAAGTTTAGAGCGGCGTTTTTGATTCCCTTCAAAACGCATCCTGCTCGCGTGTTGGGCGGTAACCTGGGAAGTCGCATCATGCCGTTAGGCTCCATGGATGATCGTGAAGCGTTCCGACTGGCCGAAGGCCTGGAGAGTCTTCACGTCGCTATCATCATGGATGGCAATGGCCGCTGGGCCAAGGAGCGCGGCCAGATACGCACTGTCGGGCACAAGGCCGGAGTCGACGCGCTGAAACGTACCATAACTGCGGCCGCCGAACTCGGCGTGACCCATATGACGGTTTTCGCTTTTTCGACGGAGAATTGGCGTCGGCCCGAAGCCGAGGTCAGCGACCTGATGGGACTTTTGCGTGCTTTCATTAAGGCTGATCTCGCACGGTTGCGCCGTGAAGGCGTTTGCGTCCGCATCATCGGTCAGGAAGCCGGCCTGCCGCCTGACATCGTCGGCATGGTTGCCGACGCACACGAACAAACCAGGGATAATTCACGCTTTTTCCTTCAGGTTGCACTAAACTACGGCGCGCAAGCCGATATCGTTGAGGCCGCCCGCGTGTTGGCGCAACAAGCCCGGGACGGCCTAATCGATCCTGAGGCCATCACGCCGGAAAGCTTCGGCGCCAGCCTGTCGACCCACGGCCTGCCGCCGCTGGACCTGCTGATCCGCACCTCGGGCGAGCACCGTTTATCCAACTTCCTGTTATGGGAGGCGGCCTATGCCGAGTTCGTTTTCCAGGACATTCTGTGGCCGGACTATGGGCGTGAGTCCCTGAAACAGGCTCTCGATATATTCGCCCGGCGCAATCGCCGCTTTGGGGCGGTGGATCCGGGACATGCCGCCCAATCCGCCTGAAACGCCAGCACGCAAAACCGTCGTCGGTAAACGGACCCGCGAAGTGCTGGTCCGCGTGGCCTCTGCGTTCGTCCTGATACCCCTTGTCATCAGCATACTCTGGCTGGGTGGCGTCTGGTTCCTTACGCTGATAAGCGTTGGTGTCGCGCTTTTGTGCATCGAGTGGGGTCTCATGGCCTCGCCGCGCGCCGGCGCCCGTCTTGCCGCTGCCCTGACGATGTCGGCCTTGGCCGCCGTGTTTACCGGCTATCTCGGCCATCCCTTGCTGTCCTTCCTGATCCTGCTGTTCGGCGCGCTGTGCACGGGGCTGTATGGTTATCGACTCGGGGCCGGCTGGATGGATGCAGCTTATGGCGTTCTCTATGTCGGCGTTCCCGCGATTATTCTGATGTGGCTGCGCGAATCGAACCACGGCTTCGACTGGGTGATGTTTGCGTTCCTTATCGCCTGGGCGTCAGACAGTGCGGCCTATGTTACCGGCAAGATAGTTGGCGGGCCCAAGCTGTGGCGGCGGTACAGTCCGAACAAGACCTGGTCTGGCTTCGCTGGCGGCATGATCGCCGGCATGCTGACGGCCGGCGCGCTCAACGACCTGACCCACCTGTTCAAACACAACATCTCGCCGCTGATCGTCGGCGTTCTGGTCTCCCTTGCGACCATGGCGGGCGATCTTTGGGAATCGGCGTTGAAACGGCGTTTCGGCGTCAAGGATGCCGGCAGCCTTATCCCTGGCCACGGTGGTCTGATGGACCGTGTTGACGGGCTGATGTTTGCCATTGTCGCACTTGGGGCTATAAGGCTACTCGTTCTTCTGGGTACCGAAATCTGATGACACGGCGCATTTCCATCCTGGGCTCGACGGGGTCCATCGGGGTTTCCACTCTGCGCCTCCTCGATGAAGTTGGTGGCGACTTCGCCATTGAAGCCCTGATTGGCGGGCGCAATGTCGATCTGCTGGCGCAACAGGCTCTCAAATATCGTCCCGCCATCACCGTACTGGCTGATCCGTCGCAATGGTCAGCCTTGCGCGACCGCCTGGCCGGCAGCGGGCTGGAGATCGCCTGTGGCGAAGACGCTGTCTGCGCCGCGGCGGGCCGCAAGAGCGATCTGGTCATGGCGGCCATTGTTGGGATCGCCGGCCTGAAACCGACCTGGGCTGCAGCTGGGACCGGCGCCATACTCGCATTGGCCAACAAGGAAAGCCTGGTCTGCTGCGGCCGCGCCCTGATCGAGCGGGTGGAAGCCCATGGCGGCCGGGTGCTGCCGGTCGATTCCGAGCACAATGCCATCTTCCAGGTGCTGGATGTCAACCAAAAGGACAAGGTCGCACGGCTTGTCCTGACGGCTTCCGGCGGGCCTTTTTGGGGTCGCAGCCGAGCCGAACTGGGCCAGGTGACGGTTGAACAGGCGCTGAAGCATCCCAACTGGTCGATGGGTGCCAAGATCACCATTGATTCGGCGACCCTGGCCAACAAGGGCCTGGAACTGATCGAGGCGGCCTATCTGTTCGACATGCCGGGCGAAAAGATTGATGTCGTCATCCATCCGCAATCGGTTGTCCATAGTCTGGTCGAATACCGCGACGGTTCGAGCCTGGCGCAGCTTGGCCCGCCCGACATGCGCGTGCCGATCAGCTATTGTCTGGGATGGCCCGAGCGTGTCGCCTGGCAGGCACCGAAGCTCGATTTGGTCGGGATGAAGACCCTGACCTTCGCCGCACCTGACGAAAGCGCTTTTCCGATGTTGCGGCTGGCGCGTGAAGCCCTGGCGGCGGGGGAGGGCATGACGACCGTATTCAACGCTGCCAATGAGGTCTGTGTCCAAGCGTTTCTGGACCGCCGCATCGGATTTTTACAAATCGCCGAATATGTCGAAACTGCCATGATGCGGGCTCAATTGCCCTCTATCTCTTCCAAAGATCACACAAGTCGTGATATGTCGGTGCAGGGTATAGCTTTTGCCTTGGATATTGATGCCCAGGTGCGACGGTTGGTGGCGGATTTGTTCTTCTCCGCAAGACAGCATGTTTAAGGGCACGACACGTATGGAGGACGGCGCTTGCTAAATTTCATTATCGGCATAGTTCCGTTCCTGATCATCATTTCTCTGATCGTGACCTTCCATGAACTCGGGCACTATTGGCTGGCACGTCTGTTTGGCACCCGAATTGAACGCTTTTCGGTCGGTTTCGGCAAGATTCTCCTGCGCCGCAAGGACAAGCGCGGTACAGAATGGTGCATCAGCGCGTTGCCGCTGGGCGGTTATGTCAAGTTCGCCGGCGACGAAAATGTTACATCGATGATGCCGTCTATTGCCGAGTTGGAGGCGTCACGAGAGTCAATTACGCGCAAAGAAGGCGCCGACGCTGTTAAGGAATATTTCCATTTCAAGCCGTTGTGGCAGCGTTTTTTGATTGTCCTGGCCGGTCCTGTCGCCAATTTCGTTTTGGCCATTTTGGTTTTCGCACTCCTCTTCGCTACGTTCGGGGATCGCACGACCCCGGCGACCATTGCCAAGCTGGAACCAGGCGGCGCAGCAGAAGCCGCGGGCTTTCTTGTTGGAGACACTATTCTGTCGATTGATGGAAAAAAGGTCCATGACTTCGCTGACATGGCCGTCCTGGTATCGCTGCGACCGGACACGCCAACGCGCTTTGTCGTCGATCGTCAGGGCAGTCGGGTGGATTTGGTGGCGACCCCCAGGCGCGTACCCATGGACGATAAAGGTCCTAATCCAAATTTGACAAAAGGTCAGTTGGGAGTTGAGACGGAGCGTCGTGACGTCTTTGTTCGTTACAACCCGATTGAAGCCCTTATCAAAGGCAATGACGAAACCTGGAAGGCCCTTGACACCAATCTGACCTATGTCGGTCGAATTTTTTCAGGCAAGGAGAATGGGAATCAGATCGGCGGAATCGTCGGCATGACCAAGGCGACGGGTGACATCACGGCGGCGGCAACCCAGGTTCAGGCGCCATGGTGGTTCACTGCCTTGAGCCTGCTATACACCTACCTGACCCTGATGGCCTATATCTCTATTGCCGTCGGGTTTCTGAATTTGCTGCCCATTCCCATGCTGGACGGGGGACACCTCGCGTTTTATGCCTGGCAGGGTGTGACCAGAAAACCCGTTTCGCCGGAAATCCAGAATGCGGCCTTTCGCATTGCCGTAGTGCTGGTATTAGGCTTAATGACATTCGCCTTATGGAACGATTTGAATAATACGGGGTTCGTCAAGTTCCTCGGGGGGTTGTTTTCATGAGGCAGTTGATACGTCGCGTTGCTAATATATCTTCCCGGACCACTCAGACCAGAGGCCCTATGACCCTTTCCCGCTCACTCACACTTGGCGTCAGCGCCCTGGCACTGGCCGGCTTGGCTGTCGCCGCGACAGGGGTCGAAGCGCGCACCTACATGCAGGAAGAGCCCGCCGGCGCCCAGCAACCGCGCGCGGCCACGGCCTATGTCAGCGCCATCCGGGTCGAAGGCAATGAGCGCATCGACAACCAGACCGTTGTTTCCTACCTGCCGTTCCAGGCCGGCGCGACGGTCGATGCCGAGCTGATCGACCTGGCCGTCAAGACCCTGTACCGCACCGACCTGTTTTCTGACGTCCAGATCCAGATGCAGGGCAGTGAGATGGTGGTGACCGTGGTCGAGAGCCCCATCATCAACCAGGTTGTCTTCGAGGGCAACAAGGCCATGACCAAGGACAAGCTGCGCGAAGAAGTGCAGATTCGTCCGCGCGGCGTATTCACCAAGGCCAAGGTTCAGGAAGACGTTCAGCGCATCGTCGAACTGTATCGCAAGGGGGGCCGTATCTCGGCTACGGTAACCCCGAAGATCGTCGAACTGCCGCAAAAGCGCGTCGACCTTATTTTCGAAATCGATGAAGGCGCCAAGACCGGTGTGTCCCAGGTCAACTTCATCGGTAACCGCGCCTTCTCGGACAACGACCTCAAAGGTGTTGTCATTACCCAAAAGTCGTTGTGGTGGAAGTTCTTCTCGTCGAATGACAACTACGACCCGGACCGTATGGACTACGACCGGGAGCAGTTGCGCAAACACTACACCAATCGTGGTTACTACGACTTCCGCATCCTGTCGGCGGTTGCCGAGTTGACGCCGGACCGCAAGGACTTCGTTATCTCCTACACTCTGGACGAAGGTGAAAAGTACAATTTCGGCCGCGTCACCATTAAGACCGACAATGACAAGCTGAAGGCTGAAAACCTTCAACGCGCTATCGCCATCCGTCCAGGCCAGCTGTATGAAAGTGACCGTGTCGAAAAGGCTGTCGACGACCTGACCTTCGCCGCAGGGTCTTCGGGCTTCGCTTTTGTCGACATCCGTCCGCAGGAAGAGGCCGATCCCAATACCAAGAAGGTCGATCTGATCTTCAACGTTCACGAAGGCGCGCGTGTCTATATCGACAAGGTCAACATCGTCGGCAATACCCAGACGCTCGACCGCGTCATTCGCCGCCAGATGCTGGTGTCAGAAGGCGACGCCTATAACAAGGCGTTGCTGGAACGTTCGCGCATCTATGTCGCCGGTTTGGGGTTCTTCAAAGAGGGCGAAGACGGCGTCAAGATAACCGAAAAGCCGTCACCAGCAGCCGGCAAGACCAATATCGAGGTCGCTGTGATCGAACAGCCGACCGGCGAACTTTCGTTTGGCGCCGGGTTCTCGTCGATCCAGAAGTTCATTCTCGACATCGGCATTTCGCAGCGCAACTTCCGCGGCACTGGCCAGGATATCCGCGCCCGCATCCAGACGGGTTCAATTCAGAAGGATATCGACTTGTCCTTCACCGAGCCGCGCTTCATGGGCCGAAACGTCTCCGCGGGCTTCGATATCTTCTCCAGTTCCTATCGCTATCGCGGTGTCGACTTCCGCACCGAGTCGAGCGGCGCGGGCTTGCGGCTGGGCTATAATCTCAATGGCTATTCGGTCCTGCGTCTGCGCTATAATATCCGCAAGGACTTTATTTCGACGACCGCCAACAACTGCGACAGCCTGCTGTACAGTTGCGGTAACGGTCTGACCTCGTCGGTCGGTTACTCGCTGTCCTATGACCGCCGCAACGACTTCATTCAGCCGACGCGCGGTTGGATGGCTATTCTGCGCCAGGACATTGCCGGCCTGGGCGGCGACGTCAAATATGTCTCGACCGAAGGCGAGGTTCACTGGTATCACGGGTTCCGCAAAGACATGATCTTGCACGTCTCGGGCTCGGCCGGGTCCAAGGTGCCGTGGGGCGGCGACTCCATCCGTATCAATGACCGCTTCTTTAAGGGCGGCGATACCATGCGCGGCTTTGAATACGCCGGTATGGGCCCGCGCGATACGAGTTCCACCTACGCCCTGGGCGGCCAGACCTATGCCATCGGTACGGCGGAACTGGGACTTCCCAATGGCCTGCCGGAACAATATGGCCTTAAAACAGCTTTATTTCTCGATATAGGTACACTTGGAGGTATCGACAAGTCGCTGAAGGTCTTCGGTCCAGGCACCACCAATGCCGGACAGATAAATGACAGCATCAAGGATGATTTTGCGGCTCGCGTTTCGGCGGGTATAACTATCCGTTGGAAGTCGCCCATGGGCCCAGTCCAGTTCGATCTAAGCCAGGTCCTGTCCCAGGCCGAATACGACAAGGTCGAAACTTTCCGCTTCTCGCAATCCACTCAATTCTAAAAAAAAAGCAGCCTCACCATGAAAAAGACATCGCTCGTCGCTCTCGTCGGCATCCTGGGCTTGACCGCCGCAGGCCAAAGCTTCGCCCAGGCTACGCCGACGCAACCTACCTTCGGTGCCGCCATTCCGGGCCAATGCGTCCTGGACACGGGCCGGGCTCTGGCCACTTCCAAGATGGGGCTGGCTGCCACGGCGCGCCTCACCCAGTTGAACGCTCAGGTACAGGCCGAACTGACCGGCGAAAACGACGTTTTGGAAGCCGAAGGAAAGCAGCTTCAGGACACCCAGAAGACGTCGTCGGCAACCGATGCCGGCAAGAAGACCTGGGAAGGCAAGGCTCAGGCCTGGGCTCAAAAGGGAGAAGCGTTGCAGCGCAAGGCGCAGATTCGCGAATCCGAAATGCGCGCCACGCAGCAGATCGCCATGCAAACCGTCATGGAAAAAATGATCCCTCAGATCAATTCCGTCGTCACGCAGAACAAGTGTTCGATGGTCGTTCAGGCCGATGGTCTGTTACAATACCAGGCGACGGGCCCAAACAATCAGCCCATAAGCTTCACCTATGTGAATCCGTCGATGGACATCACCAGCGCGGTCGTGCAAAAGATGGATGCTTCGGGTGAGCAGTTGCCGCAAATTAACCGCTATAACCTCGAACAACAACAGCAAGCCCAAGCCGCGCGTTCTGCTTCCGCTCAAGGGGCTGCGCCTAAGAAATAGTATGAGTCGACCGCCTTATGCCTGATTTGCGCTTTTTTGATATCGGTTCAAAAATAGACCTCGATCAGGTGGCGGTTTTGACATCGACGCGCCTGGGTATTCCGGGCAGGAAGGGGAGCGGGTTCGTAACGGCCTGCGCCCCTTTGTCGTTGGGCGGGCCGGGTAAGGCGGCATTCTTTTCGGATCGCCGCTACTTGACCAACCTTCACAGAACCGAAGCTGAGTTCGTCTTCGTCCATTCCGACTATATCGACCACGTTCCGAAAAAAAGTGTGCCGATTATCAGCCAGGCACCGCAGGCATCGTGGGCCCGTCTGGCTGCCAGGCTGTACCGGCCAAGGATGCACGACGGCCCTTCGCCAATCCATTCCAGCGTCCGGAGTGAAGACGGTGTCACCTTAGGGGTAGGCGTTGTGATTGGCCAGGATGTTGAGATCGGGGCAGGAACGCGTATTGAAGCCTATGCGGTAATCGGTCCGGGCGTCCGTATTGGCCGCGACTGTCATATCGGCGCCCACAGCACCATTTACTGCGCCTTGCTGGGCGATCGTGTGCATCTGGCATCGGGCGTGCGAATCGGCGAGGCCGGTTTTGGCGTGTCTGGCGATGCCCGCGGCCTGGTTGACGTGCCGCAATTGGGGCGGGTTATCCTTCAGGACGATGTCAGTATCGGCGCAGGGACCTGCGTTGACCGCGGCGCCTTTGAGGACACGATCATCGGTGAAGCGACAAAGATCGACAATATGGTCCAGATTGCACACAATGTGCGTATAGGACGCAACTGTATCGTGGCGGCACATTCCGGCCTCTCGGGTTCGGTCAAGGTCGGTGACGGCGCCATGTTCGGCGGGCGTGCCGGAATTATCGACCATATTGAAATTGGGGTTGGTGCCAAGGTTGCCGCTGGGGCAATTGTGTTCAAGGATGTTCCACCCGGTGCAATGGTATCGGGCTTCCCGGCCAAGCCGTCGCGTCAGTTTCTGCGAGAAGTGGTGTGGCTGGAAAAAAATGCGGCGGCGAAAGAGTCAGGGAAGGATTCTGTTAGGGATTCTGGCAAGGACTCGAATAAGGACTCCGGCAAGGACAAAGGATGATGGATACGATGACCACGACTGACCAAGATGTGCCGGGTGCGAAGCTGGAGGCGGGGACTCCGGCGGCAGGTGTGTCGGTGGACTATGCCGAAATCCTGAAGCGTATTCCGCATCGCTATCCGTTCCTGTTGGTCGACCGCGGCGAGAATTGGGTCAAGAACAAGTCGATGACGGGTATCAAGAACGTCACCTTCAATGAGCCGTTCTTCGCTGGGCACTTCCCGGAAAATCCGGTCATGCCCGGTGTGTTGCTGATCGAGGCCATGGGCCAGACTGGTGCCGTGCTGATGTCGAAATCTTTGGACGTAGAAGTTGAAGGCAAGACCATCTTCTTTATGTCGGTGGATGGTGTACGGTTCCGCAGTCCGGTGCGACCGGGCGACGTGGTGCGCATGCCGGTAGAGGTGGTACGGCATCGCGGCGATGTCTTTAAGTTCCGCGGCGAGGCCTATGTCGGCGACAAGATCGTCTGCGAGGCGG
Source organism: Asticcacaulis sp. AC402 (assembly GCF_000495835.1). GTDB lineage: Bacteria > Pseudomonadota > Alphaproteobacteria > Caulobacterales > Caulobacteraceae > Asticcacaulis. The sequence continues at coordinate 161,092 of NZ_AWGC01000015.1, forward strand.
AGTTTGCGGCCATGGTGGTCGAGAGTCCCAAATGACAGTTACCATTCACCCGACGGCGATTGTGCACGAAGGGGCCAAGTTGGGGGAGGGAGTTCACGTCGGTCCCTACAGCATCGTCGGTCCCCACGTGACACTTAAAGACCGGGTGAACCTGAAATCCCACGTGGTGATCGACGGGATCACCGAAATCGGGTCTGAGTCAGTTATCCACCCGTTTGCCTGTTTGGGTGGTCCGCCGCAACATCTGGCGCACAAGGGCGAACCGACACGACTGGTCGTCGGTGAGCGCAACCTGGTCCGCGAGCACGTCATCATGCATACCGGAACCGAAAAGGGCGGTGGGGTCACGCAGGTCGGCAACGACTGCATGTTCATGTCGGGGTCTGGCATCGCCCATGACTGTATTTTGGGCAACAATGTCATTCTGGCCAACCTGGCCAGCGTCGGCGGCCATGTAAAGATCGGTGATTTTGTGTTTCTCGGCGGGTCGTGCGCTGTGCATCAGTTCGCGCGACTGGGCCGGTATTGCTTTATCGGCGGTGGCGCCGTCGTGACCAAGGACGTCATTCCGTATGGGTCGGTGTGGGGCAACCACGCACGGCTGGAAGGCCTGAACCTGGTCGGGCTGAAGCGGCGCGGGTTCTCCCGTGAGTTGATCCTGGCTCTGCGGACAGCCTATCGCATGATGTTTGCTGAGGAAGGCACCTTTCAGGAACGGCTGGACGATGTGCTGGAGAATTTTTCGGATATCGACCAGGTCGTGGAGATCGTGCAGTTTATCCGAGAAGATTCGACGCGGCCGATCTGTTTGCCATCGGATTGACGCTGTCGTGGTGCGGGGTGCGGGGCCGTGACCCCACATTTCCTGAAATGTCTTTTTGCTGCACGGCCCTTTAGAGCGCAATCCGATAAAGTGTGACGCACTTTTCGGATAAATTGCGCGACAAAACAAAAACTTAGAGCGGGGTTTTGATTCCATCAAAACTCATCCCGCTCTAGTGCCGGACAACAGAAAGAATTTAAAGACGTGGGGCACCAATAAGCGTTCTTTGGCCCCACACCCCATTACAGGACAGAGCTAATGTCGACTTCCAACAAACTCGCCCTGATCTCTGGCGGCGGCGGCTTGCCCGTAGACGTCGCCAACTACCTCAACAAAATTCAACGGCAGTACACGGTCGTCCGCATCGAAGGTCTTTCTGACCCTCAGCTTGATGACCATCCGGGCCATACCCTGGGTCTTGGTGACTTCGCCAAACTGTTCGAAATCCTGGCTGCCGAACAATGCAAGGCTGTCACCATGTGCGGTTACGTACAGCGCCCTGACTTTGACGACATGAAGAAGGAACACGGTACCGACCACCTGAGCAGCATTCAGTCGGCCGGTCGTGGCGGCGACGATTCTCTCCTGCGCCAGGTCGCCAAGGTCATTGCCTCCCAAGGCTACCACATTGAAGGCGCCCACGAAGCTAACCCCGAACTCCTCATCGGGCGAGGTCTGCAGGCCGGCCCCGACCCGTCGCCCGAAGCCATGGCAGACGCTCAGGAAGCCATGCGTATCGCCACCGCCATCGGTGCGCTCGACATTGGCCAGGCTGTCGTCGTTGCCGACCACATCACCCTGGCCGTCGAAGCCCAGGAGGGCACTCAGAACATGTTACGCAGGATCGCTTCGCTTTCACCAGTCTTGCGGGGTTCAATTGCAAATCGCAAGGGGGTTGTCGCCAAGGTGGCCAAGCCTATTCAGGACCTCCGCCTCGACATGCCGACTATCGGAGTCTCGACTATTGAAGATGCTGCCGCCGCCGGCCTTAGCGGCATAGTCGCCCGCGCCGGCCACCTCCTGGTTGTCGATAAGGCCACAACCCACGCGCGCGCCGCAGAACTGGGCGTCTTCCTCTACGGTCACCATGACTAAGCCGCTCAAAATCATGCTGATCGCCGCCGAAGCCTCCGGCGACATGCTGGGCGCGGGCCTGATGGTCGAACTGCGCAAGCAGGCCCCCGAGATCGACTTTACGTTTGTCGGCGTTGGTGGCGCCCGCATGGCTGAACAAGGCGTCCAAAGCCCCTTCGATATCGCCCAATTGTCCATCCTGGGCATGTTGGAAGGCCTCAAGGCCTTGCCGCGCGTCAACGCCCGGGTCCTTGACACGGCTGCACTGGCTAGAGCCGAGAAGCCTGATGCGGTCGTGCTGATCGACTCGTGGGGTTTCACTCTGCGCGCGGCCAATGCCATCCGAAAGATCATGCCCGAGGTGCCGCTGATCAAATATGTCGGCCCTCAGGTTTGGGCGACCCGACCGGGCCGAGCTAAGACACTGGCCAAGGCCGTCGACATGCTGTTGGCGCTACACCCGATGGACGCGCCTTATTTCGAACGCGAAGGTCTCAAAACCGTCGTTGTCGGCAATCCGGCCCTCAATGTCGACTTTTCCCGGGCCGATCCCGCTGCCTTCCGCCGCAAAATCGGCATAACGCCTGACGCGCCCATGCTGATGGTGTTGCCGGGTTCGCGGCCGGGCGAGATCAAGCGGTTGATGCCGACCTTTATTGACACCTTGCTGGCGCTTGGCAAGGCGCGTACCGATCTGACCATGGTCATGCCGGTGGCGGAAACCGTCCGCAACCTGGTGGTTCCTGCCGTCTCCGGCCTGCCGTTGCGTCTTCACCTGATAGAAAACGAAGACGACAAATATTCCGCGATGCAGGCGGCAACCCTGGCCCTGGCCTGTTCCGGCACCGTCTCGACCGAACTGGCCCTGGCCGGCTGTCCCATGATCATTGCCTATAAGGTCGAGCCGCTGACCTGGTGGATTTTCAAGACCATTGCGACGATCAAATACGTGACCCTGTTCAATATTACAGCCGGCAAGGAGATCGCGCCGGAATTCATCCAGCCCACTTGCACACCGGAAAACCTGCTGGACGCCGTCAACGAACGGCTCGACGATGCGGTTTTACGGGGCAACCAGATCGACGAACAGTTCAAGGCCCTGGATCTGATGGGCCGTGGTCAAAGACCGCCGGCCGAAAAAGCGGCAAGGGCGGTGATAGATTTCCTCGGCGTCTCAGCCTAGAGCGGAATGGCTTTAGGTAGAATCGCCATCTCGCTCTAGCTTTTTGTTTTTTCGCGCAATTTTCCCGAAAAGTGCGTCACACTTTATCTGATTACGCTCTAGCCTCGCGACGAAATTGGTGTGTAATTGCGCTCTGTTGCACCGGTATAGAGTTGCCGCGGGCGGCCGATCTTCTGCGACGGATCCTCTATCATTTCCTTCCATTGGGCAATCCAGCCGACCGTGCGCGCCAGGGCGAACAGCACAGTGAACATTGTGGTCGGGAAGCCCATGGCCGACAGGGTAATGCCGGAATAGAAATCGACGTTCGGATACAGCTTGCGTTCGATGAAGAAGTCGTCGTTCAGCGCCACCTGCTCCAGTTCCTTGGCAACCTGCAGGAGTGGATCGTTAGGATCGCCAACCGCTGCCAGGACTTCGTCGGCCGACTGCTTCATCACCGTAGCACGCGGATCATAGTTCTTGTACACCCGGTGGCCAAAGCCCATCAGGCGGTATTTGCGGTCCTTGACACCGGCGACAAACTCCTTAACCCGTTCAGGCGTGCCGATTTCCTTAAGCATGTTTAGCGCTTCTTCGTTGGCGCCACCATGGCTGGGGCCCCACAGGCAGGCAATACCGGCTGCGATACAGGCGAAGGGATTGGCACCCGAAGATCCTGCCAGGCGGACAGTCGAGGTCGAAGCGTTCTGTTCGTGGTCGGCATGCAGGATGAAGATGCGGTCCATCGCCTTGGCCACGACCGGATTGACGACATACTCCTCTGCCGGAACGGCAAAACACATGCGCAGGAAGTTTTCCGGATAGCTCAGCTTGTTGAGCGGATGCACGAACGGCTGGCCGATGCTGTATTTGAAAGCCCGTGCCGCGATGGTCGGCATCTTGGCGATCAGACGGTGCGCCGAAATTTCGCGTTGGCGCAGATCATGAATGTCCAGACTGTCGTGGTAGAAGGCCGACAGGGCGCCAACAGCGCCGGTCATAACGGCCATAGGGTGGGCGTCGCGGCGGAAGCCTGAGAAGAAGCGGTCGAACTGTTCGTGCAGCATGGTGTGACGGGTGATCGTCGTTTCGAACTCTTCGTACTCGGACGCCTTGGGCAACTCGCCGTGGAGCAGCAGGTAGCAAACTTCAAGGAAACTGGATTTTTCGGCAAGCTGACCGATCGGATAGCCACGGTGCAGCAGGACGCCGGCGTCGCCATCGATAAAAGTGATCTTGCTCTCGCACGACGCTGTCGAGGTAAAGCCCGGGTCGTAGGTAAAGGCATCGGTTTCAGCGTACAGCTTCCGGATGTCGAGAACGTCCGGACCAAGCGTGCCTTTCGAAATGGGGAGACTGATCGTTTTGTCGCCAAGGGTCAGTTGAGCAGGAGAAGTCTGGGTCATGTACGCTTGCCCCTAAAAATTTTGTGTTTGTGCGGCGCAATGAGATTTGCGTTGCGCCTGCTATATAAACTGTGATCCCAAATGAAAAGAGGGTGGTTAAGGATTGTACCGATCCAACGCCCCAAAGCAGGCAAAAAATCTGCGCAAATGAGCGTTCACGCAACTTGAAGTATCAGCCCGTTCGCCCGGGCAGACCAGATACGTGTTGATAACCCATTCAATCCTATTGATGTTTCCAAAAAACTCTTAGAGCGGGTCCGCTTGCGACGTACACGTTTTTGTGAAAACGCTCATGGTCGTAAAGGTGCTGAACCTGCCGCATTTTTATTGGACTTGCCGCGGGGGAGCGGTCGTGGTCAAGTGTTTTGGCATTTTCGGCAATCGGGGGTAGTTTTGCGACGCCTGTCGTGGCCTAACAGGGAAGACCTCAAGGCAGGTTTGTCAACGATTGTGTCTGCCCAGAGCGGCCGCATCGTTTTGTGGCTGCCTGTTGCCCTGGCGTTTGGCGCAGCCTTCTATCTTGAGCTACGGCATGAGCCGGACTGGCCATGGCTTATCGTTCCCGGCGGGCTGATGCTGGCCGCCCTACCCCTGATACTTCGCTTTAGCAGTTCCAGCTATCTCTATAATCTAATTTTGCTTTTGGTGATGTTCTCAGCTGGAACATTGATTGCGAAACTGCGCACGGAACAGGTCCGTGCTCCGGTTCTGAGCCCCTATGAAACCCAATACAATGTGACGGCCTTCATCGTCGACAACATTTCGCCCTCGGCCGACAAGCCGCGATTGTTGCTGGCGCCGATTGCCGTGCGTGGTTTGAGGTCACACGAAACCCCGGTGCGACTGCGCGTGACATTTCGGCCCGGCACCATCGAGGCGGCCGATATCAAACCGGGCGATGCGATCTCTGTCTTCGCCCTGCTCAATCCACCGCCGTCACCATCCATGCCGGGCGGCTACGACTTCGCCCGCCATGCCTGGTTTCAGGGTGTCGGAGGCGTGGGCTTCGTCCCCGGAAAGATCGAGCGGATAGATGTTGCGCCGCAGAGTCTGCGCTTGGCACTCATGCTTCAGCTTAACCGCGCCCGATGGGAGTTGACGCAAACCCTGGTACGCCAGATTACACCGGGGTTTCAGGATGGTGAAGCCTTAGGCGGGTTTGCCGCAGCGCTCGTGACCGGCCATGAGGCCTTCCTGCCGGAACAGCTGATCAGCCATATGAGAGACTCAGGTCTGGCGCACATATTGTCGATTTCTGGCGTTCACATGGCGGTTGTCGGCGGCTTCATCTTCTTCCTTCTGCGCGGTGCAATGGCTGCAATACCAGCACTCGCCTTGCGTATACCGGTCAAAAAATTCGCCGCCGCCGTCAGCATTGTCTGCGTCCTGGCATATCTGGCGATATCAGGCGCACCGGCGCCGGCCGTGCGGGCAGCCGTAGTCGCCAGCGTCGCCTTCGCCGCAATCCTGTTCGACCGCCGGGCGCTAAGTCTGCGTGCGCTGGCCATTGCGGCCTTGTTCGTCATCATATTGACCCCGGAAGCCGTGATTCAACCGGGTTTCCAGATGTCATTCTGCGCTACCGCCGCACTGCTGGCCTTGGCAGAAACCATAAGACCCGAGATCCGCGAAATCAGCGTGCCGCTTTGGGTCCGTGCGGTCCAGGCATCGTTAAACGGCACCAAACTATCTCTGGTCGCTTCGCTTGTCGCAACCCTGGCCACGACACCCTTCGCCATTGCCTATTTCAATCGGTTCTCAGTTTACAGCTTGCTGTCCAACCTCCTGGAGGCGCCGATCACAGCCTTTGTCGTCATGCCGGCCCTGGCATTGGGGACGGTCCTCTCGGCGACGCCCATTGGCTGGATATGTCTGCGTGTAGCCGCGGGCGGATTGTGGCTGATCGCTCAAATCGCCGCCTGGACCTCCGGCCTGCCGCACGCTGTCATTACCTGGCCATCCGCGCCAGGCTTTGTGCTGGTCCTGGCCTGTCTCGGCTTGATGTGGGTCTGCCTGATCCGCGGTAGGGTGCGTTGGGCAGGGGTATTGCTGGCTTCGACTATTGTATGGTGGCCGCGACTGGAAGCGACCGACATCTGGATTGACCCGCAAGGCGGCAATGCCGCGATACGTGTCGACACTAGCGCCTATGTTCTGCGGCCCAAGGTGCGTCAGTACGGTTTCGAGCAATGGACGCAGCACTATGGTCTGAGCAAGCTGGACCAGGCCTCGCGCGACCGTGACTATGTCTGCCAGGGTTACGGGTGCGTGCCCAAAGCTTCCAATCCAGTAAAGGTCGGCTTCTGGTTCAGCAACAAACCGCCCAACGCCAAACGTCTGGCCGAACTCTGTGGCGCCAGTACCCTGATTGTCATGCGAAATCCGGTCGGGGACTGGCCGCAGGTCTGTGCAGGCGTCAACCGCATCAGCGCTGGTGACTTCCGTCGTCTCGGTGCGCTGGAACTGACGCGCCAGGATAAGGGCTGGGCTATCAAGGCTGCTCAGCCCTTTCGCGGCCATCGCTATTGGTCTTCAGTGTCCGAAGCTGATGTATTTTAGAGCGCCGGTCAAACTTCATCAGAAGCGCACTCTTTTATTCGCGCAATTTATCCGAAAAGGGGAGCGCCCGTGCGGTGGCATCCACTTTATCGGATTGCGCTCTAGAGCGGGATGGCTTTAGGTAGAATCGCCATCTCGCTCTAAGTTTTTGTTTTGTCGCGCAATTTATCCAAAAAGTGCTGCACACTTTGTCGGATTGCGCTCTAGTGATAGCGGCGCATCAATCCAACTAACCGGCCCTGAATCTTGACCTGGCCGTCGTTGTATATCTGCGTCTTGTAGGCTGGGTTAGCGGCTTCCAGGGCGATCGAAGCCCCTTTCTTGCGCAGGCGCTTCAAGGTGGCCGTCTCGTCATCAACCAAGGCAACGATGATCTCGCCGGAGTGGGCAGTGTCGGTCTTCTTGATGACGACGTAGTCGCCATTGAGGATTCCGGCATGAATCATCGAATCGCCTTCGATCTCCAATATGTAGTGCTCACCCGCTCCAAGCATAGATTCCGGTACGCGTAACCTGTCGCGCTCCAGCCCCATGGCTTCGATCGGAACACCGGCGGCGATCTTGCCCAGCAAAGGAAGTTCGCGGGTATCGTCGTTGCTGGCTTTTGCCGTATCGGCAAACTGGCGCGTACTTTCGACCACTTGCGGCACAAAAGTCTGCCGGCCGCGCGGTGGGGCCGAGGTGGTCGCCTGATCTGGAAGTTTGATTACCTCCAGCGCCCGTGCCCGATGCGCCAGGCGGCGAATGAAGCCGCGCTCTTCCAGCGCCGTGATCAAGCGGTGAATCCCGGACTTGGAGGCGAGGTCAAGCGCCTCCTTCATTTCGTCAAAGGAGGGGGAGACACCGCCTTCCTTTATCCGCTCGTGAATGAACATCAGCAGTTCGCGTTGTTTGGTCGTCAGCATATCAGAACACCCGCGGCTCAGCTGTCCCGGTCGTCGGGAACAAGTCATGAACTCATGGTCGATGTTCTATATGTGTTCCGGTTAATGTCAAGTTAGCGCCAACAGATTTTTGGTGGCTTCCGTCACATCGCCTTGCCGCATAAGGCTTTCGCCGACTAACATTGCCGTTGCCCCGGTCGCCGTCAGTCTTTGTACGTCGAAAGGTGTGAAGATACCACTTTCCGAGACCAGGACATGGTCAGGAGAGACCCTGTTGGCCAGGATTTCCGTCGTCTGTAGGTCAACGTTAAAATCTCTGAGATTACGATTATTTATACCGATTAGCTTCGATTTCAAGTGAAGGGCCCGATCCATCTCATCAGCGTCGTGGACCTCAACAAGGGCGTCCATACCGTAGTCATGGGCGGCATCGATCAAGTCCGCCGCCAAAGCATCGTCGATCATGGCCATGATAACCAGAATCGCATCGGCACCCAACGCACGCGATTCGGTAACCTGCCAGGTATCGACCAGGAACTCCTTGCGGATGCAGGGCAGGGTGACGGCCGATCGTGCGGACTGGAAGTGCGATTCGTGACCCAGGAAACTGGGGTTGTCGGTGAGAATCGACAGGCACGAGGCTCCACCGGTCTGATAGCATTGGGCAAGGAAGGCCGGGTCGAAATCCCCCCGAATCAGTCCCTTGGATGGGCTTGCCTTTTTGATCTCAGCGATCAAAGACAGGCTTTGCGGAGGCTTGCCCTCGATCAGGGCGCGCATAAAGCCGCGCGTGGGACCTGCTGCCTCGACCTGCGAGTCGAGTTCAGTGAGCGTCGTCTTTGAACGCCGCTGGGCGACGTCTTCGCGTTTATAGGCAGCGATGCGGTCCAGAATATCGACCATGCCAACTCCATTTACTAATTTGCAGGCTTATCACGCTCCGCCGGACGATGGGAACTGAAGTCTTGCGTTAGGGATTTATGAGCCTGCCTGTGTAATGGCGGCCAGTTTGGCCAGGGCTTGCCGGGCCTTGCCGCTGTCGATCGTGTCGGCAGCCAGCGCGATGCCATCTTCAAGGGTTTCCACCGCGTCGCCAACCATGAAGGCGGCGGCAGCATTAAGCAGGACGATATCGCGATAAGCGCCTTGTTCACCGTCAAGCAAGGCGCGCATGGCAGCGGCATTGTGTTCCGGTGCGCCGCCGACCAGATCGGCGAGGGCCGCGCGGGGCAGGCCGACGGCTTCGGGCGTAATCCGAAACAGGCGGAGACTGCCCTTATGCCATTCCGCGACCTCGGTTTCACCGGTCGTTGTCAATTCATCAAGGCCGGAGCCGTGCACAGACCAGGCGCGAGTTGCGCCCAGTGCACCGAGCGCTTGGGCAATCGGCTCGACAAAGCGGACATGGGGCACGCCAACGACTTGGCGCTTCGCACCTGCTGGATTAGATAATGGTCCCAAGAGATTGAAAATAGTGCGAAATCCGAGTTGTTGCCGGATCGGGGAGACATGGCGCATGGCGCCGTGATGGGTCTGCGCGAACAGGAAACAGATGCCGGCTTCGTCCAGCGCCAGACGCTGTTGCTCCAGGGTGGCTTCGAGGTTTACGCCCAGCGCAGCCAGGACATCCGCCGTACCGGACTTGGATGTTATGGCGCGGTTGCCGTGCTTTGCGACCTTCAAGCCGCCACCGGCCGCGACGAACCCGACGGCGGTCGAGATATTGAGTGTATGCAGACCATCGCCGCCGGTGCCACAGACGTCGACCACATCGTATGGATGGTCGAGTTTGATGGCGGCCTGGCGCATGGCGCGGGCGCAGGCGGCGATTTCACCAACGGTTTCACCACGCACGCGTATGGCTGTGACAGCGGCAGCGACCTGAGCCGGCGTGGGCTCGCCGCGCAGGCAGGCGGCAAAGAAGGTTTCGGCGTCGTCCCCGTCCAGGGTAGCCCCATCCGCCAATCGGGCCAGCAGCGGCTTAAATGCGTCAGACATGGAGGTTGTGGCTTTCGATGCCGGCCAGTTCCAGGAAGTTGGCCAGGAGCTGGTGGCCGCCTTCAGTGGCGATCGATTCGGGGTGGAACTGGACGCCATGAATTGGACGCGTCTTGTGCTGTACGCCCATGATTTCACCGTCCTCAGTCCAGGCAGTGACGATCAAGTCCTCAGGCAGAGTTTCCCTTTTTACGGCAAGAGAATGATAACGTGTTGCCGTAAAAGGATTGGGCAAGCCTTTGAATATGCCCGTATTGTTGTGGTGGATCTGTGAGGTTTTCCCATGCATCAGCGTCTTTGCACGAATGACGTCTCCGCCGTAGGCCTGGCCGATTGATTGATGGCCCAGGCAAACACCCAGGACCGGCATGTCTTCGGGGGCGGCACGCAACAGCGGCAGACAGATGCCGGCCTGGTCGGGAGCACATGGGCCTGGGGACAGGAGGATAGCCTTGGGCGCCAGGGCGAGGGCGTCCTGAACGCTGAGCGCGTCGTTACGATAGACCTTGGTATCGGCACCCAACTCGGCCAGGTAGTGGACGAGGTTATAGGTAAAGCTGTCGTAGTTATCGATGACCAGGATCATGGCGCGCCTCCACGTCTCTGTATGTAGGGAAAAGCGGCGACGTTTAAAAGCCTTAAGATTACGACTTATGGTTAAGATTGATTAACTGTTTCGCGGTTTACTGCCGGGTGTGATTTTAACTGTCCAGGTTTGCAATGTCCAACCGCGATCTTCGTCTCGACCACGCTCTCGACCTCCTTGCAGCGCGTTCCAAGCCTCGTAACGGTATGATCGCCATTGTGGCGGTGGCGGGGATTGCTTTATCCGGAGCCTTGCTGGCATCGGTCGCCGGCAGTGAACCGGCCAAACGGGCGCAAGCTGTAACGGAAGCCCCGGCTCAGGCAAAGCCTCAGGCGGACTTCGAGCTGTCGGCCAAGACCGCCGTAGTGGAACACTAGAGCGGGGTTTTGATGGAATCAAAACCCCGCTCTAAGTTTTTGTTTTGTCGCGCAATTTTTCCGTAAACGGGAGCGCCCGTGCAGTGGCGTCCACTTTATCGGATTGCGCTTTAGTTCTTATGGTAGGTGTACCGCCAGGCGTCCTGCGCTGCCTTGATCAGCGCTCCTGCCTTATGGCAGGTCTCTTCATACTCCAACTTGGGCACGCTGTCAGCGACAACCCCGGCGCCCGCCTGGACATAGATCATCTGGTCCTTGAACATCGCCGTTCGCAATACGATACAGACATCAACGCTCCCGGCGCTGCTGATATAGCCTACGCCACCGCCGTAACCGACGCCGCGCTTCACCGTTTCCAACTCGTCGACAATCTCCATTGCCCGCACCTTGGGAGCCCCCGATAGCGTTCCGGCCGGTAAGGCCGCCAGCAGCGCATCAACCGGATCCAGATTGTCCGGCGCATCGCCTTCAACATTCGAGACGATGTGCATAACGTGGCTGTAGCGCTCGATGACGAACTTCTCCGTCACTTTCACCGAAGCGGGCTTGGCCACCCGGCCGACATCGTTGCGTCCCAGGTCCAGCAGCATCAGGTGTTCTGACAACTCCTTCGGATCCGCCAGCAGTTCCTCTTCCAACTGCCTGTCCTGCTCGACTGTTTGACCACGCGGACGCGTACCAGCGATCGGGCGGATGGTCAGTTTGCCGTCGCGCACGCGCACCAAAATTTCCGGCGACGACCCCGCCAATTGGAAATTGCCGAAGTTCAGATAGAACAGGTAAGGCGACGGGTTGTGCCGGCGCAGGCTGCGGTAAAATGCAAAGGGATCCAAAGCATAGGGCGCCTCGAAACGGTGGCTTAGCACCACCTGAAAGATGTCGCCGGCCGCAATATAGGCTTTCGACTGGTTCACCATGCTGCCGAATTCGACCGGCGAGGTGGGCGAAATCAAAGGATTCTGATCGTGATCACGCGGCGTCGGCTGGGCCGCCAGCGGCACCCGAAGGTCGGCCTCAATGGCATCCAGTCGTGCACAGGCCGCGCTATAGGCATCCTGGGCTTGGGCGCCGTCAGGCCACACCGGCGACGCTAACAATATCTCGTGGGCAACATTATCGAACACGCAGATGACGCTGGGCCGAACCACGACAGCATCTGGCAGGGCCAACGGGTCGGGATTGGCCTCACCCAGGGGTTCGATCAACCGTACCAAGTCGTAGCCGAAGACACCGAACAGGCCCGACACCATCGGCGGAAGACCCTCTGGGATGGCCATTTTATTGGCGGCAACCAGGGCGCGCAAACTATCGAGCGTTGTCGCCTGCTCGATTGTATATAACGTTTTGGTTATATATTCCGCACCTTGGGCAATCTCGGCGCGGTCACCAAAACAGCGCCACACCAGGTCGGGATTCAGCGTCAGGATCGAGTACCTGCCCGACAGGGCACCGCCTTCGACCGACTCGAACAGAAAGCTGTAAGGCCTGCCAAGGCCCAGCTTGAGATAGGCCGACACCGGGGTTTCGAGATCATCAATCAGCTTGCGCCAGACGATTTGCGGCTGGCCGGCGTCGTAACCCGATTCGAATTTACTCTGGGCGACGGCAGTCATACCGATCCCTGTCACGATTTGCTCGCCGAAGTCTTGTCCTTCGCCGCGGGTGCCGGGTCGATCCCCAGGGCGCGTTCGGCGATACCGGAATTGCTGTGCGCCTTGATCGCCGCGCGGGCACTGGTCGTGGCGAGGGCGCTCAAATCCCCGCCCACCATCTTGTCCACCTGGGCCTGGGTCATGGCGGCCATGCTGTTGGTCTGGGCTGAATCGCCTTGGGTGACGCCATCGAGACGCCCAATCGCCACAGCGGGTATCTGGCCTTGCTGGGTCGGGATCGGCGTCTCAGCGCGAAAGGTCTCGCCGGCTTTTGACAGGAAAATCCGCCCCATCAGTTCTCTCGGCATCTGCTGCTGTTGGGCCGATTGCCTCGTAACGCCCTTCATTGACCGGACATTTGTCTTATAGCTGGCGGCGACAGCTGCCAGTGACTCGCCTTTGTTCAGGCGCGCCATGGCTTCGTCCGCCTTGGCATTGATCGCGTCCTGCATTTTTTGTGTCATCCACATCATGACAATCTGATCCTGGACTTGGGCCAGTGGGGGAGCGCCCTCGGGTTTGATGGCGACGAGCTTGAGCGCAAAATATTCGCCTTCGCCCAGGGATTCGACGTCGGACGTGCTGCCGACCTGCTGCAGGGCGTAGACACCCTTAACCAAGGGCGCATAGGTCGAATAGTTCGCGTTGGGGTTGGCGGTCCGGCCTTCAGCCGTCATGGGCTCCAACTGGGCCACGCGAAGACCGAGGCGCCGGGCAGCCGCGTCGAAATCCTCTCCCTTGGCCAGGGCGTCGGAAAAATCGTTGGAAGCCTTGTTGAGTTTTTCGGACGCTCGTTCCCGGCGTACCTCCTCAGCCAGTTGTTCGCGAACGCTTTCGAACGACGGCGCCGATCCGATTTTGATCTCACCCATTTTCAGAACGGCGATGGACAACGTACCTTGAACGGGGGGGGAGACTTCGCCGGTCTGCATCTTGAAGGCGGCATCGGCAACCTTGGAATCGGACACTGCGGAACGTGGCTTCAAGGTGTAGGTAATGACTTCGCCCTTGTTGTCCCTGGCTGCCTCTTCCGGGCTGCGACCAGCCTTCAAGGCGCTGGAGATCTTGTTGGCCGCTGCCATGTCAGGGGCGCGAACCTGGACGAAACTCCGGGTTTCCGGAGTGGCCAGCGCTGCGCGGCGGGCTTCGTACACCTTGCGCAGATCATCGTCATTGACGACAATCTCTTGCGTATACTGTGCCGTCGAGAAGGTAATGACCGAAGCCGTGCGCAGTTCCGGCAGTACAAAGCGAGTTTGATTCTCCTTGTAAAAGGCTGCGATCTCGGCTTCGGTGGGCATCGAAGGATTGGCGACATTTTGCGGCGACAGGAAAAAGACGCTGGCGTCGCGCGACTGCAAGGTGAAGGCAGCATCAACCGCAGTAAATACTCGCGGGGCCTTCAGGCCAGCTGCGGCTGTGCTCATAAACTGGCTAATCGCGATCTGGTCGTACAACTCGGCTTCGAATTCCTTGTCGGTCATCTGATTGGTCAGCAACTGCTGCCGATAAGTGTCCATGTCGAAACGGCCGGTGACACTGTTTAGGAAGGCTGGAAACTTCGAAACCTCGGCCAGGATCAGCTTATTCGATGGTTTAACCCCGAGTTTTTGCAACCAGCCGACAATGGCCTTGCGGTCAGTCATTTCGCTCAACAGTCGGGTATGAATTCCGGCTTCAACCAAGGCTTCAGTCGTGACTGACTGTCCCTGCTCTTCGTAAGCGCGCTTTTGCCGTTCGAAGAGGACCTTGAACTGTTGGGCCGTGACCTTTTGCTTCCCCGCGGTAACGACGTTGGTGCCGTTGTTCGAGCCGAGCGCAACATAGGCGCCGCCCGCTCCGACAAAGGAGAGGGCAATAACGACCATGAGTCCCTTGAAAATCCAGGACTTGGTAAACTCGCGCAGGATGCTGATCATGAACCCTAATTCCAACCTGAGAAACGCCGCTTCAAGGCGCCAAAATGTGCCTCCTCTTACGGCACAAATATGGCTGTTACAAAGGGAATTTATTTGTTTCGATCAAATCCCGGCCTTTTTCCTTGGCGCGAATGCAGCTGTCAGTCTATGGTTTTCGCCGGTGTGCAACCGATTACTCCGAATGACGGGGAGGGGCGGCGCGCCTGCCACAAAAACAGCCAGCACAGAACCTAATGCCACAACGCCACCTGATCGCGGCCAACTGGAAGATGAACGGCGTCAAAGCCGCACTTCCGGTCGCCAAAGCTATTGCCGAAATTGCCAGCAACCACCGGGCCCAGATTGTCATTTTTCCTCCCGCGACGCTTTTGCCACTTATGAGTCAGCTTCTGGAGGGCTCGTCCGTACAACTGGGCGGGCAGGACTGCCACCATATGGATGTCGGCGCCTTTACCGGTGATGTTTCCGCGGCCCAGCTCAGGGATGCCGGAGCCACCATGGTCATTCTCGGCCATTCTGAACGCCGCCATGGCCATCTCGAACCATGCGAACTTGTTGCGCGCAAGGTGAAGGCCGCACTGCGTGCCGGATTGACCCCGATCATCTGCATCGGCGAAACCCTGGACCAGCGCAAGGCCAACAAGACCGCCGAAGTCCTTACCAGGCAACTTCGGGACAGCCTGCCGGACGACCTCGCAGGAAACGCCTTTCATGTCTCATATGAGCCGGTTTGGGCAATCGGCACGGGTCTGATTGCTTCGGATGCCCAGATTTGCGAAGCCATTGGGCTCGTGCGGACCTGGCTGAGTGAACGCTTTCCTAATGCTGCGCCCAATATCCTCTATGGGGGCTCGGTCAAGCCGTCGAACGCCGCCCACGTTTTGAAACTGTCCGGTGTCGGCGGGGCCCTGGTTGGCGGGGCCTCTCTTACCGTCGAAGAGTTCGCGCCCATCATGGCTGCAGGGGATTAAAGCCCGAAGTTGCCGGGTCGGGTCTTGTAATTGGCTGTCCACGTCATATTTCTGACGTCTCACCTGCATTGGGCTATGGCCAACCGGCTGTGACAATGCTAAGGCCCGGCGACTTTCCTTTACGGTTCAAAACCCTGACATGTTATTCGGCATCCTCCTTACCATCCAAATCATCGTCTGCCTGGCCCTGGGCGGCCTGGTCCTGATCCAGCGGTCGGAGGGCGGCGCTCTCGGTGTTGGCGGCAGCCCGTCGGGCTTCATGTCGGCGCGCGGCGCTGGCAACCTCCTGACGCGCGCGACGTCGATCCTGGGCTTCCTGTTCTTTGCCTGCGCCATTGCCATGACGATCGTTGGCAACCTCGATTCCCAGGCCCAGAGGCGTTCGGCTCTTGAAAACGTGGACGTGTCCAAACTGCCGGCAACCGCACCAGTGACCCAGCCGCAGCAAGCACCGCCTCCCGCTGCTGCGCCGGCGTCGTCGGCACCGTCCCTGGCGGACCTCCCGCTGGGTACGGCTGCGCCGGCACCGGCTTCGTCTGTGTCTTCGTCCGCTGTATCGTCCAAGGCTCCGACAGTGCAGCCGGCGGCCAGCACGTCATCGTCCAGCCGCCCCGCCGCTGTACCGGCCGCACCCAGCGCTTCGGCACCGGCGACGTCTTCGACAACTTCGCCCGCTCAGTAACGGCGAATCGCTCTAGAGTTCAGGTTTCAGGCCCACGGGTTGCCAAGACCCGTGGGTCCTTCTTTGATGGGTAATTGGACATGGCGGCCCGGTTTGTTTTCATCACTGGCGGGGTGGTGTCCTCGCTCGGCAAGGGATTGGCATCTGCGGCGCTGGGGGCGCTGCTTCAGGCGCGCGGCTTCAAGGTTCGTCTGCGCAAGCTCGATCCGTATCTGAACGTCGACCCAGGTACGATGAGCCCCTACCAGCACGGCGAGGTCTTTGTCACGGACGACGGGGCCGAGACTGATCTCGATCTTGGCCATTACGAGCGCTTTACTGGCGTTAATGCGCGCAAGTCCGACAATATCACCACCGGCCGAATCTATTCCAACATCATCGAAAAAGAGCGCCGCGGCGACTACTTAGGGGCCACAGTTCAAGTGGTGCCGCATGTCACTAACGAGATCAAGGCTTTCGTCCTGTCCGATCAGGGCGATGCTGACTTCATCCTCGTCGAGATTGGCGGCACGGTCGGCGACATCGAAGGCCTGCCGTTCTTCGAAGCGATCCGTCAACTGGGACAGGAATTGCCGCGCCGCCAGTGCTGCTTTATCCATCTGACCCTGCTTCCCTTTGTCAAAACCGCCGGGGAGATGAAGACCAAGCCAACCCAGCACTCGGTCAAGGAACTGCGCTCGATCGGTATCCAGCCCGATATACTGCTGTGCCGCTGTGAGCAGGAAATCCCGGCGGAAGAACGCCGCAAGATCGGCCTCTTCTGCAACGTCCGCGAAACGGCGGTCATCCAGGCACTGGACAGCGAAAACATCTACGCTGTCCCGCTCGACTATCATCGTCAGGGTTTCGATACCGAGGTCCTGAGCGTCTTCGGCATGGAACCCGAAGGTGAGCCCGACCTGTCGTCCTGGCAGGACATCACCAAGCGCTATCAGCATCCGGACGGTGAGGTTTCGATCGCCATTGTTGGTAAGTACACCGTCTTAAAAGACGCTTATAAGTCGTTGATTGAAGCGCTTTATCATGGTGGTATGGCCAACAATGTCCGCGTCAAGATCGACTGGGTTGAGTCGGAAACCTTCGAGGCCGCGCCGGACGCGGTGATCGAGCGACTGGAGAACGTCCACGCCATTCTGGTTCCCGGTGGCTTCGGGGAACGCGGCGCCCTGGGCAAGATTGAGGCAGCACGTTTTGCCCGCGAAAACGACGTGCCCTATTTCGGTATCTGTTTCGGCATGCAGATGGCCTGTATTGAAGCAGCGCGCAACCAGGCGGGTATCAAGGACGCTTCGTCGACCGAGTTCGGTCATACGTCCGAACCCGTGGTCGGGCTGATGACCGAATGGCTGAGCGGCAACGAACTGACCAAGCGCGCTGCCGGTGGAAATCTGGGCGGCACCATGCGTTTAGGTGCTTATGAGGCTACTTTAAAGAATGAATCATTAGTCTCTGAAATCTATGGCGAAACGATCATTCACGAGCGCCACCGCCACCGTTACGAAGTCAACCGCGACTATATTCCGCGTCTGGAAGCTTGCGGCCTTAAGTTCAGCGGCATGTCGCCGGACGGGTTGTTGCCTGAGATCGTAGAGCGCGAGGATCACCCGTGGTTTATCGGCGTCCAGTACCACCCGGAACTGAAGTCGCGCCCCTTTGCACCGCACCCCTTGTTCAAGAGCTTCATCGCCGCCGCCATGGTCCGCAGCCGCCTGGTTTAAGCCAAAGAATGGCTTGATCCGGCGGCGCAGTGGCGGCATAGGCACGCTGATCTTCCAGAAGGACTGCTTCCCATGACCCGTCAACTCGTTTCCTCCGGCTCTCCGTTCGAAGGTGAAATCGGCTTTTCCCGCGCCGTGCGCACCGGCAACCGTATCGAGGTGTCGGGCACGGCGCCGATACGCGACGGCAAGACGGCCGGCATCGACGACCTTTACGAGCAAACCAAAACCTGCCTTGATATCATCCTGAAGGCCGTGGAACAGGCCGGGGGCAAGCCGACGGACATCGTCCGAACGCGGATATTCCTGACCGACATCTCGCGCTGGAAGGAGGCTGCCAAGGCCCACGGTGAGATCTTCGGCGACATCCGCCCGGCCTCGAGCTTTATCGGCACCAGCGCCCTGATCAATCCGGAATGGCTGGTTGAGATCGAAGCCTCGGCCCAGATTGAAGACTAGGCCTTGTCAACGCGTCGGATTGACCTCACAGTGCTTGTGGCTAGAGCGGGATGTGTATTGATAGAGTCAAAATCCCGCTATAAGTTTTTGTTTTGTAGCGCAATTTTTCCGAAAACGGGAGCGCCCGTACGGTGGCGTCCACTTTATCGGATTGCGCTCTGAAGGGACAGGGCATGGTTTTTAAGGACAATCTCGGACTTGCGGCGCGCACCGTCTTCTTCCTGATCGGCCTTCTGTTGCTTGCTGTGGCAGTGGCAACCGTGTATCATGACTGGCCGCTGGTCGTGGCCCGGAAGGCGTCACTTTTCGGCTTCGTGCTGACCTGCCTGATCTGCCTGCCACTCGGGATCCTGATCCTGGTCTGGGCGGTGATCGGCCACATGAAGACCTGGCGTATCGCGCCCGACGGGATTCACGTCCGAACGATGAGCCTGACCCACTGGGCCCGTGAAGACGTTCTGGAGGCCGATGAGATTGCCGATATCGCCGTCGAATCCTTTAACCACGACGAACACGGCCGCAAATCGGCTCACTGGGTGACCATTACCACGACCGATGGTCGCCGCCACAAGTCGCCGCGCGTCTATGATCCGATGGTTGCCGAAGCCATGCGGTCGCGGATTGCTGCCCTGAAACCGGGGCGTGCGGATATTTCCGCTTTTACCCCTTGATCACCCAGGCAACATAAGGCATAAGGCGCGCCTTCTGACTCATGTCACGTGCGTCATCCCCCTTTTCCGAGCCTGAAGGCCTGCGCTTTCGGCCATTTCTAGAGAGAGAGTTCCATGGCCGTCCCCAAGCGGAAAACCTCGCCCTCGCGCCGCAACATGCGCCGTTCGCATGACGCCTTGGGTCCCAATCCCTACACTGAAGACAAGGACACCGGCGAACTGCGCCGTCCCCACCATGTCGACCTGAAGACCGGCATGTACAAGGGCCGTCAGGTGATCACGCCGAAGAAGGACTAATCCGTTCTCAAGGTGCCGAAAATTCAAACGCGGGTCGCCAGACCCGCGTTTTTTTCATTGAGCGGTCAAAGGCCGGTGGAGATCGCCGCGGCAGCCTCGGGCAGCTTTTCCAGGTCTTCTCGGGGTACCGCTGCCACCGGGAAGCGGTCGTCGTCCCAGGTGACATAGACCGTACCGGCGTTGACCCTGGCGGTTTCTGTTTCCGGGACGATCTTGTCCTCGCCGGCGGGATTGGCGTTCACGGTGCCCAGCCCCTTGACCTTGTGGCTGACGCGATTACCGTCTCTCAGGATTTCGTTCTCTGGCATTATAACCTCCTGTGGCTGTTGGATCAGGCTGACTGAAAACTGCGTAAGGGTTCAATGCGGGGCGCGCCGTTATGATTGCGCCAACGCCAGCGGCGACATCGAGGCGGCGCATTGGTTTGGCCTTGAGGCGCGCGGTTAAGTGAGGGGATGCCGCGAGGGAAGGGCTGTAGCACCAAGAGCTGGAATATGTCTTCGAGCAGCCGAGAGAAACTGTCGACGTCTTTGTATGGACGAGTTTTTGGGCTATTCCTTTTCTGCGCAATGGGCGGATTTTGTGCAACGTTTTCTGCTATTTTTCGCGCTGGCTTTAGGTTTCGCATCGCCGTGTTTTGCCACTGAATTTTTGACGGATGTGAAGTGGTCGCGTTTGCCGACATTGGATGAATTCAATGCACATTATCCCTCTCGCACGGAGGACGACTTCGTCGGAGAGGTGCATTTGGAGTGCCGGATTCGAACCCGCCAAGGCGACTTGAAGTGCAAGAGCCCTGAAATCGACCCCTGGTACGTGCACATTGGGAAGTTCGTGCAAGCTCTCGCTGAAGGCTATTATAAGGTCGATATGGCGAAAACCGATCGGGCGGCCGTGGGGAGGCACGTTCGTATCACGATCAGGTTCGCCGATTAGCCGATCCCGCATCGTGCTTGCCTCTGGCGGCGTCCCTTGCTAACAGGGCGCGAACTTTGACCGTCTCATAACGCAGGATTCCCCCCATGCCCGAAATCATCGATATCACAGCCCGCGAAATCCTCGATTCCCGCGGCAATCCCACCGTCGAAGTCGATGTCACCCTGGACGACGGTTCGTTCGGCCGCGCTGCCGTGCCGTCAGGTGCCTCGACCGGCGCCCATGAAGCGGTTGAAAAGCGCGATGGCGATATGTCGCGTTACGGCGGCAAGGGCGTCCGTCAGGCCGTCGACGCCGTCAATGGCGAGATTTTCGAAGCCATCTCGGGTTTTGAAGCGCTGGATCAACGCCGCCTCGACCAGACCCTGATCAACCTGGACGGCACGCCGAACAAGGCGCGACTGGGCGCCAATGCCATCCTGGGTGTGTCGCTGGCCACCGCTCGCGCCGCCGCAGCCGCCACCAACCTGCCGCTTTATAAGTATGTTGGCGGTCTGAGCGCCCGCGTCCTGCCGGTGCCGCTGATGAACATCATCAATGGCGGCGCCCACGCCGACAATCCCATCGACATCCAGGAATTTATGATCGTTCCGGCCGGTGCTCCGGACTTCTCGGAAGCCCTGCGTATGGGCGCCGAGATCTTCCACGCCTTGAAGAAGGCGTTGAAGCAAGCCGGTCACAACACCAATGTCGGCGACGAGGGCGGCTTTGCCCCGAATCTGCAGTCGTCGGAAGAAGCCCTGGCCTTCATCATGAAGGCCGGCGAGCAGGCCGGTTACAAGGCTGGTTCAGACTTCTGGCTGGCCATGGACGTGGCCTCGACCGAGTTCTTCAAGGACAATAAGTACAATCTGGCCGGCGAAAAGAAGGTTTTGATTGCCGACCAGATGGTCGACTATCTTGAAAAGCTGGTCGATGCTTTCCCGATCTGCTCGATCGAAGACGGTATGGCCGAGGACGACTACGATGGTTGGAAGGCCCTGACCGAGCGCCTGGGCGACCGCATTCAACTGGTTGGCGACGACTTGTTCGTCACCAACCCGGACCGTCTGGAAACGGGCATTGTCGAGGGCATGGGCAATTCGATCCTGGTGAAGGTCAACCAGATCGGCACCCTGTCGGAAACCATGGACGCCGTGGATATGGCCCACCGCGCCGGCTACACCAGCGTCATGTCGCACCGCTCTGGCGAGACCGAGGATTCGACGATCGCCGACCTGTCGGTGGCCATGAACTGCGGGCAGATCAAAACGGGCTCGCTGGCCCGTTCGGACCGGACCGCCAAGTACAATCAATTGCTGCGTATCGAATCGCTTCTGGATGATGAGGCGGTGTATGCGGGTGTGTCGGTGATCCGCTGTTAAAATTTGGGGTGTGGGGCCTGCGGCCCCACCTCCTTACCTTTTCCAACAAGAAAGCCCCGCCCCTCGGCGCGGGCTTTTTTATTGGAAAAAGGTAACGTGGGGTCACGGACCCCACACCCCGGAAGTTTTTACGGTTCACGTTTTGACAATATTGTTAAAAACGGTGTGATCGCTACGATAAATTCTTGCGCCTTCAGCGACATGATCAGTAACCGTTTGTTAACCGCGATCGCCGAAAACGGAAGCGAAGTGTCGCGTATCGGTCCAGAAAGGGCGTAAGTTTTGTTATTCCGATTGAGGCCATACTTGCCCACTGCACTGATAGCTCTTGTTCTGACCTATGTATGCGTCCAGTATTTGACGGGCGACAAGGGATTTTTCTCGCAGGAAGCCAGAGATTCGGAAATGAAGGCCAAGACCGAGCAGCTGGCCCAATTGAAAGCCGAGCGTTCCGACTTGGAGGCCCGAGCAAAATACTTGCGTACCGACAATCTGTCGCGCGATCTTCTTGAAGAGCGCGCCCGTGTGCTTTTGGGCCTGTCCGAGCCTAAAGCCTATATCATTCGTCGCCCATTGCGCGAAAACGTCGTTTCCTGAGCCGTCATTAGCCCTTTACGCGAGGGCATTCCCCTCCTAAAGGAGAGTGCCTTCGATGCGCGCCCCTGGACCGGTGTGGCGCCTATCGACCTGAATTTAAAGGCCGAACATTTTTTGGCCGAACCTTGTGAGGGAGGTGTCCATGGCGCGAACCGCCAAAGCCAGCGACAGCGATAAAAAGCTGAGCAATGTCTCCAAAGACGAGCTGCTGAAATATTACCGTGAAATGGTACTGATCCGCCGCTTCGAAGAACGCGCAGGCCAACTGTACGGCATGGGCCTGATCGGCGGTTTTTGCCATCTCTATATCGGCCAGGAAGCCGTCGCCGTTGGCATGGAAGCGGCTTCGAAGGACGGCGACCAGGTCATCACAGGCTATCGCGACCACGGCCATATGCTGGCCGCCGGCATGGACCCCAAGGCTGTGATGGCCGAATTGACTGGCCGTGCCGGTGGTTCGTCCAAAGGCAAGGGTGGGTCGATGCACATGTTCGATATCGCCACAGGCTTCTACGGCGGCCACGGTATCGTGGGGGCACAGGTGTCGCTCGGTACGGGTCTGGCCTTTTCGGACCATTACCGCCAGAACGGCAATGTCTCCTTTACCTACTTCGGTGATGGTGCCGCCAATCAGGGCCAGGTTTACGAAAGCTTCAACATGGCCCAGCTGTGGAAGCTTCCGGTTGTATACGTGATTGAGAACAATGAATACGCGATGGGCACTTCGTTGGCCCGCGCCTCGGCCACCATCAACCTGTCGCAACGCGGCGCCTCGTTCGGAATCCCGGGTGAAACCGTCGATGGCATGGATGTCTTCGCCGTCAAGGATGCGGCTGAACGCGCCGCCGAACATGCACGCTCGGGCAAAGGCCCTTACATTCTGGAAATGAAGACCTATCGTTACCGCGGTCACTCCATGTCCGATCCGGCCAAGTATCGCAGCAAGGAGGAGGTCGACGAGGTCAAGACAACGCGCGACCCGATTGACCACATCAAAACCATGCTGCAGCAGGCCGGTGTCGCCGAAGACGAGATCAAAGCCATCGACAATGACGTGAAGGCCATTGTCTTGGAAGCGGTCGAATTCGCCCAGACGTCGCCGGAACCCGATCCATCGGAGCTCTTTACCGATATCTATACCGAGGCCTAAGCGTGAGGCGGGCGCCAGGCACCAAGAGGGGCCCGTAACGTTTTCAATCTTCAAAGGAAATCCGGCCGGAAAAGGTCGGCTCAGGTGGTACGATAAATGACAGACATACTTATGCCCGCCCTGTCTCCGACAATGGAGGAAGGCACGCTCAGCAAGTGGCTGGTCAAGGTTGGCGATGATATTTCCGCCGGCCAGGTGATCGCGGAAATTGAGACGGACAAGGCGACCATGGAAGTGGAAGCCGTCGACGAAGGCAAGGTCGAGGCTATCCTGGTCGAGGCCGGCACTGAAGGCGTCAAGGTCAATACGCCGATCGCACGGCTGGAAGGCGGTGCGGCGGCCTCGCCGGCGCCCACCAGGGCTGCGCCTGAGGCGGCTCCTGTAGCTGCGGCGGAACCAACGGCCGCCCCGGTCGCGTCAAAGGCTGAGGTAAGGGACCCGGAATTCCCCGAAGGCACGACGATGATCAAGATCACGGTCCGCGACGCCCTGCGCGATGCCATGGCCGAGGAAATGCGCCGCGACGACACCGTCTTCCTGATGGGTGAAGAAGTGGCTCAGTATCAGGGGGCCTACAAGGTTTCGCGCGGCCTGCTGGAAGAGTTCGGTGAGCGGCGCGTCATCGACACCCCGATCACCGAAATGGGCTTTGCGGGTATCGGTTCGGGCGCTGCCATGGCCGGCCTCAAGCCGATTATCGAGTTCATGACGTTTAACTTCGCCATGCAAGCCATTGACCACATTATCAATTCTTCGGCCAAGACGCTGTACATGTCTGGCGGTCAGATCAAGTCATCGATCGTCTTCCGCGGTCCGAACGGTGCCGCCGCCCGCGTCGCCGCCCAGCACTCGCAGGACTACAGCGCCTGGTACGCCAACGTGCCGGGCCTGAAGGTCCTGGCGCCGTACGACGCTGCCGATGCCAAGGGCCTGCTCAAGGCCGCCATTCGCGATCCGAACCCGGTCGTCTTCCTCGAGCACGAGATGATGTATGGCAACGAGTTCGAAATCCCCGATGTCGAGGATTTTGTGCTGCCAATCGGCAAGGCCAAGATACAGCGCACAGGCAAGGATGTCACAATCACGGCGCACTCGCGCATGGTCGGTTTCGCCCTGAAGGCCGCCGAACAACTGGCGGCCGAAGGCATTGATGTCGAAGTCATCAATCTGCGCACCCTGCGTCCGCTGGATACCGACACCATCCTCGCTTCGGTCCGCAAGACCAACCGTCTGGTCACTGTCGAAGAGGGCTGGGGGCCGTGCGGTATCGGCGCCGAAGTCGCCGCGCGCGTCGTAGCCGAGGCCTTCGACGACCTGGACGCCCCGCCGCTGCGCGTGCACCAGGAAGACGTGCCGATGCCCTACGCCGCCAACCTTGAAGCCATGGTGGTCCCGTCGGTCGAAAAGATCGTCAAGGCCGTCAAGGCCGTGACCTATCGCTAAGGAGCCAACCGCATGACTGATATTCTGATGCCGGCCCTGTCTCCGACGATGGAAGAGGGCATACTGGCCAAGTGGCACGTCAAGGTCGGGGATGAAATCTCCGCCGGCCAGGTCATAGCCGAAATCGAAACCGACAAGGCGACCATGGAAGTGGAAGCCGTCGACGAAGGTGTGATCGAAGCGATCCTGATCGACGCCGGCACCGAAGGCGTGAAGGTCAATACCCCGATCGCTCGCCTGGCCGGTGGCGCGTCTGCTCCGGCACCGGCACCCAAGGCTGCACCGGCCGCAGAAGCCCCGAAAGCGGCTGAAGCGCCCAAGCCCGCAGTTTCTGCTCCCGCTGCGGCGCCAGCCGTTTCGGGTGGTTCGCGTATCGCCGCTTCGCCGCTGGCGCGTCGCATGGCGACCATGGCCGGGCTGGATCTGAAGGGCATCACAGGCTCCGGCCCCCATGGCCGGATCATCAAGCGCGACATCGACGAGGCGCAAAAGGGCAGTGCCAAGGCGCCGGCCGCCGCCGCTGCGTCGACCGCCGAACCGCGCAAGGTCCAGAGTCTGGAGCAGATGGGTATTCCCGCCGGTTCCTACGACCTGGTTCCGCTGGACGGCATGCGCAAGGTCATCGCCCGCCGCATGACCGAATCCTTCCGCGACATCCCGCACTTCCCGCTCACCGTCGATATCGAGCTCGACGCCCTGCTGGCGGCGCGTGGCAAGATCAATACGGCGCTGGAGTCGCGCGGCATCAAGGTGTCGGTCAATGATATGATTATCAAGGCCGTAGCCCTGGCACTTAAACAAGTGCCTGAAGCCAATGCCTCGTACACGCCCGAAGGCATCGCGATGCATCACAATGCCGATATCGCCGTTGCCGTCGCCATCGATGGCGGTCTGATCACCCCGATCGTACGCAAGGCGGAAACCAAGTCGCTGGCCGAAATCTCCAAGGAGATGAAGGACCTGGCGCAACGGGCGCGCGATCGCAAGCTGAAGCCCGAAGAATTCCAGGGCGGCACCTTCTCCGTGTCCAACCTGGGCATGTTCGGTATCAAGACCTTTACCTCGATCCTGAACGAGCCGCAGGGCTGCATCATGTCGGTTGGCGCCGGCGAGCAGCGGGCTGTCGTCCGAAATGGTCAATTGGCCGTGGCCACCGTCATGTCGGTGACCCTGACCTGCGACCACCGTGTGGTCGACGGCTCGATCGGAGCCAAGTTCATCAGCGCCTTCAAGCCGCTGATCGAAGATCCTATCAAGATGTTGGCGTAAGGGACTGATATCACATGGCTTATGATCTCGTTGTTATCGGTTCCGGCCCCGGCGGTTACGAAGGCGCCATCCGCGCCAGTCAGAACGGCCTGAAGGTCGCCATTGTCGAGCGTGAACTGCTGGGCGGCATCTGCCTCAACTGGGGCTGTATCCCGACCAAGGCTTTGCTCAAGTCGGCCGAGGTGTTCGACAAAATCAACCACCTGTCCGACTATGGCCTCACCGGCGAAAAGCCGGGCTTTGACTTTGAGAAGGTGATCGGCCGTTCCCGCGCGGTGGCCAAGCAACTCAACGGCGGCGTCGGCTACCTGATGAAGAAGAACAAGATCGATGTTATCGAGGGCTTCGCGACGCTGGAACCCGGCAAGGACGCTCCCAAGGTGGTGGTCAAGCTGAATGCCGGCGGCACCAAGGACGTCGAAGCGAAAAACGTTATGCTGGCGGTCGGTGC
This sequence comes from Asticcacaulis sp. AC402, assembly GCF_000495835.1. Lineage (GTDB taxonomy): Bacteria > Pseudomonadota > Alphaproteobacteria > Caulobacterales > Caulobacteraceae > Asticcacaulis. The sequence goes on from NZ_AWGC01000015.1 coordinate 187,543, forward strand.
CCGGGCGCGGGAAATCCCGCAAATCGGCGCCGTATCGGATGGCGATCGCATCTGGACCTATCGCAATGCCTTGACGCCCAAGAAAATGCCAAAGTCCCTGGTGGTCATCGGATCTGGCGCCATCGGCATCGAGTTCGCCAGTTTCTATCGCTCGCTGGGCGCTGACGTGACCGTAGTCGAGGCCCTGGACCGGATTTTGCCGGTCGAGGATGTCGAGGTTTCGGCTGAAGCCCACAAGGCTTTCGAAAAGCGCGGCATCAAGTTCCGCGTCAGTGCCAAGGTGACCAAGGTTGAAAAGACCAAGGACGGCGTGGCGGTTGCCGTAGAGGTTGCCGGCAAGACGGAAACCTTGTTGGCGGAAGGCTGTATTGTCGCTGTCGGCATCGTGGCGAATACGGACGGTATTGGCTTGGAGAAGCTGGGCGTCGAGATGGACCGCGGTCACGTCAAGAACGACAGCCATGGCAAGACCAACGTGAAGGGGCTGTTTGCGATCGGCGACTGCGCCGGACCGCCGTGGCTTGCCCACAAGGCATCACACGAAGCGATCCACGCTGTAGACTACATGGCCGGCCGCAAGCTGTCGAACCTGAACCCGCCGATTCCGGGCTGTACATATGCGACGCCGGAAGTGGCTTCCGTCGGTATCACCGAGCAGGGCGCGAAGGAGAAGGGGCTGGACGTCAAGATCGGCCGCTTCCCGTTCAAGGCCAATGGCAAGGCAATTGCGGCTGGCGAGTCCGGTGGCTTCGTCAAGGTGATCTTCGACAAAAAGACGGGCGCTTTGCTGGGCGCGCATTTGATAGGCGCCAACGTGACCGAGATGATCCAGGGCTTTTGCCTGGCGATCACTATGGAAGCGACCGAGGAGGATCTGCAGGGGACGGTGTTCCCGCATCCGACCATGTCGGAAGCGATTTTGGAAGCGTCGCTAGACGCGGACGGCAGAATGATCAATTTATAGAACGGGGTTTGGGGCCTGCGGCCCCAAGTCTTTCCTTCACCAAAAGAAAAACCCGGCCCGCTTTGGCCGGGTTTTCCTATTGGTATCAGCTGGTGCGGTCATACGCTCCTGTTTTGCAAGTCATCAGCTTTGGCTTGCGTTTTGAAATCTAAATAACTTTTAATCCAAAAGTTAGGCTTGGCGATCTTCCGTTGCCACTATGACTGCCTATATCCGAACTGCGGAGTCGGGACGCCTTCGCCGATGATTTTTGACACTTTGATAACAAGCTGGGGTCTCTTTCATCGCTTATTTACCATACGGGCGGCTATAGCGAGATGGCTTTAGGTTGAATCGCCATCTCGCTCTAAGTTTTTGTTTTGTCGCGCAATTTAACCGAAAAGTGCTGCACACTTTATCGGATTGCGCTCTAGATCACCGTCTATCGTTCAGGAGTTTTTGTTGTGCTGTTGTTGCGTTACCTGATTATGCTGTTAACCCCAGCCACGCCCTTGCGGCGCTGATCCTTCGCAGGATCAGTCGCTCGATCAAGGCGACCACCATGAGGCTGAGCCCCAGGACGGGCAAGACTATAGCCAGAACCAGGATGAGCACGCCCAGCCCGGGCCCCAGGCGCTCGTCCGGCAAAAGGGCGGGAGCGCCCAGGGTGTCAGTGGGACGGCGCTGCCACCACATGACCACAGCACTGACACACAGCGTCACCAGCCCGAGAGCGGTGAGCAGGCCGAGCGCCTGATTGATCCATCCGAACAATTGACCTTCGTGGGCGGCGATACCGACGCCGATGACCTGATCCAGGACCTTCTTGTCCCCGAAGGTCTCGCGGCTGATGACTTCGAGCATCTGTGGCTCGACCATCAGGGTCACGCGTTGCGGACGGTTGCCGGTTTCTGACGACAGCTTCCACAGGTTTCCCTTTGTCGGGGCGGCCAATATCACCGGCGCCGGCAGATCGAAGCCACGCGCCATATCCACCATTCCGCCGACATAGGTCAGGTCGACCGGCCTTCCGCCTTCGTTGTTCGCCGCCGTCCTTTCGCCGCTGCGTCCCTGGCTCCAGTCCTGAGTTGCTGCGGGTTGCCCCAGTTTGCGTACCTCCTTAAAAGCGCCTCCCCACACAAAGGTCCACGGCAGACCCGACAGAAGAAGAAAGATCGCGAAGGCTGAGACATAGATGCCTGTAACGGCATGTATGTCGCGCCAGAAGAGGCGTTTGCCCAGACCGAACCTGGGCCACAGGATACCGGCCAATCCCTTAGCCTGACGCGGCCACCAAAGGTAAAGACCGCTCAGGATCATGACGATCGCCCAGCAGGCGGCCAACTCAACGATGATTTCCCCTGTCCGGCCCGACAGGAGTTCGCCGTGAATGGTCTTGACCACCGCCATGAACCTGGCTTCCTCCGGCACCTGCTTCAAAATGGCCAGGCTTTGGGGGTGAACATAGACGCGGATCTTCTCGCCCTTGCTTTGCAGATTAATGCGTGCGGCATCATGGGTATTCTGGCGGACTTCAAGCGATCGGAAGCTCGCCCCAGGCACCGCTGCCTGGGCCGCCGCAATCTGGGCTGCGGCGGCCTGGGGCAGCCCATCGAATGCCAGATTGTCATACCGGGCGTCGATGGCGGCTTCGATCTGGGGCTTGAACAGATAGATCGGCCCCGTAATCGACAGAACGATGATAAACGGAACACAGATAAGGCCCGCATAGAAATGCCAACGCCAGACCATGCGATAATCGATCAGTTTTCGGGTAGCCTCGGCGAGCTTCCGGATCTTGTTTATCATGGGCTTAGGTCCGGTACTTCAGTTCCAGCATGAAGGTGCGCTGGGGCAGGGGGTGGGAGACATAGGCCTGGTCGTTGTTCATATTGTCAACGCCGAGGCTGACGTCCACGGCCGGTGTAAGGGCGTAGGTCAGCTTGGTGTCAACGAAACTGTACTCGGTCTGAAAGCCGTAGGCGCCACCGCGAACCAGGCCGAACAGGTCGGAATTGGGGCGCGACGCCAGGCGCCAACCGACACTCGCTTTCAGCTTAGGCGTCAGGGCATAGCGGACATTTCCATTCGTCCGCCACTTCGGTATGCGTGGGAACATAACGCCTTCCGCCGCCGGCGCCGAGGCGCTGCGCACCGTGCGGGCGTCCATCCATGAAACCGAAGCTTCGACGTCGAGCCCGTCCAGCAGGAGGTCATGCGACTCCCAGATGGCTTCGACCCCGTATTGTTTCATCCGATCAATATTCTGATACCGCGATACCACCGTGCCGTCATCGAGAACGCCCTGATAGCTGAAGATGGCATTGTCGATATCCTGGCCGAAGAAGCTACCGGTCAGCAGAACCTTGCCAAGCCTGCGGCGCACGATCAGGCTGGCGTCCTTTGAGACCTCCGACTTCAGGTTCGGATCGAAGCTGAGCGGATCGATTTCGCTCTGGCCGGCATTGATGCGGCCCTGGAACAGTTCGCCCACCGTGGGAAAACGCGTTGCCGTACCCAGGCTGACCTGGACGTTCCAGTCGTCACCTAGGTCGCTCTGGACGCTGAACTTTGGCGAAAGCGAGGTCTCATGGCGTTCAGGGTAGCCACGATTGACCGCCGCCGTGGCGATGCCACCCTCGAAGGCGCGCCAGTCGTCAAAGCGCAGTCCCAGGGTCATCACGGGTCCGTCAAGGTCGATCTCGTCCTCAACGAACGCGCCAGAAATGGTGGTCTTGCCAAAAGTGCGCGAGGCAAAAACCGGATTTGCCGCCGTCTTCCAGTTGCTGGTGTTGTAGGTCGAGGACTCGGTCTGGTACAGATTGGACGTCGCACCGAAGGCGACTGTATGGCGTCCAAAGGTTCGTTCCGCCGATCCGTCGAACGACCACCAGCCGATGTCTCCGTATACGGTTTGCTGACCGGCGACCTGGACCATATCCAGCGAGGTGCGGCTTTCCCAGTGTGGAATCGCATAGTTGGACAGGTTGGCCCGGATATCCCAGCCGTTCCAGGCGCCCGAAAGCTTGAACCCGGTCAGGAATTCCTGGCGCTCAGAGGTCGAATAGGTGACGCCGCGCGCAACATAGTTAACGCCGTCAAACCGAACCTTTGTGCCGGCGGACGTGGGAAGGACGGGGTTTCCCGAAGAATCCCGCAGCCAAGAGCGTGGGTCGGTCAGGTCCTGGTCTGTTCGCCAGGCCATAATCAGGGCGTCTGCCTTCCAGCCGTTGTCGAAGGCGTAGCCCAGGCGCAGACGCTGCTGATCCTGAACGACATCGACGGGTGAAGCCGCCCCGAACACCGGGGTGGCCAGCCGGCTGTCGGAATAGGCACCAGTAACCGGCGTGAAGACACCCGAGGCGGAAGACTTGGCCAGGAGGTTATAGGTCATGGATTGGCCGACATTTTCAAAGTGCCGGAAAGACGCCCGCGCGCTCCATGGGCCGTCCTTCTGGCGGTAGTTCAGGCCCCCTTCCAAAGAGTAGCCCGAAAACGTCTCATCAAAACCATATTCCTTGAACGGCATCGTGAATACCTGGCCGGTAGCATAGGCTCCGGTCTTCTTCGGTGTCTCCGTGGTAATCGAGACAACACCGCCCATCGAGTTGCCGCCGTAACGCGCCGAGTAGGGGCCATAGACGATGTCGAACTGGCGAATTTCGGCCGGCCCCACGACATTCCACTTCGGCGGATAGTCCCAGCGGTTGCCGAGGAAGTTGGAAACAACGTAGCCGTCAATCAGGACCAGCGTCCTCGCGCTTTGGATCGTGTTGGTACCACGTAGGGCGACGACGGCATTGTCATCACCAATGAACCGCTTACGCACAAAGAAGTTGGGTGTGTACTTCATCAGGTCTTCGACATTGACGGCATTGACCGCGTCCATTTGCTCCACACCGAGGGAGACGGAGAGGCCACGCGGAACGACGGTGATGGGGACGTTCTTCTGCCCAACAACAATCACCTCTTTGGGCGTCTCTGAGTCGGGTGTTTCAGCCCGTGCGGCCGGCGGAATCAGCGGCAGCAGGGAAGCTGTCGTGACGAGAAAGGCGACGAGCGCCTTGGATTTGAGATTATACATGAGGAATTACGTCTTCAAAAAGCAAGCAGGAGCGCGCGCCGATCGGCACGCAACGAAATCAGGCTTGATTTTCAGACGGAGGGCCGCAGGAATACGGACGCGGCGGGGCCCGGGCCTTGACCGGTGAGCCGGTGGTGGCTGGCTTCAATTCGCTGTAAGCGAAGGTGTAGAGGACAGGTTGAAGCGAGAGCGCCGGTGTTCGAATGGCCGTGATCGACGACAGAACGCAGTCAACGCATTTCAAGCCCAATGTGCCGGAGGTGTCGACAGTCTTGACCTTAGCGGTGAAGGCGGGGGCTTTGTCGTCGTTACAGATGGCGAACGGCGTATGGTCCATGGTCAAGGCCAGGGCCTGGACGGGGAACAAGGCTTGGGCAAACAGAGCAAAGATCACGACAAAGCAGGCCCAGAAGCGAACTTCCGGGACCCGTCGGTCAGTGATGGATTGCACCTGAGTCATGTCCTCCTTCTGGAGGCGTGGCGAACCTGTGTCAAGACGTTACAAGTGCCTGACGGCAGAGTGTCACACTCCCGTCAGGCAGCGCGAGCCTCGATTTCGGCCAGCTTCTGCAGGGTGACGTAGTCGGTCTTGCCGGAGCCCAGGACCGGCACGGCCTGAACCTTGACAATCTTCCTGGGCACTGACAGGGCCGCAGTGCCGCTCTTTTTGGCGTGGTTGCTCAGGCTGGCAACATCGGCATTGGGATGGTCTGTGACCAGGATCAGACGCTCGCCCTTCCTGTCGTCGGCGATAGCGACCACAGCATGGCGGCTGTCTGGCCACACTGCCTCAGCCAGCCGTTCGACGGCCGTCAGGGAGATCATCTCGCCGCCAATCTTGGCAAAGCGCTTGGCGCGACCGACGATACGGACAAAACCTTCTTCGTCGACATTCACAATGTCGCCCGTGTCATGCCAGCCGTCTGCTGGTGCCTCGATCACATCCGGAGAATCCATGTTAAGATACCCCGCCATCACATTGGGGCCTTTGACATAAAGCCTGCCACCCTCCCGGATGCCTTCGACCGGATCGAGGCGGTATTCCATCCCAGGCAAAAGCCGGCCGACCGTGCCGAAACGGTTGTCTTCGGGGTCGTTGACCGCAACGACGGGCGAGCATTCCGTCACGCCATAGCCTTCAACGATCGGCATGTCGAACAGGGCGTGGGTTTCCTGGCGCACCTTCTCCGCACCGCAGACCACAAACTTCAAGGTGGCGAAGTCTTCCTTGTCACCGTTGCGGGCGTATTGATTGACAAACGTGTCGGTCGCGAAGAGTAAGGAAGCGCTGGTCGATTTCAGCAGGCCAGGGATCTGCTTGACGTGCAGCGGCGACGGATACTGGAAGCTGCGCATCCCGGTCAACAGCGGCAAGACCACACCGGCGGTCAGGCCTAGCGAATGGAAAATAGGCATCGGGTTGAAGGCCACCCAGTCAGGGCTCAGCATGATATGCGCCTCAACCTGCCGTGTATTGGCGACCAGGTTAGATTGGGTTAGCACGACTCCGCGTGGCGTCCCGAAACTGCCTGAGGTAAACAGGATGACACCGGGATCTTCTGCCTGAGTCTTTTTGATGAACAGATGCGGCATCTTGGCCGCGAGGAAAGCCCTGGCCTTGTCCAGCGGGCCGATCTCGCCGCGAATGTCGTCGAGATACAGGATGCGGACATACTGGCTCATCGATTCGACCAGATCTTCCAACTTGGCCTGCAGGACGAACCGGCGGGAGGTAACCACGGTCTTGATTTGGGCCACCTGCGCGGCAGCGCGGACATTAGGTTGACCGGCCGTGAAGTTGATCATCACGGGCACCCGCCCCAGGGCGTGAAGCGCCCAGAACGACATGGCACCGCCGACCGAGGTCGGCAGCATCAGCCCGATTCTGTGTTCCGGAATATGGCGTTTCAGCAGGCCGGCGAGGGCAAAGACGCCTGTCAGGAACATCGTATAGCTCAGGGGCTTGCGCTCCTGATCCTCGATGATCACCTTGCCGGCACCATATTTGGATTGCGCCGCTATCAGCGCATCGAACAACGACGAGTTACACTCATCGGCTTTGAATTGGCGCTTCATGCGCTCAGAACTCCCCTCGGGTAACGGTCGCCGGGGGCCACCGCCCGCGATCCATCCCGTGCCCTAGTTTACGCCGCTCCGATCAAACCCCGATCTTAAGCCGCTACCTTTGGACATCATAGACGATCCGCGCAAGCGGTAAAGCCTGATTTACGCGGCGGCACCATTCAGGAGCAGTTCGACGGCTGTGCTGACAGCGGTAAACGCCAGTTTCAGCAGAAATTCAAAAAGATAAGCGTCCATTTTGATCTTCCATCTTAAGTCTGGGGGGGCGGGCTCCCGGGTCCGCTGGTCGCCATGGGGCGGCGCGTGAGTAGGATTTACGGGAGAAAGAGGCTTAGCTGCTGATGTTTAGGTCGGCTTTCGCGGTGACGAAGACGACGACCTCTGTGCGGAAGTCGGGCGCCGTTGGCGTCGCGGGCATCCGGATAGGAGCGCCTTGCAGGAGGATGACAGGCGCGGAGGCGGACGCTTTGTCGGCGACCACGATGACGCGCTCGACGGATTTCACCCTGCCTGACTTACCGACCGTGGCCACCTTGACCTTGACCGGCGGCGCAGGCGGGGTCGGAACGGCGACGGGGGCTGCCGGTGGAGGTATCATGTCGTCGGGGCCGGCCAAGGGGGCGGGCACTTCATGTAAAGCCTCCGGTGCCCGTGGTGGTGTCATGTGACGATGGCGACGCATCCCGTCCTTGGCACGCTGAGCATCGGCACGGGCCTGCTCAACCAGGGCGTCGACATCGATCGCGTGGGCAGCAGCAATGTCGGCGCTGTGTCGCGCCAGGTCCGAACGGACTTCGGCGGCAATGGCCTCAGGATCGATACCGTGGTTGCGGATGCCCTGGCGCTCCATATCGGCCTTGGCACGTTCCATGTCCGCCTTTACCTCGCCAGCAATGGCGTCTGAGTCGATAGGTTTGGCTGCTTCGATATCCGCCTTGGCGACCAAAAGGTCCGCGCGAACCCGCTCCGCAATGGCGTCCGGATCTATGGTCTCAAAGGCGTCGTCAAGCCATTCGCCGTTTTCATGCACTGGAAAGCTGTGATCGCCTTTCTCGTTCAGATCAGCCAGCCTGTGAGGGGCAGGGCTTTCGGCGTGATTGTGATCCTTGGCGTCGCAGGTTTCCCCGTCTGTGGCGACGGCGATATTCGGCGCATTGGCGGCGACCTGCGCAACCGGGGTGATAAAGGCGGCCAGGACCAGGAAGAAGACTGGCAGGGCGAGGGCGGCATGAGGACGGGTATTGCGGCGAGCCTTGGGCGCATTTTCACCCAGTATGCGGGCGATGCGACCGATCAGGCTCTTGCCTTCGCCCTGGCCGTTCAGGGACATGGCCAGGTTATCTTGTGCGAGTCGTTGAGCCCCGCGGCGTTGTTCTTCGAGGCTGAGCAGAGCCGTGGCATAGATCAGCGGATCGGCGCAGTTCTTCAACGCTGCATCGTCGCAGCACAGTTCACGCTGTTCGCGAAGGACCGCACCCAACCACCAGACGGCCGGATGGAAAAAGAAGACTGTTTCGATGACGTTTTGGGCCAGGTTCCAGGCATAGTCGGCACGGCGGATGTGCTCCAGTTCATGGGCCAGGACGGCATCCAGTTGGTCCGGCGTCAGGGCTGTCAGGGCAGAAACCGGTAGATAGACGATTGAACGAAAGGCGCCGATGACGAATGGCCCGGTGATTTGAGGATGCAGGCGCAGGTGGACCTTGCCGGTCAGGCCGAAGCGACGAACAGCCCAGGAAAAGCGATTTACCAACGATTCTGGAATAGGTTGCGCATACTTCTTCAAGCGCTGTATCAGATACAGGCTGGCGAGTGTGCGGCACGACAGGGCGATCACGCCCAGCAGCCAGGCAGCTTCTATCCAAGGTAGCAGGGTTTGTAACGTGATGCCGTCGTCGCCACCAAGGGCCGGCAGCAGGAGGGGATTGGCAATGGAACCGCCCGCATCGGGCGTCAGGCGGATGGCTTCGTAAATGAAAGTGGCAATCGCCGCGCCGGCGATCGCCATCAGTGTCCCCAGCGCCAGGACATAGCGTTGTTGGCTGGCCATACGCGGGATCAGGAGATCAATGAGTTTGTACAGTCCCGCAAGGGCTGCGGCCTGCCAGCAGACATGTAGCAAGGTGAAGCCCCAGGCTTCGAAGAAGACAACCGGCGACATCATTGTTGGCCTCGCTTGCGCTCGATCAGCGCCTTGATAAGTTGTAGTTCTTCATCGCTGGTCGGCTGCATCGACAGGGCGTGCATGGCCAGAAGGGCGGTCGAGCCCGAAAACAGTTTTTCGCTCAGGTCGCGCAGCAACTGGCCCTGCATGTCGGACTCGGCCATGGCGGCGTGATAGATATGCGCCTTACCGGCTTCTGTGCGAGCGACCAGGCCTTTTTCAGTCATGATCTGCATGGTCTTGAGCACGGTGGTATAGCCCATGGGGCGTTCGGCATTGAGAACGTCGTGCACATCGCGCACGGTGGCTTCGCCCTTGGCCCAGAGCACGCGGAGAATCTCCAGCTCGGCTTCGGTGGGTTTCTTGGCAGGTAAGGTATCTGGACAGGTCATGTACGCTACATACGAAGTTCTTCGTACGGTGTCAACGAAGTTTTTCGTAGGTGGTCAAACCTTCGACAGTTCGTCCTTTATAAAGGCCGCAATGTCCTTGCCAAGGGCCTGCGGCCCTTCGTTTGGTGCCACCTCGCATCGGGGCAGGCGGGCGCACAGATTGCTGGCGGCATTCGCTTCGCCGGTAGGTTCCGATTTCGGCGCAATGACCAGGACCGCGGCGGGGCGCCGTTTCAAAGCCACCACAGGCAGGTGCAGACCGTTCAGGTCGGCATAGGCCTTCTTGACCTGTTTTTGCCAATTTTCGCTTTTCACCCTTAGCCGCAGGTCAGGATTGGACATCTGCCAATCCTGGCCGATCTTGCCCCAATAGCTGTTGGGTACGTCCTCGCGGTGCCAAACCGTACCCTTGGCAATGTCGCCGCCGACATAGGGATCGTAGCCGACAAAGCCACCGACGGCATCCGATTTCAGTACCGTCGACAGGGCCAGGGAGTTTACCGCGCTGTAACCTGTGCCGACGACGAACAGGGGCTTTTCGGGCGTTGGCTTGACGATATCATTGATAAAGCCTGTTGCGGAGACTTGCGTATCCTTTGAGCCCGCGACAAACACAGCTTCGTTCTGCAAGAGGTAGCGGCCTGCGCCTCCCTGGCCCGGCGCTTCGAACAGCCAGACACCATACCCGGCGTCGAGCAGTTGTCGCATAACTTCGAAATAGCTTTCGGCCGGATAGTCGGCATCTGCCAGGATCAGCACCTGGGCTTTCGGGTTGATCGGCGGTGAGGCAACACCGTAACGCGCCTCAGGCAGCCCCTTGGAACGGTAGGCGCCCCAAACGAAGCCTTGCGGCGGGAAATACTGCGGCGACAGGCCGGGCGGAATCTGGCTGTCCAGGAAGGCCTGGCCTGGCTGTTTGGTGGCGTCCCTGATCTTTTCGCAGCCAGCCACGGTCGAGGCCGCACAGAGGGCAACCACGGCGAAACGCAGGGTCCTGGACAAGGCAAAAGGTGACATTGACCCAGACTATAGGTGAGATTTTTCGCGGGCGCTACCGCTTGCGATCACGCTTTGCAACAATGCTATGGCGATGAACCAGGGGAATTGACTTGATCTTGCCGGCCCGAAGCGCCAATAAACGGATATACCCTTGTAAGTGAGCCCCATGGTCACCCTGATAAACCGTGTCGACGCCACAAACCGCGAACTGCGCCACCCCGAAAAGCAGAACCGGCCGGACTCCCCGATCCTGAAAAAGCCTGACTGGTTGCGCGTCAAGGCGCCGGGCTCTTCGGGCTATATGGACACGCAAAAGATCGTCCGCGAAGCCAAGCTGCACACAGTGTGCGAAGAGGCAGCGTGTCCGAATATCGGCGAATGCTGGTCGAAGAACCACGCCACCATCATGATCATGGGCGACACCTGTACGCGGGCTTGCGCCTTCTGCAACGTCAAGACCGGACTGCCGGCACCGCTGGATGCCGATGAACCGCGACGCGTCGGCGAAACCGTTGCCCTGATGAAACTGGCCCACGTCGTCATCACCAGCGTCGACCGCGACGACCTGAAGGACGGCGGCGCCGAACACTTTGCCGAGGTCGTTCGCCAGATCCGGGCGCAATCGCCGGCGACGACCATCGAGATCCTGACCCCGGATTTCCTGCGCAAGGACGGTGCGGCCGAGATCGTCATCGACTCCAAGCCAGACGTTTTCAACCACAATCTCGAAACCGTGCCGCGCAACTATCTCAAGATTCGCCCTGGCGCGCGTTACTTCCACAGTTTGCGTCTGCTGGAAAAGGTCAAGGAGCGCGATCCGCAGCAGTTCACGAAGTCCGGTATCATGGTCGGGCTTGGAGAGACCAAGGAAGAGGTCATGCAGGTCATGGATGACATGCGTTCGGCCAATATTGACTTCATCACTATCGGCCAGTACTTGCAGCCGACGCGCAAACACGCCGCTATCGACCGTTTCGTGACGCCGGACGAGTTCAGGGCCTACGAATCGATCGCCCGTGCCAAGGGCTTCCTGATGGTGTCGTCTTCGCCGCTTACGCGCTCGTCACACCATGCTGGTGAGGACTTCGAGAAGCTGAGGGCGGCCCGGGCGGCAAAGAAGTAGGTCAAGATGACCCTTCAAGGCGTTGATCTGTCTTGATTTCTGTGGGCGAGGTGTTTCGCCGCCTTGACAAACTGACCGATGCCAAGAAGTCTGCGGTCGAAACCTTCAATTTAAAGACCTGTCATGACGAAATTTCACATCGAACGCGTTCTGCCTTACGAAGCCGTGAAGCTGTGGGAGATGGTGGGTGATGTCGAACGCTATCCCGATTTCATTCCGTGGATCACGCGTCTGCACGCCTACAATCATCAGCAAGCCGGTGAAGGCGCTGCCCGTTTCGACGCCGATGTCAGCGTCGGCTTCAAGATGCTGCAGGAAAAATTCTCGACCCGGGTTACGCGCAATGGGCCTGACATGACCGTCGACATGAACCTGATCCGTGGCCCCTTCAAGGAGATGGATGGTCGCTGGACGTTTACGGCGGCGGAGGGCGGCACCAGAATTGATTTCGACATGGACATGGCTTTCAAGAACCCGGTCCTTAATGCCCTTTTCAAAGCTAATTTCAACATCGCGGTCAATCGGCTCATCGCGATCTTCGAGCATCGCGCCCGCCAGCTGTATGGCGAAAACGCAGCCTGAATTAGGTTGTCAGCGTGTCGAGCGCCCATTGCAGGGCATGCTCAACGCTTTTCTCCCTGACTTTGTCGCGGCCGATGTCTCCGAACTGAATCAGTTGGACCAGGGTTAGGGGCTGTTTTTCAGCATTCGTATAGCTGAGGCCGAAGCAGACCATACCGACAGGCTTGGCAAGCGTCCCACCGCCTGGGCCGGCAATGCCGGTGACGCTCAGCGCCATATCGGCTTTGGCGGCCGCGCGCGCGCCATTGGCCATGGCGGCAGCGACCTCGATGCTGACGGCGCCATGGGCTTCGAGCAGGTCGTCGGAGACACCGACCAGCGCCGTCTTGGCGGCATTGGAATAGGTGATGAAGCCGGTTTCGAACACGTCCGAAGATCCCGGTACCGAGGTAATGGCGCCGGCGATCAGACCGCCCGTACAGCTTTCGGCCGTGGTGACCCGTTGGCCGCGCGCCTGCAACAGGTGAACCAGTTCGTGGGCGAGTTTCTTGTTCTCCATGGCGCTCTCCTTGCTGCCTGTACCGATGGCAGGCAACAAAAAAAGGCGGCCTGAAGGCCGCCTTTTCGACTGTGTTAAACGCCCGGATGGAGAGGGGCGTCGAGACTGGCGTTGGCGAAATCCCAGTTGACCAGGCTGGTCAGGAAGGTTTCGATGAACTTGGGACGCAGGTTCTGGTAGTCGAGGTAGTAGGCATGCTCCCAGACGTCCAGCGTCAGCAGCGGCTTGTCGCCCTTGGTGAAAGGCGTTTCGGCATTGCCGGTCTTGGTGACCTTCAGCTTGCCGTCCTCGCCCAGGACCAGCCATGCCCAGCCCGAGCCGAACTGAGTGGCGCCCGCGGTCTTGAACTGCTCGACAAAGGCATCGAACGAACCGAAGTCGGCAATGATCTTGTCGGCGATGGCGCCGGTCGCAGCCCCACCGCCGTCAGGCTTCATCGACGACCAGAAGAAGGTGTGGTTCCACACCTGGGCCGAGTTGTTGAACACGCCCGGGTTCTTGCCTTCGGATGCCTTGACGATCTCGACCAGCGACAGATTTTCGAACTCGGTGCCGGCGATCAGCTTGTTCAGGTTGTCGACATAGGCCTTATGGTGCTTCGCGTGGTGGAAGCTGAAGGTATTGGCCGACATGTGCGGTTCCAGCGCGTCGCTGGCATAGGGCAGGGGTGGCAGTTCGAAAGCCATGGTAAACCTCTTTGCATTGGGGGGAGGAGACGCAAGTAACTCCGTTCATATATTGGCCGCGGATAGCCATTTCAAGGCCAAGTTCATTGAGAATGCTTCGCAGCAAACCCCAGATTTGCAAGGGAATTCTAAAGTTCGATGGCGCAGACGGCCTGGGCGGCCAGGCCTTCCTGACGGCCGGTAAAGCCCATGCCCTCGGTCGTGGTCGCCTTGACGCTGACCCGGTCGATCGTGACGCCCAGGATTTCGGCCAGGCGGACGCGCATGGCTTCGCGGTGGGGCTTGATCTTGGGCTGTTCGCAAATCAGCGTGACGTCGACATTTATCACCGTACCCCCATTTTGCCGAACGAGATCAACGGCGTATTGCAAAAACCTGTCACTGGAAGCGCCTTTCCATTGCGGATCGCTCGGCGGGAAATGGTCGCCGATATCGCCCAACCCCGCAGCGCCCAACACAGCATCCGTGAGCGCATGCAGACCGGCATCGGCGTCGCTGTGTCCCACGAGAGTCTGGTTGTGGACGATCTCTATGCCGCACAGCCACACGCTTTCGCCGTCACCCCACCGGTGCGCGTCAAAGCCCTGACCAACACGAATCTGTTTCACGGGTTTGTCCATCAGCGCCTCCAGCAAGCCAAAGTCGTTAGGGTAGGTCAGTTTGTGCAGGCGGACATCGCCTTCGACCAGCGCTACCTCGATCCCTGCGGCGGCGGCCACAGTCGCTTCGTCGGTCGCCGGACCGCCCGGCCAGGCCTTATAGGCGCGAACGATATCGCCATACCTGAAGGCTTGGGGCGTTTGGGCCCGCCACAGCCGGTCGCGCGATGGCGCACCCGTGACGACGTCAGAACCCTGTTTCAGGGAATCTGTCACCGGCAAGGCCAGAATTGCCGAACGTTGTGTCTTAAGAGTTTGCAATAAACTATCGATATGGCTCGATTTTAATAGGGGGCGCGCCGCGTCATGGATGAGTACCAGGTCTTCGTCTTCGGCCTCAAGTGCCCGTAAGCCATTGACCACCGACCCCGAGCGGTCTGAGCCGCCGGCCACGACGGTTACCGCTTCACCATATCGTTGCGTGGCCTGAATCACATCGTCAACCGGAACGACCACAACGATCTGAAGCGCGCCGCTGAAGGCCGTCACGGACCAGTCCAGCATCGGCCGACCGCCCAGGCGCATCCACTGTTTCTTTCCGCCCGAACGCGACCCGGACCCGCCGGCGACGATGATGGCGCTATAGCTCATGGATTGGCCTCGAAGTGGCAGGCCCTAAGGGGCAGGCTCTGGCGGAAATAGAATTTGTGCGCCACGGTCTGGTTGGTGCCGCTACCCAATCGCAACCGCGCGCGGTCTTCTTTCTTTGCCAAAGACTTACGCCAATCTGGCAACTTTTTACCATAATTTTTTGATCGGACTGATTCTTTGGTCTCCAGGTCGTCGACATGGAGCACCTTGCCTGATACCCGCCATTCGCGGACACGAAAGCCAGCGCAGGCTACGATTGCACCACTGTCCTCGCTGACAGCCAGTTTGACTTTAGACATGAGCAGACTCCCAAGCCTTGCTTCTAATACCAAGCCTCATAAAGAATGACGCTTGATATTCGCATTTTTTCAGCTCAAACGCCGGACTAGGCGCCCCCCATGGCTCCTCGCAAAAGCTCGGGCGCCCCAGAAACGTACACTGGCGCGCTTGCCAACCCGCGATGAGGCAAGGTCATCAAGGGTTGGTATAAGGCGCCGAGGGTCATTCCCACAAGCGGGATTTTCAGCTAAAGCCGCACCATGACCAAGGGCCTGACGATCGGTGATGTGACAATAAATGGCCGGGTGCTCATTGCGCCCATGACGGGCGTGTCTGACCTGCCCTTCCGCCGGATCGCGGCCCGGCTAGGTGCGCCTTACGCCGCAACCGAAATGGTGGCGTGCGCTGACATGACGCGCCCGGACATTGTTCGCAAGGCGCAACTGGGTGAGCATGAGGGTCTAAAGATCGTGCAACTGGTCGGGCGCGACCCCGGGCACATTGCCAAGGGCGCCCATCTGGCCGAAGAGTCCGGCGCCGATATTGTCGATCTCAACTTCGGTTGTCCCGCCAAAGAGGTTATTGGCGTCCTGTGCGGTTCGGCCCTGATGCGCGACCTCGACCAGGCTGAACGAATTATGACGGCGGCGCTGAACGCCACGTCGCGGCCGGTGACGGTCAAGATGCGTCTCGGTTGGGACGACGCCTCGCACAACGCCGCAGAACTGGCTCAGCGTGCCGAACGACTGGGCATCAAGGCCCTGACCGTTCACGGCCGTACGCGTCAACAGTTCTACAAGGGCGAGGCCAACTGGCGCGCTGTCGCCCATGTCAAAAGCGCGGTCCGTATTCCGGTCATCGTGAACGGCGATATTGTCGACCTTACCTCGGCCCAGGCCGCTTTGGTGCAGTCCGGCGCTGACGGGCTGATGATCGGGCGCGGTATCTATGGCCGGCCGTGGTTCGCCCATGACCTCGACCAGTCGCTGAACGATAATGCCCTGCCGGAACGCGACCTTATGGCGCGTGCGGACATACTCATTGAACACATGCAAGATAGCCTGGCCTTCTATGGCGACGCTCTCGGCCTGCGCATGTTCAAGAAGCATCTGGGTGCCTATGTCGAAGGCGCCACCTATGACGACGATCCCTGTGTCCGCCGTCAGGACAAGGCGCGGCTATGCCGGATGGACGATCCTCTCCAGATTGAAATCGGCGTCCGGGCGCTGTTCCAAGCCTGAGATCGTAACGACTGTGATTAAATCTTGGCAATTTTGACGCTTTGGCGCAACATTCCTGTTGATATTTAGACACAGTAGTGCGCAAATGCCACGATCCAAAATAGGTGGTTGTGCGTCTTGAAGGATACACTGTTGCAACGGCGTGGGCTGCATTTTCTGAAGCGCAGCTTGAAGGATATCCGCGCGGCGGGTCTGAAGCGGCTGCTGCTTGGGGCGGGGTACGGCGCGTCCATTCTGACCACCGCCTTTATTGTCTGGCTCATCATAGCAGG
The DNA here is from genome assembly GCF_000495835.1 of Asticcacaulis sp. AC402. Lineage (GTDB taxonomy): Bacteria > Pseudomonadota > Alphaproteobacteria > Caulobacterales > Caulobacteraceae > Asticcacaulis. The sequence continues at coordinate 204,139 of NZ_AWGC01000015.1, forward strand.
CCCGGGAACCGGGCCTGTGGGCCAAGCCAGCGACTATCTGCTTATTCTGGCTTGCCTCAACCTGATCCTCCTCCTCGGACTGACGGCAGTTGTCGTGAGGCGCGTGGTCACGATTGCGCGCAGTCGTGGAGCAGACGCCGGGGCGCGCCTGCATTTGCGCTTCGTTTTCCTGTTCTCGCTGGCGGCTGTGACGCCAGCCATTATCGTCGCACTTATGTTCGGTTTCCTGAACCGTGGGGTCGATCAATGGTTTCAGCAACGCATCGATAGTTCCGTGGAAAATGGGGCTGAAATCGCCAAAAGTTATCTGGCGGCAGAGCGCAGTTCAGTCCAAAGGGCGATGGAGGATCTTCAAGCCGCTGTGCAAACCGAAGGAGCTCAGACCCTATATCTTGACCGGCTTGCCTTCTCGGCCGCTCTGAAAGATCGCGTTGACACGAGTGGCGTTCTGACAGCGGTGTATATCATCGATCGAAGTGGCCAGATCCTCGCTCGGGCGGAGCGACCGGAAGCCCCTGTATATGTGGCACCTTCTGAAGACGTTATGTCCTATGTCGCGTCCGAAGGTCCGATCCTTGCCGAGTATCCCGGACCGGATGCCCAGCGCGTCGTCTATCCGCTAACCGGGTATCAGGGCGCTATGCTTTATGGTGTGCGCTTGCTGCCCGAAGGGATCCTTGCCCGCCTGCGGGCCGCAGAAACGGCTATCGTTGACTATCGCAATGTTCGCGAGGAACGCGCCAAGGGGCAGGGACTGTTCATTATGGCCTATGTCGAGGCCGTGCTGTTGGTGCTGGTCGGAGCCATCTGGGGCGGAACCTCGGCGGCCGAAAGCATCGCCATCCCCGTGGCCCGACTTGTGCAGGCTGCCGGCAGGGTCGCCGGTGGAGATTTGAGCGCACGTGTCATGACAGCACGCCAATCAGAAGATATTGCCGTGCTGTCGCGCGCCTTCAATCGCATGACCTCGGACCTGCAGAGTCAACAGCAGGCCCTGAAGCAGGCCGGTGACGAGGCCGAAACCCGGCGCCGCTTTATCGAAACCGTCTTGTCCGAAATCAGCGCCGGTATTATCGGCCTGGATGCCAATGAGCAGATTTCGGCGATCAACCGCCATGCTGCGAACTTCCTGGGCGTTGCGTCGGAGGATACCTCAGGTGTGAGAATTCGTGAACTAGCACCTGAAATTTCAGAACTTTTGGATAAGGCGTCCGTCCACCGCGTCGAAGAGCAGGAGGTCGACCTGGTCCGTCGCGGCGAGACCCGACGTGTCCGCGTACGCGTATCAGGTCTCGAGACTGGCGGCGCCGTTCTGACCTTCGACGACATCACCAGGCTGATCGCTGCCCAGCGCAATGCCGCGTGGAAGGATGTCGCGCGCCGCATCGCTCATGAGATCAAGAATCCCCTGACCCCGATCCAGTTGTCGGCCGAGCGCCTGCGCCGCAAGTACCGGAGCCAAATCGAGACAGATATCGAAACCTTTGACCGCTTGACAGACACGATCGTCCGCCAGGTCGGTGATATCGGCCGCATGGTCGATGAGTTTGCCTCTTTCGCCCGTATGCCGGCGCCGAACTTCGCCGAGGAAGAAGCTGCCGAACTGGTGCGCGCCTGCGTCTTCGCTCAACGTGTGGCAAGGGCCGATATCGTCATCGACATCGTCGAACCCCTGCCCGAGTTGAGAGTCGTCTGCGACGGTCGCATGCTGGGCCAGGCCCTGGGCAATGTGCTGAAAAACGGTGGCGAAGCGATTTCGTCGCGGCTGATGCGCGATAACGGTACCGATGAGGTCGCGCCGGCAGACGGTATTGTCGGCCATCTTCGGGTCGAGATGACGGCCGAAGACGGCTTCCTAGTCATTACTGTCGAGGACGACGGCATCGGTCTGCCGGAAAAGGACCGCGACCGTCTGACCGAGCCCTATGTCACAACGCGTGAAAAGGGCACTGGTCTTGGACTGGCTATTGTCAAGCGTATTCTGGAGGACCACGGCGGCGAGTTCTGGCTCACCGACGCGGTTCATCTCAACGGCGCGCGGGCCGTTCTGCGTCTGCCGCGCCAGCAGTCGGGTCAACTCCCGGGTGCCACCGATAGCCCGGCCTCGGCCGGAACCAAGCTTATGAGGGTGTGATGAAAGTATCGTCTGGGGTAGATATTCTGGTTGTCGACGACGAGGCCGACATCCGCGAACTGATCGCGGGGATACTGGAAGACGAGGGCTATGCTGTCCGCACAGCCGCCGATTCCAATGCGGCCCTGCGCGCTATCCGGGCGCGCAAGCCCAGCCTTTGCGTGCTCGACATATGGATGCAGGGCGGCGGTCTGGACGGCATCGAACTGCTGGGCGTAATCCGCGAGCTGGATCCCGACATTCCCGCTGTCATGATTTCCGGTCACGGCACGATCGAAACGGCCGTGGCTGCGATCAAGAAGGGTGCATTCGATTTTATCGAAAAGCCATTCAAAACAGAACGATTGATTATGGTTATTCAGCGTGCACTTGAACTTACCAGCCTGCGCAGGGAAAACAAACGCCTGCGGTCCCAGGCGGTCGTGCCGGACGGCCTGATCGGCAATTCGGCAGCAGCACAACTGCTGCGCTCGACTATCGCCAAGGTAGCGCCGGCCAATTCGCGCATTATGATTTCCGGTCCCGCCGGATCCGGCAAGGAACTGGTGGCGCGTATGATCCACGACGCATCGCCACGCGCGCGCTGCGAATTCATGCCTATCTCGGCCGCCGGCATGACGCCGGAGCGGCTCGACGTCGAGCTGTTTGGCGAGGAAGGCGAGGGCGGCAAGCCGCGGAAGATCGGCGTATTCGAACGCGCTCACGGCGGCACCCTGTTCCTCGATGAAGTGGCGGACATGCCTATCGAATCGCAGAGCCGTATTCTGCGCGTACTCGTCGAACAGCGTTTCCAGCGCGTCGGCGGTAACCAGGACGTCCAGGTCGATGTTCGTGTGATCTCTTCGACCTCCAAGGACCTCGCTCTAGAGATCGCGGCGGCGCGCTTCCGCGAAGACCTGTTCCACCGCCTCAACGTCGTACCGGTACGCGTCCCCGGCCTGTCGGAGCGCCGCAGCGACATCGCCGAACTGGTCACCTACTTCATCGACCGCATCTCGGCCGCCCAGGGGCTGGCCAAGCGCAACCTGTCCGAAGACGCCATGGCGACGCTGCAGGTCCACGAATGGCCAGGCAATGTCCGCCAGTTGCGAAACAACATCGAGCGCCTGCTGATCCTGGCCTCGGGGTCGCCCAACGAGCCGATTACGGCCCAGATGCTGCCGTCGGAAGTGGTGGAGTCGGCAGTTGCCGGCGCCATCCGTCCCGAGCGGATCATCGCACTCCCGCTTCGCGACGCCCGGGAAGTATTTGAACGTGAATATCTGTCGTCCCAGATTGTCCGCTTCGGCGGCAATATCTCGCGTACCGCCACCTTTATCGGCATGGAGCGCTCGGCCCTGCACCGCAAGCTGAAATCACTCGGCCTGGCGCATATCCGTGGCGAGGAAGAGGACGCATAATTCTGCTTGTTTAGCCGCCCATTTTAACCGAAAAGTGCTCTACACTTTTCGGAAAGCGCTTGGTTTGGCGCGCTTTTTAGCCGAAAAGTGCTCTACACTTTTCGGAAAGCGCTTGTATGTCCCGCACTGCCTATGTCAACGGCGCCTATGTCCGCCAGTCCGACGCTGTCGTCTCGATCGAGGACCGCGGCTATCAGTTTGCGGACGCCGTCTACGAGGTCTGGTCAGTATTTGACGGCCGCCTGGCGGATCTTGAAGGCCATCTGAACCGTCTGGAGCGGTCCCTGGCCGAACTGAAAATCGCCATGCCCATGCCGCGCAGTGCACTGCTGGTCGTTCTGACTGAGGTGGTACGCCGTAACCGTATTCGCGAGGGCATGGTCTATCTTCAGATTTCTCGCGGGGTTGCCCCCCGCGACCACGTATTTCCGGACAATGTCCGCCCGGCCATGGTGGTCACCGCCAAGCCGGTCGACCGGATAGCGGCGGCCAAAAAGGCCTTGGCTGGTATCACGGCCAAGTCCATGCCCGACATCCGCTGGGGCCGCTGCGACATCAAGACCGTCGGCCTGCTGCCCAACGTCCTGGCCAAACAAGCCGCGAGGGAAGAGGGAGCCGGTGAGGTCATTTTCGTCGACAGCGACGGCTACGTTACCGAAGGCGGGTCGACCAATGTCTATATGATCGGCACCAACGGAGTCATCCTCACGCGCGACTTGAAGGCGAACATCCTGGCCGGGGTCACGCGACTCACCTTGTTGAAGCTGATAGCCGGCACTGGCCTGGAAATACGTGAGGTTGCCTTCACACTGGAGGCCGCCAAGGCCGCTTCGGAGGTGTTCATTACCGCAGCGACATCACTGGTCATGCCGATCATCGCTATCGATGGTCACTTGATTGGTGACGGAAAACCAGGGCCTGTGGCAAGCGCCCTAAGGGATTCCTATATCATCCACGCCCGCAATACAGCCCTGGTGTGACGGGCCGAAAAATAAATTTACCGCAGTGCGGTTGAAATAGGGGTAGTTATTTGCCTATTATCACACGTTGTCTGTGTGGGGGGTATTGTGCTTCCCAAAATTTTATCGAAATGAGAAGGGCCAATCAATGTCCCACGACAAGAAGCAAAACCTGCAGGATACGTTTCTCAACAGTGTCCGAAAAACCAAAACACCCTTGACCATTTTTCTGATCAACGGCGTCAAGCTGCAAGGCATCGTCAGCTGGTTTGACAATTTTTGCGTGTTGCTGCGCCGCGACGGCCAGTCGCAATTGGTCTACAAACACGCGATCTCGACCATCATGCCGGCCGCGCCTGTCCAGCTCTACGAGCAAGAAGACGACGCTGATGATTGATATCCCTATGAGGGGATTCTTCATTGACCGATAAATATATCGATCACGCGCCCGATATCGTCCGGGCGGTCGTCATCGACGCAGATATCGCACACGCTGCCGATCAGCGCGCGGCACTGCGTCTTCATGACGAGTCGCGGCTGGAGGAGGCTATCGGCCTCGCCCTGGCGCTCGATCTTGAGATCGTCGGGTCTGTGTCGGTGCGCGTGCGCAAGCTCAATCCCGCGACCCTGTTCGGGGCAGGCAAGGTCGACGAGATCAAGGCCATGTGCGAGGACGCAAGGGCATCCCTGTGCGTGGTCAACGGCGCCCTGACGCCGATCCAGCAGCGTAACCTCGAAAAGGCGCTGGAGCTGAAGGTCATTGACCGAACCGGCATGATCCTGGAGATCTTCGGCCGCCGCGCCCGGACGCGCGAAGGCAAGTTGCAGGTCGAACTGGCGCGGCTGGAATATGAAAAGTCGCGTCTGGTCCGCACTTGGACCCACCTGGAACGCCAGCGCGCCACTGGCACGACCGGCGGGCCGGGCGAAACCCAGATCGAGCTCGACCGCCGCATGATCGCCGACAAGATCAAGCAGCTGAAGACCGAACTGGACGAGGTTCGCCGCACGCGCAACCTGCACCGCGTCCAGCGCAAGAAGGTTCCGTACCCGATCGTTGCTCTGGTCGGCTATACCAATGCCGGCAAGTCGACGCTGTTCAATCACCTGACCCATGCTGCTGTCGTCGCGAAAGACCTGCTGTTTGCCACTCTTGACACTACCCTGCGCACCCTGAAACTACCCAATGGCCGTTCGGCGATGCTCAGTGACACGGTGGGCTTCATTTCGGATCTGCCGCACGAACTGGTCGCCGCCTTCCGCGCCACCTTGGAAGAGGTCGAGCAGGCCGATCTGATCCTGCATGTCCGCGACGTTTCCAATCTGGAAACTGAGGCCCAGCGCCAGGATGTCGAGCATGTGCTGCAACAGATACTGCCCGATCTCGATCGTAGCCGCATGTTCGAAGTGTGGAATAAGATCGATCTGTTAGACGCTGATTCCAAAGAAGGTTTGTTCAGTCGCGCCGTCACCTCCCGCGATGCCCAGAAACCCATGCCGGTGTCGGCGATTACGGGTGAGGGAATCGAAGCTCTGCTCAGCCGCATAGCTGCCCTGGTTGATGCCGAGGGTGAGGAGATCGACCTGATTCTCGATCCGCACCAGGGCGAGGCTCTGGCCTTCCTTTATCAGCATGGTCGCGTCGTAGCCCGACATGAGGGCGAGGACGGCCGCGTTCACCTGAAGGTCAAGCTGTCGGACATGGCTTATGGCCGCTTTGCCCGCATGGCGGCGGTATAGATCGTCGCTCCCGCAAAGAACCTTCGATCCGTCAGAACAGGCTCAAAGTCTCCTCCGCCCCCTGTCGCGGCTCTTGCTTGCGGCGTTTTGCCGTTGTCTTTGGGGCGCAGGCCCGCACCAGACGCGACACAAACGCGGTCTTGTTGCGCTGCATTTCGGCGGCAACGTCTTTAGGCATGTCGGTCCGACGCTCGTGCTTTAGGGAATAGAGCGCCAACTCCACCAGCAGGGGCGCCAGGTCAGCGCCCTTTTCGGTCAGGCTGTAGATAAATTTGCGGGCATCGGCCGGATCCGGTTTTTTGATGATCACGCCGTTCTGTTCCAGCCGCGCCAGGCGATCGGCGAGGATGTTGGTGGCGATCTTTTCCTCAGACCGCAGAAAGGCCTGATAGCCTGTATGCCCGCGCAGCATCAGGTCGCGGATGATCAACATCGACCAGGAATCTCCGACCTTTTCCAGGGTCAGGTTGATTGGGCACAAAGACCGGTGCGCCTTGTCGGGGAGGGGCTTTTTGACCAGGCCCGGCTTGGCCGGCGGCGCCTCCCCCCGCACCAGCCGTGACCTCGGTCCCGCAGTCTGCGACGCTGATGGGGGAGGTGAGGCTTTGGTCGTACGTTTCATGCGAAGCACCGGTCGTTTTGAATGGCGTAGCGCAAGTCTTAACGCATCCGTCTTGCGATTCGCAATCGGAACGAAATTTCCACTTTCATATCAAAAGTGAAGCTAATAATGACTTGCTGAAAGACATCGAAGCGTAAGGTGACTTGCAAATCAAAATAGATCTCTCCGGGACGTATACGGGCGGGCGTGTCGCTTCATTTCCGTCGTGCCGGTATCGCCGCGTGTCAGGCTGTTGACGCGCGTCAGGGCCTCCAACTGCGCAACATTTACGGAAACACCGGGGTCATTCATCGCCTGGTCGCTGCCGGGGCGCCATTTCAGGCAACCATTGCGGCGGACGTCGTCTTTGACATGCAGGATTATGATGCACGAACCGCCGTAGCTATTCGGGCCCGCCGGTACCGCCTCCGACCAGAACGAAGAGGCGTGCAAGTCGCGAATGTAGGCGCGCATCTCTTGTCCTGAGACGCGATAGGTATAATTGCCGGGAATCTTGGTTCCGGTGCCGCCCTGATAGACAACCGTGCCGTCGCCGAAAGCATCGACTCGAAAGGCCGGACAGGCCCCAGCCGTCGTCATGGTTTCGCACGGAAACTGGACATAGCTTATATGGCTATCGCGATAGACTGAATCTTCGCGCCAGACCTGCCAGGCGGATGCCGCGAGTCCAAACAACAATCCGGCGCCAACAGCGACGGCGCCAATGATAGCGTATCGCTTTAGTGCAGTGGCCTTGGCCTTCAGCATCAGTAGACTCCAGCCCGTTTGGGATGAAGTTTACGACGAGGTCAGGTTCTCAACAATTACACAGCGCTTATGGAGTTACGGCATAAACTCATACCAAGCCTCATAAAGAATGACGCTTGGTATTCGCATTTTTTCAGCTCAAGCGCCGGACCAGGCGCCCCCCATGGCTCCTCGCATAAGCTCGGGCGCCCGAAGTACGTTCTCTGGCGCGCTTGCCAGTCCGCGATGGGGCAAGGTCATCGCGGGCTGGTATCAAAGCTGGATTTCGCGCTCGCTGTGCTTGGCGGCGTTCCATAGAGCATCCATCTCCTCCAGATTGGACTGGTCCGGTGTTCTGCCCTGAGCGCGCAGAGCCGCCTCAATCGACTCAAACCGGCGAACGAACTTGGCATTCGTCATGCGCAGCGCGTCTTCAGGCTCGACATCCAGTTTGCGCGCCAGATTTGCCAAGACGAACAAAAGGTCGCCCAGTTCTTCGCGCGCTTTGGCGACGTCGCCGGCCTGGATCTCGGCCTTCAACTCGGCGGTCTCTTCGTCCAGCTTGTCGACCACCTCGTGAACGCTGGGCCAGTCGAACCCGACCCGGGCGGCGCGTCTGGTCAGCTTGGCGGCGCGGGTGAGGGCAGGCAAGCCCACCGGAACATCGTCCAGGATGCCGGTCTGGTTCTTGGCCTTGCGTTCTTCCGCCTTGGTCACTTCCCAGGCGACATTCTGCTCGTCGGCTGTACGGTCGCCGACATCGCCAAAGACATGCGGGTGGCGCCGGATCAGTTTCTCCGACATGGCGGCGGCGACAGCGTGAAAATCGAACAGGCCGAGTTCTTCGGCGAGACGGGCATGAAACACCACCTGAAACAACAGGTCGCCCAGTTCTTCCTTCAGGTCACGCATATCGTCGCGCTGAATAGCGTCGGCGACCTCGTAGGATTCCTCGACCGTGTAAGGCGCGATCGTCGCAAACGTCTGTTCGCGATCCCACGGACAGCCGCTAACCGGATCGCGCAGCCGGCGCATAACCTCCAGCAAACCCTCGATCGCCGGCCGTTCCATCACACCAGACCCTTTTGCTTAAGGCCCGCTACGATATCGGCGTGTTTTTCCGGCGTCAGATCATAATTTTTCATAACCGCGGCGCCCAAAAGGAGGAACAGGACCGGGAAGCCGATGAAAAAAGCTTCGACCCAGATCAGTGACTCGGCCGGGCTGGTCGCTGGGGCCTTTACATTGAACCCGAGCGCACCGACCGCCGTTATGGTCGTCGCCGAAAAGGCGTATCCCAGCTTGGTCGTTGCCGACAGGATCGCCATAAGGGTACCCTTATGGTCATGACCGCTTTCCAGCATGACCTCGTCACCGATGTCGGCCATCAGTGCCCGAGTCAGAAGCAGAGAGGCAGCATAGGGAATCCCGTTGAGGAAGGTCATTGTGGCGCAGACCAAAAAATTGTCCTTAGGCGCGAAATACATGGCGCCGTACAGGACGGCGAAGATCACGCTGGAGACGATCAAGGTTGCATGCTTGTTGAACTTCTTCGACGCGATCACCCAAATCGGCGCGCCGACAATCCCGCCGACGAAGTAGAGCAGCATGGCGATGCTGGCCTCCACCCGCGTCAAGCCTTTGACCTGCTCGAAGAAATAGAAGAGCAGGGCGCCCATGATCCCGGGCGCCAATCCCATGAAAAGATCGGCCCACAGGATGCAGCGCACATTCTTGCGCTTCCACATATCGAAATAGTGCCCCAGATGCAGGTCATGCGTCGCGGCATTCGACACCTTTTCCGGCACGATCATGAAGGCAATGCCGATACTGAGCGGCAAAGTGATCATGATGAAGATGCCGACGGCCTGGACTCCTACATTATAGCTGTAGCCGAGATGTTGCGCTGCGACCGGAATGACGGCGGCGCAGATGATGCCGATAATATTGCCGACCTGCCACCAGGCGAAAATGCGAGATCGCTCATTATAATCGGTCGACAACACCGTCCCCCAGCTCGATTGACTGAGCGCTGCCATGGAGAAGCCAATATATAGCACCAGCAGCCATAGTCCGAGATAGAGCTCAGTTACGCCCTTGCCGGCGAGAAAGATGAAACCGGCGCTGACAAACAGGACCGGCAGGCACATCAGCATCCACAGTTTGAACCGGCCGAGTTTCGTCCGTGTACGATCCATCCAATAACCCAGCGGGGGATCGATCAGGATGTCGCAACAGCGCACGATCAGGAAAATCAGCCCGACGGAAGCGCCCAATTGAAGCTGCGTACCGTAATATTCCGGCAAGATGGCGACCAGAGGCAAGCCCAAGGCGGCAAAGGGGACGCAAGGGCCGATAAACGCCAATAACCGTCTAAAAGGCACGCGGGCCTCGCTAGAAGACTCCGTTCCCCCCGATGACATGCGGTTCTCCAAAAAAATCGCGCTGTTTGGCTCTCTACAGCGAGTCTTAAGCCGCGTCCCGCCAAAAGCCAAGCCGGATTGCAGTTAAAGTAAGGTGTGAAGTCAGCATCAACGTTGATCCTAGCGCTGAGTACATTCAACGACCGTCATCGCGTGCACGGGGTCCAATTTAGCTTGCAAGCTCCGCCGCGTTCCGGACAGCCGTTTTCCGCGAGAATATCGCGAAAGGGCACGGGGCCAAAATTACACAATGGCGACTAAACGAAATGTCTAGGCCGGTTAGAAATCTCACGGTTTCCGCCAGATAGAAATGTCACGGAGCACCTGCTATGGGGTCGGGCGGCGGGCGGGCGCGAAGCCTTCACATCGCGCAGAGCCCGACCGACGACCGATGCACTGACTGCCCAGCTTAGTCTTTGTTTTCCGAGTGGGCCGGTAGGCGCGCGAGGCACGTAGACCGATCCATTGAAAGCGACTATCGTCGCGCCATGCTCGCTAGGCGCCTTTTCCGTTTCGGTTTTGAAAACACCGCCGAGGTGAGGGCGAACACTCGTGACGGGACTGACTACGAGTCGAGCACGGGTATCTGGATCATGAGCGATTCCGACGAAGCTGCTTTGGAGTGGGGGAAAACTATTGCGGAGCGGCTCGTCTCATATTTATTCGAACATGAGAGCGATTTTGCGTATTCATGGGCTGAGGCACGCTTTGCTCACTGGATAGAAAAAGACCCTTCTGCCCTGGCCGCAGCAAGCTATTTGCCCGTCGTCACGATAGGCGAAATGCCTAACTTGGCTGTTCTCGCAGAAGATGCCTAGCCATGCCGAGCTTGCCGCCGCTCCAATCCCAGAAGTTCGGCAGCCGCCGATGCCGTCAGCCGGCCGCTCGTCAGATCGCGCAGGACTTCAAGCCGCGCTAGCTCTTTGTCGCTCATGATATGTAACGTCACTTAGAGGGCCTCCCACGAAAATGCGGGAGGGTGCCATCTCTAACTGGCACGAGTGCGACATTACTAAATGGCGGCTACACCCATGTCTCGCATAATAAATATTATGGGAAATTATTGGGCCTTACGAGCGCCAGACACTATTGTGGCTTACACCGTTCTTACGCAACGTTGCCAGTTTTGCCACATACCCCTTACGGATTTTGCCCTAGGTTCAGGACAACGCCGATCCCGGCGCCCAGTACAAGATTTTCGGGTTGTTGATATGGCCAAGTCTGTCACGCATTTCCAGCCTACAATCGATACCTTCGGCGAACTGACGCTGCATGCCCGCCGCTTCGGTTACAGTTTCAAGCCGACAATATGGGGCGGTCTTGCCACTGGAGTCGATCGCAAGGCTCTGACCAACATCCTGATCATGGTCCTCGCCCTGGCAGGCTTTTTCGCTGTTCTGGCTGGTCTGTTCGTCTTCGACCAGATGGCCTTTGAAGGTCCGCAACCTGATCAGGTCAATTATGGCGGCACCAGCCTGATTGACTATAACTGAATAAGTCAAACTTCAATCATGCACAAACAATTCAGGTTTTCTCTCAAAAATCCATTACAACACATTGAACAAGAATAACTTTCAGCCGTCAAAAGTGACGTCGATCTGCATTTGATCGTAAGCCGGCTCGACATTGTCAGGCAATTCTGCTTTCAAAGTCTCATAATCCATATCCTGGTGCAGATTTGTCAGGATGGCCCGTTCCGGCCTGACCCGCGCGATCCATTCCAGCGCCAGATCCAGGTGCGCGTGACTTGGGTGCACTCGCCGACGCAAGGCATCGACGATCCATACCTTCACGCCGTCCAGGGCTGCAAAGCTCACTTCCGAAATCTGGTTGACGTCGCTGGAATAGGCAACGTCACCGATACGGTAGCCCACGGAACGGATCGGCCCGTGCTCCTGGTCGAATGTCATGACTGGCAAATATCCGCCCGGTCCGTCAATGCCCCAGGGTTCGCCATGCGGCGGAATGATTTGTGGGTCGCAAATCGGCGGATAACCGAACTTGCCGGTAAAGACATAATCAAAGCGCGTCCGAAACGTGGCATACGTCGCTTCATCCATATACCCGTCGATCGGCCGGCCGCGCGCAAAGGTAAAGGCACGTATGTCGTCCACGCCGTGGGCCTGGTCGGCGTGGTCGTGAGTCCACAGGATGGCGTCAACATGGTTAACGCCCGTGCGGACCATCTGCTCGCGGAACTCCGGCGAGGTATCGACCACGACCGAGGTTAAGCCACCCGTTTCCGTGTCGCGAAGCCCGAACCACGCGGAACACCGCGTCCGCCGGTTTTTTGGATCGTCGGGATCGCAGGCGCCCCAATAGCCGTCGATGCGTGGCACACCGGTCGAGCAGCCCGAGCCCAAAATTTTGACGGTCAGGATTTTGGTCATGGCCTGATCCTGTCGAACAACTGAAAGAGTGCTGCGTGGGTGCGCGCCCTCACCTCTTGTGCCGTCCAACCGCGGATCTCGCCGAGCTTGTCATAAACATGCGGCACGAAGGCCGGCTCACAACGGCGACCGCGCATAGGTATCGGCGCCAGATATGGACAATCGGTCTCAACAATAATGCGATCAGCCGGCATGTCCTTTATGATGTCGCGAACAGCCTGGGCGGCCTTGAAGGTGGCGATGCCCGACACTGAAAAATACGCGCCCATCTCCGCACATTTGCGGGCGAGTTCGGGACCTGAGGTGTAACAGTGCAGGAGCATCTTGAATGCGCCCCTGGCCATTTCCACTTCCAGGATTTGGCCCATCCAATCGTCGGCCTCGCGCGTGTGGATCACCAGAGGCAGGCCGCTTTCGCGAGCTGCGGCGGCGTGAACGCGAAACACCTTGGCCTGGATATCGCGCGGGCTGTAATCATAGTGAAAGTCGAGACCGCATTCGCCGATGCCTACGACCTTCGGTTTCTGCGCCAGTTCGAGCAAGGTATCTTCCGTCAGCTCGGGATTTTCACGCGCCTCATGCGGGTGTGTTCCGACGGTGGCCCAGATATCGTCGTGGGCCTCGGCGATGGCATAAACCGCATCGAAATTCGACACCCGGTCACAGATGTTTATCATCATATCTACGCCCGCAGCACGCGCGCGTTCTATGACCTCGGCCCGATCTTCATCGAATTGCGGGGCATGCAGATTGACATGGGAATCAATATATCGGTAATCAATCATGTAAGCTCACACTGTATCTCAATTTAATGCCGATAAGTCGTTATAAATAGACCAAAAATAGTCGCCACGATCAAGGTTGATGGATTCGACCTCCGCCGGCGCATTTTGCAGTTTCGACCACAACTTGGCGATGGATTGCCCCTTTTGTGAGGTCTCGGCGCCCAGGGCGCCATCCTGCATACGGTCACACAGACACATGACGAAGGTGGCAAATTTACGGGCACCGTCACTTTTTGCATTCGACGCCTTGAACATAGCGGCCGCCGCCATCAACTCCTGACGCGGTGGCTTGGTACCTTCCATCATGCGTCCCGCCAGGCTGTCCATGTCCAGCGCCCCTTCTTCCATAAGGCTTAACGCCCGGCCGGGGGCACCATGCGACAGCCGAACCAGCCGGTCGATCGCTTCGTCTTCCAGTTCGATCCGCTGGCGCAGGAAGGTATTGACCTGGGCATCGCTCCAGGGTGCGAAGGTCAACCGCCGGCACCGAGAGCGGATGGTTGGCAGCAGTCTTCCGGGCGAATGTGAGATCAGGAAGATGATGCCTTTGTGAGGTGGTTCTTCAAGAATTTTCAGTAAAGCATTGGCAGAATTGACATTCAAATCATCGACTGAGTCGATGATGCAAACCCGGTAGGCCGATCGCGATGGCGCCTTGGAGAAGAATTCACCAACTTCGCGCACAGCGTCGACCGTGATATTCTTCTTCAGCTTGGCGTCGCCCATCTCGCGTTCCAGCACCAGCAGATCTGGATGCGACTGCGCCGTAATCAGCCGGACATCGGTGTCGGTACGCGACATGCCAAGGGCGCCAAAGCTTTCATCGCGATCGTGGCCCATCAAAAACCGCGCGCAGCGAAAGGCGAAGCTGGCCTTGCCCAAACCCTGAGGTCCGCACAGAAGCCAGGCGTGATGGAGGCGGTCGCGCTGAAACGCCGTCAGGAAGGCGCGGTCGACGGCATCTCCGCCTTCGAAGTCGAAGCTTTCGCGCGGCGCAATCAGGCGCAGTTCATCGGTCATGTCAGGTGACCCGCAAGTCTGAGAACGCACGGGTCATCACGCTCCAGATGTCGTTGAACAAAGGCTCAATCGGCTTATCGGCATTCAGCACGCGGTACCGTTCCGGAACCTTGGCGGCGCGAGTCAGAAATCCCTGGCGGAGGCGCTCATGGAACGCCAGGCCCTTTGACTCGAAACGGTTCTCCTTGTCACCGCGCGATGAAGCCCGCGCCAGGCCGACCTCGACCGGCATGTCGAGGATCAATATGAGATCCGGTTGGGTATCGGCGACGACGGCGGCGTCGATCTGTTCGATGAAGTCAGGCGTCACGCCACCGCCGGCACCCTGATACGCGCGAGATGAGTCGGCGAAACGGTCAGATACTACCCAGGCACCGCGGGCCAATGCGGGACGAATAACGGTTTCGAGGTGGTCGGAGCGCGCAGCGTACATCATTAGGGTTTCGCTCATCGGCGACCAGCGCCCGGCGTCGCCCTGGACGAGCAGGTTGCGCAAGAGTTCCGCCCCGGGCGATCCGCCGGGTTCGCGCGTCTGGACGACTTCATGACCGAAGTCGCGCAACCGCTTGACCAGCGCCTGGACCTGGGTGGATTTTCCGGCTCCCTCACCGCCTTCAAAGACGATAAACCGGCCCCTGCTGTGCGATATCTGGCTCACGTGCTGAAATAGCCCGCGTTTCGTTGATTTCTCAAGTCCTCGAATAAAATTTCTCTATTCGGCGCGTTTGAGAATGGCGCTTGTAAATCCGGCATCGATAGAATCCTGGCGATGGCTTTCCGCCGCGTCGGCACCCGTGTACGGACCCAAATAGACAATATAGAATTCGCCGCGCCGATCGATGCGCGCGCCGTCCATCTTTTCCTGGGCGCGTTGGGCATTACTTTCCTGCGAAAACGCGCCCAGTTGCACGATAAAGCTTTGGTCATCGCCTGACGGCCGCGCATAGACCGGCTGCGCCGGCAGCGGCTCGGCCGGTCCAAGAAACTTGACCCGGACCTTGGCAGTTCCCGTCGTGTAGACGCCCAGTGCCTTGGCTGCTCCGCGCGAAAGGTCGATGATCCGGCCATCGCTGAACGGCCCACGGTCGTTGACGCGAACGCGGATGGTCTTGCCGTTGTCGAGGTTGGTGACTTCAGCGACGCTGGGCAGTGGAAAGGTTTTGTGGGCGGCCGAAATGCCATCGGCGATGAAAACCTCGCCATCGGCCGTGTGACGGTTGGGCGACTCATGGCCATACCATGAAGCCATACCAGTCTCCTCATGTCCTACCTTCGGGATTCCAGGATAGTAAGTCCGCCCGCGGACCGTATAGGGCTTAAGGTTACCTTTGTTATAACGGGCTTCATCGGCGACTTTCGGACCGCGGACATTGATACTCGAGGCAGGCTTCGCGGGAGATACGCAAGCGCTTAAAGTCATAGCCGAAACAACGGCTAAGGCTATAAAACTTAAGGTCAATATTGCTGCTCGAGCCGGTGCCATACAGTCGTGTATCCTGCCCCTCTACGTGTCAACTTCAACCAATCTATCAAGATCTTGGTTAAGAAATTCTGAGGGGTGGCGGACAAGGTGGGATTCGAACCCACGGTAGGCTTCCACCTACGGCGGTTTTCAAGACCGCTGCCTTAAACCACTCGGCCACCTGTCCATGCCTGTGAGCGGAAGCGGCTTGTAGCCTGAGTGTCCACGAGTGCCAAGCAAAAAGATCGCCGGCCGCCAAAACGCTGTTTCTCCGGCCGCCCCCGGTTCCGAGATGCTTCCAGGGGCATTGTGATGGCGAGCGAACCCGCTCAGGCGATTTGCGCTGAAGACCGTCTGACGGCCGGCAAAAATATGGTCGAAAGTCTGAAGCACGTTGTCGCCATGGTCGGCGGCAACGTGCTTTGTCGACTCCTGACCGGGTTCGATCCCAGCACCAGCCTTTCCTTTTCCGACATCAACACCATCCCGTTTTTTGTCGTGCGCGCCAATTCCCGAGTTATCTTGGCTCCAGATTCTCCTTCATTGCCGCCGTCATCGCTGCCGCGGCCTATTCCGGCACAACGCCAAATCGAAACATGGACCCTCACTTCGGTCGCGACTTCGTCGGCGACAGTTTCGGCAAAATGGTCGTCGGCGGCTCGGGCAGAGCCGGTTTCATCGACAATGTCGCGACTGCGGCCATCATGGTCTTTGTTGCGAAGTATTATTGTTTAATATCTGTATTTATTGTTTTTTATTACGTTCTTCTAATGCTCTTTTTGAAGTTTGGCGCGCTGAATCAGGCCTTCCCATTTGGCGCCGAACCGGACCAGGGCCTCGGCCTTACATGTGTACCCACGCTCTTTCGTCATCTCGATGTAACGCTTTATCAAGATATGTCTGTAAGTTTCTGATCAGAATGCGGAATGGTGCGTGCGCGCCATACTTAAGTCATTGGCGACGGTCACAGCGATTAAGCCTTACCGAGCTTAGATTTTGAATAACTACCCGGTAGGACCGAGCCGGGTAGTGCCAAGTTGTGCCGCAATCCCCAAGCCCTACCGGCAACTTTTTTTGGTATGGCATAAATATTTCGTATTTATTTAATGTGCGTTGTGACTTAAGTTGCCGGCAACCAAATCAACAGGGAGTTTCTTCTATGCCCGACATTTCACGTCGCCACCTTATGGGAACCGCGGCAGGTGCTGCGGGGCTCGGCCTTGCGGGATGCAGCCTTCCTAAGCTCAACACGTCGGCTCCGTCCGGTTCTGGTTTCGTGTCCGTCGATGGCATAAAGTTCAAGCTGAACGGCCAGCCCTATCACTTTGTCGGCGCCAACATCTGGTACGGCGCCTATCTCGGCGCCACCGCAGCCTTCGGCGATCGCACCCGTCTGCTCAAGGAACTGGACGACCTGAAGGCTTTGGGGATTGATAACCTGCGGGTTCTGGGTTCTTCGGAGTTGTCGCCGCTGATTAATTCTCTTGATCCGGCCTTCACCAACAAGCCTGGTGATTACAATAACGACCTGCTGATCGGGCTCGACTTCCTGCTGGCTGAAATGGCCAAGCGTGACATGAAGGCGGTTCTGTACCTGACAAACTTCTGGGAGTGGTCCGGCGGCCTAGTGACCAACCAGTATTACACCAACGGCGGCAACTACATCAATGCGGGCGATCCCGCGCATCCCTGGCCGGCCTTTGCTGACTATTCCGCCCAGTTCTACGCCAGCGGCGCCGCCAAGGCGGTCTATTACGATTATGTCCGCATGCTGGTGGCACGGACCAATGCGATCACCGGCAAGTTCTACAGGGACGACCCGACGATCATGGCCTGGCAGTTGTGTAACGAACCCCGTCCGGGTGGCACCGATGCCTCCATCGACAAGAATGTCGAGGCCTATTACGGCTGGATCAAGGACACGGCTGCTCTGATCCGTTCGCTCGACGCCAATCACCTGGTGTCTTTAGGCCATGAAGGCCTGATGGGTGCGAACGGACGTGAGGAAGTCGTCGTAAAGGCCCATGAACACATAGATTATTTCACGGCGCACATTTGGCCGCAGAACTGGTCGTGGGTCGACGGCAAGAACCTGGCCGGGACCTATGACGGCGGCGCCGACAAGGTAAAAGCCTACATCCAGGCGCATATCGACATTGGTCGCAAGCTGAACAAACCCGTGGTCTTCGAAGAGTTCGGTTTCCCGCGCGACGATGTTGCCTTTGAACCGGGGACACCGACCGACTATAGGGACAGGTTCTACGGCATGATCTATGCCGCTACTGAAGACGCCATCAGAAATCATACCCCGGTGGCCGGTTCCAACTTCTGGGCCTGGGGTGGCGCCGGGCGCGCACTGCATGCCGACTACCGCATGCTGCGCGGTGAAACCGCCTATGTCGGTGATCCGCCGCACGAGCCTCAGGGTTGGTACAGCGTTTTCAACACCGACACGTCGACCCAGGCATTGATCAAGGCTCACGCCGATCAAATACGTATCTTGTCGGCAGCGGGCTAAACTGAGCCTATAGCTGTAGCAAAAGGCCGCGTCCTCGGGCGCGGCTTTTTTCGTCTTTTCGCGACTAGCATGCCTGTTTCAGGAGAAGGCCATGATCCCTTCCGAACCTGCCGTCATCGACGCCCGTGGCCATCGATGTCCTGTCCCGACATTGAAGCTACGACGTCATCTGGCCGCACGGAGTGGTGACGTGACAGTAGTCCTTCTCGCTGACGATCCCATGGCGCAAATTGACGTACCGCATTTTTGCAACCAAAACAATTATTTGCTGATCTCAACCAAGACACTTTCACAAGGCTGGCGGTTTGAAATCCGCCGCGCCGACTAACACGTTTTATGTTACAACTCTGTTTACGGTTTCAGCCGTAAGAGTGTTGCCGCCTGGGATGGACGGAAGCGATTCCGTCTTAGGAAAAGGTGTATAGGAGCGTTCATTGACCCTTCAAGCACGTCTGTTGCTATTGAGTCGTGACGACGACTGGTTGCAAGGGTTGAGTCGTGACCTGGACCGTCTGGGTATTCGCACCTTGAGCGCCGCATCCCCGGAAGCTGCGTGCGCCGCGCTTGCCGACCTCGGTATCGAAGCTGTCCTGGTCGATGAATCCTGCGAGAAGGGCTGGCCGGGTCTGCTCGAGAAACTTCGCGCAGCCTGTCTGCCACGTCGCATACCGGCGATCATGATGCGGCACGACGATGACTACGTCATTCCGGCGGGATGGGACATGGTGTTCACCAAGGACGCCCATCCCCAGCAGATCTCGCTGAGTGTCGAGCATCTGGTGCGGGCCTGCGTTGCCGAAGAAGAATATGATCTGAGGTGCCTGACTTTTAACAACGGCGCCCAAGGCCTTGATCAGCTTATGCAAAACCAGCCTAAGCTTAGCCTGCTGTCCATAGGCCAACCAGATCCGGAGTTTCTGGCCCTCACCCATGCTTTGAAGAAACAGGACGCCGATGTCGTTGCCGCTCTGTCGAGCTACAGCGCCTTTGATTACCTGCACGACAAGGTGTTCGATGCCGTGCTGCTGTGGGGTAGCGACCAACCTTCCGAAGCCCTGTCGATCGCTTCCGGGATGCGTCGCAACACACGCCTGTATCATACGCCCGTGCTGCTGCGGCTGAACAGGGCGATGGAACTCGATCTGGGCGACGCTTATTTGCGCGGCGTCAGCGATATCGGCAATCCGTCGGCCGGCAATGCTGAAATTGCGGATCGCCTCCTGCGTCTGGCGCGCGTCCATCGGCGCCACCTGACCATCCGCAAGACGCTGGAAGCCATGCGCGGCGACCCGCAGATGGACAAGGGCACCGGTCTTTTCGGCCGTGACCTCTTCGCCAATCATCTGGCGCGTCTGGCCCGGGGGGCTGTTGAACGTCAGCGGCCCCTAAGCATCTGTGTTCTGAAAATCACCGATACCCCGGACATTTTCCGCGCTCGGAAAAAGAAGATGTTCGAGCGCGCGTTACCGCAGATCGGCTCGATGATCGCGCGCCTGATTCGCGCCGAGGATACCGCGGGGCGGCTGTCTAACGACGTCTTCGCCCTGGCTCTGCCCGCCACCACGCTGAATTCGGCGCGCAATGTGGCGGAGCGCATATCGGCGGTCATTGGCTGCACGGCATTTGATTCCGGCCAAGGGCGCCCGCCTTTTGTCGTCGAATTCGATGTTGGTGCGGCGGAAATGCGTGAGGGAGAGCCTGCGGGTGACGTTCTGATGCGCGCTGCTGCTGCGGCTGACAATCGCGATCGCCAGGCAGGCT